>JAHIYE010000014.1 GCA_018815325.1 Gammaproteobacteria bacterium | reverse complement strand
CCCGCTCGCCAATGGGCGATGGCGGCTGCACCCCGAGATAACCGAGGATCAGGAAGTTGATCACGAACACTGTGTACAGCCACATGTTCCAGTTCGGGCGGTAGCGAATGGACTTGACCGGGCTGTGATCGAGCCAAGGCAGGAAGAACAGGATGATGACGGCGCCACCCATGGCAACCACACCCCAGAACTTGGCGTCGATCGCCAACATCAGGGCCGCCAGCACCACAGCGCCGCCAACCACCACCGCCTTGAACAATGCGGACAGCTTGAACTTTGCAACCCCCAGAATCGCAGCACCCACCACGCAGGCGATCAGTGCATACATCATCTCGCTGGTGATGGCACGCAGCATGGAGTAATACGGCGTGAAGTACCAGACCGGGGCAATGTGTGCGGGGGTCTTCAGCGGATCAGCCGGGATGAAGTTGTTGTACTCCAGGAAGTAGCCGCCGAACTCGGGCGCGAAAAAGATGATCGCACTGAACACCATCAAGAACATGCTGACGCCAAAAATGTCGTGCACGCTGTAGTAAGGGTGAAAAGGAATGCCATCCAGAGGGTGGCCTTGCGCATCCTTGGGCGCATTGGGACCCTTGATTTCAACGCCATCGGGGTTGTTGGAGCCCACTTCATGCAGGGCAATGATGTGCGCAGCCACCAAGCCCAGCAGCACCAGCGGCACGGCAATCACGTGAAAGCTGAAGAAGCGGTTCAGCGTCGCATCGCCCACCACATAGTCGCCGCGAATCAGCAAGGCAAGGTCAGGGCCAACGAAAGGAATCGCGGCAAACAGGTTCACAATCACCTGAGCACCCCAGTAGCTCATCTGACCCCAGGGCAACAGGTAGCCCATGAAGGCTTCAGCCATCAGACACAGGAAAATGGCACAGCCGAAGATCCAGACCAGCTCACGCGGCTTGCGGTAGCTGCCATAGATCAGGCCACGGAACATGTGCAGATAAACCACGACAAAGAACGCCGAAGCGCCCGTGGAGTGCATGTAGCGAATCAGCCAGCCCCAAGGCACATCGCGCATGATGTACTCGACCGAGCCGAAAGCCAGGGCCGCGTCTGGCTTGTAGTGCATGACCAGGAAGATGCCGGTGACAATCTGGATCACCAGAACCAGCATGGCGAGCGAACCGAAGATGTACCAGAAGTTGAAGTTCTTCGGCGCATAGTATTCGCTCATGTGCTCTTTGTAGAGCTTGGAGAGCGGGAACCTGTTGTCGACCCAGTTCAGCAGTTTCTCTGCCGCAGGCGCATTGGGGGAGATTTCTTTCATTTCAGCCATCGTGTGCTCCGAACGCTTGGGGGTCAGGCTTTTTTATCTTCACCGATCAGCAACTTGCTGTCGGAGAGATACATATGGGGCGGGATTTCAAGATTGTCCGGTGCAGGCTTGTTCTTGAACACGCGACCAGCCATGTCGAAGGTCGAACCATGGCAGGGGCACAGGAAACCACCATGCCAGTCATCCGGCAGCGAAGGTTGGGCACCTGTTTGAAACTTCTCGGACGGTGAGCAACCCAGGTGTGAGCAGATACCAACTGCCACCAGCACCTCGGGCTTGATGGAACGCGCCTGATTGCGCGCATATTCTGGCGTGAGCTCGGAGGGCTTGCGCTCAGACTTTGGATCAGCCAGCTGATTTTCCGTCTCGTTCAAGGACGCAAGTTGCTCAGGTGTGCGACGCACAATCCAGACTGGCTTGCCACGCCATTCCACCGTCATTTTTTCACCGGGTTTGAGCGCCGAAATGTCCGCCTCAACAGCGGCACCGGCCGCTTTGGCCTTTTCCGAGGGTTGAAAGCTGCTGACGAAGGGAACTGCAACTGCTGCGGCTCCTGCGGCACCAACACAACCGGAGGTGATCAGCCACGTCCGTTTGCTGGTGTCGACCTGACCGCTGACGACTAGGGTGTCACTCATGGAAATCCTCAATGAAAACATCACTACTGGGGTTAACTTCTAATTGTAGCTGACCAGCCAGCCCCATTTCAACACCAGCGCTCGCCTTGACAGACTAAGGTCGTCATGGATACTGAGCGGCTTCCCACACAGCATGGAGTATTTCAATCATGGGCATGATGCAAGAGTTTAAGGAGTTTGCCGTCAAGGGCAATGTGATCGACTTGGCAGTCGGTGTGATCATTGGCGGTGCTTTCGGCAAGATTGTCGACTCCATGGTCGGTGATCTGATCATGCCGCTGGTCGGTGCCATCGTCGGCAAATTGGACTTCTCCAATCTGTTTTTATTGCTGGGCAATGCGCCCCCAGGCACGGCCATGACGCTGGATGCCCTGAAGAAAGCCGGAGTGCCTGTGTTTGCCTATGGCAGCTTCATCACCGTAGCCGTGAATTTCGCGATTCTTGCCTTTGTCATATTCCTGATGATCAAACAAATCAACCGCCTCAAGAGGTCGGAACCTGTTGCTGCACCAGCCCCAGCCGCCGCCCCCGAAGATGTGCTGTTGCTGCGCGAAATCCGGGACAGCCTGAAAAAATAGGCTGTTTGCGTAGCCTGTCAGTCAGCCTGACTGGGCCAGCTGGCGCGCCATCCGGATAGCCTCCAGCAAGCTGGAGGCATCCGCCCGCCCCGTCCCGGCGATGTCAAAGGCTGTACCGTGATCGGGACTGGTTCGGACCAGCGGCAGGCCCAGGGTGACGTTGACACCCTTTTCCACCCCCAGGTATTTCACGGGGATCAGGCCCTGATCGTGGTACATCGCCACCACCACATCGAACTCCCCCGTTTTGACGGGCGTCGCACGGGCCCGCATGAACACGGTATCCGGGGCCCAGGGGCCACTGGCATCGATTCCCTCCTGTCGGGCGACCGCCATGGCCGGCGCGATGACCTCGATCTCCTCGCGTCCGAAAATCCCGCCTTCACCCGCATGCGGGTTCAGTCCGGCTACACCGATTCTTGGCGCCCGGCCCAATACCCATGCGAGGGACTGGTGCGTGATGCGCAAAGTCTGCAATACCCTGTCAAAGGTCACCGCCTCAATGGCATCCCGCAATGACATGTGAATACTCACCAGCACCGTGCGCAACTCTTCATTGGCCAGCATCATCCGCACCGGCACCTGCGAGACGGACTTTCCCAGATAGGCCGCAGCCTCGGCCTGCAGCATTTCTGTATGCCCGGGAAAGCTGGCAAACGGGGGGCCAGCAGCGGCCAAGGCTTCCTTGTGCAGGGGCGCGGTCACCATGGCGGCAATCTCACCCCGCAACGCAGCCTGTGCCGCCCAGACCACGCAGCGGGCTGCGTGCCGACCGGCATGGGCGCTGATCTGACCAGGCTCCACCAGCGCTTCGAGCTTGTCTATGGCGAGCACCGGAATGCACTGCGCAGGCGCATCAACTGCCTGTCGAGATGATTCCATCAACGCAATGGACTGCACGGGATGACTGGCCTCACACACCCAGTGCGCTGCACGACGGACGGTTTCCGGATCTCCCACCACAAAACAGCCCCGCATCAACGCAGGCGCATCCCGAAACGCCTTGGCAATGATTTCAGGACCTATGCCGGCAGGATCTCCCAAGGTAATGGCAATGCTTTGAGACATGCGCTGCTCACGCCGGGTTGTCAATCTCGATGAACTCATGCTGCAGCCCTGAACTTGCAGCCACGTGGGCAGCCACGGCCGGCGCGCCATAACGTTCGGTCGCATGATGTCCACAAGCCAGATAAGCCACCCCGCATTCACGTGCATAGTGCGCCTGCGGCTCGGAAATTTCCCCGGTCACAAAGGCATCTGCCCCGGCAGCGATTGCCGCCTCGAAATAGCCCTGTGCCCCCCCCGTGCACCACGCTATATTTTTAATAGCACCCACACCTCCATCGACGAGGGTGACAGGCCGATTTAATACCCCCTCAATATGCACCTTCAGATGTCCCGCACTGGCGAAGCTGCTCGCATCTGCTCGCATCCCGAGAAATCCCAGCTCCTGTTCGCCAAAACGGCGCTGGGCTACCAGTCCCAACTGCACACCCAACTGGGCGTTGTTGCCCAGCTCAGGATGGGCATCCAGCGGCAGGTGATAGGCAAACAGATTGATGTCATGCGCCAGCAACAGGGCCAAGCGCTGCTTCATCCAGCCGGTGATCCGCCCGTCCTGACCACGCCAGAACAGACCGTGATGCACAAAGATGGCATCGGCGCGGGCCGCAATCGCGGCTTCGATCAGGGCGCGGCTGGCTGTCACGCCTGACACGATTTTGCGCACCTCGGCCTTGCCCTCCACCTGCAGGCCATTCGGGCCGTAATCGCGAAAGCGATCAGGCTGCAGCAATTCATCAAAAGCGTTTAAAAGCGCGTGGCGGTCCATCATGCGGTTGTACCAGGGAATGCATCGTTGCCGGGTATCCGGCACATCATCTTCCTGCATTGTCGGCGAAATGCACGCCCGTCTGTGCCGAATCCTCCCCCGGGCTGACTTGCAAGCTGCTGTCGCACCCCACCCCGGCCGCGACCCAGCGTCGACTCACACGGCCCAACATGGGCGCCAGCAAGACGGCGAGTCCTTGTAACGACGCTGGCAAAGCCGCCCTCACGACCGCCTCCGGCTCGACAATCGCACCACAGCGGTATATCGCCAGATCGGCCTGCCAGCGCAGTGCGTTGCACGCGCCCGTGCGCCGCCTCGACAAGACCATCCCCAGGGGACAAGGCTCCACCAGGCAACATACCCCACAACCATTGCAGGGCATGCCCAGCGCAGGCTTGACGGGTGCTTCAGGATGAATGTGAATGACTTGATGCATAGCTAAGCTGGCTTATCGACACTGTACAAGCACCCCGGCAAGACTGGACAACGACGGCACGCCTACAATTTGGTGTCTCTCAAGCTCCCGCCATCTCCATCCGACATAAAGCTCCCCCTGGCATGAAACGTTTCTGGCTGTATTTCTCACAAACTGTCACCGTGTTGCTGGCGGTATTTTTCGTCATCGCCACCCTCAAGCCTGAATGGGTCGGGCGCAGCCCTGGCACCGGCGGCCCGATCGAACTGCTCCAGGCTCCGGTCAGCCCTGCCGGCACCATACCGGCGGGCAGTTTCAGGCTGGCAGCGCAGAAGTCTGCTTCGGCCGTAGTCAGCATCAATACCAGTACCGTTGCCAGGAAAAATCCTTACAGCGAAGACCCCTGGTTCAAGTTCTTCTTTGGCGACCAGGGCAGCGAGGCACAGTCGGGCCTTGGCAGCGGCGTCATCGTCAGTGCGCAGGGCTATATCCTGACCAACAACCATGTCGTGGAAGATGCCGACCAGATCGAGGTCATCCTCAATGACAGCCGGCGTGCCATTGCCAAGGTCATTGGCACTGACCCGGATACCGACCTGGCCATTCTCAAGATCGAACTCGACAAATTGCCGGTCATCGTGCTGGGCAACTCCGACTCCTTGCAGGTGGGCGATCAGGTACTCGCCATCGGCAATCCTTTTGGTGTCGGGCAGACCGTCACCAGTGGCATCGTGAGTGCCCTGGGGCGTAGCCAGCTAGGCATCAACACTTTTGAGAATTTCATCCAGACCGATGCGGCCATCAACCCGGGCAACTCCGGTGGCGCATTGGTGGATATCAACGGCAATCTGCAAGGCATCAACACGGCGATCTATTCACGCTCTGGTGGCAGCATGGGAATCGGTTTCGCCATTCCCATCTCTACCGCCAAAATGGTGATGGAAAGCATCGTCAGGGATGGTCAGGTAACACGTGGCTGGATTGGCGTCGAGCCCAACGAGTTATCGCCCGAACTGGCCGAAACCTTTGGCGTGAAAGTTCGCCAGGGCGTGATCATCACAGGTGTGCTGCAAAACGGCCCGGCTGCACGTGCCGGCATCAGGCCAGGCGACGTTATCACCGAAGTTGCCGGTCAGCCTGTGGCGACGGTGAGCGAGTTGCTGGCCAGCGTATCGGCCCTCAAGCCAGGCAGTCCAGCCCAATTCAGGGTGCAGCGGCAGCAGGACACGACTGTCACGGAGATTACGCCGACAGTCCGTCCGAAGCCGTCCAGGCCCATGCGCTGAGTCGGGCGCTGCAGTCTTTTCAGTTAAAGCTTCTTGGTGGAAGCCACCTCAAGCAGAAACCTGTCAGGATTCGGCTGAATCGGCGCTGTCTTCTGGGGCCTTGGTATGCTTGACGAACAAGCGTGCCGCCCAGATTCCGACCTCGTAAAGAAGAACCATAGGCAACGCCAGGGACAGTTGCGATACCACGTCAGGTGGAGTCACGATGGCGGCAATGATGAATGCCAGCACGATGAAGTAGCCTCGAAAATCCTTGAGTTTTTCCACGCTCACGATACCCATCCTGGCGAGCACGACTACGACGACAGGTACTTCGAAGGCCAGGCCAAAGGCCAGGAACATGGTGAGCACAAAACTCAAATACGCCTCGATGTCAGGTGCAGCCGTGATGCTTTTGGGTGCAAAGCTCTGGATGAAGCTGAAAACCCGGCCAAAAACGAAGAAATAACTGAACGCAACGCCCACGAAGAACAGAACGGTGCTTGAAATCACGAGTGGCAACATGAGTTTTTTCTCATGTGAATACAGCCCCGGCGCAACAAACGACCAGACTTGCCACAATATGACCGGCAACGCGATCATGAACGCCGACATCATCAATATCTTCAGTGGCACCATGAAAGGCGAGATCACGGACGTGGCGATGAGCGTGGCACCCTTGGGCAAGTGAGCCACGAGCGGCGCGGCAAGGATGTCATACAGTTCGCCGGGCCCTGGATAGATGGCCAACACAATCCCGACCAGTCCCATGGCGAGCATGGACTTGATCAGCCGGTCGCGCAACTCCATGAGGTGCTGAACAAAAGGTTGTTCAGTACCTGCCAGTTCGTCTTCTTTGCTTGTGTCGTCTGCCATACGTTAAAGGGACCGGAAATCAATAAAGGGCAAATTGACCTGGAGACTCGGCACCAGGTCCGTTTGGCATGTTGTCAGCGCGGGAGGAAACAGACTGAACGCGAGAGGCTCCAGAGGCCATCAACTGGGCTTTTTCGGCCTGAAGCGTGCAACGCGAGCGGCACCAGACAGCGCCTTGGTACGCACACCTGTGCGTGCCTTGTACCAGTTGGGGGTCGCCCCCTGCTTGAGCCGCCAATTCTTTTTGGGATGTCTGTACTCGGGGTAAGCGGCCGACGCGCCCTCGAAGGAGCTGCTCGATGCAGTGCTCGTGGCCTCTTCCCATGACTTCTCAAAATCACTGGCACCGGACTGAATGGAGTTTTCGACCTCATGGGCCGCCCCCTCGACGGTCTCCTTCATCTTCTTGAGCTCATCGAGCTCCATCGAACGGTTAACTTCAGCCTTGACATCGGACACATACCGCTGCGCCTTGCCCAGCAAGGCGCCCACGGTGCGCGCCACGCGCGGCAGCTTTTCCGGCCCGATGACGATCAGTGCCACCGCGCCGATCAGCGCCATTTTGGAAAGGCCAAGATCAATCATGGAGTTCGCTCATGCCGTTTTGTGCAACCCGAATACCGACACGCTGCATGCCAGAATCTCGCCGGACAGTACAACGCAGGCGGCTGGGAGCCGGAAGGCAGCGATCAGGCATCCGATCAGGATTTTTGCTTGGCTTCCACGTCGATCGTGGTTTTCTCAGCCGAGCCCGGAGCCTGGTTTGCGACTTTGGCCGCATCGGCAGCAGGTTTTTCCTCAGCGCTGGCTGAGCCTTCTTTCATGCCGTCCTTGAAACCCTTGACTGCGCCGCCCAGGTCGCCGCCGATGTTCTTGAGCTTCTTGGTGCCAAACACCATCACCACGATCAACAAAACGATCAGCCAGTGCCAGATAGAAAACGTACCCATTTATCACTCCTAAGGAATTAAGACTATTTTAAGCGTCGAACCGATGTCCATCGCACAAGCTGTGTGAATTCAGCCCTTTAACCAGGGGCGGGGGCCACCGATCACGTGCACATGCAAGTGTTGTACCTCCTGCCCGCCCTCGTCGCCCGTGTTGCAGACGATCCGGAATCCCCCTTCGGGATAGGGGTTGCACCCCTCCTGCAATGCCAGCTTGGGCGCCAGCGCCATCATGCGTCCCAGCAGGCCGGCATGCTCATCCGTGACCTGGGCCATCGAAGGAATATGCCTTTTGGGCACCATCAGGAAATGTACTGGCGCCCAGGGATGGATATCGTGAAATGCAAATAGTTCATCATCCTGATACACCAGCCTGGACGGGATCTGACCGGCCACGATCTTGCAGAAAATACAGTTCGGGTCACTGTGATGCGCAGTCGCCGTCATGCCGCGACCTCCATGGGTAGGCCTTTATTCATGTTCACCATGCCTTTGATAATTCGATAGAGAAACCAGATGGAAATCAACAGCCAGGCCAACCAGCCCGGCCAGATGAACAAAAACCACAATGGCACGGTCAGGGCATAGAGCAGGGCCGCAATCAAGACGGTACGGATGCGCCAGCGGAAGTGCGAGGCATGCCAGGTACCATCGGCGTCAGGGCGTTTGACCATGTCGATCACGAGTGCCACGATCAGCAACAAAGGCCCCAGTTGCGCACCGGGGATCAGCGCCGCCACTGCGACAATCAGGTGCAGCACATAGCTGACGGTCCCCACCGTGGTCAGTGACTGCAGCTTTTCGGCTTCGCTTTGCTCTGGGTTCATTTGCTCTCACTTTCCCGCGCAATGGCCTTGCGCAAAGCCTTCTCCTCGATACCGCTGGTGCCCTCACGGCGCTCAAGCTCTGCCAGCACGTCGGCAGGCTCCAGCCCGAAATGCGCCAAAGCCACCATGCAGTGGAACCAGAGATCGGCCACCTCGGAGACCACCTTGGCTTTCTCGCCCCCGTGCTCTGCATCCTTCGCGGCCATGACCACCTCGGTGGCCTCTTCGCCTATTTTTTTCAGGAAGGCATCCGGCCCCCTGTGCAAGAGGCGCGCCACATAGCTGGCCTCAGGGTCGCCACCGTTGCCCGGCAGGCGACTCTCGATGACCCGGGCCAAGCGGGCCAGGCTATCTGAAGAAGTCACAGTGGTGGAAACATTCGTCGACATAAGCGTTATTTGTAGATGGTGTCCGGGTCTTTCAAGACCGGCTCGCTGATTAGCCAGGCACCATTTTGGTAAAGATTGAAAAAGCAGCTGTGGCGCCCCGTATGACAGGCAATACCCGGCGTATGGCCGAGTTGGGTCACTTTGAGCAACAGCACATCATTGTCGCAATCCATGCGAATTTCATGCACGGTCTGCACATGGCCCGACTCCTCGCCCTTGAACCAGAGTTTGCCCCTGGAACGGCTGAAATACACCGCGCGTCCGAGCTCCGCAGTTTTTTGCAAGGCTTCCCGGTTCATCCAGGCGAACATCAGCACGTCGTTGCTGCCGACCTCCTGCGCAATCACCGGGATCAGGCCCTGCGCATCCCATTTCACATCATCAAGCCAATTCATCTGCATATTGTCGGTGATTGTGAAGGTGTCCCCGCAACGCCTGCCATTCAGCCCATGGCGGTCAAACAGGAAATCGACATCCTGCGCACCTGGGCGCCATGCTTTCAAAGCCGAACCGGGATACCGCGGCTCGCCATGTACTGTTTGACCTGCCCCACCGTGAACTCGCCGTAGTGGAAGATGCTGGCCGCCAGCACCGCATCGGCCCCGCCTTGCTGGATGCCTTCGACCAGATGGTCCAGCGTACCAACACCACCCGAGGCAATCACGGGCACACTCACCGCATCGCTGACAGCGCGGGTCAGGGCCAAATCGAAGCCGGCCTTGGTGCCATCACGGTCCATGCTAGTCAGCAGCAGCTCACCCGCACCACGCTGCACCATCTCGATGGCCCAGGCCACGGCATCAAGTCCCATGTTTTTGCGACCCCCATGGCTGTAGACATCCCAGCCATGGCCACGGACCTGGGCTTCCTCATCCGAGCGGCGCTTCGCGTCAATGGCCACCACAATGCATTGGGAACCGTATTTGGACGAGACATCGTTGATGATCTGAGGGTTGGCAATGGCCGCCGAGTTGAAACTGGTCTTGTCGGCGCCCGCATTGAGCAGGCGGCGCACATCTTCCACCGTGCGCACACCGCCTCCCACCGTCAGCGGAATGAACACTTGAGAGGCCACTGCCTCAATGATGTGCAGGATCAGATCGCGCTCGTCACTGGTGGCCGTGATGTCGAGAAAGGTGAGTTCATCTGCGCCCTGCTCGTTATAACGCGCAGCGATCTCCACCGGGTCGCCCGCATCCCGCAACTCAACGAAATTGACGCCCTTCACAACGCGTCCGCCCGTCACATCAAGACAGGGAATGATTCTTTTAGCCAGCATGATCAGCTATAAAACGCAGGCACAAGCTGCCTGGCAAGGATGGACAACCCGTGACAATGGGAACCCGTGGCGACCATGTCAGCCACCAAGTTCGTCCGCACGAATCTGGGCTGCTTCGAAATCGAGGTCACCGGTGTAGATGGCGCGACCGCAGATCACGCCCTCAACACCTTCGTCTTCCACTTCACAGAGGCTTTCGATGTCCTTCATATTGCTCAGCCCGCCCGAGGCGATGACCGGGATGGTCAGGGCTTGCGCGAGTTTGACGGTGGCTTCGATGTTGATGCCCGACAGCATGCCGTCGCGACCGATGTCGGTGTAGATGATGGACTCCACGCCGTAATCCTCGAACTTCTTGCCGAGATCGACCACTTCATGCCGGGTCAGTTTGCTCCAGCCATCGGTAGCAACCTTGCCGTCCTTTGCGTCGAGGCCCACGATGATGTGACCGCCAAAAGCGGTGCAGGCGTCCTGCAGAAACCCGGGGTTCTTGACAGCTGCGGTGCCAATGATCACGTAGCGCAGGCCTGCATCAAGGTAACGCTCGATGGTGTCCAGATCGCGAATGCCACCACCCAGCTGGACGTCGACCTCGCTACCCACCTCTTTGAGAATCTTGCGAATCGCGGATTCGTTCTTGGGCTGGCCCGCAAACGCCCCGTTCAGGTCCACCAGATGCAGGCGTCGGGCGCCCTTGTCCACCCAGCTGCGAGCCATCACGGCCGGGTCTTCTCCAAAGGTGGTGGATTGATCCATATCACCTTGTTTCAGGCGAACGCAGTGACCGTCTTTCAGGTCAATGGCAGGAATTAACAGCATGGTGCTTCAGTCTCGAACTAGCAGGAGCAGGCATTGCCTGATGGGTAGGGTTAAGGATTCCAGTGAAGGAAGTTGCGGTACAGGGCCAAGCCATGCGCGGCGCTTTTCTCGGGATGGAACTGCGTTGCGAAAATATTATCGCGTGCAATGGCTGCTGTGAAGCGCCCCCCGTAGTCAGCCTCGCCCACGCTGTGGCGTGCATCAGACGGTCGGGCATAGAAACTGTGCACAAAATAGAAGTAGCTCGCATCGGGCACGTCGCCCCAAACCGGGTGCGGCCTCGTCTGATAAACCTGATTCCAGCCCATTTGCGGCACTTTATAACGGCTGCCATCGGGTTGCAACTTGCCGGCAAGGTCGAACTTGACGACTTCACCGGGAATCAGCCCCAGACACTCGCTCGGGCCTTCATGGCTGCGATCCAGCATCATCTGCATGCCCACGCACACACCGAACATGGGCTTGCTGGCTGCGGCCTCCATTACCGAGGCCAGCAGGCCCGACTCGCGCAACTCACGCATGCAGTCTGGCATGGCACCCTGGCCTGGCAACACCACCCGTTCGGCAGCCCGCACTTCTTCCGGGTGCGAGGTGATCAGCACGTGGTAGTCCGTGCCCTGTGCTGCGGCCTGCACGGCCTGCGACACCGAACGCAGATTGCCCATGCCGTAGTCCACCACGGCAACGGTTTTGGCCGGAACCTTATTTGCTACTGAATTCATAGCTTCTTACGCAACACCGACAAGGGCCAGAGGCCAGTTTTCCTCATAAAACTACAGTGAGCCCTTGGTCGAGGGTATCGTGCCTGCCGCACGCGGGTCCAGTTCGAGCGCAGCCCGCAGTGCCCGCGCAAAGGCTTTGAAAACGGTCTCGGCCTGATGGTGGGCATTCTCGCCACGCAGGTTGTCGATATGCAGGGTGACAAAGGCGTGGTTCACAAAGCCCTGGAAGAACTCGTGGGCCAACTGGCTGTCAAACGTCCCGATCATGCCGCTCTTGAAGGGTACGTTCATCACCAGCCCGGGCCGGCCTGAGAAATCAATCACCACGCGCGACAGCGCCTCGTCGAGCGGCACATAGGCATGTCCGTAGCGACGGATGCCTTTTTTGTCACCCACCGCCTTGTGCACGGCCTGCCCGAAAGTAATGCCCACGTCTTCCACCGTGTGGTGGCCATCGATGTGCAGGTCGCCCAGCGCCTCGATGTCGAGGTCAATCAGGCCGTGGCGTGCGATCTGGTCCAGCATGTGGTCAAAAAAACCAATGCCGGTATTGAGCTTAGATTGCCCTGAGCCATCAAGATTGAGCTTGATGGTGATTTTGGTCTCCGCCGTGTTTCTGGAGACTTCGGCCGTGCGTGCTGTGGTCATAAGGCGTGTTGGAGGGCGTCAAGCATTTGCCTGTTCTCGTCGGCCGTGCCAACGGTCAGACGCAGGCATTGGGCCAGCAAGGGGTGCATTTTAGAAACGTTCTTCACAAGGACTCCGCGGGCCTTCATGCCATCGAAGGTTTTCTGGGCATCGGGCACGCGCACCAGCATCATGTTGGCATCACTGGGCCATGCCTTGACACCCGGCATGACCGATAAAGCCTCAAAAATGATAGCACGTTGCGCACATATTTCGCGGGCTTGCGCCGAAAATACATCCACATGCTCGAGGGCAAACAGCGCACATTCGTAATTCAGCACACTGATGTTGTAGGGCGGACGCACCTTGTCGACCTCGGCAATCAGGGCCTTGGGGCCCATCATGTAGCCGATGCGCACCCCCGCCAGACCGAACTTGGAGAGCGTGCGCATGAGCAGCACATGGCCATGCTGCTCGGGTTGCGCACGGATCTGGTCCAGCCAGGTGCGGGAGGAGAAGGGCTGATAGGCCTCGTCCATCACGACCAGACCGCCCTGCTGGCCCACGGCATCAATGAGGCGGGCGATCACCCCCTCGTCCCAAAGGTTCGCCGTGGGGTTGTTGGGGTAGGCCAGGTAGGTGATCGAGGGCTTGTGCGTCTCGATGGCAGCCAGCATGGCCGCTTCGTCCAGCTCGAAATCGGCAGTCAACGGCACGCCATGAAACTGCAGGCCCTGCAATTGGGCACTCATCGCATACATCACAAAGCCGGGGACGGGCGCCAGGATTGACGCCCCCGGCACATCGCAGGCCATGGCCAGGAGCGAGATTAACTCGTCCGAGCCATTGCCAAGCATGATGTCGTGGCCTGCTGGCATCTGCGCATAGGCGGCCAGCGCCACGCGCAGGTCATTGACCCGGCCGTTGGGATACCGGTTCAGTGCCAGGGCACCGAGGCGCTGCCCAAGTTTTTGCTGCAGTCCTTCCGGCAAGGGATGGGGGTTCTCCATCGCGTCGAGCTTGACCATGCCCACCGAATCCTGGATGGCGTAGGCGTGCATGGACTGGACGTCCTGCCGAATGCGTTGCTGCAATCTGGGGTCGAGGGCGGTCATTGGCCTGCCCCCTTGAGCCGCATCTCGGCCGCACGCGCATGGGCTTGCAGGCCCTCGCCATGCGCCAGCACCGAGGCGATCAGCCCCAGTGTCTGGGCGCCCGCTTCGCTGACCTCGATCAGGCTGCTGCGCTTCTGGAAATCGTAAACCCCGAGCGGACTTGAGAAGCGCGCTGTGCCCGAGGTCGGCAGCACATGGTTGGGCCCCGCGCAGTAGTCACCCAAGGATTCGCTGGTATAGGCCCCCAGGAAAATCGCACCGGCATGCTTGAGCAAAGGCTCCCAGCGGTGCGGCTCCTGGCTGGAAATCTCCAGGTGTTCTGGCGCGATGCGGTTACTGATCTCACAGGCTTCTTCCATGCTGCGGGTCAGGATCAATGCGCCCCGATCGGTCAGTGACCTGGCGATGATGGCTGCACGGGGCATCTCGGGCAACAAGCGATCGATCGCGGCCTGGACCTGATCGATATAGGCGGCATCCGGGCACAGCAGGATGCTCTGGGCCAGTTCATCGTGTTCGGCCTGGCTGAACAGATCCATGGCCACCCAGTCCGGTGGTGTGCTGCCGTCAGCCAGAACGAGGATTTCGCTGGGGCCGGCAATCATGTCGATGCCCACCGTGCCAAACACCCGGCGCTTGGCCGCTGCTACGTAGGCATTGCCCGGGCCTGTGACCTTGTCCACCTTGGGGATGGTCTGGGTGCCATAGGCCAGTGCAGCGACCGCCTGCGCCCCCCCCACCGTGAAGGCCCGCGTGACGCCAGCCACGTAGGCTGCGGCCAGCACCAGCGCATTTTTCTCGCCCTTGGGGGTGGGCACCACCATGATGATCTCGCCGACGCCGGCCACATGGGCCGGGATCGCGTTCATGAGGACCGAAGACGGATAAGCGGCCTTGCCGCCGGGCACATAGATGCCCACGCGGTCCAGCGGCGTGACCTTCTGGCCCAGCAGGGTGCCGTCTTCGTCGCGGTAGCTCCAGCTCTCGCCGCTGGCTTTGCGCTGAGCCTCATGGTAGCGGCGTACGCGCAGCGCGGCGGCTTGCAGTGCCTCGCGCTGCGCCACAGGAATGGCGTCAAACGCAGCCTTGAGTTCTGCCTGCGTGAGTTCCAGTGCCTTGAGCGAATCCGCTTCCAGACCGTCGAAACGCTGGGTGTACTCCAGCACGGCAGCGTCGCCGCGCTGCTGCACATCGGCCAGTATGTCAGCCACACGCTGCTCGATGGCCGCATCCGTCTCACCCGACCAGTGCAGGCGCACCTTGAACGCCTGCTCAAACGAGCCGGATTGGGTGGAGAGTCTGGCGGGAACGGCGGTCTGGTTCATGGCTTTCAGGCTTGGGCTTGCTTGGCCAGGGCGGCGGCAAAGGCGTCGATGATTTTCCGGATCGGGGCCTGCTTGAGTTTGAGGGCGGCCTGATTGACCACCAGGCGCGAACTGATATCCATGATGTGCTCCACCTCGACCAGTTGATTGGCCTTGAGCGTGTTGCCGGTGGAAACCAGGTCCACAATCGCGTCAGCCAGCCCCGTCAGGGGGGCGAGCTCCATGCTGCCGTAGAGTTTGATCAGGTCCACATGCACGCCCTTGGCAGCGAAAAACTCGCGCGCGATGGCCACATATTTGGTCGCGACTTTGAGGCGGGAGCCCTGGCGCACAGCCGAGGCGTAATCAAAATCAGAGCGCACGGCCACGCTGATGCGGCACTTGGCAATCTGCAAATCCAGCGGCTGGTACAGGCCATCTCCACCATGCTCCAGCAGGGTGTCCTTGCCGGTGATACCCAGGTCGGCACCGCCGTATTGCACATAGGTCGGCACGTCGGTGGCACGCACCAGCACCACCCGAACATCCGGCTGGTTGGTGGTCAGGATCAGTTTGCGGGATTTCTCGGGATCCTCCAGCACTTCGATACCTGCGGCCTTCAGCAAGGGCAGGGTTTCGTCAAAGATGCGGCCTTTTGACAGCGCGAGCGTAATCAAATCGTGACTCCGGTGGGGGCAAGGGCTAGTGTTTTCATTGTCTCACTTGATGCGTTCGATGTCCGCACCAAGGCCTCTGAGCTTGGTTTCCATGCGGTCATAACCGCGGTCCAGGTGGTAGATACGGTCCACCACGGTCTCGCCCTCGGCCACCAGGCCGGCGATCACCAGACTCGCAGATGCCCGCAGATCCGTGGCCATGACTGTCGCACCAGAGAGCGTGGGCACGCCTTCGATCACAGCCACTTTGCCGTCGATCTCTATCTTGGCGCCCAGGCGCACCAGTTCGTTGACGTGCATGAACCGATTTTCAAATATGGTCTCGGTCACCTTGCAGGTGCCGTGGGAGATGCTGTTCAGCGCCATGAACTGGGCCTGCATGTCGGTAGGAAAGCCCGGGTACTCGGTGGTACGAAAACTCTGCGCCTTGAGCCGGCCTTGCGCCTGCACACGGATGCCACCATCCAGTGCGGTCACGACCGCACCGGCTTCCACCAGCTTTTCAATGACAGCCTCCAGATGGTCGGCCCGACCGTGCTTGAGCACCACATCGCCGCCAGCGGCCGCCACCGCACACAGGAAGGTGCCTGCCTCAATGCGATCGGCCACCACCTGATGGTGGCAACCATGCAATTGCTCAACACCCTGGATGCGGATGCGGCTGCTGCCATGACCTTCAATCTTCGCCCCCATGCTGATCAGCATCTCGGCCAGATCAGGGATCTCGGGCTCCTGAGCCGCATTCTCCAGAATCGTCTCACCTTCGGCCAATGCGGCTGCCATCAGAAAGTTTTCCGTCCCGGTTACTGTCACCATGTCGGTCGTGATGCGGGCGCCCTTGAGACGCGTTCGCCCCTTGGGCAGCCGGGCAATCATGTAGCCATGTTCGACCACGATGTCAGCCCCCATGGCCACCATGCCCTTGATGTGCTGGTCTACCGGCCGTGAGCCAATGGCACAGCCACCCGGCAGGGACACCGTGGCCTCGCCGAAGCGGGCCAGCAAAGGGCCCAGTGCCAGCACAGAGGCACGCATCGTCTTGACCAGCTCATACGGCGCCTCGGGTGAACTCAACGGCCCGGCGTTGACTCGCACCAGGCCATCCTCATCACGCTCGACCAGCACCCCCATGTTGCGGATCAGCTTGAGCATGGTGGCGACATCCTGCAGATGCGGCACATTGGCCAGGGTCACTGGCTCGGCAGTCAGCAGGCTCGCGCACAACTCGGGCAAGGCTGCGTTCTTGGCCCCCGAAATCCGAACCTCGCCCTGCAATGGCTTGCCACCGCGAATCAACAATTTGTCCATATCAATTTGTCCGTCAAATATTGGGGAAACACAACACCCTGCGAGCTACTGTAGCCGGCACGTGTCAAGTCGACTGTGTGGCCCACTCTGTCGGCGTGAAAGTTTTCATGGACAAGGCGTGTACCTCGTCCGTTTGCATCTTGGCGCCCAGCGTGGCATAGACACGTTGGTGCCGCTGGATTGCCCGCTTGCCTTCGAACTCGGACGAAACGATGGTGGCATACCAGTGACGTCCATCTCCCTCGAGCTCAAGGTGCTCGCAGGTCAGACCTGCCGTGATGATGGATTTGAGTTCTTCAGCTGTCATGTCTGCCTATATTTAACTGCGCTTAACTGCGAATCTTGTAACCAATGCGGAGCAGGTGCACCGCAATCGAGGCTGCCACCCCCAGCGCCAGCGCCACAATGCCCAGGCTCAGCCACGGTGACACATCGCTCACGCCAAAAAACCCATGCCGAAATCCGTCGATCATGTAGAAGAAAGGGTTGAGGTGACTCACCGTTTGCCAGAACGCGGGCAGGGAATGGATCGAATAGAACACGCCACTGAGAAAGGTCATGGGCATGATGATGAAATTCTGGAATGCCGCTAGCTGGTCGAACTTCTCCGCCCACAGACCGGCAATCAACCCAAGCGTCCCCATCAAGGCTGCACCGAACACGATGAACACCACGATCCACCACGGCGCCACAAAGCTCAGGTCGGCAAACCAGGCGGTCACCAGAAACACCCCGGCACCCACCAGCACACCGCGCACGATGGAGGACCCTACATAGGCAAAGAACCAGGCCCAGTGCGACAAGGGCGTGAGCAGCAGAAATACGAGGTTGCCCATGATCTTGCTCTGGATCAGCGAAGAGGAGCTGTTGGCGAATGCATTCTGCAACACGCTCATCATGACCAGCCCGGGGACCAGGAAAGCGGTATAGCTCACCGTGTCATAGACCTTGACACGCCCTTCGAGCACATGGCCAAAAATCAGCAGGTACATCACCGCCGTCAGCACGGGTGCCGCCACCGTCTGGAAACTGACCTTCCAGAAGCGAAGCACTTCCTTATAAAACAGGGTTTGCCAGCCGGTCATGCCTGCACCCCATGTACCGAGTCCTTGTGGGTGGTCATCACATCCAGGAACACGTCCTCCAGATCTGCTTTACGGATTTCCACATCTTCCACATTGAGTCCAGCCTCTCGAATGGCGGCCAGAAACTGTTCTATTTCCAGGGCACTGTGTGCCGGCACCTGGACAATGCGCCCGGTGACGCGTGCCTTGCCTACAAAGGCCGCTGGCAACTCGCCATCGGTCTTGAACAGCAGCACATTGCTGGTGGCCGACTTCAGCAAGTCACTGGTTCGCTCCAGTGCCACCACCCGGCCCGACTTGAGCATGGCAATCCGGCCGCACAAAGCTTCCGCCTCCTCAAGGTAGTGCGTTGTCAGCAGCACGGTGTGCCCCTGTTTGTTGAGCTTGGCGATGAAATGCCAGAGTGTCTGGCGCAACTCCACGTCCACACCCGCCGTCGGTTCGTCCAGCACGATCACCGGGGGTTTATGCACCAGGGCCTGGGCCACCAGCACGCGGCGTTTCATGCCACCGGAGAGTTGCCGCATGTTGGCACCGGCCTTGTCAGCCAGCCCCAAGCTTTCCAGCAGTTCGTCAATCCACGCCTCGTTATTCTTCACGCCAAAATAGCCGGACTGGATGCGCAAGGCCTCACGCACATTGAAAAACGGATCGAACACCAGTTCCTGCGGCACGACGCCGAGTTTTTTGCGTGCCTGCACGTAATCGGTCTGCACATCACTGCCCAACACCGTCACTCGGCCTGCGCTGGCACGAGTCAAACCGGCCAGGATGCTGATCAGGGTCGTTTTGCCGGCTCCGTTCGGCCCCAGCAAGCCGAAGAACTCCCCCTCCTCGATATCAAAGTTCACACGATCCAGCGCCAGAAAGGTCGAACCTTTGGGTCCGCGTGGCGAAGGATAGGACTTGGAGACGGATTGGAAGGAAATGGCAGGCATGAGAGCCTGCTATTTTACGCGGACCGGCTCAAGCCGTTGTCAGCAGACCATCTATCCCGTACAGCACGGCCAGATCGGCCAGCCGCGGCGACAAGTGTGTGATCGAGAGCTGCTTGCCACTGGCCAGGCATTCGCGGCGAAACTCCAGCAATACGGCAAGCGCTGAAGAATCAAAGTTCTGCAGGGCAGCAGCGTCCACCACCACCTCGCGCGCTTTCTGCGCACGAAGCCCCTGCACCAGCATGCGCAGACAGGCGGTAGCCTGATTCAGGGTCAATTCTTCAGGCAAGACCAGCATGCTCAGCCTTTTTTGGCATTGACCTTGTTGCGGTCTGCCAAGGCGGCGATCAGGCCATCAATGCCCTTGCTGTTGATTTCCTGCG
Organism: Gammaproteobacteria bacterium; assembly: GCA_018815325.1. Taxonomy (GTDB): domain Bacteria; phylum Pseudomonadota; class Gammaproteobacteria; order Burkholderiales; family Burkholderiaceae_C; genus JAHIYE01. Next base: position 274,118 of record JAHIYE010000014.1, on the reverse strand, counting down.
CAAACTGGCTGCGGTAGTTCTCCACCAGCCAGACGCCCAGCACATTGAGGTTGTAGATTTTCCAGCCAAACCCCTGACCAGGTGCCTTCTCGAGCCGGTAATCCATCTGGATCGGGTCACCCTGGCCCCGGATCTCGGTACGAACCAGGGCTTCCTTGTCGTCTGGCGAGCCGCGTAGCGGCTTGACAGCAATCGTCTGGTCACTGACCTGGGACAGCGCGCCTGCATAGGTCCGGACCAGCAACACCTTGAACTCATCCTGCAAACGCTTTTGCTGCTCCGGGGTGGCCTGGCGCCAGGCCGGCCCCACCGCCGAAGCGGTCATGCGCTGGAAGTTCACATTCGGCATGATCTTGGCATCGACCAGCGCGATGATTTTTGTCAGGTCTCCGGACTTGATATTCTTGTCAGTCTTGATGTTGTCGAGCACATCGGTGGACAGGTGCTTGATCATCACATCCGGCGCCTCGTCCGCAGCGTGCGCCGTCAAGCCGATCAAGGCAGCCACACTGACCACTGAGGCCAGCAGGCCCTGCACCATTGCTCGACGATTCATGATGGATTTGATAAACATAGAACTCTCCAGACTCCCCATTTAACCTTGCTGCTCTCGCATTACTAACAACTACACTGCCCAGTCTATTCCTCAAGACCGGTGTCGGGTGGATTCCCATCGTAAACCGCACTGCGCCGACGCTGCAAATAGGCATCGCGCGTGAACGAATACTTGTCCAGTGCGGCCTGCTCCATCACTTTATCCAGGCCCAGGTATTTGGCACGCGTGTCAACTATCCGCAAGCCCGCCAGACTGTTGCGCACAGGAACATCTTCGACACGCGTCACGAGATCCCCCTTGTAATCCACCGGCAGCGCCACGGTATCACGCACGCTGCTCGGGCCCAGCAAGGGCAGCACCACATAAGGGCCTGGACCGATGCCCCAGTGCCCCAGCGTCTGTCCAAAGTCTTCTGGATGCTTCTCCATCCCCATCTCCGAGGCGACATCAAGCACCCCCGCCAAACCAAAGAAGGTGTTGACGTTGAAGCGCATGAAACTCTCGGCCGCCGCTGCACCCTTGAATTGCAGCAGGTTGTTGACAACCGACCAGGCATCTTCCAGATTGGCAAAGAAATTGTTCACCCCCTGCCGAATCAGCGATGGCACGTTATCCCGGTATGCGGTGGCCACGGGCTTGAGCACCGTGCGGTCCACCGCGTCGTTGAAGGCGAACATGCTGCGGTTGTAGGGCTCCAGCGGATCCTGCGGATTGGCCGTTGGCCCCGTGGCACAGCCCGTCAGCAGGCCCAGCAACAAACCCAGAAACCCCATGCAGAGTCGCCTTCCCATCCAAAGCCGGACTGTCTGCGCACTCATTTCTTGCCCTTGCTGTCTTGGGATTTACTGCCATCTGCAGCACTGTTGTAAAGGAACTGGCTGATCAGGTTTTCCAGCACGACAGCGGATTGCGTGGCCGTGATGGTGTCACCGGGTTCGAGGTTCTTCATGTCAGCCCCCGCCTCGATGCCGATATATTGCTCACCCAGCAGACCGCTGGTCAAAATCTTGAGTGAACTGTCCTTGGGGAACACATAGCGTGTCTCCAGCGCCAGCGTGACACGAGCCTGGTAGGTTTTGTCGTCAAAACTGATGGCCTCCACCCGACCGACCACCACGCCTGAACTCTTGACAGCAGTTTTGGGCTTCAGACCGCCAATATTGTCGAACTTGGCATCCACTTTGTAGGTGGACTGAAAGCTCAGACTCAACAAGTTGGCCGACTGCAGTGCCAGAAACAGAATGGCCATCCCGCCGATCAGGACGAAGATACCAACCCAGAAATCATTTCTTGAGCGTTGCACAACACTCTCCTAAATATTAAACATCATGGCGGTCAGAATGAAGTCCAACCCCAGCACTGACAACGATGCAACGACCACAGTCCGCGTCGTTGCCCTCGACACCCCCTCTGGCGTGGGCTGCGCCTCAAACCCCTGCAACAGGGCAATGAAGCTGACCGTGAAGCCAAACACAATGCTCTTGATGACGCCATTACCCACGTCACTCCACACATCGACACCGCTTTGCATCTGACTCCAGAATGCACCGGGGTCAATGCCGATCATCAACACGCCGACCACCCAGCCGCCAAGAACGCCGACCGCATTGAAAACGGCGGCAAGCAGCGGCACGGCAATCACGCCACCCCAGAAACGGGGCGCCAGGATGCGGCTCACCGGGTCGACCGCCATCATCTCCATCGCACTCAACTGCTCTCCGGCCTTCATCAGGCCGATCTCCGCCGTCAGCGACGTACCCGCCCGCCCGGCAAACAGCAAACCGGTGATCACGGGCCCCAGCTCGCGCACCAGACTCAGGGCCACCAGCAGGCCCAGCGCCTCCGACGAGCCATAGCGCTGCAGCGTGTAATAACCCTGCAATCCCAGCACGAAGCCCACGAACAGGCCTGACACGGTGATGATGGCCAACGAGTAATTGCCCAGGAAATGAACCTGGTCCCGGATCAGTCCAAAACGCCTGAAACTCGGACCAAACAGGCGAACCAGCGTGACAAACAGGCGGGCACCATGGCCCCAGTCCGCCAGCTTGCTCCTGACAGCGAACCCGACATCGGAAGGCCGGTACCAACTCATGGCGCCGACCCCATGCCAGCACCAAAATCCTGCTCGATGCTCACGCTGGGGTAATGAAAGTGCACCGGCCCGTCTGCTTCGGCATTGACGAACTGGCTGACCAGCGGATCCGTGCTGTTGCGCACTTCGTCAGGCGTCCCCTGGGCGGCTATCTTGCCATTGGCCAGCACGATGACCTGGTCTGCGATGCGAAACGTCTCCTCCAGATCGTGTGACACCACGACGCTGGTCAAGCCCATGGCGTCATTCAGTTGGCGGATCAATCTGGCGGCAGTTCCCAGCGAGATGGGATCCAGCCCGGCAAATGGTTCGTCATACATGACCAGTTCCGGATCCAGCGCTATCGCGCGTGCCAGCGCCACCCGCCGTGCCATGCCGCCCGACACCTCGCTGGGCATCAGGTCACGGGCACCACGCAGTCCAACGGCATTGAGCTTCATCAGAACGATGTCGCGGATCAGTGCTTCGGACAAATCCGTATGCTCGCGTAGCGGGAATGCAACATTCTCGAACACATCGAGGTCATCGAACAGCGCGCCAAACTGAAACAGCATACCCATACGGCGCCGTGCCACATAGAGTTCGGGCTGGTTCATCCGGGTGACATCCTTGCCATCAAAGAGCAACTCACCTGACTGCGCGCGCTGCTGCCCACCGATCAGGCGCAGCACCGTCGTCTTGCCGCCACCCGATGCCCCCATCAGGGCCGTAACCTTGCCACGCGGCACCGTCAGTGAAATATCGTCAAGAATGACCCGGTCCCCGTACCCAAAGGTCAGGTTGCGCAGTTCGACGAGAGATTCTGGAGATGAGGAGGCCATAAAAAACAAAAGCCGGTAGTTGTCCGGCCTTTGGATGATAAGGGATTACACCCATTCCTGCGCCGTCATCGCGGCAGTTCGCTGAACCCCATGAGGAACTCGTCCACGGCCCGTGCAGCCTGCCGGCCTTCACGGATAGCCCAGACCACAAGGCTCTGGCCACGTCGTATATCACCCGCAGCAAAAACCTTGGGCACATTGGTGACGTAACCGCCAGAAAAGTCAGTGCTCGCTTTTGCATTGCCACGCGCATCTTTTTCAATACCAAAGGCATCCAGTACGGTGGCCACCGGGCTTACAAACCCCATGGCCAACAAGACCAGATCAGCCTTCAGCACCTGCTCGGAACCAGCAACTTCGACCATCTTGCCGTCTTTCCACTCGACGCGAACCGTTTTCAGCCCAGTGACCTTGCCCTTTTCGCCAATGAACTCCTTGGTGGAGATGGCGAACTCACGGTCACAGCCTTCTTCATGGCTTGAACTCGTGCGCAGTTTGTAGGGCCAGTTGGGCCAGGTCATGGGCCGGTTTTCCTCCGCCGGGGGCTCTGGCATCAACTCGAACTGGGTCACGCTGACAGCGCCATGACGGTTGCTGGTGCCCACGCAATCTGACCCGGTATCTCCGCCACCGATCACAATCACATGCTTGCCATCGGCGCGCAGCTGGTTCTTGAGTTTGTCGCCTGCATTGACCTTGTTCTGCTGAGGCAGAAATTCCATGGCGAAATGGATTCCGTCGAGATCCCGGCCCGGCACAGCCAAGTCGCGTGACTGTTCGGAACCACCCGTCAGCACCACTGCATCGAAATCCTTCTGCAACTGTGCGGGGGAAATGGTTTCCTTCGCCCAGTTCGTGACCTTGGAACCCTTGGGCATTTCACCAACGAGCACACCGGTACGGAACGTGACACCCTCTTTCTCCATCTGGGTCACGCGCAGGTCGATATGCGACTTCTCCATCTTGAAATCGGGAATGCCGTATCGCAGCAAGCCCCCGATGCGATCGTTCTTCTCGAACAGGGTCACATCGTGCCCTGCACGTGCCAGTTGCTGTGCCGCAGCCATGCCTGCAGGACCGGAGCCGACCACCGCCACCTTTTTGCCCGTCTTGTGCTGCGGCGGCTGTGGCACCACCCATTTCTCGGCCCAGCCACGGTCAATGATCGCGTGTTCAATCGATTTGATCCCGACGGCATCGTCATTGACGTTCAGCGTGCAGGCCGCCTCGCAAGGCGCAGGGCAGATGCGCCCTGTGAACTCGGGGAAGTTGTTGGTTGAATGCAACACGGTCAGTGCATTCTTCCAGTCACCACGGTAAACGAGGTCGTTGAAATCCGGAATGATGTTGTTGACCGGACAGCCGCTGTTGCAAAACGGCGTGCCGCAATCCATGCAGCGCGCACTTTGCACTTTCGCCTGATTGTCGTCCAGCCCAATTACGAATTCTGCATAGTTCTTGAGACGCTCGGGAACAGGCTTGTAGCCCTCCTCAATGCGCTCGTACTCCATGAAGCCTGTCACCTTGCCCATGTTCTTGTCCTTGAATGTCTTGGTTGATCCGGATTACTTGGCTGGAGCTGCTACTTTTTTGCTAGCAGACTTGACTTTATCAGCAAGGGCTGAGGTCGATTTTTCTGCCCCTTCGTCAGCCATGGCCGCTTTGCGGGCAGCCATCTCGCCCAGTGCACGCTTGTACTCATTGGGGAACACCTTGACGAATTTGTTGCGCGACTCCACCCAGTTGTCCAGCAACTCCCGGCCACGCTTGCTGCCAGTCCAGCGGTTATGGTCTTCCAGCAGCTTCTTGAGCTGAACCTCATCCGTCTGCTCGCGGTGCCAGCTGGACTTATCCGACTGGGCCTGCTGCTCGGCCGACGACAACACCTTCTCCATGGACACCATGGCTGTGTTACAGCGCTTGGCAAACTCGCCATCCTCGTCATACACATAGGCAATGCCACCGCTCATGCCTGCGGCAAAATTACGACCGGTCCTGCCCAGTACCGCCACGGTACCGCCCGTCATGTACTCACAGCCATGGTCACCTGCGCCTTCGACCACCGCCGTAGCTCCCGACAGCCGCACCGCAAAGCGCTCACCGGCTACGCCGCTGAAATAGGCTTCGCCGCTGGTCGCGCCATACATCACGGTATTGCCCACAATGATGTTCTGCGTGGCCTGGCCACGGAACTCCAGGCTCGGGCGCACCACGATGCGACCGCCTGACAGCCCCTTGCCGGTGTAGTCATTGGCCTCACCGATCAGGTACAACGTGATGCCCCGCGTCAGGAACGCACCAAACGATTGCCCTCCCGTGCCTTCGAGCTGGATACGTATGGTGTCGTCCGGCAGGCCTTCCGGATGCACCTTGGTGACCGCCCCCGAGAGCATGGCTCCCACTGAGCGGTTCACATTGCGTGCAACCTCCATGAACTGGACCCGTTCACCCTTGTCGATCGCTGCTCGCGACTTGGTGATCAGCACGTTATCGAGGGATTTCTCAAGTCCGTGCTCCTGCTCTTGCGTATGGAAACGAGGCACATCGGCCGGCACATTGGGTTGAGCAAACAGGCGGCTGAAATCCAGCCCGTTGGCTTTCCAGTGTGCGATGCCTTGGCGGGTATCGAGCAGATCGGCTCGACCAATCATGTCGTCAAACTTGCGGATGCCGAGCTGGGCCATGATCTGACGCACCTCTTCTGCAATGAAGAAGAAGTAGTTCACCACATGCTCGGGCTTGCCCGAGAACTTCTTGCGCAGTTCAGGGTCTTGCGTAGCCACACCGACCGGGCAGGTGTTCAGATGGCATTTGCGCATCATGATGCAGCCCTCAACCACCAGTGGTGCGGTGGCAAAGCCGAATTCGTCAGCTCCGAGCAACGCGCCGATGACCACATCACGCCCGGTCTTCATCTGCCCATCCGCCTGCACCCGGATACGGCTGCGCAAGCGGTTCAGCACCAATGTCTGCTGGGTTTCGGCCAGGCCGATCTCCCAGGGGCTACCTGCATGCTTGACCGATGACCAGGGCGAAGCGCCCGTGCCACCATCATGGCCGGCAATCACCACGTGATCGCTCTTGCATTTGGCTACGCCAGCGGCAATGGTACCCACACCGATTTCGCTGACCAGCTTGGTGCTGATACTCGCATGCGGCGCCACATTCTTGAGGTCATGGATCAGTTGGGCCAAATCTTCAATTGAATAGATGTCATGGTGCGGGGGCGGCGAAATCAGGCCGACACCGGGCACCGAATAGCGCAGTTTTCCGATGTACTGCGACACCTTGCCGCCCGGCAGCTGGCCGCCCTCGCCAGGCTTGGCGCCTTGAGCCATCTTGATCTGGATCTGGTCTGCACTGCTCAGGTATTCAGCGGTGACACCAAAACGACCCGATGCCACCTGCTTGATGCGCGAACGCAGCGAGTCGCCGTCCAGCAATGGCACATCCACCTCCACCTGCCCGGCACCAATCACGCTCTTGAGTGATTCGCCCTGCTTGATCGGGATGCCCTTGAGTTCATTGCGGTAGCGCGCAGGGTCTTCACCCCCTTCACCTGTGTTGCTCTTGCCGCCAATACGGTTCATGGCCACCGCGAGCGTGGCATGCGCTTCCGTGGAAATCGACCCCAGCGACATGGCGCCCGTGGCAAACCGCTTCACGATCTCCTTGGCCGATTCCACCTCATCCACCGGGATGGCTTTTCCCGGATCAAGCTTGAACTCGAACAAACCACGCAGCGTCATGTGGCGCTTGCTCTGGTCATTGATGAGCTGAGCGTATTCCTTGTATGTATTCCAGTTGTTGGCACGTGTGCTGTGCTGCAGCTTGGCAATCGCGTCTGGCGTCCACATGTGCTCTTCACCACGCGTGCGCCAGGCGTATTCCCCACCGGCATCCAGCATGGTGGCCAGCACGGGATCATCACCAAATGCCGCCTTATGCATGCGGATCGCTTCTTCGGCAATTTCGAAGATGCCAATACCCTCAACCCGGCTTGGAGTGCCCGTGAAATACTTGCTGATCGTGGCGTTGTTGAGGCCAATCGCTTCGAACAACTGCGCTCCACAGTAGCTCATGTAGGTGGATACGCCCATCTTGGACATGATCTTGGACAGGCCCTTGCCTACCGCTTTTACATAGTTGTAGATTGCTTTTTCAGCACTCAAGTCGCCCGACAGCTCCTTGTGCATTGACGCCAGGGTTTCCATCGCCAGATAGGGATGTACGGCCTCCGCACCATAGCCTGCCAGTACGCCAAAGTGATGTACTTCGCGTGCTGAGCCGGTTTCGACCACCAGACCTGCTGTGGTGCGAAGACCTTCGCGCACCAGGTGCTGATGGATTGCGCTGAGCGCGAGCAGCGCCGGAATCGCTACCTGAGTTGGCGTCACAGCCCGATCACTGATGATGAGAATGTTCTTGCCACTCTTGATGGCATCCACGGCTTCAGCACACAGCGAGGCGAGTTTGGCCTCTACGCCCTCATGCCCCCAGGTCAGCGGGTAGGTAATGTCCAGCGTGTAACTACGGAACTTGCCCTGTGTGTGCTTCTCGATGTTACGCAGCTTGTCCATGTCTGCAAAGTCCAGCACAGGTTGGCTGACTTCAAGTCGCATGGGCGGGTTGACCTGATTGATGTCCAACAGATTCGGCTTCGGGCCGATGAAGGACACCAGCGACATCACGATGGCCTCACGGATCGGATCGATAGGTGGGTTGGTCACCTGTGCAAACAACTGTTTGAAGTAGTTGAAGAGCGGCTTGTTCCTGTCGGACAAGACAGCCAACGGGCTGTCATTGCCCATGGAGCCAATCGCCTCTTCACCCGCCTGCGCCATCGGTGCGATCAAGAACTTGATGTCTTCCTGTGTGTAGCCAAAGGCCTGCTGGCGGTCCAGTAGAGACACCGCTGTGGCCGGCATCTGCGGTGCTTCGCTCTTCACATCGTCCAGTCGGATGCGAAGGTTTTCAATCCACTGTTTGTAGGGCTTGCTGTGGGCGAGGGTGGACTTGAGCTCCTCGTCATCAATCATCCGCCCCTGCTCCAGATCGATCAGGAACATCTTGCCAGGCTGCAGGCGCCATTTCCGCACGATCTTGTTTTCGGGCACAGGCAACACCCCTGCTTCAGAGCCCATGATCACCAGGTCGTCATCGGTAATGCAATAGCGCGAAGGCCGCAGACCGTTGCGATCCAGCGTGGCGCCGATCTGGCGGCCATCGGTGAACACGATGGATGCAGGGCCATCCCACGGCTCGAGCATCGCGGCATGGTATTCGTAGAAGGCCTTGCGGCGCTCACCCATGGTGGTGTGCTGCTCCCAGGGCTCAGGGATCATCATCATCACAGCCTGGCTAATCGGGTAGCCTGCCATCGTGAGAAGCTCCAGACAGTTGTCAAAGGTGGCCGTGTCCGACTGATCGGCAAAACTGATGGGGTAGAGCTTTTGCAGGTCGGCCCCCAACACGGGCGAGCTCATGACCCCTTCGCGTGCCTTCATCCAGTTGTAATTACCCTTGACGGTGTTGATCTCGCCGTTATGCGCCACATAGCGGTAAGGGTGTGCCAACGGCCACTCAGGGAAGGTGTTGGTAGAAAATCGCTGATGCACCAAGCCCAGGGCGGAGACGCAGCGCTCGTCGCTCAAATCCTTGTAGTAGGTGCCCACTTGGTCGGCCAAAAGCAGGCCTTTGTAGACGACTGTTCGGCTGGACATGCTCGGCACGTAGTATTCCTTGCTGTGCTTGAGCTTCAGGCGCTGGATGTTGCCACTGCAGGTCTTGCGGATCACATACAGCTTGCGTTCCAGCGCATCCTGCACGATCACATCGTCACCACGTCCGATGAACACCTGACGCAACACGGGCTCCTTGTCACGCACCGTAGGCGACATCGGCATCTCGCGGTCCACCGGCACGTCGCGCCAGCCCAGCAGCACCTGCCCCTCGGCCTTGATGGCCCGCTCCATCTCCTGCTCACAGGCGAGCCGCGAGGCATGCTCTTTCGGCAGGAACATCATGCCCACGCCATATTCTCCGGGCGGCGGCAGTGTCACACCCTGCTTGGCCATCTCTTCACGGTACAGTGCATCAGGAAGCTGGATCAGAATGCCCGCACCGTCGCCCATGAGCTTGTCGGCGCCCACTGCGCCCCGGTGGTCCAGGTTTTCAAGTATCTTCAGCCCCTGCTGCACGATGGCATGGCTTTTCTCACCGCGGATATGCGCCACAAAACCCACACCACAAGCGTCATGCTCATTGGCTGTGGAATACAAACCTTGTTCTTGGAGATACTTGATCTCTGCAGCCGTTGTCATGGTGCGCTCCTGTAGCTAAATTCCGAGGGAATAGAAGCATAGTGCAATGCAACAACAATGCCAAGCGAAATAAATAGGGTCAGATTCCAATTATTTGTTGAATTTATTGATCAACAAATAATCGGGGACATATTAATATTTATCTCGAAGAATGCCGCATAGGCTGGCCAGGCGTTCAGTTAGCGAGATCGAGTGGCCTGGAAAGCGGTCGCCCGGCCGCTGTTTTTTGGACTCGACGACTTGTCCGTTTTTGCAACTCCGAGATAAACGTCTCATCACCGAGAGCCCAACCATGCAAGGCCGCCTCAGTCAATTCGGTCTGCAACTGCCCACCCACCCCGCCCTGCACCAATTGGGCGTAGGCAGCTTCACGGGCAAACGGGGTATTGCCCAAGCTCCAATACAGGGGATGCGGGCTGAGCAGCTTGTCCATGCGAAGCCCGACATAGTGCGCATGGCTTGACCACGTGTAGTCTGCAGCCGTGGCCACCAGCCCGGCGCGCACGGGGTTGAGGTCCATATAGACCATGCATGCCAACAGGTAGCGCTCACTCTGCATCAAGGTCGCTTTATAGCGGCCCTCCCACAAGGTGCCGCTACGCCCTTGCTGGTCATTGAAATACCGAACATAGCGCCTGCCTACGGCTTGCATCATCTGGGGCAAGGCCTCAACCGTCGCTGGCGTCAACAGCAGGTGAAAGTGATTGTCCATCAACACATAGGCATGAAGGGCCACCCCATGCTTGTGTGCGTTCTCGTCCAACAGTTCCAGCATGAACTTGTAATCTGCCGCGCAGGCAAAAATTGCTTGCCGGTTATTGCCGCGCTGAATAATGTGATGCGGGTAGTCGGGCAAGGTCAGCCGGGGTAGTCGTGCCATGGCGATACTGCAGCGAAACTGAAAGCGCAGACAGGCTAATGACTCTGGATATCCAAGTCGTCCTGGTTTTACTGCTTATCTACAACCGGCGCTTTGGTCACTCTTACCTTGCCGCCCGTGGTCACCAGAATCACGGCATCACCCGGCAAGAGAGTCTCGCTGCCCTTGGCCTGCACCACCGAGCGGCGATCCCCGTTCTTGAGCTGCAACAGGATTTCCACTGCTTCTTCACGCGTGCCCATGCGCTCGATCGCATTGCCTGCTACGGCCCCAGCCACCGCAGCCAGCACACCCACGATGGCACCTTCACGCTGCCCGCCAACGCCAGCGCCGGCAATGCCACCGACTACACCACCAGCTGCCGCGCCCATGCCGGTCTGGTTGCCATCGACCGTAACCGGTCGAATGGTCAACACCGTCGCGTCCTGCACACTGGAGAGCCGCTGCGCATCGCCGCGTTGAATCACATCCGGGCTGCTGGTGGAGCAAGCGGTCAGCAGCAGGGCCAAACCCATCATCAAAAACTTTTTCATAACAACTCCAAAATTCGAAACAAGTTTGCCAATTCAACCCCGGCAGAACTTTGCCTGCCATATTGGCCCTATTCTTCCCCAGTCTCCGCCGCTTCGCTGGTGGATGGGTAATTCTTGCCATCACCTTCCAGTTTAAAGCGCGATTCGAGCAGCGTCGAAAGTCCGAACTCCTGCAAGATGGCACGAAGCCGGTCAGCGGAAGCGAGTTTCTTGTGCCCGGTATAGCGGGCGATGATGAGTTCGTTCTTCAGGCTGTGCTCCCAGCCGACCAACTCCGTCACGGTAACCTGGTAACCTGATGCTTCCAGATAGAGGCAGCGCAACACATTGGTGATCTGGCTGCCCATCTCGCGCGTGTGCAGTGGATGGCGCCACAGTTCGGCCAAGGGCGTACGCGACAAAGCCAACGCCTTGTGCTGACCCAATGCACGCGCCACTTCAGCCTGGCAGCAGGGCACCAGGACCATGTATTTGGCTTTTTTCTGAAGGCCAAACGCAATCGCATCGTCGGTCGCCGTATCGCAGGCATGCAAGGCTGTGACCACGTCAATCCGTTGTGGCAATTCGGTTGAAAGCGCTGATTCCGCCACACTCAGATTGAGAAAGACCATGCGATCAAAGCCCAGTCGCGCCGCGAGCTCCCGGGATTTTTCAACCAATTCGGGCCGTGTCTCGATCCCGTAGATATGGCCGCTGCTCAGTGACTTGAAAAACAGATCGTAGATGATGAAACCCAGATACGATTTGCCCGCACCATGGTCGGCCAGCGTGATGTTGCTCGGAGAATTCTCGGCCTCCTTCAGCTCTACAAGAATTTTTTCTATGAACTGGTAGAGGTGATATACCTGCTTGAGCTTGCGTCGGGAGTCCTGATTGAGCTTGCCCTCACGCGTCAGGATGTGAAGCTCCTTGAGCAACTCCACCGACTGTCCCGGCTTGATCTCAGGAGCGGCAATCAATTGATCACCCGGCTTGGCAACTGTGGAGCTTGATTTCTTGGACTTCATGGTTTGATCTTCCCATGGCTTCTCGAAAAACCCTTGGCGACAATCGGAATTTCTTGTCTCTGATTGCCGACTGAACTCGGTCCCACATCCAGTTCGCTCCAGCCTTCGTGACCTAGTTTCTCGAGTGTCTTCATGTTCTGTTCGAAAATGGCCTCTGGTTCCGGGAAGGCCGCTACCGCCTTGTCTATGCTCGCTTCGCGCAGCAGGTGAAGCGTTGGATATGGCGCCTGGTTGGTGGCATTGCTGATGTCCGTCTTCGTGGTGCCTGCAAACTGGTAATCGGGGTGGAAGCTTGCGATCTGGATAGTTCCTTCCAAACCCATATCCACCAATGCCTGGTCTGCCTCCGCCAGGAAGTCATTGAAATCGAAGAAATCACTGAGGCAATAGGGCGCCATCAACAGTGTTGTGTCACGTACTTCAGCATCAAGGTCTGCCAGCGCCTTGAGTTCAGACCGCAAATCCGACTTCAACTCGTTTGGAGAAAGGGCCTTGCTGACCGCATAGTGGATCTGCCCCTTGACTTGCACAGCTTTGGCAAACGGACACAGATTCAGTCCGATCACAGCCCGCTCCAGCCAACGGCGCATGTCTTGCAGCACCACGGGTTCGTTTGGAATGAAATCTGTCATGTCCTGCCCCCATGCAAGCACCCAATTTGCCATGCCAGCAACAAGCCCAGTAACGAACAGCTGCCCGTGACAATCCAGGTCAATTGCCAACCCCCTGCAGCGCTGGCCACCCAGGCCACCAGAGGCGGCCCTGCAAATTGACCTGTAGCCGCCCATTGCTGGGTCCAACCCACCGTGGTGGAGACCGTGCGCTCTCCCGGAGCCAGCTTCACGGCCAGAGAAAACAGCGTGCCCGGAATCAGGCCGCCCACCATGGAAAACAACAAGACCGCACCATACCGCAATTCAGCCGGCAGACTGGCGCCGCCTGCAAATGGCAACACGGCAAACGCGACAACACTGCTCAAGCCCATGACTACAAACCCGGTATAGAGCAAGCGATGCGGATGCACGCCAGCCCCAAGCAAACGGCCAGACATGATGTTGCCGCCAATATTCACCAGTGCGGCCAGCGCCGTCAGCAAGGCAGTGGCAACACCTGACAAGCCCGCCAAGGCGTAAATTGAGGGCAAAAACCCGATGAGCGCAATCCACTGGCCGGAGTACATGGCAAAACTCAAGGCCACCAGCCAGGGCCCCCTGTTGGTCAATGTCTGGCGCAATCTGCCTGGCCAGCTTGAGGCGGCATGATCAGATGCGTGTTGAACCTGCGCTTTGCGATCGGCATCGGTCGGCAACACCTGCCACAGCCATACAGCCATCAGACACGACAAGGCGCCCAAGCTCCACCACCAGGTTCGCCAACCCAGCCAAGCGATGACCAGGGGGCCACCGAGCAGCGCAAGTGCTGTTCCCAACGGCATGTAGGCCCCCCAGACGCCCAGCATGGTGCTCATACGGGCAGGCACCACCAATTGACGAATCAGGCTGGGAGCAGGCATGGAGGCCAGCAGAAAACCGAACCCTTCCATCGCACGCAATATCAGCAAGCTGCGCACATCCTGCGCAAAGCCCCCCAGGAGTGATGCAAGGGAAATAATAGACAAGCCCATCAGCATACTGCGCTTGAGACCGATGCCGTCTGCCGCCAAGCCAACTGCCAGCCCGAGCAGCATGCCCGCGAATTGCACCAGAGACAACAGGAAACCCGCTTGCACCAGTGTGATCCCAAGCGCCTCATGCAGAGCGGGCAAAGCAGGTGCCAGCTTGCCCACGTGCAGGGCTGCACTCACGCCAGCCAGCAATACCAGCATGGCAGGATCGATCTGCCGTAAATACTTGGGGACCGGCATGCTCAAGTCAACAGGCGTTGCCCGGTAAGGCGCTCATGTTCTTTCGCGGCGAAACGATCCGTCATGCCTGCAATGTAGTCGGCCACCACACGAACGGACCGATCAGCGCCCTCAGCCATGGATGCGGCCTGATCAAAGCGTGCCGAGAAAACCGCCTGCATTTCCTGCGGCCTCGCCCGGTAGACCTTGAATAGATCGCGCACCACACTCTTGGCCTGTCCCGTGGTTTCCATCACCTGCGGATGACGATAAAGGTTCTGCAGCAGAAACCTTTTCAGCACAGTGGAACTTGCACGCATCTCATCACCAAATTGCAGCAGGGGCTCTTGCAACCTGGCTGCATCAGCACTTTGGAGCGCGGCATGGTCGATTGCCCGTCTGGTTGCAGCAATCACGTCATAGACCTGGGCGCTGAGCATGCGCCGGATTGCTTCGTACAACAGGCGACGACCTTGCATGCTGCCCTGCAAATGGGGATGCTCTTCCAGCGTCTGGCGACGAAAATCGTCAAACAGCGGCACCTGTTCAAGCTGCTCGAGAGATATCAGTCCAGAACGCACACCGTCATCAATGTCGTGCGCGTTATAGGCTATTTCATCCGCCAGGTTGCACAGCTGGGCCTCCAGACTGGGTTGGCTGCGCATCAGAAACCGTTTCCCCACGCCTCCGGGCTCTGTCGCCTCAAGTCGCTGAGCATTGCTGCGTGAGCAATGCTTGAGAATGCCTTCGCGCGTCTCGAAAGTCAGATTCAAGCCATCAAATTGCGGGTATCGCTGCTCGAGTTGGTCCACCACGCGCAGGCTTTGCAGATTGTGCTCAAAGCCCCCATGGTCTGCCATGCATTCATTGAGTGCGTCCTGCCCCGCATGGCCGAATGGCGTGTGGCCCAAGTCATGCGCCAGGGCGATTGCCTCGACCAGATCTTCGTTGAGCCCCAGCGATCGCGCAATGGAGCGCCCCAGTTGCGCAACCTCCAGAGAATGGGTGAGCCGAGTACGAAACAGATCCCCTTCGTGATTGAGAAAGACCTGGGTCTTGTAAACCAGCCGGCGAAAGGCCGACGAGTGAACGATGCGGTCGCGATCACGTTGAAATTCCGTACGCGTGGGTGCAGCAGGTTCTGCGTGACGCCGCCCCCTGGAGCAAGCTGGGTCACAGGCATAAATGGCAAGATTCATGATGGCGAAAGAAATATACCTCTAGCCCAATATGCAAAAGCGCATACAGCTATATATTCAATAGCAATCAATGACAACAATCGTCTACCACCCTACGAACAAGCTCATCCGGAGCCCCCCGTACGACGGCCTGTCCAGGACCATCAATCAGGACGAACTTGATCTCACCCGCTTCGGCTTTCTTGTCAACTCGCATCAACTCCAGATAGCGAGCTGCGTTGTCTTGGGCATCCAGCGTGGGGCCGACCACCGGCAGGCCCGCCTTCTCGATCACCCCTCTGAACTGCTGCACCCAGCCGGGCTCCACCAGCCCCAAATACTGGGACAGGGTCGCGGCCATCACCATGCCACAGCCTACCGCTTCTCCATGAAGCCATTTGCCATAGCCCAAGCCCGCTTCAATCGCATGACCAAAAGTGTGTCCGAAGTTCAGGATTGCGCGCAACCCTGCCTCCCTTTCATCCTGCCCCACCACTTGGGCCTTGATTTCACAGCTCCGCTTGACGGCATAAGCCAGCGCATCCTTGTCACACCCCATCAAATCATCCAGGTGCATTTCGATCCACGTGAGAAATGCCGTATCGGCAATCGGACCGTATTTGATGACCTCCGCCAAGCCGGCGCTCAGTTCCCGCTTTGGCAGCGTGCGGAGCGTGTCAAGATCGCACACTACACGCAAAGGCTGATAAAACGCACCAATCATGTTCTTGCCCAGCGGATGGTTGATCGCGGTCTTGCCTCCTACCGATGAGTCCACCTGCGCCAGTAAAGTGGTCGGAACCTGGACAAACGGCACGCCCCGCATGTAGCTCGCCGCTGCAAAGCCTGCCATGTCACCCACGACCCCGCCTCCCAGCGCAAACACCACTGTCTTTCTATCGCAGCCCTTCGCTAGCAAGGCATCGAAAATCAGATTCAAGCTTTCCCAGGTCTTGTAGGCTTCCCCATCCGGCAGAATCGACAAGTGGATTTTCGGGTAATGGGGCTTGAGCGCAGCCTGGAGCCGCTCAGCATAAAGCGGTGCAACCGTGCCATTGCTGACAATCAATGCCTGGGAGGCTCTCGGAAGACCTTCGAACGTGGCTGGATCATCCAGCAAGTCGCAGCCGATGACAATGGCATAGCTGCGTTCCGCCAGATGGATCTGGACTTGTCGCGTCTGGCTCTTGGACGGGGTCAATGAAACTTGCATAACCCCGAGTTTAGGCGACTCTTGAGCTTAATCCGTGACCCTACTCAAGCCCACTCAGGCTCCAGGCAGGCTGCCCGTCAACTCCAACTGCATCACGATCATGTTAACCAGGGTGGCCACCGTGGGTCGCCCCGTCTCCACCGTGAAATGAGCCGTCTCCCGGTAGAGAGGGTCACGTGCAGCAAAAAGCTCTCTCAATCGTCCCAATGGGTCAGAAACCTGAAGCAATGGCCTGTTGACATCATGACGCAATCGTCGAAAAAGCTCATCGGGAGACGATTTGAGATAAACAACCTGTCCACGCTCATGAAGATGCTGGCGATTGGCAGCTCGAAGTACCGAGCCTCCGCCCGTAGACAAGACACCCTTATGTTGAAGGGTCAGGTCGTTGAGCACCTCCTGCTCAACATCTCTGAACCTGTCCTCCCCTTCGCGCTCAAAATACTCGCGAATGGAACAACCCAGGCGACCCTCGACCGCATGGTCAGAGTCGACAAAGGGAAGATTCAGGCGCCGGGCCAGTTGGCGCCCGACCGTGGACTTGCCTGAACCGGGCAGGCCAATCAGACTGACTAACACATTGAAATTGATTCGTGATGAAGTCAGCTATGGTACGACAGCTTGCTGGAATCAACGGGTTCCGATGCGCTCGGCAATCATTTTAGGCGTGATGAACACCAGCATTTCCTTCTTGCTGGATGTCCTCGACCGACTTTTGAACAGGTTTCCAATGGCCGGCAAATCACCCAGCAGAGGCACGCGCGTCTCGTTATCAGCCTCGGTCAACTCGAAGATGCCGCCAATGACAACCGTACCGCCATTTTCGACCAGCACCTGCGTCTGGATATGTTTGGTGTCAATGGCAAAACCTGCCGTCGTCGAGCGGCCTACAGTGTCCTTGTTCACATCCAGCGTCAGAATGATGCTGCCTTCTGGCGTGATTTGCGGTGTGACCTCAAGCTTCAGGTTGGCCTTGCGAAATGCAATGGAAGTAGCACCACTCGACGTGGCTATCTGGTAGGGGAGTTCTTCCCCCTGCTCAATCAAGGCTTTGGTCTGGTCAGCCGTCACAACACGGGGACTGGACACCACTTTGCCTTTACCGTCAGCCTCCAGTGCAGATATTTCCAGGTTCAGGAACCGGTTGGCAGCAGCGTTGAAGAGGGAAACCGCGAACGTACCTGCAGCTTGGCCCGTAGACAACGCAGGAGCCGGAAGGTTCACAAAGTTACCCGATGTGGTGGTGGCACTGCCTGCCGTGTAGCTTGACCCAATGGTTGCATTGACACCTGACCCATCCACACTCAACACCTGCACACCACCAGCAGGATTGATTCCACCGCCGAGTTTCACGCCCAGTGATTTTCCAAACGTGTCGGAGGCCTCAACAATACGGGCTTCAATCAAAACCTGACGCACGGGAATATCAATCTTGGCAAGCAACTGCTGTACCTGCTCGAGACTGCTTGCGATATCAGTTACAAAAATCTGGTTGGTACGAGGCTCTGCAATCACACTGCCACGGGAACTGAGAATGCTGGTGCTTCTGGCGGTTGACCCACTACCTGTTGTCACGCCCTTCAGTTGAACAGCCACATCGACGGCCTTGGTGTAATTCATCTGAAATGATTGCGTTCGCAAAGGCTCCAGTCCCTGCAGCGCAGCTACAGACTCCAGCTCCAGCTTCTCCCTTGCCGCGATTTCATCCTTGGGCGCAATCCACAACACATTGCCGTTCTTGCGCATGCCCAGCCCCTTGGACTGCAGAATCAGATCCAATGCCTGGTCCCAAGGTACATCCTGCAACCTCAAGGTGACGGAGCCGCTAACGGAATCTGAGGTAACAATATTGAAGTTGGTGAAATCGGCGATCACCTGCAACAAGGAGCGGACTTCGATATTCTGAAAATTCAGCGACAACTTCTGACCTTTGTAGCCAGGGCCCTGTGTCAACTTGGCCGGATCCGCTTTCAGCGGCTTGACCTCAACCACGAACTGCTCGTCACTCTGATAGGCACTATGCTCCCACTGCCCCTTGGGCTCGATTACCATGCGAACGCGGTCCCCCGTCTGGAAAATCGCCACCGTCTGAACCGGTGTACCAAAGTCCGTCACATCCAGGCGGCGACGCAAGCCTTCCGGCAGAGTCGAGCGAAGAAACTCAACGACCAGCGACTGGCCTTGCTGCCTAATATCCACGCCTACCTGATTATTCGGCAATGTCACGATCACACGCCCTGAACCATCCGCCCCCCGGCGGAAATCCAGATCCTTGAGCGGCAAAGTGTCCGCATTGCGTGCTTCGGCAAATACCGGCATGGCGGTCGCAGCAGGAGCAGTCGAAGCCACCGGCGCCAACACCACCACCAAGGTCTTGCCCTCCATCTGTGTCTTGTAGGCTGTCGCCTGTTTCAGGTTGAGTACGACGCGACTACGGGTGGCGGCTTGCAACACACTGATGGACTGCAAATTCCCCTGATTGACCGGTACGGTCGAGCGCCCCATGGCATTGGAAACACCAGGAAAATCAAGTGCAATTCGAGCGGGTGATTGAATCAGAAAAGCCACCGGATCGGCAGTCAGCGGCTGGGCCAGGTCAATTCGGATGACCTCCTGCCCCCCTTGAATCGATCCGCTTACCGATTCAATGGAATTTTGTGCATGGACAGGTACTGCGCCAAGCAGCAATGAAAAAACCAAAAAAATCCGCTGCACCATGCTCATTGCCGCCCACTGATTCTGCTTGTTCATTTCGACCTCTCTTGCAACTGCAATGATGCAGTGCGTTCTACCCATTCACCGACAGCGTCCTGGACGATTTCACGCAATACGACTTCCGTTTCGGTGATTTTCATGACACGTCCATAGTTCTGCCCAAGATAATTCCCGGGCTTGACCTGATACAACAAGTTGTCGACTTTCACCAAGGCGACAGGCTGCCCGGCCTTCACAAGATTGCCGACCAACGACATCGCATCCAGCGGGAATAACTCCAGCGGCTCCTTGCGCCGATTCAGCTCGGGCGCAATCAGCGCACCGTTGACCGAAGCCTGGGATGACTCCCGTCGCAAAGCCTGCGTGAGTTTTTCCTTGCTAAACGGCTCAACAGCGCGCTCCTCGTTGTAGCTTTCAGGCTTGAATTGCTTGGGCTCCGCAATTGGTTTGACCCGGGGCTTGGTAAGGTTCTTCTGCTCTGTCATCCACTCTTGCAATTCACTTTCACTGGATGCACCACAGCCCGCGAGTATCAGCGCAAGACCCAAACCAGAAATCATGCGCCAGGCGATCATTTCTTGCCTCCTTTAGCAGCCGCCTTGCGCTGGGCATCAATTTCATCCTTGTCTAAATACCGGAAAGTCTTGGCAGTGGCATCCATCGCGAGTGATCCATCCTTGGCCGGCACAATCACCATATTGTTCAAGGTCACGATACGGGACAGATTGGCAACATCTGCGGCAAAAGAACCGATGTCGTGGTAGCGGCCCGTCACCCGCAGTGCAATCGGCAACTCAGCGTAATAGTCCTTCACCGCCACCTGACCGGGACGAAATAACTCGAATTGCAAACTCCGCCCCAAGCCAGCTTGGTTGATATCAGAAAGCAATGCATCCATTTCAGCTTTGCTGGGCAGTTGCTTCTCTAGTTGCGTCACATACTGCAATACTTGCTCGCGCTGCTTTTTCAGCACCTCAAGATTCACGGCTTTGACCAGTTTGCTTTTGTACTCTTCACGCAAACTGATTTCTTTGGTCTGCTCAGCTTCCAACGCCTCTTGCGAGCTTGACAAGCCGACAAACCAGATCGCCACCACCACCAGAGCAGCCACTGCAACCAGCAATGCATAACGCGGAACAGAGGGCCAAACAGACGGATCCTTCGGATCTAGTCCACGGAATTGGCTCGCAACATTCTCCTGCATCGCCGGGAAATTAAATTCAAAAGTAGATTTCATGGCCATGACACTGTCCCGCTATTTTTTTGCAGGCGTTGCCGCTGCTGTGGCGGCAACCGGTACCGCTTGCGCTGCATCTGCAGACATTTGCGCAGCCTTTTCTGCTTCGCTGGCACGCATCAAGCGCACACGCATGGTGAAATTGGATACACGACGCTGGTCCCTCGAACTCAATGCCACGCTACCGGCTACGATTTCTACAAGTTCCGGCTTCGAAAACCAGGGGGTGTTATTCGCCAGATTTCGCAGCAACTCCGACACCCGTTCATTCGACTGCGCAACCCCCTGCAAGGTCACATTCTGGTTCTCCTGACGCATGCTGGTCACATAAACGCCGTCAGGCAATTGCCTGACCAGTTCTGCCAATAGATGCACCGGCAGATTTCGATCCGCCTGCAAATCCTCAACAGCCTGTTGCCGCGCTCGCAGAGCGACAATCTCCTGCTCCAAAGTCGCGATTTCTTTGATTTGTCCATCCAGGCGCCGGTTTTCCATCTGCAGCGTCAAGTTTCGCGCTTGCTGAACTGAAATTTGAGCCTCGAACCAGAGATAGATGCCCCCGGCTATCAGGCCACCCATGACAGCAGCAACGCCCAGAGAAAGATTAAATACTTCGACCCGCCGTTTGCGCGCGGCCTCACGATGCGGAAGCAGGTTGATCAGGATCACGTCAAAAACCTCCGCAGAGCCAACCCACAGGACGTCAAGTAGGATGGTGCTTCACGTGCCATCCGTTTCAAACGCACACCGTCGCCGATCTCCATGCCGTCAAACGGGTTGACCAGACTGCAGGAGAACGAGGTATGTTGCTTGACGGCCTCCGTCAAGCCGGGTAAAGCAGCCGAGCCGCCCGCCAGCATGATGTAGTCAACCTTGCTATGGGGCGTGCTGGTAAAAAAGAACTGAAGGGCACGACCAATTTCCTGGGCGATACTTTCCACAAAAGGATGTAAAACGGTTGCCTCATAGTCCTCCGGCAACTCCCCACTGCGCTTCTTGCTTTCGGCCTCTTCTTGGGAAAACCCATACTGACGGACGATCATTTCCGTCAATCGTGCCCCGCCGAACGCCTGGTCGCGCTCATAAAGCACCTCGTCGTCGCGGATCACCTGCATGCTCGTGGTCAGTGCGCCGACCTCGAACAAGGCCACCATGATACCGGCGCCTTTATTGGGCAGGTTCTCAATCAGGCGCCCCGTGGCCAGCCGCGATGCATAGGATTCCACATCCACAATGACGGGCTTGAGCCCCGCCGCCTCAGCCAGCCCCTGAATATCCTGAACTTTCTCGCGCCGAGAAGCTGCAATCAGAACATCAATATCGCCCGCAGACGTAGCGCTGGGGCCAATTACACAGAAGTCAAGGCTGACTTCGTCTAGCGGGAACGGAATGTACTGATTGGCCTCTGCTTCTACCTGAAACTCCAACTCCTGATCACTCAAATCCCCAGGCAAAACAATTTTTTTCGTAATGACCGCAGAGGGCGGCAAGGCCATGGCAACGTTCTTGGTTTTGGCTCCGCTTTTCTTGACCAATCGACGCACGACCTCAGCGACTTCATCAAACTTCTCGATGTTGCCGTCAGTGATCCATCCACGCTCAAGCGGCTCGATCGCGCAGCGCTCAAGCACAAGCTGGCCGGCAGCATTACGCCCCAACTCCACCAGCTTGACGCTGGACGAGCTGATATCCAAACCCAGCATAGGCGCTGGTTGCCGACTGAACAAGGCTCCCAAAGAGATCAAGCGTGTCCCCTGAAATAGGTCAAATGATGACCAACTTAACTTAAGAATTCACTTGAATGCTATCAGCAAGATCATTGTCTCTCAAAGGTTTTTGCCGTTTTGCAAGCCGTTTAGCGTTGTCAAAAGCCGACGTTTACAGATGCTCACAATTCAGTCCGATCTTTGGCCTGACAAGCTCGTCATAAGCAGCCACAATATCCGGTGGCAAGGATCAGGTGGCTTTCCAACAGCTTTTTATAATGCTGGTGCGACCTTACAAAGCCCTCTATGCCCTCAAAACCCAAGTCGACCGACTCCCGCAAGCCTTCTTCAGCCGATAACACCTCCACCGCCCACGCGGCATGGGGCATGCGTTTGCTTCTGTGGGGCCTAGGCTTGGCGTTCGCTGGGGTCGCTTCGATACTCATCATCGTGGCCTTGGCATTGTCGGTGGCATTCCCCAACCTGCCTGACATCTCGGACCTGTCCGACTATCGCCCCAAGCTGCCACTTCGTGTGTTTTCGGCCGAGGGGGTCCTGATTGGGGAGTTTGGTGAGGAGCGTCGCAACCTCACCCCGATCAAGGACATCCCCAAAGTCATGACACAAGCTGTCCTGGCGATTGAAGATTCGCGCTTCTTCGAACACGATGGCGTGGATTACAAGGGCGTTTTGCGCGCCGCACTGGCCAATTTGGGCCGTGTCAAGAGCCAGGGCGCCTCCACGATAACCATGCAGGTAGCCCGCAACGTGTATTTGTCGTCCGAGAAGACCTACACCCGCAAGATCTATGAGATCCTGTTGACCTTCAAACTGGAACACATGCTGACCAAGAACCAGATTCTTGAGATCTACATGAACCAGATATTTCTCGGCAACCGGGCCTACGGCTTTGCCGCCGCCTCGGAAGCCTATTTCGGCAAGCCACTGAAAGACATCACAATTGCTGAGGCCGCCATGCTGGCCGGCTTGCCCAAGGCCCCTTCGGCCTACAACCCAATCGTCAACCCCAAGCGAGCGCGTGCACGGCAGCTGCACATCATTGATCGCATGGAGGAAAACGGCTTCATTACCAGCGCTCAAGCCGAGGCTGCCAAAAACCAGACCCTCAAGGTCAAATCCGGCTCGGACAATACCAAGGCCCATGCCGAGTTCGTAGCGGAAATGGTGCGTCAGTCCATTTACGCCCAGTATGGTGACGAAACCTATACACGCGGGCTCAATGTTTACACAACCATCGTAGCCTCTGACCAGGAGGTTGCATACAGCGCACTGCGCCGCGGCATCATGAATTTCGAGCGCCGTCAGATCTACCGTGGCCCTGAAAAGTTCATCACTTTGCCCACTGACCCCAAGGAGCTGGACGACGTGATCGATGATGCCCTTGACGACCACCCTGACAACGGTGACGTGGTGTCGGCCGTGGTGCTGGAAGCCAACCCCAAAATGATCAAGGCCATGCGCCAGAACGGCGATGTGCTTGAAATTACAGGTGAGGGCCTGCGTCCGGCCCAGTCCGGTCTGTCCAGCAAGGCTCCACCCAATATCAAGCTTCGCCCGGGCGCCATCATCCGGGTCGTTCAGACTCCCAAGAAAACCTGGGAAATTACCCAATTACCCGAAGTGGAAGGTGCCTTTGTGGCCATGGACCCTCGGGATGGCTCCATCAAGGCGCTGGTGGGTGGCTTTGACTTCTTGAAAAACAAGTTCAATCATGTCACACAGGCTTGGCGTCAGCCCGGCTCCAGTTTCAAGCCGTTCATTTATTCCGCCGCATTGGAAAAAGGCTTCACGGGTGCCACGGTGGTGAACGATGCGCCTCTTTTCTTCGATGCCAGTGTCACCGGTGGCCAGCCCTGGGAACCCAAGAATTACGATGGCAAGTTTGAAGGGCCCATGACCCTGCGCACAGGCTTGGCCAAATCCAAAAACATGATCTCCATCCGGGTTCTGCAGGCCGTCGGCACGCAGAATGCCCAGGATTGGGTCACGCGCTTTGGATTCGAAGCCGACAAGCATCCCGCCTACCTCACCATGGCTCTGGGCGCAGGCTCAGTAACGCCCATGCAGGTAGCCACCGGCTACTCGGTATTTGCTAACGGCGGCTACCGTATCAACCCCTGGCTGATCACCAAAGTCACGGATCAGAAGGGCAAGGTACTGGCGCAATCCACCCCCCCGCCACTGGATGAGTCGATGCGCGTGATCGATGCTCGCAATGCCTTTGTGATGGACAGCCTGCTGCAGGAGGTCACCCGCTCCGGCACAGCGGCATCAGCCCAGCGAACGCTCAAGCGTCACGACCTCTATGGTAAGACAGGCACGACCAACGACTCCATGGATGCCTGGTTTGCCGGCTTCCAGCCAAGCCTGGCAGCCATCACCTGGATCGGATATGACACGCCGCGCAAGCTGGGAGTCCGCGAAACGGGAGGTGGCCTGAGCCTGCCTGTGTGGATCGACTTCATGGAGCATGCGCTTAAAAACGTCCCCGTCATGGAATACCCCGTGCCCGAAGGCGTGACCAACGTCAACGGCGAATGGATCTACAACGAATATGCCAGAGGCGAAGGCGTGAGCAGTCTGGGGCTCGACGACAAGATGCCCTTCAACGGTGTGCTGGGCCAGAGCCTGCCACCCGCCGATGAAAAACGCCGCATTCTGGACTTGTTCCGGAACTGATCAGGGTATGAATACCAGCGGCATACCAGCCTGTTCGCTCGCATAGCGGGACAGGTTGGTGAAAAACTCGCCATTGCCCTTGGTATCCAGCCATTGGCGGCCATCGAACTGGTAGTGGAATCCGCCCGCCTTGGTAGCCATCCAGATTTCATGCAATGGCTTTTGCAGATTGATTACGATCTGGCTGGTGTTGGCAAACACCAGAGTGATCATCCCCCCCACACGCTGGTTGTCGATGTCGGCATCGCTGTTGTCGTTGATGCGATCACAGTTCGACTCAACCGCCTTGAGCAGGATTTCTGCTCGGTCCATGAATTCTGGGTCAGTCATTACAATTTCGTGATGTTGCGTATTTATCAAATTCTAGTCAGCGTGATTACCCTTGCCGCCAGTACGGTGGGACTGAGTGCCTGCGGCCAGCCCGGTGGTCTGTATCTTCCCACGGAACCTGCAGCGGCAAACCGGGCTACCCTGCCCGAAACCTTGAACCCTTTACACACCCCGCCCAAGACTACGCCCGCGCCTTCTCCGCCAGCGTCTGAGCCAGCCCCAAAATCCAATTCTGCGACCCCATGAGTACACAGCATCTTCCTGGCCAACCCCATTTCGCCTACCGGGGCGATGAACTTTTTGCCGAAGAGCTTGGTCTTGCCGAATTGGCTCGCGCCCATGGCACACCGCTTTTCGTCTACTCCAAGGCCGCCATGCTGTCGGCCCTGCGAGCCTACCAGCGCGGCTTTGCAGGACGGGATGCGCAAATTTGTTATGCCATGAAGGCCAACTCTTCGCTCGGCGTACTGCAAGTATTCGCGCAGGCAGGCTGCGGTTTCGACATCGTCTCCGGGGGGGAACTTGAACGGGTATTGGCCGCTGGTGGCGATGCACGCAAGGTCATTTTCTCTGGCGTCGGCAAGACCCGTTCCGAAATGCAACGCGCCCTCGCGGCAGGTATTGGCTGCTTCAACGTGGAGAGCGAGGCCGAGCTCGAAGTCCTCAGCCAGGTGGCACAGGACATGCACCTGCAAGCCCCGGTGAGCATCCGCGTGAATCCGAATGTGGATCCCAAAACGCACCCCTATATCTCGACCGGACTCAAGGGCAATAAATTCGGCATCGCACATGAGCGCACCCTGGCCACCTACCAGCGTGCAGCAAACTTGCCCGGACTTACGGTGGTGGGCATCGACTGTCATATCGGCTCACAGATCACACAAGAGGCCCCGTATCTCGATGCGATGGACCGTGTGCTCGATCTCGTCGAAAGCATTGAGGCTGCCGGCATCCCGATCAAGCACCTGGATTTTGGTGGCGGACTCGGCATTGACTACAACGGCGATACGCCACCTGCAGCTGATACGCTCTGGGCCCACCTGCTGGAGAAACTCGACGCACGGGGTTTCGGTACACGCAAGCTCATGATTGAGCCGGGTCGCTCGCTCGTCGGCAATGCCGGCGTCTGCCTGACCGAGGTGCTTTACCTCAAGCCGGGCGAGCAGAAAAACTTCTGCATCGTGGACGCCGCCATGAACGACTTGCCGCGTCCGGCCATGTACCAGGCCTTTCATCAGATCGTTCCCGTGTCAGGTCCTGCGCCAGATCAGCCCGCGCTTGAGTGGGAAGTAGTGGGGCCGGTCTGCGAGAGCGGCGACTGGATCGGTCACGACCGCATGCTGCAAGTTCAAGCAGGCAATTTGCTCGCTGTGATGTCGGCCGGTGCCTATTGCATGAGCATGGCCAGCAACTACAACACCCGCGGACGTGCTGCCGAGGTGCTGGTGGATGGCGCCAAGGCACACCTGATCAGGGAGCGCGAAACGCCCGTCGACCAGATGCGGGGCGAGAAACTTGCATGAACAGCATCGATATTGCTATTTTTTGCATAGCAAACCATCTATTACAGGCATGGGCTAGAAAAGCTTTTTATTTCCGAAGTGCCAGACTCGCCAGCCCAGCAAACTGCCCAGGATGAACAGATAGACGAATACTTCGTTGAAGTTGTTCTTGCCTGCCCGCATCCAGAAAAAGTGCAGCAGACCGAGCCCGGCGACCACATACACCAGCTTGTGCAGGAGTTGCCAGCGCTTCGCACCCAGCGCACGGATGGCCCGGTTGAATGAAGTCGCGGCCAGTGGTGTCAACAGCAGCAAGGACGTGAAACCCACCAGGATGAAGGGTCGCTTGACGATGTCAGCCGCGATATCCGGCACAACGAAGCCCATGTCCAGCCAGCTGTAGCTCAGAAAGTGGATCAGCACGTAGAAGTAGACAAACAGCCCCAGCATGCGACGGAACCGCGCAAGCGCAGGAGTCTTGCTGATCACGCGCAATGGCGTCACGGCCAGCACGATGCAGAGGAACCGCAGCGTCCAGTCGCCCGTTGAGCGAATCAAGGCTTCGGCGGGATTGGCCCCCAGCTGGTCTGTGGCTGCCGCATAGAACAGCCAGGCGAATGGCAATAGCGCCAGGCAAAATACCATCGGCTTGGCCAATGGGTGAAGCAGTAGTTTCATGGCTAGTTCAACGCGTGGCTTGCAGAACGGCACGCGCGCAATGACCCGCGTCATGCTCACCGTCCGACCGTGCAAGCCAGCGGTGTGCTCAGTAAAATTTCTTGAGGTCCATGCCAGCGTACAACTGGCCCACCTGGGCTTCATACCCATTGAACAACAGGGTCTTGTGCCGCTTGGCAAACAAGCCGCCCTCACCGATGCGCCGCTCGGTTGCCTGACTCCAGCGGGGGTGATCCACGTCAGGGTTGACGTTGGAATAAAAACCGTATTCGTTGGCGGCGGCCTTGTTCCACGCCGTGGCGGGCTGCTTGTCGGTGAAGCGTATCTTGACAAGACTTTTGCCGCTCTTGAAGCCATATTTCCAGGGCACCACCAGCCGTACCGGCGCCCCACTCTGGTTGGGCAGCACCTCGCCATACATGCCGAACGCCAGCAGGGCCAGCGGGTTCATGGCCTCGTCCAGTCGCAGGCCTTCAACATAGGGCCAATCGAGCACCCGCGAACCAACATAAGGCATGGTTTTGCGGTCGGCCAAGGTGACAAATTCC
Organism: Gammaproteobacteria bacterium; assembly: GCA_018815325.1. GTDB lineage: Bacteria > Pseudomonadota > Gammaproteobacteria > Burkholderiales > Burkholderiaceae_C > JAHIYE01. The sequence continues at coordinate 246,253 of JAHIYE010000014.1, read as the reverse complement.
ACAAACTTGGCGCTGCCCTGGGGTTCCACGCGCTTGATGAGTTCCGCCAGGGAATAGCCCACCCAGGGAATCACCATGGACCATCCTTCGACGCAGCGCAAGCGGTAGATACGCTCTTCCATCGGGCTGAGCTTCAACAGGTCTTCCAGACTGTACTTGCCGGGCTTGTTGACCAAACCCTCCACCTCTACGCTCCAGGGTGAGGTCTTCAGGGTGTGGGCATTGCGGGCCGGGTCCGACTTGTCGGTGCCGAATTCGTAGAAGTTGTTGTAGCTCGCAGCATCCTTGTAATCGGTCACCTTTTCCATGGTCATCGCACCCGGCACCTTAGACGGCATGCCTGACAAGACAGCCAGCTTGCCGGGACGCTCGACCGAAGCCCTGGCATCACGTGCTGCCCATGAAACCATGGCGGCGCCAGCCGCACCCGAAGCCATGAGTTTGATCAGATCACGCCGACTCTGATAAATCGAGGGGGGCGTGATCTCGCTGGGGACTGGATGGATGAAGCCACTGGAACTGGTCTTGATAAGCATGGTGCTGTCCTTGTTTAAACCGTCAATGTTTAAAGCTTGGTCGTGGGAGCAGCCCCATTCTTACAAAGTTCCTCAAAGCGTGCCGTAGCTGTGCAAACCGCTGAGGAACATGTTGACACCCAGGAAGGCAAAGGTGGTCACTGCCAGACCACCCAGCGCCCACCATGCCGCCACGGTGCCACGCAGCCCCTTCATGAGGCGCATATGAAGCCAGGCTGCGTAATTGAGCCAGACAATCAAGGCCCAGGTCTCTTTCGGGTCCCAGCTCCAGTAGCCACCCCAGGCCTCGGCCGCCCAAAGTGCGCCCAGAACCGTCGCGATGGTGAAGAAGGCAAATCCCACGGCAATGGATTTGTACATGACGTCATCAAGCACTTCGAGTGCCGGCAGACGGGCCGCGATGCGCTTGCGTCCGAACAGGATGCCCGCCACGATCAGTGCCGAGATGCCGAAGTAAACCGCCCAGTAACTGCCTCCCGCCTGAGACGTGGTGTTGCGAAACACGATGGGCTCGAAGCACAGCACAATGCCGAGCAGCCACAGCGGGGTGAGCTTGTACCAGCGGGTTTCCGTGGCCTGTTGCTTGATGAGGTAGGCAAACGACACCATGGCCGCGAGGGCGAACGTGCCGTAGCCAATGAAATTGGCGGGCACATGCAGCTTCATCCACCAGCTCTTGAGCGCCGGCACCAGCGGCTGGATCTCGTGCGCCTCACGCACCACCGTGTACCAGAGCAGAAAGCCCACGGCAGCACTGACCACGAGCATCACGAACGAGCCGAGCGCACGCGTTTTGTACTGGGCTTCGAAGTAGAGGTAAAAGGCCGCCGTCAGCCAGCAAAACAGCACGAACACCTCGTACAGGTTGCTGACGGGGATGTGACCGATATCTGCACCCAGCAGATAGCTTTCATACCAGCGCACCATGGTGCCGGTCAGGGCCATGCCCACAGCCACCCAGGCCAGACGCGAGCCTATCATCTCCATCGTGGCGCTCTGATCGCGCGAGAACATGCCCAGCCAGTAAAACGCGGTACTCATGAAAAACAGCATGCTCATCCAGAGGATGGCCGACTGGCTGGAGAGGAAGTACTTGAGCCAGAACACCTTTTCTGCATTGGCCAGACTGCCCTGGTAGGACATGATGCCGATCAGGGAGAAAACGGCCACCAGCGCCATGAGCACCCGCAGGGGACGCCAGAACCAGCCCAGCGCAATGGCAGCTGGCACCGCACCCAGGAGAATGCCTTTTTCGTACACATCCATCGCCTGGCTGTAGCGTGAAAAAGCAAACAGCCCGCCCGCCACCACCAGTGCAGCGAACAGCCAGTCGAGCCAGTTGCGCTTGCCGAAGTAGTTTTCGTGCAAGGTCATTGTTGTCATCGTCGTGCTTGTATTCATGTGATTACTCCTTCGCACCAATCAGTTTTTCGCTGAGTTGCTCAAATTCACGGTCACCATCCATGGTCTTGCGGTTGGTCGACAAGGCCATGGTTGCCTGCGTCTTGCCATCTTGTGGTGCCAGCCAGACCCAGATGCGCCGCTCGCGTATGTAAAGCATCGCAAACACCCCCAGGATCAGCAGCGCACAGCCCAGGTACACGATGGTCTTTCCGGGCGCACGAGCCACCTGGAACACGCTGGCTTGCACCTGCGTGAAATCCGCCAGTTCAAACACCATGGGTGCAGGGTACACCTGTGCGTCGCTGAGCCCGAGCACCGCCTGCGTCATGAAAGCCTGTGTTTTTTCGCCGGGCTCCAGTGGCGGCAGGTTGATGCGCTCTCGCGAGAGTTGCAGCAACTCATAGAGCAGACCGTTGAGGATGCGCACAAGCACTTCACCAGCCCTGGCGCGTTCATTCTCGGGTACATTGGTTTCCATGAAATCAGCCACGGCCTGCAGACCACCCAGGGCCTTGCCGCCTGGCGCTGCTTCTGCCCCAGCAAAAAGCCCCAGGGCACGCGTGGCGGAGGCTGTCAGCTGCTGCACCATCTCCGAACGGGAGGGGTCAACCGCCTTCGCCACATAGCGGCGCACCGCAAGATCACGCATGAAGGGCGACTCCAGCGCCGTCTTCAAGCGGAAGAAGCCATCCAGCCCCCCTTTGTCGTCAGCCGGCACACGCAGGTAACGGAAGGGCTCACTGGGGACATCTCGCAAGCCCATGAGGAAAACTGGCGCACCATCTCCCATGTCCACGGGCAGCATGTAGTTATTGAATTCACGAGCCTGGCCGGAAGCATCGCGCAGCTTGTACGAGATGCTAGGGCCCACGTTGCGCAACTCCTTCTTGGTGGCGGTCTTGTTGGCAGCACCCATACGGTTGTCGATGGATTCGCGCAAATCAACCTTGCGCACATCCACGGCAGACGTCCCCACATCGGAAAAATTCTCGACGTTGATCACGCGCAAACCGGTGAACTCCAGCGTGAGTTTCTCGTTGCCGTTGGTCAGTTGGGACGAGCCACCAATCACCCCCTCAATCTCGAAGGGGCGGGTATTCGCGTTCATCGCGATGGCTTTAAGGCGGACCTTGGAGCCACCATCATCAAAACTCGACTGGTAGATCTCGACCCCCTTGTAGCTTGCAGGGTGGTTAACTTCCACACGGGCCGGGATTTTTTCACCCGTGTCCTTGTCATGGATGATGATGTCGCTGGCAAACAGCTTGGGCATGCCGGTGGAGTAGTACTCCACAATGAACTTCTTGAGCTCGATTGCAAACGGCAGGTCCTGCAGCAACACGCCATCGGACTGGTTCAGGATCGCTGTGCTCGACTGCGTGCCTTCGGCCACCAGCAGGTTGCCGCGAAACGTGGGGTTGTTCTCGCCGAGCCGGTGCTCCGGCTTGACATCGGCAATCATGCCGCCACCGGTGTAGGGCGTTTTGCCATTGAACAGCATTTGCGCTCGCACGATCAGGTCACCATCAAGCAGCCCCCCCAGACAAACCAGCACAATCGCACTGTGCGCGGCCAGATAGCCGATCTTGTTGGCCGCGCCCGTCTTGGCCGCCACCATCCAGCCGGGCCCAGCGGAAGTCTCGCGCTGCTGAAGCCGCACTTTCCAGCCACCACCGCTGAGCATCTGGCCTATGCGCTTGGCAGCTGCATCCGGCATCTCCTCCAGCAGGTTTTCAGCACGGTGACCAAAAGCCTTGAGGCTTTGTTCGCGAATGTTTTCCTTGTAGGACTTCAGGTCCACCAGGATTTTGGGCGTATTGCGGGCAATACAGAGCGACGTGCTGGTCACCAGAAAGGCCAGGATCAGCAGGAACCACCAGGCACTGTAGACCGAGTAAAGATTGACCGCACCGAACACCTCGGCCCAAAAAGGGCCAAACTGGTTGATGTAGTTGTTCAGGGGCTCGTGCTGCTTGAGCACCGTGCCGATGACTGAGGCGATGCAGATGACCGTCAGCAGCGAGATCGAGAAACGCATCGATGACAGCAACTCAACCGCAGCCTTAACGGGGCGAGAGGCTGACTTGAGTTCAAGGCCTTGCGTGGATACTGTCATGCGTCAATTCTGATGGACTGATATAAAAGACAAAAAAGGCGGGCCTTCACAAAAAGACCCGCCTTGTCAGGGAGTGGTTCTTCGGCAGGAAGGTTCCGTCGAATCGCACGGAATATCCATTGTCTCCCGAATTATTCCGGTCCTGTTGGTTTTGCCGGCTTTACCCAGGCAAAACCAGGTGTATTCAACGCAGGCCAGCGATGTAGTCTGCTACCGCCTTGATCTCGCGGTCATTGAGCTTGGCGGCGACCTGGGCCATGGGCAGGCTGTTCATGCGAACACCGTCACGGAAAGTCTTCAACTGGGCTTCGGTGTAATCCGCATGCTGGCCGCTCAGTCGGGGGTACTGAGCAGGAATGCCGGCCCCATTGGGGCTGTGGCAACCCGCACAGGCGGCGATCTGACGGTCAGCAATGCCGCCGCGGTAGATGCGCTCGCCTAGAGCGACCAGTTCCTTGTCCTTCGAAAACCCGGGTTTGGCCTTCTTGCTGCTGACCCAGTAAGCAATGTTCTTCATGTCCTCATCGCTCAGTGCAGAAGCAAAGCCCTTCATGATGGCGTTGTTGCGCTTGCCCGATTTGAACTCCTGCAACTGCTTGACGAGGTAGACAGGGTGCTGCTGGGCCAGTTTGGGATTGACCGGTGTGCCGGAGTTGCCATCTGCCCCATGGCAGGCCGCACAGACTGCGGTAAAGGCAGCTTCGCCTTTGACAAGATCTGGCTTGGCGACTTTGGCCGGGTCTGCCTTGGCTTCCTCCGCAAAGGCTGAAAAAGCGGAAGCTGCCAGTGCGGCAGCCAGGAACAAGTGTGCGATTAACTTCATATGCGAGGACGTGTCATGTGAGCAAAACTACATGATTCTACAATGATGCTCCAGGTTTCCCATCCAAATCAATGACCACCAAGCTCCCGCCAGCGGTAACACGCCCCTCCCGCAGCACGTCCGCCGCCAAGTCCAGCGCGGCTGCCACCGTGGCGCTGGGCTGGCTGCACACAGCCAAATTCCTCACAACCGCGCCGGAACTTCACTTTTTGCCGGCCCTCGATGTCCCCGAAATTGCCTTCGTCGGGCGCTCCAACGCGGGCAAATCCACCTGTATCAACATCCTGACGCAGCAAAAGCAACTGGCTTTTGCCTCCAAAAAGCCGGGGCGCACCCAACACATCAACCTGTTCAGTCTGGGAAAACAGGGTGTGACCGATGCCGTGCTGACCGACTTGCCGGGTTATGGCTATGCCGCGGTGCCCAGGCAGGACAAGATCCGCTGGCAGCAGGTGATGGCCAATTACCTCGTCACGCGTGAAAACCTCAAGGGCATCGTGCTGATGTGCGACCCGCGCCATGGTCTGACGGAGCTCGATGAAATCCTGCTCGAAGTCATCCGCCCCCGGGTGGAGGAGGGCCTGAAATTCCTCGTCATCCTGACCAAAGCCGACAAGCTCACACGTGCCGAGGCCACCAAGGCACTTGCCATCATGAAGCTGCAGGCCGGCGGCGGTGAGGTCCGCCTGTTCTCCGCCCCCAAGCGAATAGGGATAGACGACATTGCCGAACTGTTGTGGCAATGGGCACACCCCGAGGCCGACTCTGGCGTCATGGATGCCGCGGCCAGCGATGCAGCAGCCGCAGCGCCAAACTCCCAGGCAAACGACACCCCACACGCGGATTGATTCACCCTTCAGGCAGCCAGCCCATGATCGAGACCTATCTGCAGCCCCTGCCCCACGGCATCACCCTGAGCTGCAGGGCGGCAGGCCAGCGCGGACGGCCCGTCCTCATCTTTTTGCATGGCTTCCCCGAAGCCGCTTTCGTCTGGGACACCCTGCTGGCGCATTTTTCGCAAGCGGAGCACGGTGGCTACCGATGCATTGCACCCAATTTGCGTGGTTTTGAAAAATCCAGTTCACCGACGGATGTGAGCGCCTACCGCCCCAAGCATCTGGTGCAGGACATTGCCGCACTGATCGCCATCGAGGCCGAAAATCAGGGCGGGCAGCTGGCCTGCCTCGTGGCCCATGACTGGGGTGGCGCCGTGGCCTGGAATCTGGCCAACCAACGGCCACAGTTGATTAAGCGCCTGGCCATCATCAACTCGCCGCATCCGGGCACCTTCTTGCGCGAGCTCAAACACAGCCCGCAACAGCAGGCCGCCAGCGCTTACATGAACTTTCTGATCCGTCCGGACGCCGAGCAGCAGCTCAGCGCCAGCGACTTCAAGCGCCTGTGGCCTTTCTTCAGCAACATGGGCAACTCCAGCTGGCTGACCGAAGAGGTCAAGGACCAGTACCGGGAAGTCTGGCGCGCCGGCCTCACGGGCGGCTGCAACTATTACCGGGCTTCGCCGTTGCGCCCCCCCCGCGCCGACGACCCTGCTGCGGCCAATGTCGAGTTGCCACGTGAGATGTTGACCGTCGATGTGCCCACCCTCGTGATCTGGGCGCTGGACGACATCGCGCTACCACCCGCCCTGGTGGATGGGCTTGATGCTTACGTCAGCCAGCTGACATTGAAGACCGTCCCGAATGCCAGCCACTGGATCGTGCATGAACAGCCTGTGCTCGTGATGCAGTATCTGGAAGATTTTTTGCTATCAAATAAGTAGCGCATAGCGCAAACCCATCAAGGGCCAGAGGTCAAAATGACCAAAACCCTCAATAAACCGGTGGCTCACCGGGAGGGCGGTCCTTGAAGCGCTTGTGAACCCAGTAATACTGATCCGGCATGGTGTCGATCAAGGCTTGCAGACGCCGGTTCATGAGCGCTGTATCAGCCACCGGGTCTTCCCCCGGGAAGTCCAGCCAGGGCGTCTTTACCTCCACCTCATAGCCGGAAGCGGTCATGCGCGTGACCACCGGGACCACCTGAGCGCGGCCCAACTTGGCAAAACGCGACAAGGACGGCACGGTAGCGGCAGGCACGCCGTAAAAAGGCACGAACACCGACTCCTCCGGCCCGAAATTCATGTCCGGCAACAGATACAGCGGCTCGCCACGCCGCAGCGCCGCGACCACAGGCTTCACACCGGCGACTCGGCCATACAGTCCAGGCTGCCCGAAGCGCTTGCGACCCGCCAGAATCCAGGCATCGATGGTTTGATTGGCCTGGTTGGTGTAGATCGTGGCAAAGGTGCGAGGCAACTGCTGGGTCAAGGCGGTCCAGCCCGCGTCCAGCCCGACAAAGTGCGGCGCAAAAATCACCGTGGGCATGTCGCCATCGAGGGCATGCACTTCACCCGTCAGCCGCAGCCGCTTGCGGATCAAAGCCGGCGAGCCGTGCCACAACCAGCCCCGGTCCAGCCAGGCTTGCGCGAAATGGACAAAGGTGCCGATGGCCAAAGCCCGAATCTGCGCCCGGTTCTTCGAAGGAAAACACAGGCCGAGATTGACCCACACCACACGTCGGCGCGGCACGGCCAGCAGATACAGCGCCCAGCCCAGGAGCCAGCCCAGCGCGCGCACCCAGGCCAGCGGCAAGTGGCCGAGTAGCTGCATGAAGACAATGCCCAGCCGGTTCACAAGGTCTCCCGTGGTTGCTTGTAGCGGTCATAGGCCCAAAGGTACTGCTGCGGGCATTGCCGCACCAGCGCCTCCATGGCTTGGTTGATGCAGGCCGCAGCCTCATCGGCCTGTGTCGGCAAGGGCTCACCGAGCGGCTGCACATGGATGGTATAGCCCCGGCCCCAAGGCAAACGCTCCCCCCAAGCCAGCAGGATGTCGGCCCCACTTTGCTGCGCCAACCGTGCCGACAGCACCATGGTGTAGGCATCCCGCCCAAAGAAGGGCGCCCATACACCCAGGCCCAGCGGCGGCACCTGGTCGGGCAGCAACCCAAGGGATTGCCCCTGCTTCAACGCCTTGAGCATTTGCTTGACCCCCGCCAGCGAGGTCGGGGCGGTCTGCAAGCCGGGCCGGTTGCGCGCAGTAGCGACCAGCTCGCGCAGCCAGACCTGCCGGGGCGGGCGAAACAGCACGGTCATGGGCTGTGCCACCGTGCCATAACGTGCCGCATAGGCCTGCGCCGTGATCTCGAAGCACCCCAGATGGGGCGTGAGGAACAACACCCCTTTGCCCCGGGCCAAAGACTGATCGATGTGCTGTGCACCATCCCACTTTATGGTCACAGGCCGCCCCAGCCACAGGCGCGGCAACTCGGCCACCAGCTTGCCTGCCTCCCCCACCGCAGGCATCCAGTCACGCCGGCCGTAACCAGCCAGGTGCACATGGGTGAGAAACCTTCTGCGGTACACGCCAGAGGCCGCAAACACCAGCCAGCCGAGCACCCAGCCGATGCCATGCAGCAAGCCCAAAGGGGCATGGGAGAAAAATCTGAACAGGGCGGTCATGAGTCGGATAAAATGGCCAGGTCGCCGAGTTACGGAACTACTTGCAGGGCGACACACAAACGCATCACGAAAGTGGCGCCATTGTGCCTTGTCCATCGGGACATATCTGCTAAAGCGTTCGCCAAAGCTCCCAAGCCCAAGCAACGCGCCTTATCTTGTTACTTGTAATTGGAGTTTATTCATATGGCGAACGATTTTCTCTTCACTTCCGAATCCGTTTCCGAAGGCCATCCCGACAAGGTCTCAGACCAGATCTCGGATGCCATCCTGGACGCGATCTTCAAGCAGGACCCGCTATCGCGTGTCGCAGCTGAAACCCTGTGCAACACCGGCCTCGTGGTGCTGGCGGGCGAGATCACAACCAACGCCCACGTGGACTACATCCAGGTCGCCCGTGACACCATCAAGCGCATCGGCTACGACAACACCGAATACGGCATCGACTACAAGGGCTGCGCCGTGCTGGTGGCCTATGACAAGCAGAGTAACGACATCGCTCAGGGCGTGGACCATGCCAGCGATGACCACCTCAATACCGGTGCCGGCGACCAGGGCCTGATGTTCGGCTACGCCTGCAATGAGACGCCCGAGCTCATGCCCGCCCCCATTTACTATGCCCACCGTCTGGTGGAGCGCCAGGCCCAGTTGCGCAAGGACGGCCGCCTGCCCTTCCTGCGTCCCGATGCCAAGAGTCAGGTGACCATGCGCTATGTGGACGGCAAGCCGCACAGCATCGACACCGTGGTGCTCTCTACCCAGCACAGCCCCGACCAGAGCGAGTCCCCCAAGAAAATGAAAGCTTCGTTCAACGAGGCCATCATCGAGGAGATCATCAAGCCGGTGCTGCCCAAGGAGTGGCTCAAGGACACCAAATACCTGATCAACCCCACCGGCCGCTTCGTCATCGGCGGGCCACAGGGCGATTGCGGCCTGACCGGCCGCAAGATCATTGTGGATACCTATGGCGGTGCCTGCCCGCATGGTGGCGGCGCCTTCTCTGGCAAGGACCCCAGCAAGGTGGACCGCTCGGCCGCCTATGCCACGCGCTATGTCGCCAAGAACATCGTAGCCGCAGGTCTCGCCAAACAGTGTCAGGTGCAGGTGGCCTATGCGATCGGCGTGGCGCGACCGATGAACATCACGGTGTACACCGAAGGCACCGGCGTGATCCCCGACGAGCAGATTGCAGCCCTGGTCAACGAGCATTTCGACCTGCGTCCGAAAGGCATCATCCAGATGCTTGATTTGCTGCGCCCGATCTACGAGAAGACCGCGGCCTATGGCCACTTCGGCCGTGAAGAGCCCGAGTTCACCTGGGAACGCACCGACAAGGCTGCAGTACTGCGCGCCGCAGCTGGTCTGAAGTAAGGCCAACTGTCGGGCATGAAACTACAGACACAACGCTGGATTGATCGCTGGGTTGGCCAGGTCCTGTGCGGCGCTGTGTCCCTGTGGGCCCGGCTGACGGGTTCGCGCGAGCCCCGGGTTGACACGACGCGTGAACCGCGTCACATCCTGGTCATCCTGCTGTCCGAGATGGGCAGCATCGTGCTTGCCGGCCCGATGTTTGCGGCACTGCGCCAGCGCTATCCCGGCACCACCGTGCACGTGCTGCAGCTCAAGAAAAACCAGGAGGTCTCCATCATGCTGGGGCTTGCCGAACGCGAGCACCTGCATGCACTGGATGACAGCTCGGGCCTGAGCCTGTTGCGGGACATCTGGCGTGTCAGCCTGGCCATGCGCCGCCTGCCGCTCGATGCCGTGATCGACTGTGAGCTGTTTTCACGTATCAGCAGCCTGCTGTCCTACCTGACGGGCGCACCCTTGCGCTCCGGCTTTACGCCTCATACCCAGGAAGGTTTATACCGCGGCAGCTTCATCAACCGTGCCATTCCCTACAACCCTTATCAGCACATCAGCCAGCAGTTTCTCTCACTGGTCGATGCGCTTGATTCGACCAGCACGCCGCGCAACAAGGCCGCACCGATCCGGACCTTGCCCAGCGAAACGGGCCTGTCAGTTCCGTTCGATGCCTCTGAGTTGCAGACCTATCGCGCCAAGGTGCAGACCGACCACCCCGTGCTGATCAACCGCAAACTTGTGCTCATGTACCCGGGTGGCGGCATCCTGCCCGAGCGCGCCTGGCCGCTGGAACATTACGCCGAAGTGGCGAGCAGCCTCATCACTGCCGGCCACGCCGTCGGCCTGATTGGCCTGCCAAGCGATGCCCAACTCGCCGAAGACATCAAATACCGCGTCGGCAGTGACCACTGCATCAATCTCGCCGGCTATACCCGCAGCATCCGCGAATTGCTGATGCTGTTCCATGCGAGCGACCTGTTGCTGACCAATGACGGGGGCCCGGGTCACTTCGCCAGTCTTACCCCCATCCGTACCCTGGTGTTCTTCGGCCCAGAGACCGGCAGGCTGTATGGCCCCTTGCCGGGTCCGTGCGGGCCACGCGCCAAGGTCTATGAATCCGGCATTGCCTGCTCCCCCTGCCTGAGTGCCTACAACCACCGCAACACCTTTTGCGATGGCGACAACCAGTGCCTCAAACGCATTGCCCCCGACCCTGTGTTGCAAGACGCGCTGCAGGCCCTGCAGGAAATTCCAGCGGGCAACCCAGCATGAGCCAGCGACTGCTTAGCCTGGTCGAATCGCTTAAACGCTTTCGCTACATCAAGTTCGGGCTGGTAGGTGCCAGCGGCACGGTGGTCAACATGGCGGTTCTCTGGCTGGCACAGGAGCACCTGTTTCGCACCATCGAGCCAGCTCGCGACAGGCTCTACGCCTCACTCGCTCTTGCGATTGCCATTGCCACGGTAAACAACTTCACCTGGAACCGCCTGTGGACCTGGGCCGACCGCTTGCAAGCTGCAGCCCAACAGACTGGTTCAGTCCGCAACACCGACACCATCCGCACCGTGCTTGGACAACTGGGGCGCTATACGCTGGCCTCCTGGTTCGGTATCGCCCTGCAATATGGTCTGACGATCTGGCTTTCCTTGGCGCTGCATTACATGCTGGCCAACGTCATTGCCATCGTGATCGCAAGCGTGAGTAATTTTCTGGCAAATGACCGCTGGACCTTTCGCCAGCGCTAGACACGTCCCGCGCGCTGGCGCACACTGAAGCATGACCCGCCATCCTGTGAACCTGCAAGCTGATCGCACACCCATCTGGGGCTGGTGGCTGCTGTTCGCATTTGCGGTCGCCATCTATGCCTTCGGTCTCGGCGGGCAGTACATTCCGACCAATGGCGACGAGATGGTGTACACCCACATCGCACGCCTGACGGCTGCCTCCGGCCAGTGGCTGCCATTGGTGTCAGACCTCGATCACATGCGCAATACCAAGCCGCCGCTGCTGTTCTGGCAAGCCATCGTGGCCGGCGACTGGGGCGGGCGCTGGCAGATGTGGGCGTTGCGCACGCCCAGCCTCACCTACACCCTGCTGCTGACCGCCGCGATCGGCTGGTCCACCCGGCTCATCACGCGCAGCACGCGCAGCGCCTTGCTGGCCGCGTGTGTCTACCTGGCCTTTTTCTGCACCTTTCGTTACGGCCGCCCCTTTCTGACCAGCGCGCCTGAAACCTTCTGGCTCAGTGTGCCCATGTTCGGCCTGTTATGGCTGCGTCTGCAGCAGACAAATCCGGACCATGTCTCGCCGGCGGCATCGGGCAAGACCCTGCGCAGGTCCCTGCTGACCTCCTTGGGCTGTGGTCTTGCGCTGGGCCTGGGCCTGGCCTACAAGTCTTTTGCCTTGATTGCCCCGGCTGCAGCGGCCTGGTGGTGTGCCGAAATATTGAGCAGCTCCTCGCGAAATTGGCGATCGGTTCTGGGGACTACGCTGCGTGTGGGCACCAGCTCACTCATCGCGCTCGGGGTGTTTGGCTTGTGGTTTGCGCTCGACCCTGACCCGGGCGCAGTCTGGCGCGAGTTTGTGGTGGGAGAAAATGCCGGCAAACTCTCCAACAGCCAGGGCTACTGGCACATGGCACTGTCAGGCGGAGGCTCCAGCATCTGGGCGCAACTGCTGGCCTATGTGCAGAACGCCGGCTTGCTAGCCTTTGTGATCCTGGGCTTGATGTGGACAGCCTGGCAGACCTGGCAACGCCACGCGTTCAAACCTGTGCTGTCGTCACATCTCTGGGTCTTACTGACCTGGCTGCTGGTCTGGCTACTGGTCTTTACCCTGCCCAGCCAGCGCTCGGCCCGTTATGTCATCCCCGCGATGCCTGCACTTGCGATGCTTGTCGCACTGTACTGGACACGCATTGCCCGCGGCTGGTTCCTCTTGTCGCTCATCCTCTCAGCCCTGCTCATGCTGGTACTTGGCCGTATCGGCTGGGTCGCGCATGTGCTCGACATCGCCAACCACACCGAATTCGCGATCCTTTTACTCGCACTTGCACTCGGTGGAGGCGCCGTGCTGGCTGGCATCTTCAACCCCGCCTGGACCCGAACCTGCACATTGCTGGCCAGCCTGACCGTGCTGGCCATCTTCAACATCACCGTGCAGCCACTCGATGGCCCTGCTGGCTACTATGCGCCAGGTACCGTCGGCCCACTCAAGGGCCTGCGCATAGCGGTTCCGAATGGATTCAACGGGCAGTTCGAACGCTTTGAATTCCTGTTGCCGGGCAACCACTTCGTGCCATATGAACCTGCACGTCAATCCGCTGTACAGCCCACTTCGCCAGCAGCAGAAATTGCCCAATTGTTGAGTCGCCACGATGCCGTGGTATGGGCGCAAAGCTCACCCTCTGAACTGGAGCCCCCCTGCGCCCCCGATTGCAGGACGGTCGCCACCCGCTGGCACCTGAAAGGCCGCCATCAAGCCGGCGAAATCAACCTCAACAATCTCTGGTATCCCCAGGAATGGTTGTTCAGACGCGAGTGGCTCGTGATGCGCGCCACTTCGCACTGATCGCTCGGACAACGCGGCCCAGCAGCAGGAACTGCAGCACAAGCCACAACAAGGGATCGAGCAGCACATCCCACACATTGCCATCAGGCAAATGCGTGAGCGTAAAGACAGCGACGACCAGCATCATCATGCCCGACACCAGTCGGGCGCCCGATGATGCGGGACGCACAATCCATGGCAACAGGCCCAGCAGCATCACTGCTGTAACGGCCACAGCGCTGAAACCCCATCGGTAGATTTGCCATGGCAACAGAGCCAGGGTATCGAGCAGCAACACCCATCCCAGCACAATACCGATCAGCGCAAGCCATGCCAGTGATTGATGTTGCGATGAAGTCAATGCCAAGGCATCCGGCCTGCCAGGCCCCGAGACCAGAAAACGCAACACCACATACAAACAGATCGCCACCGTCACCAGACTGGGCACCTGAAACGCGAGCCCCAGCAAATAATTGGGCGCCCAATCACCAGGCAGGAAATTCACGAGCATCAACAGGGCTGTCACGGCGAGCCGTACGGACCGTGGCCATCGGCGGCTTAGCCAGACTGCCAGCGCGCCGAACACACAGGCCCAAGACACAACCAGCCCCCACTGCAATACCCAGGCATTCGGCACTAGGGGTGAATCGGTAGCGAGAAACCCCTCTGCAAGCATTGTCCAGTTCATGCACAGAACCCTTTTGAATAGCCCGTGTCGGTTGAGCTCATCATTGCCTTGCCTTGTCTGCGGCGACTTCAGCCCTGTTGTCTTGTGCTGTACCAAAACGATACTGCTGCCAGGCGATCCTGCGCCGCTGATCCGTGTAGCTCAACCAGAGACTGCCATCAACCCAAGCCAGCGCCGGATAGGAGTACTCGCTGCCCTCCCCGCCTGATGCTATGGTTTCCACCAGCGGCCAGACGCGTCCGTCTTGCGAACTGTTCAAATCCAGTACATTGCGCGCATGAGGTGACGAATTGTGTGCAAGCAGCATTTGATTGGGTGCCAGTGAGATACCCACGGCAGACGTGTCATGGTTGAGTAACGGCAAGTCGGGCACATCCACCCAGTCCTGCCCGCCATTGCGCGTCTCGGCCACCGCCACATTCCCACCTCCACGGTTGTCCCGCATCAGGGCCAACCAGTTCGATTCACTTTTCATCAACAGTGTCGGCTGCAGCAGATGACGGCGCGGGGAAATCCGCACCATGCCCTTGAAATGCCCGTCTGCGTCAAAACGCAGATTCACGGCGTATTTCATGCCAAGCTCGAAATACGCTGGCAACACCATCCCGCCATCTGCCAGTGGCAAAGGGGCCGAACGCACCAGAAAACTCGTGTTCCACAGCCAGGACAATGGCATCACGCGCGCAGGCTCGAACTTCAGCATGCTCACATCCTGAGCGTCTCCAGTTTGGCGCAAGTGCAGGATGCGGCCGGCCGACCAGCCGCCCCAGCCTGTGGCCACCACAAACAGGTGAATCTTGTTCTGGCTATCCAGCCAGGCCACCGGGTTACCCAGTCGCCTGATGCCATGCCCTAACTGCGCCCCCATCTCATGCCGGTTGACGACATACTTTGCCTCGCTCCAGCGCTGTGTGGCACGGTCGAATTGTGCTGCGGCAATTTGTACATCGGCCGCACCTTCGCGGGAACCGGCAAACCAGAACGCCATCAGCTCAACTGGACTGGGGGCGGGCATCACGACCAGGGTACTCGCATGCGCGGCTACAGCCCCTGCCGGCATGGGAATCACCCCTTGTGCCACCCGTTCCAGTTTGCCCGGGTGTGGCGCACCGGCGCCGACCGGCCAGACAGCGCGTGCAGGTTCGGGCGGCTCCCGACGCAAGCCACTGAGCCCCAGCAATAACGCGCCCAAGATGACACCAACCGCCACTCGCCAGAGCCATGAACTGTTCAAGCTGGAGAGGAGTTGATTTATCACTGTGTTTTTATCCACTATTTTGATTTTAGGGCTGATGTCATAGCCATGGCCCAGCTTGATTTTTGAGATGCATATCCAACGCAGACTGCATGATAGACGCAGTTATTACCGCACATAGCGTGTGGATTCCCGTGTTTTGTGGCTTTCAGCGGCCATCTCAAGCCCCTCTCAAACGCTTAATAAACATCGACCACCTTGAAAACCATCCAAAAGGCATTATCATTAGCACTCGCCAAGATGGAGTGCTAACAGCGTCCATTTCGCAACCATTTGCCGCTGACTTGGAAAAGTTGGTGCTTTTGACTTGTCAAACCATTGTTTCAAAACTGAAGGAGATTTCATGAAACTTCGTCCCCTGCACGATCGCGTGATCGTTAAACGTGTCGAAAACGAAACCAAAACGGCATCCGGCATCGTCATCCCCGACAGTGCCGCTGAAAAGCCTGATCAGGGTGAAGTTCTCGCCGTGGGTCCTGGCAAAAAGAATGACAAGGGCGAATTGAGCCCGATGGCCGTCAAGGTGGGTGACCGCGTCCTGTTTGGCAAATACAGTGGCCAAACCGTCAAGGTGGATGGCGATGAATTGCTCGTCATGAAAGAAGACGACCTGTTTGCAGTGGTTGATAAAAAGTAATCACCTGCCCACACAAACCTCACTAACCAATTTGAATCTGGAGAAATAACATGGCAGCAAAAGACGTCATTTTCGGCGGCGAAGCCCGCGCACGCATGGTCGAGGGTGTAAACATCCTGGCCAACGCAGTGAAAGTAACCCTCGGCCCCAAAGGCCGTAACGTTGTTCTGGAGCGCTCTTTCGGCGCCCCCACCGTGACCAAGGACGGTGTGTCCGTGGCCAAGGAAATCGAACTCAAGGACAAGCTGCAAAACATGGGTGCGCAGATGGTCAAGGAAGTGGCTTCCAAGACTTCTGACATCGCTGGCGACGGCACCACCACGGCAACCGTGCTGGCACAAGCCATCGTGCACGAAGGCATGAAATACGTGGCCGCTGGCATGAACCCGATGGACCTGAAGCGCGGTATCGACAAGGCAGTCACTGCTTTGGTTGCCGAGTTGAAGAAGTCTTCCAAAGCCACCACCACTTCCAAGGAAATCGCTCAAGTTGGCTCCATCTCGGCCAACAGCGATGAAACCATTGGCAAGATCATTGCTGACGCGATGGACAAAGTGGGTAAAGAAGGCGTGATCACCGTTGAAGACGGCAAGTCCCTGGAGTCCGAACTGGACGTGGTTGAAGGCATGCAGTTTGACCGTGGCTACCTGTCACCCTACTTCATCAACAGCCCCGAGAAGCAGTCTGCATTGATGGACAACCCCTTCGTGCTGCTGTATGACAAGAAAATCAGCAACATCCGTGATCTGCTGCCCACCCTGGAATCCGTGGCAAAAGCTGGCCGCCCCCTGTTGATCATTGCTGAAGACGTCGAAGGCGAAGCCCTGGCAACGCTGGTGGTCAACACCATCCGTGGCATCCTGAAGGTTGTGGCTGTCAAGGCTCCAGGCTTTGGGGATCGTCGCAAGGCCATGCTGGAAGACATCGCCATCCTGACGGGTGGCAAGGTCATCGCGGAAGAAGTCGGCATGTCGCTCGAAAAAGTGACGCTGGCGGACCTCGGCCAGGCCAAGCGCATCGAAGTGGGCAAAGAAAACACCATCATCATTGACGGTGCTGGCGCTGCCGCTGACATCGAAGCCCGCGTGAAGCAGGTTCGTGTTCAGATCGAAGAAGCCACGTCTGATTACGACCGTGAAAAACTGCAAGAGCGCGTGGCCAAGCTGGCTGGCGGTGTTGCCGTGATCAAGGTTGGCGCTGCCACCGAAGTCGAAATGAAAGAGAAGAAAGCCCGCGTTGAAGACGCCCTGCACGCTACCCGCGCTGCAGTGGAAGAAGGCATCGTGGCTGGTGGTGGCGTGGCTCTGCTGCGCGCCAAGCAGACTGCAGGCACCATCAAGGGTGACAACCATGACCAGGACGCCGGTATCAAGCTGGTGCTCAAGGCCATCGAAGCGCCTTTGCGCGAGATCGTTTACAACGCAGGTGGCGAAGCCTCTGTGGTGGTGAACGCTGTGCTGGCCGGCAAGGGCAACTACGGCTTCAACGCAGCCAACGACACCTATGGCGACATGATCGAAATGGGTATTCTGGACCCCACCAAGGTGACACGTACCGCACTGCAAAATGCGGCGTCTGTGGCATCCCTGATGCTGACCACCGAATGCATGGTGGCCGAGGCGCCCAAAGACGACGCACCTGCCGGCGGCATGGGCGGCGACATGGGTGGCATGGGCGGCATGGGTGGCATGGGCGGCATGGGCATGTAATGTCCGCAGCCCGCTTGCTGCGTCGCTAGGCCTCAGGCCTTTCGATACACAAACCCGCATGGCGCAAGCCTTGCGGGTTTTTTCATGCCTGCGCACCTACCCCATGCATCAGAGGCACATGGGCAGGATGTAGGTGGCCGAAAGCTGTCCAGGCAGGAAAAGGCCAGCCGAATATACTGGCCTCATGATCAAGAGAAAGGGGCTGGGACCACTTGCCCCCGTGTGATCGAGAACCACATGCGCTCAAACACCGACAAGCCCACGCAGACCGGATCCACAGCATGGCATGACACGGCCACACCGTACAACAGCGAGGTGGCCTTCTCGCTAGATCCCCAGGAAGCACAACGCGCCAGGGAGAAGCGCGCCTATCAGCTCAATGTCGTTCAGATCCCCTGGATGCGAGCGGCCGGCTTTACCTTGCTGAGCCTGGTCACCCTGCTGTATGACCTGAACCTGCAGACGCCCTTCCCCATGACGGGGTTTGTCACACTGCTCATGATCAACCTGGGCTACGTGCTGATCAGCATGTTTGCCGTGCGGCTGTTGTATGCCCGGGCTGGAAAATTCGATCTCACGCTGCTGTTCCTGCACCTGGATCTCGTTGTCTGGCTCGCCACGTTGCACCATGTCGAAGCCTCCCTGCTTCTCTTTGCCTTTTTCCTGCTGGTCCGCGTCGGAGATCAGGTGGGGTTTGGGTTCAAGCGTGCCTTTTACTTCAACAATGTCGTCGTAGCCACCTATCTGTCTTATCTAGGCTGGCTGGCTCTGACCCAGGGCTCCGAGGTGCCCTGGAGCGAAAGACTGACCGTCGTTGCAGCGATGTACCTGATTGGCACCTACATCGCGATCACCGGCATTGCCATCGAAACCCTGCGCAAGCGCTCAAGCGCCTCGGTCCGCAAGGCCCGTGATTTGCTGCTGCAACTGGAGTCCAACACCCAAAAACTGCATGCCCAGGCCGCAGAACTCGATCACGCCAGGCAACAGGCCGAAAATGCGAACCGCGCGAAATCGGCTTTTCTCGCCACCATGAGCCATGAGATACGTACCCCCATGAATGGGGTCATTGGTATGACCAGCCTGCTGCTGGATACCCCCCTGAATGCGGAACAGCGTGAGTTCACGGAAGTCATACGTCACAGTGGCGAAAGCCTGCTGGTTGTCATCAATGACATTCTGGATTACTCCAAGATCGAATCCGGCAACATGGAACTGGAATGGCTACCCTTTGACCTCCTGGAGGGGGTGGAAAGCAGTATCGAGCTGCTCGCCTTGAAAGCCCGGGAAAAACGCCTGGACCTTGTTTACTGGATCGAGGCAGATGTGCCGGAGTGGATTCAGGGCGATATGCCCCGTTTGCGCCAGGTACTCGTCAACCTGATCTCGAACGCGATCAAGTTCACCGAACACGGCGAAGTATTTGTCTCGGTCAAGCTGCATGAAAATAAGCCCCCCCCAGGAGGCAGCGGTACCGGACATCATCCCATCACCCTCTTGTTCAGCATCAAGGACAGCGGCATCGGCATTCCGCCCGACAAGCTGTCCCGACTCTTTCTGGCTTTTTCACAAGTCGACTCGAGCACGGCCCGCAGGTATGGGGGCACAGGCCTTGGCTTGGCCATCTCCAAACGGCTGGTAGAAGCCATGGGGGGCTCCATGCAGGTTGAGAGCCAGGAAGAACAAGGCTCCGAATTCACCTTTACCCTGCCCACGGAAGCGGCCGACATCGGTGAGCCGCCACGCGTCCAGTCTACACAGGCACTGCAAGGCAAACGGGTACTGCTGGTGGACGACAACCCCACCAATTTGCGCATCCTGGGGCTTCAGGCCGAGCGCTGGGGTATGGTGCAACGCTCATGCCTCAGCCCACGTGAGGCCATTCGCCTGCTGGAGACTGGTGAACCCTTTGACCTGCTCATCACCGACATGCACATGCCCGAGATGGACGGCCTGGAACTCGCTCGCCAGATTCGCGCCAGCAAGCCGCAGTTGCCCATCATGATGCTGTCCTCATCGGATGTTCGCAAAACCGAATACGCCAACTTGATAGATATCGTGCTGACCAAACCGGCACGCCAGGCCGTCATGCTGGAGGCCTTGTCGCAAGTCTTGCGCATTTCCAAACCTGGCACACGCCCTGCCAAGGCCCATACTATGACGCAATTCGACCCTGTCATGGCGCAGCGTCTGCCGCTGCGCATCCTGCTTGCGGAAGACAACGAAGTAAACCAGAAGGTGGCCCTGCTGGTTCTCAAGGGCTATGGCTACCAGGCCGATGTTGCGGCTAATGGACTGGAGGTAATCGCTGCGCTGCAACGACAGCCTTATGATCTGATTCTGATGGATGTCCAGATGCCCGAGATGGATGGCTTGGAGGCTACCCGCGTCATTCTTAGGACATGGCCTGAAGGCAAGCGCCCCCGCATCGTAGGCATGACGGCCAATGCGCTCAAGAACGATCTTGAGATTGCCCGCCAAGCTGGTATGGACGACTATCTCACCAAACCGATCAGCGTCCCCGCACTGCTCGCTGTCCTGGAGAAATGGGGCGCGGCCAAGGCGGGGGCCAAACCGGTTTGAGACCGCGTACGGCGTTCTCCTTTATGTTCTGATTCTGTTTAGCAAACCCGCCGTTGAGCCGTCTATTCCCAGCAGATCACCACTGGCCAGTCGCGGCTCGAGATCTTTGGCCAGCACCTTACCCAACTCCACACCCCACTGATCAAAACTGTCGATGCCCCAGATGGCACCGCTCACGAACACCCGGTGCTCATAAAGCGCAATCAGCGCGCCCAGTGAGGCAGGGTCCAATTGATCGAGCAGCAGGAATGTACTTGGCCGGTTACCTGGAAAATCCCGATGTCCGCCGGGGTCAGTCCGCCCATTCATCAAGGCCTGCGCTTGCGCCAGCGCATTGACCAACAGCTTCTCCTGATGGCCCGGCATCTTGTGTGCCGCCGCTTTAACCGCGATGAACTCCAGAGGGATTACGTCTGTACCTTGGTGCAGCAGCTGAAAAAATGCATGTTGCCCATTGGTACCGGGCTCACCCCAGACCACGGGTGATGTCCCGAACGGCAGGAGCTGTCCCGCCTGGTCCACCCGCTTGCCATTACTCTCCATTTCGAGCTGCTGCAAGTAGGCCGGTAGTCGCCGAAGTGCGTGGCTATATGGCGCAACACAACGGCTGCTGAATCCATGGAAATTCCGATACCAGACATCGAGCATGCCAAGGCGCACGGGCAGGTTTCTCTCCAGCGGCGCCAGGCGGAAATGTGCGTCCATCTCATGTGCGCCAGACAACAGGTCATGAAAGCCTTGGGCACCGATCGCCAAGGCAATTGACAAACCAATGGACGACCAGAGCGAATAACGCCCGCCCACCCAATCCCAGAACCCGAACGTGGTAGTGATGCCGAATGCCCGGGCTTTCTCCACCTCCGTCGTGAGGGCGCAAAAATGTCGCGCTACATCGACGCCGCCTTGTGCCTCAAACCAGTGTTTGGCCGAGGTCGCATTGGTCATCGTCTCTGGTGTGGTGAAGGTTTTGGAGGCAATCAGGAACAGGGTGCTGCGGGGCTCGATTTGCGCCAGCACCTGCGCCAGCTCATCTCCATCGACGTTGGAGACGAAATGGAATCTTTTGCCTGGCATCACGAACTGGTCCAGTGCCAGCACCGCCATCTGCGGCCCCAGGTCTGATCCCCCAATACCGATATTCACTACATCGGTGATGCGGTCATCAGCACGCACCTGCTCGGCATAGGCCAGCATGGCGTCCCGCGTTGCATGCACCATGGCCATATCATTCGCTATATTTTTAATAGCTGATGGCGCTTTATTTAAAAGGGGATCAAGCGGATTTCTCAACAAAAAATGCTGCACCGAGCGTTGCTCTGTGTTGTTGATTTTCTCGCCTTGAAACATCGCATCACGATAGACCTCGACCCCGCATTGTCTTGCCAGGGTCAGCAACAAGACCTCAACATCATGCGTGATCAGGTTCTTGGACAAATCGGCAAACACGTGTGGCGCGTCCTGGCTGAATCGCTCAAAGCGCTGAGGATCAGTGGCAAAGCCTGTCTGCAGGTCAAAACGCCCCGCATCTCCCTGAAATGCCTTCTGTAACTGCCCCCAGGCAGCTGTCTGATCACACCGGGTTCGCATCATGCTCATGCAGCAAGGTCTTCTCAGTCAGCGAGCAAAAGCTGCTCCAGCTTGATGGCATCTGCACAAAAGGCGCGAATACCTTCAGCCAATTTTTCAGTTGCCATGGCATCCTCATTCATGGCAAAACGAAACCCTGCTTCGTCAAAACTCACAGCAGGCAAGTCAAGTTGTTGGGCGGCCTCGGGGGCCAGTGCCCTGGTCAACGGTATCTCGCTGGCCGCCAGTGAGGCAAGGAGCTCCGGACTGATAGTCAGCAAATCGCAGCCCGCAAGCGCAGTGATCTGCCCCGTGTTGCGAAAACTCGCTCCCATGACTTCGGTGCAGATGCCAAATTTCTTGTAGTGGTTGTAAATCTGGCGCACGGACTCAACACCGGGATCGTTGGCGCCGGCATGTGCAGCTTCATCCCAGCCAGCACCAGCAGACTTCTTGTACCAGTCATAAATGCGCCCCACAAAAGGTGAAATCAGCTGCACCCTGGCTTGCCCACAGGCCACCGCCTGGCAGAAGGAAAACAAGAGCGTGAGGTTGGTATGGATGCCTCGCGTCTCCAGGTGCGCCGCGGCCTGGATGCCCTCCCACGTCGACGCAATCTTGATCAGCACCCGGTCCGTATGGATGCCTTCTGCCTGGTACAACTCGATAATGCGTTCAGCCCGCGTGATCGTGGCATTGGTATCAAAACTCAGCCGAGCATCGACTTCCGTCGATACCCGGCCCGGAATGATCGACAAAATTTCGCATCCAAACCGCACTAACAGCCGGTCTACGATTTCATCTAGCGCACGGCCACGGAATCGGCTCACCGCCTCCTTAAGCAAAGGCTGGTAATCCGGCTTTTGCACGGCTTTCAATATCAGTGATGGGTTGGTCGTGGCATCCTGTGGCTGCCATGTCCCTAGTAGCTTGAAGTCACCGGTATCAGCCACTACCGTGGTGTATTGCTTGAGCGCATCGAGTTGATTCATGACGACCAATCATAAAGAAGAATCAGCACACATGAGGATTTCCCGTGAATCTTGTGCGCTATATATGCTTCTGCCTTGCCCTCAACATGAAACAAAGTTACATTAGTTGAACCTAATAATGTAACTTTTACGCCTCATGTCTTTCGACCTGGTTTTGTTCGGTGGTACTGGTGATCTCGCTTGGCGCAAGCTCATGCCCGCACTGTTTCAGGCATTCCGCCATGGCTCCCTGCCCGAGGGAGGCCGCATCATCGGGGTGGGTCGCGATGACCATAGCGATGATCAATATCGCTCGCTGATCCAGTCGAGGTTTGACCAGGTTGAACTGTCAAAACGGCCTAGTGCCGACGAATTCAACCGTTTTGCCCAGTTGCTGCATTTCGTGCGCATGGACTTGTCGCAGCCAGATGACTATCCCCATCTAGCCCACATGCTCAAGTCTCGCAATGCTGACACCGTAGTCATGTATGTCGCCACTGCGCCCAGCCTGTTCACTTCGGTGTGCGAGCATCTCGCTGCCGTGGGGCTCAACACACCTAATACCCGCGTGGTGCTTGAGAAACCACTTGGGCATGACCTAGCTTCCAACCGCGCCATCAATGAGGCCGTACGCAGGGTCTTGAGCGAAGATCAGATTTTCCGTATTGACCATTACCTTGGAAAGCCTTCGGTACAAAACCTGTTCGCCCTGCGGTTTGGAAACTCCCTGTTTGAGCCCTTGTGGCGGCGCGAAACCATTGCCAATATTCAGATCACCATCGCCGAGGATATCGGGGTAGAAAAACGTGGCGCCTTTTATGACACCACCGGCGCCCTGCGCGACATGGTGCAGAACCATGCCCTGCAGTTGCTGTGCGCCATTGGCATGGAGCCACCCATCAACGCGCATGCAGATGCGATTCGTGATGAAAAGCTCAAGGTATTGCGTTCACTGGCTCCCTGGACTGCACAAACCTTGTCGCAGCATGTGGTGCGTGGTCAATATACGGCCGGTACGATTGCAGGAACGCCTCAAGTTGGCTACCGGAATGAAGCAGGCGTGAGCTCGAACAGCAGCACCGAGACCTTTGTCGCCCTGCGTACCGAAATTCTGAACTGGCGCTGGGCTGGCGTGCCGTTTTATATTCGCACAGGTAAACGCCTGGCTGGGCGAGATGCCCACATCGTCGTCAACTTTCGCCCCACGCCACACCCCATCTTTCCTACCCCTGCGGGCTGCGCCAATCGACTGGTCATCAACCTGCAGCCCAAGGACGGTCTTGAACTACATCTTCTTGCCCACGGTTCCAGCAATCGCCTTACTCCCACGGGCTGGGGCCAGCAGCCGCTCAGCCCCGTGCAGTTGGACCTGGATTTCGACACTCGTTTTGGCACCGAGCGTGTCGGCGCATACGAACGTCTGTTGCTCGACGTCATAGCGGGCCACCTCAATCTGTTCGTTCGCAGTGATGAGCAGGAGGCTGCCTGGCGCTGGGTTGAGCCTATTCTTGCGTCTTGGCAGACCGATCACAAGGAGCCTCGCCCCTACGCCGCCGGCACCTGGGGGCCCAGTGCATCCAGCGCCATGATTGCACGTGACGGTTTCTGCTGGGGCGAGGAATCATGATTTCCAAACTGCATCACCGTACACGGTCATTTGGGATCGCGCTTTGCCAGCCCTTGCTTAGAACACACGCCATCTACCCAGCGGCTTGCGCTTTCAGATTCGTCTGATTTTCTCCCAATACCACTCCACCATGCTTGATCGTATCAAGGCATCCTTGCCTTCCCTGGCACCCGCTGAACAGCGCGTGGGTAAACTTGTACTCACCGATCCCCGTGCGTTTGCATCTCTACCCGTGAGTGTCTTGGCTGATAGATCACATGTCAGCAAACCTACTGTGGTGCGCTTTTGCCGCAGCATGGGCTATGACGGCCTGAGTGACTTTAAGCTCAAGCTTGCAGGCACGGTCAGCGAAGGCGTACCCTTCATCCATCGCAGCGTGGATGCCGACGACAAGACCAGTGATGTAATGGTCAAAGTCATTGACAACACAGTGGCGGCTTTTCTCAAGTACCGTAACGATGCCAGCACCGCAGCCACCGAAAAAGCTTCCGAAACACTGGCCAGCACCTACAAGACGGGCAAACGCATTGAATTCTACGGCGTGGGCAACTCAGGCGTAGTGGCACAGGATGCACAGCACAAATTCTTCCGTCTTGGCGTCAACACCATTGCGTACAGCGATGGTCATATGCAGGTCATGAGCGCGTCACTCCTGGGTCCAGGTGACTGTGTTGTGGTGATCTCCAACTCAGGCCGCACGCGCGACCTGGTAGATGCCTGCGATATAGCCAAAAAGAACGGCGCCACCACCATTGTCATCACCGCGAGTGGGTCGCCTCTGGCAGCCGCCTGCCATATCCATCTGGCGGCCGACCATCCTGAAGGCTACGATCGCTACAGCCCCATGGTTTCGCGCCTGCTCCATCTGCTGATCATCGACATTCTGGCCACCGCGGTAGCCCTGCGCATTGGCGGCAACCGTCTGCAGCCCATGCTCAAGCAGATGAAAAACAATTTGCGCAGCAAGCGCTACGCATAAGCCTCACCTCACAAGTCGACTAGCCGACGAGTAAACAGTATGCTGCTTGCTCAATGCGCGTTCTGCGCCACGGCCAGCGGCTGCAAACGCAGTGGACCATACCAAGCCTGCACCTTGCTTTGCGTATTGTCGGTATCCGTCATGATGCCGATCGCCAGCAATGCGCCCGGAGGCTCTCCAAATGCTTTCTCGTAATCGGCACGCACGTCACGCTCGTAATCCAGCCACTGGTTCAGATTGCGGGAACCTGACTCCACCACCATTTTTCGGATACGGTCCGTCCGCGGGTTCACGATCACGCTGCCTGCGGGACGGGTGTTGCACCACACGTACATCAAGGTCGCATAAGGCAATGGCTCCCCCGTCAAGGCATGCGAAAGCTCTGACAACATGGAGTTCTTGAGCGAAAACTTGGAGCGGTCCCCTTCGAATGCCAGCACAATACGCACCGGCGAATCATCCGACTCGCGCCGCGCCATATCCGCCTGTGCAATCAGCTCAGGCACTTTCCAGGAAAACCTGACATGCCCCAAGTCCTGCGGTTCAACGCGCAGGTCTTGCCGCATGAGGCTGGCAGACGACTCTGCCTTGACAGCCATGGTGTCGCGCCCATCCACTCGGGCATAGCTGAATTCATTGGCCTGTTTTCCGGGAAGGTGCTTGTGCATCCAGGGAGATGCTTTTGCTGTCAAGACACGCCCGACAGCCTGAGAGCCATCAAAACGGGCCTCGGTCAAGGGTGTCGACGGGCCTGTTTGTAGTGCGGTCGACTCCCATGGGTTGGCTGCCTGGTGAGATCCTCCCCGCTCAGGCTGCAAGCCTGAGCACGCCATCAATGGCAGCAGCAAAAACACCGCAGACAGTCTGGTCAACATAGGCTGGCACTTCCAACGTTATCGTTTGAATTTGATCGTTTGATGCATCTGCTGACCAGATGCATGTACGACTTCTCAACAAATTCCCGGCTTCTCATGAAAAAAGCCGCCAGTCCGAAAACTGGCGGCTTTTAAACTTTCCTATCCAAAACCGGCATCTGCCGGTGTTGAATTAGAAGTTGTGCTGCAGACCAAAAATAGTTGCTTTGCCGTCTTTGATCTCAGTACCAGTAGTATTGTCTGTGGTCTGATACACATAACGAGCATACAGCGAGGTGCGCTTGCTCATCGTGTACTTCAAACCCAATGCCGTCATTTTCTGGTCCCTGTTGGCTACAGTTTCATCGTTCTGGGAAACGTAGTTGAACAGCACATCCATGTTCTTGGCAACACCGTAGGAAGCAGCAATATTGTAGCTGCTATCGATAGCGCCCACGTTGTTGTGGGTGTGGTAACCAACAGTCACAGCACCCGGGCCGAAGTTGTAGGATACGTTTGCAGATCCTTGTGTTTCTGCACCAAGCGTAGACGTAGAACCTTTGGTATAAACTGCAACCGCTGCAGACAGAGGGCCGTTTGCATAGAACAAGCCAATATCGCTCACATCACCAGACGCTGTAACTGGAGCAACCGTGTCAACAGACGCACCCGGTGTGTAGCTCACACCAGCGCTAAAGCCGGAGAAGCTGGGGGACGCGTAAACAATGCTACCGGCAGTACGGGTTTGCGAAGTACCATACAGGGTACGCAAAGCAGAGGTAGCGTTGGCTTGATAGACGTCAGCACGACCGCCGGTCTTGGTGCCGAAGGGTGAACGGGTAGACTGAACGGTCAGGGTGGGGGTGTTAGGCGTACCAAGTTTGATCGAACCGAAACCACCAGACAGGCCGGCATAGATCTCACCTGCAGCAGGCGTACCAGCAGCAGAACTGCTGAAATCCAACTCATACAGAAACAGGGCCTTCATGCCGCCGCCGAGGTCTTCTTCACCCTTGAACGTGACTTGCTCGGTGCCTTGCTGACCTTGCTTGACACCAGTTTGCGTTGCGCTGGTGCCGTTGGCATAAGACTTTGAAACTGAGGTAATCGAAGGATCGAACGTACCGTAGATGGTGACGGTGGACTGAGCGTAAGCTGCGGTGGCTGCCAGAGCGGCCAATGCTACGAGGGTTTTTTTCATTTCAGAAATTCTCCAAAGGTTAAACATAGGGCGCCGGTACATTGGGTTTGCTGCTGTGTCGCCACTCTGGCACACCCGCCGGATCCCCGGGCCAACCTCCTGTTTGTTAGGAAGTTGTATGTATTGCACCAGACCGGCTGCAAATGCGCAAAGATTTTCGCTTTCAAAGTTCGCTTTCGTTGCACCCTTGCAACAATTTGATGCATCTCCCGCAGCCAGCTTGGGTTTGCGGGAATTACCCCCTGTTTTCATGGGCTTTTGATCGCAGAGAATGCAAATAATTACCACATTGTGAAAATTATTTGCCGCTAAAGTCATCCCATACGATCACGGAAAAAAAGAGGAGCCCCAGACCCATGGACACCCTGTTGACGGCTGCCGATGCAGCGCTGCGTACATTGTTTGCCCCGCCCCGCTCGGGCCAGCCCCGCCCACATGCTCAGGTCGCTTCTAACGAGTTGTCACCGCAAGACAAAACCCTGTCTGGTGCCCTGATGCGCGTCAACCACGTGGGTGAAGTCTGTGCCCAGGCGCTCTACACCGCCCAGGCACTTGCTACAAAAAACGAAGCGCTCCGAGCCCATTTCACAAGGGCCAATGCCGAAGAAACAAATCATCTCGCGTGGACCCGCCAGCGCCTGGACGAACTGGGTGCGCGCCCCTCCCTGCTGAACCCGCTCTGGTATGCAGGAGCCTTCGGGCTAGGCCTGGTGGCTGGCCGGCTGGGAGACGCCATTAGCCTGGGGTTTGTGGTGGAGACCGAGCGCCAGGTTGAAGCCCATCTGAACAGCCACCTCACACGCCTGCCCGCCGAGGATCACGACTCACGCGCCATCGTTGCGCAGATGATGATGGACGAGGCGCAACATGCCCAGGAGGCGCAGGAAGCGGGGGCTGCGGAATTGCCTCCCATCGCCAGAGGCTTGATGAAAGCAGCGGCCAAAGTCATGACCACGGTTGCCCATCGGGTCTGAGCCCCCGATACGCCCCACCCACGCGCCCCATGGCTGGGCCTCTCCCTGACGCCAGCGCTTGACTGGCCCTCGCTAGCGGCCCCGACCGCTTGGCGCTGGGGCGAAAACTCAGGCCTCAATCAACTCAAAACTTGTGGTGATCTCCGCCGTCTTGCCCAGCATGATGGTGGCAGAGCAGTATTTGTCATGGCTCATGGCAATCGCCCGCTCCACGGCCACGGCAGGGACACCTTTACCTGTCACGGTGAAATGCATGTTGATGCGGGTGAACACCTTGGGTTCGACCTCTGCACGTTCTGCGCTGAGCTTGACGGAACAGCCCCGCACGTCATGCCTGCCACGCTTGAGGATCAGCACCACGTCATACGCCGTGCAGCCGCCAGCCCCCGCAAGCAAGGTCTCCATGGGACGTGGGGCCAAGTTCTGGCCCCCGTTCTCGGGTTTGGCGGCATCTGGTGCGCCGTCCATGACCAGCACGTGCCCGCTACCGGTCTCTGCCACAAATCCCATGCCGGAACGCGCGCCCGTCCCCCCCGTCCAACTTACTGTGCATTCCATGATGGTTTCCTGCTTTCTCAAAAGTCTGCCAACTGCTGCGTTGCAGTTGGTATTACAAAATTTCCCAAAATAAGACACCTCATATTGCGGCGCAGCAAATTTTGGATAAACTAGGCACAAGCATGAATTGTCATGCAAGTGTTGTCTCCTCCATCCTCCCCTCTGGATGGATTTAGCCCCGAACCGCAAGGTTCGGGGCTTTTTTCTTCCCGGCGTTTATCATCGATTGCCGAATGAAGACCTCCATGAGCACCAAATACCTCAAACCCGCCGACTACCTGAAGAAAATCCTCACCGCCCGCGTCTACGACGTAGCCGTGGAGACCGCGCTGGAACCGGCGAAGAACCTCAGCCGCCGCCTGCACAACAAAATCCTGCTCAAACGCGAGGATCAGCAGCCGGTACACAGTTTCAAGCTGCGCGGCGCTTACAACAAAATGGCGCAGCTCAGCGCCGAGCAACTCAAAAAGGGCGTGATCTGCGCCTCCGCTGGCAACCATGCGCAGGGTGTGGCGCTGGGTGCCCACAAGCTGGGTTCGCGGGCAGTGATCGTGATGCCAACGACTACACCACAGCTGAAGATCGATGCGGTCAAGGCACTCGGCGGCGAGGTGGTGCTGCATGGCGACAGCTACTCGGACGCCCATGCCCATGCCGTGGCGCTGGAGAAGAAAAACGGGCTCACCTTTGTCCACCCATTTGACGACCCCGATGTCATTGCGGGACAGGGCACGATTGCCATGGAAATCCTGCGCCAGCTCCAGGGACTGGGATCTGATGAACTCGACGCTGTGTTTGTGGCCATCGGCGGCGGCGGCCTCATTTCCGGGGTAGCCAACTACATCAAGGCCGTACGCCCCGAGATCAAGGTGATTGGCGTGCAGATGAACGACTCCGACGCCATGATGCAATCCGTGGCGGCCAACAAACGCGTTACGCTGGACGATGTCGGCCTGTTCTCGGATGGCACGGCCGTGAAGCTCGTGGGTAGCGAGACCTTCCGCGTGACACGACAACTCGTGGACGAGTTCATCACGGTCGATACAGATGCCGTCTGCGCCGCGATCAAGGATGTCTTTGTGGACACCCGCAGCATTGTCGAGCCCGCCGGCGCACTGGCCGTGGCGGCCATCAAGCAATACGTGGCAAAACACAAGACCAAGGGCGAGACCTACGCGGCCATCCTGTGCGGCGCCAACATGAACTTCGACCGCCTGCGCTTCGTTGCCGAGCGCGCCGAGGTGGGCGAGGAGCGCGAAGCGCTGTTCGCCGTGACCATCCCCGAGGAGCGCGGCAGCTTCAAACGATTCTGCGAACTCATTGGGAACCTGCCCGGCGGTCCTCGCAATGTGACCGAATTCAACTACCGCATCAGTGACTCTGCGCGCGCTCATGTATTCGTCGGACTCACGACGCACGGCAAAGGTGAATCCCCCAAAATCGCCGCAAATTTCAAACGCCACGGCTTCGAGGCGCTCGACCTGACTCACGATGATCTTGCCAAGGAGCATATCCGCCACATGGTGGGCGGGCACTCCACGCTGGCCAAGGATGAGCGCCTGCTGCGTTTTATCTTCCCCGAGCGGCCTGGTGCGTTGATGAAGTTTTTGAGCCTCATGCGCCCGGGCTGGAATATCAGCCTGTTCCACTACCGCAACCAGGGCGCCGATTACGGTCGCATCCTGGTCGGCATCCAGGTGCCGGCGGCCGATGCCAAGTCATTTGACAAGTTTCTCGCCACGCTGGGCTATCCCCATGTGGAAGAAACCCACAATCCCGTGTACCGGATGTTCCTGCAGACATGACCGCTGGCAACTCTTCATGCTGACCTGACTCCGGCAAATTCGCATAAAGGCAGACCATGGGCGCATCACTTGACGGCAAACTTGTCGTGGCCATCTCCTCCCGGGCCCTGTTCGATTTCGAACAAGAGAACGAGGTGTTCGAGAAAAGTGACGACCATGCCTACATGCAACTGCAATTGGAGCGGCTTG
Organism: Gammaproteobacteria bacterium; assembly: GCA_018815325.1. GTDB lineage: Bacteria > Pseudomonadota > Gammaproteobacteria > Burkholderiales > Burkholderiaceae_C > JAHIYE01. Next base: position 215,347 of record JAHIYE010000014.1, on the reverse strand, counting down.
AGCAGCCAGCCAAACCCGGGGTAGCCTTTTCGCTGGTCAAGAAGCTCCTGGCCTTCAACGACAAGCAAACCCAGCGGGTCGAAGTTGTGATCCTCTCCCGCAATGACCCGGTCTCGGGCATGCGGGTTTTTCGCTCTGCCCAGCACTATGGGCTGCCCATCGAACGCGGCAGCTTCACGCGGGGACAGCCGCCCTGGCGCTATCTCAAGCCACTGCATGCCAACCTGTTCCTGTCTACCCATTTGAGCGACGTGCGTGCCGCACTTGACGCAGGCGTGCCTGCAGCACAGGTCTACCCGCATTCCGTCCATGCCAGCGACAACCACCCCCATGAGGTCCGCATTGCCTTTGACGGTGATGCCGTGCTGTTCAGCGACGAGGCCGAGCAGGTGTTCCAGGCCCAGGGCCTGTCGGCCTTTCAACAACATGAGAAGGACAAGGCTTCCCTGCCGCTATCCGCTGGCCCTTTCAAGCCTTTGCTGGCTGCCCTGCACCGCCTGCAGCAGGAGGGCAAGCCCCAGATGCGCATACGTACTTCGCTCGTCACTGCCCGGAGTGCGCCGGCCCATGAGCGCGCCATCCGCACCCTGATGAACTGGAACATCGAGGTAGACGAGGCCATGTTCCTCGGTGGCCTGGCCAAGGGGGAGTTCCTGCGCGAGTTTGAACCTGATTTTTTCTTTGACGACCAGACCGGGCACATCGAATCCGCCTCGCAGCATGTTCCCTCAGGACATGTGGTCAGTGGCATCGGGAACCCCGCCACCTGAGAAGCGGCAGTCCGTCGGATCGGGTGGTTGCGGCCTGTGACTTCAGCGCCACCTAAGCGGGAACAGCTACGATGCAGCACCGACCCACAGGTGCTCCATGCTCATCGCCCAAAAACTCACCTCATTCAAAGCCTTCTCTTCCCGGGTATTGACGCTGTCATTGCCCTATTTCCAGTCCAGCGAAAAATGGAAAGCCCGCGGATTGCTCGCAGCTATCGTGCTGCTCAACCTGGCCGCGGTTTACATGCTGGTACTGATCAATGACTGGAACCGACTTTTCTATGACGCCCTGCAGAACAAGCAGGCTGATGTGTTCTGGACCCAGTTGGGCCGCTTCACGTACCTGGCCTTTGCCTACATCATCATTGCGGTCTACAAGTTTTACCTGACGCAGTTGCTGGAGATGCGCTGGCGCGCGTGGATGACATCGCACTACCTTGAGCGCTGGTTGTCGGGGCATGCCTTTTACAAGCTTGAACTGGCCCGCTTTACCGGCACAGGCTCGAATGGCGCCACGCCCGACAACCCGGACCAGCGGATACAGGAAGACCTGAACCTGTTCACCACCTACTCCATCTCGCTCAGCATGGGATTGCTCAACGCCATCGTCACGCTGATGAGTTTTGTCGGCATCCTGTGGGCGCTCTCGGGCAGTTTCGCCTTTGACATGAATGGCAGCAGCTACAGCATCCCCGGCTTCATGGTCTGGATGGCTGTTCTTTACTGTGCTGCCGGCAGCATGGCGGCGCACTATATCGGTCGCCCCCTGATCAAACTCAACTACCAGCAGCAACGCTACGAGGCCGACTTTCGCCATCACATGGTAAGGGTGCGGGAGTACAGTGAATCGATTGCCCTGGACAAGGCTGAGAAAGTGGAACGCGCTCAACTGGATGGTCGTTTTTCCAGTGTGCTGGCCAATTATTTCCGGCTTATCAAGTCGCAGAAAAACCTCACCTGGTTCACGGTGGGTTTTGGTCAGGCAGCCGTGGTGTTCCCTTTCATCATTGCGGCACCGCGCTTTTTCAGCGGTGCGATTCAACTCGGAGAACTGATGCAAATCGCCTCGGCATTTGGCCGGGTGCAGGATTCCCTCAGTTGGTTTGTCGACAACTACGATCAGCTGGCAAGCTGGCGCGCCACGACCGATCGACTGACCAGTTTCGAGGAGGCCATCACCCGCGCCAGCCAAGTGAACCCGCAACTGAGCCTTACGGTTTCAGACACGCTTGATGTCAAGGATCTCAGCATCAGGCTGCCTGCAGGTGCTATGTTGCTGACGGGTACCCATCTGCATGCGAATGCGGGCGACAGCATCCTGCTGCAAGGCCCATCCGGCAGCGGCAAATCCACGTTGTTCAGAAGTCTGGCCGGCATCTGGCCTTATGCAACCGGCAAGCTGGCCTTGCCCGAGGACACAATGTTCATCCCGCAACGCCCCTACTTTCCCAACGGCCCTTTGCGTGAGGCGCTGGCCTATCCAGAGCCTGCAACCATCTATACGGACGAGGCTTTGACGCAGGCACTCACAGAAGCCTTGCTGCCAGGACTCTGCCAGCAGTTGGATACCGCAGATGCCTGGGGCCAAAAGCTCTCGGGGGGCGAGCAACAACGGCTTGCCATTGCAAGGGTATTGCTGAAGAAGCCACGATGGATATTGGCCGACGAAGCCACCAGCGCGCTGGATGGCCCCGCCGAGGATGCACTCTATAAAAGGCTGCTAGCCCTTGTCAAAAAAACGCAAGGCGCTATTATTTCAATAGCACATCGCCCTTCAGCCGCAGAGTTCCACCAGCAGGTCTGGACACTGGAGCCGCAGGCCCCGGAGAGTGCGGCACGCTTTCGACTCCAGCAAAATCAGACTTGAGCGTCCTCTTGCACAAAACGCTCATAGCCTCGCGCACGTAGTTCGCAGGCCGGACACTCGCCACAACCATAGCCCCAGGCATGGCGGTGTGTCCGGTCCCCCAGATAGCAGGTATGGGTGTGTTCGATGATCAGGTCGACCAGGGCTTTTCCCCCCAGAGATTTGGCCAAGCGCCAGGTGGCGGCCTTGTCGATCCACATCAACGGGGTTTCAATCAGGAACCGCTTGTCCATGCCGAGTGACAAGGCGAGTTGCATCGCCTTCATGGTGTCATCGCGACAATCGGGATAACCTGAAAAGTCCGTTTCGCAGACGCCCGTCACAATCACCTGCAAATCCCGGCGATAGGCCAGCGCAGCAGCCAGCGTCAGGAACAAGAGGTTGCGTCCGGGAACAAAGGTGTTGGGCAAACCACTGGCTTCCATCTTGAATGCCACGTCACGCGTCAATGAAGTCTCACTTACGCTGCCCAGCACCGCCAGATCAAGCAGGTGGTCTTCCCCAAGCTTGTGGGCCCATTGGGGATACTGCCGCCGAATTTCCTGCAGCACGTTGAGCCGCGCATCGAGCTCGACGCTGTGACGTTGGCGGTAATCGAATGCAATGGTTTCAACGCGCTGGTACGCAGCCAGTGCGTGTGCCAGGCAGGTGGTGGAATCCTGACCACCTGAAAAAAGGACGAGGGCTGTGGTGTGCATGCCCCAATATTAGGGGATTGCGGGATGGTTCAGGCCCGCCCCAACAAGAGTTCAGATGTTGTCGGTATTTCCGGTCTTGCGGATCTTGCTAGGCGAGTAAGTCAGCGTTTCCCTGGCTGCTGCGCTGGCTGCGGCATTGGCGCTGTTGCCTTGCTGCGCATTCTGATTCTGGGTCAGCGAAAGCTCTACCGCTTTGGCACTGGCAAGCCATAAGGAGGTGATGTGCTCTATCAGCATCCGTGAAATCGGCTCTTTGGGAGGGGCTTCATTCTTCGTCGGCTCAAGGACTTCCGGCTTGGCTACCGTCCAGTCCCTGTTACCTGTCGCAGCGTCGGCCCCCACCTGTACCGGGTCAATCTCGCTGACATGCACCCGCTCTGCCGCCTTCAACGCATTGGCCTGGCCCTCGGCACTGAGCGTCACCACGGCACTGGCATTCACAGAAGGGTTTACAGGAGGTACGGGTACCACTTTGCTGCCGCCAGACGACAACAAATCTGCGCCGGCTGGCCGCAAATTGACTGATCGATCGATGGATGGCATTTGCATATTGGTTAATAAACCCGTTTTGATCCGTGGCTTTTCTCCGTGTTCGTATCTTTCTTAACGGCAGATTTAGGGGCTTATTTAGGGTTATTTTCATATTTCTACAAAATAATTTTTTGATGCTTCTGTACTGCACACGCACTTCTATGCCAGCTGAATCGCCTATGTTTTCTCTATGAGCGGAAGAAATACCATTAAAAATAATGGATTAACCAAAAGTGAGCACATGCTCACAGCCATTCAGGACCTACCCATGCGGTTTTCAGTAGCCCCACCGCTTTCTAACGGGATTACGCGCAATTACTGACCTGCGGGCCTTGCCGTCGGAACAACTGGAGCATCAGCCAGGCCATCGAGGCAGCCAGCTTGGGCGTGACATTGAGTCCACGCCAGAAGCAGTACCAGGCGGTCACTCCCTAGCAGCAACTGGCCCCGGCATCTGCTGCCGAGCTCTTGTCAAAAGGCAATCCTCCCCCGCAACCTTCAAACAAACCGAAGTGCCGGCTGAAATCCCCGACGAAATCGAAGTGGGCCGCAAACCGCGTGTCATGCAGCATTTGCCAGGTGTTGCCACAAACGGAAAATACACGACCGGTTTCGATATCGTGGTGCTTGTCCAGCACAAAGCGGTCCACATGGTTAGGAATGGAGCCGCGGTAGATCACCGCCTGACCATAATCCTCGCAGGCGGTCTCCAGGCGGTCCAGCTTGAACAGGCGGTAGGTCGCAGAATAAAAGCGCAGGTTGCCGACACGAGGCTGCAAGTCCGGGTCCGTGATGGTCAGGGGCCGGTCCGTCACCAGACGGGGATCGACAAAGCCCTGGCGCTGTGCCAGCCGCTGAAAATCATTCCAGTACAGCGCTCCCCCCAGGCACTCCCCATACAGCACCGGGTCGTTGCGTACCGTATCGGGAACGCGCCGGTCCGCATACACATCCGAGAAATAGAACTCCCCCCCGGGCTTGAGTAACTGGTAGACGCCCTTGAGAACCGCATCCTTGTCCGGCGAGAGGTTGACGACGCAGTTCGACACGATGACATCGAAGCTGCCAGGCTCCAGATCGAGCTCATCCAGGGATTCGATATAGCCCCTCAGAAAACTGACATTGTCAAAGCCGAAAGTATCAGTGTGAAGTGCACGGTATTTTTCTGCCACGGCAAGCTGCTCGCCAGTCATGTCCACGCCAACGACTCTGCCTGTTGGCCCAACCAACTGCGCCAAGGCATAGACATCGCGACCTGACCCGCAGCCCAGATCCAACACGCGGCAACCTTCCAGCAAGGGCGGACAGACCAGGCCGCAACCGTAATAGCGCGACAGCACCTCGGGATGAATGCGCGCCAGCAACGGCTTGAGCCACTCGGGTATCTGGCCGATGTCACAACAGGCACTGGTCTTGAGATCAGCTGTCTGCTGAAGCTGGCGTCCGTAATAGTCTTGAACGATGTCATGCATGTTGTCTGGCTCCTGGTTCATCACATAAGGCATGCGAGAGGCCGCGCGGATGGCCGCACGCATGAATAAACAATTGGGGAAATGTCCTGCTGGCGCACGACTGACTTCATGGCGGGCGGGGATCGGGCGCAAAGTCACATGCGGCATCCTGGCGCACAAAATGCAAGTCCGCAAAACCTGAGCGAGTCCGCTCGCCCGTGTTGTCTGTATCGGCCGCCAGCGCCAGCAGGCTGGCCTTGATCTGCTCTGCGCCAAATATCTGCTGCGCATCGGCCAGCACATTCACGCGTTCATTCACCCAGGCACCTGCCTGCCCAGCGCCCGAGCGCTGAACAATCATCAAGGTGCGGTCCGTGTAGGCATTGGCTTGCCGGGTCCCGACGGCATGTCGGTTATCCCATACATAGTTGATGGCCGCGTCGGGCACATGCGGGCCGTAGATCGCACGCGCCAGCCCCAGCTTGGCGCGTGTAGCCAGACTCATGGCTTGCGCTGGCAGCTTGAATGCCACGTACACCCGGGCTGCATAGTCATCACCCTGCTTGGTTGCCATGTCTGCCGTCTTGACCACGCCGTCCACACGCCAGCGCCAGCACAGAACCGGCGTGGCAACGAGGTCGACCTCCAGCGGGCGGGCCAGCAAGGCCATGCTGGCCTCAGCCCGGGCCTCCACGGCCGGCACGCCATCCCATGACACCACCCGGTACTGGGTCGGCGCCACCCGCTGGTCCAGTCTGATCACTTCCCAGGGCGCGGGCACTGAGGCGGTAGACACCACAAACCGCCCGACCACAACACTCTGGCCTTGCGCCTGTGTGGCACAGAACATCAGCACGACGCACGCATGCAAGAGGATGCTAGTTATTCTGAACAGCATGATCATTCATCGTCTTGAGATGCGCCCAGTCCGGCGGCAGCCATTGCAGATCATCCGGCTCGTCAATGTCATGCAGGGTCGTTTGTACTTTCACGGACCATGCAATCGCACCAAGCCTGCGCAGGGTTTGCTCGGCCACCACGTTCGTACTCCAGGGCATGTCGTCAAACAAGGTGGCATGAAAGCGCCGCAAGCCCAGCAAGACATAGCCACCATCCGACACCGGCACCATCGTGGCATCGTGCTCTCGCAAGGCTGCCGCTGCATTCTGCAGATCGACAACACCCAGCGCCGGACAATCCGTCCCGATCAGCACGACGTTCGATCCAGCAGTCAATGCCCTTGTCGCAGCCCGGGCCATGCGCGCGCCAAGGTCACCGTCACCCTGTTCCGACCATATCAGTCCTGCTGGCAGATCCAGCGCTCGCCATACCGGGTCCACCCGATCGGGTGCCACGCACAACTCCACCGGTCCCAGCTCCGCGGCGCATGCGGTGCGCACAGCGTGCAACAGCATGTGCCTTGCCAGCCGTGCTGCCCCTTCGACGCCAAGGGCCGGGATCAACCGGGTCTTGGCATAGCCAGCCAGGGGGGCCTTGGCGAATATGACGATCCGGGTGCTGATCACCGGTAGGCCTCTGCCAGCTGGCTGGCTGGTGTGCCTCGCCAATAGGCCCAGCGCAAACGCCACATCAGAAAGATCGTCTGCCACACACCGCGCGACTCCCAGCGGCGCCCCGATGTGGTGACCTTGCACCTAAGACATGCAGGCGGAGCGAGCGCCCGCAAACGCCGGGACACTTCAATATCTTCCATCAAGGGCTGCTCTGGCATGCCGCCTATCGACTCGAAGGCCTGCCGCGTCATGAAGATGGCCTGATCCCCTGTTGCCATGCCGGTCAGGCGCGAGCGCCAGTTCATCATGAAGGCCACCACCCCCAGCATGCGTGACTGGCCACTGATCCGCACATCAAAACGTCCCCAGCAGCACGGCGACTGCAATGATGATTGCACCTGCTCCAGCGCCCTCGGCGGCAATTGCGTGTCCGCATGCAGAAACAGCAGCACATCACCCGTTGTCCTTGCAGCCCCGGCATTCATCTGTGTAGCACGCCCGCACGCGGAATGGAGAACCTGAAGACCAGCACGCACAGCCAGCGCGCATGTGTCATCCGTGCTGCCGCCATCCACCAGCAATACCTCGGCCCCCTCACGCATCAGGGGCAGCAGCTGCGCTGCCAACGCTGGCATGGCTCCTGCCTCATTCAGCACAGGCACGATGATTGAAAACTTCATGACCGGCTGCCACTCCCTGCCAGGATCAACAACGCCATCAATTGCCTGAACCAGCTTTTCATCCGCTAACCCCTGCGCCACGCGTGGTAGCGAGCCAGCCATGCCAGGATTTTCTGCGGCGCATGGGCACGCTTCCACTCGCCGGCCGCGTACTTGTTCGCCTCTGCCAGCGTGGGGTAAATATGGATGGTGCCCAGGATCTTGTTCAGTCCGAGGCCGTGCCGCATCGCCAGCACAAACTCGGCAAGCAGGTCAGCGGCATGCTCACCTACGATCGTCACGCCCAAAATACGATCCTTGCCTGGTACGGTCAGCACTTTCACAAAGCCATACGCCGCACCGTCCGCAATCGCCCGGTCCAAATCATTCATGCCGTACTTTGTCAGCTCGTAGGCAATACCATTTTCCTGCGCCTCCTGCTCATTGAGGCCTACACGTGCCACTTCCGGGTCGATGAAGGTGGCCCAGGGGATCACCGAATAATCGGCCTTGAAACGCTTGAAGTCACCAAACAGGGCGTTCACCGCGGCATACCAGGCCTGGTGTGACGCCGTATGCGTGAACTGGTAGGGCCCCGCGACATCACCCGCCGCAAAGATGTTGGGATAGATCGTCTCAAGGTAATCGTTGGTGACCACCGTGCGCTGGGTCTGGATGCCCAACTCTTCCAGGCCATAGCCCTGCAGACGCGCCACCCGGCCAACTGCGCAGACCAGTGTGTCAAACGCGATGCGTTGTTCCTGCCCACCCGACTCAACCACGATGAACCTGTGCGTTATGCCGTCTTCGGTTTCTTGTTCACAGCGCAAGGCCTTGTGCCCCGTCAACACCTTCACGCCATCCCGACTCAACGAAGCGCGGGCCAAGTCAGAAACCTCCTCGTCCTCCCGCATCATGATGCGCGGCGCCATCTCGATCTGCGTCACGGAAGAGCCGAGTCGGGCCAGGCTTTGTGCCAGTTCGCATCCGATAGGGCCACCACCCAGCACCACCAGGCGTGCTGGCGGCGCGTCCAGTTTGGCAAATTCGTTCCACAGGGTGTCGCTGGTGACATAGCCTGCCTCCTCGATACCCGGCAAGGGCGGCACGAATGGCCGTGCCCCTGCAGCCACGACGATGCTGCGCGTCGTGAGGCGCTGCGTACTGCCATCGTTGAGTTTGATTTCAACTGTCCACGGATCGACGATCCTGGCATAGCCCTGCAGAACCTCGACCCCAAGCGACGTGTAGCGCTCTACACTGTCATGCGGCTCGATATCGCGAGTCACGGCATGGACACGGGCCATGACGTCTGCAAAACTGAACCCCGGCTCGCTTGCCTTCAAGCCATAGTGCTCCGCATGCCGGATCTGGTGCGCCAGCTTCGCGCTCTTGATCAGCGCCTTGCTGGGTACACAGCCATAGTTCAGGCAGTCACCGCCCATCTTGTGGGCCTCGACCAGCGTCACCTTGGCTTTCACAGCCGCACCGATGTAGGCCGTGACCAGACCGGCCGCCCCGGCCCCAATCACCACCAGGTTGCGATCAAATGTCCGGGGGCGCTGCCAGCGCGCATAGACCCTGCGTCGTTGCAGCCAGCCGAGCACACCCCGCGCCAGCAAAGGGAAAACGCCCAGCAAGACGAACGACAACAGCAAGCCCGGCGACACAATGCCCGCCAGGCCTTCAATCTGCGCGAGTTGCGTTCCCGCATTCACATAAACCAGCGTTCCCGCCAGCATCCCCGCCTGGCTGACCCAGTAATAGGTCCAGCTCCGGATCGTGGTCAGCCCCATCAGCAGGTTGATGAGGAAAAAGGGGAAAACCGGCACCAGTCGCAAGGTGAAGAGATAGAAAGCGCCGTCCTGGGCCATGCCCTCATTGACACCCTTGAGCCGCGCGCCAAAACGCGCCTGCACCATATCCCGCAAAACATAACGCGAGGTCCAGAAGGCCAGCGTTGCCCCAATACTTGAGGCAAACGATGCAATCACCACCCCCCAAAAAAGTCCGAACAGCGCACCAACTGCCAGTGTCATGATGGCAGCCCCCGGCAACGAGAGCGCTGTCACCAGCACATAGACAGCGCCGAAGGCAAGCCCCACGAACAGCGGCGAGGCATCGCGCCAGCTCGCAAGCCGGTCGACGCTGGATTTGAGTCCTTCGAGTGTCAGAAAATACTGCAGATCAAAGGCAAAAAATCCCATGATCAACAGGGCAGCCAGCCCCACCAGAATCAGCTTCCCGTTGCGCCCCGACTTGCTGGCGTTCATGCTGCTCACTCCGGCAAAGCGCCGCCGCAGCTGCTACCCTGGCCAGCCGTGCAACCGTAGCAGTGATCCGCCACGCGTATGGGGTGTCCCTGTGGATCGAATTGCATGAGCTCCCGCAGATGGGGCCGACCAGATGGGGCATGCACACCGCCAAGCAACGGCAACGGCAGTTCCAGCTGCTGGTTGAAGTCACAGTCGTAGAGATAGCCCTGCCAGTCCACGCTGACCAGACTGCGGCACATGACGTGCTCCAGATTGCCTCCAGCAAAGCTGTCCCGCAACAATTGCATATAGGTTCGGAACTGGCCTTTGGAAATCAGCATGGAACCAAAGCGCTTGATGGGCATGTTGGCCAGTGCAAAAAGATCATTGAACACAATGCCGAAGTGGCTGGACAGCTCTCGCTTGTAATCAGCCTGCAGCTTGACCTGGTCAGGCGGCAACGAAGGTCCCTGGGGGTTGTAAACGAGATTCAGCGTAAGCCCCGAGCCAGGCTGCCCGTAGCCCAGCGCATTGAGTTGCTTCAGCGCAGCGATACTCTTGTCGAACACGCCCTCGCCCCGCTGCTTGTCCACATTCTCCAGTGAATAGCAGGGCAGTGAGGCTACGACCTCCACTTGTTGGTCAGCCAGAAACTGCGCCAAATCCTCCTGTCCCGGTTCGAACAGGATGGTCAGGTTACAACGATCAATCACCCGCACACCCAAGGCTCGGGCCTGCTGTACCAGCCGCCTGAAACCTCCGTGCAGTTCCGGCGCACCACCGGTCAGGTCAAGGGTTTCAATAGCACGCGCCTGCAGCACCTGGGCAATCAGGCCCAGCGTATCCTCGTCCATCATCTCGGTTCGGTTGGGGCCTGCATTGACATGGCAGTGCACGCAGGACTGGTTACAGCGATAGCCCAGATTCACCTGGAGCGTCGTGAGCTGATGGCGCCGAAGCGACGGGAATTCCGTGGCCTGGAGCAATGGGAGGGTGGCGTGCATGGCAATCCTGGGTAGTCTTACTCGGTGTACTGGCCGCTGTATCAAGGAGAGATACCGTCTGTCGCAGCCAGCCCAGCCATTCTTACACTTATGTCGGGATTCAGCTGGGGACGCGTGGACTGGCGCTTCAGATCCGTCGACCCACAGGCCCGTGTCGGCACCACACCAGCCGACACTGCAGCAGGTGACCCAGGCTCCGTAGAGCGTCTCCTGCTGCAGTGCAGCGAACCAAGTTGCCGATGTACCCCTCCTTGGACTGCTGACAAAGAATAAGAAACACCTGTAAGGAATCCAGCAGACGCCACGACTTAACCGTACAGCCCAGTACATCTCGGTGTATGCGGCTGATGACTGTTGCCATTTCAACCTAGAGAGGATTCCCCATGAAAACCACGACCACTTCACGCTATGCCTCAGCCGCTGCCCTGGCCCTTGCCATGGGCGCAGCCCTCACCATTGCCGCGACCCCCGCTGCGGCCCAGGCGCCCGACAAGGAACATTGTTTCGGTGTCGCCTTGAAAGGCAAGAACGATTGTGCCGCCGGCCCCGGCACCACCTGCGCAGGCACATCCAAGATGGATCACCAGGGTAATGCCTGGTCGCTCGTTCCGAAAGGCACTTGCGAAAAAACGGCCTCCAAAACCTCCCCAACTGGTTTTGGTCAGATGAAGGCCTTCAAGGAAATGAAGTCCTGAACATGGCTGACAAGGCAGCACACAGCATGAGCACCCCACAGGCTCACAGCTTCCAGTTCTCGGGTGCTGCCGCCCGCGCCTTGCCCCGGCGGTCTGGCGTGGGTTTGAAATCCGCACATTTTCAGGAGATTGTCGAAACGCGGCCGGATGTCGGCTTCTTTGAGGTGCATGCCGAGAACTTCATGGTGGCAGGCGGCCCGTTTCACCATTACCTGACTCACATTCGCGAACACTATCCCCTCTCTGTGCACGGGGTGGCACTTTCAATCGGAGCAGAAGCACCGCTGGACCTCGCGCATCTTGATGCACTGGCATTGCTGCTCGAACGGTATCAACCCCAGTCTTTCTCAGAACACCTGGCCTGGTCCACGCATGACGGCGTGTTTCTCAATGACCTGCTGCCACTGCCCTACACCCAAACGACGCTACAGCGGGTTTGCGACCACATTGACCAGACGCAAACCCATCTCAAGCGACACATGCTGCTGGAAAACCCTGCGACCTACGTCGAATTTTCGGCCTCCACCATGACCGAGGCCATGTTCATCACCGAAATTGTGCGCCGCACCGGCTGCGGCCTGCTGCTCGATGTCAACAATGTTCATGTCTCCAGCGTCAATCACCATCGCGATGCCAGAACCTACATCCAGTCCCTGCCCCTGGAGCGCGTCGAAGAAATCCACGTGGCCGGATTCATGGAACAGCAGGACGGCAACGGCGACACCTTGCTGATAGATGCCCACGGCTCCCCGGTCGCCCAGGTCGTCTGGGATTTATATGCCTATACCCTGAGCCTGACCGGTCCTGTTGCCACCTTGCTGGAACGGGACAACGATGTCCCGCCCTGGCCAGCATTGCTGGCCGAAGCGCAGCTGGCCGATGTGCAGCTCCAGATCGCGCGGACCTCGACGACACCAAGCTCATCGCACGCCGTGATTGATCCTGGAGTCACGGCATGAACGCCAGGGCTGACTTTGCGCAAGCCTTGCTCGACCCTGAGCGACCACTGCCCATGGGCCTGAAGACATGGAACGGTTCGCATCCGGCTGCCCGGTTCGCGGTGTACCGCAACAATGTGGTCGTCTCCTTGATCGACGCACTGGCAGACAGCTTCCCTGTCACGCAGGCGCTGGTTGGCGAGGCGTTCTTTCGGGCCATGGCCAGGGCTTATGTGCAGAACCATCCGCCACGCTCCCGCCTGCTGGCCACCATGGGGCAGGGCTTCCCTGGCTTTGTCGAGTCCTTCACACCTGCAGCCTCTGTGCCCTATCTGCCGGATGTGTCTCGACTGGAAATTGCCCGCGCCCAGGCCTATCACGCAGCAGACGCATGGCCCGTTGAGCCCGAAGCATTGCAACAAGCCCTGACTGACCCGGACCTGCTGCTGAGCCTGAGGCTCGATATACACCCGTCCGTCAGTCTCGTCCGCTCCCCATTTGCCATCTATTCCCTTTGGGCTGCACATCAGGGCGTAATGGACATAGCCGAGGTGGATCCATCAGCGCCACAAAACGCTCTGGTTTACAGAAACGGACTGGATGTCGAGACGATGGAACTGTCTGAGGCAGTCAGCCTGTTCATCTGCTCCCTTCAACAAGGCCATTGCCTGCTGGAAGCCGTCGGTACGGCGGCTTCCCATGGTGAGTTTGATCTGGCCACCGCGATGGGCCTGCTGCTTCGTCTCCAACTTATCACCCACATTCGCACGGGAGAAAAAAATGACCACACGCACTGATACACAACACGCCATGCCACACAACCATGGCTTGTCGGCCACGGCCCTGGTCAACACCTTCACCCGCCTCTGTGCACAGATACCAAACTCGCTCATCGCATTCGTGGCCCGCTTTTCGATTGCAGCGGTTTTCTGGAAATCTGGTCAAACCAAGATTCAGGGCATCGCCATCGACCTCGTCAATGGCGAGTTCACACTGGCTTGGCCCAAGCTGTCAGACTCCGTGGTCTCGCTCTTCCAGTACGAGTACCAGTTGCCGCTAGTCCCCCCCGAGTTAGCTGCCACGATGGCGGCATTTGCCGAGCATTTCTTTCCCATCCTGATCCTGCTGGGTCTGGCCACCCGCTTCTCGGCTCTGGCCCTGCTGGTGATGACGATGACGATCCAGGTTTTTGTTTACCCGGGCGCCTACCCCACCCATGGCGTGTGGGCAGCCGTGTTGCTGTACCTGATGGCACGCGGACCGGGCAGGTTCTCGGTAGACCATCTGATTGCACGTCGTCTTGGCTGAGGTGGTCTTGTGATCTCGTTTCCAGGATAGTCATTCATCTCGAGATACCGCAGCGCTTGCCCAGCCCATCCTGGCTTCACGGCTCGATCAGCTGCTGCCCTCCCAGCATGTCATTGCCCTAGCGCGATATGGCCCTTGACAGCGAAAATCGCCGAATGAAGCCGCGGTCGATCCAGTCCTTCCAGCGCCAGACCCAGCTGCCCTCTGCCGACCATTGACCCCACGATGCAACCGCATACCTCGGACCACAGGCCATCAGGTACAAGGAGCTTCTCTTGGGCGTATAAGGTCGCAGGCTGCCCCCAGCCAGCATGGCCAGCAGGTTGTCTGCCAGCACCGGTCCTGCGTGCACGGCATGCACGCCTGAGCGCTCCATGCGCACATCCTGTCGGGCACACACATCGCCAGCAGCAAACACCCGGGGATGCGAAACACTGCAGTGATGCTGATCCACCCGCACGTAGCCATCGGCATCCAGTGCCAGGCCTGACAGCCTGAGCCATTCCGCCGGGCGCGCTCCGGTAGCAGCGATCACCCGGTTGGCCCTCAGCAGATGACCATCCGCCAGCATCAAACCGTCCGACACGCCAACGCCCCGCTGAAAATGCAGGCCCAGCCCCGCCCGCTCGGCAAAGCGCCGAATTCGGTCCTGCACGCGTTTCGAATGCCCCTGCAACATGCCCGACTCGGAGGCCACGAGGTCAACCGCGCCCTCTACGCCCATGCGCTGGAAGGCATAGCGCACGGCCAGCGCGATCTCGACACCTGCCGCCCCCGCCCCCACGACGACCAGGCGGTAAGCTTTTGAAGCCCTGGCCTCTGCGAGCACTTGAGGCCAGGCGGAGAAAAAATTGTCCAAGGGTTTGGCCGGCAAGAGCTTCGCGCCCAGGCCCTCCAGTCCGCTGGTGTTGGTTTCACTGCCCACATCGAGCGACAGCCAGTCATACTTCATGTGCTGCCCTCCTGACAGGTGGACGATGCGCTTGACCGGGTCCATGCCCACGACGTGGTCCAGCACCAGCTGCGCGCCCGACGCGGCCACAAGATGTGCCAGATCGATGCGGCAATCTTTTTGCATGTAATGACCCGAAATCCAACCCGGCAACATGCCTGAGTAGTTCTGGTAAGCCGATGGCGTGATCAGGACAAGCTCTACCCCTGTCGGACGCCTGTTGGCAAAAGCCTGCAACACCGACAGATGCGCATGCCCTCCACCGACCAGCACCAGTCGCTTCATGCCCGGCCCGCTCACCGCACGCACCACGGCAACAGGACAGGCATGACCCCAGCTTCGGAGGGCCGGCGCATCTCCGATACGATCCGCTTCAGCAGACTAGAACGCACCAGGGTGATGGGCATGGCAAGTACAGTTTTATAAAACAATCAATATCTCCAGGCACAGTCGCACGAGCTACCTCGCTTCTTACATGCGCCATGATGGGGCTTGTAAGAGACAGTGCACGTCTCACGACAACGTGCAATGGTGTTTCACTCAAGAATAAGGTATCGACATGCAGAAAGCTTTGATCGGCGTCATTGGCGGCAGCGGCCTCTATCACATGGAGGCCTTGCAGGATGCCCAGGAACATGCGCTGGACACCCCTTATGGCCAACCGTCGGACGTGGTGGTGACTGGCCATGTCCATGGTGTGCCCGTCGCATTTCTGGCCCGGCATGGCCGGGGCCATCGACTCATTCCGTCCGAGTTGCCGTACCGGGCGAACATCCATGCGCTCAAGCAGCTGGGGGTGCGCTACCTCATATCGCTATCTGCCGTGGGTTCGCTGAGCGAAGAAATCAAGCCTCTCGACATGGTGCTGCCTGACCAGTTCATCGACCTGACCCGACGCCGCATCAGCAGCTTCTTTGGCGATGGTGCTGTCGCGCATGCCTCCATGGCTCACCCGGTCTGCCCCCATCTGTCCAGCGTGCTGGCGCGCGCTGTGGCTGATGCTCACCCGGAACAGGCTATCGCTATTCACCGTGGTGGCACCTATGTCTGCATCGAAGGGCCCCAGTTCTCCACCCTGGCCGAATCCAACTGGTACCGCAGCATGGGCGCCAAGGTGATCGGCATGACCAACATGCCTGAAGCCAAGCTGGCCCGCGAAGCCCAGATGGCCTACGCCACGCTCACGATGGTGACCGACTATGACTGCTGGCACCCGCGGGAAGCGCATGTGACGGCCAGCTCGGCGATTGCCAATCTGATGAAGAACGCCGAGCATGCGCAGAAGATTGCAGCCGAAGCCATCCGCATCCTGGGCCGTGAGATGCCGCCTTCGGATGCGCACACGGCCTTGCGCACCTCACTTGTCACACAACCCGAGGCCATGGCCCCCGAAGTGCTGGAGCGCTTGCGCGTCATCCTGGCCGATCCGACACAGGGGTAAATGGCAGGGGAAATGCCCGCCTGGTCACCACGCCATTACCCCATAAAACCCCAGGGGGTATACCGGGGTATAGTAAGTCCCATAGCGCTGAACAATGCCGCTGGCGGGTGTTGAATTTCCTCCAACCAGACCCAAGCTATTGGCAGGCAGCCCTTGAACGCCGCATTTTTTGCAGGATGCCCGGCACCTGCGCTCACCTTGGAGTCCCACATGAAAACCGAACCAACCGCCCACTCTGCAGCCAATGATGTCTCTTATGGTTTTAGCGTCAACCTCAAACAGGCCGACTTCGCGACCACGATCACACAAACCATTGAAGCGCTGAAAACCGAGGGCTTTGGTGTACTCACCGACATCGATGTGCAGGCCACGATGAAAGCCAAGCTCAACATCGACGTGCCCGCCTATCGCATCCTGGGTGCCTGCAATCCGCCCCTGGCTCATCGCGCCATCACGGCAGAGCCCGACATCGGACTGCTGCTGCCCTGCAATGTGGTGGTTCGACAGGACCCTGACAACTCCGTCACCGTCAGCTTCATGGACCCGGTTGCTGTCTTGCAACTCACCAAACAACCCGAGATTGCAGTGGTGGCTGGCGAGGTGCGTCAGCGGCTGGAGCGGGTGCGTAAGCTCGTGGCCGCACAGGCTGATAAAAAAGCCTGACGCCCCCTGATGGGCAGGGCAAGCTTGTTGCCTGCTGATGCCCATTGCTGCCAGCCACAGGCTGGGCGCCGACAGAGGAACGCCCTTATCAGACGTTCATTACCGCCACAGAACGGGTATTGAGGTAGGCCTCCACAGCCTCCGGTCCGCCTTCAGACCCGTAGCCTGAATCCTTGATGCCGCCAAACGGCATTTCAGCGGAAGGCATGGCAGGCATGTTGATCCACAACATGCCGACTTCCACACGGCGCGCAAGCAAATCGGCGTTCTTGAGAGAGCTTGTATACGCATAACCAGCCAAGCCATAAGGCAAGCGGTTAGCCTCCTGGATGGCCTCTTCCAGCGTGTTGAAGCTACGGATGGCGGCCATGGGTCCAAAGGGTTCGTCATTGAACACCCTGGCTTCCAGCGGTACGTCCATCAACACCGTGGGCTGCCAGAAATTGCCCGTGTCGCCGATGCGCGCACCGCCGTGTGCCACCGTCGCACCATGCTTGAGCGCATCCTGCGTGAGGTCGGCCATGGCTGTCAGGCGGCGAGGGTTGGCCAGGGGGCCCATCTGCGTGCCCTCGGCGGAGCCATCGCCTACCTTCAGGCCTTGCGAGTACTTGACCAGCGCCGCCGCAAAATCGTTCTTGATGCTTTCGTGCACAAGAAAGCGCGTCGGAGATATGCACACCTGACCGGCGTTGCGAAACTTGGCGGCACCCGCAGTCTTGACGGCCAGCGCCACATCGGCGTCCTCCGCCACGATCACCGGGGCATGGCCACCGAGTTCCATGGTCACGCGTTTCATGTGCTTGCCAGCCAGTGCGGCCAACTGCTTGCCCACTGGCGTCGAGCCGGTGAAGGTGATCTTGCGAATAACGGGGTGGGGAATCAGGTAGCCGGATATCTCGGCCGGGTTGCCATACACCAGGCCCAGCACGCCAGCGGGTGTGCCCGCGTCGGCAAAGGCCCGAATCAGCTCGGCAGGGGCAGCCGGAGTTTCTTCAGCAGCTTTCACAATCATGGAGCAGCCAGCCGCCAGCGCAGCGGCCATCTTGCGCACGACCTGATTGATGGGGAAGTTCCACGGCGTGAATGCGGCGACAGGTCCTACCGGATCCTTGAGCACCATCTGACGCATGGCCAGGTTGCCGCGTGAGGGCACGATCCGGCCATAGACGCGCTGGCCTTCGTCTGCAAACCAGTCAATGATTTCGGCCGCAGCCATGATTTCGCCCTTGGCTTCAACCAGCGGCTTGCCCTGCTCTTGCGTGAGCAGTGCGGCAATGGCGGCAGCTCGCTCACGCATCAACCCGGCCGCCTTGCGCATGATCTTGGCCCGCTCAATCGCCGGCATGTCACGCCAGGTCTCAAAGCCCTTTTGCGAGGCGGCCAGCGCCAGATCGAGATCGGCAATGCCGGCATGTGCGACACGGCCGATTTCCTTGCCGGTCGCGGGGTTGAACACGGCGAGGCTTTTGCCATCAGCGGCATCACGCCATTCGCCAGCGATGAAGAGTTGGGTGTTGGGGTAAGTCATGCTGCCATTCTAGGTGCAGAGCGCATTGCCACCAACTTGCTGCTTTTCATGGGTGCCGGGGCCTGAGACGGGCGAAAATACCAGGAATGCAAGCAACACCCCATATCCCTTCTTCTGCGCTTTGCAGGCACATTCCCGCATGGCTGATGGTTCTCGCACTTGCGGCTTGCACCACCGCACCACCGGCCACCCCCGAGCTACCGGCTCCGTCGACGGGTGAGGTCAAGCCAGTGCCAACCGTACCCGGCGAGATGAGCCACGACCAGAAGTTTGCCTTCTGGGTGGATGAGTTCAGCATGTACGCACGCGCAGCGGGAATCAATCAGGCAACGCTCCACATGGCATTCGACACTGTTCGCTTTGTGCCGCGCGTCATCGAGCTGGATCAACGGCAACCCGAGTTCACCCGCCCCGCATGGGACTATCTCGACAGCGCGCTGTCGAAGCAGAGAATCTCCAGAGGTCAGGACAAGCTGCTACTGCAGCCGGAGATCAGTGCCATTGCCGCGCGCTACGGCGTCCCGGCTGAGGTACTTGTCGCGATCTGGGGGCTGGAGAGCAATTTCGGCAACAACATGGGTGACATCCCGACCATCGATGCCCTGGCGACACTCGGCTTCGAGGGGCGGCGTGAGGCGTGGGCACGTGGCCAGTTGCTTGCAGCGCTCAAGATCCTGCAAAACGGTGATATCGACCGCACACGGATGATCGGCTCCTGGGCCGGCGCGATGGGCCAGACGCAGTTTCTGCCATCGAATTTTCTGGCCTATGCAGTCGATGCCGATGGTGATGGCCGCCGCGACATCTGGGGTAGCGTCGCCGATGTGATGGCTTCTACGGCCAACTTCCTGGCAAGGGCTGGATGGCAAGCCAGCCAGCCCTGGGGGCTTGAGGTGCGATTGCCGCCGGGATTCGACTATGCGCACGCTGATGCGCGGCAGCCCACTGCCGCGTGGGCGAATGAGGGCGTGCAATCAATGGACATGACGCCGTTGCCGGCGCTGGCCGACAGCGCGATCCTGCTCCCCGCCGGCGCGCGCGGACCGGCCTTCCTGATCGGCCCTAACTTCCGCACGATCCTGCGTTACAACAACTCGACCAGCTATGCGCTGGCCGTCAGCCTGCTGGCGCAAAGGCTGGCTGGCGGCCCTGCGGTGCAGGCAGCCTGGCCGCGCGAGTTGCAAGCACTGACGCGCAGCCAGATGCTGGCGCTGCAAACGGCGCTGAACGCACGTGGCTTTGACAGCGGCCCCCCCGACGGCATGATGGGCCCAGCGACGCGACGCGGTGTTCGCCAATACCAGCACAGCCTGGGCCTGCACGAGGACGGCTATCCGACCCTGGAGCTGCTACTTCGCCTGCAGTGATCCACTGGGATCAGGCCTGCCGGAACCCGTCAGGGGACGCATAGGGCTTTGAAATCCCCCCTGCGAGACCTTGCGGTTGACGTCGAATCTGCGGCAACGTCGAAATAAAGGTTGCCTGGGCTTTTGACCGTGCTCTCACAAAAAACGCAGATGCCGGCAACGATGCATGTCGGCAAAAAAACAAACAACTTTAGGAACACTAAAGCCGGAAAAACGAGGGGATCCTGCGTTCCAGTAAAGAGGCTGCATGTCGATAACAGTTACATGCGATATCCAATTGGAGAAACATACATGGAAACCTCATTGTTACGACAGCCGACTCGGCAATTGGAGCTGCTCACCTGGAGCAAACAGCTCAAAAAAGTGCGGTTTAACGACTACAGCGCTGTTCGATTTTTAAGCAATGCCGTTTTTTCATTGCGCGGGGCCCAGAGCCCGAGCCGCGCCGCGAGCGGCCGGTACTTCATCGCCCATGATGGCATCTATTCGCTTTGCCTCGGCACCATGTACCTTCATGGCCTGTTACCTGTGGGTAAAGAAGGGCAAAAAGAACTTGTCGTTCGCCTTGGATTGGACATGTTGCTCATGCCCGCCACTGAACGCGACCTCGTGTTGACGTCGAGAAAACTGCTGGCTACAGCGACCACAGAAGCGATAGACAGTATCGAAGACCGGGACGTTCGATGGCTGTCCCACATAGCAGACCAAGCTGTTTCACATGCGGGCAAAATTTTCCCGGAGTGGTTCAGCTGATAGCTGATGCCTGACTTCGGAAGCAATGCTTGTGGTGGCACAGCATGCAGGAAAAGCCCAGGCGTTTCACTGTCGACAGCACCAGTCGAGACTGCCGGAACGGTCCGATTCATCTCCTTCAGGCGGCCAACTTCTCGAGTGTTATGTCGACCAACGCGCGCAATCGTCCGAGTCGTCGCAAGTCCCGGTGGAAGCCCACCCACACGTCTCGCCCGGGCGGCGCTTCGCCGAGATCCACCGCCTCCAGGCCGGGGAACGCGTCCCCCAACGGTGCGGGTAGCACGGCCAGGCCAATGCCCGCTGCGCACATCCGGGCTTGAGCGTCGCGGCTGTTGCTGCCGAACGCAATGCGAGCCTCCGGCAGCCGCTTCCTCAGCCATTTCGAATCCGGAAAATCCTGGAATGCGGCGTCGAGCGTGATCAAGGCGACCCCCTCACCGTCACCGGTTACCGGAATCGAGCTGCCCTGGGCCCGGTACACGCGATAGTCGACATGGGTCGCCTTGCGCTGGACGACGTCGGCTTCCTCGAACGGCCTGATGCGAAAGACCAGATCAGCCTCGCGGCGCGCGAGGCTGAACAGGCGGGCGTCCGTGATCAGTTCGACGGTCACCTGTGGATGGCGCTGCACAAACTCCGCGAAGATGGGCGTCAGGATGTGCGCGCCGAACCAGTCCGAGGATGAAACTCGAATCAAGCCCTCCAACTGACGATCCTGCCCGGCAAGTTGCCGCTCGAAGGCTAGGGCCTCTTCTTCCATTCGTTCTGAATGCGACAGAACTGCGGCGCCTTCCGTCGTCAAGACGAAGCCGTCAGGCCCGCGCTGGAACAGCGCATGTCCGACCTCGCGTTCCAGCACCTTCAGCCTGCGGCCCATGGTCGGCTGGGATTGCCCGGTCAGACGGGCCGCTCCGCCCAGCGACCCCGCCCTTGCCACCGCCAGAAAGATCTTGATGTCACCCCAGTCCATGCGAAGCCTTATTCAATTTTGAATGATTGATTCTATTTTTTTAAATGTACATTCACTTGTGAATGTAAAACAATAAGTTTCTCAATTCATTTTCGGAGCTCCCATGGACAAAATCGACTCAATGCGCGCGCTGGTTCTGCAAGAGGCTGGCGGCCAATTTCAAGACACCCGCATTCCGCTGCCGACGCCCGGACGGGGCGAAGTGCTGGTGCGCATCCACGCCAGCGGCGTGAACCCACTGGACTCGAAGATCCGTGCTGGCGCTGCCGCACATGCCCGCCAACCCCTGCCGGCCGTGCTCGGCATGGACCTGGCGGGTGTCGTGGAGGCCATTGGTGCGGGGGTCGAGGTGTTTCGGGTCGGTGACGAGGTTTACGGCCTGACCGGCGGCGTCGGCGGCCTGCAAGGAACGCTTGCAGAGTTCGCTGTCGTCGATGCCGACCTGCTCGCGCACAAGCCGGCCAACCTGTCGATGCGCGAGGCGGCCGCCCTGCCGTTGGTCGTCATCACCGCGTGGGAGGGACTTGTCGACCGCGCGCAGACGCGCTCCGGGCAGAAGGTACTTGTGCATGGCGGCGCCGGCGGCGTAGGGCACGTCGCGGTGCAGATCGCCAAGGCCATCGGCGCGGAGGTCTTCGCGACAGGTCGCCCAGAGCAGGCGGAGGTGATTCACGGCTTCGGTGCCACGCCCATCGACTACACCACTACGTCGGTGGAGCAGTACGTGGCCGCCTACACGGCCGGTGAAGGCTTCGATGTTGTTTACGACACGGTGGGTGGCATCACGCTGGACAACTCCTTCGTCGCCGCGCGTACTTATGGAGGGCATGTGGTCAGTTGCCTGGGCTGGGGCACGCACAAGCTGGCACCCCTGTCGTTCCGCGCGGCCACGTATTCCGGTGTCTTCACCCTGCTGCCCATGCTCACAGGCAAGGGGCGCGCGAACCACGGCCGCATCCTCCGGGAGGCGGCAACGCTGATCGAAGCAGGAAAACTCCTGCCGCTGATGGACCCGCGCCGGTTTGATCTGGATGGCGCCTTGCAGGCCCACCAGACTGTAGAGGCCGGGCACGCGAGAGGCAGGATCGTGGTCGAGGTTCGCAGCCAAGAAGCGGCTTCTCTAACGAGGTCAGCATGATCGAAGCCATCGAGATAACCACCTTTCAGTTGGTCAGGAACAAGACGCTCTCTGACTTCGTCGCGGCCAATGCGGACGTGGATGCCTGGCTGCTTCAACAAAAGGGCTTCAGGTCCCGTCGCATCGCCCAGGGCACGGACGGTGTCGTCGTGGACATGCTCATCTGGACGACAGTGGATGCGGCACACCATGCGGCGAGGAAGCTCATGAGCGAACTTCGCAATTCCCCGGTGCATGCCGTCATCGACCAGGGCACGGTCAGCTGGCAGGTTTCAACCGTGGGCCACACGCTCGGCGTCGTTGGCTCGTGCGACCCATGAATACGCAACCATCAGTCGAACAGGAGTCAACACCATGAGCAAGACCTTCTTTCTGACCGGCAGCGCGCGCGGCCTCGGCCGTAGCGTGCCGGCGCCGAGCACGCGATTGAAGGTTGTATGCCGCCCAGGCCGAAAGCGTCCACCACTGGTGGTCGTAGGCGGCGCCAATCTGCTCTACACCACTGATCGTATAAATAAGGAGTGTCATATTTCCCAGTGGGAATTACAACATTTCGAAAAGTGTCAAAACGACTGAGAATTCCACTCTCTGCTCGTCTCTGAAAAATAAAGAGTGTCAGAACCAACTTGGTCAGGGTTCCGCTTAACTTTCCATTGAGTTGCAGCGCAGGTTGACGCGCCTATAGAGCTGTTCTGAACGCGGGACCAGGTCCAATTGGTGTATGCCAAAGACCATAAAGCTACCAACCAGTCAACCTGTGTTGCCTGCCGACTTACCCATGTTGAAAGGAAACTCACCGCCGAACTTTGATTTGTCAAAATCGGCCAATGGGTCTGTAATCCGTAGCCACTTGCCCAAAAGCTCTTGGGTGCACCGCTGACAGAGGTCGACTGCAACCTTATTACCATCCCCGAACACCGAACCGTACCCGGCCTTGTACTCAAGGGAAGTGAATTCATGGAACTCACAGTCTAGTGCATCGACCTCCGCCTCGCGGCCACACTTGTCACAACACAACGATTTCACAAAATATTGGGGCCGAACATCAAGTCGCTTCATAGCGTCTCCTGAATTAAAAAGCACTGAAACAAAGCTGCACCTTAAATGTTGTCCAGGGAGGCTGCGCCTGCAAGCAGATCCTCCTTCGTTACTTTGCCGCGCTGGAAGCGAATCACCGTTGCCGGCCGCGATTTTCTAGACATTTCCGGCTTAATAGCAGCCGCTGCGGCAGCCTCAGAAGGCGTAAGCGCCGCATCGAGTAAAGCATCTTCTGTTCTCTTTTCAAAAGCTTGGACGATCTGCACTGCCTCTTTGACATTTGAGCGCACCGGGTCCATAGAACCAAACGGGCACCAAAGATTTTTTTGTTCCATCCTTCCTGTAACCTGCTGCCGAAAAAGGACTTCCACGTGGCCGCGGTGCGTTAGGTAGAGTTCTGATCGATAGGCTTGCAGCAGTTCTTGTGCACCCACTGTGCCACGCCCACCCTTCCGACATGAGATTTGGTAGGCAGCAACTAGCAAATCGACCATTTTTCGACGAATTCCATAGGTGTAGAGATAGACTTGTTCCGCGTCACGGTTCAGATCGAATGTGAGTAGGTCTGGGGCCACTTGTTGAAGGGCTGCCAGATAGGCAGTGAACTCAGGACTCTCAGGAGAAAACGGTTTCATGATCAGTGGACGCGACAAGAGCCTGTCATGCTCCTCTGGAGGCCGCAATATCAGCTTGTGGCCCAGGCTAAAGTTTGCGCAGTAGACCAGCAGCGGACCGATGCCGTGCAGCTTAAGCAGAACACTGGCGGCACGGGCATTTGCACTAATGCTTGCCGCAATCCATTGAAACTCATCAACCACGGCCAGGCACGTTGCGTTCAGCCATGATCTGTGCTGCGCTAAACCCAACAATTTCGGAATTGACCAGTTCTTGCTTGGCTTTTCCTTTGCGTCGCCAAGTTCAGCCTCCCAAAGGGGATCAATGTATTTTCTTAAAAGTTCATTCAACCCGTCACCTTTAGCCAGCGTCACCATCCAGAATGGTACGAGGGGAATGTTCAGATGCCCGGCGACGCCAAACGTTCCCGGCTGTCGCGAGAGGATTCGCCCAAGACCCAGAAGCAATTCAGATTTCCCTACCCCTTGCAAACCAGTCAAGCAGATTGCCGCCCTGCGTGCTTCACCCCAGGGCCTTTTGGAGTAAATCCCTTTGAGAAAACTCGCGTCAGAATCCAAGTTTGCCGTGGCGTGCGCTTGTGCTTTTGCAATAAGTTGCCTGAGTAGATCTCGTGTCTGTGGATCAGGCACGACTACTTTTGCGAGTGCCACCTCCAACAGCCCTGCTCCAACCAGCAAATCTACGCCGGAAAGATCAAGCTGTTTTGGCGGGACTCCCACCAGTTGGTCAATCTCCTCGTCTGACAACTCAAGGGAATACTGCAACGCTCTTGGCCCGGTCTTCATGCCGCCTTCCTTGGAGCCTGACCTTTGGCAACTTTGGCTTCGTGTGCAACCGACCCTGACGGCTTGGGTGGGCTACCTTTTTTCCGGCTACCGGCATCCCAGGGAATGCCGGTCATCGACTCAAAATCTGCTTCGACGCGATTCACGGCTGCCTGGGCACTGGTTCGAGTTTTAGACCGGAGTTCCGCCAAAAGGTCTGCAGTGGCTTCATGCTCACTCAGGGTGATCATCTTTTCCTCATCGCCCACACGAACGCGCCGCGTCGCCTCAAGCTCAATCAGTCGCCCATTGACCTCAACCCAGACTATGCGGACGACTAGACTCAAAACATAGGCTTGAACTTCAAGGTTTTTGGTGAGCCCCACTTGCTTCATCAGCGATGATTCCCCAAGAGCCGTCGATGTGTAATGGCGATGCCTAAACCGCACACCATCCGCATCCACTGGCAGCTTGATGGTTGTCCAAAACGCGCGGACCGCTTCCTCAATGCTCAAGTCGCGAGCGCAGGTTCTTAGTCGCTCGGATAAATACTGCCAATAGTGATGGGGCGTGGCAACACGACCTTCCGTATGGAAGTCGTGGATTGCCTGGTCACTGAGTCTGGGGGAAATGTCCTTTGAATGGTTCTTCCCTGCTGCACGCAAGATTTCGCGCTTCATCATCTGAATCACATTCAATTTACTCACTCGATAAGTTGGTTGACCCTCGAGTTGGACAGACTTTGGATGGGTTGTTTCCACAGGCGCTTTTGCCTGCCCGGAATACGAGGGGGCAATAGTTTTCACAGGGAATCTTTGTTCTAGATGTTCAGCAAATTTTCGATGCCCGGCGGGGCCCCTGTCTGAGGTGAATGCTGCACTGATCCCCTGCATTATCCAGTTCAGCTTCTCTGGTGCAATCCCGTACAGCCGTGCTCTGTACTCGTTTGGTACAGCCATACAAAAAAGCATTGAACGATAGGCTTCACCAGTTTCACTACCCAGAGAGAAACCGACCCCGACGACAGCGCCTGTCGTGACGCAAACAGCTTCCGCCACAACCAACGGTTCCGTCGGTTCATCCGAGTTAACCGATTTTGGGCGCTCTGCCAGGAAATACGCATCGACTTGGAGTTCCTCTAGGATGGATGAGTATTGTGCAGTTTGGTTGCTGACATTCACAGCCGCTTTGGATTTCATTCGCGCATGGCCATAGATTTGGGTTTGCACGAATTCCAACGTCAATTCATCAACGACCATGTAACGAAACTGGCCGTAGCTTGGGAAGGGTTTATTGTGAGGATGGATCCACGTGTCATTGCCATTTTCATCCGTGACAGTTACACACCCAAAGTCATCGCGCAACGCCTTTCGGTGGATTGATCGCATGGTGATGCCCAGATCGACATACCTCAAGTAGCAGTCAACGATCTGGTCTCGCATTTCAACAGCAGTCCACCCGAAACAGCTACCTGCCAGTGACGGGCGTCCAAACTTTTTGTTCTTGTGGTCATCCCCGTCCCTCTTCCAACACCCGTTCTTGTGTGTGGGCTGCTTCAGTGCCCATTCACTTTGGCCGTGCAGCAAGAACGCGAAGAACCAAACTTGTACGCGGTGTGCATGGCAGGACGCGTCGTTTTTTACAGTTTTATATATCAAACGCAGCGGGTCGGGCGCCATCAGGACTTCGGCGGAGAGTTCCATTGCGGCGGAAATTTTGCTCAGTCGCGCCTCGACCTGCTGCCGATAGCTTCGCAACTCCCGGCCATGCTTCTTGTTTCTTCTTGCGAGCGACGCATGACGCCTTTCCTCGATTTCGTCGAAGTTGACGTCATCGACCTCTTCGAGCCACGGTGGCAAATTGAATTGGCGTGCGCACTTTCGCAGGTGCGGCGGGTTCGCAGTCAAATCCAGCTCGAAGTCTCTACGAGGTAGCATCATTGTGTGTACACGCCACGATTGCCATTGCTTGGCAGACTGAGTGAACCACACGATCAAGACGGTACTGACGGTTACCCCATCGATCACGTCCGATCTGTCACCCGCAAAGTAGTACCGTGTCGCCCTTTTGAAGCTACCCCACCCCTGCGGGGCTTCTATCTGCACTCCAACGAACATGGATATACCTCCCTAGCGACTGAACCAGTCGGCGTAGTGCGACAGAACGTCTTGAATTTCGGGTCGCAGGGGCTTGTCCATGAGAACAGGCTGGAAGAGGTCAACCCTGATCTGACGGTTCCAAATACCTTGCTTGATGATGGCCACCACCTCGCGCGGTTGTATCTTGAAACTATTGGCAAGCCTTCGAGCTGTAATGTAGGCAGGGATGTCAACACCTACTGAAGCATTCAGTTCATGGATCAAGTCAGGTCTCGCCTCTTCATGAATGGTTGTTCGGTATGACTCGTCGAGAAACATCTCCCGCAAATTACAGCGGACGTGAAAATCGATGGACCGACCCACAACCTGGTGCGTGCGAATCCCTGCATCCGAGTTGTAGATTTCCTGAAGAGCTGTGCGCGCTACAACAGCAGGATCATCTTTATCAGGTCTTGATCTGCCTTTTCTTGGCCCACGCTTTTTGAAATCATCTTCCTTGTCTTTCACTGGCCAATCAACCACATAGGGGCCGCTCTCGTCCTCGAGGCATAGAGTCAAATCCGCAAAATAGGGAAATGGAGCCCATGGCCAATTCTCTTGGCGTGCACCAATCCGCGCGCGCACCTTGGGGTGTTTAGCTAGTGTGCCAAGTCGCTCAGTGACAGATACCGTACCTTCAAACGGCCTGAGCTTCAGGCCGTCGGCCTTGGCGTGCCCCTGCAAAAGATGCGGACGTGGGGTCGTAGACATTGCCCTTTGGTCAAAAATCTCCCAACAGGCGGGGTTGTAAAACGCGAGTAAAGCGGTACAGGTCTCATTAAATGAGAGCGTGTGAACTTCCCTTCTTCCAAGTTTGGCAGGACGCAAAATGGTAGCTGTACTGATACCGGGCGCCTCCTTTGGATCTGCAAATATCCCGGCGACATAATTTGGGCTCCATCGGTCGTGCCTCTGGCGTTCTCGGACTTGGAGCAGCCGCTCCCATGTAATTTTGGTTTGAGCCATGGTTTTGATGTCAAAGTGTTTTGCACAAAGTTACCCCCTTGACTTCCCGCACAACTCGCCACAAAATACATGTACCACCATGCTTAAGGCTATGTGCTGAAAGTCGATTGACGCCAACCGAGAGGTTGGCGTTTTTCGTTGTAGAGTTCATTTCTTCTGGGTGATTGGCCTCCTGAATTGGTTACAGCGACGTTTTCTATATGGTGTGTCGACTGGTTCTAAGTGCAAGTTAGGAAGGTGCACCCTCCATGGGCCTCTCTTCCATTTTTTGCAGAGTCCAATGGACCAACTCCTCCTGCTGCCACCTGCGTAGATTTCCAATCTTGATGAACCGTGGGCCGTCGCCGCGCGCCAGTAGGCTTTCCAGGCTGCGCTTTGATATGCCCAAATAGGTTGCAACCTCAAATGCAGACATGAGCTTGTTCATTGTTTTGTGTGGAAAATTGATGCAACTGAGCGCAAGCTTAATCAGCTTTTAGGCCGAACATAAAACGACCCTGAAACTTGGCTGGAAACTCTGCGCGTTCACACAACTCTGTGGTTAAAGTTGCAGACATGATTGACAAATCAACTGATCAAATGCTTCCACTTGGGTGGCTGGCTTTGAGTGCATCAGCTCACCTCGATGGTTTTCTGCCCCGCTTCCGCAAAATGAAGCAGGATGGATTGTCAATTATTGATGAATGGGGCTTTTTGACGCCAGATTTGTATTGGCGCCATGGGCGCGGACTGGGAGAGTCACGTCTTGAATGCTTCTATGCTTTTAATTTATTGGAATCAGCATGCACAGCAGCCATTGGTGCTGGGTACCGAGACTTTGGCAGCTCGTCGCAGACTGAATTTGTGCACCAGTTGACCCAATTAGCCAAGGTTGAAGACTTTGACCATACTTCAGTCTGCATTTTTTCACCCAGGGTTCCAGAACCTTTTTTCCGCCGCTCGTGGCTGGCCGCTTTGCCAACTTTGCTTCCCTACCCATATCGGTTCCGTCTGGGCCGACTGTTGCGTGACCCCGCGTTGCTAATACGCGTCGGATATCAAATGCTAGTCACGGAATGGTCTGCGCATGGCCCGAGTCGTCCTGAGACCGCTGAAGCATTAGCTATTTTTGGGTTGGGTGCCTTAGGGCTATTTCCGCGCTGGCGTTGCGCAAACTGCTTTCGGATTTCAATGCCTGGAACAACGCGCTGTTGGCTGCATAGGCAAGTCGGATTTATTCGTGAAGTGGATAAAAAACTGCATTCTCGCCAATCAGCCACAGCTCGCCTTGGAAGACGAGTGATGAAAGAATTGCAATGGTCTAAAGATGATTTTCTCAATTTGCATCACACAGACAGTCAAATCGAGGAGAAGTCGATTGCAAGCATTCTTTGGGGACTTCACGCCAGTAGCGAAAAGTCTCTTTTCGACGAGTTGAGAATAGCCTTTACAAATGGCCAGTACCCTCAGGTTCAAGCACTGTTGCCCTCGAATTTCAACCGCCTCAGTAATGCCAGGGCACTTGCGCGTCTACATCGCCATATTGATACTAACGAATGGTGCATCTCATGTTGGTACAACCGGGTTTATGCTGCTGAAGAGTGGATAAACATGGCCTCACGCCTTTCCCCCGGACGCCAGCATATGAAGGTGACACGTCGGACCCATGAGCTCGTATCAGAAGCTCGTGAGCTAATCAATCAAGGGTTATCACAGAAAGAGGCCGCCGCTCGACTGAAGATCACGCCACCTTACATCTCCCGTCTGCTGAAGCGGTTCCACTCCATCTAACGGGTCACTGTAATGTAGTTTTTGGATGGGACCAACACTCCTTTCTGAGCAGCCCATCCTGGAACTACTGCCAGGAGAGACGCTATACAACCTTGCCGCGCGGTTTCATTTTGTATGCGGAAGCACGACGCCAGCAGCCACGGGCAGACTTTTGTTTTCTCATCCGCTGGCAGGTTTGCATCACGAGTTCACCGGTCATGTCGATGGCTTTGCGAAGCGACTTCAGCTTCAGGACCCGCGTGCCGCCGTTCTGCGCCACACCATTCTCTCGGCGTATTTGCCCTTTCATTCAGCAGATCATTGCGAGAACTGGATCGCTCGACTCATCGCCGGGTCCCCATCCAGCCTGAAGGCTGAATTGTGCTTGCTCGCGTCGCGATTTGGTGCTTCACATCCGCTCAAGGCTTGCGCCCACTGTGTTGAACACGATTCAGCGACATACGGAGCGTCTTCTTGGCACGTCGAGCACCAATTGTTTGGGGTCACAATATGTCGCATTCATCATTCGCCTTTGATGCATTCCCCCTCTCACGGTATCAGGCCAACACAGATTTGCATGGCTGGGGTCACCAAGCGAAATAGTTCAACTCCAGCTTGGGGATTCCTTTTTCTGCGGCGGCGCTGAACACACCATGAACGAGCAACCCAAGTATTGGCAATTGCCGCAGGTCACTCAGTGGCTTCCTGGAGAAACCCTGTATAGCCTAGCAAGTCGCCATCACCATATCAGCGGCAATAGTTTGCCAACCGAAACCAGCTTTCAACTTTTTGGTCATGGCCGCCAGGGCTCGATGCATGACATGCCATCTAGGATTGATGAGTTTGTGATTCGGACTGAGGGAATGTTGGGTGATGCAGAACACATCATCCACGAACACACGCTGCTGCCGTTCTATTTCCCCTTTCGAACGCAATCAGAGGCAGCCAATGCAGTGGCCGCAGTTCGTCATGGCGGCATCGGTGCGCTCAAGGGGCGACTTGGAATTTTGGCATCCAGGTTTGGGGCATCCCATCCCCTCAAAGCATGTCCTCAATGCATGTTGGATGACCAAGAAGATCACCAAGTTGCCTATTGGCACATGAATCACCAGTGGCCAGGCGCGTGGGCATGCATCAAACACCAACAGCCACTGCACTATGCGCTTTTCAAAGTTAATGGCGAGGGACGTTTTCACTGGTGCCTACCAATTGATGTGATGCATTCCCCTGGGATAGACTCACGAAGCTTCGAAAAATCACGGGATCTGGTTTTTCGCTTGACCGAATCCGCGTACGGATTGGCTGCGCTACCAACAGGTTTTCACTTTTCGCCAACCAGATTGGCCACCACCTACCAAAATCGGCTTCACGAGTTGGGATGTTATAGCCCGCGCGGACGACTCAAATCAACGGAGTTGCTGCATTTATTGGAAGTCGTGTGTCACCCTTTGAGTCACGTGCACGGACTCAGCAGTCTGCGCGGCACCGATGTGTCGCTTTTGAATCAGTTTGTGCGTCTGGTCGGTGAGCACCGTGGCGCTGCCCACCCCCTCAGACACTTTGTCATCATTTTGGCTTTGTTCAACAACTGGAAAGTGTTCAAGGATGCCTATGACGCCCCATCCACCTTGCTAGCGAGAAATGGATACCGCGAAGATAGTGACTCACCGCCAACATTTGACGACTCACCGGTTGATCCAAAAAAATTGGCACTTGTTGAGGCAGTCAGGAATGGCCAATCCGTGACAGCAGCTGCACAGTTGTTTGATGTAGCCGTCGCCACCGCCATGGCGTGGGCTGCAGAGGCTGGAATTCACACCCCAAAGCGGGCGAAATTATTTACTCTTTCCCGGCGAAAGAACGCCATTCAAATGTTGAAGCGTGGCAGTTCAAAGGAAGATGTCGCAAGCACTGCAGGAATCTCTGTCCAGACCATCACCCTACTTCTGCGCACCGAGCCTGGCTTACGATCAGATTGGAACCAAGCCAAATTTGATCACATCCAAAAAAGGTCAAGAGCATCCTGGTCACGAATGGCCAACAAGTTGAATACAGTTTCCGGGCACTTCCTGAGAAAACTGCTGCCAGCCGAATTTGCCTGGCTGTATCGAAATGACCGAAGCTGGCTTGAAGACTTTAACTCAGCATTGCCACGAGCAGAGAAGTCAAACAATTCGAACATCCACTGGGATACCAGAGATGCGATTTTTTCACAAGCCATTGATGCAGCGGCTTTGGCGATATATCTAGCCCGGCCATGCTGTCGAATTCGGTTAGCAGATTTATGCAACAGGATTCCTGAACTCAAAGCGCGGCTTAGTGACCTGGATCAGCTCCCTTTGACCCATGCTGCAATTGCAAGGGCTACGCGTAGTCGAGCTGCAGACTAGACCGCATTTACATCTTCTGCCGTTTCCCGGGTTGAACCTTGGTCGCCAATAACTGCACCAATGAATCGATTGAACTCCTGATTTGGTGCGGACGACTCGTTCTTCACTTTCGCGTCAACTTTCGAATGTTGATCTTTAGCGCTGATGGTTGCAGAAGCCACTTCTATTCTTGAAATCCCTAAAAGTTTAGTTGCTAGCGCAACAACTCTTGGACTCACATTTCGCAGCAGGTTCTCCACTTCTTTCTCCTCTGCGTTTTCTAGTTCACATGACCGACCAAAACCTTCACCATTGTGCAGACGGATGAGCGCGCGCCAACTTTTTGAAGCACCCACGTTGTGAAGCGATGGCATCCCAAGGCTCCACATTTTGTCCTGTAGAGTCTTCCTGTCCATGCCCAGCGACTCGGCGATTTTAGTTGTCAGCCCTTGATGTCGCACATAGATTTCCCAAAATTCCCCGTGCCAAAAGCCAGCATTTCGACGCAACGGCGTTTTTACATTGTTCACAACGTCAGAGGGAACGGTGTTATCCAAATACTGAATCGCCTCAATTGCCGTGTCAAAGATTGAAGCTAGAACCAATCCGTACACAGCCCCTTGGGCAGGTTTGGTCCGAGAGATTGCAGCCCCATCGATCTTGCTAACGAACCCGGATTTTTCTTTCGTTGCGATATAACTGAAATTGGTTTTAAGCCACTTGGCGGGTGCCTTCAGCAAGATCTGATCACTGATAGTTGACCTCTGTCCATTTATGCTCGTTCTAAGACCTAAGGCCCTAGCTCTCTTGCCTATCAAGTACCCAACTGATCGAACATCTAAAGGAATTGCTCGGTCAAGCAAAACGGTGGAAATTTCGGCATAGCGCCTCAGGAACTCCAATTCCACTAGGTTGAAGTCAAATGTGTAGGGTTCTTCAATCTCCTCGCTTCCCACCCAGTGATGTGGCATCGAAAGCCAAGGATCTTTAACGCCGACTTTCACCAATCCCACCTCATGTGTCGGGCACCAATCTACGCCAAAGAGGTGGTGTTCGCGGCGGTACCAACTCAGTTGTTCTTTTTGCAGATCTGCCTTTACACACGCCAGACAGATGTATGCACTTGATTTCTGAGTCAACATACCGAGTCGCCGACTGAAGTTCTCGCCATGCTCACATCCGTGCGTCAGGTCTTCACCGTGCTTGGCAGCCACTCGAAAAGAGGGGAGCATGCTGTGTTTTCTAGCGTACTCCGTAGAAGATATCTCTGAGTGGGCAGCCAACTGACTCAGTCTGGACGGCTTTGCTAGCTTTTGACCATCACTTGACGGCAACGTTGCCCCTAAGTGATGGTCAATTTCGTGTTTTTCAGTGGCGCCATATACCCATGCAATTCGCCCTTCATGCCCAATCGCTAGCTCGTCGGCCATGGGTGACACTCTGATCATTTCCGGTCCCATTTTTATACACGCTCTGGGTTTAAAGTTTTCATGCGCTCCAGCGCGAACACCACTTCCTTCGCGTGCCGCATCGCGGCATCAATCGGCATTCCCATGGAGATCTGCTCCGGAATTTCCTGCGCGATTGCTTGCAAGCAGAAATTGATCACCGACGTTGGTGCACCTAGCGATTCGTTTTCGTAACGTGACAAGCAGGACCGGTCACACCCCAACGTCCTGGCAAATTCACTCTGACTTCGCTTGCCGCGAACGGTGCGGATTAATTCGCCTTGTGATTTAGGTATTTGCATTTGTGTTATTAAAGCACATTTGTGCTGTTATAACACAAATCAACCCTTTTTCGATCTGCCATCCTCACTCGCAAGGATGAGTTGACCCGACAAAGTCTGCCCCAGCCAGTAGGCCCACGGTTTATGGCGATTGCGGTCGATGTGTGATTCCAAGCGCCCCCACGCTGACTGCCACGAAGCGACTATTTGGTGTGGCCCCGGCGTTGGCCCGAATGGCGGCTGTACGAGCAGTAATAGGGCTTCGGTGGCCCTGATGACGCCGCGTCACCGACCGCTTACTCATCACCTGGACTGGCGGTTTCGACCCTCAGCAGCCAGTCGAGCCCGCTCCATGAACGGCCGGAATGAGCGGTTGTTGCCGTTCATCCGGTCGCCTATCAGGGACCGCTACTTGGCCTGGAGCGGTCATACAGACCCTTTGTATGGTTCACCGCCGATCGTTCAGCTCGTCGTGGGCTGCTGGTGGTCAAACCGCGTTGGCCCTAGGCGAAGAAGATTGTTAAACTAAAATACGCAGGACGGTGTAACTCCAAGAGCGGAGCCCGACAACGCACTAGCGTGCAAGACCAGCGGCTTTAACCTTCTGGAGGATTGCTCTGAGGTATCCATATGCGATGCATCCAATACGAGGGGCAGGCCTAGCGCAGAGAGCCCAATATCCATAGGGTTCAAGGGAGGAGATCAGTGCCGAAGCAACTCACGCTTCTACTCGACACCAACGTCCTGATCCCGCTACAGGACTCGTATGCCGTACTAGGTGACAATCTAGCAAACTTCCATCGGCTAGCGCTCGTCGGCGGCCACAAGCTGGTCTATCACCCCGCAAGCATAGAAGACTTCGAAAGGGACACGGACCTAGACCGGCGTGCAAGAAATTTGGAACACGTCCGCCGGTACCCGGCTTTGGAACGCCCCGCCAAATGCCCCTGGAACACCCCGGCGACGTGCCCGAACGATGCCTGCGACAACGAAATTCTGTACGCCCTTGAGTGTGACGCTGCACATGCGCTCGTTACGGAAGACAAGGGACTTCTGACGAAGGCTCGAGCACGCGGTCTAGGTGACAGAACCTACAACATCCAAACTGCCGAAGACTGGCTGCGGCGGCTGCAACAGCCGTTCGACGTTTCACTGCCAAACATCGACGATGTGCCGCTGCACAGCCTGACACCAGAGTTACTAGGCGCGTTTTTTGACAGCCTGCGCGATGGTTACGACGGATTCGACGACTGGTTCCGGAGGAAGGCCAGGGAGAGCAGAAAAGCTTGGGTCTATCGGGATGAAACTGGCGTGCTTGGCGCGATCTGCGTCTACGACGTTCAAACCGACGAGGTGGTCACCGATGAGGGAAAGCGCCTTGACGGCAAGGCGCTGAAGCTCTGCACGTTCAAAGTCGGCCAGAGGGTGAGAGGGCGCAAGGTCGGCGAACTTTTCCTGAAGGCCGCCTTCCGCTATGCAACCGAGAACGCCTGCGAGCACATCTTCATTCACGCAGACGTAGATAAACACGCCTACCTGGTGAACCTACTTGTAGATTTCGGCTTCGAGGACGTTGGTCCTTATGGAACGGATCGGGTCTTCGTGAAGCGGCACCCCGTCAACGACCCAGATACGGAAGGACTCTCCGCACTCGAATATGTCCGACGCTTCTACCCCCACTATCAAGCTGGACCTCAAATCCAGAAGTTCCTAGTACCGATCCAGCAGGAATTCCACCGGATACTTTTCCCTGATTATCAGGCGCTTCAATCTCAACTCTTTGCACCCGAAGGAAGCGTGGGAAATGCCATCAAGCTGGCCTACCTTTGCCATGCGGCCTCGAAACAGATTAGACCGGGCGACGTGCTACTGTTCTACAGATCAGAGGACGAGCAGGCGGTCACCTCACTCGGTGTCGTGGACCAGTTCGCGGTACTCAGCGACGCGGCTAGCATTGCCGCTATGGTCAGCAGACGCACCGTCTATAGCATCAACGAGATTGAAAATATGGCCAATCGGCCAACGAAAGTTATCCTCTTTAGGCTCGTAAAGCATTTCCCAGAACCGGCCTCTCTCAAGCGCCTTCTAAAAGAAGGGGTGGTCGCTGGCAATATTCAATCTATTACTAAAATTTCCGATGAAGCTTTTTCAAGAGTGCTTGCGTCCGCAGGGGCCTAGAGCTGTGCTGCTTTCCGTCAAGCCAAGGTTTGCAGAGCAGATCCTCGCTGGGACCAAGACAGTCGAGTTTCGTCGGTCATGGGCCGCCAAGCCCGTTGGCCTGGCCGTCATCTATTCCAGCTCTCCGGTCCAACGCCTCGTCGGAATAATAGAAATCGAGGGGGCGGTTATCGCGACACCTGCGTCCGTCTGGACGAAATGCCGCACGCGCGGTCCGGGTCTCGAACGCAAGGAACTGATGGAGTATTTCTCAGGTAAAGACCAAGCCTACGGTGTCCTGCTGGGAGGTCTGACCCTTCCGGAGCAACCGATTCGGCCAAAGTCGCTGTTCAGGGATTTCCGCCCGCCACAGTCCTTTCGTTACTTGACTGCAACCGAACTGCTTCGCATCGGCAAGCAGTGCGGCCTTATCGGTGAGCCCGAATGACTATCTTTGTCGCAGGAGTCCATGGCGCGGGAAAAACCTTTGCCACCAAGCCAGCCTGTCAGAAGCTGGGGCTGTTACATGCCACTGCCAGCCAACTTATCAAAGAGGAGCGCGGGCAGGCCACGTGGGACGGCGCGAAAATGGTTTCGGACGTGGACCAGAACCAGGCCGCGCTCATCTCGGCCGCTAGACGCGTCCGAGAGAACGGCGCGACGCTTGTCATAGACGGCCACTTCGTTCTCCGACGTGCACCAGGTATCCATGAAAGGCTGCCAGTCGACGTGTTCCGGGCACTGGAGTGCTCGTCCGTCTTGTTGATCCGCAGTCCGGTGCCGGTCCTGCTTAAGCGTCTGCATGCAAGGCAGGACATGAGCTGGACTGAGGCAGAACTATCCGAGTTCAGCATGGCTGAGGACGCCCACAGCGCTGAGGTGGCCGAGGTGTTGGGCATTCCCTTGAAGATTCTTGATTCGCCGAGCGCCCACGAGGTAGAGACCTGGTTGGAGCGACTCTCGAAAGACGCGGGCGCCTCTAGTCGATAGCCGAGCCTCGAAGGAGAGAAAAACTGCGTTGCCTCTTCTGCAAAGCCGACTCGTCGGCCTCACGGTCCAGGGAACACATCGTGCCTGAGTCCTTCGGAAACACCGAGCACGTGCTGGCGCCTGGCGTCGTCTGCGACGGGTGCAACAACTACCTGGCGCGTGAGGTCGAGAAGCCGATCCTTGACTCCCTGTACTTTAAGGTGCGTCGTTTCAACGCTGTCGTCCGAAACAAGCGAGGGCACGTCGTCCCGCTGGATGGTTTTCATCAGCAGTCAGGCACGCGCATCCAGGCTTATGCGGACACCAGCGAGGGCATCAGTATCGGCACCCATCCGGATGCTGACGAGGCGGGTCTGATCAAGTCGCTGCTGGATCAATCTCAAGGAACGTTGATATTCCCGATGGCAACTCCTCCAGAGGAGCGCGCTCTTGCCCGTTTCGTCGGAAAGGTCGGCCTCGAGGCACTGGCGTATCGGTTCATACAAACTGGCAAATCGCACGAGGAATTGGTCGATATGCCGGCCTTTGACGAGATAAGAAACTTCATCCGCCGTGGAAGCGGACCGCCTCAATGGTCCGTGGCCCGACGGCAGCTGTATCAACCGGGCAAGGTCTTCGCAGATGGCGAAGAGCACTATGAGCTTCTCCACGAATATGAGCTGCTCATAAGGCCAATCGACGAGGCCAACGACCTCTATGCCTGCTACATCTCTCTAGTGCTCTTCGGGGAAGAATTCGTCCTCAACATGGGCAGTCCTGGACTCGATGACTTTGAAGTTTGGCGGACAGGCGATGAAGTATGACCAGCAACGATCAGTATGACTACTCTTTGAGCAACCAATCCATAGGTGCCAAGAACCGCAACGGCCTGAAGCCGACATCGCAATTCTGAACGGCAGTTATGCAGCGATTGCTGTCGGCTGTGGCCGCATCGTGACCTCACGGTTTTTATCCCGCAGCGGTCATCCGGGAACCGGCACCCTCGCCAGCCCGGCAGCCGGAATCAGTTGTACAGCCGACATTGGCGGCGTGCCGCTGTGCGCCGGCATCTTAAAAGTCTGCTAATCGGGATTGTGAATAGGAACTCTGTGCCCATTGCTGCCATTCGCGTCATATACACAGTTGACTGCTTGGCCGCGATAGCAGACAGTCGCCAGATGAACATGAGCGCCCGGACTGGACAAGGAACGGACTGTCGTGGATGGCAGCTTTGGTGCGGTCAAAACTGTAGTTTGGAGCGGGACGTTGTGCTTGCATCTTGTCGATATAAGGCACTCAGCGTGATAACCATTTATTGGTTGGAAAGCCACGGGTGCATTCAATCTTTCATGGGTCAATGCACTACGTTGGCTGGGTGCTGAGATTCCATAGTTTCATTAGAGGTCAGACGAGACATTCACTTATACACAAAGGCAACTTTGTAAAAAAAGCTCCCAGTCTTCTGGGCATTTTTTCCAGACCCGAAATGCTCCGCCACTAAGCTCCAGACGAGATCGCCATCTTTGTCCAGTTGCCCAATTTCACGCCCACCTGTAATCAAGATATTTCCGTTTTGAAGTAATTCAACAGTTCTCAAGGGTGTCCAGGTTCCGTCATCAGGCTTGAAAAATGGCTGCCGTTGACCGGGACCGATCTGACGCAGGAGAGCGCTTTTGTCCTCTGCAAGGTGCGCCGCGAACAAAAAACCATTTCCATATGGAAGCGGATCGTGCACATTGCGGGCGTTTTTGACCCGTCCGGTCACCTTTCCATCTTTGATTTTGACAAACTGATTGAAGTTTCTCAGGCTAAGAAGATACTCACCAGGCCCCAACTTTTGGACCGCATTGGCATGCGTGTTTGAATACCGTTCATTGGCGACGCTATGACGGTCAGTGGAATTCAGTTCCAAGTCACGCGCGAATAGTTGCAATACCACCTTACCATCGCTGTCTACTTCAGTCATGACCGGGTCACTGTCTGCGTCCCAACCGTTTACAAAAAGTGTATTGCCGTTGTCCAGTCTGTCCGCATCGTGATCTGCAAACGTGGTCAGGTATTTCCACGTAGTCTGGCCTTGGCGATTGATCTCAAAAACACCTGCACCAGCGATAGCCAGCAAGAAATGATCTGACTTGGGCAACCATTCGACATCAGTTCCAGCAGACAATTTTCCGCTACCGAGCATGCTCATGGGGATGGAAAACTCCCAGGTGATCTTGCCTGTGAGATCCGTTTCAATCAATTTCCCTTGAGACGCATCAATGAAAGCCAAGTGACCAGCCTGAACCTTGTCAGGTTTGTTAATGGTCACCTTTGCGAATTGATCCCCAACTGCTGCCCAGGAACTACCAGCAAAAATTAGGGCGAACGTGGCTGCAAGAATG
Source organism: Gammaproteobacteria bacterium (assembly GCA_018815325.1). Lineage (GTDB taxonomy): Bacteria > Pseudomonadota > Gammaproteobacteria > Burkholderiales > Burkholderiaceae_C > JAHIYE01. The sequence continues at coordinate 175,943 of JAHIYE010000014.1, read as the reverse complement.
CGAAATGGGAGAGATTTTGTGTTTCTGGTCATGGCGCAAGAGGTAAGTGTGTATCGCAGGCATCGTGGCTGGGCAAGTATGTGGGGTCGCAATTAATGCCGCCCCCTGTGTTGCGAGCAAAGTCTAATCGAAAGTTGTTTTAGGTGAGCAGTTGAACCTAGGGGGGCAGGGACAGTCTTGCGCTATGACAGATAAAAGGCGTGCATGTGAGTGTGGCCACTCGTGACGCGGTCGCGAATAGTCAGAGGGTTATGTTGAGCGACCGATTTCAGCCCGAACTGGGCATCGGTGCAACCGCCTTGGAGGTCCGCTCCTGGCCGGAAACACCAGTCCAGCACGATACTCCATTGCCGACATTGATGGTGTCCGCCCTGGCCCATTGGCGGGGCGGACACTGTCTACCCCCCTCAAATTTCCGTCTGCTCGGAGATTTCGAGGGCATCATCGACTTCTATGCCGAGGTACCTCACAGTCGATTCCAGTTTGGAGTGCCCGAGGAGCAACTGTACGGCGCGAAGGTTCTTGGTTCGTCGATAGATCAGCGTCGCCTTGGTCCTGCGCATCGAATGCGTCCCGTATTCGGCGCGGTCTAGTCCCAATTCGTCAACCCAATGCCCCAAAATTCGCGCGTACTGTCGAGTGCCGAGGTGGGGAGAATCGTGGAGCCGGCTTGGGAAAAGGAAGTTATCCGGCTTCAACCCGGCATACTTGATCCAGGACTGCAAGGCATCTCGGGAGGCTGCCGTGATCTCGAACTGAACCGGCCGCTTGGTTTTGTGCTGCATGACGATGGCGCGGGTAGCTACCTGATCGCCATGACAAACGTCTCGGACTTTAAGCGAAACCAAGTCGCACCCGCGCAGCTTGCTGTCGATGCCCAGATTGAGGAGGGCAAGCTCTCGTATGCGCCCCTCCATCTGGAGCCGAACGCGTAGTGCCCAGATGTCCTTTGGTTTGAACGGGACCTTCTGCCCGACGATCTTGCCCTTGTTCCACGGCTCGCGATGAGTGGTATTTCCTACTGCTTCCATGATGGTCTCCCATCGAGTTGAGGGGCATATAGGATGCGCTTTGGAGCCGTCAAAGGGCTACTATTTTTTTCGCCAGCGGGAGAGAGACCGGCACCTGGCGCTGGTGGTCTGCTTTAGCATATGCAATGGCATTCACGGTCCCGGCCAGGACCGGACGGTCGCGCACATTGCCGCTACTTCTGCTTAGGGCACCAACCAGTCCCATATGCCTGATGGCGCTCGACGGTCCGGCGTTGGTTGAGGGTGTCCCCACATAGAGTCCTCTACCTGTAAGTACAGTGGTCAAAGCGACAGACTTTATTTTCCTGCGAGAAAAAGTGGGTTGCTACGGAGTTCAGCCCGACAGACTTTTAGTCCCGAACTGAGCTAAGAAAAATCAAGGACTTAGGCGCCCATTTCCCGACTGACTTTATTTGCTCTAGTCACTGTTTTTATGGCAGAACAAACCGGACGACCACTGTCTTTCCAGTCTGTCTGAAGACAAGCGCTGCCTTGGTGCCCTTGCCGATCTTGAAGGTCCCGGACGCGCCTAGCCACTCGCCCTGTGGCACGAGTGTCACCTCTTGCTTGTCAGCGCCATGGAGCAAGGTGAGTGCGGCTGTCGCTTCGCGTACGTCATGCTTGGTGCCGTGATCTCGCACATAGAGGCGCACCTTGTCTCGATGCGCCACCAGTTCAAAGTGCAGGTCCCTGGCTTCGGCAACCACACCGCCGTGCAAAGGCTTGTCGTCGTGACCGTGCTGACCCGCTGCATTGGCGCCGTTGCCGACAAGGAGCGCGAGTGTTGTGATGAGGGTGGGAAACTTCATGGGATTTCCTTTCGTTGGAGTGAGACGGTGGGTAAACATTGGCTTGTGCCCAGGCGTTCAGAACGCCTCGGCGCTGCGGTCATTGAGCAGCCGCTCGGCGTCCTTGCGACCAAAGAGCCAGAACATGACAGGGGTCAGGTAGGTGTCGAGCAGGGTGGAACTGATCAGGCCCGAGAAAATCACCACTGCCACGGGGTGCAGGATTTCTGTGCCCGGTTGTTCAGCCTCGAACAGCAGCGGGGCGAGTGCAAAGGCTGTGACCAGCGCAGTCATCAGGACCGGACTCAAACGCTCCATCGAGCCGCGCAGGATCATCTTGTGGTTAAAGCCCTCCCCCTCGCCGCGCATGAGGTTCAGGTAGTGACTCACCTTCAGGATGCCGTTGCGTACCGAAATGCCCGCCAGCGTGATGAATCCAACGAGCGCTGCCACGGACAGCGGTTGGCCGGACAGCCACAGTCCGAACACCGCCCCCACCAGGGCCAGGGGGATATTGCCCATGATGAGCGCCGACAGGATGATCGACTTGTAGCGGCTGTACAGCACCACGAACATCAGCACCAGCGACACCAAGGACAGCAGGCCGACCAGACGCGAGGCTTCCTCCTGCGCCTGGAACTGACCCCCCAGTGTGATGAAGTAGCCCTCGGGCAGACTGGACTCGGCAACGACCCGGCGAATGTCGGTCACGATGTCTGACAGCGCGCGGCCCTGTGCGTTGGCCGAGATGACGATGCGTCGCTTGCCGTCGTCGCGGCTGATCTGGTTGGGGCCATCCCCGTCCTCGATGGTCGCGACGCGTGACAGGGGCACGCGGCCAGAGGGGGTCTCCAGCAGGATGTTGCCCAGTCCTTCGACCGAACGTGACGACTCGGGCAGGCGAACCACCAGGGCGAAACGGCGATTACCCTCGACGATCTGGGTGACTTTCTCGCCCTCGACCAGGCTTTGCAGGGTGGTCAGAATCTGGGGTGCCGGCACACCGTACTGCGCGGCGGCAGCGTAGTCGACCCGTACCTTGATCTGCGGCGCCAGCACCTGTTTTTCGATTTCCAGATCGGCGATGCCCTCAATCGCGGCCAGTCGGCTGCGCAGCACATCGGCCTGTCCGCGCAGCGTGTCCAGGTCGTCACCGAAGATCTTGATGGCGATCTGCGAGCGCACTCCCGAGAGCATGTGGTCTATGCGGTGCGAGATCGGCTGACCGATGGCAACAGCCGCAGGCAGGTTGACCAGGCGCAAGCGGATGTCGGCAGAGATATCATCCATGGAGCGATTGAGCTCGCCGGCCGGCAGCAAGCCCACGTCCAGCTCGCTCACATGCACACCCTCGGCATGCTCGTCCAGTTCGGCGCGGCCACTGCGTCGGCCTACGTGCACGACTTCCGGCACCTGCCGGACCAGTTTTTCAGCTTGCTGCGCCAGCGCAGAGGATTCCGCCAGGGTCACACCCGGGTTGAGCCGAAGTCCGACGAGCAGCGTTCCCTCGTTGAAGGGAGGGAGAAAGGTCTTGGGAAAGAACGGCACCGCCACGAAAGACACCAGGACCGCGACCCCAGCGGCCGCCAGCGCGGCACGGGGCCGGTCCAGCACCGCCTGCAGGCTGGCCTGGTACTTGCGCTTGAGCCATGCGAGCAGGCGGGTGTCCCCGTGGTCCAGGGACCTCATGCGCGGGAGAAGATAGAACGACATCACTGGCGTGACAGTCACCGATACAACCAGGGAGGCCAGCGTGGAGACAATGAAGGCGATGCCCAGGGGGACAAACAGGCGCCCTTCCATGCCAGGCAGAGCAAACAGAGGCAGGAAAACGAGCACGATGATGACCGTGGCATAGAGGATAGCCGAGCGCACTTCCATGGTGGCCGCCGCCACCACTTCCAGCGGATGCAGGTGGTGCTCCGGATGCCGGGCGCGGTCTTCCTTGAGCCGACGCAGCACGTTTTCAACACCGACCACGGCGTCGTCGACCAGTCCTCCGATGGCAATGGCCAGGCCGCCCAGGGTCATGGTGTTGATCGACAGCCCGAAATAGCGAAACACCAGCGCGGTGACGAAGATCGACACCGGAATCGCGGTCAGGGCGATGAGTGTCGGACGCAAGGTGCCCAGGAAGAAGAACAGGATCAATGCGACAAAGACGGAAGCGGCGATCAGCTTGCCCTGCAGCGTCGTAATGGACGCTTCGATGAAGCTGGCCTGCCTGAACGTCACTTTGGGGCTGTCCATGCCCGCCGGCAGGGATCGCTGCATGGCTTGCAGGGCCGACTCGATGGACCGGGTCAGCTGGATGGTGTCCGCCGCCGGCTGTTTCTGAACCCCCAGGATCACGGCTGGTTTTCCCTCAAAGCCGGCATCGCCGCGCTTGATGGCCGGCGCGAAGCTCACGTCTGCCAACTGGCGCAGCAGGATAGGCTGGCCGTTGCGCGCTGTGAGCGCGAGGTTCTTCAAGTCATCCAGCCGCGAGCTACGACCCAGGTGTCGGATCAGGTACTCGCGGCCATTGAGCTCCAGGAAGCCGCCCGAGGTGTTGGCGGAGTAGCCCTTGAGCGCGGCTTCCAACTGCTCGTGCGTGATGCCCAGCTCCGCCATGCGGCGGGTGCTGGGTTGGACCTGGAACTGACGCACTTCGCCGCCGATGGGGATGACCTGCGCCACGCCGGGAACGGCCATGAGGCGTGGACGCAAGACCCAGTCGGCGTATTCGCGCACCTGCATGGGCGAAATCTTGGCAGTGTCAATCGGGATCGCGATCTGCATGATCTCGCCCATGATCGAACTGATGGGGCCCATGCGGGGCGTGATGCCGGATGGAAGTCCATCTTCCATCGCAGCGAGGCGCTCAGCCACCATCTGCCGGGCGCGGAAGATCTCTGTGCGCCAGTCGAAGGTGACGTAGATGAAGGACAGTCCTGCGCTGGAAACGGATCGCACGCCCTCCACGCCCGGCAGACCGTTCATGGTTGTCTCCAGGGGGAAGGTGATGAGCTGTTCCACCTCTTCTGCGGCCATGCCACCGGCTTCGGTCATGATGGTGACCGTTGGTTTATTGAGATCCGGGAATACGTCCACGGGGGTTCGTGAGAGCGTGAACGCGCCATAGGCCATGAGCACCAGGCTGGCGATGATCACCAGCAAGCGATTGCTCAGGCTGTTATCGAGTAGCCACTTGAACATGATGTGGGCTCCTTGTCAGCGGATCTGGTTGATCAGGGCTACTCCCTGGGTCACCACGTGGTCGCCGGGCTGCAGGCCGGAGGTAACGGCGACGGAGGCCCCATCAAGCGGTTCGACGGTGACCACGCGCGGCTCGAACCGTTCGGGCTGCGTCTTGACCCAAACCACGGACTGGTTGGCTGAGCTCTTCATGAGCGATGCCGCCGCTACCCGCAGGCCACCTACCCGGGTGGCGCTCTGGACATAGACCTTGACTGGCTGGCCCACGGCCAGGCTTGCCAGCAGCGGGCCTTCCCCACGGAACAGCATGGGCAGGGCCTGCTCGCGCAGACTGCGGGCCGCACCGACAAAGCTCAGCCGGATTGATTGCGTTCCAATGGCCACGCTCGCACCCGCTACATCTCGGGCGACCTCGGCATCGTAGGCCAGTGCCTCGATGCGCAGGCGCGTCGGGTTGATGACCTCGAACACCAGCTCGCGGGCGTCCACGACCTGGCCCGCGACGACATGGCTGGAGGCGATCACACCGGATACCGGGGCCAGCAGTGCGTCACGATTGGCCAAGCCCGCGCCAACGGCGAGCACGCGCTCGCCCAGGCTGTCGACTTCGCTTTGCGTGGCCTCCAGTTCCTTGCGCGGCACGGTGTCCGCCAACTCTTGCAGGCGGGCCAGACGCTTTTCCGCCAAGCTCTTGGCCGCGCGCAACTCGGCGAGTTGGGCAAGCTGATTGGCGCGCTCGATCTGTCCCGTCGATGGCACCACGTAGGCCAGCACCTGCCCTTTGCGCACGCTTTGGCCGATGTTCGGCAGACCCTGCGGGCCTGGCTCGATGCGGCCCGCCACCATGGCCTGGACCTTGCCGCCGGCGTTGGGGTCCATGACCACTTTGCCGGCCAGCTCGATCGAGCGGGGCAGTTGGTCGAGATGGACAATGGCTGTGCGAACCTTGAGCTGGCGCTGGGCCGGCTTGGGCAGGAACACGGCGCCGTCGGGCAGTCGACTGGGGCCGTTGCCGCTGGCAGCCGCGGGAGCGTCGCCATGGTCGTGCCCTTCACCCGCCCACGCTTGAGGCAGGCCACCGGTGAGCAGCAGCGCGATGGTCACCGAAGAAATGAATTTCAAGCAGTTGGTATTCACGCTGCACCTCCGTTCAAAGAGTGACGGCGGCCGCGCTGACGCCGTAGTCCCCAGACGGCCAGTCCCCCGAGGGCAAGGGCCAGCCCTGCATACAGCAGCCAGACGCTGAGCCGCGCTGGCCGAACTTCATGTTTGTCTTCGTGCAGGTCCAATTCGCTTGCGAGCAGATCGGTGGCGTCAGCGGCGACCACCGTGGCCAGGACGGGATGCAGCCCACCCGGTAACTCACGATCCAGTGTGGCAAGGAACTCGCCAACGCCGTGGCTCTGAACAGGAATCTTCTGACCGCCCAGTTCGAGTTCCAGTCGCGCGTTGTGCACTGGGCTGTTGTCCGCGCTGTGGTCCAGGTAGAGCGTGATCTGCTTGCCTTGGACGATGCCAACCAGTTCGAAGGTCTCGGAGACCGCGGCAAATCGCGGTGAGACAGAGCCGCCTTGTGTCGGGGGCGCATCGCCATGGTCATGGCCGGGGCCCGCCCAGCCGGCTGGGGTGAATCCCAGCATGAGGACCAAGAGGCCTGGAGAAAGAAGTTGTTGAACTTGTTTGATCATGATTGTTTCCAGTTCACTGCGGGCCTTGCTGAGGAAGCAGGCCCAGGGCTTGACGCAGGGCCGAGATGGCGGCGGCAAGTTCGATGCGGGAGCGGGCGACCTGCCGTTCGGCGGCCGTGGCCTCCAGCTCGATCCGAAGGCGAGTGGGAAGATCGGTTTCGCCGACCCGGAAGGATTTCTCGAAGAAGGCCCGCGATTCACGTGCCAGTTGTGCGCGCCGCTCGGCGGCTGTTCGCTGCGTGCTGGCCGAGGTCACACGGATGCGGGCGCTATCCAGAGCAGCCTGGATGCGATCGTGTTCCAGTGCGAGCTGCGTTTCGGCCTCGATGGCCAGAGCCTGCGCAGTCGCGATGCTGGCGCGATGCCGGCTGTCCGAGCCAAAGGGAAAACGCAGGCCCACGGTGACGCTTTGCTGGTACTGCTCGGCGAATGTGCCGCGTTCCCTGCTCGTGGCGACCATCAGCTCGGGTGTGGCCCGCGTCCTGGCCTGGGCCAGTTCGGATGATTGGCGCGCGGCTTCGGCGCGGTTGCGCAGGTCTGCGAGGGCCGGGTGCGCGTCAAGAGATGGGCTTGCACCATTCGTTGGTAGCGGGGTGGGCTCGGCGGACAGGGTGTCGGCCTGCGCCATCGCGTCAACGGGCAAGGTCAGGCCGCTGATGGCACGCAGGCGTTGCGTGGCGGCTGCCAGGGCGCCCGCGGCTTCGGCCAACTCGGCTTCGGCACCGGCTTGCGCGCCTTCAGCCTGATGCTGATCGGAACGAGCCATATCACCGGCTCTGACACGTCGGCCGACATCCGCCGCGAGTTGCTCGGCATGGCGCAAGCGCTCGCGCGTCAGCGCAAGGCCGACGCGCGCCAATTGCCACGTCCAGTAGGCGTCGCGCACGTCAGCGGCCGTTTGCAGCTGCGCCAGCAGGGTAGCGCTTGCGGTGGCGTGCTGCTCGGCCTCTGCGACTGCGATGCTGCGAGATCGTTCACCAGGCAGCCACAGCGGTATGGCCACCCCCGCTGTGTATTCACGGCGCCCCAGGTTGCTGCTCAACTCGTCGGTCCGCCCCGAGATATCGAGGGCAATGGGCTCAGCGGTCCAACTGTTGGCGGCTTCCTTGCGTGCCGCCGCCGCGTCCTTACGCGCCTGTTGAGACCGGGCCGCAGGCTGACGTTGCCAGGCCGCAGCAAACAGTTCGCTGAGTGTCGGGATCGGGGTACTGATCGGTCCCTGCGCAGGCATTGGAGCCCGGTCGGGTACTTGCACCGGATCGGCCGTGGTCTGGGACGCCGGGTTTTGCGCCCAGGCGCCGCCGAAGCTCCAGCCCAGCACGGCCAGTGCGATGTATAGATATCGTTGCATTCGCGGCATGCGATTCTCCAAATTTAAAAAATGACATTTGGGAATCGGCGAGGCGCGATCGATGGATCGCCGCAGACGCACGGGATACGTCAGCGACGCATCCGGGCACTCAGGAGGTCAGGGAAGCCTACCTCGCCGATCAGGCGAGGCGAACCCAGTTGGGCCGTTCGGGGAAGGAGGGCGGTGGAGACGAAAGAAGCGCGTGCTGACCGACCCGCATGTCACCTGTGGCGAAAAGCACGGGCATCACGGCAGGTGTACTCAAGGCGGTCGCGCAGCCCGCATGGCAGACCGGGCAATCGGCATCCACGCTCCCCAGGGTCTTTGCGCCGTTATCGTTTTTGACGTCGTCTTCAGTGTGATGCTGATGGTCATGGTGCCCGACGTGCTGGGCCGCTGCGCCCGTCTCGTGCTGGCAATACACGCTCACCGCCGCCCAACCGAGTTGCAGCGGGAGAAAAGACAACAGAAGTATGGAGAGCCAGCGGCGCATGCTCGGCATTCTAGCGGGAAGGGCGATGGCCCCACACAACCCCCTGGCATCCAGGGGGCGGCGTGGGTGTCCCAGCGTGACGGCCTGCACGGACGCGAGCGACGTTTCGGTTCATCTGATGCCGTACGACCTTGCTGAAGACCCATTGCTTCCAGCCCGAGGTATTGGTGCCGTGCTCGCGGTAGAAATCGTCCGGGTTGTCATAGATACCGAGGTCCTTGTTGATGCCCTCGCTCTGGATGTAGGTGTCAGTGCCACGCCATGACACCGGTGGGTCGGCCAGATTGCGCACGGCGGCGCCATAGCCGCAAAAAGCCCGCTCCCCGGGGAAGCGCTGCTGCAAGGCAAGCAGGTAGTCATGGTCCAGGATGAAGCCCTCCAGGTTGACCCAGCGGTTCTGGTGCCAGACCTCGACCCAGCTGTGGATGATGGAGCGCGGTGCCAGCAGATAGGCGAGCCCGGTGATCGCGCCCTTTTGCAGATGCTTGTTGATGGTAAAGCCGTGGAAGCGACAGGATATGTCTGTGGCCCGCAACAAGGCCATCAGCAGGGTGGCCTTGGTATTGCATTGTCCCAGGCCGTCGGCCAGCACCTGCGACGCGCGCAGGTTGTCGGTGACGTTGTAGCCAAAGGCGATTTCGTTGCGCACGAACTCGTAGATAGCGCCGATGCGCTCGTACTCCGGCAGCTTCTCCCAGCCGCGCCCGGCGATCAGGCGCTGCAGTTCGGGGTGCTGGTAATCGAGCAACTCCGTGACGCTCAGTGAATCCGGGCCCGGCGGGGTGCTGTCGTTGATGTTTTCCATGGTGGTCTCCTCAGGGTTTGGTCTTGAGCAGGCGCAGGCCGTTGAACACGACGATCAGGCTGGCGCCCATGTCGGCGAACACAGCCATCCACATGGTGGCACCGCCCAGCACAGACAGCACCAGAAAGACAGACTTGATGCCCAGGGCCAGCACAATGTTCTGCCAGAGCACGGCCCGGGTACGGCGCGACAGGCGAATTAGCTCGGGGATGCGGCGCAGATCGTCGTTCATGATGACCACGTCGGCGGCCTCCACCGCCGTGTCGGTGCCAGCCGCGCCCATGGCGATGCCGATGTCGGCGCGCGCCAGGGCCGGGGCATCATTGATGCCGTCGCCGGTCATCGCGGTGGTGCCGAAACGTGAGCGCAATTCTTCAATGGCCGCCAGCTTGTCTTCAGGAAGCAGGTTGCCGCGCGCGTCGTCGATACCGGCTTGCCCTGCAATGGACTGCGCGGTGGCCTGGTTGTCGCCCGTCAGCATCACGGATCGCACCCCCAGGGCATGCAGATCGGCCAGCGCTTCGCGTGAGCTGTCCTTGATGGTGTCGGCTACGGCAAAGATGGCCAGCACCTGCGTGTCCATGGCCAGCAGCGCCGTGGTGCGTCCCTGCGCTTCGTGTTCTGCCAGCCGCGCTTCGATGGCCGGGCTGCACAGTCCTCGTTCTTCGATCAGGCGATGGTTGCCCAGGATGAGTGTCTGGCCGTCAGTGCGCGCCTGGACACCGCGGCCCGGCAGGGCCGTGAACTGCTTCAGCTGCCCGTTGCTGTGTGGCAGCCCCAGGGCAATGGCCTTGGACACAGGGTGATCAGAGTGGGCGGCCAGATCGCCGGCCCAGCGCAGCACTTGCGCCTGCGGGATCGGCGAGGTCAGCATCTCGTTGGCCACCAGCCGTGGCTTGCCTTCGGTGATGGTGCCGGTCTTGTCCAGGGCAATCGCCCGGATGGCGTGGGCACCTTCGAGGTGGACCCCGCCCTTGATGAGAATCCCGCGGCGCGCTGCCGAGGCCAGGCCACTGACCACCGTGACGGGCGTGGCAATCACCAGCGCACAGGGACAGGCGATGACCAGCAGAACCAGCGCCTTGTACAGAGCTTCGGTCCAGCTCACGCCCATGAGCCATGGCGTCAGCAGCGCAACGGCCACGGCGAGCGCGAATACGGCTGGGGTATAGACGGCAGCAAACTTGTCCACAAACTGCTGCGTAGGCGCGCGGCTGCTCTGGGCCTGCTCCACGGCCCGGATGATGCGCGCCAGAGTGGTGTTACTGGCGGCGGCGGTGACGCGCACTTCGAGCGCACCTGTGCCATTGATGGTGCCCGCGAATACCGTATCCCCGGCCACCTTGTCCACGGGCATGCTTTCACCAGTGACCGGGGCTTGATTGACCGCACTGTAGCCAGCCGTAACCACGCCATCAAGCGCAATGCGCGCGCCAGGTTTGACCCGGACGATGGCCTGCAGGGCCACGCCGGCCGCTGACATTACCTTCCATTCGCCATCGGGCTGTTGCACTTCGGCTGTGTCCGGCGTCAGATCCAGCAGGCTCTTGATGGCATTGCGCGCCCGGTCCACCGCGCGTGCCTCTATGAGTTCGGCGATGGCATAGAGTGCCATCACCATGGCTGCCTCCGGCCATTGCCCGATCAGGAAGGCACCTGTGACCGCCACTGTCATCAAGGCACTGATGTTCAGCCGTCCCTGCCGCAGCGCGGCGAAGCCCTTGCGGTAGGTGGAGAAGCCGGCCAGCCAGATGGCTGATGCAGCCAGCGCCATGCCGGCTCCCTTGTAGACGGCTGTCTCCGGCGCAAAGAAGGCCAGCAACTCGGCCGCGATCGCCAGCAACAAGGAAGCCCCCAAGCGCCACAACCCTTCGGTCATGGGGGCATGCCCAACATCTTGTTCCCTCGGCGCTACGGGTTGAGGATCAAAGCCGGCGCTGCGGATGGCGCCCAAGGCGCTCGGCAGGACATCGGCCGGCGCATCGATGTGCAGCGTGCGCGCCGTCAATTGGAACCTCAGTCCCCGCACGCCAGGGATGCCGGCCAGTGCGAGGCGAATCTCGCTTTCCTCCGAGGCGCAATCCATCGTCGGGATGCGGAATACAGCCAAAGAAGCGTCGGGATGTGTGGTCTCGATGCGCGAAGTCATGACCTCGCATGGGCCATCGCAAGCGGGGCCAGTGTCCTGTTCGTGTTTCGAGTTACTCAACTGTTGCATTTCCACTCCTTATTGAACCCCATTGGAAACCCTGTAGGGGCTACAGAGTCAAGAGGGTAGGATGTGTTGTCCCTGATGGCGTATTGGTCTTGCCGTCGCGAAGATCGGCCACGATGGTTCGTGGCCTGTGCTCGGAGTTGCGAAATGAAAATTGGTGCATTGTCGAAACGGATCAAAACTCCTGTCGAAACCATTCGGTACTACGAGCGCGAGGGTCTTTTGCCAGAGCCTGGTCGCACCGATGGCAATTACAGGGTCTATGGCGAGGCCCATGCCGAGCGCCTCGCATTCATCCGACATTGCCGCGGTCTGGACATGAGCCTGGACGAGGTTCGGCAGTTGCTACGCGTCAAGGACGATCCAGCATCGGACTGCGGCGACGTGAACGAACTTCTTGACGACCATATCAATCATGTGGCAGACAGAATTCGGGAGTTGCAGGGATTGGAGCAACAACTCAAGAAGCTGCGTGAGCGTTGTAGCGAGGCACAAGAGGCGGCGAGCTGTGGAATTCTGAGCGCGTTGTCGCGGCCGACACGCGAACCGGCAACCATCGAACGCGGACATGTTCACGCAACCCACACCAAGACGCCGCGCCCACGGTGATGGGCTCGTGGTGCGAAAGCGGATGGAGTGCCATGGTTCTATCGCAGGAAAGCTGTTTTCGACTTCATCCCCGACAACACCAAAATCCTCGCTCCGTGAGCCCGCACCACTTCTCGGGGGTTGTTTACGACTTTAAAGTGGCATGTTGTCAAATCGAAACGCCGCAAAGCCGCATGAAACCTAGCCCCTTGTTTACGACTTTAATTGCTAGGAACAGTGATTCTGATCGTAAAAATAAACTCTGTAATTGAAAAATAAACCCTGTAATTTTTTCTGACATCGCCGGAGCCAAAGCCGAAAACCGGTTGACGCCCGCGCAACCCGAGTTATTCAAGCCATTGCAGCCCTTCACCAAGCGGTTCCCAGCGACCGCTCTGCAGCGCGAAGAGCTGGTCGCCTTGGCGGGTAGGAGTCGCTCGGCACCTCGTGCAGTCCATCGCTGTTGAGTGGCCGCTGCTGAAGATGCAGCGGTCGGTCGCCCCGCAGGATGACGAATGGCAGGTTCCGGCGGCGGCTGTCATTGGGCTGCAAAATCTGACCGGCTGCAGTCAGCCTGAAACGGTCTATGAGTCTTTCAGACTGACGGTCAGTTCCTGGCTGGTTGTTGTCCTTGATTCGCTAGAATTGCCGTGCCCGAATGGATACCTGTCCATAGGTCATGTTGTATTCGCTTCACAAAGCCGACGTTGCCCCACGCATGCGCAACAAACGTACAAAGGCCCCGGTCAAATCCCTTTGGTGATGCCATCCGTTGTTTCTGAGCCAAATGGAATAGATCATATGCGTATTGGTATCACTTCCAGGTTGACCCTCAAGCTTGTATAGGCGACCGGACTCCGTAGCTCCTTCCATGGCATGGAAATCCAGTCTAACGATTGCGCTTGAAACACGGCTATTTCCGGCACGTTTTCCAACTAGGTGCAGTGATCGCGTCCCATCGGCATGCCTGACGCGCATGAGACTCCAGCAACTCAATTCGACACTTGGTTTTACGTCAACAGGGGCGCTGTGATGAACAGATAACAAGAACTCAGAGCCATTGGCTCCAGCCTTCACATCAGTGCTGAGTTGCATGGCGTTTGACTTGGGTGGTGTGTTTTTCATGATCGGAAAATTGAGTTGGTCTCTTGCCTATCTATTGCTCCGGTGCTTATGCGCTACCCAAAAAACTCCTCGTTCCAACAGCTAGCAAGAATTGCCTTGATCTGTTTTTCTGACAATTCCCACACATTGACCGCGGTTTGGATGGCCCTCTCGGACGGGAGAGGGTGACAAACCGCATCGCTTTCAGACATTCAATGCGCCAGGATATGGATAGATTGGGGCGCGTCACAGCCAGAAGATACCCCTGAAAAAGTGTCTCTGTCGCCTATCGTGGCCAAAACACGACGTGCCCATGATCACTTTGGGCGATCCATCTCTATATGGGATTAGCAGTTGGCGAAAGCTACTGTTCATGCGGGTTTCCAGCGGTTTCTACACCTGCTCCGCTAATAGCGGAACAGGTGCGAATTTCAAATAGCTCACATCTAAGCCTTGCTGCCTAGCACCAGGCAGTGCCACGATGCTCAAATCGTGAGCCCAAACACCATGCAAATCAAAGACGCAACTTCCTATAGAAAAATATCTTCAGGTCTGACCAGAAGAAGGGTGGTCTGCCAACTAAAAATTCGTGGCTACCACTTGGCGGTAGCAGGCGAATCGGGACCGGTGGCGGTGATATTCCCCCCAGCATTACTCAAGCTGATGGGTTGGCGCAAGGGGCTTCGCCTGAAGGTTCGCGCCAAGAAGGGCGGTTTGACCCTGTCTGAACAGCATGTCTCCACTGTCTTTTTCTCAATGAATCCACGAAAGCGACAGGGGGCAGAACGGATTCGTTTTGAAAGGCGCTGGCAGTTGACACTGCAGTCTATCCAGAAAGACCCGAAACGACGCCAGTGGGAAGCGGCTCGGAGGCAGAGGTGATCTGCCACATAGCGAATGAAATGCCCGGAACAGCGCTAGACGGATTAACAACCGGGGATGCCCCGACTCCAGCCTGGAGTCTTGTTGGAGCGATGGAGCATTGGCATCATGTCAAGGCGGAGTCTGCATGACGATGAACAATCCGAACTCAGGTCCACCCTACGAGTGGATACTGTTTCTCGACTTAGATGGGGTATTGCACCCAGAAGGCGTAGGAGCCGAGCTGGAGTTCTGCCATCTGGACATTTTCGAGCAGGTCATGAGAGAGTTCCCGCAGGTCCAGATTGTGGTGTCGTCATCCTGCAGACTCGGTGAGTCAATAGAGGACTTGAGGAGTCACTTCTCCATCGACATCCAGGATCGGATCGTTGGGATCACGCCGCGGCTCCCAGAGTTCGATTCAATGCGCGGCCAGCGCCAACGGGAGTGTGAAGCCTGGGTCAGCGAGCACCGTCCGCAAGCGCGTTGGCTTGCGCTGGATGACCGGGCGCAATACTTTGACGCCGGATGTCAGCGCTTGGTGTTGATTCTTCATGTACACGATAGTGGTGCTGGTTTGGAAGGCGCGTACGTTGAAACCCTGCGGCAGAAGATTGCGGAGATGCTCGAACTGGTTGTGATTGACCCAGCAGCCATGGTTCTGGCCAGATCAGTGACCCGTTGTTCACACGTCCTTGGATTGGATACCAATACCTTGGCTGATGTGCTGGGTTTAGACCCGAACTTCATTGAGGACATGCAGCGTGGCGTGGCGGGGCTGGATCCTAGCGGTAGGCACGGAGAACTTGCAAATACTTTGATCCGATGTGTCATCGCCTTGCACAGCCTGGTCGGTGGAAATACCGAAATGATGACGGCTTGGTTGAATTCATTCAATTCAGGGGTGAAGGCGGTGCCAATTGAACTGATGCGACAGAACCGTGGATTGAAGAAGGTAGCTGAGTACCTGGAGAGTCTGCTTCAGACAGGCAGTTGAGAAAGCACCATCGTGAAACAATCAAAGAATCCTTCTTCTGAGATGTCCAGCGGCAACATTTACTTCGTGGGGACTAGACGTTCTTCCGTGAACAGATTTCATTCTAGGACTGAAGTAGCTCTATCGCATTCGGCTGACGTCAAGTTGCCGGATTCAGTTGAACGATATTCTGGATCATTCCATTTTTATCGACCAGTTTGTCCCGATTGAATTTGTCTGCAATTGAGGACTATCTTTATGAGGTGTCTTAATGAAAGTTGCCCGGCTCGAACTCCTGAGACGATTACAACGCCAGTACCATCGATCCCATCCTTGGCGCTTGTCGAATGGTGGCCTTTTTATTCCGCATTCATATGAAGACATGAAGCCGGATAGTCTCTCCTGGTGGGATGACGTAGGCTTTATCCTGAATGGGAGACGTGTCATCGTTTGGTGGCAGCATCCTCGCCACGTGTACGCCGATGCACTCCATGAAAGATCCTGGCAAGAAGCAGGCGATGGTCCGCGAGACAACTGGCTCACCGACGGAGGGACAAAGAACTACCGTCGAGTGGGGAGGTCACGTAAGAAACTGGTGAGCTATACCATTCGTCAGCCTTCTGCAGAACAAAGGCAGCACTATGACCTTCTGCAAGGTATTCTCGAGCGCCTGACTACTGAGGGAATCGATCTTGAAGTCTCAATCAACTGGAAATGGAAACGCATGGCGTGGGCTATGGGCTTAAGTCTGGTAGCCCCAATGGAGGTGCGCAATGAGCGTGAGTTGGCTTCGGTCGCCATTCTTGCTCGGCGTCTGATTCTTGGGCAAACGACTCTGGAGGCTGAGTTTCCCGGGTATCGTTATGGCCGCGCCGACTGGCTTCGTGAACAGCGGAAAGAGGCGTGAGTGTTGTCGCTTATAGCGATTCGACTGGGTTTAAGCATTTGTGCCGGAGAGTGCATGACACCAACGCAATTATTCCCCCGGCCAAGGCTGAGGAAAATCACTACCGGCAATTCGCCGCGCAGACCAATTCCCAGGTCAAAACTTAAACCAAATCACCACCTCTTTACCCGAGGCGACTCGATTCCTCCGTCGCTGGAAATTCATGTGAAGGTAGCCCGCATGGATGTACATCTGTATTGACGACGAAGATGCATGCAGTGAAAATATTCAAATGACAACATCGTCGAGGTCCAACAAAGGGAGAAAGTCTTCATCTCGCAACATGGAGACTTCTTCTGACGAGCCTGATCAACGCTCACTGGACGAAAGAAAGAAGGATGCATTGCGTTTATCTGAATCATCAAATAAACCCGACAATGAAGATGTTCGAAAGAAATTTGGTTTTTTCCCGGCGGACCTTGACCCTGCTGAAATTAAAATTTTCTGGCCCAAGATTTGACATGTGGACATCAAGCGCTTCAATTGACACTTGTTAATGTCATAGGCTCGAACTGCCTACCAAACCGTGGGAAATCCACAAAATGAAAAGCGATGGCACTAACAAGAGATTTTAAAGAAACTGTCGTTCAGCGCGCTCAGCACGACCATTATTTTGCGCAGGCATTGGTCGATGAGGCCGCCACCCTGATCCTCAACGGTGAGCACGAGACTGCCCAACTTATCCTGCTTGACCTAGTCTACACTACCAAAGACTTTGAGCGACACGCGACACTGAGCACCAAGCCCATCAATAGCTTGCAGTGTTCCGATACAGATGGTCATGTCAAACGGGATATGCACTGAGAGTGCTATTTAATTTTCATATTTAGTTAAGCCACTTCAACTTCCCACCAATCAGGAAGAAGTCTTCGATACCGGCTTTCTAGATACCGCTCATCCAGCAAAATGACAGTGCCTGTATCCAACTCCGTGCGAATCACGCGCCCTGCAGCCTGAACCACTTTTTGAATTCCAGGTAACGTATAGGTGTAGTCGTGCCCGCGACCAAAGCGCTTTTGCATGCGTTCGCAAATAGCCTGGTTCACCTCGTCAAACTGCGGCAACCCGAGCGTAGCGATGAACGCGCCAATCAGGCGCTTGCCGGGTAGATCAACGCCCTCTCCAAACACGCCACCCAGAACGGCAAAGCCGATGCCTTGTCCAGCAGCACCAAACTGATGCAGGTAAGCCTGGCGCCGCTCTTCTGTCATCAGCCGCTCCTGAGACCAGACAGTCAGGTTTGGATAGCGCTGCTGCAGTGTGCGCTGGGCCAGCTCCATATAGTCAAAGCTGCTGAAGAACGCCATGTAGTTCCCAGGTTCATCTGCGAACTGGCTGGCCATGGTCTCCACCAAGGCATCGAGCGATACTGGCCTGTCATCCCTGCGCGTCGAGATAGGCTTGATGCTGACCTTCAACTGCTCTGGCTTGAAAGGACAGGGAATGTTATTCGACAGGGTTGTATCGGGAAGGCCAAGCAGGTTGATGTAATAGTCCGGTGGGTTCAGGGTTGCCGAGAACAGCACGATCGAATCAGCCGACTTGATGCGTGTATTGATGAAGTGACCCGGGACGATGTTTCGCAAGGTCAGCGTGCCGGGTGCGTTTTCTGGCACGCCGACAAGTTCCCCCGCAAGGCTAAGTTGAAGGGCTTCGCTTTGTGTCAGAGGATTCGAGGGTAGTGCTAGTGTTGCTTGGTCAAACTCACACATCGTGTGTTCGCCATACGCCTCTGCCAACCCTGCAAAGCTCAGCGTCTTGAAGTAATACGGCAGCAATGCCCCGTACGTGTCAGTCGGGTGGTCATTGAGGTGCTCACTCACCATGCTGTTGAACTTCTGCAGCGACCTCAGCATGCCTTCAGGCAGCTCGTCCAGCAGGTTCCATGTCTTGTCCGGTGTATTGCGCTCAGACGCATCCAGCAGCAGTTGCCACTGATTGAGAAGCTCGTCGATGCGGCCCCGGATGGCTTTGGGCACATCAGGACGAACGGCCAGCGTCTGCGCATGGCTCAGGTCCTCGCTGTACATGCTGCACGCCCTGGCGTAGAGGTTATGCGCCTCATCCACCAGCACACTCACCCGCAAGCCACCATCTACCGTGAGAGAGTGCAGCATGGCAGTGCGGTCGAAGTAGTAGTTGTAGTCGCCCACCACGACATCGCTCCAGCGGACCATCTCGTGTCCGAGGTAATACGGGCAGATCTGATGCTCCAGCGCTACCTCGCGCAGGCCTTTCTGGTCCAGCCAGGCCAGTTGCGCTGCAGCAGCTCTAGCCTCTGGGAGACGGTCATAGAAACCACTGGCCAGCGGGCACGACTGCCCATGGCAGGCTTTGTCCTTGTGTTCGCAAGCCTTGTCCTTGGCAACCAACTCAATGACGCGAAGCGGAAAGTGCTTCTGCGTCCGGGTGACTTTTTGCAGCGCCTCCAGCGCCACCTGACGTCCGGGCGTCTTGGCGGTCAGGAAGAAGAGCTTGTCGATACCTCTCACTGGCATGGCGCGAAGCGCAGGAAAGACCGTGCCGATGGTCTTGCCGATGCCCGTGGGGGCCTGGACCAGCAAGGGCCGAGATTGCACGCAGGCGCGATACACATCTCTGGCGAGCTCACGCTGTCCTGGGCGGAAAGGCAACTGCGGAAACTCCAGTTCCTCCAGTGCAGCATCCCGTCGTTGGCGGTGATCGAGCTCCAGCCGTGCCCAGTCCAGAAACCGCTCACACAGCGACTCAAAAA
This sequence comes from Gammaproteobacteria bacterium, assembly GCA_018815325.1. Classification (GTDB taxonomy): domain Bacteria; phylum Pseudomonadota; class Gammaproteobacteria; order Burkholderiales; family Burkholderiaceae_C; genus JAHIYE01. Next base: position 157,165 of record JAHIYE010000014.1, on the reverse strand, counting down.
ACACCCTGAGCTCATCTGCGCTGAACGCTTCGCTCACCGGGTGTTCAGTCTGGTCACCCACATCAAAGTAGACCAGGGTCAGATTCAGCGTGGACAGACCCCGGCTCTGACACATCAGCCAGCCATAGACCTTGAGTTGCGCCCAATGCAACTCCTGGTGGTTGGGTGCTATGGCCTTCAGCGACCCGCGGAAGGTCTTTACTTCTTCCAGCTCGTTGCGTCTTGCGTCATAGCCGTCAGCCCGGCCACTGACTTGCAGGCATTGGTACGTCCCAGAGAGTTTGACTTCAGCCTCATGGTCCAGACCACGCCGGCTGGCTACCAGCATATGACCTTCCCGGCCCTGCTGTGCAGTGGGCGAGGGAGTGAAGCGCAAGTCGAGGTCACCTGCCTTCGCACCGAACAGGCACAGGTTGCGTACCGAGACCTTGTAGAGGGCCTCTTCTTCCACCTTGGTCTGCTCTGTGACCACGCTCATGGCATCTGCCCGGGATCGGGTTGATCCGTCAGAAGCGACTGGCTGGGCTCCATGGATGAGATGGCTGCACCAGAACCCAGGGGCGTGGACTTGGCCAGTGCCATCCACATCGAGAAAGGCAAATCGGGAATGGCGCGCTTGGGTGCGTTGCGGATCACTTCTAGCCGCTCGACCTCCAACAACATGACGCCGCATTCATCTGGGATTTCTTCAGGTTTGGCTATTGGGCGCCCTTTGCCGTCACAGCCCAGGACATACCAGCACTGACCACCTACATTGAGATAACTGTCGCGTTTATCCTTGGACTTGAGGTCTCCCAGCAAGTCCGCGCGGCTGACCTTGATCTCATGGACCACCGGCTCCAGATAGCCGGCCACCGTGGTGTTGCGTATGGAGAAGACATCGGGCATGCAGATCTTCCAGCGCGTGGAGGTTTCTGGCTCGGATGGGAGCTGAGCTCTCAGGCTCAGGCCGGTCCAGACGATGCGTCCATCTCTCATCATGGTTTGGGCAACCAGGTCGACCAGCGTTTCGTGAGCAGAACGTGCCTGTCGATTCTTGTGAAACGCCAGCGCCAGGTAGTTGATTCCGGCATCCGTGAGCCGGACCTTGTCATGACCACTGACCTCAGTCACGCGCTCCAGCAGGCCTGCGGCCAGAAGCTCGACCTCTACCTTGTCCTGACTGGGCCAGCCTGCCGAGCGGTAGAGTTCACGCAGTCGCCTTGCATGGACACGGCCCAAGGCCATTGGCATCGTCTCTATGGTGTTCATGCGTGGGCCACAGGAATATCTTCCCAACTGGTCGTGTACCTGGGCGTGCGGCGTTCCTGTTTCATGGACCAACTCCGCCTGTCACCTGCCAGACCGGTACTGGCCATCATCAGAGTTCCCTTGCCGTAACGGTTGTTGAGTCCATCCAGCGCGGTCATCAGTCGTGTCTTGTCAGGCACCGCCTCCTCTCCCAGCATCAGCTCCAGTTGCTGCCGGGAGTCGGGCTGCAACTCCAGCAGCATCACGCCGGCTTTGGCCATCTGGAAACCGGGCTGGTAGATGGCCCGCATGCCGGCAACGGCGGCCTGAACCAGCAAGGCTGTATCCGCGGTCGGCCGGCGCAGTGGCACCACCACGCTGCGAGAGAACTTCGGGCCTGCCCGGAATGGACTGGTACGACAAAACACCAGCACCTGTGCCGCGAGGCTGCATTGCTTGCGCAGCTTCTCCGCGGCACGACTGGCAAACTCGCTGACGGCTTCAATGAGGGACGTGAGATCGGTGACGGGGTGACCGAACGAGCGGGTGCAGGCTATCTCCTGTTTTGGAGGCGGCTCATCGTCCAGGGAGATGCAGGGTGTGCCCTGTAACTCCCGTACGGTGCGCTCCAGCACCACACTCCAGTGCCGGCGCACAGTGGCCGGGTCCAGCTTCACGAGATCGGCTACCGTTTGAATGCCCGTATCTCTCAGCGCCTGGCCGATCTTGCGGCCCACGCCCCAGACCTCACCCACATCCGTGGCGGCCAGTACTTGGTGCAGTTCATCAGCGGTGAGTGCCGACAAGTTGCAGACCTGTGCCAGGTGGGAGAGGTGCTTCGGATAGACACCCGGCTTGCGCTCCACCGTCTTGGCTACATGGTTGGCCAGCTTGGCCAGCGTCTTGGTGTTGCCGATGCCGATGCAGGTGGGGATGCCGATCCATTGCAGGATGCGTGAGCGCACGGTTTTGCCACGGGTCACCAAGTTTCCCCGCACCCCATGCAGGCCGATGAAAGACTCGTCGATGGAATAGATTTCCTGCTCGGGCCCCAGCCCCGCTGCAATGCTCATCATGCGATCGCTGATGTCGCCGTACAGGGTGAAGTTGGCCGACAGCGCGACCAGCCCTTCGGACTCCTGCATGTGCTTGATCTGGAACCAGGGTGCTCCCATCTTGATGCCCAGTGCCTTGGCCTCGTCGGAGCGGGCAATCGCACAGCCATCGTTGTTTGACAGCACCACCACGGGTCTGCCATTGAGTGCCGGGCGAAATACCCGCTCACAGCTCACGAAAAAATTATTGCCATCCACCAGCGCAAACATGACGTGCCACTCAGTTCTTGCGAAAGCGTTTGACCACACTGGTGACCACACCGCAAATGCTCAAGGTCTGACCGTCCTTGAAGGCAATCTCCGGAAAGGTGGGGTCAGCGGCGATGAGCTTGATCTTGCCGTTTCGCTTGTAGAGAAACTTGACGGTGAAGTCGCCGTCGACCTCGGCCACCACGACATCCATGTGCTGGGCCGCCAGCGCGCGGTTGACCACCAGGATGTCGCCATCGTGGATGCCAGCACCCAGCATGGACAGGCCACCCACTTCCCAGAAGAAGGTAGCTGCAGGATGGGTGATCAGAAGCTCGTTCAGATCAAGCCGTTTGACCGAGAAATCGTCTGCCGGTGACGGGAATCCGGCCCGGATTGTTCCAGCGGCCATGGGCAGGCGCACCGGAGTGGCCTCGATGGCACATGGCAATGCCGTAGCTGGATAACTGTTCATATGTACAGTATATTACCCAGACTCATCCCATGCGTCACAAATTCCAATTCAACCTATATTGATGCCATGTGCAGCCACTATCTGCCAGTTCCCACACCTCAAGTCCTGAAGGTGTCATTCGATGTCACGCCCCCGAAAGACCTGGGGCGCCATGACATGTGGCCGGGCTACATGGGCTTGTTCATTCGTCGCCCGGAGCATGCCGGTGATGAGGCCGTGCCTGGGTGTGAAGCGGTGCTGGGTCGCTGGGGGTTGGTGCCCCACTGGTCCAAGGATGGCAAGGAGCGCAACACCTTCAACGCCCGCAGCGAAACCGCAGCCACCAAGCCCAGCTTCCGGGAAGCGTGGCAGCGCAGCCAGCGCTGCATCATTCCGGCCATGGGGGTGTTTGAACCCGACTGGCGATCGGGCAAAGCGGTCTCTACGCAAATTGTCAGTGCTGATGGCCAGCCCATGGGGATTGCTGGACTGTGGTCAGCCTGGAAGTCGCCCGATGGATGGCTGGAGAGTTACACGATGCTGACCGTCAATGCAGATCAGCATGAACTCATGCAGAACTTCCACAAGCCGGATGAAGAAAAGCGCATGGTCGTGATCCTGCCGCAGGACAGGTACGCCGACTGGCTGAATGTCAGCCCTGATGGGGCGGGAGAATTCATGCAGTCTTACCCGGCAGGTTTGTTGCACACGATAGCCCCTGCCTCCACCCACAACACATTGTTCTGATGACGACCTACTCTGTACTCTTTGTCTGTATGGGAAATATTTGCCGCAGCCCGACGGCCCATGGTGTGTTTCGACACAAGGTGTTTGAACAAGGGTTGGCCAACAAGATATTGGTGGATTCAGCTGGCACTCACAACTACCACCCGGGAAGCCCGCCCGATGAGCGATCACAAGCTCATGCTGTGAAGCGCGGCTATGAGTTCTCTGATTTGAGAGCACGGCAGATTAACACCGAAGACTTCGAGCAGCATGATCTGATTCTGGTGATGGATATGGACAACCTGGCATTGGTACAGAAGGACTGTCCGCCAATGCATCAGGCCAAGATTCGGAGACTGACGGAATTCTGCTCAAACCATGACACCGCTGTGGTGCCAGACCCGTATTACGGTGGTGCACATGGTTTCGATCATGTGCTGGATCTGGTGGAAGATGCCTGCGAAGGTTTATTGCAGCATGTGAAGACCAAGGTGAGCTGAACATGGCACGCTCATCGTGGCGACTGTCTTTATCGCTGATCCTGGGTGGAGTACTTGCGTTTTGCATACCCATTCAGTCCTTTGCCTGGGGATGGCTTGGGCATCAGGTGATCGCCACACTGGCTGAGCAGCAGCTGACACCGGCAGCCCGTGGACAAGTACAGCGACTCTTGGCACTGGAGCCGGGGGCAACACTTGCCTCTATTTCGACCTGGGCTGATGAAAATCGCGCTCCGATGACAGCACGCTGGCACTATGTGAATCTGCCGCGAGGGAACTGCGTCTACGACGCTGTCAGAGACTGCCCGGATGGGAACTGCGTTGTGAGAGCTATCCAAGCACAGATTGAGATTCTGAAGTCGGATGCACCGGATCCTAAAAAGTTACTTGCACTCAAATACCTGGTGCATTTTGTGGGGGATGTGCATCAACCGCTTCATGCGGGGTATGCCGATGATCGTGGTGGGAATCAGTACCAAGTTAATGCTTTTGGGAAGGGATCCAACCTGCACGCCTTGTGGGACTCTGGGATGCTGATGCACATATCTGCTGATGTGAATACCTGGGTTGGCAAACTTTCGGGCAATCGCGATCCTATGACAGGACATGCACTTGATCCCGCTGAGATGGCCCAGGAGTCATGCAAGTTAGTTGCTTCGAAGAGTTTTTATCCACCGCACAAGGTTTCCGCAGCGTATCTAACTGACTATCAGCATGTGATGGAACAGCGGTTAACGCTTGCGGCGGGGAGATTGGGGAAGATTCTTAACAATGTATGGCGGTAAGCCACCCATGCCTATCCGTACAGCCGTGCCCCAAATCTTCCATTCAATCTTTCCAAGAAAGTGGCTCGCCTATGCCTAAGGCCAGAAACCATCCGGGAGACTGGAGAGGTCCTAAGCGTCCGTTTGGCAACTCCCGGCCGCAAGCGGAAATTACAAGTCTGGGAGCAGTCCATTTGATTTCTTCATGGCTCCATCGTCTCAAAGGTTGTCGCCTCCGCAACTCCCGGGGCGATTCAGCATCCTTGTTTCAGCAGAGTTTAGTTAAAGTGCGTGTGATCCAAGACGAGGGATTCATAGATTTGTGAATCGGCATCGAAGGTCCACCACCGTTCCACCATGAGCATCCGCAATGGAGCTGAAGCAGCGGTGAAAGCGATGCATGAACTTACGGTCTCGGGCACGTCACGGTCATGGCTCCTTGGTCTAGCAAACGCGCGTCGTCAGTTCGATGCTTTCGACGTCAAAGTTGAGGTCATCATCCAGTAAAGTCGGCACTTCAGGTTACGAGGGACCCCTCATGCCACCAGGCTCCGTCCGATTAGACGCTGGGACATTCGAAGCTGCCTTGTCATCCATGAACTGCACCAAGTCGGGCGTGCGCCAAGAAACCTGGTCGCTGTTCGCTTGGGACTGCCAGACGTCAAGGAATGCCCGCTGACCACACGCCTCGATGTGAAAGAGCGATTGCGTTTCCTCTTCGTCAAACGGAGCTACAAGCCCATCGGGTGTGTCTGCGTCGCCCAAGACGACGTATTCAAAGCGCTTCCTGTCAGCGCTGGGTACATCAAGGGTGCCGTCGTTAAACGGTGCAACCTTCCCCGGCAGCAAACCTACCCGATAGATGTCCGGGTTACAGATTTCATAATAGACGGCCCCACCCGTTGGCGCATGCCGATAGACATGCTGGGAAGCTACAAGGCTTGATGGGACCGTGATTGGCAAAGTCGCTGTCCTGTCGAGTGTGGATTGACGATAGACTTGGATGGCAATCGCCTCCCGCTCAGATTCCGCGTTTGTCCTAAGAAGGCCGATGCGTCCCGAGGATGCCATAGCAATTTTGGCAAGGTCCTGCTCTGAGGTAATTTTCGGAAGGCTCGTGAAGTACGCATACCCAACGTTGGTCAGCTCGCGCGTACCTTGAACATTCCAGCGCGAGCCCCGGAAGTAGCCCGAAGCATGAATGGCATCCACCGCTTCGTTGGTCGTGTGGTGAAAGAGGTTCAGAAGGAGATCGCCATCCGCCCCAAGCGAGCACGTCCCATCCGCCGCCTGGACTAGGTTCTCTGAGCCGGAAATCAAGCAACGGAAAACCTGGGAACTGTCGCTCAATGATGCGACGAGCCCACCTGAGATTAGCGTCACCTGAACGAGTGAGCCGCTACAGAGCTCAATGCCAACGTCAGCTGCAGCGAAGCCATCCATGAACGACAGCTGGCAGCCATAGAAGAACTTCGGTTGGAACCACTTCATTCCCCCGAGCTCGGCTGCCAACAGATCCGGGACTATCAGTGAAGCATTCGCGGCATGAACGAGCTTGAGCTTAATGTAGCCTTCAATAGAATTGGGCCGCAGCTCGCGACAGTGTGCGATGTATTCTTCTTCTGTCGGGTGATTCATGATGGCCCCTCCTGAGAATGTATAGATCCGTTGATTGTCAAGAATGGCCGCAGCAGCAACTGGCATTCGTTCTCACGAGTCACGGCTTATTCAACTTAGCGTCGACCAGCCAGCGACCTGATCCGAGCACCCCCAGGCGGGGCAAGCACGTCGGCAATGAACATGACGCCCAACCTCGTCTAGGTCAAAGACATGCAATGAACCAGATCCTAGTGTCATGTTTGACCGCACCATCTTCATGATGGAGAAGCATTCTCCATTTCATCGCGCAGCTTCGGGGCGATGGCCCCATAAAGAACAGCCAGCTTTCCCCCGAACCATTCGTACGCTGCTGGCCAAGCTGACTCCTCTGCGTTTGGCATGGTCAGTTTGACATTCATCCAGCGCAACTTCCCTTCGTCTGTCTGGCCGAAGCCCCACTCGGCGCCAATCATCGAGTTGATGTCATCTGGGTTGGCCTTCAAGATATCCCATACAGGGAAGGACGCCTCGCGCCAGAAGTACACGTCCAGCGCCACAGCTGTCGGGCGCAGTAGGTGCCGAATTTCGAAACCAATATGCCGAACACCAGACTGAAGCCTGATCGTCATGGCCGCACGTGACTCGAATGCTGGAAGGTCAGGGTGCTCCTGCGCCATGAAGTCGATCAGGCCGTTCCAGAAGCGAAGCCTGTACGCAGCGCTCGCTTCGCCATTGGCACCGTCCGCGGCCTTCTCCTTCGGCTTGACGTAAGGCCCCTTTGGCCCGGCCCAAATGCTTGCCGCCTCACGGGCCAGGCTTTCGCTGCGCGATCTGATTTGCACCTCCCCCCACACCGTCTGGTCGGCCAGTTCGCGCGTCATGACGATGTTGCTGTTCACGTACTCCTGGCGCTTCACCGCAAAGGGGTGGTTCCAGAGTTCCTGGTTGTAGCCGCTTAGGGTGAGATTGCCAGGCCGGTGAAGCCACTCGGCATGGATGCGCTTGGCGTCGACACCAAGATGGATCAACCACCCATCGTTGAGCGTCTGCGGCATGACGTGCTCAACCTGCGCCGCCTGCAGCGCTGCCGGTTCCTTGTGACCACGCTGACGCTCAATGGTCTCAAGCACGACCTTGGTGTAGCCGCGCTGATAAAGAGGAAAGGTCGAAAACGACGTTTCAAATCGCCCATCGTCCGGCCAGCCCCGCTCTAGCAGGTAGCTTTCCAATGACTGCAATGGATTCAGCGCAGTCGTGTCGATCGCACGCACGAACATCTGTCCATATCCGCGCGAACTCTCGGAGCAGATGAAGCGCCTAATGATGAAACCTCGGAGCATACCGATGGCACGTGCCAGGGCTGCAGAGTCGATTTCACCATCAGCTCGCTTCTTGAACAGCGCCAGCAGGAGTGGGTAGGTCGTGGAGCTCTCAAGATCGTTCAAGCCTGCCAGGGAGGCTGTCACAGCCGAAACTTCGTCCGCCTGATTGCCAGTAATGGTGGCGTAATGATTGGCGTTCACCAGCAACGCATCGGTCAGCGCCTGTGGAGAAAAGCCAGTCGCCTCGTAGCGTGCCTCAAAGGTCGGGAAGGTGTCCTTGGGTTGAACGTAACGTCCGTCCATCATCAGCACGTCGCGGAAAAAGCGCGAGAACGCATCCTCATCCAGGCGCCCATCATCCGATGTGAACCGCGCCTCCAGCGGCGCCCAGCGATCGGAATCGAACTCGTCTTGATCGTCCGGCTTGACGTGCATGAAGACGAAATTCCGGATTAGATCAGAGGGTCCGAGCGGAACGCCCGTGGAGTTCAGGCTTTTGAAGATGTTGTAGGCGTTCTCGGCCTCCAGCGTGGCGCACATGAACTCCAGCCGTTGGCAGACCATCTCAAAAAGTGGGCGCAGGCTTGCCGGATCTGCTTCCGCCGCTTCCTTGATGCGCTCTTCGAAGTAGTCGAGGGCATCAGCGATCCGCCCGGCCGGCTCACCCTTGCCGGTGACGATGGCGACGTAGTTCTTCTCATCCTTGGCCTTGGGCAGCAGCCGAAAATGCTCGTCACCCTTCTTACGCTCGTGGACGAGGTACAGATCGTTGATCTCGCCAGCCAGCTCGGTCTGGCCGATGTCTCTGGCAATATTGCGCAATGCCACCAACATGATCGAACTGGTGGTCAGGCGCTGCTGGCCATCGACCATGTGAAAGCGCGTGTGATGACCCGGTTGCGCCAGTCCAGGCACAAAAACCAGGAACCCCATGAAATGGTTGCCAATCTTGGCAGGGTTTCGAAGATCGGTGATGCTGTTCCAGAGCTTCTGCCATTGAGCGCGATCCCAGCGATAGTTGCGCTGGAAGACCGGGATCACGTACTGGCTTGGGGAGTAAAGGATCTGTCCCAGGGTCTGTATCGATGGCTTCACGTGGCTACTTTCACGATGATGGTTCTCGGTAAACGGCCATAATTGGCAAAGCCCGATCTAGATCACCCGAATTGGTCGTCAAGTCAGACGTCTAGATCATAGCGATGTCAAGGCGGCGGAATGCCGATCGTATATCTTGCTGCGACTGCAATGGAGCGCTCAAATGCCAGCAACAGCACCTCGCGCAACTCGAGGGCCGAAGGCCCGCGCCAAGCCGCGAGAATTGGTTTCTCGATCGGGCTTGATCCGTGAGTGGAACGTCAGTGTCTTCGTCATTGCCGACGTTCACCATGGAAACCGTAAGCGCAAGTCCACGCGGTGTTTGGAGTTCTGTGGCGCTCTGACCAAACCGGTGAAGAGTGTCAGCGAGTTCATGTTGACCGTCTTCGCCGAGACGGAACCACCGGTTGGCAAAGCCGGTATTCCGTCTATCGGATCCATCATCTCGATGAGGCAAACCTTGGATGCGGTGCTTCCCTTGGCGGAGGGGGAATTTCAACTACTCGCCATGATGGCAGCGGCAGGTAAGGCGAACTCGGTACACATGAGCTTCCAGGAGCCAAGGTACGGTTCGGCGTTGATTGCGTCATGCTCCTTCAGTTCTCAGCCACCGGACGACGAGTAGATCAGTCATGTGTTCCCCTCTGCTGTTCGATGCCTTACCTCACCCGTGCTGGCTTTCGCTCACAGGCCCCCATGCCCCAGTCAGCGGCCATCCGGAGCTCCGGAGGAGCTCAGAGCGATCACATCAAACTGCCAGCCGTCGTTGCAACCTGTCCGAAACCTGAAGTCAGGCGGCAAAAAATATCGCGCTTGCGCGAACACTCGGACAATGCTTCCTCTACCCACAGTATGTGAGGCAACCATCATCTACCAATGTTGGCGTTCTATATCAATCCGCTCAATGACGTCGCCGATCGTCGACATCCATCCGCACTGCGTCGCGGTCGAAGTCAGAGGCAATGCGGCCCAATAGTCCTGAAGTGACCGGCCAGCGTATCGACAGTGCGTTCTGCCATAGCCGGTACTGCTGAGCAAGCTGGCGTTCCTGTTCGCCGCCGTCGCCGATGGAGCGCATGGTGACACCGCGATCTGTATATCGGCCAGCTACGAACGCATCCTTCAGTTCGTCGTGGCCATCCATCCGTTCTAAGAGCCCTCTGATGGACTCATGGGGCCAATTGCCATCGACGTCCAGTGGACTGCTAGCCAGAGCCTTCCCCAGATGATCTAAGGCGATGGCGCGGTAACCGCGCTCAGTCGCAATTCGGACAAATTCATCGGCGAACTTTTTCAGCGATTCAGCGCTGGGCATCTCATCCGACGCCAGCTTCTTGAACGGGCGCCAGTCATTCAAAACATGCCAAGCATTTGAAGCCATGCGCTTTTGCTCTTCAGTCGGCACAGGCAGCGATTCTTTGTCAACGCCATCCACGTGATAGATGAGCGACATCAGGTCGATCACCGTCGACGGCTCTGAAATCAGCCGTCGATGCATAACGAGCTCATGTTGTGCCTGATGCTCCAACAGCCCGAAGTAGGCCCACTCAAGACCCGACATGTCGCTGTCGCTAACCCTTCCGCACTTGCTTAGTCGCTTGAGAAGCGTTGTCACATCGTACGAAACACGCTGGCCGTGCGCGGGATTTTCGTTGGAGGCGACAACGCCTCGACGCAGCACCTCGATGATCAGATCGCAGTCTCCGTCCTTCGCCAGCCATTCAGTCTTCACACTCATGGCCAACGCGTCGATCGCGTCGAGAATCCGATTGGCCTTGATCAATGACCTGGCCGCTCTCTCAGCGTCCTGAGGCCGATCCAACGGGCCGATGTAGGCCTGCTTCCAGTAAGCATCGTCGCAACTTGGTCCGCGCTTAGCGGCGGTATCCCAGGTGGAAGGCCCCGAAGCTAGGCCCAGCAACAACGTCGCACATGCCAGCTCTGGCAACTGGTCTTTGCTTGAAGCATCAATCCACTTGTTTACAAACGCGTCGAACCCCGATTGCGAAAGGTGCGAAGCGAAGCCTTGTATCAACTCCTGAACTGCCGGCTGCGCACTCTCACCGTGCCGCTGGAACAAATCGGCCGCGAAGTCATTGCCGAGCGTGGTACGCGCAAGTGAAATCCCTAGAGCCCGCCGGCTCTCAAATTCATGAAGCCGCTCAAGCAGGTGTTCAAGTCCGGCCTGTGAAAGAAACTCAGCCGCATTCAGCCGATCTTGCTCAAGAACCTCCTGCTCCAGCTTCCAGTCAGTGCCCGTATCAAATGGTCTTTCAGGCCAGAACGCGAAAAGCCACGCGTGTGCTTCGACAGGGTCCTTTGGCATCAACGCTTCGTAGAGGCGCTTCAAACGCGCAAGCATCGATTCCGTGTACAGCCAACCGATTTCCTTGTCGCTGCCAACGAACTGGTTATGGTGATGTAGCAGCTTCCGCAGACCATCGCGAAGCCTGAGACGCTGGGGCGCCGGGAAGGCCTCGATGGATTCTTCGATGCCTGTGAACACCAATTCGGAAACATCCAGAGTCAATTGCTTCAGATGACCCAGTAGAGCCATCCACCGTAGCGCATCGTTTCCGGCTAGCCCAAGTAGCTGCCGCGCAGCCACTTGGACGTCCGCCCAATAATCCGCGAGCATGACGGTCTGCATGCGCTCCTTGGGCGCCCATTCGCGCATCGATGGGCGATGCGACATCTGAATCACTCCACCATCGCGTGCAAAAAGCGTCTCGCAGAGATTGGCGGCAACCGCCGGGTGTGCTTTGGCCAACTGAGCCAGGAGCGCATGACGATCTGCCGCCGCCGCTCCACATTGCGGTTGCATTGGATTGAGCATCGCGGCGAGAGATGCCGCCGGTCGATTGGTCCAACGCCCTCCCGGATCTATCTCGGCGAGACCAGCAAGGATTCGCGCGACCCTGCCAACAAAGGCTGGCGCCCATCCGAGTGATTCAAGGGCCCACAGTAGATCTGCGTGCAAGCAGCCGCCGTGCTCTCCCTCGCTCTCAAACAAGTCAAGAATCTGGGGCCGCTCCGCGCGAAGGTCTTGCTCGACGGCCGCCAGAAAGCGTTCGGGCGACGCCTCCGCCAGCTCAGACAGCTCACCTCGAACTCTGCGCCAGAAATCGGTCTCAGCGCTGTGTTCAAAAACGCCGTGCACTGTTCGGTCAGCCCAATCCGTTGCTCGGACACCCGAATAGCACGGCTGCCGGTCATCGCCTTGGGTCGCCAGGATGAGTATCGCGTCGGCAATGCCTTTCCGGAGCGCCTCGCTGTGGCTTCGTCGCTTGCCATGCATGCCAGCAAGCCAACGCTCATCGGGCGGCAACTCGAATCGCGTGTCTGGCTCCAGCAGAACCTTCTCGCTCGAGGCGATCAGCGCCTCCAGGTGCTCAGTCCGGAGGTATGGCTCTAGTCGCCTCCAGGCCTCTTGTCGGCTGTGCACGCGCCATTCGCTTCCCGCGCGGGTCATCAACGGATTCGCCCCCAGCGTCCAAGAGCCAACAGCAGCTTCAAACCGAGCGTAGTCACAGCCGGCTATGGCACTGACTATCGCCTGATCGGCTTCATTTCCGCCGTCCCAAGTGCCAACGAGAATGACGGCTGCTACGGTGGGCGCCACGCCAGGAACGGACCAGTCTGGTGGCGGCGGTCCCGACCGCAAAAACGTCCGGCGAACGCGCTCCAGGCTCGCGTCGGCGTCATAGCATCGCTGAAACGCATCGTTGCGCTCAACGCCTTGCTTCTCAACCCAGTCGATGAGTTGCCGCATATTCGGCGATGGCAGAACGATCGCCTTGGGGGAACCGGATCCCGGGCGCAGCGTTCGGATGATCGTGTGCAGGTGGGCATTCGCGGGCATCGGCGTCGAAGGCCCGTCCATCAACAGAACATATCGCTCACCTGTGGCCGCGACCTGCCTCAGCGCATCCTGGTCGTCCACGCAGAGACATCTGGCCCAGACTGATTCCTGTTGGTCAAATGGAAGTGCAACGATGCACGACCCGATGAACGCCTCACCTTCCTCCTGGCTCATCGTTTCGAACTCAATCGTCACCGGGTCCGACAGCAATGTGCGGGTGACGATATCGACCTGCGCCTGTCGACCAAGCAAAGTACCTGCCGGATCAAACTCTGGCTGGGTGGCCAGGCGATAGTCGTCGAGCGAGCCCTGCAGACTGCGAACGCCTTTGGGAGTCAGGGCTGCCATCTGGCCAAACCAAACAGCGACTGGCGGTGACACCTCCATCCACTGCACCAGGTCTTCTGCGTCGAACGCCAAGACTTCTTTCCAGCGCTTTTCGAGGTTCCTGGCGCTCGCCCACTTTGCCTTTCCTGGCCATGTTCGCGGTGTCACAAAGACGAAGCTCGTCGAAGCCGGGTCAACACCCACTGGATCGCCGCTACGCTTCTCATAGTCTTCGTCCGCCTTAGCCTTGATGTCCTTGTTGGTGCCAAGCTCCCACACAGACGAACCACCGGGGATACCCCCAATGGGTTTGGCGATGTCGACCACGCCGTCATAGCCGGCCAACCGCACCGCCTCATCTGCTGGGAAATTCACGCTGCGTGGCGCCCGGACCAGTGCCCAAACAAGCAGCCGCATCAAGCGCGGGAATTCCGCCGGCGCCGTGTAGCGACTAGCCCAAATATTCAGATGCTCAGCCCTGACAAATCCGTACATGCGGTCCTCCACCTATGTCTCAGTTGATCGCCCAGCCATTGCTTGCGCTCAGGCGGGGCTAGCGTTGCCAGTCGACGCACCACCTGGACGTGGGGGCTTGGCGAGGTAGGTAGCGTCAAACACCGAATCCGTTAGCCACCGTTTGAAGTTCGGGTTGTCGCTGAACTGTTTGAACAGCTCCGTGTGATCGGACAGCAAGTCGAGAACTACGCGGTTCAGCGCCTTGTCGTGCTCCATCTTCGCGTTCTGCTTGTCGGAGTTCTGCTGCGCGTTCTGGTACGCGGTGTCCTGGGCTACCCTTGCCGGGATGTCCTCTGCAATCACCTTGCGAATCTTGTCGGCATCTTTCCAATCGATATTGCCGAAAAGATCATTGAAGGCCCGGATGATGTTCGACAACTTGTCGATCTCGGGTTCCGGCAGGCCACCGCCACCGCCCGTGGGCGCTGGCTCCAGGGCGCCATCTGTCTCGTCCATCGCCATGGCCAACGCCGCGTTGACTTCGGGGCGATAGCTGTCCATGTCGATCGCCTCCAGCACGCCCTTGGCCAGATCCTCTTCTTTGGGCGCTGGCAGCTTGGGAATCAGGAAATTCAGGAAGATCGACAACCTCTCCCATGAAGGGTGCCCGTAGGTCAGGATCGCACCCAGGAACCCGTAGCTGCGTACAAAAGTCTTCGCCTTGCCCTTGAAATCGATCTGCTCGTCTTCGTTCAGGTTGTCCTTGTAGATCTCCACGCAGGCATCAAGGATCGGATCGAGCTTGTCACGGTCGGCGCCCTTTACGAACAGAGCCACCAGGTCTTCCACCTGCTGCCAGGCATAGACCTGGTGCCCGTCAAGGTCGGCTTTCAAGTCATGCAGCTTGTTGGGGTCAGTCTCACCAATCTGCACCGTGGCCCGGTAGTAATCCTGGAACGCAGCCCTCACGGCCTCGGCGTTGTCGGCGAAGTCCATCACAAAGGTGTCGTGCTTCTGTGGATGCGCCCGGTTCAGCCTCGATAGCGTCTGCACTGCCTGCACGCCGGCCAAGGTCTTGTCGACGTACATCGTGTGCAACAGCGGCTCGTCAAAGCCCGTCACAAACTTGTTGGCGACGATCAGAAAGCGGTAGGGGTCTTGCCGCAGCTTGGCTGGGATGTCCTTGCTGGGGAAACCATTGAGGTCGGCCTCGGTCTTCTTGACGCCGGCGACATCATGTTCGCCCGAGAAAGCCACGATGGCCTGGTAGGGACTCTTGATCTCCTTCAAGTAGGCAGAGACCTCACGGTAGTAGTCCACCGCCCGGGCGATGCCCTGGCACACGATCATGGCCCGTGCTTGACCGCCGATCTTGCGCTTGCCAACGACCTGCGCCATGAAGTGATCGACCATGATCTCGGCCTTCTTACGGATGGCCTTTTCATGCGACTCGACATAGTGGCGGATTTTCTTCAGCGCCTTGACCTTGTCGAAGTCCGGGTCGTCCTCCACCGTCTTGGCCACCCGATAGAAGCTGTCCACCGGCGTGTAGTTCTTGATCACATCGAGGATGAAGCCCTCTTCGATCGCCTGCTTGGTCGTGTAGGTGAGATCTGCCGGCGAACGGAAGTGCGCCTTGCCACCCTCCTCATACCGCTCGCCGAACAACTCCAGCGTCTTGTTCTTGGGTGTGGCCGTGAACGCAAAGTAGCTGGCGTTGGTCAGCATCTTGCGGGACTCGATCAGCCGGTTCACCGCGTCTTCCACTGACTCTTCGTCATCCTCATCATCGCCAGCAGCGGCGGACAAGGCCATGTGCATCTTGGCTGTGGTCTTGCCTCCCTGGCTGGAGTGGGCCTCATCGATCAGCAGCGCAAACTTCTTGCCGCCCATGCCACCCAACTCATCCAGAACGAACGGAAACTTCTGCACCGTGGTGACGATGATTTTCTTGCCCTGTTGCAAGAAACCGCGCAGTTCTTCGGCACTGTCCGAGTGGCCAAAGATCGCCGCCACATGGTCGTAGCTCTTGATCGTGCGCGCGATCGCCGTATCCAGCGCCTTCCGGTCGGTGATGACAATCACCGAGTCGAACTGCGCCTGGCTCACGTCAGTCGCCGTCTTTAGCTCTACCAGCTGGTGGGCCAACCAGGCTATGGTGTTGCTCTTGCCGCTGCCCGCCGAATGTTGGATCAGATACTTGTGCCCAACCCCTTCTTCACGGGTGGTTCGCAGCAGCGCGCGCACTGATCGCAGCTGGTGAAACCGCGGAAAGATCTGTTTGCGCTTCTTCTTGCCGCGCTCGTCCTCTTCTTCGACGATTTGCGCGAAATTCTCGATGATGTTGGCCAGGGACTCCTTGGCCAAAACGCGCTTCCACAGGTAATCGGTCTTGAGCCCATGTGGATTGGGCGGGTTGCCCGCACCGCCGTTCCAGCCCTGGTTGAACGGCAAGAACCAGGAGCTCTTGCCGGTCAGGTGGGTGCAAAAGCGCACCTCTGCGTCGTCCACCGCCAGGTGCACCATGCAGCGCCCCAGCTGAAACAGCAACTCGCGCGGGTCTCGTGTCGTTTGGTACTGGACGATCGCGTCTTGCACCGTCTGCTTCGTCAGCGAGTTCTTCAGTTCGAAGGTGATCAACGGCAGGCCGTTGATGAAGATCGCCATGTCCAGCGATCGCTGGGTGTCATCGTTGCTGTAGTGAAGCTGGCGCGTGACGCTGAAGAAATTCTTGCTGAAGCTCTCTACCGAGTTCGGGTCGGTGGGTGTGGGCAGCACCTTGTACAAGTCCAGGTGCATCGGCCCATGGCTCACGCCCTTGCGCAGCACATCCACCACGCCGCGCTTGGCCACCTCACCCTGTAACCGGTGCAGGATCTGCGTGCGCTTGATGCCATCCTGATCGATCCCCAAGGCCTCGACCTTTTTCGGTTGCGTCGCTTGCAGGAACGCCAGCAACTGCACAACATCGACAGCCACGTCGCGGTTGTAGTCACCGGGACTCCCCTGCACATAGCCGCCCGTCGCATAGTGACCAATGCTGGATTGCACGGTGTGCGTCGGGGGCGGGGCAACTGGGGGCTGCCCTGTCAGGTGTCGGACAATCAGGCTTTCCAGGCCCTTCTCGGAAGTGTCAGTTGTCGCCATCGGTTTCCTCCCCGTTGTCTTCGTTCTCGTCTTCGTCGCCCAGTACCGCCAACACCTCATCGGCCACCACGTCCTCCGGGCCCGGCACCCAGCCACGCACATCCACTTGGCCAGTGACTACATCGGCAATCTGCCGATCGCGGTACTCGCGGATCAGCTTGATTTCTGTCAGTGCTTGCTCGATGGCTTGATCAAGAGGTGCACTTTCGGCCTTGATGTAAGCAAGGATCGCTTGTTGTTCTTCCAAAGTCGAGGGCATCACAACAGGGAACCGACCGAGCACAGTCTCTGCAATCGCTGGGTAGGCAATGCCGATTGAATTGGCTGTGACCCGATTGACGAAGCCGGTGCTTTGAATCACATAGCCGAGGTATTCGGGCTCAACATCCTTTCCGGGCGTCATTACCGCGAAACCAGTGGAAGCGATCAAATCGTCGGCTTCTTCGTTGACGTACCAGATGGCTTTCAGGTACGTGCGAACGGTCGAGATGATCGTGTCACCGCGCTGCAATACCCGGCGCGCCCGTGACGGTGCATTTTCAAAACGAAGTCGTTCAAGCTCCTTCGCCAATCGCCCGGTCTTCACAGACCCGATGTCCAGGTAGCGAAACTCAAAATCCGGATCGGTCTTTTCTCCCAAGGTGCTCGCATTCAATTGAACCCATCGCTTGAGGGGCTTGACCGCCCAATGCTTAGGTACATCCCCCAGCCACTCAATACCGGAAGGCTTCAACGCGACCGACGCATCGAGCCCGCGCGTGACGTTGTGGTCGATGATGCGCAACTTCTGCTCGTTCAGCACCGCGATGAGGTCGCGCTTTGCCTTGATCAATCGGGCGATGTGAACGTCCTGCGCCCGAAGGTAGGCGACCATCTGGTCTTGCTCGGTGCGAGGCGGCTGAATCAGCGCGATGTCGAGAAACTGGTTCGGGTACAGGCGCAGACGCGAGGATCGGATGCCGGTTGAGCGCCCGATGTATTCAGCAACGTAGGCGCGGGTGCGCAGTAGGTAGTCGAGATACGCTGGGTTAAAGCTGTCGGCACGGTGCGGCCGATACACGCCGTAGGCGGGACTGACGATGCCCACGTGCCTGCTCGCGCCAAGCGCTGCCATCCACGCCCAAAGCGTGTTGATCACGATGTCGCCGGGACGGCAAAGCTTGGAGCCAACGTAGCTCGCGGCCTTGAACATCGTCACGTTCTTCTGACTGCGCGGCGTAACCCCGGTCAGGTGCGATACCGACAGCAGCTCCTCTTCGCCGGTGCGCGAGCGCTCATCCACCTCACGAAAGAAGACCTTGGCGCGCTGCTCGTCCCAGTGCTCGGGCACCGGCGGAAGCCACTGCATCTTGGCCGTCCGGTATGACTGGTATGCACCGTCCATCACGCAGCCCCCACGATCTTGTGCAGCAAGCCTTCGGTCTGCTCCTCCAGCTTCAGGATGTCGGCCCGGATTTGCTCCAGCGTGCGCAGCGGTGTGGGCTTGTAGAAATATCGAGCAAACGAGATCTCGTAGCCGATCTTGGTGGCGTCCATCGCTATCCAGGCATCGGGCGCGTGGGGCAGCACTTCGCGGGCAAAGAACGCCTCGACGCCGCCCGGTTCCTTGAGCGGAACCTGCTCGGTGTCACGCAAGTCGCTATCGGCCTCGTACTCGATCATGAAGCGATCCTTGCCCAACTGTTCAAGGTACGCGCCGTCGTGGCCAGGCTCAAAAGACTCACCCGCCTTGAGCTTGCTGCGCTTGGCAATGACCGGAGGGGCTGACTCGTCGCGCCAGCTGACTGCCTTGTGGATGGCCTTCTTCTCGGGCGCGCTGAACCTCTTGTCGTGCGCCTTCATAGTGGCGTCAAAGCGCGTGCGGAACTCGTTGTGGTCATCGAAGACGCCTTCGCCAAGTTCCTGCTGCGCCAGCTTGGCCAGCTCCAGTAGCGTCTTGTCACGCACCCACGTCGCGGGGTCGAGCAGCTTCTTGCGCCGTTTCTCCGGTACTGCCTTCTTGGTGGTCTTGGCGTCTTCGTCGTCCGACTCGTCGTCGGCATCGTCGTCGTTGTCTTCACCCTTCAGCCAGGTCTCGATCTCGGGCTTGAGTTTGGCGAATTCCGTGTAAAGTTTGTCGCCGTGCTTGGCGTAGATCTCGCTGCGCAGGGCCTCGTCACCCGAAGCGAAACGCAGGGTTTCAATGGCGCTGCGCTTGAGCTGGCTCTTTAGGCGCAACGGACGCTCGACCGTGATCTTCCAGTAACCGAAATCGGCGTTGTCAAACCACTTACAGGATGGGTTTGCCGCGCCAGCGTCGTCCGAGGGCTTGGCGAGGTAACTTGTCATAATCCGGGCGATGTCATCACCCGACATCTCGCAGTTCTTCTTGCCCAGGTTTCGTCGCAGTGGCTGGAACCATTGGCTAGCATCGATCAACTGGACCTTGCCCTGTCGATGGGGCGCTTTCCGATTGGTCAGCACCCAGACGTAGGTGGCGATGCCGGTGTTGTAGAAGATGTTCATTGGCAGGGCGATGATGGTTTCGAGCCAGTCGTTCTCGATAACCCACCGCCGGATGTTGCTTTCACCTTGCCCGGCGTCGCCCGTGAAGAGCGCAGACCCGTTGTGGACCAACGCGATGCGGCTGCCCAGCAGCGTGTCATGCTTCATCTTTTGCAGCTTGTTCACCAGGAACATCAACTGCCCGTCGCTGGAGCGGGTGATGAGCTTGAACTCAGGGTCGCCGCCGTGCTGGACGATGAAACGCGGGTCGCTGAAGCCAGCCTTGCCACCCATGCGCTCGAGATCGGTCTTCCAGCTCTTGCCATAGGGCGGGTTCGATAGCATGAAGTCGAACTCTTTCGCCGGGAACTGGTCGGCCGACAGCGTCGACTTGTCGGCCCCGCCGACGATGTTCTCCGCCTCCTCGCCCTCGCCCTTCAGCAGCAGGTCGGCCTTGCAGATCGCATAGGTCTCAGGGTTGATTTCCTGGCCGAACAGGTGAATAGAGACTTGCTTTTCATGGCTTTTGGCCAGCGCATGGAGTGCGTCTTCGGCCACGGTCAGCATGCCCCCTGTGCCGCAGCTGCCGTCATAGAGGGAATAGGTGCTGGACTCGATCTGGTCGGCCACCGGCAGGAACAGCAACTTGGCCATCAGGCCGACCACGTCACGCGGTGTGAAATGCTCGCCGGCTTCTTCGTTGTTCTCCTCGTTGAAGCGGCGGATCAACTCCTCGAACACGGTCCCCATGCCATGGTTGTCCAAGGCGGGCAGCTTGACCCGCCCGTCTTCGTCCTTGACTGGGTAGGGCGACAGATTGACATCGTTGTTCAGGAAGTCGCTGATCAAGTACCCCAAGATATTGGCCTCGACCATGGTCTGAATCTGGTCCCTGAACTTGAACTTGGTCAGGATCTCCTGCACGTTGGGCGAGAAGCCATCCAGGTAGGCGGCAAACGAGTCGCGAAGGCGCTGCTCAGACGTGATGGCGGTCAAGCTCGAAAGCGTCGATTCCGACGTGTTGTAGAAAGCCTGCCCGGCAGCCATACGCAGCGCACCATCCTGATTCGCCACTCCGGCGCCGTCGAGGAGCTTTTTGCGCTCCAGGACGGTGGCCTTTGTCGACTGCAGCACAGCGTCCAGCCGACGCAGCACGATGAATGGCAGGATAACGTCGCGGTACTTGCCGCGAACATAGACATCGCGCAGCCTGTCGTCGGCTATGTTCCAGACGAAGTCGGCGATCCATTTGAGTTGTGATTGGTCCATGGGAGTTCTTGTTGTTGGTTGAATGGAACGGGCGGTGGCTCAGTGATTTTCGTCGGTCGAACGGAATAGCTGGTCTCGAATCTCAGCCATGCTCAGTTGAATGCGTTCCACCTCGGCTTCCATCTCCTGAAGCTCTCTGTATCTGGTGCATATGGCCGCCTGCTCGTCGAGTGGAAACACGGGAACCTGAACACTGGCTAGCAGTGTGGACGGCGTGATGTGAGCGATGGTGGCGCCAACGCGAAGAGCCTCAAGCTGACGCTTGAAGTCGTCTGACCGCATGTACAGCAGCAGGTATTCAGGCAAGACCTTTTGCCTGTCGACCCGCAGCGCAACACAGCTGGCTGCCGCTACGGCGGCATTTGTCTTCGGGCCGTCATCTGGAAAGATCGCAGGTTCGAGCAATCGGGCCGTCACCGCTTCAGCAATGGTCGTTGGAACCTGACCAACGATGCCTACCTTGCCGATGGTCCCTTTGATCGAAAGGACGAGGTCTCCCTCCTGCAGCAGTGCATCCTCGGCCTTGCGGGAGGTCAGGGTCATCCAGCGCTCATAGCCCTCTTGGATTGGCCGCCACCGGTCCAGCATGGGAATGCTGATTTCCCATACGGGCCAGGCGTTCACGTCCTTGCTCGGGACCGGTGATCGGACATGGGTCGCAATTAAGTCACCCAAGGGCTTGCGGTTGCCGGCGAGGTCTTCTACGCGGCGAAGGTAACGCGGCGGCATGAGGGAAAAGTCGTATTCCTCGATTTCGCTGACTGAGATGTTTTCAGCCAGCTGGGGAATGTCAGTCTCCTGCGACAGCATGCGGAGCACGTCTTGCGTATTGATGTCCTTGCCAAACCGGTTCTGTATCTCGCCGTCGCTCGTGGAGCCGCTCACGTCGATCATGCGCACACCGCTTGGGTGTGGGTTAGCGTCGAGTACGAGCAGCGTAGGTGCCACCACGGTGTGACTTAGCACCCCGGATGGCAAGCTAATGGCCGCAAGAACCGAATTGCCTTTGGCATCCAGCAGCAGGGACTTGCGCAACCGGTGCTCCTGGCCCTGGGCAAAGAGCAGACTGGGGGAAGACAGAAAGACGCCCCGCTTCGAGACCATGGGCCACATCGCGGCGACGGCCCAGGCGTCTGACCGATCCATCTCTTCCGCAGAAACCCACAGACGGCGTGATGGCTCATTCACTCGCTCCCACTGCCTCCACTCTGTCGATGTTGGAACCTTGTATCCAAGTGGTGCTGTGACCAAGCAGTGGGTCAGGTGTTCATGCTGGCTGCTTTCACTGCGAAGGCTGCCGAACTGCACAGCGCGTAGGCAGGACGCCTCGTCTTCCAACGCCAGCAGCAACATGCATAGGTCAGTCTGAAAGTAGCTTGGTCCTGCGCGCCAGACACGTGCCCCGGCCCGCGCCAGCCGAACCACGAACTGGCCAGATGCATCAAAGGGCACCCAAACGACGTCCTCTGCTTTGATATCCAGGCTGCCGACGATCAGGTCGCAGAGCTCGGGGTCGTAAGCTGGCACGCCTTCGCCGAATCCCCGACCACGCCCAGTTGCCCACCAGGCGGCATCCTGAAGGCCCCATGGCTTGCCGAGACTCTTGTCGATAAGGGGGGCGACGGCCCAACTGGCTTCCATGTGGAAGCCGCCGTCAGCGTTAGGCGAATCGATGGCTTTCGTGATCACCGACACGAGCCCTGGTGACAGGTCCGCGCTGGTCAGCTGGAACCGGCCTTCCCGGGTTTGAAGGTCTTCGATGCGTGAGAGGCCCTCGAGGCGTCCTGTCGAGATCAGCTTGGCCACGGCAAGCCAGGCCAATGCAAAGGTCAAGGCGTCTACCTGCAGGGATGCCCCTCGGGCGATGTCGATGAGCCGGAAGAAAATATCGCGCGGTGCGGTGGCGGATTTTTGTTGCATGAGCGTTCCGGATACTTTCAGGCGTAGCGATGGCCGATCGTGATCACGGCCCCGTCATCGGCGCTCACCACTACATAGGCGCCGGCGAGTGCGTCGATGCGCTGATTGCGGCCCAGTGCGCGCACTAGGCTCGTCATGGCCTTGTCCGTCATGAGGTAGCGGATACCGCCGCGCCCGTCGTGACTGGCGTCGCCAAACATCGTGATCACGGGAACCACGTCCTGGCCGAGGCCCCGCTGCTGACAGCGCTTGGTTGCATGCCTGGACATCTTGACCGGCCTGTGGCCAGACGGTTGAAAGCTTACGTTGGACTGCTGCATGGCGGCTCCTGATGGCATGAACGAATTGTAGTTCAAACAAGAAAACAATGTCAAGACCCAGATGAAAGGTTTGCTGAACTCAGTTTTTTACGTCTGAGAGCCCATAAACCCTGCCGTCTTGGCGCGCCAACTTGCAGCGCCGCCCTTTCAAGCACGCCGAAGATCCGACGTCAGCCCTCGGTCTCGAACAGCGAGGCGATGCGGGCCAGCGCAGCGTCCCATTCACGCTGGATCATGGCGATCAGCTCGACCTCAAGTTCCAGCCGCTCCTCTTGCCCGAACCAAGCATGGCTGTGAGTGGCCACCCGGTTCTTGTAGCCACTCCCCTGGCCCCATTCGCGCTGACACAGGCCCCAGAACGCCTTGTCGAGCTTCAGCTCGTCGCGGAACGACGTCTGACCCATGATCTGGACCTTGAGCAGCAACTCCTCGTAAGAGGCTTGCAGCAGTCGTTCAGCCTGTGAGATCAGCTCTTTGGCCTCGGAAAGATCAGGCGTGGCGGCCATGGTTTGGCACACCTGGGCAAACCCCTCGACCATCGTCCCAAGCGACAAGACGGCCATGCGCCGGGCGCCATAGCCAAGGTGATGACCGTAATTCAGGTTATGCCATTCGCCTTCCCGCGCCACTGACGCACGCACCGTCGCCGCATAGGCCACTGTCATCTGACTTAGGAGACTGTCCTGCACGTGCGCACTAAGGCGCTTGGGCTTGGAGTTCAGGCCGATCCAGGCCTGGAGCTGGCCTGCTGCATGTCTTAGAACGGCTTGAGCCTGTTCCTGCTCGAAATTCAGGAGCAAGGCTCTGGCGTTGTTGACGACCTCAAGCAGCCGTCCCCGGAAGTCCTTGCGAGCGGCAAGCAACCGATGGCTGAGGAAGGCCCGCAGGGTGGCCGGATCGTCCTGGTACGAGTTGTAGAAACCAACAGCGAGCGACTGCATACCCAGGGGTTGCAGGCTTTGTGCCACTTGCTCACCCTTGAGTTCATAGCCCTCTTCGATCGATTCGACGCGCTCACCCGACTCATCTTTCACAGCCATGGCTTCATTGGGGCGCGGCAGAACCAGCAAGGATGTCTTCACGTTCAAATCGCGAACACCGGCTTCCCTGGCCCGCTCGAGCAGCAGACGGGCACCCGCAGCAGGTGCGTCGTTGAAGCCTGAACAAAGCACGGCCAGCGTGTGAGAGTCATCGAGCAGACTTTCAAGGTCGGCACGCGCTGCTGTTCTGTCGATGCCCTTGGTATCGATGAATCTGATCGACAGGTCGTCAGCGTCAAGCAGCGCCGAAGGCACCACGACCTCGATCCGGCGCGGTAACGTGAACTCAGGGTGTCTGCCGTTATTGATCGCCTCGAACGTATCTTTAAGCCACTCCAACGGTTGCTTGCCGGTGCTGGCGTCATGCCACACGTCGCGCCGGTCGCGCCGATGCAGTTCCATGCGCGCGAGGATCTCCACGACCAGGTCACGCGTAGCGGGGTAGCTTTTGGCAAGCTCCTTCGCTTCGTCTCGCCGGGATGCCTTTCCGTCGGGTCGCTTCTCTCGCTTGATCTTGAGGCCTGCCAGATTGCGGATCGCGCGCTCGACCTCCTTTGAGATGCCTTGCGACTCATCGTCGCCACTGTCGATCTCTGCGGGGCTGGCATCACTGCCCAGGATGTACTCAGCGAAGTCGGTGACGTCCGCCCGAATCTCGTTGTCACTGCGCGGCTCGATCATGAGCCCATAGCCAGGCCCCCTGCGCAAATGCACTTCGCAGATCGTGATACCACCTGCGCCGGCCTCAAGCACGGGCGCAGGATGAGGCGAGTCAGGCACCTCAACCTCCAGACCCGCCAGGCGGCAGATGGCGGTGGACTTGCCAATGCCAATGCTGCCAATGAACGCGACCTGGTGGTCACGCTTCAGCAAGAGCCCAGCAGAACGGCCGAGCTCGTCAACATATTCTGTGAGGCGCCGCTCAAAGGCGTTTCGAACGTCTGGTTGTTCGCGCAGCGTAGTCAGTTGCTGCGCAACCTCCTCTGCGGCCCACAACAGGTCCTGGTCAGGGTGATCCAGCGAAGGGCGGGGAAGCACACGCCAATCCCTCGAGAGGGCGTCGCGTAACTTGCCAGCTTCAGGGGTGTCGATTGCATCAAGCAGCTGATCGAGCTCGTCGTCCGCCAAAGAGCGTTCACCGCTTTCGACGCGTGACAAGACCGCCGGGCTCCAGGTCACCTTTCGAGCCAACTCAGCTTGTTTGATGCCAGCTCGCTCGCGCACCTGAGTTAGGTAGCGCCCAAGTTCCAAGGGCGAGATTTCGCGGGGTTCAGTCATGACGTCTCCAGTTGTTGCCTCAATTATGCAGCAACGTTTCTAGATATGTCAACAATGTTGTTGAACCATTTCTTTGACCAAGCCAAAAAGACCCATGTCGGGAGCTTGCGGTCCGAAGCAGTGCGTGCGCTCCCGGGTCAACATGTAACAACGACTTCTTCTGGCAGGAAGCTGCCTCGCAAGGGTCTCCGTGAACCCCATTTCCGAGTGTGTTTACGACTTTACAAACACCATTCAAAAATTCACCTGCCCGCCAACCCGCATGGATACTAGAGCCGTGTTTACGACTTTAATTGCACGGAATATCAATGCACGTGACGAGGGTCCGCTGAATTGACAGGGATTTTTTTCGGTTTTAGTTGACACCCTTTATTTGCAATTGACACCCTTTATTTATACGGTCACCACTCAGCAGTTAGCGTTTAGGTCACTCCACCGTCACACTCTTGGCCAAATTGCGCGGCTTGTCCACATCGGTCCCGCGCGCACACGCCGTGTGATACGCCAGCAACTGCAGCGGCACCACATGCAGCAGCGGTGACAAGGCACCGTAATGCTCCGGCATGCGAATCACATGCATGCCTTCTTCGCGCACGATCTTGGTGTCGTCATCTGCCAGCACATAGAGCACGCCTCCACGGGCACGCACCTCGTGCAGGTTGCTCTTGAGTTTTTCCAGCAAGGTGTCGTTCGGTGCCACGGTAACCACGGGCATGGCGCTTGTCACCAGCGCCAGCGGGCCGTGTTTGAGCTCCCCTGCGGGGTAGGCCTCGGCGTGGATGTAGCTGATCTCCTTGAGCTTGAGCGCACCTTCGAGTGCGATGGGGTAGTGCAGGCCGCGGCCCAGGAACAGTGCATTCTCTTTCTTGGCAAAGTCTTCGGCCCAGCTGATGATTTGCGGCTCCAGCGCCAGCACGGCTTGCAAAGCGGTGGGCAAATGCCGCATGGCCTTGAGATGCCGCGCTTCGTCCTCTTCACTGAGCCGACCCTTGGCCTGCGCCAGCACCAGCGTGAGCAGAAACAATCCGGCCAGTTGCGTGGTGAAGGCTTTGGTAGAGGCCACACCGATCTCAATGCCGGCGCGGGTCACATAGGACAGCTTGCATTCACGCACCATGGCGCTGGTCGCCACGTTGCAGATGGTCAGGGTATTGGTCATGCCCAGGCTCTGGGCATGGCGCAGAGCGGCCAGCGTGTCGGCCGTCTCCCCCGACTGGGTGATGGTGACCACCAGGGTCCTGGGGTTGGGCACGGAGTCACGGTAGCGGTACTCGCTGGCCACCTCGACCTGGGTGGGCACCTTGGCGATGCTCTCGATCCAGTACTTGGCGGTGCAACCGCTGTAGTAGCTGGTGCCGCAGGCGAGGATCAGCACCGAGTCAATGTCCTTGAAGATGCGCGCCGCTCCGGGGCCTTCGAACAACTCGGGCACGATACCCTCCACGCCTTCGAGCGTGTCGGCAATGGCGCGCGGCTGCTCGAAGATTTCCTTCTGCATGTAGTGGCGATACGGGCCGAGCTCGGCCGCACCGCTGTGGGCCAGCACGGTTTTCACAGGGCGCTGCTCAGGGCTCAGCGGCTTGTGCCCCTTGTCGACCAGCCAGTACTTGCCGAGTTGCACATCGACGATGTCACCCTCTTCGAGGTAGACGATCTGGTCGGTCACACCGGCCAGGGCCATCGCATCGCTCGCCAGGAAGTGCTCGCCGCCTTCTTTGCCCACACCCAGAATCAAGGGCGAACCTGCGCGTGCGCCGATCAGGCGGTGTGGCTCGTCCTTGCAAAACACGGCAATGGCATAGGCACCCTGCAAATGCTTCACCGCCGCCTTGACCGCCTCGAACAGGTCGCCCTCGTACAGGCTGTCAACCAGGTGCGCGATGACCTCGGTGTCGGTCTGGCTGGTGAACTCGTAGCCTTTGGCCAGCAGTTGCGCACGCAACTCGTCATGGTTTTCGATGATGCCGTTGTGCACCAGGGCTATGCGGCCGGGGCGCTCTGCGTCTTCGCGGCCGGTCTTGGGGCCGCGGCTGAAATGGGGGTGCGCATTGTGCATCTCGGGTGCGCCGTGCGTGGCCCAGCGCGTGTGCGCAATGCCAGTACCACTGTCGAGTTTGCCGCTGGACAACTGCTCGGCCAGCTCGGCCACGCGTGAGGTGCTGCGAGCGCGCTGCAGACCATTGGCATAGACAGCCACGCCGCAGGAGTCATAGCCCCGGTATTCGAGCCGCTGCAGGCCCTGAACCAGGATGGGGACGATGTTGCGCGTGGAAACGGCGCCGACGATACCGCACATAGAGACTGCTCCTCAAAGAATTGCGCTGATATTAGGCTTATGCTTGAAAAATATCAGATCAATTAATAGTTATTTTCGGACTAAAATTTCATGAAATAATTTGTTTGGAAATTTATTCCATTTATTTATCTAATATGGAACAAATATCGCTTGATTCAATCGACCTGCTGCTGCTCGACTTGCTGCAACAGGATGCCGCCATCAGCAACCAGGATTTGGCGCAGCGGGTGCACACCTCTGCGCCTACTTGCCTGCGGCGCGTCAAGCGCCTGCAGGAGGCGGGCCTGATCGAGCGGCAGATCGCCGTGCTGAACACCGAACGCCTGGCCGCCGTGCTGGGCGAAGGTTTGAGTGCGGTGGTCGAGATCACGCTGGACCGGCAAGGCGCAGAAGCCCTTGAAGCCTTCGAGCAGCGGGTGGCCAGCGAAGTGGCCGTGCAACAGTGCTACCGCGTCTCCCCCGGGCCCGACTTCGTGCTGGTGGTGCATGCGCGCAACATGGCAGACTACCTTGCGATGACGCAGCGCCTGTTCAGCAGCGACACGAATGTGCGCAATGTCAAAGCCTTCTTCAGCATCAAGCGCAGCAAGTTTGGCGCCCGCTTGCCGCTGCCCCAGGAGCGCCGCTCAGCCAGACCCTGATTCCCGGGATGGGGCATCGGCCCGCAAAGACTCAGGCAGATGGGGAGCTGGCGTCAGTGCTTTCTGGCACCCGTGGCAGTGTAAAGCTGATACGGCAGCCGGCATCCACATCACCCTGTGCCTCGATGGTGCCGCCGTGACGCTCCACGATCTTGCGGCTCAGCACCAGCCCCATGCCCAAGCCCTCGAACTCATTGCCACTGTGCAGGCGCTGGAAGGCATGGAACATCTTTTGCACAAAGCGCGGATTGAAGCCGGCCCCGTTGTCCTGCACGAAAAAACGCACTTGGGCCGCATCGCCGGCAAGCCGCGTCCAGCCCACCTGCACAGTCGCCTGTTCCCGCTTGCTCGAGTACTTGATTGCATTGGAGAGCAGATGACGCCAGAGCTGGCGCACCATGGCCGCATCGCCCAACACGTTCGGCAGGTCGTCAGACACCTGCCACTCCAGCTTGGCCGCGCAGGGCTCGTGTGACAGCTCGGTACGCACGCTGTTGACCAGCACGCCTACGGGCACAGGCTCAGGCTTGATCTCGGCGTGCCCCAGCCGCGACAGCTCGCTCAGGCCGTCGATCATGCGCCCCATGTGCTTGGCCGACTGGGTCACGGTGTCCAGATGGGACGCCACCCCGGGCGGGAGTTTGTCGCCGAGGTCTTCCCGGGCCAGTGCCACAAAGGCCGTGATGTGGCGCAACGAGGCCCGCAGATCGTGCGAGACCGAGTAGGTAAAGTCTTCCAGCTCCGCCTGGGTAGCGGCGAGCTGGCGGGCGAGTTGCTCGCAGGACGCTTGCGCTTCTGCTGCAGTGCCGGCAGGCTGGCCTGTTTCGTCGGAGGGTGAATCGGCGTGTGTCATGGGCAATCCCCTTGCCTACTTCTTCTGCGGTCGCTTCCAGTTTGCAATGCTCACCTGCTTGGCGCGCGCCACGGTCAGCGCGCCTGGCGCCGTGTCCTTGGTCACCGTGGAGCCCCCGCCCACGGTGCCGCCCTGCCCAATCGTCACCGGGGCGACCAGCACGCAGTTGCTGCCAATGTGTACGTCGGCCTCGATCACGGTCTTGTGCTTGTTGGCGCCATCGTAGTTGGCCGTGATGCTGCCTGCGCCGAAGTTCACCCGCTCGCCCACACTGCTGTCGCCCAGGTAGGCCAGGTGGTTGGCCTTGGCGCCGGCGGCGAGCGTGGCGTTCTTCACCTCGACAAAATTGCCGATGTGCACCTGCTCGCCCAGGCGCGCACCGGGCCGCAACCGCGCAAACGGTCCGATCAGCGCGCCGGCTCCGATTTCCACCTGGTCTTTGGCTCCGAGCTTGCCGCCTTCGATATGCGTATAGGGATGGATCACCGTGCCCGCACCAATGCTGGCATTGGCAATGACGCAGTTCGCACCGATCTTCACGCCTTCGCCCAGCGAAACCTGGCCTTCAAACACGCAGTTGACATCGATCTCGACGTCCTGCGCGCATTCCAGCTCGCCACGCAGGTCGAACCGCGCCGGGTCGGCCAGGCGAACCCCCTGCTCCATCAGGACATTGGCTTGCTGCAACTGGTAGGCCCGCTCCAGTTGCGCCAGCTGCACCGGGCTGTTGATGCCCGCCACCTGAAGTGCATCGTCAATCTTGTGGGCCACCACACCCACGCCATCGGCGACCGCGAACTTCACCACGTCGGTGAGGTAGTACTCGCCCTGGGCATTCTTGTTGTCGAGCCGTGCCAGCCAGGGCTTGAGGCGTGCCACCGGCACCGCCATGATGCCGCTGTAGACCTCGGTGATGGCCCGCTGTTCGGCGCTGGCATCCTTGTGCTCGACGATGGACAGCACCGGCCGCACATCAGCACCGGCGGCCGGTCTAGGCCCCTGGCGCACGATGCGGCCATAGCCTGCAGGGTCGGCAAAGTCGATGGTCAGCAGCGCCAGCTTGTCTCCGCCGCTGGCCGCAATCAATTGCGCCAGGGTCTCGGGCCGGGTCAACGGCACATCGCCCGACAGCACCACGACCACACCATCGTCCGGCAGCGCAGGCACGGCCTGCTGCACCGCGTGTCCGGTGCCGAGCTGGGGCTCCTGCCGCACGAATTTCATGTCAAATCCGGCCCCAGCCCCCGTGGAATGTGCGAGAGCCGCTTCAACTTCGATAGCACCATGCCCCGTGATCACCACCACCCTGCGCGCCGACAGGGCCGCCGCCGTGTCCACCACATGCTGCAGCAGTGCACGCCCGGCCAAACGGTGCAACACTTTGGGGAGTTTGCTTTTCATGCGCGTGCCCTTGCCGGCTGCCATGATCACCACATCCACGGCCTGTGTGGCCCCACTTTTTGAAGTTGCTGTCATGTCCCTGTCCTGTCCTGTGCTTGATCGTCTGCTGACTCGTCTGCTTCGCATTATCGGTGCGCCGCTGCTGCTTGTACTGCTGTCGGCTTGCAGTGGGTTACAACTGGCTTACAACAACGCGCCTTCGCTGGGCTACTGGTGGCTGGACAGCTACTTCGATTTCACTGCAGCCCAGTCGGAAAAAGTGCAGACGGAGCTGACCAGCCTGCATGACTGGCACAGGAAAAACGAGCTGCCACGCTATGTGCAACTGCTGCAGAAATGGCAGCGCATGGCTCCCACCACGCTCACACCCGAACAGATGTGCGACATCTGGGCCGACGTGCGCGAGAGCCTGCTGCGCCTGAGCGAGCAGGTCGAGCCCGGTGTGGTCGCGCTCGCCCCCTTGCTCGGCCAGGCGCAGCTTGAGCACCTGGCAAACAGCTTCGAGAAACGCAACCGCAAGTGGCGTGACGAATGGCTGGACGCCACCCCCGCGCAACGACAAAAGCGCCAGCTGGAGTTCAGCGTGGAACGTGCGGAGATGTTCTACGGCACGCTGGACGACGCCCAGCTTGCGTTGCTGCGCAGCCACTTTGCCGCAGCCAGCACCGATTTCTCCATGAGCTACCACGGCATCCTCCAGCGGCAGCAGGACATGCTGCAGACCCTGCGCTCCCTGCAGAACGGCAAGCCCCGGGAAACACATGTGAAAGCCGAGATGCGCGCCCTCTTTGAGCGCGCACTGAACCCGCCCGATCCGCTGCTGCGGCAGCAGCGCGATATCCTGACCGCCCAGAACTGCAAGCTGTATTCGGCGCTGCACAACAGCACCAGCGCCGCGCAGCGCCAGCGGGCTGTGGAAAAACTCAAGGACTACGAAATGATGGCGCAGTCACTCGCCTCGGTGCGCCCTTAGTCAGCCAGGCAAGTCAGGCCCTTGCCGCAACCATGCCGCGGCGCGCCCGGCCAGCGCATCCCTTGACAGCGTCCCATCGAGCGCAAGCACACCAGGCTCCGCGCTCGGATCCTGCAAGGCCTCGAACTGGCTGGCCACCAGACTGGGCGGATAAAAATGCCCTGGCCGCGACGCCACACGGCGCTGCGATTCGGACTCGGTGATACGCAGATAGACAAAACGCAGGCCCGGCATGGCGCGGCGCAGGGCATCCCGGTACGCGGCTTTCAGCGCCGAGCAACTCAGCACCGCGCCACCGGGTTGCGCCACCAGCGCCTGCGCCAGACTGTCGAGCCAGTCGGCGCGGTCCTCATCGGTGAGCGCCGTGCCTTGCTGCATTTTTCGGATATTGGCTGGCGGGTGGAAATCGTCGCCCTCGACCATGGGCAGTCCAAGCTGTTGTGCCAGCTGGCGGCCCACGGCCGATTTGCCGCAACCAGCCACCCCCATGACCACCACATGCCGTGCGTCCATGTCCGGTTTCTTATCTGGGTCTGTGTCGGTGATTCGTCTTTTTCCGGTCCGGCTCAGACCGGCCAGACCACCCCGTTGTCATTGAGGATGGCATCCAGCGGCACGTCGTGTGACTCTGGCTCCAGATCAGGCACAAAGCCTTGGGTGAACCCCAGGCCAACGGTGAACGGGCGCGGCTGCAGGCTCGCCAGCGTGCGGTCATAAAACCCGCCGCCATAACCCAGCCGGTAGCCACCGGGCCCGTACCCTACGCAGGGTACAAACAGCAGGGTAGGCACGATCAGCTCGGTGTCCTTGGGCTTCGGGATGCCGTAGGCATCCTCCTCCATCGGACAACCCGGGTACCAGGCATGAAAGGTGAGGGTCTTGTGCTGCTTGTTCACCACGGGCAGGCCAATGCGCCGTGGCTGCGGCTGGTCCAGCAGTTCGCCGTCTTCCTTCCAGCGGTGCAGGATGGGTAACGGATCGAACTCGCCCTTGATAGGCCAGTAAGCGCCGATCACGATGTCTTCGCGTGCCAGCAGCCAGATGCGCATGACATTTTGCAAAACATCGATCCGCTGTAGGCGATCGGGCAACATGAAACGTTGCTCTATCAGGGCCTGCCTGAGGGCTTTCTTATCCTGTGCCCTTTTTTCGTCTGATGTGTCCATAATCTCACTATGCAGTTTCAATCCATTCTGACATCGATCGCACTGGCAGCCAGCCTGATGCTGGGCGGCGCGCTGCCGGCCATGGCCAAATCGAAGTCGCGCCCACCGGCATCTGCCCAGCCGGTCACATCTGCAGATGATGCCATGCTGGACATGCAGCAGGCCTTCAAGAACAACAATCTCAAGCGCATGCGCGAGCTGCTACCCCAGTTGTCTGGCCACCCGCTGGAGGCCTGGGCGGCCTACTGGGAACTCAGCGCCCGGCTCGATACGGCCAGCCCGCTGGAAATACAGCGGTTTTTGAACCGCTTTGCGGGCAGCTACCAGGAAGACCGGCTGCGCAACGACTGGCTGCTGCAGCTGGGCAAGCAAAAAGACTGGGCTACCTTCTCGGCAGAGTATCCCAAGTTCCGTATGAATGACGACCGGGCCGTACGTTGCTATGCGCTGCTGACACAGTTCAATGCCACCGGCGCCGACGTCAGCGCACAGGTGGCCGAGCTCTGGCTGGCCCAGCGTGACGCCGATGACGGCTGCGCCGCCGCCGCCGCCCAGCAGTACAGCGTCGGCAAACTCAAGGCGCTACAGGTCTGGCAGCGGGCCCGTCTGGGATTCGAGAACGATCGCCCGCGCATTGCCACCCAGGCCGTGGGCCTGATCAACGAGAACTGGACGAGCCGGGTGGCGACCATCTACGCCAGCCCCGCCCGCTACCTGGACGACAAGTTCACGGCCGTGCTGCCCAGAACCAAGGAGTTCGTGACATTGGCCCTGACACGGCTGGCCGTCACCGACACCGATGCCGCCGTGCAGGAAATGGGCAAGATGCGCTGGCGTGCCCAGCTCACGCAGGAAGAGCAAAGCTGGATCTGGGGTGTGATCGGCAAGCGCTCAGCTCGCCGGCTGGCAGACGATGCACTCGACCTGTTCATGAACGGGCAGGACAAATTCATGCACGAAGACCAGCTGGCCTGGAAAGTCCGAGCCGCCTTGCGTGCTGGCAACTGGGCCGAGGTCAAAAGCAGCATCGAAGCCATGAGCGAGGCCCAGCGCCAGGATCCCACCTGGGTCTACTGGCGTGCCCGGGCATTGACGATGCTCAGAACACCCGACGCAGCAGCCCAGGCCAGCGCGCTGTACCAGTCGATTGCCTCGCCCAAGGGTTTTTATGAGCAGCTTGCGCTTGAAGAGCTGGGCCGCCCGGTCACGCTGCCACCGCGTCCCGCGCCTCTTACGGCCGCAGAGATGGACGAGGCCCGCAACAACCCTGGCCTCAAGCGCGCCTTGCTGGCCATCCAGCTCGGCCTGCGCAGCGAAGGCGTGCGCGAGTGGAACTACAGCATCTCGCTGCACGACAAAGGCGGCATGTCGGACCGGGCACTGCTCGCAGCCGCCCAACTGGCGTGCGACAACAGCGTGTGGGACCGCTGCATCAACACCAGTGACCGCACCAAAAACGTCATTGATGTTGAGCAACGCTACCCCATGCCCTTCCGTACCGAGGTGCTCAAGCAGGCCAACAAGATCGGGCTTGATCCGGCCTTTGTCTACGGGCTGATCCGGCAGGAAAGCCGCTTCATCATGGATGCGCGCTCCAGCGTGGGCGCCTCGGGCCTGATGCAGGTCATGCCGGCCACGGCACGCTGGACCGCCAAAAAAATCGGCCTGAGTGGCTTCCGCCCCCACCAGATTACCGACCGCGACACCAATATCGCGATTGGCACCGGCTACCTCCAGCTGGTGCTGGAGCGCTTCGAAGGCTCGATGCCGCTGGCCACTGCGGCCTATAACGCGGGCCCCAACCGGCCGCGTGCCTGGCGCGGCCAGACCGGTGACCCGGTGCGCGAAGCCGCGATCTGGGCCGAGAACGTGCCCTTCAACGAAACCCGCGACTATGTGAAGAAGGTGCTGGCCAACACCACCCTCTACGCCGCGCTCATCAGCGGCCAGCCCCAGTCCATCAAGGCACGGCTGGGCTCGGTCGGCCCGCGGCTGAGCAACACGCCCGAAATCAACGAAGACATCCCCTGAGCTAGAACGCAGCACCTATGTCCAGAATTCTTGTCCTCGGTGGCAGCGGCTTTGTCGGCCGCCACGTCTGCGAAAAACTGGCGCGTCTGCAGTGGCACGTCACCGTGCCCACACGGCGCACCGTCAACGCCCGGCACCTGCTCGTGCACCCCATGCTTACCGTGGTCGAGGGGGATGTCCACGATCCGCTGACGCTGGCACGCCTGGTAGCCGGACACGATGCGGTGGTGAACCTGGTGGCCAAGCTGCATGGCAATGAGGCCAGCTTCGAGCGAGCCCATGTCGAGTTGCCGCACAAGCTGGCGCAGGCCTGCTTGGCCACAGGTGTGAAACGCCTGGTGCACATCAGTGCGCTTGGTGCCAGCAGCCAGCAAGCCGACACCGCCCCTTCGATGTACCTGCGCAGCAAGGGACGGGGCGAGGCAGCCCTGCAGGCCGCAGCCGCACAAGGCCTGCAGCTCAGCGTGCTGCGCCCGAGCGTGATCTTTGGGGCGCAGGACAGTTTTCTCAACCTGTTTGCCAAGCTGCAGCAGGTGTTTCCGCTCATGCCACTGGCTGGCGCCGAGGCCCGCTTCCAGCCGGTGTGGGTGGAGGATGTGGCGCAGGCCGTACTGACCTGCCTGCTGAACCCGCGCACCGCGGGCCAGACCTACGAACTGTGTGGCCCAGCGGTACTGACGCTGCGCGAGCTGGTACAGCTTGCTGGCCAGCTCAGCGGCGTGCGGCGTGGCCGGGGCAGACCGGTGCTGGGCCTGCCCATGGCACTGGCCCGGCTGCAAGCCTGGTGCATGGAACTCGCGCCGGGCGAGCCCCTGATGAGCCGCGACAACCTGGACTCCATGAAGGTGGACAACGTGGCCAGCGGCAAACTGCCGGGCCTGTCGGCGCTGGGCATTCAGCCCGCATCGCTACAGGCCATTGCCCCGACTTACCTGGGCCCCACTGTGCCCGGCACCGAGCTCCTGGCCATGCGCAAAACGGCGTCCAGCCGCTGAGCCCGTACAAAAGCCCGTCAGTTTCCCGCCTCACAGCTTGCCCATTGAGGCCGGCACACGCTAGCATGGCGACCAGGAGGCTCCATGCTCAAACTCTACATAGGCAACAAAAACTACTCATCCTGGTCCATGCGTCCATGGGTGCTGCTCAAGCAGGCCGGGATTCCCTTTGAGGAAATCATGGTGCGCTTTGACTCGTTCAACGCTGGCTCCAGCTTCAAGCAAACCCTGGGGCCACTCACGCCCGTGGGCAAGGTGCCCGTGCTGGTGGACGGCGACCTGGTCGTCTGGGACACGCTGGCCATTGCCGAGTATGTTGCCGAACGTCATCCCGACAAGCTGCTGTGGCCGCAGTCCCCGCACGCCAGAGCCCGCGCGCGCAGCATCTGTGCGGAGATGCATGCGGGCTTCACGGCCCTGCGCAGCAGCTGCCCCATGAACATTGAAGCCTCGCTGCCCGATGCCGGCGGTCTGGTCTGGCGCGACAAACCGGCCGTGCGGACCGACGTGGCGCGGCTGACGGACATGTGGCGTGAATTGCTGGGCACCTATGGCGGCCCGATGCTGTTTGGCGAATTCACGATTGCCGACGCCTATTTCGCCCCTGTATGCATGCGCCTGCAAACCTATGCGCTGCCGGTGCAAGCCGATATCGCAGCCTATGTGGCACGGGTTTGTGCCCTGCCCGGTGTCAAGGCCTGGACCGACCAGGCACTGGCGGAAGAGGACTTTCTCGACTTCGAGGAACCCTACCGGCTCAGCCGTTGAAACCAACGCGCCTGCCGCTTCAGTAAACTGCCAGGCATGCAGATATACATGGTTGGCGGCGCAGTGCGCGATGCCTTGCTGGGTTTGCCCGTCCAGGACCGGGACTGGGTGGTCGTGGGCGCCACGCCCGAAGCCCTCACCGCACTGGGCTACATCCCGGTCGGGCGGGACTTCCCGGTGTTTCTCCACCCCCAGACCAAGGAGGAATACGCACTGGCCCGCACCGAGCGCAAGACCGCGCGCGGTTACCGCGGCTTTGCGATCCACGCCGCCCCCGATGTGACGCTGGAGCAGGATCTTGCGCGGCGCGACCTTACTATCAATTCAATAGCTGTACGCGCAGATTCCGTAAGGGCTGATGGCAGTTTTGACACTCAAAACCTGAGCGACCCCTACAACGGCCTGCACGACGTGCGCGACAAGGTGTTCCGTCATGTGACGCTGGCGTTTCGCGAAGACCCGGTGCGCATCCTGCGCGTGGCGCGGCTGTCGGCGCGCTTCACAGATTTCACGATCGCCCCCGAAACCCTGGCCCTCATGCAGGACATGGTGCACGACGGCGAGGCCGACCACCTGGTGGCCGAGCGCGTCTGGCAGGAGCTCAGCCGTGGCCTGATGGAGCAGCAACCCTCGCGCCTGTTTGACGTGCTGCGTGCCTGTGGTGCGCTGGCGCGGCTGCTGCCCGAGGTGGAGCGCCTCTGGGGCGTACCCCAGCGCGCCGAATACCACCCCGAGATCGACACCGGTGTGCACCTCATGATGGTGATGGACATGTGTGCCCGGCTGCAGGCGCCACTGCCAGTGCGCTTTGCGTGCCTGTGCCATGACCTCGGCAAGGGCACCACGCCGGTTGACATGCTGCCCCGGCACATTGGCCACGAGGAGCGCAGCGCGCGGCTGCTCAAGGGCATTTGCGAGCGCCTGCGCGTACCCGTGGAGTGCCGCGAGATGGCCGACGTGGTAGCGCGCGAGCACGGCAACATCCACCGCAGTGCTGAGTTTGGCGCCGCCGCGCTGGTGCGGCTGCTGGAACGTTGCGATGCCTTCCGCAAGCCGCAGCGGCTCGACGACATCCTGCTGGCCTGCGAATGCGACGCCCGGGGCCGGCTTGGGCTGGACGATGCCCCCTACCCGCAACGGACACGCCTGCAGCAGGTGTTTCAGGCGGCCCAGTCGGTGGTCACGGAAACAGTCGCGACCCAGGCCATGGCGGCAGGCATCAGCGGCAAGCAGATCGGCGAGTTGATTCACAAGGCACGCATCGAGGCCGTGGCCCAGGCCTTGTAGACGCGGATGTCAGGTATGGCGAAGGCCGCTCCCGCGCAGGGCGTTACACTGGCTTTTTGTTCTTTACCTGTGTCCGCACCATGATTCGTAAGGCCATCTTCCCCGTTGCCGGTTTGGGCACCCGCTTCCTTCCCGCCACCAAAGCCCAGCCCAAGGAAATGTTGGCCGTCGTGGACAAGCCGCTGATCCAGTACGCGGCCG
The DNA here is from genome assembly GCA_018815325.1 of Gammaproteobacteria bacterium. Taxonomy (GTDB): domain Bacteria; phylum Pseudomonadota; class Gammaproteobacteria; order Burkholderiales; family Burkholderiaceae_C; genus JAHIYE01. The sequence goes on along the minus strand of JAHIYE010000014.1, from coordinate 119,456 downwards.
AAGAAGCCGTGGCCGCTGGCGCCACCGAACTGATCTTCATCACCGGACGCAACAAGCGCGCGATCGAGGACCATTTCGACACCGTCTTCGAACTCGAATCCGAGCTCAATGCGAAGGGCAAAACCGAGCTGCTGGAAATCATCCGCAGCGTGGTGCCCAGCCATGTCAATTGCATCTTCATCCGCCAGCACAAGGCACTGGGTCTGGGACACGCCGTGCTGTGCGCACGCAGCGTGGTTGGCGATGAACCCTTTGCCGTGCTGCTGGCCGACGACCTCATGGAGGGCCCCGAGCCCATCCTGAGTCAGATGGCGAAGATTCACGAGTTCCAGCAATGCAGCGTGCTGGCCGTGCAGGCCGTGGCGCCGGAGGATACCCGCAGCTACGGCATGGTGGCTGGCAAGGAAATTGAACCGGGTCTGTTGCAGATGAGCGGCATCGTGGAAAAACCCGCGCCCGAAAAAGCCCCCTCCAACCTCGGGGTGGCGGGCCGCTACATCCTGTCGCCCGCAATTTTCGAACTGCTGGCCAACCAGAAACCGGGCGTGGGTGGCGAGATCCAGCTCACCGATGGCATCGCCGCGCTCATGAAGCGCGAGCGCGTACTGGCCTACCAGTACGAAGGGCAGCGCTTTGACTGCGGCAGCAAGCTGGGCTTTCTCAAGGCCAATGTGGAGCTCGGCATGCGCCACCCTGAAGTCGGCGCAGATTTCACGACCTACCTCAAGACCCTGTGTCAGGGTTTCTGAAACCCGTTATTTAGGCAGCCCCCGGCTGCCCTGGCGCCGGCAGGCGCAACTCGGTTTTGGCATCGAACCAGTGGGCGTGGTCGGCATGCACCTGCAAGCCCACCTGGTCGCCTGACTTCAAGGGAATCTGCGGCTCGGTGCGCACGGTGATGATGCCGGCGCGGGTTTTGACCACCACAAAGGTATCGGCCCCTGTCGGCTCCACCAGGATCACCTCGCCGCGCCAGTTCGCCTTGTCATCGAGCGACACGTGTTCTGGCCGAAAGCCCAGTATCAGCTCCCGGCCCGGCGCCGGACAGGCCATCGGCAGCTCGGCCCCCTCAATCACAAACGGCCCCTGCGCAGAAGCCGTACGCCCGGACACCATGTTCATGGTGGGCGAGCCGATGAAAGTTGCTACATAGACGTTGGCGGGCCGGATATAGACATCGTCCGGCGTGCCCAGTTGCTGCAGGATGCCGCCCTTGATCACGGCGATGCGGCTGCCCAGCGTCATGGCCTCGATCTGGTCGTGGGTCACATACACCGTGGTGGTGCCGCTCTCCTCATGCAGGCGCTTGATCTCGGCGCGCATCTCCACCCGCAACTTGGCGTCCAGGTTGCTCAGTGGTTCATCGAACAGGAACAGTTTCGGCTCGCGCGCCAGTGCACGGCCCATGGCCACGCGCTGGCGCTGCCCGCCCGATAGCTGGGAGGGGCGGCGGTCCAGTAGATGCTCAATCTGCAAGGTGGTAGCCACCTCGCGCACACGATGCTCGCGCTCGGCCTTGGGCACCTTGCGCATTTCCAGTGCAAAGCCGATGTTGTCGGCCACGCTCATGGTGGGATAAAGCGCATAGCTCTGGAACACCATGGCAATATCGCGCTGTGAAGGGGGCACACCCACCACATCGCGTCCATCAATCAGTACCTGCCCCTCGGTGGGGTCTTCCAGGCCCGCAATGATGTTAAGCAGCGTCGACTTGCCGCAGCCCGAGGGGCCGACCAGAATCAGGAACTCGCCCGGTGGCACATCGATGTCGATGCGCTTGAGCACTTCCACCGCGTGCGCGCCTTTGCCGAACACCTTGCGTACGCCCGCTATCTTCAATGAAGCTGCCATGTCGTGTTTCCGTTATCCCTTGACGGCGCCAGCCGTGAGGCCTCGCACAAAATACTGCCCGGCCAGCGCATAGATGATCATCGTGGGCAGGCCCGCGATCACGGCAGCGGCCATATCCACGTTGTAGGCCTTGGTAGCGCCCGAGGTGTTGGCCATGTTGTTGAGCCCCACCGTGATGGGTTTGCTGTCGGCGCCACTGAAGGCCACACCGAACAGAAAGTCGTTCCAGATGTTGGTGAACTGCCAGATCAACGTCACCATCATGATGGGGGTGGACATGGGCACCACCACGCGCCAGAAAATGCGCCAGAAGCCCGCGCCGTCCATGCGCGCCGCATTGACCAGCTCACGCGGAATGGCGGTGTAGTAGTTGCGGAAGAACAGCGTGGTGTTCGCCATGCCGGCCAGGCAGTGCACCAGGATCAAGCCCGCCACCGAACTGGACAGCCCCAGCCAGCCCAGCACCTGACTCATGGGCAACAGCACCACCTGGAAGGGCATGAAGACCCCGAACAGCATGAAGCCGAACAGCACCTCACTGCCCCTGAACTTCCACAGGCTCAGCACATAGCCGTTGACCGCGCCGATGGCCGTAGACAGCAACACGGCGGGCACGGTCATGAACACGGAATTCCAGAAATAGGGCTGCAAGCCGCGGCAGTCGGCCCCCGTGCAGGCGCTGGACCAGGCCAGCCGCCAGGCATCGAACGAAACCGACGTTGGCAGACTCAGCAGATTACCTGCGCGTATCTGGGCTCCATCCTTGAGCGAGGTCACCAGCATCACATAGAGCGGCGCCAGAAACAGCAGGGCGGCCACAATGAGCACGGCATACAGCGCAAGGCGCGGCAGGTGAACCCGCCCCCCGGAAGGACGGCTACCGATCATGCGGTCGGCTCCTCAGTTCGCTGTAAAGATAGGGGACCACGATGGCGGCGATGGTGGCCAGCATCATGGTGGCGCTGGCCGCGCCCAGACCAATCTGGCCACGCGTGAAGCTCATCACGTACATGAAGGTGGCCGGCACATCGGTGGCATAGCCCGGGCCGCCGGCCGTCAAGGCCATCACAAGGTCGAAGCTTTTGATAGACAGGTGCGACAGCACCATGATGGTGGAGAACACCACCGGGCGCAGCACTGGCAGGATGATGCGCCAGTAGATCAGCGGCAGGCTGGCGCCATCGACCTGCGCTGCCTTGATGATGCTGTCATCGATGCCGCGCAGACCGGCCAAAAAAAGCGCCATCGCAAAGCCCGCAGATTGCCAGATGCCGGCAATCACCACGCAGTAGATCGCCGTCTCCGTCTGCACCAGCCAGTCAAAGTGAAAGCTCTGCCAGCCCAGGTCGTGCATGAGCTTTTCCAACCCCAGGCTGGGGTTGAGGATCCACTTCCATGCGGTACCCGTCACGATGAAGGACAGGGCCATGGGGTAGAGGTAGATGGAACGCAGGGCGCCTTCCGCCCGTATCTTGCGGTCCAGCAAAATGGCCAGGAACATGCCCACAGCCATCGAGCCACCGACATAGAGCAGGCTGAAGATGCCGAGGTTCTTGAGTGCCACCCACCAGCGGTCCATCTGCCAGAGCCGCACATACTGCTCCACCCCGATAAAGTCGTAACGGGGCAGCATGTGCGAGTCTGTCAGCGACAGCACGCCATTCCAGATCATGAAGCCGTAGATGAAGGCAAACCCAAGCAAAAAGCCCGGGGCCAGCACCAGCTTTGGAACTATGGACTCAAGGGTACGCGGCATCAAGTTGCATCATGCAGACAGATCGAATGCGCGCCGACCTACTTCGTGGCAGCGGCTGCCGTCATCTTCTTCATGGCATCGGCCACCGTCATCTTGTCGTCGTTCCAGAACTGGCTGGCCACATCCTGCATGGCGCCTGAAATCGCTGGCCTCACTGCCATGCCATGCGCAATCGAAGGCACCAGGCCGCCCGTCTTGGCAGTCTCGACAAAGTCCTTGGCCGACATCTTGGCGCAGTCGTCAAACTTGTCCATCTTCATGCCCAGGCGCACGGGGATCGAGCCCTTGTTGAGGTTGAACACCTCCTGGAACTCCGGCCCCATGATGGCAGCCGCCAGATCGTTCTGCGCTTTTTGTGCATCGTTCGATTTGAGCTTGAACATGGCGAACGAATCCACATTGAAGGTGAACGCATTGGCCGTGCCGGGTGCGGCAGCGCAGAGGAAGTCCTTGCCAGGCACCTTGCCAGCGGCGATGAAGTCGCCCTTGGCCCAGTCACCCATGAACTGGAAGCCCGCCTTGCCCTGCATCACCATGGCCGTGGCCAGGTTCCAGTCCCGTCCTGGAGAGGCTGGGTCGGTATAGCTCTTGATGCGACGGAAGGTCTCGAACGATTTCTTCATGGTGTCGCTGCCCAGTGCCTTGGCGTCCAGCTTGACGAAGGCATCCGTGTAGAACTTGGCCCCACCCACCCCCAGTACCACCGACTCCAGCGTCGTGAAATCCTGCCAGTTCTGGCCGCCATGCGCCACCGGGATCAGGCCAGCGGCCTTGATCTTGTCGGCGGCAGCAAAAAACTCGTCGTAATTCTTGGGCATGCCGGCGACACCGGCTTTTTTCAGCACGTCGGGATTGGCCCACACCCAGTTGACACGGTGCACATTGACCGGGACGGCGACGTAATTGCCCTTGTACTTCATCACATCGGCCACGACCTTGGGCAGCAGGCTGTCCCACTTTTCGGCCTTGGCCACCGAGTCCAGATTGGCCAGCACCCCCTCGGCGGCCCACTCCTGAATGGCGGGCCCCTTGATCTGGGCTGCAGCCGGCGGGTTACCTGATACGACGCGGCTCTTGAGCACGGTCATCGCGGCATCGCCGCCTCCACCGGCCACGGCAAAGTCCTTCCAGGTATGGCCCTTGCTCTGCATGATTTTCTTGAGCTCGCCAGCCGACTTGGCCTCGCCACCCGAAGTCCACCAGTGCAGTACCTCGACCTCGCCGGCATGTACTGCCACACTCGCCACGGCAATGGCCGCTGCAGCGGCCAGACTTGAAAGCTTCAACATCATGTTCTCCTCTTTGCTTCTCTCTATGCAAATCCCTGGTCAGGCATTCGCCCGGCACGACCCCATGCCATGTCGTCACTCCAATGTTTCATTGAATATCCTCCTGCGGCACAGTAGTTACCCTAGGACGATAGCCTTTGGATGATATATATCAAACTGCAGCCGCCATCGCGCTGGCCCCGCCGTCCGTCCCGCGGGTGACTCACATCACCAGCGCCAGTGCGCCAAAGTCGCCCACCCGCTGCGCCAGACCCGCAGGCACGAGCTCGAACTCCTCCGTCAAGGCCGGTAGCCTGCCGCGGATGTGGGATATCAGCTTGGGCGCCAGCAACTCGCGGTGATGCCAGAACACGCCACCGCCCATGCTGATGCGCTCCAGATCCAGCGTCACCACCAGGTTGTACAGGGTCCGGCCGAGCACCCGGCACAATTCGTCCACGATGGCCCCCGCTTGCGCATCCCCCGCTTCGGCAGCCTGAAACAGTGCCGTCGCATCCGCATAGCCCTGCGGGGCGAAGCGCCGGGCGATGGCATTGCCCGCCACCAGCCCCTCCACATCGCCCACGTTGCCGCAACCGCACAAGCCGTCGTCGTTGTCGCTCACAAAGCTGTGGCCGGCATGGCCGGCATTGCCGTGCTTGCCATGCAGCACATGGCCGTCCACGCACAGGCCCACGCCGATGCCGGTGCTCCAGGTGACATAGGCGCAGTTGGCAATCGGCCGCCCATCGCGCTGCAGCGCGCCCCAGCGCCGCTCCGCCTCCAGTGCGGCGATGGCATCGTTCGCCACGCGCACCCGCGGGAAAACCGCGCGTAACGGCGCCTCCAGCAAGGCAGTCGTCCAGTCGTTGGGCAGGCCTCGCGCACTGCCCGCCAGACCCCCGCAGATATTGGGTGCAGCCAGTTCGACCAGGCCCTCGCGCAACACGAACGGGCCGCAGCTCGACACGCCCACCGCCGCCAGCGCAGACGGCTGCACCCCAGCCAGGGTGCAGCTCTTTTCAATCAGGGTGAGAATTTGGGCGGCCAGCGCACCGTTATCGCCCCGGATGGCCGTGGGCTCGCTCACATGGCCGCGCAAACCCTGCGCATCCGCCACATGGACCGCCACCTTGGTGCCCCCCACATCGACACAGGCCAGCGGCACACTGCCGGGGGGCACATGAAAGCCCGCTGGCAGACTTGGGGCGCTGGCTGCTGGCTGCGACTCGCTCATGGAACAGGACTCCTTAGGTACCCCTTGCAGGGCTGGCGGCGTGAGGAAACGGGTGGAAGTCCAACGTTACCATTTCCGCCAGCCGGAGAACCGCAGAGTCGTGGACGTCTGGCTCAGCGTGGCGTCAGCGCAGGTTTGCCTGCACCCATTGCGCGATGTCGCCCGCCGAGCGCATGGCACCGGCCTGGCGCGCGATTTCACGGCCGCCCTTGAACAGGGCCAGCGTCGGAATGCTGCGAATGTTGAAGCGCGCGCCCAGGTTCTGTACCTCTTCGGTATTGACCTTGGCCACCCGCACCCGCGGCTCCAGTTGCCCGGCTGCCTGCTCGTAGGCCGGTGCCATCATGCGGCACGGGCCGCACCAGGGGGCCCAGAAATCCACCAGCACAGGGATGTCGTTACGGCCGATGTGGCGGTCAAACGAGGCCTCGTCCAACTCGGCCGGATGCGCGGTGAACAGGGACTGGTGGCATTTGCCGCAATCCGGCGCGCTGCCCAAGTCCTGCGCCTTGACGCGGTTGGTAGTGTGACAGTGTGGACAGACGATGTGCTGCGAATCGCTCATGGGAATCCCTTTCTGCTTATTTCAACAAAATAGGGGCAAAGCGGGCTGATTCAAGAGCGCTGGCTACGGATGGGCTTCAAGAGGCTGTGGATGACACCCCTGCGGGCCCTTCACCCACCGCAGTCACGATGCGCCAGGCGACTCAAGCGAACTCTTCCCCGAACAGAAGAGACCATGCGCTGCGGTAGGCCACTTGATGCCGCGCCTCAACCGGCAAGCGTTTCAGGAAATCCCTGTGATCGCGGTCGTACCCGGCAATACGATCCATGCGGTCTCCCCCCAGGTCCAGCGCGGAAAGAAACCGTTTGGGATAGGCCACGATCAAATCGCTCCATTCCGTCTTGATGCCGCCATTATTCGCCCAGATACGCGCGTGGCGCTGGTTGCTGAGCGGGTAGGTCGAGCGTGCATCCCCAAAGGCGGTATCGAAATACAGGTTCGGAAACCGCTTGATCAAGGCTTCGACATACGCGGGGGTGTAGCGGGATGCCCTTTCGATATAGCGGATTTGAGCCAGGTGGCACCATATCACCCGGGCCTGGGGGTATTGCGCCAGCATGCTCTCCAGAGGTGCCAGCAGTTCATCCTCAATTTCGTAATGAATCTGGAGCGCCATGCCTGTCTTTTCGCTCATGCTGAACACGCGGTGCCCGATCGGTCCATCAATGGGGACATGGACGTCACGGTCCATCTCACTGCGCTTGGCCTGTCTGGGCGAAGGGTAGTGACGGAATTCATACTCGCCCAGGAGCATGATCTGCCGCCCCTTGATGGCGGCTTCCTGGGCGTCCAGGAATTCGTCCGGCGCTTCTGACAGGGCGGGGGCTTGCCCGCCATTTCCCACGGGGATGAAGCGGTCCGGGTAGCTCGCCAGCAGGCGCTCCGACAGCCTGTCGAAACGAACACCCTGCTGGAACTGCCCCTTCCCGATGTCGGCAGACAGCGCCATCAGCCCGATGTTGAGCCGGTCCATGCTTTTCGCCAGCCCCTCCATGTCCAGCTTGGTGGAGTTACAGGAACTTTCCACATCGATATAGGGCAATTCGCCTGCGCCCAGTATTTGTTTCAGGCGCTGCGCGTAGCCCTTCCGGAGTCCGGAAAAGTCAGGGCCATTCGGGGCTTGCCCGAACCCTGGCTGGCAGGCCATCAGTGAAAGCGTGCCAAACGTCTTGATCAGGCTGCGGCGGGTTGTCATGTCGAATCATCCTCGTGCGTTGCTGACCGGTTTTTAAAGGCCTGAAGCGACTCTACAGCAGCTTCGACAGCCCCGCTGCCACCATGCTCAGGATGATGGTGGTCGTGAACGGCAGACTGAATTCGCGCCCGAACAGGGTAAAGCGCAAGTCACCCGGCAGGCGGCCAAAGCCGATCTTCTTGAACCAGGGCGTGAACGAGTTGATGACCAGCAGGGCAACGAAGATGACAATGAGCCAGCGGAACATGGTTTGACAGTGAGCAGAGCGTGGGGACGGTGAAAGCGCCAAATCAGAATCTGCATCGCTTTGCTCAAGTATCTCACGCCAGGGTATAGGCTCAGGGCGCTGAATTTGTTAAGGTGGGGCCATGCAGGCGCTACCCCGCATCACACAAGAATCTGCCTTGTTCCCTGATTTCAATGGCTCCTTGGCAGAATTGGCAGCACGACCGGAAACGGTGCGGGTCGTGGTCGTGCAGCGCCTCAGCGGCCCGGGCCTGAAAGTGGGCAACAACGGCCCAAGCCCCGCACAAAGCCGGTGTGACCGCGTGCAGGCACTGCGGAAGTGGCTGCATCGCAGCGTCGAACACATCAATGCAGCAGCTGCCGCAAGGAAACACGCATGAGCCAACCCGCTGCCGGGCCCCTTCCCAACTTTGCCCCACCCGCTGAGCCGTCCCTGTCCATGGGCTTGATTGGCAACTGCGCCTTCAGTGCGCTGGTTGATGCCCATGCCCGCATCGTATGGTGCTGCATGCCGCGTTTCGATGGGGATCCGGTGTTCAATGCCCTGCTTCAGCCCAATGGCGCCGACCAGGCGAGCGCCTTCGCCATCGAGATCGAAGGTCTGAGTTCGAGCCGGCAGTGGTACGAGCCGAATACGGCCATACTGCGCACCGAGCTGTTCGACATGGATGGCAATGGCATCGAGATCACCGACTTTGCACCGCGCTTCACCAGCCACTTCCGCTCCTTCCGGCCCATGATGCTGGTCCGCCGCGTGCGTCCGATCAAGGGTTCACCGCGCATCCGCGTGGTGCTGGATCTTTCATTCGACTGGGGGCGCAAAAAACCCGTCGTCACACGCGGCAGCAACCACGTTCGCTATGTTGATGATGAACTCACGCTGCGCCTGAACACCGACGCCCCCATCTCCCACATCCTCTCACGCCAGCCCTTCCTGCTCTCGCGTGAACACAACTTCCTGCTCGGCTCAGACGAAACCCTGCAGGATGGCATCTCCGACACGGCCCGCCTGTTCGAACAGGAGACCGTGAGCTACTGGCGACGCTGGAGTCAACGCCTCGCCATCCCGCTGGAATGGCAGGATGCGGTCATCCGCGCCGCCATCACGCTCAAGCTCTCGCAGTACGAGGACACCGGCGCCATCGTGGCGGCCATGACCACTAGCATTCCGGAAGCCCCCAACAGCGGCCGTACCTGGGATTACCGTTTTTGCTGGCTGCGCGATGCCTTCTTCGTGGTGCGTGCGCTCAACAGCCTCTCCGAAGTTGCCACCATGGAAGAGTACCTGCGCTGGCTGGGCAATGTGGTCGTATCCGAGCGGGGCGGCCATATCCAGCCGCTCTACGGCATCGGCCTGGAGCGCGACCTGCCCGAGTCCATTCTGGCGCACATGCCGGGCTATCGCGGCATGGGCCCCGTGCGCATCGGCAACCAGGCCCAGGAGCATTTCCAGCACGACGTGTATGGCAATATCGTGCTCGGTGCGGCCCAGGCTTTTCATGACCAGCGCCTGCTGCACCGCCCCGGGCTGGCCGAATTCACGCGGCTGGAAAAGGTCGGGGAACAAGCCGTGCTGGTGTATGGCCAGCCTGATGCCGGCATGTGGGAGTTGCGCTCACGTGCCCGGATCCACACCTCCTCGGCCCTGATGTGCTGGGCCGCCTGCGACCGGTTGGCCAAGATTGCCATGGCGCTGAACCTGCCCGAGCGGCAGTCGTTCTGGCAGAGCCATGCGCTGCGCATGCACGAAGAAATCCTGCGGCGCTCCTGGTCCGAAGAGCGCCAGGCATTCGCTGAGAGTTTTGGCGGGCGCGAGCTTGACGCCAGCGTACTGCTCATGGCCGAAGTCGGTTTCATTGACGCCTGCGACCCCCGCTTTGTCGCGACCGTGGAAGCCATGGAGAAGACCTTGTGCGACGGCCCCTACATGCGCCGCTACGAAGCAGCGGACGATTTCGGCAAGCCCGAGACGGCCTTCAACATTTGCACTTTCTGGCGCATTGATGCGCTCGCCCGCATCGGCCGCGAACAGGAGGCCCGGGAAATATTCGAAACCATGCTGGCCGCGCGTAACCACCTGGGCCTGCTGTCAGAAGACACCCATCCGGTCAGCGGAGAGATGTGGGGCAATTTCCCGCAAACCTACTCCATGGTCGGCATCATTAACGCAGCGGTGCGCCTGTCTGTCCCCTGGGACTCACGGATTTAAGGGCCAACATGTCACGCCTGGTCGTCATCTCCAACCGTGTCGCCGACCCGCGCAAGAGCGCGGCCTCGGGCGGCCTGGCCGTGGCCCTGGGTTCAGCCCTGCGCGCCAGCGGTGGTTTGTGGTTCGGCTGGAGCGGCAGCATCGTCGAGGAGGGAACGCCCGGCGAGGGCAGCCTGCACACCCAGCGGGCCGGCCCCGTCACCCTGGCCACCGTGGACTTGTGCCGCTCGGACTACGACAGCTATTACCAGGGCTACAGCAACGGCGTGCTGTGGCCCGTATTCCACTACCGGCTCGACCTGGCCAACTTCGATGCCGGCTACATCGAAGGCTACCGGCGCGTGAACCAGCTGTTCGCCCGCAAGCTGATGCCACTGATCCAGCCGGATGACATTCTCTGGGTACATGACTACCACCTGATCCCCCTGGCGGCCGAGTTGCGCGCCATGGGCTGCACCAACCGCATCGGCTTTTTCCTGCACACGCCGCTGCCACCGCCACTCATCCTGGCCGCCATCCCGCAAAGCGAATGGCTGATGCGCTCGCTGTTTTCCTACGACCTGGCGGGCTTTCAAAGCGATGTTGATCTGATGCATTTCGCTCGCTACGCCCTGACCGAGGCCCATGCCGAGCAAGTGAGTGACACGTGCTTTCGCGCCTACAACAGCACCCTGCGCGCCGAGGCCTTCCCGATCGGCATTGATGTGGATGAGTTCACCACGCTTGCACAAGGCGAGGAGGCCCGTCAGATGTATGAGAGCACGCGCAGGGATTACGGACACCGCCGCCTGCTGCTGGGCGTGGAGCGCCTGGACTATTCGAAAGGGTTGCCGCAACGCATCCGCGCCTTCCGCAAGCTGCTCACCCGCTACCCGGAAAACCAGAACCGCACGACACTGATCCAGATTGCCTCGCCCAGCCGCGAAACCGTCAGATCCTATACCGGCCTGCTGCGCGAAATTGAAAGCCTGTCGGGCTCGATCAACGGCGACTTCGGTGACCTGGACTGGATGCCGATCCGCTACATCCATCGCAACGTGGCACGCAAGCGCCTGCCCGGCCTGTACCAGGCAGCCGAAGTCGCGCTGGTCACGCCGCTGCGCGACGGCATGAACCTGGTGGCCAAGGAGTTCATCGCCGCGCAAGACCCGGCCGACCCCGGCGTGCTGGTGCTGTCACGTTTTGCAGGCGCGGCCGAACAGCTCAAGGAAGCGCTGCTGGTCAACCCCTATGACACCGACGGCATGGCAGAGATCATCCAGCAGGCCTTGCAAATGCCCCTGCCTGAACGGCAAGCCCGGCACAAGAGCCTGCTTGCAGGCATCCGGGCCCAGGATGTGCACTGGTGGCGCAACAACTTCCTGACAGCGCTGCAGGAATCCAGATCAGCTTGACAGGGTCTTGCACACGCTTCAGAGCGTATGGGTACGGTCACCCTCAGCAAAACCCATGGCGTCCCAGACAGCCCCCTTGACCAGGCCGATGACCTTGAACAGCTCGCCCATCTCATGCTCCATGATGAGCTTTTGGGCATGGGCACGGTGCTGGATCTCGGCCTGCCCGGCCAGTGTCAGCAGCCCGCAGTTCATGAGAAAGCGGGCCTGCGTGCAGTAGCCCAGCACGTCCAGCCCGGCTTCTTGTGCAGCCAGCGCAATGCCGGTGAAGTTGACGTGGGCCGTGATGTCCTTCAAGCCCACATCGGCCAACGGGTCGGGGTCGCTCTGGTGGGCGCGGTGGCACATCACGGTGCCCATGTGGCGCTGCGGATGGTAGTACTCGCGCTCGGGGAAGCCATAGTCGATCAGAAAGACCGCCCCCTGCGTCAGGTGGTCCGCCAGCGTGCGCATGAAGGCCTCGGCCTGCGGGTGGATCTCGGTCAGGTAGTCGTGCGCGCCCTCGATCTCGACAGGGGGGCGCAGCTCGGTCACACGGTCCTGCCAGACAAAGCCCGCCTGGCCTGCGGCGGGCGCTGCGCCAACCGCCACGCCGCGCTCATGCCAGGCCCCCGCCACGCGCGCGAGCAGCTTGACGGGCATGGCATCAAGCACCTCATTGCCCACGATCACCCCCTGCATGCTCGCCGGCAGCTCGCTGACCCAGCGCACCCGGTCGCCAAAGCGGCGCAGGGTCTGCTGCTGGCGCGCACGCAGCGCACCCGAGAGGTCGACGATGGTGTAGCGCTGCACCTGCTCACCCAGTGTTTCGAGCAACTGCATCGCCAGCGCGCCCGAGCCGGCACCGAACTCCCAGATAGCCCGGGTCTGCGTTGCCTCCAGCGCCTGGCCCACCTGGGCCGCGAAGGCATGGCCGAACAAGGGCGTCATCTCGGGCGCGGTCACGAAATCGCTGCCCGAGCCCGGCATCAGGCCCAACTTGCGCAGGTCATTGGCGTAGTAGCCCAGCCCCGGCGCGTAGAGCGCCTCGTTCATGAAGTCGTCAAAGCCGATCCAGCCGCCGGCGGCGTCAATGACCTGCGCCATATAGGCTTGCAGGTCGGTCGTTAAACTGTGGGGTGTTGCCATTTCAGCCCGGATTGTCGCCTAATGTCGCCCCCCTCCTCTGTCCGCACGGTTCTTGTCACCGGCTCTGCCAAACGGCTGGGCCGCGAGATCGCGCTTGCGCTCGCACAGGCGGGCTGGCAGGTGGCCGTGCATTACCGGCACTCGCGCGAAGACGCTATCAAAACAGTAGCTGATTGCGAAGCACTGACAAGGGGCGCAGCCGAATTTGATGCCGATCTGGGAGATGAGGCCGCCGTTCGCAGCCTGCTGCCCCGGGTGATCGCGCGCTTCGGCCACCTCGACGCCGTGGTCAACAACGCCTCGGTGTTCGAACACGACACGGCGGCGAACTTCGGCTTTGCGGCCATGGACCGGCACCTGCACAGCAACACGGGCGCGGCCATCATCCTGGCGCAGGCCCTGCATGCGCATGTGGCCGCCCGCGCCTCGGAGAGCGGCAGCGCCGCACCTGCCAACGCCGCCGTGGTCAATCTGCTGGACCAGAAGCTCTGGAACCCCAACCCCGATTTTTTCAGCTACACCCTGTCCAAGGCCGCCCTCGAAGCCGCCAACACCCTGCTGGCGCAGGCGCTCGCGCCGCTGGTGCGCGTCGTGGGCGTGGCACCGGGCCTGACGCTGAGCAGCCCTTTTCTCACCGCCGAAAAGTTCGAAGCCCTGCACAGGCTCTCGCCGCTGGGCCGCTCCTCCACACCAGCCGATGTGGCCGCCGCCGTGAAATTTGCGCTGGAAAACCCCTCGATCACCGGCACCACGCTGCTGGTCGATGGCGGCCAGCATTTGATGAAGTTCGAACGTGATTTTTCCCTGATGTGAGCGCCAGCCCTGCGGGCCTGCACTTGTTTCCCAACCCACCATTCAATATGTCCAAAACACTGGGTACCCAGACCCTCACGCTCACCGGCTTGCGCTTTAACGCCAACTTGGGCATTCTTGAACATGAGATAGCCGATCCGCAGCCGATCCAGGTCGATGCCGAGCTCAACCTCGGGCCCCAGCCCCTGCTGCCACATGACGATGACATCAACCATGTGCTGGACTACCGCAAGGTGCGCCAGATCATCATCGACGAATGCACGGCCGAGCATGTGAACCTGCTGGAGACCCTGATTGGCAAGCTGGCCCGCCGCCTGCTGCAATTGCCCGGTGTACGGGGGGTGCGTGTGAAAATCGTCAAGCTGGAGATATTCGACGACTGTGAAGTGGCGATCCGCGCTGAAACCGGTCAGTGGTGAGCTTGCTCACAGCGCAAATTTGAAAGACAGCTATGAGTGCCCAGTGGATTGAAAACGAGGTCGTTCCCCTCCAGAAGGAACTGAAGATCGAGCGCGAGACGCACAAGCTCGAGAAGCGCCTGTGCCGTCAGGTCGGCCAGGCCATCATGGAATACAACATGATCGAGGAAGGCGACAAGGTCATGGTCTGCGTGTCGGGTGGCAAGGACAGCTACGCCATGCTCGACATCCTGCTCAAGCTCAAGGCGCGGGCGCCGGTGCATTTCGACCTGATCGCCGTCAACCTCGACCAGAAGCAGCCCGGCTTTCCCGAGCACGTGCTGCCCGAGTACCTGACGCAGGTCGGTGTGCCCTTCCACATCGAGAACCAGGACACCTACTCCATCGTCACGCGCGTGATCCCCGAAGGCAAGACCCTGTGCAGCCTGTGCAGCCGGCTGCGCCGCGGCATCCTGTACCGCGTGGCCGACGAGCTGGGCGCAACCAAGATCGCGCTGGGCCACCACCGCGACGACATGCTGCAGACCTTCTTCCTCAACATGTTCTTCGGCGGCAAGCTCAAGGGCATGCCGGCCAAACTGGTGAGCGACGATGGCAAACACATCGTGATCCGCCCCATGGCCAACGTGGCCGAGAAAGACCTCACGCGCTGGGCCGAGCACCGCCAGTTCCCCATCATCCCCTGCACGCTGTGCGGTAGCCAGGAAAACCTGCAGCGCAAGCAGGTGGGCAACATGCTGCGCGAATGGGAAAAGAAATACCCGGGCCGGGTGGAAAGCATGTTCAGCGCGCTGCACAACGTGGTGCCCTCGCACCTGATGGACGGCAAGCGCTACGACTTCAAGGGCCTGCAAACCACAGGCGTGGCCAGCGAGGAGGGCGACAAGGCCTTTGACGAAGACGAGTTCACGGCAGCCCCCACATCGCTGCCCGGTGTGCAGGTCGTGAGCCTCTGAACCACTGCCCATGCGCAAGCTGCTCCTGACCTTAGCCCTGCCCCTGCTGCTGACCCTGCTCACCGGCTGCGCCGGGCCACGCCTGCTGCAGGCCGATGTGCAGGCGCTTTCCACCCTGCCCGCCGGCTCGGCAACACTGAACGGCGCGCACTACCGCTTCGAGCGCCTGCCCTCGCAAGCCCAGCAACCCCAGTTTCCCCAGCTTGAGCAGTTGGCCCAGGAGGCGCTGACGCAGGTGGGCCTGGTACACGACGAGAGCGCAGCCCAATACAGCGTGTTGCTGGGTGCACGGGTGAACACCTACCTGGTGGACAACCGCGGCAGCCCCATGAACGGTCCCTGGTGGCCCGGGGCCTGGCCGGGGCAAGGCGGCATTGTGATCGGCACCGGCGGGGCCGCCGTGGGCTTTGGCCTGAACTTCCCGCCCAGCCGGGCCTATATCCGCGAGGTCAGTCTGCTGATGCGCGACCTGCGCTCGGGCCAGGTGGTCTATGAAACCCGCGCCGTCAGCGACAGCCCCTGGCATGACACGGACCGCCTGCTGGCCGCGCTGTTCGAGGCCGCGCTCACGAATTTTCCCGAGCCGCCCGCAGGCATTCGCCAGGTGAACATCGAGATTCCTCATTAAGCAAGCAGCCTGGCCACGGCCAGCTCACCCCCCCATCAAGCCATGGACCCGACCCGCATCATCGCCATCCGCCACGGTGAAACCGCCTGGAACGCAGACACCCGCATCCAGGGGCACCTGGATATTCCCCTCAACGACACCGGCCTCTGGCAGGCGCAGCGCCTGGCCCGCGTGCTGGCCGATGAGCCCATCCACGCCATCTACAGCAGTGACCTCGCACGCGCCTACCAGACCGCCAGCGCCATCACGGCCGCCCACCCTGAACTCGCTGGCCGCGCGCCGCAGAAGATGGAGATCCTGCGCGAGCGCTGCTTCGGCATGTTCGAGGGCAAGACCTGGGCCGAGATCGACACCCACTGGCCCGAACTCGCCACGCGCTGGCGCCGGCGTGAGCCGGACTTCGCCCCCGAAGGCGGCGAGACCCTGCTGCAGCTGCGTGAGCGTGTGCAGCAGGCCGTCAACACCCTTGCCGCCCCTCATGGCGGCCAGCAGATCGTGCTGGTGGCACACGGCGGCGTGATGGACGCGCTGTACCGTCTGGCCACCGGCCAGGGCCTGGCCGAGCCACGCACCTGGGCGCTGGGCAACACCGCCATCAACCGCCTGCTGTGGACACCTGATGGCATGACCCTGATCGGCTGGTCCGACACCCGACACCTGGAAGACGGAGCCCTGGATGAAGCAAGTGCATGACAAGCTGATCGGCCAGCCGGTAAGCCACATCGACACACCGGCCCTGGTTATCGACCTCGATGCCATGGAGCGCAACCTGTCGCAGATGATGGCCTTCGCCAAATCGCACCAGGTCAGGCTGAGGCCCCACGCCAAGATGCACAAGAGCGCGGCACTGGCCAAGCTGCAGATGCAGGCCGGCGCGGTGGGCGTGTGTGTGCAGAAAACCTCGGAGGCCGAAGCCCTGGCGGCCGAGGGCGTGGACGACATCTACATCAGCAATGAAGTCATCGCACCGCACAAGCTCACCCGTGTGGTGGCGCTGGCCAAAACCCTCGCCAAACGCGAGGGCCGGCTGGCCATCGCGGTAGACAGCCTCGCTGGTGTGCAGCGCCTGGCCGATGCGGCTGACGAGGCTTCGCTGCCGGCCAGCCTGATCGACGTGTTCATCGAACTCGACGTTGGCCATGGCCGCTGCGGCGTGCACTCCAGCGATGCCGTGCTCGAACTCGCGCAGGAAATCAGCCTGCACACAGCGCTGCGTTTTGCCGGCCTGCAGGCCTACCATGGCCGGGCCCAGCACCTGCGCAGCGTGGAAGAGCGCCGCACCGCGATAGAGACCGTCGTTGCCATCGTCAAGCAAGCCTGCACCGTGCTCGACGAGGCCGGCCTGCCCGCAGCGCTCATCACCGGGGCCGGCACCGGCACTTTCGGGCTGGAGGCCACGGGTGGCGTATTCGGCGAGCTGCAGGCGGGTTCCTTCCTGTTCATGGACGCCGACTATGCGAGCAACGAGCCCGACCCGGCACAGCCGCAGTTCGAGCATGCCCTGTTCGTCAAGACCCAGGTCATGAGCGTGAGCGCCGAGCATGCCGTGTGCGATGCCGGCCACAAGAGCCACGCCATCGAATCCGGCCTGCCGCGTGTGCGCGGTGGCCTGCTCACCTATGCCAACGGCGGCGACGAGCACGGCATCCTGCGCCCCAGCAAGCCCGAGGGCGAGCTGCCGGCGCTGGGCGAGGTGCTCTGGCTGATCCCCGGCCACTGCGACCCCACGGTCAACCTGCACGACCAGATGATCGGCGTGCGCGGCGGCCTCGAAACCGGTGTGGTCGAGCAAGTTATCAGGGTTGATGCGAGGGGTGCGCTGACCTGAGTTCACGCACAATGGCGCGATGACACCCAGCCAGATCATCGTCCTCGCCACCCCGGTCTTCTTCGTGCTCATCGCGCTGGAATTCGCCTGGGGTTACGCCCGCCAGCGCAAGGCTGCCGGCCACAACACCTACCGCCTCAGCGACGCCATTAACAGCATCAGCCTCGGCATGCTGAGCCAGCTCAGCGCGGTGTTCACCCGCGTGCTGCGGGTGGGCATCTACACCGCCGTCTTCAGCACAGTCGCGCTGTACCCGCACCTGGAGTTCTGGAACACCTGGTATGGCTGGGTGCTGGCGCTGCTGTTTTATGACTTCTGCTACTACTGGCTGCACCGCGCGGGCCACGAGTGCGCGCTGTTCTGGGCGGCCCACGTGGTGCACCACCAGAGCCAGGACTACAACCTCTCCACCGCCCTGCGCCAGACCAGCAGCGGTGCGCTGGTGGGCTGGGTGTTCTACGTGCCCATGGCCGTGGCCGGCGTGCCGCCCGCCATCTTTGCCGTGGTCGCACTGATCGATCTGCTCTACCAGTTCTGGGTGCACACCGAACACGTGCCCAAGCTCGGCTGGTTCGACCGCGTGTTCTGCAGCCCCTCCAATCACCGCGTGCACCACGCCGTCAACGACCACTACCTCGACAAGAACTACGGCGGCCTGCTGATCGTGTGGGACCGGCTGTTCGGCAGCTTCCGCGAAGAAGACGAGAAGTGTGTGTACGGCACCCGCAGCCCGCTGCAAAGCTGGGACCCGCTGTGGGCCAACACCGAGGTGTACTGGGCCCTGCTCAAGGATTCCTGGCACGCCAAAAGCTGGGCCGACAAATTTCGCATCTGGTTCAAGCCGCCGGGCTGGCGGCCCGCAGAACTCGCGCAGCGCTTTCCCAAGCCGGGCTTTGAGCTGGCGGCCGTCAAGACCTACAACCCACCCGCCAGCCTTGGTGTGAGGTGGTTCGCGGCCCTGCAGTTCGTCGTGCTGCTCGGCGGCGTGTCGGTGTTCCTGTGGGAGTCGCACAACATGAACGGCACCCAGTCGGCCATCTGGGTCGGCGGCCTGTCGCTCGGCCTGTGGGCCGTGGGCGCGGTGCTGCAGGGGCGACTCAGCATGCTGGAGGTGCTGTTTCTGGAAGCGGCCATGCTGGCCACCGCCACCAGCAGCCTGGGCCAGCTTGAGCTGTACGCCCTCTTCAAACCGATGGCACTCTCAATTGCTATTGTTTTTGTAGCTTATCGCGCATACCAGAAAAGGGCTGGAGCCGAATTTCTTTCGCTTTTTGACAAGCTGCTTGTGGCTGCACTCGTGGCCTCGCTGGCCGGCGATGTGTTCCTGCTCTACCCCGGTCAGTTCATCCCGGGGCTGGCGTCCTTTCTGGTCGCCCACCTGTTTTTCCTGGCCCTGTTTCGCCAGGGTGTCGGCTGGTTTCCAGATCGGCGCGCGCTGCTGCTCACGCTGGGCGCTGGCTGCGCCATGTATGTCTTTCTCTGGAGCGGGCTGACCACGCCGCTGCTCAAGGTGGCCTGCGGTGTCTACATGGTGGCCATCGGGCTCATGACGGCCCAGGCCATTGGCCGCGCCACCGTGCTGCGCGACAAGGCCTCTGTGGGGGTTGCGGTAGGGGCGTGCTTTTTCATGCTGAGCGACTCCCTGCTAGCTACCCACCGCTTCGTGCTGCCGCTGCCACTGGCTTCACTCTGGGTGCTGGGCACTTACTACACGGCACAGCTGCTGCTGGTGCACCACGCCCGGCCACCACAGGCCCGGGGCTGATCAGGCTTCGAACAGGTCGGTGCCGCTGCGGTTGGGCGGTGTCACACCCAGGTGGCGGTAGGCCGCCAGCGTGGCAATGCGGCCGCGCGGTGTGCGCTGCAGGAAGCCCTGCTGAATCAGGTAGGGCTCGATCACATCCTCGATGGTCTCGCGCTCCTCGCCGATGCTGGCCGCGATGTTGTCCAGCCCCACCGGGCCGCCGTCGAAGCGGTGGATCACCGCCTCCAGCAGCTTGCGGTCCATCACGTCAAAGCCCTGCGGGTCCACGTCCAGCATGGCCAGCGCACGGTTGGCAATGTCCAGCGTGATCTGCCCCGTGCCCTTGACGTCGGCATAGTCGCGCACCCGGCGCAACAGGCGGTTCGCAATGCGCGGCGTGCCGCGCGAACGGCGTGCAATCTCGTAGCCGCCTTGCTCGTCGGTCACCACATTCAGCAAGCCCGCACTGCGCCGCACGATGCGCGCGAGCTCATCCGGCGTGTAGAACTCCAGCCGCGCCACGATGCCAAAGCGGTCGCGCAGCGGGTTGGTCAGCATGCCGGCACGCGTGGTGGCACCCACCAGCGTGAAAGGCTGCAGATCCAGCTTGATGGAGCGTGCCGCCGGGCCCTCGCCGATCATGATGTCGATCTTGTAGTCCTCCAGCGCGGGGTAGAGGATCTCCTCCACCACCGGCGAGAGGCGGTGAATCTCGTCGATGAAAAGAACGTCGTTCTTCTCCAGGTTGGTCAGCAGCGCAGCCAGGTCGCGCGGCTTCTCCAGCACCGGGCCGCTGGTCTGGCGCAGGTTCACGCCCAGCTCCTGCGCAATGATGTGGCTCAGTGTGGTCTTGCCCAAGCCCGGCGGGCCGAACAGCAGCACATGGTCCAGCGCCTCGTCGCGCTTCCTGGCCGCGCCGATGAAGATCTCCAGCTGCTCCCGCACCTTGGACTGGCCCACATACTCGTCGAGCATCTTGGGGCGCAAGGCGCGCTCGATCGCCTCCTCCTGCGGGGACACAGGCGCGGCCGACACCATGCGGCTGGCGGGCGGGGGGGCGAAATCGTCGGTCTGGATGCTCACGGCAGGATTCGGGTGCGAAAGGGGCTTCGGTTGTGTTCTGTGTCCTGGCCCGCTCTTCGGCGCCAGGAGTTTGACTATAGCCGGTGCGCTGGCAACATCGGGATGTGCCGGCACAGGCCGCCCATTCAAGTCTGCGGCCCAAATGCCGATACGAGAGAGGATAGCCATGGCCTTTTCAGGCTCCGTCTGCCTCAGCGCTCACCCGGAAGGTTCAGCCTCACATGTCACAGTATCCAGCACACCCCACCCGCCGCACCACCAGCCTGCGCCTGCGCACCACCTGCCTCCTGGCCTTGGCCCTGCCTCTGGCGCTGGCCCCGGCCGGCCTGGTTCGCGCGAACGAGCCGGCTCCCGCCCCGGCGGCCAAGTCTGGCGCAGCCGCCGCACCATCCTCGCCTTCATCTGGCAAAGGCATCGGCAAGGACATTGCCGCGCAGCTGCGCGAGGCCATGGAAAGCGGCCAGCTGCAGAAGAAACAACTCACGCTGAAGGTCAATGCCGATGAGCCGACCAAAGCCCCCGCCGCAGCCATGCCAGCGCCGGCCCAGCCTGCCACCAACCTCAAGGCCAGCCGCCAGTACATCCGCGCCAAGGCGGCCGCACTCGCCGCCAAACCGGACGCGGCCGAATCCCACCAGGACAACGCGCATGAAGTGCACTGGGGCTACGAGGGCGATGCCGGGCCACAGGCCTGGAGCAAGCTCAAGCCCGAATTCGGCACCTGCGCCAGCGGCAAGCGCCAGTCGCCCATCCACATCGAGGAATCCGCCACCCTGCAGGGCCCGGCCGAGGTGCTGCAGTTCAGCTACAAGCCCAGCAACGCCTCCGTGGTCAACAACGGCCACACCATCCAGGTGGACATGAGCGGCGACAACACGCTCACCGTGCGCGGCTCCACCTTCAAGCTGCTGCAGTTCCACTTCCACAACCCGTCGGAAGAGCGCGTCAACTTCAAGACCTATGCGATGGTGGTGCACCTCGTGCACAAGAACGACGCAGGCCAGCTCGCCGTGGTGGCCGTGCTGCTCGACCCCGGCGTCACCAACACGCTGATCAACAAGGTCTGGACCTATATGCCGCTCGAAGTGGGCGACCGCGTCAGCATGCCGGCCTACTTCATCGACCTCAACGAGCTGCTGCCCGAAGACCGCCGCTACTACCAGTTCATGGGCTCACTCACCACGCCGCCCTGCTCGGAAGACGTGCTGTGGATGGTGCTCAAGCAGCCCCGCCCCGTGAGCCAGGACCAGCTCAAGCTGTTTGCGCGCATATTCCCGCACAATGCGCGGCCTATCCAGCCCGTGAACGGACGCGTAGTCCGCAGCGCGCAGTAGCCAGTTACTTCGCCAGCGTCTTGAGCGCCAGCTTGATGCCTTCGCTCACACCCACATCGCTGGGCAGTGACTTGAGCGCCGCCGCCGCCTCCTTGTCGCTGTAGCCCAGCGCCAGCAAGGCCTGCAGGATGTCGCCCTGTGCATCGCTGCCGGGCTGCATGCCGGCCACGCCGATGTCGGAGCCGAGCTTGCCCTTGAGCTCCAGCAGCAGGCGCTCTGCCGTCTTCTTGCCGATGCCCGGCACCTTGATGATGCGGCCGCCCTCCTGCAACGTCACCGCCTGCGCGAGCTCCGTCACACTCATGCCCGAGAGCACCGACAGCGCCGTGCGCGGCCCCACGCCCGAGATCTTGATGAGCTGGCGAAACGCCTCGCGCTCCGCCGCCGTGCCAAAGCCGTAGAGAATCTGCGCGTCCTCGCGCACTACAAAGTGCGTGAGCAGGCTGACCTTCTCGCCCACATTGGGCAGGTTGTAGAAGGTGCTCATCGGCACATGCACCTCGTAGCCCACGCCGTTGCAGTCCACCAAAACCTGGGGGGGGTTCTTGTCGCTGAGGGTGCCGGTGAGCTTGCCGATCATGTCGTTCCTGAAATGTTGCCTATCATGGGGGATCTTTTTACAGGAATTATCAGCTTGATTCTGCGACACCTCTTCTCCCCGCCCAACAACACCCGCCTGGGCCACCTCTGCGGCCCCATGGACGAACACCTGCGCACCATCGAGGCGGCGCTGCAGGTCAGCATCGCGCACCGGCACGAGCAGTTCAAGGTGGACGGCCCCAAGGCCCAGGCCAAGCGCGGCATGGAAGTGCTGCAAGCCTTGTACGAGCTGGCCGCCCGCCCCATCGAGTCGCGCACCGTGCAGCTCATGCTGGCCAGCGACGACATGGGCGACGACGACAGCCCCACGCTGAACACCCGCCGCGCCGACCTGCGTGCCCGCACCCCCACCCAGGCCACCTACCTGGAGAACATCGCCAGCCACGACATCACCTTCGGCATCGGCCCCGCCGGCACCGGCAAGACCTACCTGGCCGTGGCCAGCGCGGTGGACGCGCTGGAGCGCAGCGCGGTGCAGCGCATCGTGCTCACCCGCCCGGCGGTGGAAGCGGGCGAAAAGCTCGGCTACCTGCCCGGCGACCTGAGCCAAAAGGTCGACCCGTATCTGCGCCCCCTGTATGACGCGCTGTATGACCTGATGGGCTTCGAGAAAGTGCAGAAGGCCTTCGAGCGCAATGCGCTGGAGATCGCGCCGCTGGCCTTCATGCGCGGGCGCACGCTGAACAACGCCTTTGTGATCCTGGACGAGGCGCAGAACACCACGCCCGAGCAGATGAAGATGTTCCTCACCCGCATCGGCTTTGGTGCCAAGGCCGTGGTCACCGGCGACGTGAGCCAGATCGACCTGCCCAAGACCCAGCTCAGCGGCCTGATCGACGCCGAGCGCGTGCTCAAGCGGGTCAAGGGCATCGCCATCACCCGCTTCACCAGCGCCGACGTGGTGCGTCACCCGCTGGTGGCCCGCATCGTCGACGCCTACGACAAGCGCAAACCTGAATAACACCACGATCAAACCATGGGATGCTATTAATAAAATAGCTACTCACGCAATAAGGACGAGGGCTACATGCCTAAAACACCACCCAATTCGCTGGATATTCCACTCGATCTTTCGCTGCAGTTCGGCGCACTCGGCAATGCCAAACCCCACCGCGCCGTGCTCACCCGCGCCCGGGTGCAGCGCTGGATGCGCCATGCGCTGCTGCGCCAGGCCGAGATCACCGTGCGCGTTGTGGATACGGATGAGGGCCAGGCGCTCAACCACAGCTACCGCGGCAAGAACTACGCCACCAATGTGCTGACCTTCGACTACGCGCAAGAGCCCGTCGTCATGGCCGACCTGGTGCTGTGCGCCCCCGTGGTGGAGCGAGAGGCCAAAGAGCAGGGCAAAACCCTGGAAGAACACTACGCCCACCTGCTGGTGCATGGCACCCTGCATGCGCAGGGCTATGAGCACGAGACCAACGAACGCGATGCGCTGGAGATGGAAGCGCTGGAAGTGCTGCTGATGGAGTCGCTGGGGTACGGGAATCCGTATGAGTGAAGGTCGTTGACGTTTGAGGTACCCGGCCGCCGGAGCAAAACAGAGGGAAAGTTCAGGCCTCGCGAAGGATGGGGGTTAATTGAGAGGTACGAACTTTCCACCCGGAACCTGTTTTGAGCCAAGTATGCGTGTACCGATACCGGCCACCAAAATCGAATGAGCCAATACGGCCTTTCAAACTCATGATGCCGATTTCAAAAGCTGCCTCGCCGAGGATAGAGACAGAGATGTCGGAGATGCTGTGCTGAAATAATTCGAAATCTGAACGGCGATACCTTCCTACCGAAATTTCCTTATCGATCAGGACACCCGAAGGATCAACACCCACATAGTCATCACAAATCAGATTCGACAGAGCGTCTGCATCTTTTCGGAGCTCTATCTCCACGATTCGTTTGCTCAATGTGATGATTTCTAATTCTTCGGCATTCAATTTTTTCCCCACGCTTGATAACGTTAGCCTAACGAATAAAAGGGATGTCCATGGCTATCGTAAAGCTTGGAATCGATTTGGCAAAGAGCGCCTTTGCTGTACATGGCGTCGATGCCACAGGCGAGCCACCGCAAGAACACCAAGCCCTCCAGCCGGTGCACGGTGCCCTGCATGCTTAGGACCATGAACACGAGACCCATGAGCGGTACGCGCTGGAGAAGGAGGCGCGGGGGTACGGGAATCCGCATGAGTGAGAGAGGTTAACGTTTGACATGAGAGGCTCGGCCCGGCTTGCCGGGGCGAATCCTCTCGATGGAAGGCTTAGGCATCGCCGATTGCAACGCCAAGCTCTTGAAGCAACTTGACCAGGACTTGAACATCATTCCTCTCGTCGTCGTGGAAGCACGTCTTCATTCCCAAGGCACTAGGCACCATCAGATTCTCTTTGTTGTTGTCAATGAATACAGCTTCACTCGCCTTGACTCCTGTGCTGCGCAGCGCGGTCAGAAAGATGCTTTGTTCGCCTTTGTCTGAGCCGACCTCAGCTGAAACGATCACGAAATCGAACAACGCATCGAGATTGTGCTGACGCCTCAAGTAGTCGATTCGGTCTTTCTTGTTGTCTGTGATGATTCCTACCAAGTAGGCTTGTCGTAGTGAGCGAGCCAGTGTGAACATTTCTTTGTTTAAAGGCGTACTTTCGAATGCTTCATGGAGAAGGCTGATGCTCAGCGACTGCCCCAGGTCATCACAGAGCTGGCGCCAAATCTCGGAATGAGTTGTCTTGCCTAGAGTAAGAGCGGTGTTGTGGCGGGCGAATGCCGCCTTCACGGTTGACAGTTCAATTCCTGTCTTTTGGCTGATGTAGTGAGTAGTCGTTGCCGAGCCGGTCTTATCTGTTGTGAGCACACCGTCGAAGTCGAAGAAGACTGCCTTGAGCAATTCAATACCTCGATGAGCAAGCGCCGAGACTTGCGATGCCTAACGAATAAAAGAGGCTTCCCCGTCCCGAGCTAGCCGCGGATGGCAGCAATCGACAACTTGGTGCCACTTTGGAAAGTACGCACTTTTCATCAACTCACTCACGAAGGGAATGTTCACCGATATCGTACCGGTTGGAATCGATTTGGCAATGAACGCTTTGCCGTTCATGGCGTCGATGTCACAGGCAAGGTCAGGGCGAACGGCAGAGCGGTGTATCTTGAAGGGATGCCGCCATCCCTTGCGATGGATTCCTCACCGTCATGCTGTTTTGTGCGGCACGAGCTTTACCTGCAAATCACACCCCACCGCAGCGGCGTATCTCTTCAACGTAGCCAGGGACGGTGCGTGCCGGCCAGCCCCCTCCAGCCGCGAAATCGCGCTCTTCGTTGTACCCATGCGTTCGGCAACCGCGTCTTGTGTCAGGCCCGCTTTCGCTCGCGCCTTGAGCATCTGGCTTGCAACGGTGTATTCGAGTTCAAGGCTGTCGTATGCCTCATTGAACCCAGGACGCTTTCTGGCAGCGGCCAGGAATTCAGCGTGGTCGTGAGAAACCGGTTTGTACTTCAGCTCAGCCATGCTTTACCTCCTTCAGACGCCTTCGCGCCATCTTCAATTCACTGTCAGGGGTCTGCTGCGTCTTCTTTATGAAGGCATGCAGCACGATGACTTTCTTCCCCTGCAAAAAACAATAAAACGCCCGCCCAATGCCTGCCCGGCCACGCGGACGCAGTTCAAACAAACCATCGCCAAAGGCGCGCGAATGTGGTAGGCGCAGGCTTGGCCCATGCTCCGTGAGAAGCTCCACCAATCGGGCGTAGTCGGCCAAAACGTCAACTGGCCATGACAGCACCTCAGCGTAGACGCGCTCATGGAAGTAGTGGATTTCAAACGCCATGTGCGATGTTATCAAAAACGCTAACTTGACGCAAGTGAATACAGCCGTCGAGTGCGGCGGTAAGAGCGCGTCAATTTGCTACTAATTTCATAGCTACTTGCGCAACATGGAAGAGGGCTACATGCCAAAAACATCATCTATTTCGCTGGATTTGTCGCTGTAGTTTGGTGCACTCAAGAACGCTAAGGTACATCGCGGCAAGGACTACGCCGCCAATGTGCTGACCTTCAACTATGCGCAAGAGCCCGTCGTCATGGCCGACCTGGTGCTGTGCGCCCCGGTGGTGGAGCGAGAGGCCCAAGAGCAGGGCAAGACCCTGGAAGAACACTACGCCCACCTGCTGGTGCACGGCACCCTGCATGCGCAGGACTATGAGCACGAGACCAACGAGCGTGATGCGCTGGAGATGGAGGCGCTGGGGTACCGGAATCCGTATGAGTGAGGGGGGTTAACTTGGCTGGCAAACCTCCTGCGAAGGGAGGCGAAATTGACTGCAGCTGGTCTGGTTACCCAGCGGGTTAGGCCTCGTAAGGGTGTCCACCAAGTGCTTGGATCATCTGGCGGGTCGTATGACCCATTGATTCAACCAGCGCCACCAAAATTCCCCCAACCTTTTGCGCCATCTCACTCTCCAATGCTTAATGTTGAGGAAAATCGAAAAATTGCTTGGCACCTGCACACCCATCAGCATTAATCGCTACGCGTGCCAGTTTGTAGCCACTGCCCTCACGGGGGGTCGGTCTTGTAACTAAAACCACCGCATTGCCAGCTCTTGCAATTGACATCTTTTCAAGTCGATCTGGCAGCCCATCTGCTTGGCAAACTTTTCCGTCTCGAATGATTTCTAGCTGATGCGCGAAGTATCCATTTTTTGTATACGTCATGAGACGTGCACATGTTTTCCCTGCCCAATCGCATTCCATGCGTGGACCTCCTCGGCGGTCTTGCATGTTGCCCAAACGTTCAAGCTCCGTAAGGTCAGCGCCGGGCTTGAGCGTCGTGATGTCTAGGTAATACTCGTAGGGGTCCATTGGACTGCCATCGACGCGACGTTCTTGGACTAAAAACACCGCCTCATCCCGTATCAGGCTAGCCGTGGAAAAAAAAGCATAGCCTCGCGGATTGAGGACGCTAATAGAGCCATCTGGCTTGCTCAACATCCATTTGTATCGCGACCAAGTTCGATGGCTACCCGGGACAAGTGCCGGCTGATGATTCTCAATTTCGTCAACCTTTCCCATAAACAGCAATGAGCCATCTAGCATTGGAAGGATATTGGTAATGGGAAAAGATCGTTCAAGTATTTTTTGCGGAGTTGATCCGCCTTCATCGCTATTCTGTTGCCGCCATAGGATCGTTGGTCCAGTGTTGCCAGACTCAGGCTTTTCGACCGACGAGTTCAAAACACGCACTTCGGCCGTCGTACTGAAAATCAGATATTTCCCGTCCGGCGAATACACAATTGAACTGTCTGCTCGATAGCCAGCTGGCATCCGCAGCGTCCGAAAACCTTTCTCAAAATTGCCTTCAAATAACTCCCACTCCTTCTTTTCCTGCTTCTTGGCTATCGCCACACGACTGGCGTCTGGGCTTAGCTTCAACATATAAATCACCCCAGGTTTACGGGGTCCGTTGAAAATCCAAAACAACAAGGCTCCGGCAACAGCGATTGCCAACAGAACCGTCCAAATCACCCGTCTTCTACTTGGTTTTAGATCCATATGTAAACCTCTGCGTACTTGCACTATTGAATCAGTACTAAATTAATCATCCGTCTGAGCGGGCGCAAGCTGTCCGCTTTTCTACGCCTTGGGTGGCCGCGGCGCCATGCCCCTGACCATCGTCAAAAACTCCAGTTGCGTCCCCGCCCGCCGATACTCCGACAGGGCCTGGTACTCCGGGTCGGCAAACCAGTTGCGCGCCTGCTGCTCTGAGGGAAACTGGAAGATGATCACCCGGCCCGGCCGGGGCGAGACGCCTTCAAAGGTGTGGGGGTGGTCGTCATAGGTGAGGAACTCGCCGCCGTAGCGCTTGAGGATGGGGAAGAAGCCCTTCTCGTACTTGCGGTATTCGGCAGCGTCCTGCACCACCAGGTTGGCAATCAGAAAAACCGGCAGCTCGGCCATGGCCATCTCCCTCTTGAAAGTGTTGGGTACGCGGCAAGGATAACGGCATGCGGCTGGCTCAGGTGTCGCCCATCAGGCATCAGGCATCAGGCATCAGGCCAGCACGGCCTTCATGCGCTGCACCACCAGCTTGCGCATGGCCTGCGCCGCAACCGACAGACTCTCGCCCTCCCGCTGCACCACATAGATACGCCGCGTGAGCCCGGCCGCCTTGATGGGCAGCCGCACCAGCGTGGGCCGCTCGAAATGGAACAGGGTGAGCGCCGGCACCAGGCTGATGCCGATGCCCGCCTCCACCATGCCCATGACGGTGGCCAGGTGCTCCACCTCCAGCACCGTGTTCATCTGCATCGGGTGCATCGCCGCATCAAGCCGCTGGCGCACGCTGCTGTTGCGGGCCAGGTGCACAAAGGGGTAGGGCGCCAGGTCCTTGAGCCGGAGGTCTGCCGCCTTGCGTTTGGCCAGGGGATGGTCCTTGCGGCACACCAGGTGAAAGCCGTCGGCGCACAGCACCTCAGTCTGCAAGCCCATGCTGTTGGGGCCCGTGGCGGCGAGGGCAAAGTCTGCCTTGCCGGTGCGCAGCAGGGCAATGCAGTCGTCCGACAGGCTGTCGTGCAGGTCCAGGTCCACACCCGGCCAGTTCTGGCGGTACTCGGCAAAGATGGCCGGCAGCCAGCCCGCGGCCAGCGAAGGCAGGGCCGCTATGCTCACGCGCCCCTTGCCCAGCTGCAGGTGCGCACGCAGGTCGCCCATTGCATCGCCAAAATCCTCCAGCAGGCGCTGCGCCGAGCCCTCGAACACGCGCCCCTCTGCGGTGAGCTCGACGCTGCGCGTGTTGCGGTCAAACAGGCGGGCGTCCAGCGCCTGCTCCAGCGAGCGGATCAGCGCGCTGAAAGCGGGCTGCGACAGGTGCAGCAGCGCGGCCGCCCGCGTGAAGTTGCGCTGCTGTGACAAGGCCAGAAAAGCCCGCAGCTGGCGGGTGGAAAGGTCGGGACTGCTCATGGTGTGCCTCGGTGCTGTTGCATTTGATTTGGAAAACGGATGAATCCATCCATATTTTCTATTTCACAAATCTTAACCACCCGCCTACATTGAGCCAACCCGATCACCCAACGCATGTCTGAATCCACCTCTGCCCCCCTCTTCATCGGCTGCGCCGCCGGCTTCTCCGGCGACCGGGTCGATGCGGCCGGCCCGGTGGTGGACACGCTGATCGCACGCCTGGCCGAACATGGCGGCAGCGCCTACCTGATCTTCGAGACCCTGGCCGAGCGCACGCTGGCGCTGGCACAGCTGCGCCGCCGCGAAGACCCGCAGGCCGGCTACGAGCCGCTGCTGGATGCCATGCTGCGCCCGGTGCTGGCGCGCTGCCTGCAGCACGGCATCCGCATCGTCAGCAACTTTGGTGCGGCCAACCCGCGTGCGGCGGCACGGTACATCCAGCGCATGGCGCAGGAGCTGGGCTGCGCTGCACCCCGCATTGCGGTGGTGCATGGCGACGACCTGTCGGCCCCCGCCCACCACGCACTGCTGCGCACCCACCTGGGCGCGCAGATGGAGGGGGTGAAGGTGGTCAGCGCCAACGCCTATATCGGCGCCGAGCCCATTGCCGCCGCGCTGCAGGCGGGCGCCCAGATTGTGGTGGCGGGCCGGGTGGCCGACCCCTCGCTGACCGTGGGCCCGGCGATGGCGCACCACGGCTGGCAGGCCGACGACTGGAACCGGCTGGCCCGCGCCACCATGGCAGGCCACCTGCTGGAGTGCGGCGCCCAGGTCTGCGGCGGCTACTTTGCCGACCCGGGCTACAAGGATGTGCCCGATCTTGATGACGTGGGTTTCCCCGTGGCGGAGATCGATGCCGAGGGCGGCTGCGTGATCGGCAAGGCCGACCACAGCGGCGGCCTGGTGAGCCTGGCCACCGTGAAGGAACAACTGCTCTACGAGGTGCATGACCCGGCGGCCTACCTCACCCCCGATGTGGTGGCTGACATCAGCCAGGCCACGGTCAGCATCGCGGGCGACAACCGCGTGGCCCTGCAGGATGTGCGCGGCCATGCCCGGCCTGCGATGCTCAAGGTCAACGTCTGCCATGAGGGCGGCTGGCTGGCCGAGGGCGAAATCTCCTACGCCGGGCCGCGGGCCGAAGCGCGGGCCCGGCTGGCGGCCGACATTCTGCGGCGGCGCCTGGGCGGGCTGGACCTGCGGGTGGACCTGATTGGTGTGCTGAGCGTGATGGGAGATGACGCGGGCAATCTTCTGCGCAGCCAGACCAGTGGCAACACACACGATGCACGCGATGCACGAGATGTACGCCTGCGCGTGGCCGCTGCCTGCGATGCGCGCGCGCAGGCCGAGCAGCTTACCCGCGAGGTGACCGCGCTCTACACCTGCGGCCCCGCTGGCGGCGGCGGTGTGCGCACCGCGCTGACGCCTCGTCTCAACACCCTGTCCTGTCTGGTGCCGCGTGATGCGGTGCCCACGGGCTTCGACATGCTGGAGCCGTGATGGATACACCCGGCTTCATCACCGTCCCGCTCTACCGCGCAGCCCACGGCCGCACCGGCGACAAAGGCAACCGCTCCAACATCAGCGTGATTGCCTGGCACCCCGAGCTGTACCCGGTGCTGGTTGAACAGCTCACCGGGGAGGCTGTAGCCCGGCACTTTGCGCACCGTCAGCCCAGCCACGTGGCCCGCTACCTGCTGCCCACGCTGGGGGCCATGAACTTTGTGCTGGACGATGTGCTGGACGGCGGCGTCAACGATGCGCTGAACCTGGACACGCACGGCAAGGCGCTGTCGTTCTGGCTGCTGGACATGCCGATTCGCCTGCCGGCGCACTTGCTGCCGCTGCTGAAGGGCAGCCACATCGAAATCAGCAACACCCGCGATACCTGATTCACAACCCACTGGAGACAAACCATGAAAAAAACCAAACCATCTAGCCCCCGCACCCTGAAGCTCGCCGCCGGCGCCGCACTGCTGGCCGCTTGCGGCCTGTCGTTCGCACAGGGTTTCCCGGACAAGACCATCACCTTCATCGTGCCCTTTGCCGCCGGCAGCGCCACCGACCAGCTGGCCCGCACCATCGGGCAGGCCGTGTCGCAGGAGAGCAAGCAGACCGTGGTGATTGACAACAAGCCGGGCGCCAACGCCTTCATCGGCGCGCAAGCCGCCAAGAGCGCCAAGCCTGATGGCTACACCGTGTTCATCACCACCAACACCACGCAGGCCGCCAACGAGCATCTGTTCAAGAAACTGCCCTACGACCCGGTGAAGGACTTCGAGCCCATCACGACGCTGGGGCGCGGCGGCCAGATCATGGTGGTCAACCCCAGCCTGACCGTGAACAACGTGGGTGATTTCGTGAAACTGGCCAAGGCCAGCCCCGGCAAACTGACCTTCGGCAGCGGCAGCTCATCGAGCCGTGTGGCCGGCGAGATGTTCAAGCAGCTGACCGGCACCTACATCCTCAACATCCCCTACCGCAGCAATCCGCCTGCCGTGACCGACCTGCTGGCCGGCCAGATCGACATGATGATCACCGACATGGCTACCGGCCTGCCGCAGGTCAAGGCTGGCAAGCTCAAGGCGCTGGGCGTGTCCACCAAAAAGCGCAGCCCGCTTTCGCCCGATGTGCCCACCATCGAGGAGGCCGGCGTCAAGGGTTATGAGATGACCTACTGGTTCGCGGCCTATGTGCCCGCCGGCACGCCGGCTCCCGCGATCAGCAAGCTCAATGAACTGCTTGTCAACGCGGCGCGCAGCAGCACGGCTGCGCCCTTCTACCAGTCCACCGGCATCGAAATCTTTACCAGCAGCCCCAAAGAGCTGGTCAGCTTCCAGGCGGCCGAGTCGGTCAAGTGGGGCCGCATCATCAAGGCGGCGGGTATCGAGCAGGAGTAAGCGGCGCAGTGCAGGGCCTGAGGAGAACTCAGGCCTTGGCTTCGCGCTCGGTCAGCGCATAGTCCAGCCGATACAGGCCCTCGACGACATCGGTGGCCCCCTGCTGCTCCAGCGCCTGCCGGTTCAGGTCGGTCTGCACCAGGCGTTCCAGGTCTTGCTGCCGGAAGGCCGTGAGGACCAGCGCCCAGTCAACGCCCGCGTCAGCCCCGCGAATGCGCTGCTCGTTGGTCATGGAAGGCGTTAGCGCGCCTTCGAACAAATGCACGCTGCCGAGGCCGGGGCGTGCGGGCAGGCCGGGCAGCACGTTGCCGGTGAGCCACTGGCTCAGCGCAGCTTCGGCACCTGCTGCCGGCTTGAAGCGAATCAACTGGCAGACGTGGCCGAGGCCCAGGCCAAAGCTGCCGGTCAGCGAGCAGAAGCCCCGGCTCATGCCCCGGTAGTGGGGCATCATCTTGGTAGTCCAGGGGCTGGGGTTGTTCAGGCGCTCCAGATAGGGGGCGGATGCCAAGGTCGCGAGTTGCTCCACCTCGTAGATCACGAGGTAGCGGGGCTGCCCACGCAAGGCCACCCAGCGCGTGCCGCGCACAAAGCCCGGAATGGAAAGCCGCTCTGGCAAATGCTCGTGCGTATGCCAGTCGTCGTGCTCGGCAATGGCTTCCTGCTCGACATCGAATGAGAGCAGCATGGCGGCTTGGCCTAACAGGGGCATGGCGTGACTCCTTGAATGATGGGGCTACGGAACGACCAAGCTGAATATTCAATCCGGCGCCATGCGCATCGGGATCGTCACCGGCCCGTCGTTCACCAGATGCACCTGCATGTCGGCAGCAAACTGGCCGGTCTGCACCAGCGGGTGAGCTGCACGCGCCTTCTCGACAAACAACGCATAGAGACGGCGCCCCTCATCGGGTGG
Organism: Gammaproteobacteria bacterium; assembly: GCA_018815325.1. GTDB lineage: Bacteria > Pseudomonadota > Gammaproteobacteria > Burkholderiales > Burkholderiaceae_C > JAHIYE01. The sequence continues at coordinate 86,442 of JAHIYE010000014.1, read as the reverse complement.
CGCGGCGTTGGCAAAGCCGGGGCGGTTGCCGCTGCTGGTGTCTGCTGCCAGCGTGAACTGGCTCACGATGAGCAGACCGCCGTTCACGTCCTGCACACTGCGATTCATTTTCCTGTCGTCGTCGCTGAAGATGCGCAGCTTGAGGATTTTGGCCAGCAGCTTGTCGGCCTGTGCCTCGGTGTCGCCGCGCTCGGCGCACAGCAGCACCAGCAGGCCGGCACCGATGGCCCCTACGGTCTGGCCGTCGATGTCCACGCGGGCCTCGGCCACCCGCTGCAGCACGCTGATCAAATCAAGTCCTTCTGGTCATCAAAGTGCGCTTCCACGTCGCTGGGCAGCAGCTGGATGCTGGCGCGCAGGCCGGGCACCGCGCTCATCAGCGCCTGCTCCACACTCGTGCGCAGGGCCGCTGCACGTCCCAACGACCAGGTGGCGGGCATGTGCATGTGCATGTCCACAAAGCGGCGCTGGCCGGAGCGGCGCGTGCTCACATGGTCAAAGCGGATGGTGTGGTGGTCAAATTCGGCCAACGTCTTCTGGATGTCCGCCAGTACCTCAGGCTCCAGCGCTTCGTCCATCAAACCCTGTGACGAGCGCCACATGAGATGAGCCCCTTCGCGCAGGATGTTGAGCGCCACGCCAATGGCCACGACCGGGTCCAGCCACAACCAGTCCGTCAGGGCCACCGCACCGATACCGATGACCACCCCCACCGATGTCCAGACGTCGGTGACCAGGTGTTTGCCATCGGCCTCCAGCGCAATAGAGCGGTGCTCTTTGGCCACACGAAACATCACCCAGGCCAGCAAGCCGTTGAGGGCCGAACTGACCACAGACAAAGCCAGACCCCATCCCACTTGCTGTATCGGCTGGGGATCCACAATGCGATGCCCGGCCGCCCAGATGATGCCCATCGCGGCGGCAATGATCAGGATGCCCTCGAAGCCCGAGGAAAAATACTCGGCCTTGTGGTGCCCGTAGGGGTGGTCGTCATCCGCCGGTCGCTTGGCTATCGTCACCATCAGCAGCGCAAAAATGGCGCTGGCCAGGTTGACAAAGGACTCCATCGCGTCGGACAAGAGTCCTACCGAATCGGTGATGTACCAGGCCAGGGTCTTGAGCGTGATGGTGATGATGGCGACCACTACCGAGGCCATGAGCAGGCGCTGCGGAGTCAGTAGCCGGGAGAGGGAGGCGTTCACAGTCGCAGACCAGTTATTCAGAGGATGGATGCGCGTTAAGCCAGGGTGACCCGTGCAAACTTGCGCTTGCCTACCTGCACCACATAGCTGCCTGCGCCGAGCTTGAGCCCCTTGTCGCTGACGACACTGGAGTCCACCCGCACGCCACCGCCATCGATCAGGCGGTTGCCCTCGCCGCTGGAGGCGGCCAGGCCAGCCATCTTGAGCAGGGCGCCAATGCCCACTGGCGCCCCCCCCTCACCCAGCGGCAGCGAGACCTCGGGTATCTCGTCCGGCACGCCACCCTTGCTGCGGTTGATGAAGTCCTGCTCGGCCGCATCGGCTGCGGCAGCAGAGTGGAAGCGCGCGGTGATTTCCTTGGCCAGCATGACCTTGGCGTCCTTCGGGTTGCGCCCGGCTTCGACTTCTTTTTTGAGCGCCTCGATATCGGCCAGGCTCTTGAAACTCAGCAAGGTGTACCAGCGCCACATCAAGGTGTCGGAAATAGACAACACCTTGGCAAACATGGTGTTGGCGTCCTCGCTGATGCCGATGTAGTTGTTCTTGCTCTTGGACATCTTCTCGACGCCGTCCAGGCCTTCGAGCAGCGGCATGGTCAAAATGCACTGCGGCTCCTGGCCGTATTCGGCCTGCAGGTGACGGCCCATGAGCAGGTTGAACTTCTGGTCGGTACCACCGAGCTCCAGGTCCGACTTGAGGGCCACCGAGTCGTAACCCTGCATCAACGGGTAGAGAAATTCGTGCACGGCAATCGGGGTGCCGGCCTTGAAGCGGTCGTGAAAATCATTGCGCTCCATCATGCGCGCCACGGTGTAGCGCGAAGCCAGCTGGATCATGCCGCTGGCGCCCAGTGGCTCGCTCCACTCGCTGTTGTAGCGGATCTCGGTGCGGGCCGGGTCCAGCACCAGGCTGGCCTGGCGGTAGTAGGTTTCTGCGTTGAGCTTGATCTGCTCGGGTGTGAGTGGCGGGCGGGTGTTGTTGCGGCCCGAGGGGTCACCAATCAGGCTGGTGAAATCGCCGATGAGGAAGATCACCTGATGCCCCAGGTCCTGCAACTGGCGCATCTTGTTAAGCACCACGGTGTGGCCGATGTGGATATCAGGGGCGGTTGGATCGAGCCCGAGTTTGATGCGCAGAGGCGTGCCTTTGGCCTCGGCGCGGGCCAGTTTTTTGAGCCAGTCGTCTTCGGGCAACAGCTCTTCGCAGCCACGCAGCGACACCGCCATGGCCTCCCGGACACGATCGGTTACGGGAAAAATGGGATCTGAGGGTTGATTCATATGGTTTTTTCGTTGTCTCGCCGAGGCCAGACAGATATACTGGGTCCCAGTTTAAGCGCTGAATTTTAAGTGGCGCTGTCGTTGGGGGCCTGAGCCTGCAGCCTTTCCAATACCAACTCACAAGAAGTTAGGGATTCCCTTTTGAAACAAACGCTGATCACGACCGGGAAAACTGTTTTGTCCATGGCAATCCAGGCGGTCCAAAATCACCCCAAACGTTTGAGCTCGGCATTGGCCGTTTTGTTGCTGGCTGGTGGCGGCGGTGCCTATGCCGTTGCATCCCTGACGCCCGATCCCTCCGACCTGCCGGTGCGCGACATTGTGGAGGCCGTCGAGCCCCTGCCGTTGCAGGCCCAGACCGAGGCGTTAGGTGCCTACCAGTTCAACCTGTTCCGTTCTGACACTACCCGTTCCAGCGACACAGCGGATACGCTGCTCAAGCGCATGGGCGTGGACGATTCCGCAGCTGCAGCCTTCCTGCGCAGCAACCCGCTGACCAACCGCAACCTGCTGGGCCGCACGGGCCGTAGCGTCACGGTCGAGGCCTCTGACACCCATGCCCTGCGCAAGCTCGTGCTGCGCTGGAGCCCGGATGACGATGGCACTTTCAAACGCCTGGTGGTCGAGAAAACCGCTCAAGGCTTCAGCTCTCGTCTGGAGACCGCCGCACTGACCGCCTCTACGCGTCTGTCTGGCGGCATCATCCAGTCGTCACTTTTCGCAACCACCGACGATGCCGGCATCCCCGACGCCGTGGCCATGCAGATTGCCGAGGTTTTCTCGGGTGACATCGACTTCCATCGCGACCTGCGCAAGGGTGACCGTTTCTCGGTTGTTTATGAAACACTCGAGGGCGACGGCGAGCCACTGCGTGCTGGCCGCGTGCTCAGCACCGAGTTCGTCAACAACAACAAGACTTTCCAAGCCATGTGGTTTCAGGAGCCACTGGCGACAAGCCCGACCACCGGCCACGATGCTGCCCGCCCCACTTCTGCCCTGTCCAAGGGCGGCTACTACACGCTGGAAGGCAAGAGCCTGCGCCGCGCCTACCTGACCTCGCCACTCGCATTCTCGCGCGTGACCAGCGGCTTCAAGATGCGCTTCCACCCGATCCTGAAAACCTGGCGCGCCCACCTTGGTGTTGATTTTGCCGGCCCGACCGGCACGCCCGTGCGCTCGGTGGGGGATGGCGTGGTCGAGTTCGCCGGTGTGCAGAATGGCTACGGCAACGTGGTGTTCGTGAAGCACCGCAGCAACCACACCACGGTCTATGCCCACCTGAGCCGCATCTTTGTGAAGCGCGGCCAATCCGTGGACCAGGGCCAGAACATCGGCGCCGTAGGTTCCACCGGCTGGGCCACCGGGCCGCACCTGCACTTTGAATTCCGTGTCAACGGCACCCAGCGTGATCCGATGGTCATAGCACGCCAGAGCGAGACCGTCCCGGTGTCTGCCGCCGCACGCCCACAATTCGACCTCGCAGCGGCGTCCGTCAGGAAGCAACTCGCTGCTGCGTCCTCCCTGCAAGTCGTGGCTGCCCTCTAGCCTTGGCAGGCCGGGCAGATGGTGTGACGGAGCTCTACATCGGACTCATGTCGGGCACTTCGCTCGACGGCGTGGATGGTGTGCTGGTTGATCTCTCGACAGCACACCCCAGCGGGCTTCATCATGCCTACCAACCCTTCCCTCAGTCGCTAGCCCGGGAACTGCTAGAGCTCAACCGCAGCGGGCCTGACGAACTGCACCGGGCGGCACTGGCAGCCAATGCCTTGAGTCGCCTCTACGCCCGGGTTGTGGAGGACTTGCTGTCTGCCTCGGGTCATGCCCGTACCGACATTAAAGCCATTGGCGCCCACGGCCAGACCGTGCGCCACCGGCCATTGGAGTTCGATGCCACGGGCTACACTTGGCAGCTCAACAATCCCGCCTTGCTGGCAGAACTCACGGGCATCGATGTGGTGGCCGATTTCCGCAACCGCGATCTCGCGGCCGGTGGCCAGGGCGCGCCTCTTGTACCGGCTTTTCACCAGGCCATGTTCGGCCGGCCCGACGAAACAGTCGCAGTGCTCAATATCGGTGGCATCTCCAACATCTCTGTCCTCGGTGCTGAGGTCATTGGTTTCGATTGCGGCCCCGGCAATGCGCTGATGGATGGTTGGTGCCTGCAGCACCAGGGTGAGCCGTTTGATGCGGCTGGAGCATGGGCTGCCAGCGGGCAGGTACATGCACCCTTGCTGGCGGCCTTGCTTGGTGAGGATTATTTTGCACTGCCTCCACCCAAGAGCACAGGGCGGGATTTGTTCAACGCGGCATGGCTCGACTCACGCCTGCAGCGCTTTGCGCATGTCTCGCCGGTCGATGTCCAGGCCACTCTGGCGGAGTTGACTGCGGTGTCCTGTGCCCACAGCGTGCAACAGCATGCCGGCTCGGCCAGGACACTGGTGGTGTGCGGTGGCGGCGCCCTCAACACCCATCTCATGGCGCGCCTGCAGGCGAATTTGCCATCGCTGGCAGTGCTCTCAACCTTGTACCACGGCCTGGCTCCATTACAGGTAGAAGCAACGGCCTTTGCCTGGCTGGCCCGCAAGGCCCTGCTGCGCGAAACCGGCAGCCTGAAAAGCGTTACGGGCGCCAGAGGCGCCCGTATTCTCGGATCCATTTACCCGGCCTGAGCCGGTTTTGCCTTAAGCAGAGAAACTGGAGCCACAGCCGCAGGTGCTGGTGGCGTTGGGGTTCTTGATCACAAACTGCGCGCCCTGCAGGTCTTCCTTGTAGTCGATCTCGGCACCCAGCAAATACTGGTAGCTCATGGCATCGATCAGCAGGGACACACCGTTCTTGGTCATGGTGGTGTCATCTTCGTTGGTGATTTCATCAAAGGTGAAACCATACTGGAAGCCCGAACAGCCCCCGCCCTGCACAAACACGCGCAATTTCAACTCCGGATTGCCTTCTTCGGCAATCAGGTCAGCCACCTTGGCCGCTGCGCTGTCGGTGAACACAATGGGGGTTGGCATTTCGGTCTGGATGTTTTCAGCAACTGCACTCATGGGCAACTCCAATCAATTTGACTTATCTATCTGTTTAATACTACAGCAAATCGCTCAGGCATTCAGCTAGTTGTTATTTGCCGCTAATTTGAGTGTGGGCTTTTCCTCGCCCGCCACGATCGGACGCAATTGCCCCGCAATGATCGCGCCCTGGTGCATTTCCAGAGCGGCATAGTGCACATCGCCCTCGATCCGGGCCTTGGGCTGGAGTTCGAGCATCAGGTTGGCATAGACCGGCCCCTTGATGGTGCCGTTGATGATGATGTGATCGGCATGGATCGCTCCGGTGATGGTGGCGGTCTCGGAAACCACCAGAATGCTCGGCTGGCTCTCGTTGGTCAGCACATCGCCAACCATCACGCCATCCACCCGCAAGCCTTCGGAAAACGTGAAATTCCCGTCGATCTGGCTGCCTTCAGCGACCAGGCTCTTGATGGGGGGTTGTTTCTTCTTGTTGAACATGTTTGTCTCCTGGTTTGCAGCCATCACAGCTTGATTGACTGGACTGCCTTGGTCACGTTACCGTCCATCACCTTGGCCGAAACGGCCTGCAGCACCACGTCCGGTGGCAGATCAACAATGCCCTCCATCCGGCCATACTGCTTGAGCTTGATCGTGCGAGGGCCTCCTGACAAGCCCATGGTCCATGGTTTGCCGTTGCGCATGCCGTTGAATGTGAGTTCAAGCCGGCCATTGAATTCCTGGGCGTTCTTCTGGGGTTGAATCACCAGAACCTGCCATTTTACCTGCCCCCCACTCAGCACTTCCGCCTGGAGTCCGCGAATGGACAAGCCTTCGCTCGTGACGGAAGGGATCAGCTTTTCGAAAAACCCGAGGTCGTCGCGCAAGGACCTGTTTTCGGCTTCCAGCTGCTTGTTCTGCGCCATCAACTGCTCCTGCACCGCCTTTTCAGCGGTCAGCAGGGTGTCCGAGGTATTGGCAACCGACTGGGCGGCATTGCGCTCCTTGGTCAGTCGCTCCACATCCTCACGCAGCGCATGCAATTCGCCCCGCAATTCGATCACCGTTTCTTTGGCATCCTTATCGAGGCCCGCAATGTCTTTGCCGAACTCGAACGCCCACAGGGCGATGGCAGCACTGAAGCCCAATACAAGCGCCAGCACGGCCCATCGAAAAGGCCAAGGCAAGGCACTGCGCACAGCCATGCGCGGGGCACTGATGGTCAAACGGCGACGAAGCAAACGAAAACGCATGGAAGGGCAAGTCTAGCAGCCCAATGAAAACAGCCGCCGAAACTTTCGTATCGGCGGCTGCTGTATTGCAACAATTTGTCGGCGATTAACGCTTGCTGAACTGTTTGCGTCGACGTGCACCGTGCAGGCCGACCTTCTTGCGCTCGACTTCGCGAGCATCGCGAGTCACAAAGCCGGCCTGGCTCAATGCCGGCTTGAGCGATGCGTCGTAGTCAATCAGGGCACGGGTAATGCCGTGACGGGTTGCGCCCGCCTGACCGGACTCACCACCACCTGCCACGTTGACCATGATGTCGAAAGATTCGGCATGGTTGGTCAGCATGAGGGGCTGCTTGCAGATCATGATCGAGGTTTGACGACCGAAGAAATTCTCGATGTCCTTGCCATTGACCGTGATTTTGCCCGTGCCTTTTTTCAGAAACACGCGGGCGACGCTGGATTTGCGACGGCCGGTGCCATTGTTCCATTCACCAATCATTTAAAGCTCCTTAGATGTCCAACACTTTGGGTTGCTGGGCAGTGTGCGGGTGCTCAGCACCACCGTACACCTTGAGCTTCTTGATCATGGCGTAGCCGAGCGGGCCTTTCGGCAGCATGCCCTTGACGGCTTTTTCCAAAGCGCGGCCAGGATGCTTGGCTTGCATGTCACGGAAGTTGGTTGCAGTGATACCGCCGGGGTAGCCCGAGTGACGGTAGTACACCTTGTCAAGCGGCTTGGCGCCGGTGACACGCAGCTGGGCTGCATTGATGATGACGATGAAGTCACCGGTATCGACGTGAGGCGTATAAATGGCCTTGTGTTTGCCGCGCAAACGGAGAGCAACTTCGCTGGCTACTCGTCCGAGCACCTTATCGGTGGCGTCAATCACAAACCACTCGTGCTTCACGTCAGCGGGTTTTGCGCTGAACGTAGTAGTCATGAGTTTTCTCGAAAATGAGGGTTTGTCCAACCTAAGGGGTTGGCTTCCTTGCTGCTCTTTTCCACGGTCGGCGTTCCTTCTTTCTGCCCGTACGAGACGGATAGTGGGGACCTCTTAGGTGGGAATGAAACTTCGCCGCGGAGCTGCAAATTCGCTGCGAAGCCTTTGATTATACAAAAACTGGGGATTTCACCAACTACTGTTTGTGCGGATCTGCACAAGGTGCGCCTCAGGGTTTATTGAGTTTGGCGCTGTCTTGCCAGTGCTTGCGGCTTTCCACACAAAAAGGCAATGCATAAAACTCAGGTTTTTCACACTCTTTAAAGTGACACATAGGCCGAAGCAGGAAGTTGGTGTTGGCACACACTTCTTCCGGGCCTGCTTTAGATAATGAAGATTTTTCCTTCGGAATCGCTTTCAGGTCAACCGCTTCGGGCCGGACCTTCAGCGTGTCCACCGTCGCTGGTTTAACCGTCGCAGGCTCTGGTTTTCTGCTGGCTACTGGGGTTGCGGCAGGGCTTGGCGGTGGCACCACACTCAGCCATGGCCTGGTTTTGGGCTCTTCAGGTTGGGGGGAAGCCATGCGTTTGCGGGTGTCTGGTTCTGCAGCCTGCAGCGGCACGGCCTGGGGCAAGACAACATTGGCCTTTTTCGGCAAAACAGGTGCCTGTTCGGTTCCCGGTCGACTGCTGCTGGCCACACTGGCAGGACTTTTCAGCCCCCAGTACGCAAACCCGGCCAGCAAGACACCGGCCGCAGCAGTAAAAATGATCTTGTGCCCACTGGCGGTGGACCGCCCGCCAGGCGCGCCGGAGCTGGATGGGTGATCAACCCTGGACGACTGGATCGCGGTGTCTGGGAACAAGGAGTCCGAAGTCAACGACGCGTCATCGTCCACGGGCGCTTCAAGCGCTTGAGGACTGGTTGGCTCCTGCGCCAGGGTTTTGAGCTTTTGCGTGACCTCATCGGATGCAGCACCCCTGGGCTGGGTCACGGCATCAGCTACTGCGCTTTCTGGATGCGGTGCCTGCAAGTTGGCAAAGCCCTCTCTCCATGCAAACCGAAAGCCCTCCTCGGGAGCCTGCAAGGCCATTTCACTTAAGAACGCCGGCACATCCTGAGGCCTGTCCTGTGGCTGTATCGCCAGCGCATGTTCGATGGCTCGGACAAATTCGGCGGAGTAGTTGAGCCCGAAATGCGCATGAACAGTCTGCGTCACGCTGGCAAATGTTGGCAAACGGTCACGCAGGACACGGAATGTAGCGGGGAGTGGTGGCTTGTTGCAGAGACAGCCGTGCACCACGGCCGCCAGGGAATACAGGTCGGTCCAGGGCCCCTGCTGCATGTCGACGGCATCTGCATACTGTTCGATCGGCGCGTAATTGACCTTCAGGATCGCCGTGTGCTTGTGGCTTCTGTCCGTGATGGCGCGCCGCGCCGCGCCGAGATCCAACAGCACCGGTGGGCCAAGGTCCTGCAGAAAGATGTTGTCTGGCGACACATCCCGGTGCACGGTCTTGTTCTCGTGCAGGTACTTGAGCGCCTGCAGAATTGGCCACAGCACCTTGCGCAACCAGTCCTCTGGCGGTGGACTCTGCATCAGGCTGCGGGCCTGTCTGAAGGTCATGCCTCTGTACAGTGGCATGACCATGTAGGCTGTATTGTTGGCCTCCCAGAAACGGTACACCTTGACAAGGGACGGATGGTCAAACTGCGCCAGCAGGCGCGCTTCCGCCACAAATGATTTGAGCCCGGTCTGATAGGTTTCCTGATCGCCAGAGGAGCGAATGGACACGTGATGTCCCGAGATCCGTCCTGCAAGCGCTGATGGCATGTACTCCTTGATCGCCACCGTGCGCTGCAGAGAGTGGTCATAGGCACGGTAAACCATGCCAAAACCTCCCACGCCCAACAAGTCAAGGATTTCGAACTCATGCAGCCGCACACCAGCTGGCAACGCGTCGGTATGCGCGACCGTCGGGGCAGAGGAGGCAACAGTGGACGGAGAAATCTCTGGCATGGTCTTGGATTTTTGCATGTATCACGCCGCTTGATGACCTCAAACCGGCAAGTCAGCCCCGTCCGCGCGAATCATTCGTAACCGAATGTGCCGCCGCCTCGTTAACATAGGGGGATATGTTCAGTTACCGCCACGCCTTTCATGCAGGCAACCATGCCGATGTGCTCAAGCACACCACGCTCATTGCCGTTCTACGCCATCTGACCGAAAAGCCGGCCGCACTGACAGTGCTCGACACACATGCCGGCGCCGGCCTGTACCGGCTCGACGGCGACTATGCCGAGACCAGCGGCGAAGCCGCTGATGGCTTTCTGCGCCTGACCCAGATTCCAGCCAAGGAGGCGGCCAGCCCGCTGCTGGCTGGTGGCTTGGCGCCCGCCCTGCAGGACTATCTGGACTTGGTGGCCGAGTTCAATGCCAAGGGCAGCCGGCGCGTCTATCCGGGCTCGCCTTTCATCATCCACCGCCTCTTGCGCGAGCGGGACAAGCTCAAACTCTTCGAGTTGCACCCCACGGATGCGAAAACCCTGTCTGCCAACATTGCCCAGCTGGACGCCGGGCGCCAGATCGCAGTATTGATGGAGGACGGCTTTGAAGGCATCAAGAAATTCCTGCCTCCGCCAGCGCGACGCGCGCTCGTGCTGAGCGATCCGAGCTACGAGATCAAGAGCGACTATGCGCGCGTACCGGCCATGGCCGCCGATTCGCTCAAGCGCTTTGCCACCGGCACCTACGCCGTCTGGTATCCGCTCATCCCGCGCCCCGAAGCACACGATATACCGCGCAAGCTCAAGACCCTCGCCGTCAAGGCGGGCAAAAGCTGGCTCAACGCCACGCTGACCGTCAAATCCAGCAAGGTCACGACCGACGCTGCAGGTGACACCAAACGCCCGGGACTGCCTGCCAGCGGCATGTTCATCATCAACCCGCCGCATACACTCAAGGCCGCTCTGCAGGCCGCCCTGCCGCAAATGGCACTGCTACTCGCCCAGGACCGCCATGCCGGCTTCACGCTGGATGCCGGCGGCTGAGAACGAGTCGAAGAAAGCACCCGACATTCGCCCACGCCGCGCCTCCGGCAGCCCGCCACGGGCGCAACCTCCATGCACACACTCTCCCGCCACCGTTTTGCCATAGCGTTGATCTTCATCACGCCTGCGTTGTGGACTGTCAACTACCTGGTGGCTCGCAGTGCCCCCGGCGTCATTGAGCCCAACCTGCTGGCGTTGCTGCGCTGGCTCATGGCGAGTTTCTTGTTTGCCCTGGGCGCACGGTCTGAGCTCTGGACCCACCGGCGACAGATTCTGGCCGACTGGAAGCACTACGTGGTGCTCGGCGCGCTGGGCATGTGGATTTGTGGCGCCTGGGTCTACGTGGGTGGCCGTACCACCAGCGCCCTCAACATCGCGCTCATCTATGCCATCTCGCCCGTATTGATTGTTGCCGCCTCTGCCATCTGGCTGAAGGAGCGCTTCAAATTGCTACAGGCCTGCGGCGTGGCGCTGGCGCTGGCTGGCGTGGTGCACGTGGTGCTCAAGGGCCAGTGGCAGGCGCTGGCCAGCGTGCAACTGGTACCGGGGGACGGCTGGATTCTGGCTGCCACCTTGTCATGGACAGCCTATTCACTGCTGCTGAAAAAATGGGCCAGCCCGCTCGGGGCCGCAGCCCGCCTGGCCGCCATCAGCTTTGCCGGCGTGTTGGTCATCCTGCCCTTTGCGGTCTGGGAGGCGGTGTTCAACCCTCTGCCCATTCTCACTGGCCAGGGCTTTGGACTGGCAGTGGCAGCGGCCTTATTCCCGGGCTATGGGGCCTACCTGGCCTACTCGGTGATGCAGCGTGAGCTGGGCGCCGCACAGGTCAGCGTGGTGCTCTACCTGGCACCCATTTACGCGGCCGTCATGGCCTGGTTGGTGCTGGGCGAATCCCTGCACGCTTTTCATGCCTGGGGCATGGCCCTCGTGCTGCCGGGCATCTACCTGGTCACCCGGCCTTCGCGCTAAGGCCATCCAATCGGGGCTTACAAACCCAGACGCTGGCAAAGCGCCACGGTCGCGGCACTCTGGTTCATGCTGTAGAAGTGCAGTCCCGGAGCGCCGCCTGCGCGCAGTTGCTCGCACAGGTTGGTCACCACATCAAGGCCGAAGGATTTGATGGAGGCCGTATCGTCGCCAAAACTTTGCAGTCGCAGACGGATCCAGCGCGGGATTTCTGCACCACAGGCATCGGAAAAGCGCAGCAGTTGCGTCGAACTGGTGATGGGCATGATGCCGGGCACCACCGGTACCGTCACACCCAATGCATCCGCCTCCTCGACAAAGTGGAAATAGGCATCCGCGTTGTAGAAGTACTGGGTGATGGCCGAGTCCGCACCTGCCTTGACCTTGGTGACAAAAGCCTGCATGTCTGAAGCCGGCGACTTGGCCTGCGGGTGCACCTCGGGGTAGGCCGCCACCTCGATATGAAAGTCGTCACCCGTTTCGGCCCGGATGAAACTCACGAGATCGCTCGCGTAATGGAACTCGCCGCCCAGGCCATAGCCACTGGGCAGGTCGCCTCGCAGGGTCACCAGGCGTTTGAGGCCCATGGCCTTCAAGGTAGCCAGCTGTTCGCGCACGGTGGATTTGGTCGCCCCGATACACGAGATATGCGAGGCCGCCTCCCCCCCTTCGGCCAGGATCTCGCGCACCGTGGCGAATGTGCCTTCCTGGGTCGAACCACCCGCGCCAAACGTGACCGAACAGAACTCGGGCTTCAGCGCATAGAGCTGCTGGCGCACGTTACGAAGCTTGTCCATGCCTTCGGGCGTCTTGGGAGGGAAAAATTCAATGCTGATGGGGAATCGGGTTGGCTCAGTCATGGCGCCTCTCCTGTTGCCTTGTCTTTGGTCGCATAAATGAAGAACTCGCGGTTGCCGTCGCCGCCCTCGATCGGGGAGTCGAACCAGTCCCGCACTGTCAGGCCCAATGCCTGGCAGGCATCACGCAGTCGTTGCTCGATAAAGGGATAGAGCGATGCATCACGCACGATGCCCCCCTTGCCCACCTGACCGGGCTGCAGCTCGAACTGCGGCTTGACCAGCATCAGCAGGTGGCCGTCGTCCTTGAGCAACGGCACGATCGCGGGCAGCACCAGGGTTTGCGAGATGAAGGACAAATCGCCCACCAGCAGATCGAAGCCCGACTCGAACAATTCGTCGCCAACGAGCGCATCGGCGATCGCCTCGGCGTCCCGCGCATTGACCTTCTCGATGCACAGCACGCGTTCGTCGTTTCTCAAGCTGGGATGCAACTGCGCCTGACCGACATCGATCCCCACCACGCGGACAGCTCCGTGCTGCAACAGGCAATCGGTAAAGCCGCCGGTGGACTGCCCCACATCCAGGCACATCAGGCCTGCGACCTGCAAACCTGTGTGCTTGAGTGCAGCTTCCAGCTTGAGGCCACCGCGAGACACATAGCGTGCCTCTGCATCATCAAGCAGACGCACCTGCGCATCGTCCGGCACCTCGTCGCCGTTTTTGGCAACGCGCTTCCACGCCTCGCCCTGCAGCCACTCCACCCCACCCGCGATCAGGCGCTGGGCCTGGGAGCGGGTGCTGGCAAGTTGGCGATGGACGAGAAGTTGGTCAATCCGCATCAATAGCGATACGTATCGGCTTTGTAGGGGCCAGCCTTGGAAACGCCGATGTAGGCAGCCTGTTCGTCAGTCAGTTCGGACAGCATCGCGCCAACTTTCTTCAGGTGCAGACGCGCCACTTTCTCATCGAGGTGCTTGGGCAGCACATAGACCTTGCCTGACTTGTAATCCTTGGGCTTGGTAAACAGTTCGATCTGGGCAATGGTCTGATTGGCAAAGCTCGACGACATCACGAAGCTGGGGTGACCGGTGCCACAGCCCAGGTTCACCAGGCGGCCCTTGGCCAGCAGGATGATGCGCTTGGCCGGCTTCTTGCCCTTGGCGGGGAAGATCACGTGATCAACCTGTGGCTTGATCTCTTCCCACTTCAGTTTTTCCAGCGAAGCAACATCGATTTCATTGTCGAAGTGGCCAATGTTGCAGACGATTGCCTGGTCCTTCATGGCGGCCATGTGCTTGTAGCTGATCACATTCTTGTTGCCGGTGGCCGACACGAAGATATCGGCTTTGTCAGCAGCGTATTCCATGGTCACGACCTTATAGCCTTCCATCGCAGCCTGCAACGCGTTGATGGGGTCGATTTCGGTGACCCACACCTGGGCGCTCAGGGCACGCAAGGCCTGTGCCGAGCCCTTGCCCACGTCACCGTAGCCGGCCACCAACGCGACCTTGCCGGCGATCATCACATCGGTGGCACGCTTGATGGCGTCGACCAGGGATTCGCGGCAGCCATAGAGGTTGTCAAACTTGCTCTTGGTCACCGAGTCGTTGACGTTGATGGCGCGGAACGCCAGTTCGCCCTTGGCGGACATTTCATTCAAGCGCAGCACACCCGTGGTGGTTTCCTCGGTCACACCGATGATGTGCTTGAGACGACGGCTGTACCAGGTCGGGTCGACCTTGAGCTTGGCCTTGATGGCCTTGAACAGGCAGATCTCTTCTTCGCTGCCGGGCTTGGCCAGCACCTTGATGTTTTTCTCTGCCTTGGCGCCCAGGTGCATCAGCAGGGTGGCATCACCACCGTCGTCCAGAATCATGTTCGGGCCTTCGGTTTTGGAGCCTTTGGGGCCAAACTCGAAAATGCGGTGGGTGTAATCCCAGTAGTCGGTCAGGTTTTCGCCCTTGTAGGCAAACACGGGCGTGCCAGCAGCCACCAGTGCAGCAGCAGCATGGTCCTGGGTTGAAAAGATGTTGCACGAAGCCCAGCGCACTTCAGCGCCTAGGGCCTGTAGGGTCTCGACCAGCACGCCGGTCTGGATGGTCATGTGCAGGGAGCCGGTAATGCGGGCGCCCTTCAAGGGCTTTGATTTGGCAAACTCTTCACGAATCGCCATCAGACCGGGCATTTCGGTCTCGGCAATGTTCAGCTCTTTGCGGCCCCAGGGGGCTAGGCTCAGGTCGGCGATAACGTAATCTTGATTCTTGACGGCGGGCTTCATAACGCTCATGGTTCACTCCAAAGATAAACTTGAATGACCACGGACTGAAGCAGGCGCCTCCTGAAGGACAAACTCACCGCACAGATCCGTGGGTGAGCGCCGTTTGGGGTGTGAAACGCACAAAGCGCTTGACGTTCCGAGCCTCACCCAAATCCGCCTCCATGCGTGGAAACAGAATCTGAGCTGCATCGCTCCTCGGAAGCCTCAATTATACGAATATCTGCGCTCGAGTGCATATTTCCACCTTGCCATGCCGGCAGCCTGCCTCGCGCTATCGGCATGCCCACGTCAGGCGTGGCTTTGGCGCGCTTCGCTGGAGATCCAAGGCCGCGCCATGCCCGAATCGCCGCCGCTCGATACACCTCCGGTAAAATCGCCACCATTCGGGTGCTGGCCCGCCTGCACGACAGCACGGCAGGCCCAAACCCCTCCCATGCCTGCCGCAGGGCGCTCTCGCACCCTGCTTACCTTCTGGAACCGTCGTGTCCTACGCCTCTGAAACCCGGCGCCGCCGAACTTTTGCCATCATCTCCCACCCGGACGCGGGTAAAACCACGCTGACCGAGAAGCTGCTGCTGTTTTCGGGCGCGATCCAGATCGCCGGCTCGGTCAAGGCACGCAAGGCTTCGCGCCATGCCACCTCGGACTGGATGGAGATCGAGAAGCAGCGCGGCATCTCGGTGGCCAGCTCGGTGATGCAGATGCAGTACCGCGATCACGTGATCAACCTGCTGGACACACCCGGCCACAAGGACTTCTCCGAGGACACCTACCGCGTGCTCACCGCGGTGGACTCGGCCCTGATGGTGATCGATGCCGCCAACGGCGTGGAGGCGCAGACGCGCCGCCTGATCGAGGTCTGCCGCCAGCGCAACACCCCCATCATCACCTTCGTCAACAAGATGGACCGCGAGGTGCGCGACCCGCTCGACATCCTCGACGAGGTGGAGCGCGAGCTCGGCATGCCCTGCGTGCCCATGACCTGGCCGGTGGGCCAGGGCAAGACATTTGCCGGCATCATCAACCTGCGCACACAGGCCATGACGGTGTTCGAATCGGGCAGCGAGCGCCTGCCGCAGGATTTCGAAGCCATGCCTCTGAGCGACCGCGAGGCCCTGCGCAAGCGCTTCGGTCACGAATTCGAGACAGCCGAGGAGAGCATGGAACTGGCCACCGGTGCCTCCCCCTCCTTTGACCGCGAAGCCTTTCTCGCCGGCAAGCAGACGCCCGTGTTCTTCGGCTCCGGCGTCAACAACTTCGGCGTGATGGAAGTGCTCGATGCCCTGGTGGATCTGGCCCCTTCGCCGCAGCTACGCACCAGCTCGCTGCTGGTCAACAAGCAGCCCGTCGTGAAAGAAGTCCACCCCGAGGACGACGCCTTCTCCGGCGTGGTGTTCAAGGTGCAGGCCAATATGGACGCCAACCACCGCGACCGCATTGCATTCGTTCGCGTGTGTTCAGGCAAGTACACGCCGGGCATGAAACTCAAGGTGCAGCGCACCGCCAAGGAACTGCGCCCTACCAGCGTGGTGACCTTCATGAGCCAGCGCCGCGAAGCGGTGGAAGAAGCCTACGCAGGTGACATCGTGGGCTTCACCACCCATGGCGGCGTGCAGCTGGGCGATACCATCACCGACGGCAGCGTGGCATTGCAGTTCACCGGCCTGCCTTTCTTCGCCCCCGAGATGTTCATGACCGTGGTGTTGAGAAACCCGCTGCGCACCAAGCAGTTGCAACAGGGCCTGGCCCAGTTGGGTGAGGAAGGTGCGATCCAGGTGTTCCGCCCCGAAATGGGCGGCAACATGCTGCTCGGTGCGATCGGGCAATTGCAGTTTGAGGTGGTGCAACACCGTCTCAAAGGGGAGTACGACGCCGACGTCCGGCTCGAATCGAGCCAGTACACCGGTGCACGCTGGATCACAGCGGATACCCCTGCCGAGTTGCGCGCCTTCGTGGACGCCTACCCTCAGCGCATGGCGCGCGATGCGGCCGACACGCTGGCCTATCTGTGCACATCGCCTTATGACGTGCGGCTCGCGCAGGAGCGTTTCCCCAAGATCCATTTCCACCCGCTGCGCGAGCATGCGGGTCTGGCACTGCAAAGCGCGGGCTAATTCACCCCTGCAGGCCTTCAGCCAGGCGACAGGAAAAAGCTCGCCACCTCATGCTGGAAGCGGCGATGGCCTTTTTGCAGGTGCATCATGTGGCCGGCATCGGGGATCACGATGTAGCGCTTGTCCGGATGCGGCAGTTGCCGGAAGAAGGGCAGCAGGCCATCCAGATCGGCCACGTCGTCATATTGGCCGTGGATCAGCATCACTGGCACGGTCAGCTGTGTGGCGTCCACCAGGGGCAGCAGGGTCAGCAGGTCTATATGCGGGCCAGTCGGTGATCGGGGCTGCACCCTGGCCGCCACAGCGGCAAAGGCATCCACCACCTCAGGCAGATTCGCCTCTGGCGGCGTCATCGAATCAAAGCGCAGCTTCCAGCCCTGCTCGGTGATGCGGATATAGGGCGAACGCCTGAAGGTGTCCAGGCGCGAACGACGTGCCACCAGATCGGGGCTGTTGGCATGCATCTGCGCGTAGCTGATGTACTTCGCCACCTTGTGCGGATGTGCCATCACGAAACGGCCACCGTACTGGGTGCCCCAGGACCAGGCCAGCAGATGCACCTGGGCCACGCCACGCAATGCGCAGACGTAATCAACCACCGCATTCAGGTCTTCGCTGGCTTCATCCGTGCTGAGGAAGCTGTCAGGGTATGTTGACCGTCCAAAGCCCCGCACATCGGGGGCGAACACATCAAACCCTTGCTCGACCAGAAAATCCATCAGGCTGAAAGTGGGCCGGCCCGGCACCTGCAGATCAAAACTCTCGATTCCCGCCGTGGCCGAGCCATGCGCGAGCACGATCACCTTCTTGCCTGCAGCCGTGCCTTGGTACTTTTCCCATACATGCAGCCGGATGTCGCCATGCGTCACCCAGTGCCTTGTCTCGTGTGCCATCTCGTGCGCCCTCTGCACCGCCTCGTTCATAAGCCGCCTCATGTAAAGTTGCCCCAATTTTCACCCAAGCCCTCGCACAAGCAACGCATGCACCCTCTTGCCCACTGGCCACTGGCCGAGCGCCGTCAGATTTTCGGCGTGTTCACCGACATCGACGACACCCTCACCACTGAGGGCGCCATCACGCCCGATGCCTTGCAGGCGCTGGCCGACCTCAAGCGTGCGGGCCTGCATGTGATTCCCATCACTGGCCGCCCCGTGGGTTGGAGCGAACCCATGGCGCAGACCTGGCCGGTTGATGCGATCGTGGCAGAAAACGGGGCGGTAGCACTGCAAACTGCACACGCCTCGACCCAAATAAGTGATAAAAATGGCCTGCAGCCCTTGCCAGGATTTCGCCATCCGCTATCAAAACTATATCAACAGGATGCTGCCACGCGCAGCACCAATTTCCTGCGCCTGCAACAGGTCGCACAACGCGTGCTGCGAGAGGTGCCCGGGGCGCGTCTGGCACAGGACTCGCCGGGGCGAGAAACCGACATTGCGATCGACCACAGCGAGTTCTCCATGCTGGCCCCCGCCCAGATTGCCCAGGTGGTGCGCATCATGCAGCAGGAGGGCATGACGGCCACCGTCAGCAGCATCCACATCAACGGCTGGTACGGTGCCCACGACAAGCTGATCGGCGCACGCTGGATCGTGCACGAGCTCTATGCCCGGGAGCTTGATGCCGAACTGGCGCGCTGGGTCTATGTGGGTGACTCGACCAATGACCAGCTGATGTTCGAGCATTTCCCGCACAGCGTGGGCGTGGCCAATATCCGCCGCTTCGAGGCGGAACTCACGCACCAGCCACGCTACATCACGCAGGGAGAGCGTGGCGCCGGTTTCACCGAAGTGGCTCGCTTGATTCTTGCGGCCCGCCCTCACCGCTGTTGAGCTGGAAGAACCCCGGCTCAGCGGGACGACAAGCACCGCGCATCAGCCGACCCTTCGCAGCACGGGCGCCAGCGCCTGCCCGGTATGGGTGCCGAGTCGCACCACCTCCTCGGGCGGCGCCGCAGCCACAATGCGCCCGCCGGCCTTGCCACCTTCGGGACCAAGATCGATGATCCAGTCGGCCTCGGCGATCACGTCGAGATCATGCTCAATCACCACCACGCTGTGGCCGCCATTGACCAGCCGGTGCAGCACATGGATGAGTTTTTCCACATCGGCCATGTGCAGGCCTACCGTCGGCTCGTCGAGCACATACAGCGTATGCGGTGTCTTCTGGCCGCGCCGCGTGATGTCATCGCGCACCTTGCTGAGTTCGGTGACGAGCTTGATACGCTGCGCCTCGCCCCCGCTCAGGGTAGGAGAGGGCTGGCCCAGGGTGAGGTAGCCCAGCCCCACGTCCTTGAGCAGTTGCAAGGGGTGGCTGATGTTGGGCATCGCAGCGAAGAACTCCACGGCCTCATCCACCTCCATCTGCAGCACCTCACCAATGTTCTTGCCACGCCAGGTCACCGCCTGGGTTTCCGGGTTGAACCGGGCACCCCGGCAGGTCTCACACAAGACCTTCACATCAGGCAGAAAGCTCATGCCGATGGTGCGTATGCCCTGCCCCTCGCAGCCCGGGCAACGGCCCTCCCCGGTGTTGAAGCTGAAGCGGTTGGCAGCATAGCCACGCGCCTTTGCTTCCAGCGTCTCCGCAAACAGTTTGCGGATGGTGTCCCAGAAACCGATATAGGTGGCCGGACAACTGCGCGGCGTTTTGCCGATCGGCGTCTGGTCCACCTCAAGCACACGGTCGATCGACTCAAAGCCGGTGATGCCTTCGCACCCCGACCAGGGTGCCGACTTGCCGGCATCCCAGGCCTCACGTCCGGCTTTGGTGGAGCGTTGAATCACGGCAGCCTGCACATTGGCCAGCAGCACGTCACGCGCCAGCGTGGACTTGCCGGAACCACTGACGCCGGTGACGGCGACCAGCCGCCGCAAGGGCAACGCCGCCGTGACCTGTTGCAGGTTGTGCAGGCTGGCGCCATGAACCGTGAGCCATGGCAGCGCCGTGGACTCTGCCACCGGCGCTGCAGCCGGCGCCACCTTGCGCTTGCGACCAGGCTTCGTGACGGGTGTCACATCCACAGGTGCCGGGACAGTCCCGGCGGCGGGCGCAGCTGTCATACCCGCATCCACCACGTCGCGTCGGGGCTGCAGCGGATGCCGCATCGCATGCAGCAGGTAGCGCCCGGTGACAGATTCGGCTACCGCCGAAATATCCGCCGCCTGGCCCTCAGCCACCAGCCAGCCCCCGCGCTTGCCTGCGCTCGGGCCGATGTCGATGATGTGGTCGGCGTGGCGGATCGTATCCTCGTCGTGCTCCACCACCACCAGGGTGTTGCCCTTGTCGCTCAGCGTCTGCAGGGCGCCCAGCAGAATTTTGTTGTCGCGCGCGTGCAGGCCGATGGTGGGCTCATCCAGCACGTAGCACACACCCTGCAGATTGCTGCCCAGCTGCGCCGCCAGTCGAATGCGCTGCGCCTCGCCGCCCGAAAGCGTGGGCGCACCGCGATCGAGCGTGAGGTAGCCCAGGCCCACTTCTTCCAGAAATTCCAGCCGGCTCTTGATCTCGGGGATCAGGTCGCGTGCGATATCGCTCTCGCGCCCGCTCATGCGCCCCACCACTTCCAGTGTGGCCACCCAGGCCCGTATGTCGCTGACGCTCAGGCGTGCGATGTCGGTGATGCCCACACCAGCAAACTTCACGGCACGTGCCACCGGGTTCAGGCGGGTGCCCTCACAGCTCGGGCACGCGACATCCGCCAGGTCCTCAATCTCGGGCTCGGCAAAGGTTTGTTCACGACCCTTGTTGTCATCGTCACGCGTGGAGTCGTCGAACACCTTGCGCTGCTCGCGGCTCAGCTTCACGCCGGTGCCCACGCAATCGGGGCACCAGCCGTGCTTGCTGTTGTAGCTGAACAGACGGGGATCGAGCTCGGCATACGAGGTGGCACACACCGGGCAGGCCCGCTGAGTGGAAAACACATCCACCCGGCCGATATCAGCGGTGGGCAGGCCAGCCGCCATGGCGGCCTCCAGCCCCGTCAACTCGCTGAGCACATGCAGCACGCCCTTGCCATGCATGAGCGCGGTCGCCAAAGCTTCACGCAATTGCGTCTCATGCTCTGGCGTCACTTGGAGACTAGCCACGGGCAGCTCGATGGTGTGCTCCTTGAACCGGTCAATGCGGGGGAATTGCGTGGTGGGCAGGAAGTTGCCGTCCACCCGCAGATGGGTAAAGCCGCGTGGGCGCGCCCATTCGGCAAGCTCCGTGTAAACGCCCTTGCGGTTCATCACCAGGGGGGCGAGCAGGCCAATATGCTGACCCCGGAAGTTCTTCATCAGTTGGGCCGCAATGCTGTCTGGTGTCTGCGGTGCAACGGCAGCCCCCTCATGGATGCAGTGCTGCGTGCCCAGTTTCACATAGAGCAGGCGCAGAAAATGCCAGACCTCGGTCGTGGTTCCCACGGTGGACTTGCGTCCCCCACGCGAGAGCCGCTGTTCGATCGCGACGGTCGGCGGAATGCCATAGACCGCATCCACCTCAGGGCGCCCGGCAGGCTGCACAATGCTGCGCGCATAGGCATTGAGCGACTCAAGGTAACGGCGCTGCCCCTCGTTGAACAGGATGTCAAAAGCCAGCGTGGACTTGCCCGAACCTGACACCCCCGTGATCACATTGAACTTGCCGCGCGGGATGTTGACCGACAGGCTCTTGAGGTTGTGCTCCTTGGCATTGATGATCTGGATCTCATCCAGGCCAGGCGCCACGGCCCGGTCTGCCACTGCAGCCGAGCCCCAGTCAGGCCGGGGCTCGTCCACCACGTGCGTCCCCTGTCCCAGCGCCCCCTCATACTCGCGC
The DNA here is from genome assembly GCA_018815325.1 of Gammaproteobacteria bacterium. GTDB lineage: Bacteria > Pseudomonadota > Gammaproteobacteria > Burkholderiales > Burkholderiaceae_C > JAHIYE01. Next base: position 64,767 of record JAHIYE010000014.1, on the reverse strand, counting down.
AAGGCCTGACCGGTATGGGAGGTCGGGTGCAGGCGCACCTCTTCAGGTGTTCCGCAGGCCACCACCTCGCCACCGGCGTCGCCCCCCTCGGGCCCGAGGTCGATCAGCCAGTCGCTCGCACGCATCACGTCCACGTTGTGCTCGATCACCACCAGCGAATGCCCTGCATCGAGCAGCTTGCGCATGGCCCGCATGAGCTTGGCAATGTCATCAAAATGCAGGCCGGTGGTCGGCTCGTCGAACAGAAATAGGGTGCCTTTGCGCGCCATGGCTTGCCGGCTGGCACTGGCTGTTTTCGCGGCATCAGCCAGAAAACCGGCGAGCTTGAGGCGCTGCGCCTCGCCGCCCGAGAGCGTGGGCACAGGCTGCCCGAGCTTCACATAGTCGAGCCCCACATCCATGATGGGCTGCAAGGCACGAATCACATCACGGTCTGCTGCAAACAGGGCTGCAGCCTCGCTGACGGTGAGATTCAGTACATCGGCCACATTGAGATGCCGGGTTCGCGCGCCCCCTGCTGCCGTAGCGGCAGGCAGGGTCCGCTCGATCGTCACCTCCAGAATCTCGGGGCGGTAGCGCTTGCCATCGCAGTCCGGACAGCGCAAGTACACATCGCTGAGGAACTGCATCTCCACATGCTCGAAGCCGGAGCCGCCACAGGTCGGGCAGCGTCCATCGCCGCTGTTGAAACTGAACTTGGTCGCGGTGTAACCGCGCTGACGCGCCAGCGGCGCAGTGGCAAATATCTCGCGCAGCGTATCCCATGCGCCAACATAACTGGCCGGATTGGAACGCGCCGTCTTGCCGATCGGCGATTGATCAACAAAGACCACATCGCTGAGCTGCTCGGCGCCCAGCAGCCGCTCGTGTGCGCCCGGTGTTTCGGTGGCCTTGCCAAAGTGGCGCATGATGGCGGGCGCCAGCACGTCCTGTATCAGCGTGGACTTGCCCGAACCACTGACACCCGTCACGCACACCAGCCGCCCCAGCGGGATATCCACCGAGACATGCTTCAGGTTGTGCTCGCTCGCCCCCTCGAGGATGAGGCGCGGCGTACTCTCGGTGACCATGCGCTTGAAGCCCATGCCCACCTGTTTGCGTCCGCCCAGGTAGGCCCCCGTCAGGGTATCGGCGCTTCTCAGCGCCTCTGTGCTGCCATCGAACACGATCTGACCGCCGCGTTCGCCCGGACCGGGGCCCATGTCGATCATGCGGTCTGCGGCCAGCATCACGGCCGGATCATGCTCAACGACCACCAGGGTATTGCCGGCATCTCGCAAGCGTTTCATGGCTTCAATGATGCGATGCATGTCCCGTGGGTGCAGTCCGATGCTGGGCTCATCGAGCACAAACAGCGTATTGACCAGCGAGGTACCCAAGGCCGTGGTGAGGTTGATGCGCTGCACCTCTCCGCCCGACAAGGTGCGGCTCTGCCGATCCAGCGTGAGATAACCGATGCCGACGTCGCACAGGTATTTGAGCCGGGTCGTGATTTCCTCGAACAGCAACTTGAGCGCCTGATGCTCACCCTGGCTGTGCTGGGAGGTCATCGCATCGGACTGGATGTAGCCAAGCTCTTCTTGCTGCATGCCGGCAAAAAAGCGTTGCAGCCGGTCTATCGGGAGCAGCATCAGGTCATGCAGGCACAAACCTGGCAAAGCCTCCAGTTGCTCGCGCGCCCAGCCCACGCCCTGGGGCATGAATCGCCTGGATGGCGCCAGCACGGCATCGGCATCTTCCTTGCTGCCAATGCGCCAGAGCAGACTTTCCGTCTTGAGCCGCGCACCATTGCAACTGCCACAGGTGGTGTAGCTGCGGTATTTGGAGAGCAGCACCCGGATGTGCATCTTGTAGGCCTTGGTCTCCAGGTACTCGAAGAAGCGCTTGACGCCGAACCAGTGCTGGTTCCACTTGCCGTTCCATTGTGGCGAGCCATTGATCACCCAGTGCTGCTGCTCGGGTGTCAGCTTGTACCAGGGCGTGTCCCTGGGGATGCCGGCCACTTCGGCGTGGCGCATCAGGTCATCCTGGGCCTCCTGCCAGGCTGGGGTCTGCATCGGCTTGATGGCACCAGCCCGCAGGGTGAGTTTCTCGTTCGGAAAGACGAGGCCGTAGTCCACCCCAATCACCCGACCGAAACCACGGCAGGTCTCGCAGGCACCGACCGCCGAATTGAAAGAGAACATCGACGGGATGGGGTCCGTGTAGCGCAAGTCGCTTTCCGGGCAATGCAGGCCGATGGAGAACTTCAGCAAACGGGGCTGCGGCATTGACGTGCCTTCTGCCGCGTCGGCAGCGGCCTCATCCTGTACATACACCGTCATGCGGCCGCTGCCCCGCCTGAGCGCCACCTCAATCGCTTCAAGCGCCCGGACCCGCTCCACTGCGCCGAGCCGGAACCGGTCCGCCACCACGTCCAGCACTTTGCGTGGCCCCGTGGGGGTGGCGTATTCGCGCTCGGCCTGAATCCGCGTGAATCCGCTGGCCGACAGCCACTGTTCGATTTCTTCGGCTGATGTGCCCGCAGGCAACTCCACCGGGAAGGTCACCACCATGCGCGGATCACATCCCGATACGAGCTGAGTTTGTAACTCCTTGTAAATTGTTTCAGCCGAATCGTGACGCACGGGTTGCGCCGTTTGCCTGTCAAAAAGGTGTCCGGCCCTCGCAAACAACAACTTCAAGTGGTCGTTGAGTTCGGTCATCGTGCCCACGGTGGAGCGCGACGAGCGCACCGGATTGGTCTGGTCAATCGCAATCGCCGGGGGCACACCCTCTATCCGGTCCACGGCCGGCTTGTCCATGCGGTCCAGGAACTGACGCGCATAAGCAGAGAAGGTTTCGACATAACGGCGCTGCCCTTCGGCATACAGCGTGTCGAACACCAGACTCGATTTGCCAGAGCCACTGGGCCCCGTCACGACCGTCAACTCCCCGGTCCGAATATCCAGATCGAGGTTTTTGAGGTTATGCTGGCGCGCACCGCGAATGCGTATGTATGCTGCTTGGGCCATGTGCTTGTGTCTTTCCGTGTGAGGCCATATATTCTAGGGAGAGCCAGACAAGCATGTAGGCATGGGGTCTTGTTGCATGCATGTCCCCGTGCTGGGTATTACCGCATTGTGATCGCAGGCACCTACTTTGCTGGATGGACAAAAGGGAGAATCATGAGACACGGTCAGTCAATTTGGGGCGCACTGTTGTTGGCAGTGTTCTGTGCTTCTGCCAACGCCCAAATCCTCATTGGACAAACTGCGGGCTTTAGTGGCCCTGTGGCAGCAGGGGTCAAGGAGACCACGGATGGGGCCAAGCTCTATATCGATATGGTCAATGCCAAGGGCGGCGTGAATGGCCAGAAGATCGAACTGTTGTCTCTAGACGACAAGTTTGATCCCAAGCTGGCGGCCGAAAACGCCAGGAAACTGATCGAGGAGCAGAACGTTGTTGCCATGTTTCTCAACCGTGGCACACCCCATAGCCAGGCCATCATTCCCCTGCTGGACAAGCATGGCGTTGCACTGATCGCCCCCTCCACAGGCGCCATGCTGCTGCATCAACCCGTGCAGAAACATGTGTTCAACGTACGGGCCACCTATCAGCGCGAAGCCGAGAAGGCCATTACCCACCTGGCCACGATCGGCATCAACAAGATCGCCCTCGTGTATGTCGACGATTCCTTTGGCGCCGATGGCCTGGCCGGTGCGCAAAAAGGCATGGCAGCGGCCAACCTGACCCCTGCGGTGCTCGAAAAATTCAATCGAAGCAAGCCCGACTTCTCGAAGATCGCGCCCATGATTCAGCAAACCGGCACTCAAACCGTGGTGATGATCGCCTCAGGTGCTGCCGTGGTGGACGGCATCAAGGCCATCCGTGCCGCAGGTAGTCAGGCCCAGATCGTGACCCTGTCCAACAATGCTTCAGGCGGCTTTATCACCAGCTTGGGCACCAACGCGACCGGGGTCATCGTCACCCAGGTCTTCCCGCAGTCCATGAGCTTCAGCCTGGTGAAGGAAGCCTCCGACCTGGTACGTGCCAACAAAGACATCAAGGAGCTCAGCCCTGCCATGCTGGAGGGCTTTGCGGGAGCCAAGGTGCTGGTCGAGGGCCTGCGCCGCGCCGGCGCCAAGCCGACCCGCGAGAAGATTCAGACAGCGATGGAGGGCCTGAACAAATTCGACATCGGCGGCCTGGAAGTCAGCTACAGCAGCAAAGATCACACGGGACTGGATTTTGCCGACCTCTCCATCATCAGCAGCAGCGGCAAGTTCCGCCGCTGAGCCTTGCATTTTCTCTCGCCAGGGTCGCTCACAACAGCGCACCCGGCATGACCCCTGTCCACCCGGCGGCTAACGCATGTCCGACGACAACCTGATAGAGCCCCTCTTGAGTAGCCCCCTGCGCACGCTGCTTCGGCACGCGCCTGTGACGCTCTCCCCCGACACATCGATCCAGTCGGCCGCCCAACTCATGCGGGAAAAGGGCGTGTCATCTGTCATGTTGGTGCACCAAGGCAGCTTGCTTGGCGTGATCACAGACCGCGACCTGCGCAACCGCGTGATTGCCATGGGCCTGGACATTCAGCGCCCTGTCTCCGACATCGCCACGCCGAACCCCTTCACCATTGACCAGCGCAGTACGGCCTTCGAAGCCCTGCTGCTGATGACTCGACACAACATCCACCATGTGCCGGTCTTGGACGGCTCCACCCTCATGGGCATGATCACAGTGACCGACCTTACCGGCCGGAACAGCACCTCGGCGGTCTACCTGGCCAGCGACATCTTCAAGCAATCCAGCGTGGAAGGTCTGGCCAAGCTCAGTGCCAGCGTCAAGCCCATGCAGGAGAGCCTGGCCGCTGCCAATGCCAGCGCCTACAGTACAGGCCACATCGTCACCTCGATCACCGATGCCCTGACGACACGCCTGATCCAGTTGGCCGAAGAGCGCTTTGGCCCTGCGCCGCTGGACTATGTCTGGGTGGCTGCGGGCTCGCAGGCACGCTGTGAACAGACGGCCAAGTCTGACCAGGACAATTGCATGATTCTGGATGATGCCTTCGATGAGGCACAGCACGGCGACTACTTTCGCAACTTCTCCCGCTTTGTTTGCGATGGTCTCGATGCTTGTGGCTTCATCCATTGCCCAGGCGAAATGATGGCCATGACGGATACCTGGCGTCAACCCAAGCGTCGCTGGGCGCAGTATTTCCAGCAATGGGTGGATACGCCAGACCCCAAGGCCCTGATGCTGACCTGCGTGTTCTTCGATTTGCGTGCCATCCATGGCAAGACGGACTTGCTGGAATCACTGCGCCAGGAGGTATTGCAGCGCACCCGGGGTAACAGCCTGTTCCTGTCCCACATGGTCGGCAACGCGCTCAAGCATCGCCCCCCACTTGGCCTGTTTGGACAGCTCTCATTGATCCGCGGCGGCGACCATGCACGTACCATTGACCTCAAGCACACCGGCATCGTGCCCATCGTGGATTTGGCCCGTGTCTACGCACTGGCTGGTGGACTGGCCGCCGTGAATACCCATGATCGACTGGAGCAAGCGGCGCAATCCGGCGAGGTCAGCGAGCAAAGTGCACATGACCTGCGTGATGCGCTGGAGTTTCTCGGCATGCTCAGGATCGACCACCAGACACGGCAGTCCCAGCAAGGTCAATCACCCGATAATTTTCTGTTCCCGGGTGAAATTTCAAACTTCGAGCGCAGTCAGCTCAAGGATGCGTTTGGCGTTGTGCAAACCCTGCAGAAAGTACTCGCGCAGCGCTACCGGTAAGTCCGGCATCCGAAATGAGTACCCATCCACCTGGTGACAGGCGCGGCGCTTGCGTCTAATACTTCAGCCGTGCGAGGTAGGTATTCTGGGCAGCTTCCCGCGCCTGCCTGAGGGTCTTGATACCCGCCTCTTCCAGCAAGGGAATCAGCCTCAACAACACCTCTGCCGTCACGATGGCATCGCCCAGCGCCGTATGCCGGCCAACGACCGTGACATTGAAGCGCGCGGCAATTGCGTCGAGCTGGTGTGACTCCTGATTGGGATGCAAAACTGCGGAAAGCAGCAAGGTATCCAGGACAGGATGATGAAAGACAAGGCCCGTCGCGGCCTCCTTGAGCTGCAAAAACCGCATGTCGAAGGCCGCATTGTGGGCAACCAGTACCGTGTCGTGCGCAAACGCATGGAAGGAAGGCAATACTTCGGCAATTTTCAGCTTGCCGTCAACCATGTCCTGCGTAATGCCATGGATCGGGATCGAGGCCAGCGGAATGTTTCGGTCAGGATCCACCAGTTGATCAAAGCATTCCTGCCGCAACAGCCTGCCATTGACAATGCGCACGGCGCCGATCTGGATGATCTCATCTCCTTCGGTGGGATTGAGACCCGTTGTTTCGGTATCGAAGACCGTGAACGTCAACGAAGACAGTGGTCGATCATCCAGGGCCCGGGTTTCGTCCGTGACCTGGAAAAGATCGAAATCATAGAACTCGGGTCGGCCAGCCCCATGCAGCATGGAGGCCGTCGCTGGCTGTTCCCTGACTGTCGCCAGCGGCAGTGAAAACCGGAAAAATGCCTGGTGGCGGGTACGCTCCCGCTCAAACCACATCTCTGCACCGTGCCGCTCAACGACTTCCCTCACGGTCAGCGATGAGCTGTCGGCTCCGATCCGCATGGGGTCCATCTCCCATGTCATCACCGTCTCCGTGCTCATGGCATGGCCCGACCAGATGAGGTCCAGATGTGCCCGCCCGTCCACCTCCTTCAATCTCAGCTGAAGGAATTTCACTTCGAACTCATCCACGAGCCGGCAAGCCAGGTAAGTCAGCGCCTGCAACAGGGAAAAACTGTCCACGCGCACCCACGTGCTGCCATCCAGCTCATCCACCGTCACAGATCGATCGCATTGCGTCTCGATGCGTCGCTGCACCACAGAAATGAAGTCGGCGCCCAGCATGTCTTCCAGCGGCCAGCGCACCTTCAGTCCCCTTGCGACCCGCTTTTCCAGCTCACTGAAGCGTTGACCCATCGCGTTCAGCTCATCGTACGCCTGGCTGAGCCAGCGGCTGCGTGCCAGCGCATCCAGCTCCGGCATGGACAGCCCATCAGCGGCCAGCTTCATATTGGCCAGCGAGGAGCGACTCGCTTCTGCCAAGCTGCTCAGCCACTTGTCCCGCTCTGTTTCCGCTTCAAAACTGCGCGTCACATTGTCCAGCATGAGGACAAAGCCACTGATACCCGGGGAATCGTCGGCCAGGCTCTCACTGCTGCGCACCGGCGCCATCTGCACGCGCAACAGCTGGCCAGACCGTGTCACCGTCACGAACTGGGCCGTCGGAGTCGCTGCCCCTCTGCCAAGCCGCTGCAGGAGGTTCTCCAGTGCGTGCGCCACAAGCTGATGGTCGAAAACTGCATAGATGGAGCGGCCGATGCCGATCAGCTCTGCACCATCCGCCAGACTGGGCACCTCTGACAAGGCCTTGAACTGCAAGCGTGCCCGATTGTTATAAAGAACGATCCGGCCATCCAGATTGCAGACCACCACGCTCTGCGTCAACTCGGACAGCAGCGCTGCAAGCCGGTTCTTTTCCTGCTGCAGGCTGCGACTCGATGCCTCAATGCGCATGGCGATGTCTGCTCGCAAGCCATCTCTCTGACTGGCCAACTCATTGATGGCCTGCGCCAGCAGCCGGTATTCAGGGGCGTCTTTTGATGTGATCTGCAATGGGGTCCTGGCCGCCAGAAGCACACGGGTTTGCTCCAGCAATCGGGCAGGGGCAGAAATGTAGCGCCGGATCAGCGCGTTCAGTCCACCAGCCACCAGCGCCAGTGCCAGCGCCCAACTCATGCCCAGGAGCGCCGCACGGGGTGCCAGCAGAGAAGTCACGATGGCCTGCTGCCCCGGCTCCAGCGTGGAATACACCAGACTCACGGTCACAGCCATCCAGGCCGCCATGCCCAACCCCATCAGCACGACAGCAAGCAGCAACAGCTTTCCGTTTTTCTTCATGATGTGACTACCGTCAAGTACACCTTCTCATCATCGCCTCGCCAGGAAACCGATGTTGTCAGCAGGGTCCCGGTCCATTCTGCCACTGCACCTGCGGGTCTGGTAATGCCGCTCTACATGCCCTGCCTGTCAGACCGTGCTGTATGCCTATCAGGGCTTGCGTGTTGCAAAATTTGCATGCGCGTGTCGCGATAGCGCAAAGCTTGCAAAGAACTTGCACCAGATGGTGCTGCCTGCGATGGCGCTCCAGGTGCTGTATTCCAGCGTCCCCATCAGGATGGCAACTATCACCACGACAAGGACAACACCTGCAATCAGATTGATTGCCATCTCATACGGCGCAAACTTCTCCGGGTTCGGCGGCGACGCGCCGCCCTTGAGCCCAACTTCAGAGAAGTCTCGGCGAACCAGAATGCGCCAGGCCCGGCGCAGCCAGAAAAATGCGATCGGAAACAGCGCCAGAAAAAGAATCCACGTCATCGCAACGCTGATATCAAACACCATGCAGAACTCCCAATGTCCGAACAGGCCACACACAGCCACGAACAGGTTTGATAAATAAAAAAGCCTTGCCGGCTACACCGGCAAGGCCTCCATTGTCGCCTCCGTCCACCTGCGCGGACAAGAGGCAAGGTTTCAGCTTAGGGTACAGCCGCCTTAATGGGCGCCGTCCACAGCCTTGGAACCACGCGGAATGCGTACAGCTTCCACCATGTGCTGGATGTGCTCTGGTGGCTCTTTGGTCACCTTGTCGACCAGGAAGGCCACGGCAAAGTTCACCACTGCGCCGACTGCACCGAACGCTTCAGGCGTGATGCCGAAGAAGCTGTTGGCACCGCCGATGACGCCCAAGAATTCCGTGCCCTTGATGAAGAACAGGCCCTTGTGTGCGAACACATAGAACAGCGTGATGAACAGGCCTGCCAGCATACCGGCCATGGCGCCTTCCTTGTTCATCTTCTTGCTGAAGATACCCATCATGATGGCGGGGAACAGTGAGCTGGCAGCAATACCGAAGGCCAAGGCCACGGTACCTGCTGCGAACCCGGGCGGGTTCAGACCCAGCCAACCGGAGATCACGATAGCCACAGCCATGGCAATCTTGCCAGTCATCAGTTCGCCCTTTTCGCTGATGTTGGGCATGAACACGCCTTTCACCAGATCGTGCGACACAGCAGACGAAATAGCCATCAGCAAACCAGCAGCCGTCGAGAGCGCAGCAGCCAGACCACCCGCCGCCACCAGCGCAATCACCCAGTCAGGCAGCAGCGCGATTTCGGGGTTGGCCAGCACGATGATGTCGGCATTGACGGACAACTCGTTGCCCTTCCAGCCAGCATCTGCAGCCTTCTTCTGGACCACGGGATCCTTGGTCTTGTCGTTGTAGTACTGGATACGACCGTCACCGTTCTTGTCTTCGAACTTCAACAGGCCGGTTTTTTCCCAGCGTTTCATCCAGTCAGGGCGCTTCTCGAACTCAATCGCGGCATCAGCTGCAAACGGATCGGTATGCTGCATCACCACGCCCGGCGTGATTGTGCGGATCAGGTTGGTCTTGGCCATAGCGGCCACAGCAGGTGCCGTGGTGTACAGGATGGCAATGAAAACCAGCGCCCAACCAGCGGAAGAACGTGCGTCCTTGACCGAAGGCACGGTAAAGAATCGCATGATCACGTGTGGCAGACCGGCGGTACCGATCATCAGCGACAGGGTGTAGACAAACATGTTCAGCGTGCTGCCGGCCGTGGTCGTTGTGTACTTGCCGAAGCCCAGCTCCGTCACCACCTGGTCCAGCTTGGCGAGCAGGGAAATATCCTGCCCGACGATGTTGGAGCCCAGACCGAGTTGCGGCAGGGGATTGCCGGTCAACTGCAGCGAGATGAAGATCGCGGGGATCGTGTAGGCCAGGATCAGCACAATGTACTGCGCCACCTGGGTATAGGTGATGCCCTTCATGCCGCCGAACACGGCGTAGGCAAACACGATGGCCATGCCAACGTAAATGCCCACCTCGCTGCTCACGCCCAGAAAGCGCGAGAAGGCCACACCCACACCGGTCATCTGTCCGATGATGTAGGTGATGGATGCGGTCAGCAGACAGATCACGGCCACGGTGCTGGCGGACTTCGAATAGAAGCGGTCGCCAATGAACTGGGGCACGGTGAACTTGCCGAACTTGCGCAGGTAGGGAGCAAGCAGCATGGCCAGCAGCACATAGCCGCCGGTCCAGCCCATCAGGAACAAGGCGCCGCCGTATCCCATGTTGGAGATCAGGCCCGCCATGGAAATGAAGGAGGCCGCAGACATCCAGTCAGCTGCTGTGGCCATCCCGTTCATCACGGGATGTACGTTGCCGCCGGCTGCATAGAACTCGCTGGTCGAGCCGGCACGGGCCCAGATCGCGATGCCGATATAGAGCGCAAAGCTCAGACCGACGACGAGATAGATAGTGGTTTGGAGATCCATTTTTTAGCCCTCAGTCTTCATGTACGTCGAACTTGCGGTCGATTTCGCCCATCTTCTTGGCGTAATAAAAAATCAGCACGATGAAGATGTAGATGGAACCTTGTTGGGCGAACCAGAATCCCAATGGATAGCCGCCCAGCTTGATGTTGTTGAGCAGGTCTGCGAACAGGATACCGGCACCGAACGACACCAAAAACCAGATGATGAGAATCCGGGTCAGCAGGCTCAGTGTGGCTTTCCAGTAGGCCTGACTGCTGTTGTCTTCCTTCATGAAACACCTCTTTGTTATGAATTAAAAGCAGCGACAGAATCGCTGAGCGGACACACACTCCACGACCATGGTCGCGTCAGTGGAGTGGACTGTGGCGATCATTTCTTACAGTTTTCTGATACTCAAGTAGAAATTACCGTTTACCCCCCTTTTTCAAGGGAAAACACCTATGAATGCGTGAATTCAAAAGCATTTTTCGGCACACTTGCCCCCTTTTTCAACGGGTCTGTACAGACCGGAAACAGGGGTCTTGCGGCAACTGCTGTTGTCAGCGCATGGCCTTCGGAAGGCCAAAGCCCGGAGACTCACCTGGAATAGCCGAGGTTGAACGGCGCGTTATCTGGCGCGCGTAACGCCCGAATACACGCTTGCCGCAGTATCCCAATCCGAGCCGGCGAACCAGTCGCCACCACTCAGATAGTCCGCCAGCATGGGCAGGGCATCGAAGCCCCAGAACAGCCTGTCATCCACCACCATGGCCGGCACGCCGAAGACACCGTGCGTGATGGCTTCAGTGGTGTTGTCCCGCAAGGCCTGTTTCACCGCCTCCCCCGCCACCTCACGCACCGGCGCGAGTTGCTGCGTCAGTGCCTGCAGGCGCTCAGGCTCCAGCGCCTCTGCGCCGCCACACCACACATGGCGAAACAGGGTCTCGCAGACGTAACGATTAGGCTGCCCTTCGCCGCAGGCCAGCGCCAGGCGCAGCAGCGCGAGCGGATTGAACGGATGGGTGCGGGGCAACTGCAGGTCGACCCCATGTTGGTGCGCCAGCCACAGCACATGGCGATAGGTCCAGTCGCGTTTGGGTGCAATTTCAGCCGGCCCCAGTTGGCCGTGGTGTTTGAGCATGCCCGCAAACAGCACCGGCTTGTAGGTGACGCTGATGCTGTGCCCCATCAGGGCCTCCGGCAACTTCTCGAAGGCCAGCCAGGCATAAGGAGACACGAAGTCGAGATAGAAAGTGATGTGCTTCATGGCGTGACCTCCTCAATGCGCTGCGCGATCCGGGCCCATACGATGCGCTTGTCTTCATCACCCATGCGCGACCAGGCGGTGATCTCCTCGATCGTGCGAAAACAGCCATTGCACAATTTCGTGCTGGCATGCATGGTGCAGACAGAGGTACAGGGAGAGGGAAGATTTTGATTCATAGCCCCCGCCATTCTTGCGTCTTCAGCTATCTTATCTATAGCAATCATGCTGCAGCCTGTTCCTGTGTGACATCGGCCACAGGGGCTCCCGTGAGTCGCTCCAGGTCTGCCGGACTGAGCCTGAACACCCCATGCGGGTGCCCTGCCGCCGCCCATATCTCGTCAAAACGAAACAGCTCGCGGTCGATCAGGGTGAGCGAGGTATTCGTATGTGCCAACGGCGGCACACCCCCGATGGAGTAACCGGTCTGGGCTTTCACAAACTCCGCATCAGCTCGCCCCAGCTTTCCCACCAGCGCCTCGACTTTTTTCTCGTCCACACGTCGGTCGCCCGAGGTCACCACCAGCACTGCCGCGCCATCGGGCTTGCGACGGAAAATGATGCTCTTGGCGATCTGACCCAAGGCCACGCCCAGCGCATCGGCCGCCTGCTGGGCCGTGCGTGCCGCACCGTCCAGCATCTGCGGCATGTGTGCGTGCCCCAGCTCCTGCAGTTGCCGGGACACGCGCTGCACACCTTCAGGCAAGGGTTTGAGCTCAGCGCCACACATGATGTTCAAGCCCCCATCGCACAAGGTTCAGAGCTTCAGTTTTTCGCATGGACCGCATCAACCGGCCCGCTTGTTCAGCAAGGCCAGACCCGCGCGCGAGTTGGTCTTGCGCCCCAGAAAGTCGCTGATGAACTGCCCAGCGTCGATCAGCTTGTCCAGATCAATGCCCGTCTCAATGCCCATGCCATGCAGCATGTACACCACGTCTTCAGTGGCCACGTTACCCGTGGCTCCTTTGGCATAGGGACAGCCGCCCAGGCCCGCAATCGAGGTGTCAAACTGCCACACGCCCATCGCAAGCGAGACCAGCGTATTGGCCAGCGCCTGGCCGTAGGTGTCGTGGAAGTGCCCGGAGACTTCATCGATGCCGTAGTGCTTCAGCGCGGCGTCCATGGCACGCTGCACCTTCAGCGGCGTGCCCACGCCGATCGTGTCGGCCACACCCACATGCTGCACGCCAATGTCCTTGAGCAGCCGTGCCACCATCTCCACCCGCTCCGGCGCCACCTCGCCCTCGTAGGGGCAACCCACGGTGCAGGAGATCGCGCCACGCACACGGATGCCATTCGCACGGGCGGCTTCTGTCACCGGACGGAAGCGCTCGATGCTCTCGGCAATCGAACAGTTGATATTGCGCTGGCTGAAGGCTTCGCTCGCGGCGGCAAACACCACGATCTCATCGGGCCGGGAAGCCAGCGCCGCCTCAAAACCTTTCATGTTCGGTGTGAGCACGGAGTAACGCACGTCCGGCTGGCGGCTGATGCCCGCCATCACCTCGGCGTTGTCAGCCATTTGCGGTACCCACTTGGGGCTCACAAAACTCGTGACCTCGATTTCCTTGAGGCCAGCGGCCTGCAAACGGTGCACCAGCTCCACCTTGGTGGCTGCGGGCACGGTCTGCTTTTCATTCTGAAGACCGTCACGCGGTCCGACGTCCACGAGTTTGACTTTGCTGGGCAGTTTCATATCTGATCAATACCTTGTCATTCATCGGGCCTGTCTCTCTGCAGGCCCTCGTTCTGGGAACGGTTCAAGGGCACTAGTATCCGCGCTTCACATCAACCACACCGCTCACAGGTTCTCCCCGCTGCATCGCTTCGATCTTGCCCGCAATCTGGGCGATCGTCTCGTCCCTGAGGGTGCGGGCCGAGGTATGTGGCGTCACGGTGATTTTCGGATGCTGCCAAAACGGATGCCCTGCCGGCAAGGGCTCTTCGCGGAACACATCCAGCATGGCGCCAGCCAGATGTCCTTCGTCCAGCAAAGCGATCAGGTCTTCGTCCACCAGATGGGCGCCCCGTGCCACATTGATCACGTAGCCACCGGGCTGCAGTTGCGACAGCGTCTCGCGTCGCATGATGTTTTGAGTATCGGCCGTCAACGGCAGCAGACACACCAGCACCTTGCTCGCCGCCAGAAAATCACTGAACTGCGCTTCACCGGCAAAGCAGCGCACACCATCAACCTGCCTGGGTGACCGGCTCCAGCCCATCACCGGGAACTCGAACTGCGCCACCGATCTGGCCACACGTTCGCCCAGCACCCCCAGCCCCATGATGCCCACCGGCCAATCGGCACGGCTGCGCGGCTTGCGATAAGACCACTTGCCATGCGCCACATCAGCCTCATAAGCGTCCAACTCCCGGAAGTGGCGAATCAATGCATGGCACACGTACTCGGCCATCTGCACGGACATGCCTGCATCACCGAGTCGCACCAACTGCGCCTGCGCAGGCAGCCTGAGCTTGAGCAGCGCATCGACGCCGGCGCCGATATTGAACAAGGCCCTCAGCTGCGTCTGCTCATCCAGAAACTGCTGGGGTGGCGACCACACCACCGCGTAGTCGGCGAGCGGTGCGCCGGGCGCCCAGACTTCGATATCGACCTGTGGCAGGGCAGCACGGAATCCGGCCAGCCAGGGCTCGGGCTTGGTATTGCTGCAGCAAAAACTGATTCGCATGTGCTCTCCGCTCTCAGGCCGAGAGCTTCAGCAGCTCAGCCCCTTCGTTGACCTGGTCACCCGGCGCATAGAGCAACTCGGCCACCACACCATCCGCGGGTGCCGCAATCGTGTGCTCCATCTTCATGGCCTCCATCACGGCCAAGGCCTGACCCTTGCTGACCTTGTCACCGGCCTTCACGGCAAACGACACCACCTTGCCTGGCATGGGCGCCGTCAGGCGACCGCCCTCGCTCTGGCTGTCGCCCGCATGGGCCAGTGCATCAATGACCACGATCTGCGTTGCGCCAGCCCGGGCAAACACATGGGCCAGCTCGCCCTGCCGGTGCACATGGACCAGCTCGCGCCGGCCGCCAAATTGCACATCCAGCGCCTCCCCCACCGGGGACCAAGTCAAGCCACCTGCCACGTCATCCACCGCCAGTTGCAGCGCGCCATCGTGCAGACAGGTCAAGGTGGCTGCATGGGGCTCGCCATGAAACTCAAACTCAAAGCGCCGCATGCTCACGCCATACGCGCGCCAGTCATCACGCCGCGCCCACGGGTCGAGCCAGCCGGAGGCGCCAGTCTGCGCCTGCTGCACCGCCTGTTCCTGCTGCAGGGTATGGGCGACCACACTCGCGGCGGCCAGTGGCAGGCCCACGCGCTCCTGTCTGAACAGCACAGCCTCCTCACGTGGAATCAGCGCGGTGTCCAGCTCAGCCTGCGCAAACGAGCGGCTCTGCAGCACATGGCGCAGGAACTGCACATTGGTCGTCAACCCCACGATACGGGTCTGTGTCAGCGCCATATCAAGCCGCGCCAGCGCCTCTTCACGCGTGGCGCCGTGCACGATGAGCTTGGCCACCATCGAGTCGTAATACGGCGAAATCGTATCGCCTTCACGTACGCCAGAGTCCACCCGCACCGCACCGTACTCAAACATCGTGCAATCCGGCAGCGCGTAGACCTGCAGACTGCCCGTGGCGGGCAAAAAGTTGTTGTCCGGATTCTCGGCACAGATACGCGCCTCGATCGCATGCCCTGTGATCTTCAGTTGCTCCTGGCTCAGCGGCAGCTTCTCGCCGCTGGCCACCTGCAGCTGCCAGGCGACAAGGTCCTGGCCGGTGATGGCCTCGGTCACGGGATGCTCCACCTGCAGCCGGGTGTTCATTTCCATGAAGAAGAAACTCATGGCCCCCACGCTCGGCACCAACGTGTCCTCGCTGCCCCCCGAGGGGGCTGCCCCGCCTTGGGACGGCCCGGCGGCGGAGCGTTTGGCGCTGGCTGGCACCTCTTCTCTCTGCTCGACGATGAACTCCACTGTGCCGGCGCCTACATAGTTCACGGCCCGTGCAGCCGCCACGGCCGCCAGGCCCATTTGCTGGCGCATCTCGGCCGTCATGCCCGGCGCAGGCGCTTCTTCCAGCACCTTCTGGTGGCGGCGCTGTACCGAGCAATCGCGCTCGAACAGGTAGACATAGTTGCCATGGCTGTCGCCGAATACCTGGATCTCGATATGGCGCGGGCGCTGCACATACTTCTCGATCAGTACCGCGTCATCGCCAAAGCTGTTGATGGCCTCGCGCTGGCAGGATGCCAGGGCAGCGGCAAAGTCTTCTGCACGCTCCACGGCGCGCATGCCCTTGCCACCACCACCGGCACTGGCTTTGATAAGAACGGGGTAGCCAATGCGGTCCGCCTCGTGCTTGAGCATCGTGGCATCCTGGTCGGTGCCGTGGTAGCCCGGCACCAGCGGCACACCCGCCTTTTCCATGAGCTGCTTGGACTCGGCCTTGAGCCCCATGGCCTTGATCGCTGAGGGTGGCGGGCCGATGAAGACCAGCCCCGCATCGGCACAGGCCTGCGCAAACTCTTCGTTCTCGCTCAGGAAGCCGTAGCCAGGGTGAATGGCCTGGGCACCCGTGGCCTTCGCGGCTTCGATGATGCGTTCCCAGCGCAGGTAGCTGTCCTTCGGTGCGCTGCCCCCAATGTGCACAGCCTCGTCACAGGCCCGCACATGTTTGGCATCGGCATCTGCGTCGGAATACACCGCCACGGTCTGGATGGCCATGCGGCGCGCAGTGGCTGCCACGCGGCAGGCAATCTCTCCCCTGTTCGCAATCAATATTTTTTTAAACATCACAGCACCCAGTTCGGTTTACGTTTCTGCAGGAAGGACTGCAAGCCTTCCTTGCCCTCATCGCTGCTGCGGATGTCAGCAATGCGGCGTGCCGTCTCGGCGCGCAACTCGGCACTGATCGGCACACCACTCACATCGCGCACCAGCAGCTTGCAGGCCCGTGCGGCTTTGGGCCCGTTGGCCGACAGCGTAGCCACGAGCTCCGCCACCTTGGCATCCAGTGCCTCGGCGCTGCACAGTTCATGCACCAGCCCCATGGCCTGCGCCTGCGCTGCACTGAAGCGCTCCGCGGTCACCATGTAGCGACGCGAGGCCTGTGGCCCCATGGCGCGCACCACATAGGGGCTGATGGTGGCGGGCAGCAGGCCCAGCCGGGCTTCGGACAGGCAGAAGGTCACATTGTCGGAGGCCACCAGCACATCGCAGATCGCCGCCAGACCCATGCCGCCGGCATAGCAGTCACCCTGCACGCGCCCGACGATCGGTACCGGGCACTGGTCCAGCACCCACAGCATGTCGGCGAGCTTTTGCGCATCGGCCTGGTTCTGCTCCCAGCTGTAGTCAGCCATGGCACGCATCCAGTTGAGGTCGGCCCCGGCGCAGAAGGCCTTGCCGTGCGCCGCCAGCACAATGACGCGCAGCTCTTCGTCCCTCGCGAGGGTTTCAAAGGTTTGCGTGAGTCCGGCAATGACTTCATCGTTGAAGGCATTGCGCACATCGGGTCGGTTAAGCCAGACTTCGGCCACCTGGGGTGAGGGACGACGGATATCGAGCGTGTTGGATGCAGCAGTATTCATGGAGCGACTCAATAACGCTTGGCAACTTCTTCGAGCATGACCTCGGTGGCGCCACCACCGATGCCCAGCACGCGTGCATCGCGCCACAGGCGCTCGATCGCGGTCTCGCGGATAAAGCCCATACCGCCGTGGAACTGCTGGCAGGTCTGCACCACCTCGTTCACCAGCTCCCCGGTCAATGCCTTGAGCATCGAAACTTCCTGCACGATGTCGCGGTTCTGCGTGACCGACCAGGCGCAGTGGTACATGAACTGGCGTGCCGCACGGGTCTTCGCATCGAGCATCGCGATCCGGTGGCGGATGGTCTGCTTGTCCCACAGGGTAGCGCCAAAGGCCTGCCGCTGGCGTACATAGTCCAGCGTCATCTTGAGTGCCTGGGTGCAATGCCCCACCGCCATCGCCGCCAGCGCAATCCGCTCGGTCTGAAAGTTCTTCATCACCGAGTAAAAGCCCTTGCCCTGTTCGCCCAACAGGTTGCCGGCGGGGATGCGCACGTTGTCAAATATCAGCTCAGCCGTATCGGACGACAGCCAGCCGGTTTTCTTGAGGGCACGGCCTACGGTGAAACCCGGTGTGCCTTTCTCGACAATGAACATCGACACATCGTGCCGTGCCGTGCCGGTCTTGGCCGCCACGAAATACAGGTTGGCGTGCACGCCGTTGGTGATGAACATCTTGGTGCCGTTGAGCACCCACTCGTCACCCTCGCGCCGGGCCGTCGTTCGCATGCCCGCCACATCGGAGCCGGCGCCTGGCTCGCTGATGCCGACCGCCGTGATCATCTCGCCACTGGTGACCTTGCTCAGGTAGCGCGCCTTCTGCTCCGCGTTGCCAGCATGGTGCAGGTGTGGGCTGGCCATGTCGGTGTGTACCAGCACCGTGATGATGAAGCCCGCAAAAGTGGATTGCGACAGGGCCTCGGCAAACACCAGATTTGTCAGCGCATCGGCCTCACCGCCACCGTATTCGGACGGGTACATCAGCCCCAGCATGCCAGCCTGCCCCATGCGCCTGAGCACATCGCGCGGCACCGAGCCGGTTTCTTCCCAGGCTTCGGCATATGGCTCGACCTCGCGCGCGATGAAGCGCGCCACCTGCTCGCGCAGCAATTCGTGTTCGGGGGTGATGTAGATGTTGTCCATGTTGCTTCCTTTTCGTTTTATGCCATCTCAAGGCGCCGCCCAGACGACCTGATCATCCACCGCATACAGGCGGCAGGGGTTGTTGAATTTTTCGCAGTTTCTGACGGCCACTCCCATCGCATCACGACCATAGCCACGAGCTATAGCGCCCTTGCTGGATATGGCAACTGCACGGGGAAAGGGTTTTGTGAGCCACTCACGGTAAAGCGCTCTGCCGTTGTCCCGTATGTGCGGAACGCCGTCAACATTCGTCAGTTCTGCAAACCCGGTAGCTTGTGGAATTTCTGCTTCGTGTGCGGCGTCTGCTGTTGATGATGCCCCTGGCTTCAAGCCCAGGTGCATCTCAAAAAATTTCATCATCTCCACTGCTGAAGCTTCTCGAGCCGCAGGATTACCGCCAGCCATCGCCTTGCCCGTCTTGGTTCCCGCCGCATCATCGCGCTCTCTCACGGGGCTGGTGCTGTCAAAAGCATGGTAACTGCCCTCGAACTCTGCATAGCGAACCGGCTTGAGCCCAGACTGCAGGCCTTGTGCAAACCGACGACATGGCGCAGCCGGAGTCCAGTTGTCCAACTCACCGCTCATGATGAGCAGAGGTGCCACGGCCTGATACCGTGCAAATTTCTCATACGTGGAGCAGCCCGCATAAAACGCCACCATGGCGGCAGGCTTGACAGGTGCATCCCCCACAACCGACTCACTGGCATTCGCTGTCAGCAATACGGTTTGCCCGCCGTGGGACCACCCAACAACGCCCAGACGACGCGCATCTACTCCTGGCTGAGTAGCCAGCCACTGCAAGGCGCCCAACACATCCTGTCGACGATGCGACTCCGTGATATTTCTTTGCTCTGGCTTCTGCGCGCAAAGACTGCCCTCTCCACGCGAACCGAAACTGTCCACGTACAAGACACCAGCCCCGGCATTTCTGAGCATCTTCACATAACGACTGCGGGGATACTCCAGTGAGCGTCGATCCTCCGGCAATCCGCCGCAACCATGCAAAGCGATGATGGCGGCGCTACCTTGTGAAAGTTGCTCGGGTGCAGTCCAGTAGGCCTTCAGCATGACACCTGATCCAGCACTGGGGAAAGACACTTCAATCGTTCGAGCTGGTGCAGCCTGCGCGGCATAAGGCCATGTCGCAAGCAACATGACCCAAAAACCAAAGGCTTTCACTTGTTGCCACTGAACGTTCATCCCGATGCCTTCTTCCTGCTTACATCCGGAACACGCCAAATTTCGGCTCCGGAATCGGCGCGTTGAGCGTGGCAGACAGGCCCAGCGCGAGCACGCGGCGGGTGTCGGCGGGGTCGATCACGCCGTCGTCCCAGAGACGTGCACTGGAGTAATAGGGGTGTGACTGGTGACCGAACTGATCGAGCACGGGCTGCTTGAAGGCGGCCTCTTCCTCGGCGCTCCAGCTGCCGCCGCGCGCCTCGATACCGTCGCGCTTGACGGTGGCCAGCACACCAGCGGCCTGCTCGCCGCCCATGACGCAGATGCGTGCGTTGGGCCACATCCAGAGGAAGCGCGGTGAGTAGGCACGGCCACACATGCCGTAGTTGCCGGCGCCGTAGCTGCCGCCGATGATGACGGTGAACTTGGGCACCTGGGCGGTGGCCACGGCCGTCACCATCTTGGCGCCGTGCCGGGCAATGCCCTCGTTCTCGTACTTGCGCCCGACCATGAAGCCGGTGATGTTCTGCAGGAAGACCAGTGGCACCTTGCGCTGGCAGCACAGCTCGATGAAGTGCGCGCCTTTCTGTGCAGATTCAGAAAACAAAATGCCGTTGTTTGCGACGATGCCCACGGGCATGCCTTCGATGTGCGCGAACCCGCAGACCAGCGTGGCGCCAAAGCGGGCCTTGAACTCGTGGAACTCGCTGCCGTCCACAATGCGGGCGATGATTTCGTGCACGTCATAGGGCTTGCGGGTGTCGGTGGGCACCACGCCGTAGAGCTCTTTTGTATCGTAGGCTGGCGGCACCGGCGCACGCAACTGCTGTTGCGGCTGCTTGCTGCGGTTCAGCGTGGCCACGGCCTGGCGCGCCAGCGCGAGTGCATGGGCATCGTTCTGCGCCAGGTGATCGGCCACGCCCGACAAGCGGGTGTGTACATCGCCACCGCCGAGGTCTTCGGCCGAGACGATTTCGCCAATGGCGGCTTTCACGAGTGGCGGGCCGCCCAGGAAAATCGTGCCCTGGTTCTTGACGATGATGGCCTCGTCGCTCATGGCTGGCACATAGGCGCCACCTGCGGTACACGAGCCCATGACCACGGCGATCTGGGCAATGCCCTCGGCACTCATGTTGGCCTGGTTGAAGAAGATGCGGCCAAAGTGCTCACGGTCCGGGAACACCTCGTCCTGGTTCGGCAGGTTCGCACCACCCGAGTCGACCAAGTAGATGCAGGGCAGCTTGTTCTGCTGCGCCACTTCCTGCGCCCGCAGATGCTTCTTCACCGTCATGGGGTAGTAGGTGCCGCCTTTCACGGTGGCATCGTTGCACACGATCATGCAGTCCACGCCACTGACGCGGCCGATGCCGGCAATCAGGCCGGCGCAGGGCGCGCTGTCACTGCCATCGCGATCCGGATACATGGCGTAGGCGGCCAGCGGCGAGAGTTCCAGAAAAGGGGTGCCGGGATCGAGCAGCATCTGCACGCGCTCGCGCGGGGGCAGCTTGCCGCGGGCCATGTGCTTGGCACGGGCAGCCTCACCGCCGCCGGCGGCTGCCTGGGCGATCTTTTCGTTGAGGTCCGCCACCAGCGTGCGTATGGCCTCGGCGTTGGCCACAAAATCCGCTGAGCGGGCGTTGAGTTGGGTCTCCAGAATCGACATGTTTTTGCTTTCCGAATGGACAGGTTTCAAGCCACCATCCTCGTCTGTCTTGGTTGACGTTTACGTAAACGTCAATTGTGGCACGTTTCAAGTCAGCAACAAAGGTAGCTGGGCCATGTCATCAAAAACGGCCACGGCACCCGCCTGCAGGAACACCGTCGCATCGCCTCGGGGCACATAGGCGAACACCGTGGCGCCAGCCGCGACCCCCGCAGTCACCCCGGTCAGGGTGTCTTCCACCACGGCACAGCTTGCCGGATGTGCCCGCAGTGCGTCGGCAGCGGCCAGATAGACATCGGGGAAAGGCTTGGAACGTGGCATCTCATGGCCGCTGAAGATACGGCCCTCGAAGTAATCGAACAAACCCACCTTGCGAAGCTGCAACTCCACCTTGTAGCGGTCCGCACCCGAGGCACAGGCGATGCGGGCTGCATGACGCGCATGCACCTCAGCCACAGCCTCATGCACGTTGGCAATCGCCATCAGCTCAGCCTCCAGAGCAGCGTTGCGGCGCTCCCGGAACCAGGCCAGCCAGTCTTCGGTGAGCGGCTGGCCGGTGTGCCGCTCGATCAGGCCTCGCTCGTCCTTGACCGCCTTGCCGACGAAGAGCCGAAAGCATTCGTCCGGCGTGAGCTCCCAGCCCTGCTCGGCCAGCATGTCGCGCAGCACGCCATTGGTGATGGGCTCGGAATCCACCAGCACGCCATCGCAATCGAAAAGAACCGCCTCAAACTGCATAGGACTCCATTTGCATTTGCTATTAATTTAATAGCTATTTGCGCAATACCCATAAGGGCTAGATGCTAATTTATTCATACATCTCCATCCACATAGTACCAACGCCCCGCCTCTTTCACGAAACGGCTGCGCTCATGCAGGCGCACGGCACGGCCACTGCTGTCGCGCTGACGGGCCACAAACTCGACTTCGGCGTGGCTGGCATCCAGCGGCTTGTACTCCCGCACCTGCAGCCCCAGCCATTTCGCCCCCGGCTCCAGCATGAGTACGGCAGGGCGCTGACTCACATGCCATGTCGCCAGCAGGTAGTCGCGGCGGCCAAGCACAAAGGCGCTGTAGCGCGAGCGCATGAGGGCCTCGGCATCGGGCGCGGGGCAGCCGGCCCAATCGTCGAGATAGCGGCCACAGCACTGCGACAGCGATAGCGCGCGCCCTTTGGCGTCAGCCTGGCCACAAGGACAGGCGGGGAGCGCGGTGGAGGTGGCGGCGGGCATCAGGCCTTCTTGGCCTTGCGCTGCTCCAGGGTTTCGACCGGGCCACCCTGCTTGACCCACTCGGCGTAACCGCCATCGATGTGGGACACGTTGGTCATGCCCATGTCCTGCAGGGTCTTGGTGGCCAGCGCACTGCGCCAGCCAGCACCGCAAAACAGGATGAAATGCTTGCTCTCGTCGGCCCACAGGGGCTTGTGGTACGGCGACTCGGGGTCAACCCAGAACTCCAGCATGCAGCGCGGTGCATGGGTGCTGTCAGTCACGGTGCCGTCCTTGAGTTCGCGCACATCGCGGATGTCGACGATATGCACCTTCGGGTCGTCCAGCATGGCCAGCACCTCGGGCACGGTGTGGGTCTTGACCTGGGCCATGGCCTCATCGACGAGGGCGCGGAATCCTTTGGTAATCGGCATGTTTTGTCTCCTGCAGTAATCCCCTGTTTATACCGGACAGCAGGCATGCAGACTGCACCCGAACAATACGCTGGTGGCAAAACACCCCAGCCGAAAGAGCCCCAACCGGCTTGGCCAAATTACTTTAAAGTCAAACAAAACATCAAGGAGCGCGCCATGCAATACCGTCATCTCGGCAAAAGCAATCTCAAAGTCTCAGCCCTGTGCCTGGGCACCATGATGTTTGGGGACCAGACCGCCGCCAACGAAGCCGCTGCGATCGTGGCCGATGCACACGCCAATGGCGTGAACTACATCGACACGGCCGACGTCTACACCACCGGCGCTTCCGAATCCATGCTGGGGACTATCCTGAAAGACCAGCGACACGACTGGGTGCTGGCCAGCAAGCTCGGCAACACCATGAGCAAGCGCGTCAACGAAGGGCATTACTCGCGCAGCTGGATGATGCGCGAAATCGATGCCAGCCTGCAGCGCCTGCAGACCGACTACCTCGACATCTATTACCTGCATCGCGACTTCAACGGCATGAACCTGGAAGAGCCCCTGCGCGCGCTCGACGCCATGCTGCGTGGCGGCAAGATCCGCTACTGGGGTGTCTCCAATTTCCGCGGCTGGCGCATCGCAGAAGTGGTGCGCATCGCGGGCGAACTCGGCATGCCGGGGCCGGTGGTCTGCCAGCCGTACTACAACCTGCTCAACCGCATGCCCGAGGTGGAGATTCTGCCGGCCTGCCAGCACTATGGCATCGGCGTAACGCCCTACAGCCCGGTTGCGCGAGGTGTGCTGACCGGCAAGTACGCCCCGGGCGTGGCACCCGCGCAGGACTCGCGCGCGGGACGCGCCGACAAGCGCATCACCGAGACCGAGTTCCGCGAGGAGTCGCTGCACATCGCACAAAAACTCAAGGTAAATGCGGCCAGCAAAGGCGTCACGCTGGCCCAGTTCGCCACGGCCTGGGTGCTGGCCAACCCCATTGTCAGCTCGGTGATTGCCGGGCCGCGCACCCTCACGCAGTGGCAGGACTACCTGCCTGCTCTGGACTATGTGTTCACAGCGGACGATGAGGCCTTGGTGGATTCGTTCGTCGCGCCCGGCCACCCCTCAACGCCCGGCTATTCCGACCCGGCTTATCCGCTCAACGGCCGCCCCACGGCCTGAGCCTCAGACATCGAGCACATCAACCTGGGCCGCCAGCCGCGCCGCATGGCTACAGCCAGCCAGCGCCTTGTCCCAGTCCGGGATATTGGCCGTACGGGAAGGCACGAGCCCCCGCGTCATCAAGGGCACCTCTTCAGCCGCCGCGTCGAAATCTGCGACCTGAACCCGGTCGGCCGTGAACAGCAAGGCGGTGCTGGCTTCATCCTGGTCAATGATCACAAGGTATCTGGCGGGGTCATGCATGGGGTGCTCCCAGTCAGGCCGCAGCGGCCTGTCCACAGTATGCAGCGACTACCAGCCCGCAGCAAGCCTGCCGTCGTGGTGCACGAACGCACCTTTGTGACCCAGCCCCAGCACATCGATCGTCTGACGCATGGCCTGCACGCTCTGCTGCACGGACAAGGGGGCTTGTGCCCCGCCCATTTCGGTACGCACCCAACCCGGCGACATCGCCACCATGATGGCGCGCGGATAGTCCGGCTGCGCTGAGGCAACGGCCATGTTGAGCGCGGCCTTGCTGACACGGTAGGTCCAGCTATTGCTTGTGCCCGCCTGACTGATGAGCGCCATGTCGCTGGAGATGAAAACAAACTTGCCGCCCTTGCCCTGACGGGCGGCCTCCACCAGTGGCGCCACTTGCGGAATGGCCTGCATCGCCCCGAGCACATTGACGTGCATCACGCGGTCGAATTCTTCCTGCGTGGGCGGCGCATCGGCACCACCGCGGGAAACCACACCGGCCACATACAGGGCCACATCAATCTGCTCGCCATCGAGTTGCCAGGCCAGACCGCTGATGCTGGCCGGATTGGCGACATCGAGTTTCAGGACATCGGCACCGAGCTCACGCAGCTGAACCAGACCAGCCTCGTCCCGCGCTGTGGCGATCACCCGGTCGCCCGCCTCGCGGTACTGCCGCACCAACTCCAGCCCGATGCCACGCGACGCGCCGATCACGAGCACCGTGGCCATCACAAACTAGAGCTTGAAGGTGCCGACGAGTTGACTCAGGTTCTGCGCCTGTTCGCGCAGGCTCATGGCAGCGGCGGCCGATTCCTCGACCAGCGCTGCGTTTTGCTGAGTGGCCTGGTCCATCTGGGTCACGGCCTCGCCCACCTGCGCCACGCCCTGGCTCTGCTCGGTGCTGGCGGCACTGATCTCGCCCATGATGTCGGTCACACGGCGGATGGAACTCACCACCTCGGTCATGGTGGTCCCAGCCTTGTCAACCAGCACACCCCCCTGTTCGACGCGCGCGACGCTGTCGTTGATCAGGGCCGTGATCTCCTTGGCTGCTTCGGCGCTGCGCCCGGCGAGGCTGCGCACTTCACTGGCCACCACAGCAAAGCCACGACCCTGCTCACCGGCGCGTGCCGCCTCAACTGCGGCGTTCAAGGCCAGGATGTTGGTCTGGAAGGCGATGCCGTCAATCACACTGATGATGTCCGAGATTTTCTTGCTGGAATCGTTGATGCCCTTCATGGTGTCAACCACCTGGGCCACGACTTCACCGCCCTGGATGGCCACGGTAGAGGCGCTTTGCGCCAGCTGGTTTGCCTGACGGGCGTTGTCGGCATTCTGCTGGACGGTAGAGCCCAGCTCCTCCATCGAGGCCGCGGTTTCTTCAAGCGAGCTGGCCTGGCTTTCGGTGCGGGAGCTGAGATCCTGGCTGCCGGCTGCAATTTCCGAACTGGCTGTCGTGATGCTGTCAGTCGAATGCCTCACTTCCCCGACCAGCTTGCGCAGCGAGGCCTGCATCCGTACCAGCCCTCCCATGAGGCTGGTGTCGGCCTCCGACCAGGGCAAGTGGGAAGACAAATCACCATCGGCAATTTGCGAAAGCGCATCGCGCGCCTCCACTGGGTCCCCCCCCAGCTCACGCTTCATGGTGCGTTGCACATAGACCGTGAAGCCAATGGCCACCACCACGGCCACGCAGGCCAGCAGGATGGACAGCATGATGGCGCGGTTCGAATTCTGGTAAACGTCGGCCCGGGCTGCGGCTGACGATTTTTCAGCGGCATCGATTTGCTTTCGTAGCTCTGCACGCAGCTCTCTCCAAGCCGGCGTTTCCGTGGCGTTCAGCGTCGCCACGGTGGTATCCGCCCTGCTTAATGCAAGTGCGAGGACTTTTTCCTGAGCCTGAGCATGGACCTCGCGCAGGGGAGGCAGCAATTTGATGCCGGCCTCGAAGGCGGTACCCTTGGACACCACAGCCACATCAGCAAACGCCTTCTCATAGTCCACTCGCGCCGCCTTGAAATTGTCCAGGGCCTTGGGATTGGCCGGATCGAGCACGATATTGCGCAAAGCCTGCCCCATCTGCAGACCCTGTGCATACATCTCGGTCATATCCGTCTGAATGTGCTGCTCGACCTTGATGAAGCTGTCGAACTGGTTCTTGGCATACACCAGGCCGCCGATGCTGCCGATCAGGCCCAGGATAAACAAGCCCGCCGGAATGGCCGAACCCAGAATGATTTTGCTGCTGAAGCGCATGGGTACTTCCTTTAAAGTGCTACCTGATTTCGGCATTCCACCAGAATACTTAAGCTGAACCTTAACTTTCGACTCGGAGTCTATCCGCATCAAGTAAAAAAAGCCATGCGCAAGCTGCGCATGGCTTTTTACTAAACGGCGTCTCGACGCGACTGTCTAGAACATCTCCAGCGCCACCGCCGTTCCTTCGCCACCGCCAATACAGAGTGTGGCCACGCCTTTTTTCAGGCCACGTGCCTGGAGCGCATGCATCAAGGTCACCATGATGCGGGCGCCGCTGGCGCCGATGGGGTGACCCAGCGCACAGGCGCCGCCATTGACGTTGACAATATCGTGCGAGACCTTGAGCTCGGCCATCAGCGCCATGGGCACCACAGCAAAGGCCTCGTTGACTTCCCACAGATCCACGTCCTTCGCCGTCCAGCCCGCCTTGGCCAGGGCTTTTTGCGTGGCGCCCACCGGTGCCGTGGTAAACCAGTTGGGCTCCTGCGCGTGCATGGCATGGGCCACGATGCGGGCCAGCGGCTTGGCGCCCAGCTTCCTGGCAGTGGATTCGCGCATCATGACCAGCGCGGCAGCACCGTCGTTGATGGACGAGCTGCTGGCCGCAGTGATGGTGCCGTCCTTCTTGAAGGCGGGCTTGAGCGCGGGGATCTTGTCGAGCTTGGCCTTGGCCGGGCCTTCGTCGATCGAGACCACGTTCTCGCCGGCGCGGGTCTTGACCGTGACCGGGGTGATCTCGGTTGCGAAGGCACCGCTTTGTGTGGCCGCCTGCGCACGCTTGACGCTGGCGATCGCAAAGTTGTCCTGCGCTTCGCGGCTGAAGCTGTACTTGGCAGCGCAGTCCTCGCCGAAGGTGCCCATGGAGCGGCCAGCTTCATAGGCATCCTCCAGACCATCGAGCATCATGTGGTCATAAATCCTGTCGTGGCCCATGCGGTAACCGCCTCGCCCCTTGAGCATGAGGTAGGGCGCATTGGTCATGCTCTCCATGCCACCGGCCACCATCACGTCATGGCTGCCCGCGAGCAGCATGTCGTGCGCGAACATCGCAGCCTTCATGCCCGAACCGCACATTTTTGACAAGGTCACTGCGCCGGCGCCCTTGGGCAAGCCCCCCTTGAACGCCGCCTGACGTGCCGGTGCCTGGCCCTGGCCCGCCATCAGGCAGTTGCCAAACAGCACTTCGGTCACCAGCTCAGGGGAAACACCCGAGCGCTCCATGGCCGCCTTGATGGCCGCACCGCCCAGATCATGGGCAGAAAGGGAAGAAAAGTCGCCCTGGAAAGCCCCCATGGGGGTACGCGCGGCGCCGACGATGACGATGGGATCAGACATGGTTCACTCCTTCATTCTGTGTATGCAAGTCCCCCATTTTGCCGCGAAAGCCGCCCGAAAACCCTTTTTGGGAGCACGTCCGGATGACTACGTAGGTCTCGGGGGGCGTCAGCATCGGCCTGAAGCTGGCGCCATGCCACCGTGTTGGCACGTCGGGTGCCTGGGGATATCCGTGCTCCGGCGCACGCTCGCAGACCGCCACCATGGCCCGCCAACGGCGCTGCGTCAACGCGATTTCGGGTACGCACGCGTACGGGCCACCGCGAATGGCGCCTGCGTCCGGACCTCCCCAGGCACCGACTCCAAAAATTTGTTGGTGTTTCGCGCTTCTCCGAGTCATCGCTCGGGATAGGCCGCAGCGATGGCAGCTCTATGCTCCTCGCTCATCTCGTTTTCGACCTCATCCAACCACGCAAAAAAGTAGCCCAGGCGATTCAAGCTGAATACCCGGACCCCGTAGCGCTGCTCCAGATTGATGGAGGGATGACTTACCAATTCCGCCATAGGCTGATCCATGAAGAAGGCATCGCAGTACGGCGCATACAGCGAGATGTGTTTGATGTCTTCGAAGACGCCGCTTAACCGTCGACGCGCGTCTTCACGGTTGGAGTACGCACCACGCTTTACCATTGCCTTTAGCGTTGCGAACATTCGTGATTCCACCCAGAGACACGGGACTTGGTTGAAGTACTCTGACTTGAAGAACTCCACGCAGCGACTCAATTTTTCATCGAGCGATTTCTCTTCAGACAGCCAATGAAGCATATGCTCAACAATCTTGGAGACGATTGGCGAGTCGACGACTGCCGCGAAGTCCCCTCTGGCAAGG
The DNA here is from genome assembly GCA_018815325.1 of Gammaproteobacteria bacterium. Lineage (GTDB taxonomy): Bacteria > Pseudomonadota > Gammaproteobacteria > Burkholderiales > Burkholderiaceae_C > JAHIYE01. Next base: position 35,982 of record JAHIYE010000014.1, on the reverse strand, counting down.
CGACTCACCATCATCAGGTACGTGTCGATGTAGTTCTTTGCGGCAGCATGCATCTCCACGGCGACATCCTGCTCAAACGATTGCTCTGAACGCTGCCATTCGTCGAACGCGTTAATTAGTTCGTCTACAGTCTGCGTCTTGAGTGAGCGCCGCAGCTCGACGTCTTTGTAGTAGCCGCCGACATCAATGTGGAAGTAGTCATCCCATTCGTGCAGCGAGCCTCTAGTCGCTTCGCTACTCTCAAACAAGTAGTCAGCTGGCATACCCTTGAGAAATGCACTCCAAGCCTTCGTGACCTGAGTTCGCTCGACTTGGTAGTCCTTCTCAAACTCGGAACCGCGAGCCGTTTTTTTGATGAATTCCAACAAATCGGCAGTATTGAATTCTCTGTAGCCGCGCCATTGGTGCGTCTCGTCTTCATGAACGGACGAATAGGGAGCGACTAGCAATTGGAGATGCGCCAGGTGCTTGACGCGTTCTGCAACTTCGACGAACCGCTGGTCTCCTGCGCGGAAGGCCCCTGAGAAGAAGAACTGATCCAGATACAGTACCTTCTTCTTGACCGGCGGGAGTGGGACCATCGATTGGTACCTACACCTCTCGCAACCTTGCAGAACATGGTCTGTACACACGGACACGTTGCCAAAGCAGTTTTCACCTTTGCAACCGGGACAGTCACCGAGGATACGAGTTACCAGCATGGTGCTTTTGTGTAGCCATGCCGCAAGAGTAACCGGAAAGCTAGCAACCGCCAGGCCCACTCTGTTGGGCGCGCCCAAAATTCTTTCCCCGCGAGAGTCCGGCATGGCCGGGCAACGATTTGTGCTCGCGCCATGAGGCGCCCGGCCATGCCGGACTCTCGCCTGCCAATCACCTTCGAGCGAAGACTCAGGCCTTCGCAATCGGAATGTAAATCTCCCCACCCGCCCGCTTGAACGCCTCTGACATGGACTCCATGCCTTCGTTCAGCGCCGACTCTTCGCTCAGGCCCTTGGTTTTGGCGTACTCGCGCACTTCCTGCGTGATCTTCATCGAGCAGAATTTCGGCCCGCACATGGAGCAGAAATGCGCCACCTTGGCCGAGTCCTTGGGCAGGGTCTCGTCGTGGAAGTTGCGCGCCGTGTCGGGGTCCAGCGAGAGATTGAACTGGTCCATCCAGCGGAACTCGAAACGCGCTTTGGACAGCGCATCGTCACGCGCGCGCACGCCGGGGTGGCCCTTGGCGACATCGGCCACATGGGCCGCAATCTTGTAGGTGATGATGCCGGTCTTCACGTCCTCGCGGTCCGGCAGGCCCAGGTGCTCCTTGGGCGTCACGTAGCACAGCATGGCAGTGCCAAACCAGCCGATCATGGCCGCACCGATGCCGCTGGTGATGTGGTCATAGCCGGGCGCGATGTCGGTCGTCAGCGGGCCCAGGGTGTAGAACGGCGCCTCGTGGCAGTGTTTGAGCTGCTCGGTCATGTTGGCCTGCACCATGTGCAGGGGCACGTGGCCCGGGCCTTCGATCATCACCTGCACATCCTGCTGCCAGGCCTTTTGCGTGAGCTCGCCGAGGGTGCGCAGTTCGGCGAACTGGGCTTCGTCATTGGCGTCGGCACCGGAGCCGGGGCGCAGGCCGTCTCCGAGCGAATAGCTCACGTCATAGGCCTTGAGGATCTCCGTCATCTCATCGAAGTGGGTGTAGATGAAGTTTTCCTGGTGGTGCGCAATGCACCACTTGGCCATGATGGAGCCGCCGCGCGAGACGATGCCGGTGACGCGGTTGGCCGTCAGGTGGATGAAGGGTAGCCGCACGCCGGCGTGCACGGTGAAATAGTCCACGCCCTGCTCAGCCTGCTCGATCAGGGTGTCGCGGAAGATGTCCCAGCTCAGATCTTCCGCCACACCGCCCACCTTTTCCAGCGCCTGGTAGATCGGCACGGTACCAATCGGCACCGGCGAGTTACGCAGGATCCAGTCGCGCGTGGTGTGGATGTTCTTGCCAGTGGACAGGTCCATCACGGTGTCGGCGCCCCAACGAATGGACCACACCAGTTTCTCGACTTCTTCCTCGATGCTGGAGGTCACGGCCGAGTTGCCGATGTTGGCGTTGATCTTGACCAGGAAGTTGCGGCCAATCGCCATCGGCTCCACCTCAGGGTGGTTGATGTTGGCCGGGATGATGGCGCGACCACGCGCCACTTCATCGCACACGAACTCGGGCGTCATGAGCTTCGGGATATTGGCGCCAAAGCTGTTGCCAGCCAGGCGTTGCTCACGCTCGGCATTGCCCAGATAGGACTCCATCCAGGCCTGTTTCTGGTTTTCGCGGAGCGCTACAAACTCCATCTCGGGCGTGATGATGCCTTTGCGCGCATAGTGCATCTGCGACACATTGGCGCCGGCTTTGGCGCGGCGCGGCGTGCGCTGCAGGCCGGCGGCCTGGGCGCGCAGGACAGCCAGGGCATCGGTTTCGCCACTTTTCAAGCCATCGTCGAGTGCAAATGGCGCGCGACCGGTGTAGGGCTCGGTATCGCCACGGCCCTCAACCCAGCCCTGGCGCAAGGGCGCCAGGCCTTGCCGCACATCGATCAGGGCCGCCGAATCGGTGTAAGGACCCGAGGTGTCATACACCGTGACTGCCTCGCCGTTGCTCTGCATGATTTCACGCATGGGCACGCGCACATCGGCACGCGATCCCTGCACGTAAATCTTCTTCGATGCCGGCAGCGGCTCGCGCGTGAGGGTGATGAATTGGGCTAATTTGTCGGGTGCGTTCATTCGGTGTCTCCTTGTTAAAGCAACATTGCTCCGAAGGAGGCATCACGCGACGCGAACCCATAGACGGCACGAGGCCAGCAGGCAGGTACAGGCTCTATGGCCTGGCTCTTCTTACGCCGGTACAAACCGGATCAAGTTCGCGGGTTTGGATAACCATCTCAGCACGTCAACCGTGCACCCCGGGCAGGACGGAGTGTACGTGAACACCGGGGCTTTTCCAACATTTCCCGGCGATGCGCCGTTCGCACAAACGGCAGTGCGCTAACATGCTCCCACCTGTCTGCCGCCCCGGCTTTATGGGTTCAGGATCAGTTCACCCCTTTTTCAAGTGCAGCGAATCTCGTGACTATGTACTTTGAGCGGCTACAAAATTCTGTCAGCAACATGCTGGCTGCACTGCGCCAGTCGACAGAGCTGTTTCCGGATGATGAATCCCTGGCCCCTTCTTTCCGGGCCAAACAGTTGCAGGTGATGCTGCGGGTCTCCCCATTGACCATGCTGGCGAACCTGATGAACGCGGCACTGGTCATCGTCACGTTCTGGGACAGTGCCAACCGCGGGTGGCTGCTCGGCTGGGGCCTGCTGATCGCCATGGCCGCCATGCAGGGCTTGCGTGCACGTGGCCGCCCCCAGAGGCCAAGAGCATCGCGGCGGGCGATCCGGCGCGCCACGATTCACGCTGGCCTGCTCGCGCTGCTGTGGAGCCTCATGATGGCCTACCTGTTCCCGTCGGCCAATGCCCAGCAGCAGTTTCTGATTGCGGTGCTGGTCTCCGGCATGATGAGCGCCGGAGGCCTGGCGCTGGCCACGCTACCGATGGCCGGAACCGCCTGGGTGGTGGTGTTGTGCCTGGGGTCTTTTGCCTGCATCCTGCAGGGCGACTTCCCCTTGGCAATCCATGTCAGTCTGCTGCTGCTGATCTATAGCGCCACCATGTTGTCGAGCGTCTGGTCTACCGCCCGTTCATTTACCTTGCGCCTGGTTGCTGAAGCCACCTCGGAAAAACAGAACCAGGTGATCGGCCTGCTGCTGCGCGACTTCGAAGAGAACGCCAGCGACATCCTTTGGGAAATTGATGCCGCAGGCTACCTCACCCACATCCCGCCCCGACTGGAGCAGGTGCTGGGGGTATCTGCCTCGGAGCTGACCCGCAAACCGGCCCTGGAGTTGCTGGCGGGCCTTCAGCAATCGCTTCCCAAGGCAGAGCAGACCCAACTCCCAGCCTTGCAGCACCTGCTCACACAAGCGGTGCCGATCCGCGACATGATCATTCCGGTCTTCTCATCGGATCAAAGAATGTGGTGGTCGCTGAGCGCCAAGCCCCTGCAGGATGCAAGCGGTGCATTGCTGGGCTGGCGGGGCGTGGCCAGCAACGTGACGGAGCGCATGCAGGCGGCCGAGGCCATGCGCACCCACAACGAGCGACTTGAGGTCCTGGTGAAAGAACGCACCACCCACCTCAACCAGGCGCTCAGCGCAGCAGAAGCGGCGAACCGGGCGAAGTCGCTTTTTCTCTCGAGCATGAGCCATGAACTGCGCACGCCGCTCAATGCTGTGCTGGGTTACTCGCAATTGATGGGTATGAACACCCAGGCCAGCAAGGAAACACGTGAGGCGGCCACCGAAATCCAGAATGCCGGCAGCCACCTGCTGGCGCTGGTCAACGATGTGCTGGACCTGGCTCGCATTGAATCCGGCAAGCTGGAGATGAACATCGAGCGTGTGGATCTGGCCCAGGTACTGGAGGAGTCGCGCCGCACCCTGGATTCACTGGCGCAATCGCGCAGGGTCACCCTCGTGATTCCGGCACTGCAACACCATGTATTGGCAGATCCCGTGCGCCTGCGCCAGGTGATGTTCAACCTGATCTCCAACGCCATCAAGTACAACTGCGATGCTGGCCGCGTGACCGTGCAGGGTGAAATTCGCCCGGGCAGGCGTTACCGCATCACGGTCAGTGACACCGGCATCGGCATCCCGGCCGACCGCATGGGCGAGCTGTTCCAGCCCTTCAACCGCATGGGGGCCGAGCGTGGCAGCGTAGAGGGCACCGGCATTGGCCTCGTGATCACCAAGACGCTGATCGAGTCGATGAACGGCAGCATCGGGGTGGACTCGGCTTTCGGCGCCGGCAGCGCATTCTGGGTGGAGTTGCCGCTGGCGGAAGGCTAGACCGGGGCGGGCTGAGACAGGGCCCTGCTCTTGAAGCGCCGGCTGCGCTCGTACGGAAAGACGTCGTGCACATGGCCGGCCTGGATGCGCTGCTTGTGGCTTAGCCAGAACTCGACATCGAGCAAATCCGCGTGGTGTTTCATGAAAACTTCGCGCACCATCGGGTTGCCCAGCAGGAAGGGGGCGAAGGTCTCCGGAAACACATCACGCGGCCCCACGCTGTACCAGATCTCGCCAGACATTTCCTCTTCCTCGGTTCGGGCGGCTGGTACGCGGCGGAAGTTGCAGTCCGTGACGTACTCGATCTCGTCGTAGTCGTAGAACACCACCTTGCCGTGGCGCGTCACCCCAAAATTCTTCCACAGCATGTCGCCGGGAAAGATGTTGGCCGACACCAGGTCCTTGATCGCGTTGCCGTACTCAATCACCGCATGCTCGATCTGGCGACTTGCACCCGCATCATCGGGCCCCGCATCAAACGCCTCCTGCAGGTAGATATTGAGCGGAATCATGCGACGCTCGATGTAGAGATGCTTGATGACCACCTCTTCGTTCCCATCGCCATCACGGTCGCTGATCTCCAACTGGCTGGGCGCGAACTTTCGGATCTCCTCGATCAGCTCGTCCTCGAAACGGTCGCGCGGGAACGCCACCTCGCTGTACTCCAGTGTGTCGGCCATGCGCCCGGCACGGTCATGCTGCTTGACCAGCAGGTACTTGCCCTTGATCTGCTCACGTGTCGTGTCCTTGGGGGCTGGGTAGAAATCCTTGATGAGCTTGAACACATAGGGGAAGGACGGCAGGTCAAACACCAGCATCACCATACCCTTGATGCCAGGTGCAATGCGGAACTTGTCGCTCGAATGCCGCAAGTGATAGAGATAGTCGCGGTAGAACAGGGTCTTGCCCTGCTTGGCCAGCCCGAGTGCGTTGTACAACTCGGCGCGGGGCTTTCTCGGCATCATGCTCCGCAGGAACTGCACATAGGCCGAGGGCACTTCCATGTCCACCATGAAGTAGGCCCGTGCAAAGCTGAACAGTATCAGCAGATCATCCTCTCCGAACAGGGCCGTGTCGATGATGAGCTTGCCATCGGCGTGGATGATGGGCAGCGCAAACGGCAGCTCGCTGAAGCCGTTGATGATCTTGCCCACGATGTAAGCGCCCTTGTTGCGGTAGAACAGGCCTGACAGCACCTGGATCTGGAAGTTGGCGCGCAGCCTGGTCTGCGCCAGCGGCTCGCGCATCGCGTCCAGCACAAAGCCGATATCACGCCCCAGGTCCTCGAACTCGCACTGCAACTGGTAGTTGTTGACGATGCGCTCCAGCGTCGCATGCAGCGTCTCCCGCGTGGGGTAATAGGCCCGGTAGGTGGGCCTGGCAGCCGGCTCGTCGTTCTCGATGTACTCGGTGCTCACGGCAGGACGCACAAAGATGAAATCGTTCTGGAAATGCGTGCGATGCAGAATCTTGCAGGTGACCGAGTTGAAGAAGGTCTCGGCCAGTTCAGGCTGATGGTGGTTCACCAGCAAGCCGATGTAATGCAGCTTGACCTGCTGCCAGATGTCCATCGGCTGCGCGCCCGCCTTGAACTCCTTCTCCAGTCGCGTTACACATTCGCGCACCCGCAGGTCGTAGAACTCGATGCGCTCGCGCTGGGCCCGCTGCTGGCCGTGCCAGTCCGAGGTTTCAAATCGGTGCTTGGCGCGCGCAGACTCTGTGCGAAACAGCCGGTAGTGCCGGTTGAAGCCATCCATCATGGCCTTGGCAATACCGTAGGCAATGCTGGAATCCAGCCGCTCAGGGAACATGATTGCTTCTTTTTTCATAGCAATCTATGCCCTATTTGCCTGAGCCACCCCCTTGATTGCCTCGACATAAAAGGCCTCCAGATTGTCTGGCGTCGTCGCACTGATGGCCAGGTCCTTGAGCAGGCCGTCATGCAGGCCATAGACCCAGCCGTGCAGGGTCACCGGCTGACCGCGCGCCCAGGCATCCAGCAACACGGTGCTTTGCGCCACATTGACCACCTGCTCAATCACGTTGAGCTCCACCAGCGCATCATGCCGCGCATGTTCGGGAATTGCCTCCAGCAGCGTACGGTGGCGGTCGCGCACATCCTGGATATGACGCAGCCAGTTGTCGGCCAGTCCGATGCGTGCCCCCTCCAGCGCGGCCTGCACGCCCGAGCAACCGTAGTGCCCCACCACAATCACATGCCGCACCTTGAGACGCTCCACCGCAAACTGGATGGTGGACAGGGCGTTCAGGTCGGAATGCACCACCACGTTGGCCACGTTGCGATGAACAAACACCTCGCCTGGCTCCAGCCCTGTGATCTGGTTGGCCGGCACCCGGCTGTCGGAGCAACCGATCCACATGTAGCGGGGCTTTTGCTGGCTCGCCAGGCCAGTGAAGAAGCCAGGACGCTCGCGCTCCATCTGCGCAGCCCACGCCCGGTTATGGGAAAAAAGGTCTTTAAGAGAGGTACTCATGCCTGCATTGTCGCCGGGTTGCCTGTCACCGATTCAGGGCCCTGGAATTACATCGTCTCCGCGAACAGCTCCCGCCCGATCAGCATGCGGCGGATCTCCGAGGTACCTGCGCCGATCTCGTAGAGCTTGGCGTCGCGCCACAGGCGCCCCAGCGGGTATTCATTGATATAACCGTTGCCGCCAAATATCTGCACGCCTTCGCCGGCCATCCAGGTCGCCTTTTCGGCACACCACAGGATGACCGAGGCACAGTCCTTGCGCACCTGGCGCACGTGTTCGCTGCCCAGCGCATCCAGATTCTTGCCCACGGTGTAGCAATAGGACCGCCCGGCCTGCAGCACCGTGTACATATCGGCCACCTTGCCCTGGATCAGCTGGAACTCGCCGATGCTCTGGCCGAACTGCTTGCGGTCATGGATGTAGGGCACCACGTTGTCCATCACGGACTGCATGATGCCGATCGGACCGGCCGACAGGACCGCCCGTTCATAGTCAAGCCCGCTCATGAGCACCTTGGCGCCGCTGTTCAGGCCGCCCAGGATGTTGGACTCCGGCACCTCCACATTGTTGAATACCAGCTCACCCGTGTGGCTGCCGCGCATGCCCAGCTTGTCGAGCTTTTGCGCCACGGAAAAGCCCTTCATGCCTTTTTCAATCAGGAAGGCGGTGACACCACGCGCACCGAGTTCGGGCTCGGTCTTGGCATAGACCACGAGGGTGTCGGCATCAGGACCGTTGGTGATCCACATCTTGTTGCCGTTGAGCAGGTAGTAGCCCCCCTTGTCCTCGGCTTTGAGCTTCATGCTGATGACGTCGCTGCCCGCACCCGGCTCGCTCATGGCCAGCGCCCCGACATGCTCGCCAGAAATCAGTTTCGGCAGGTACTTCTTGCGCTGCGCCTCCGAGCCGTTGCGCTTGATCTGGTTGACGCACAGGTTGCTGTGGGCGCCATAGCTCAACCCCACCGAGGCCGAGGCACGCGAGATCTCTTCCATCGCGATCATGTGCGCCAGGTAGCCCATGGCCGCACCGCCATATTCCTCGCCCACCGTGATGCCGAGCACACCGAGTTCCCCCATCTTGCGCCACAGGTCCATGGGGAACTGGTCGCTGCGGTCAATCTCGGCCGCGCGCGGCGCGATCTCGGCCTGGGCAAATGCGCTCACGGCATCACGCAGTGCGTCAATGTCTTCACCGAGTTGAAAGTCCAGTCCGGGCAGATTCATGTTGTGTCTCCTGATGTCTTCGACAAACTCCGTCCGGCCGGCGTATTTTCAATCCGTACGGACCCTTCGAAAACCGCATGCCTGAGCTCGTCCAGGGGCATCCGGTCAATGTTCTCTTCTTCAATACGTCCTGGGCACGGGCACCAGGGTTTGCTGCATCACGGCGCAATCGCTGCGCTTGCCTGCCTCGTCCACATGCACCACCTCTGCCGTGGTGACGATGATGCGCCGGCCCGCCTTCACCACCCGGCCCGTGGCGCGCAACTCGCCGCCCTGGAAAGCCGCAAGGAAGTTGATCTTGTATTCCACCGTCGTGACCTCCATGCCCTCCGGCGCCCGGGTCAGCGCCGCGTAGCCGCCCGCAATATCCGCCAGCGCGCCCATGGCACCCCCGTGAAAACCGTCCTGCTGCTGGGTGACTTTTTCGGAATAAGGCAATGCCAGTTCACACAGCCCCGGCTCGACGCGCAGCAGGCGCGCGCCCAGATGCGTCATCAAGCCCTGGCGCGCAAAGCTCTGGGCTACACGTTCAAACACGGCTTCATGCGCCATTGGATTTCTTCCCGGGTTTGAGCTTGGCCAGAAGGGCGCGTGCTTCGCGCTGATGCGCCTTGAGTTCGTCCAGGTTGGCCTGCAGGTCAGCCATCTGCTCCTCCAGCTGAACGCGGTGATCAGCCAGTACCTGCATGAACTTCTCCAGTTGCGGCCCGGTATCCCGCGGGCTGTCATACATGTCGATCAACTCACGCGCCTCGCTCAGGCTCAGGCCGAGCCGCTTGGCACGCAGCGTCAGCTTCAGGCGCGTACGGTCGCGACCGCTGTACAGCCGGCTGCGCCCTCCAGGGCCTGAACGCACAGGCTGCAGCAGCCCCATGTCTTCGTAAAAGCGTATGGCACGGGTGGTCAGGTCGAATTCCTGCGCCAGATCGCTGATGCTGTAGGTAGTGGCCATAATGAGCAATGACAATGGTGACTGCACGGCAGGCCATCTCTGCCTACAATGCCCCTCACCAGGTTGACGTTTACGTAAACGTCAATTATGTCGCAAAAAATCCAACCCATGAACGAACTCGAACAACAGCTCACCTACCCCTTCGGCGACACCCTGCCGGCCCCCGCCACCACCATGGAGGTGGTGCCCGGCGAAGGCAGTGGCTTGACGCCCTGCGTCAAGTGGATTCGCATGACCCTGCCCTTTGCGCTGGACCACATCAACCTCTGGCTGCTGCGCGACGAGATCGACGGCGTGACCGGCTGGAGTGTGGTCGACTGCTGCATCAGCCGCGATGAAGCCAAGGCGCAATGGGAGCAGATTTTTGCCACCGAACTGGAGGGCCTGCCCATCCTGCGCGTGATCGTGACCCATATGCATCCCGACCACATCGGACTGGCTTGGTGGCTGTGTGAACGCTGGGACGCGCCACTGTGGATCAGCGCCACCGACTACAACATGGCGCGCATCGGCTCGCAGATCACCAACGGCTTCGGCGGCGAGAGCGCCTCGCTGTTCTTCGCCTCGCACGGACTCAATGACCCGGAATCGATCGCCCAGATCCGCGCCCGCGACAGCTACTTCCCCACCCTGGTGCCAGCCGTGCCGCGCCAGTACAAGCGCATGATGGATGGCGACGTGATTCACATCGGTGGACGGGACTGGCGCTGCATCAGCGGCTATGGCCACGCGCCCGAGCACATCTCGCTGTATTGCGAGGCAGTCGGCGTGCTGATCGGCGGCGACATGATGCTGCCGCGCATCTCCACCAATGTGAGCGTGTTCGATGTCGAGCCCGAGTCCAACCCGCTCAAGCTGTTTCTTGAATCGATCGACAAGTTCAGCCCGCTCCCGCCGGACACCCTGACCCTGCCCTCGCACGGCAAACCCTTCACCGGCCTGCACCAGCGCATTCAGCAGTTGCACGACCATCACCGCGAACGTCTGGCTGAAGTCATGCAGGCCTGCAGTGAAAAGGCTTGCAGCGCCGCCGATGTGCTGCCCGTGCTGTTCAAGCGCAAGCTGGATTTGCATCAGATGACCTTTGCCATGGGCGAGTCGGTGGCTCACCTCCATGCGCTGTGGTTTGAGGGCAAGTTGCGCCGGCAGCTGGATTCGGCAGGCGTGTACCGGTTTGAGATCAACGTCACGGCGCACTGACTGTACCGACGCACGAGCCCCAGGGCCGAGTGGCTATCCGGCTATTCGACCTGCTTGATGACCTCGGCAGCCTGTTCAGAAAGCGATGCCAACTCACCTTCCGTGATATCCAGCAGACGCAGACAGGCCTCCCCGAGCTTGGGCCATTCACACGTATGACTCTGGCCTGTAGCCTGCTGCAGCATGTACTCTGCCGTCTGACCTGCCGCAATCATGTAGCGGCTGATCATGGGCAAGCCCGAGTCGATCAGCTCAAGTGCCTGACGATCATGGTGATGCCTGATCGCAAGGCAAATCTCCTCCGGCAACCACCAGTTCTGTGCCAGCAAACAGCCGAGCATGGCGTGCTCGGTAGGAAACTCCTTTAGCTCTACCAGGGTGAACTCCAGCGTAGCCTCGTCGTTGGCACGCATCAGCGTCTGTTCATAGTGGGGGAATCGTCGCAACATGACTGGAATGCCGGAGTCGCGAAACAATCCGTAGGTGTAGGTCTCATCGGCACGCAGTTTAGGTTTGTCAATGATGCGTGCCAACCACCCGGAAAGCGCAGCGATCTGGGCCGATGCATTCCAGAAACGATCAAGTTTCGCGCTATTCGAAAAGGCCTTGCGCAGACTCAGACCTGCGATCGCACGACTTGTCACATTCAGACCCAGCATCAAGAGCGCATCGTTGATGGAACGAGCGCGGCTGTGCAGGCCAAAATAGGGCGAGTTGGCCATCTTGATCAGACTGGCAGCGAGACTCACGTCGGCACCGATCAACTGCGCCAGATGATTGAAGTCAGGCTCATCCTTGCGCATCTCTTCCACAATGCGGTCGATAATGACGGGCCGCGGCGGAATGCCAATGTCCTTGAGCGTTAGCTCCAGGATCTTGTCCACCGCGCCCTGGGATTTGATGGGATCATTTGTCATAGTGGCGATCTTTGTTTCAGCCAAGCCAGCAGAGCATCTTCTGTCATGGGGCGGGCCAGAAAATAGCCCTGAATGGCATCCACACCGGCTTCCGCCAATGCATCCTTCTGGCCCTGTGTTTCTACGCCTTCAGCTACCACCGTCATGCCCAGTTCACGCGCGAGTTGTGTCATGGCCTTGACGACGGAGAAGGCTCGTTGGTCTTCCGGCAGTACACAGACAAAAGCCCGGTCGAGCTTGAGTTTGGTCGCCGGCAAATCCTTGAGATTGGCAAGACAGGAATAGCCTGTTCCAAAATCATCAATCGCCAGTCCAACACCGATGCTGCGAGCGCTGCGCAAGTTAGCCTGAACAACATCAGAGACATCCATGAACAAGGACTCTGTCAATTCCAGTTCAATGAGCTCAGGTGCCACATCGGTACAGACCATGGTTCCGTGCAACGCCTGGATGAATTTCGAGGATGTCAGTTGAGCCCGTGAAACATTGATGGCTACCTTGGCAGGGATGCCCTCTCTGTGCAGCCGTGCGGCGTAATGTCCACCCTGCAGCAGACACCACTCTCCCAGCCGGACGATCAGTCCCGTTTTCTCGGCCACGGGAATGAACTTGGCCGGCGCAATCTGCCTGCCATTGGCGTTGCATCGCATCAGGGCTTCAACCCCCTCGATCCGCCCATCAAGACGCACGATCGGCTGAAAATTGAGTTGCAGCCCGCCCGTTTCCAACGCCGTATGAAGGTCACTTTCAATACCCAGCTCCTCGCGCGCCAGCAAAACCCCGAGGCGCCCCGGAACAGGCTCATCCCCGGAAATGACGATGCGATTGCCCCCCTGACGCTTGGCTTCGATGAGGGCCCGGTCGGCGCGCTCCAGCCAAGCCAGCGGAGCCTCATCCAGTACATGAAACGCTATCCCGATACTGACTGATGGCCGGAACAAAATATCATCGACCGGCAAGGGCTCTCCGATCGTGCGCAGCAATTCCTGCGCTAGCTGCTCAGCATCCGGCTCGTCCAGATCGCCGAAGAGACACAGGAACTCATCGCCGCCCATGCGGGAGAGTTCAACGGGCACCTTGATTGTCGAGCGAATGCGGTGCGCGATTTTGGAAATGACCTCATCACCGCCCCGATGTCCAAAAGACTGGTTGATTTGCTGAAAGCGATCCAGATCCAGCCACATGGCAACCAGCGGCATGTCTTCGTCCGTCACGGAACTGCACATTCGGACGGCCACCTGCAAACCGGCATTTCGGTTCAGCAAACCCGTCACCGGATCGAATTGGGAGCTATTCATTAGCATTGAAAATTGACTCTAGCACCTTGGATAGCCCGTGTAAATTGGCTTTTTCGCTCATCTATGTATAGCACTCTTGCGCAGTGCTTGCTTCAGCCAGTCTCCCTAGAGGTGAGAGAAGCGGCTTGAACGTCATGATCCTGACATCTTGCTTCTCAAGAATGCACCCATCATTCACTAGGAGTCTCATGATGGATCGTCGCAAGTTCTTGAACACAACCGCTTTGCTGGGCGGCACTGCCGTTGCCCTGCCACGGGCCGGGTTTGCACAAACCGCCCCAGCCGTGATCACCCGCGATGCCATGCGCCCGAGCATGGCGCACGGCATCCAGAGCGGTGACCCCACGGCCAGCAGCGCCATCATCTGGACCCGCAGCGACCGTCCTGCACGCCTCTGGCTCGACTGGTCCACCACATCCAGCTTTGCCAACGCCACCCGCGTGCGCGGCCCCTACCTGATGGAAGACACCGACTTCACTGGCCGCATGGACCTCACGGGCCTGCCAGCCGGGCAGGAGATTTTCTACCGCGTGGTGCTGCAGGACCTGCACAACGAACGCGTGCTGTCCGAAGCCATGCCGGGTCATCTGCGCCTGCCTGCCGCTGCGGGCTCGAAGTCCGTGCGCAATGTGCGCTTTGCCTGGAGTGGCGACACGGCCGGCCAGGGCTGGGGCATCAACGAAGCCTGGGGCGGCATGAAAATCTATGAAGCCATCCGCAAGGTCAGCCCTGACTTTTTCCTGCACAGCGGTGACACCATTTATGCCGATGGCCCGATCTCGGCCGAGGTCAAGCTGCCCGACGGCACGATGTGGAACAACGTGGTGACCGAAGAGGTCAGCAAGGTCGCCGAAACGCTCAACGAATTCCGCGGTCGCTACCGCTACAACCTGATGGATGCCAATGTGCGCCGCATGGCCGCCGACGTGCCACAAATCTGGCAGTGGGATGACCACGAGGTCGCCAACAACTGGTCAGACTCCAAGGACCTGAGCGCCGACAAGCGCTATGCCGAAAAGAACATTCCCCTGCTCGTGGCACGCGCCACCAAGTCGTTCCTGGAGTACGCCCCCCTGCGTCGTACCGCCGATGTGGAAAGCGAGCGCGTCTACCGCCACCTGCCACAAGGCCCGTTGCTCGACATGTTTGTGGTGGACATGCGCAGCTACCGCGGCGCCAACTCCGACAACCTGCAGTCAGCCGAAACCAGCGAGAGTGCCTTCATGGGCCGCCCGCAGATTGCCTGGCTGCTCGACGGCCTGAAACGCTCCAAGTCAACCTGGAAAGTCATCGCCGCCGACATGCCGATTGGCCTGCAGGTGGGTGATGGCAAGAACCCGGATGGCAGCGCTCGCTGGGAAGCCAGTGCCAATGGCGAGGATGGTGCGCCCAAGGGTCGCGAGATCGAGATCGCCCGCTTGCTGCGCGAGATCAAGCGTGCCGGCATCCAGAACGTGGTGTGGCTGACGGCCGATGTGCACTACACCGCGGCCCATTACTTTGACCCCAACAAGGCCAAGTTCAGCGACTTCTCGCCCTTCTGGGAATTCGTCTCCGGCCCGCTGAATGCCGGCAGCTTCGGCCCCAACAAGACCGATGGCACGTTTGGCATGCAGGTGGTCTACCAGAAGGCGCCGCAAGAGCAGAACACCGCCCCCACAGCCGGGCTGCAGTTCTTTGGCCAGGTGGACATCGATGCCAAGAGCAAGGCCATGACGGTCACGCTCAAGGACCTGACGGGCGCCTCGCTCTACAGCAAGACACTGGTACCGCACAAGGCCTGATGGCTTTGCCGGGTTGAGCCGGACGTGGCCCGAGAGGTCACGCCCGGCTCAACCCGGAATCTGCTCAGACCGCTCCGGTGTACTCGCCGCGTGCCGGGTAGTCCTTGGCAATCGCAAAGTCGATCGCACCCAGCAGATCCTGGAACTGCGGGCGCGCAAACGGCATGGTCTGCACCGCGCCGTAGTACAGCGTGCCATCCGGTCGCACAATGAACACACCCGGCTCACTGAACAACGCAGGCTCGTCAATGCCGATCGAGGTCTTGCCACGTGAGGTGCTGATGTAAAGCCCCCACTCGCGCGCACTCTTGAGGCCCAGGCCGTAGCCGAACTTCACGCCACTGGCCTTGACCTTCTCGGCCATCTGTTTGCCGCGGTCTTCGTCATCGCTGCTCAGCGCAATGATCTGGACGCCACGCGTGGCGAATTCGGGTGCGAGACGCTCGAGCTCCAGCAGGTACTTGGCGCAAATCGGGCAATGCAAGCCCCGGTAGAACACCAGCAGGTCGAAGCGCTCGGCAGGCGCGGCCCCGAGCACAAAGCGACCACCGGTCACAAGGGGAACGTCGAGGGCCGGGACAGGCTGTCGCGGCATCAGGGCTTGCAGGTTCATGGTCTCATCCTTTTCTTCAATGGAAAGCGCCGACGGTAAAAAGAGAACACGGTACGGACAGGTGACATGCACACCCACCCGAGCTCGCAAGTCCCGCCGCCTTGCTTGGGCTTGATGATTGTGCTGTACTCTGGGCAACATATGGTCCATTTTTGTTAGCCAATCGTTCAGCATGACAACACCAGCACGGCTTGACCGCCTCTCCGCCCTGCTCGAAGGTCTGAAGCCACGGGTCGATGTGATGCGCCCGCCAATTGACGCCAGCACACTGGCTTTCGACGCCACATCCGACCAGCGGCTGCACCTGCACCTGGTGCTGCGGGGCCGGGTACGCCTGCAAGCAGACGGGATGGCCGATCTCTCGGTGGAGGCGCCCGCCATCCTGGCCTGCCGTGCCAACCAGGCCCACACACTCACCGCCGATTCGCCGCTGGCTTTGGCCTCGCTGATGTGCGCCACCGCCAGCCTCGAGGGGCCCGTGGCCTCGCTGCTGCTTGATGAGTTCAGTGCGCCGCTGGCCGTGCCGCTGCATGATGCCGACGCCTCGCTGGGCCATGTACTGCAACTGATTGCCTCCGAACTGCTTGAGCCGCGCTGCGGCCAGCCCGCACTGCTGGAGCGCGCCGGCGATATCCTCTTCATCGGCCTGCTGAGGCACCTGGTGGCCCAGCCCCGCACCTCAAGCGGCCTCTTCAACGGCCTGGCCGACCCACGCATTGCCGGCGCGCTTGTGGCCATGCATGCCGCACCACAAGACAACTGGACACTGGAGCGGCTCGCCACCGAGGCCGGCATGTCCCGTACCGCCTTTGCCACGCGCTTTCGCGAAGTCATGCGCCACCCACCCGGCAAATACCTCGGCCAGCTGCGCCTGTCCATCGCCCACCGGGCTGTAGCCTCTGGACTCGGGCTCAAGCGCGCGGCACGCGACTCGGGCTACGCCAGCGTCTCGGCGCTCTCGCGCGCCTTGTCACGTACCCGCCTCGCGCAGTCGCCCGGTGTGACCCCTTAAGCAAACGGTTCGGCATTTCCCCTGAGCGGACCATCACCGGTCTGCATGCGTCTCGTCCGCGGTCAGTGCACCGCAACATCTTTTTTTCCTCAGTACCCGCGCACGAATTGACGGCTGTCAACAAGTGGCTGCGTGGCACGCCTATTCTTTTCAAGCCTGATGCTGCGCCGGAACAAGCCGTGCAGATGGCATCGGGCCAACCAAGACTCTAAGGAGATGACTATGCAAGCCAGCAAGGAAAAACTGCTCTGGATGTACGAGAAGATGGTGGAGATTCGCCACTATGAGGAAACCATGGCCACCGTCTATCTGGAAGGCAAACTGCCGCCCCAGATCCAGAAAGGACTGGCGTTCGACATCGGCTCAGGTCCGGTACCCGGCGAGATGCACCTGGCAGCCGGACAGGAACCCGTGGCCGTTGGTATCTGCGCCCACCTGATCAAGGAAGACACGGTCGTGGGCACGCACCGCCCGCATCATTTTGCGATTGCCAAGGGCGTGCCGCTGGACAGGATGACGGCCGAGATGTTCGGCAAGGTCACGGGTTTGGGCAAGGGCAAAGGTGGCCACATGCACCTGTTCGACCCTGACCACAAGTTCAGTTGCAGCGGCATCATCGGCGCGAGCCTGCCGCCGGCCTGCGGTGCGGGCTTGGCAGCCAAAAAAATGGGCAAGGACTGGGTGGCGGTGGCATTTTTCGGCGAGGGCGCGGCCAACCAGGGCTCGTTCCATGAGTCCCTGAACCTCGCGGCGCTTTGGAAACTCCCGGTGATCTTTGTCTGCGAAGACAACAAGTGGGCGATCTCGGTGCCCAAGTCGAACGCCACTTCGATCGAATGGGTGGCAGACCGGGCCTCGGCCTATGGCATGCCCGGCATCCGGGTAGCCAACAATGATCCGATCGAAGTGTTCGAGGCCGCAGCGCCGGCCATCGAGCGCGCGCGCCAAGGCAAGGGGCCGAGTCTGATCGAGGTCAAGACCGACCGCTACCTGGGCCACTTCCAGGGCGATGCAGAGGTCTACCGCCCCAAGGATGAGGTCAGCAACTTGCGCAAGAACGACCCCATTCCCAAGCTCGCCGCAGCGCTGAAAAAGGGCAAGCAGATGAGCGAGGCCGAAGACAAGGCCATTGTGGCGCGCGCACACAAGCGCGTGGCAGACGCCTTCGACTTTGCCCGCAAGAGTGACTACCCAATGGCCCAGGCGGCGCTGGAAGATGTTTTTGTCTGAACCCGACACCCCACCGATATGAGGAGCAAAAAATGAGCACATCCCGAAAACTCACGATGGCACAGGCCATCTCCGAAGCCATGGCCCAGGAAATGAGCCGCGACCCCAACGTCTTCGTCATGGGCGAGGACATCGGCTCGTATGGCGGCATCTTCGGCGCCACCGGCGGCCTGCTGGACAAGTTCGGCAAGGACCGCATCATGGACACGCCGATTTCCGAGACCGCCTTCATTGGCGCAGCCACCGGCGCCGCCGCGGCGGGCATGCGTCCGATTGTGGAGTTGATGTTCGTCGACTTCTTTGGCGTGTGCATGGACCAGATCTACAACCACCTGGCCAAGAACACCTACATGGCAGGCGGCAACATCAAGCTGCCCGTGGTGCTGACCACGGCCATCGGTGGCGGCTACAACGATGCGGCACAGCACTCGCAATGCCTGTACGGCACCTTTGCCCACATGCCGGGCATCAAGGTGGTGGTGCCTTCGAACGCCTACGACGCCAAGGGCCTCATGACCCAGGCCATCCGCGATGACAACCCCGTCATGTTCATGTACCACAAGGGCATCATGGGCCTGCCCTGGATGGCCTTCTTCGAGGGCAGCAGCAACGAGGTGCCCGAGGAGGCCTACACCATCCCGTTTGGCCAGGCGAAGGTGGTGCGCGAGGGCGCGGACCTCACCATCGTGACGATCAGCCAGATGGTGCAGAAGTCGCTGCTCGCAGCGCAGGAACTTGCCGGCAAGGGCATCAATGCCGAGGTCATCGACCTGCGCACGCTGGTGCCGCTGGACCGCAAGGCCGTACTGAAGTCTGTGGCCAAGACCGGACGACTGCTGGTAGCTGATGAGGATTACCTGGGCTTTGGACTCAGTGGTGAGATTTCAGCCATCGTGGCCGAGAACCTCGACACCCTGACCCTGAAGGCACCGGTGAAACGGCTTGCTGTGCCCAACGTGCCGATTCCGTACAGCCGGCCTCTGGAACAGTTTGTCATTCCGCAGGTCCACAGCATCGTGGAGGCGGCACAAAAACTCATGACAACCCATGTGGCAGAGGGTGTGGCCGCATGAGCGCAGTCTCATTGAATGTGGACGCATGGAAGGACATTGACCCTGCGACCGAAGCCCTGGTCGACAAATGGCTGGTGGCTGAGGGTGCTGCGGTGCGCGCAGGCCAGGTGCTGGCCAATGTCGTCCTCGTCAAGTCCAACATGGATGTCGTGGCACCCGCCAGCGGCCGGCTGGAAAGGATTCTGGTCAAACCTGGTGAAACCTTCGGAAAAGGCAAACCCATAGCCGAACTGAAGGAGTCTGCATAGACACGGCCCACGACGAGCAGGCATGGAACAGCCAGCAACTCGCGACAGCGGTGACTGCGCCGCGTTGGCGTGTCTGGACCTACTCGGCACCGGCCATTGTGCTGGGTTGCGCACAACGTGCGCTGCTAGAAAGCCTGACACACATGCCGGGCGACCTGTGCCCGCTGCTCGTGCGCGAGTCGGGCGGTGGCGCGGTGTTGACGGGCCCCTGGATGGTCGGGGTTTCCGTCGTCCTGCCGCCTGCGCACCCCTGGGTCAGCAAGGGTCTGGTGGAAAGCTACCGGCCCCTGGGACAGCTGCATGGGGATGCACTCCAGGCGTTTGGCGTGACGTCCCGTACGTTGCCACCTCAGGCATTGCGCCAACCCAATAACTCTGTGGGCTCTCGAACCGTGGACTGGGCCTGCTTCGGCAGCCTGTCGCCCTGGGAGGTCGTGGACACGCAAGGCCGCAAACTCGTGGGGCTGGCACAACGGCGGCGGCAAACCGGCGTGCTGCTCGTCGCGGGCACCTTGATCAGCACGGTCGACTGGGCCTTGCTCTGTGAGGCGATGGGGTACCCTCAGGATTCGCCAACCCTGGCGCGCCAAACAGTCTGCGCACAAGCGCTGGCTGACCAGCCCATCCAGTCCGGGCAATTTGCCCGTCACATCGCACAGGCGCTGGAGCGTGAGTTAGCGACCAGCGTCAACTCAGAATGTATAAGCCCAAAACCAGGGCAGCCAGGCCGCCACCATCACACCGAGCAGCCCCAGTGACACCGGCGCGCCGTAGCGCACCCCACCCGCCACAAATGCGGCCACGATCTTGCTCACCGTATTGGTGGAGAAGGCCAGCAGCACGGCAATCAGCACCACGTCGGGCGGCGCAGCACCCTGCACCAACAAGGCAATGGCGGCGGCGGCGGTTGAGTGGGCATCCGCAAAACCCGCCAGCGCAGCGGCGGCATAAATGGCATTGGTGCCAAACCCCGCCTGCAACCAGGCCACCGCAGCCGTGATGCCCGACAGCAGCAGTGCCAGCCCCAGTGACTGCATCAGGCTGAAGGCACGTCCTTCGACCTGGCCGCCGTCTTTCGATGCCTCGCTGCGCCACAGGGCCGCCAGGCCCAGCGACAGTGCCATGACCAGCGCAGCGGTCATGGCGGGCCCCACAATGCGCAATGCAGAGGGCTGCAAGGCCAGCGCAATCAGGCTGATCTGCAAGGCCGTGGAAACGGTAGAAAACCAGGCAGCCGAAATACAGGCCATGCGGCTCTCGGGCTGCTTGCGTGCCCGTGCGCCCATGGCGGCAATGGTCACCGTGCTCGATACGAAACCGGCGAACAAGCCGGACAGGGGCAAACCCAGGCGCGCGCCAAACAGGCGCAGGGCCACATGCCCGACCGACTGCACCCCCATGATCAGCACCACCAGCAGCCACACGGAGCGTGGATTCACACCACCCAGCCAGGCCAGGGGCTGGTCTGGCGCCAGCGGCAGGATGATGAGCGCCGCACCGGCCAGGATCAGCGCATCGCGCAGCTCCTGCTCGGAGAGGGTGCGGGTCGAGAAGCGTTGCAGCGCCGTGCGTGCCGCCAGCAGGCCCGCCACCACCACCCCCACTGCGGCGGCCAGCGCCTGGTGCTCGATCGCCAGCACACCCAGCAGAAAGGTCACGAACAGCGCCATCTCGGTAGTGACGCCCGGGTCGCGGGAGCGGTCTTTCAGATGCGAGACCACGGCCAGCGCCGCCACCAGCAAGGCCGCCGCGCCAGTCACCCAGGGCTGCTCCAGCGACTGCGCGATGGCCCCGGTCAGCGCCACCAGCGAGAAGGTGCGGATGCCGGCAAAGTGCCGTGTCGGCCCCCTGCCCTTGCGGCGCTCGCGGTCCACCCCGATCAGCAGGCCCAGCCCCAGGGCCAATGCCAGACTGCTCAGCGTGTCCATACCCGGATTCATGATGGTGTCGATCCTTGCGGCAATAGCACCCGCGTGCTATTGCCAGCGCGGGATCGCTTCGTCCTTGAGCTGCCCGCGCAGTTCGGCGTAGTCGGGCATGACCGAGCGCACCGTGTCCCAGAAGCGCGGGCTGTGGTCCATCACCCGCAGGTGGCTGAGCTCATGCGCCACCACGTAATCAATCACGCTGAGCTTGAAGTGGATCAGGCGCCAGTGCAGACGGATCGAGCCGTCGATGCGGGCACTGCCCCAGCGGGTGCCGGCGCTGCTGAGCGAAAGCTTGCGCCACTCGACCTTGAGCTGGGGCGCGAAGTGATCAAGCCGTTCGGTGAACACGCGCTTGGCCTGCCGCATCAGCCAGGCCTGCACGGCATCGCGGATCTGCTCGGGCGATGCATGGTGCGGCAAGCCCACATGCAGGGTGAAGCTCGGCACCCCGGCCAGCGTGAGATTGGGCGCCTGCACATCGGTGTGCAGCACCACGGGGACCGCACTCGGTTTGAGCTCGGCTCCGATGCTGGCAAACGCATGCCGGGGATCAAGCACCACCACGATCTGTTCCCCCATGAAGGGCAGCGTGGTGCCGTCACGCCATTCGATGCGGGAGGCCTCCATGCGCTCATGCCGTTCGCGTGTCTCACCCAGCTTCTTGATGATCCAGTCGGATTTCTCGCGCAGCGCCGCCTCCACCTCATACAACGGCACCCACTTGGGCGCGCTCACCACAAGGCCATCTGACCCGACAGAAAACCCGATGGTGCGGCGCTTGCCGCGCTTGAACTCATAAGCCACCACAGCGTCGCGCAACCGGGCCTCTCGGTTGGCACGCGGGTGGCGAAAGCTGGCGGGGGCGATCATCTCGCTCAAGGGGCGCGCCGGGGGCGACGCCTCGTCTGCTACGGTATTTATAGCTGCTTGCGCATGCTGGACGAGGGCTGGCGCCTGATTTTTATCTTCATCGGCAACCGATGTCGTCGGCTCGGCACGGGGCTCAGGATCAAAGAAATCGAGGGTGAACTGCAACAGCCGGCGCATGGTGTGTCAGTTTACCCGAGCAGGCGCAGCGCGTCATGAGACAAAACCGCTGCGCCATGCATGGGAAGGGCTAGCGGTAGGCCTCGGGGTCAAGCCGGCGCATTTCGCCCTCGATCCAGTTCTCCACTTCCAGCATCAGCTCGGCTGGCTCGCGTCCCACGCTGGGAATCGGCTTGCCGATGGACACATCCACCACCCCTGGGTGCTTGATGAAGGCCTTGCGCGGCCAGCAGGTGGCCGATGTCACGGCAATCGGGATCACCGGTGCGCCCGTCTCCACCGCGAGCCGGGTGCCACCGGTCTTGTAGGTCCCCTTCTTGCCGCGCGGGATGCGCGTGCCTTCGGGGAACATGATGATCCAGATGCCTTGCGCGAGCAGGTCCTTGCCCTGCTCCACGACCTTGGCAAAGGCCCGGGAGCCCTTGGAACGGTCGATGTGGATCATGTCCAGCCGGCCTATCGCCCAGCCGAAAAACGGCACGTACAGCAGCTCTTTCTTGAACACATAGGCCAGCGGATGCGGCATGAGCACCGGCATCAGGAAAGTCTCGAAAGTGGACTGGTGCTTGAGCAGCAGGATGGCCGGGCTTTTCTCGCCCAGCGGCAGGTTCTCCATGCCGCTCACCCGTGTGCGGATGCCCAGGATGATCCGCGCCCCATGGATGCACACCGCAAGCCACGCTGCAGCAATGCGGTACAGGGGCAAGCCGCGCACACCCAGCAGCGTGCCCAGCAGAATGGCTATCGCGTAAGGCACCACGGTCACCAGCATCAGCAGCGCGTGCAGGATCGATCGAATCAAGGCCATGGTGTTCGCTTTCAGGCCGCAGCCGTTTTGGCTGGGGCTTCGCGGGCCACCAGGTAGTCGGCAAATGCCGCCAGGTCATCGTGCACCCGGGTGCCCATGGGGAAGGCGTCAGGCAAGGGCACACCGCGGAAGGCCTCGCCCTTGCCGGTCAGCACCAGGTGTGGCTCGCAGCCCACGGCAACACCAGCCACCACATCACGGGCCGAGTCGCCCACCACGGGCACATTCTTGAGGTCCACGCCATAGCGCTCGCCAATCTGCTCGAACAGCCCCGACAAGGGCTTGCGGCAATGGCAGCCGTCATCGGCTGCATGCGGGCAATAAAACACCGCATCCACCTTGCCGCCCACGGCGGCCAGCATCTTGTTCATCTTGGCGTGCATGGCGTTGAGCGTTGTCACGTCAAACAGGCCACGCCCGATGCCCGACTGGTTGGACGCGATCACCGTATGCCAGCCTGCGTGGTTGAGCTTGGCGATGGCTTCGAGCGCGCCGGGAATGGGCTGCCACTCTTCGGGAGACTTGATATAGGCGTCGCTGTCCAGGTTGATGGTGCCGTCGCGGTCGAGGATGACAAGTTTCATGACAAGGTTCTCAGGCTGCGAGCTTGGAGAGATCGGCCACGCGGTTCATGGCATTGTGCAAAGCCTTGAGCAGACCCTGGCGGTTCAGCCGCAAGTCCATCTCCTCGGCATTGACCATAACACCATCAAAGAAGGCGTCCACCGGCGCACGCAGGGCAGCCAGCGTCTGCAGCGAGGCAGTGTAGTCACCCGCCTCGAACTGCGCATCGGCCTTGGGCACCACGTCTTTCATGGCGGCGAACAGCGCCAGTTCGGCCGGCTCCTTGAGCAGCACCTCGCTGACATGTGGGTCCACTTCGCCGGCCTTCTTGAGGATGTTGCTGATGCGCTTGTTGGCCGCGGCCAGGGCGGGGGCTTCGGGCAGTGCAGAGAAACCGCGCACGGCCGTCAGATAGCCAGCCACCCGTCCTAAGCGACGAGGCTTCAGGGAAACGACAGCATCGACCTCCTGGGCGCTATAACCCGAATCACGCGATGAAACGGACAATCTATCGTAAATAAACTCCAAAAGCTTTTGTTTGTTGTAGCCAAAGTTCTGCTGCTCGATATCTGTCCATTGGTCGACTAGAGCACCAAAAGGTCTTGCTCCCATATCAATCATCTGATCAAGATCAATAGCAACACTTCTTTCAGCCAACATTCGGACTACCCCCAGCGCATGACGACGCAAGGCAAACGGATCCTTGTCGCCCGTAGGCAAGTTGCCGATGCCAAACATGCCCACCAGGGTCTCCAGCTTGTCGGCCAGCGCTACCACCAGGCCCACCGGGTTGCGCGGCAACTCGTCGCCGGCAAAGCGCGGCTTGTAGTGGTCTTCGATGGCAAAGGCGATATCTTCTGTCAGGCCATCATGGCGCGCGTAGTAGCCGCCCATGATGCCCTGCAGTTCAGGGAATTCGCCCACCATGTCGGTCAGCAAATCGGTTTTGGCCAGTTGTGCCGCCGTGTCAGCCGCCTGGGCCAGCACTTCGCCGCCCAGTTGCTGGCCGATGGCGCGGGTAATCGCACGCACGCGCTCCATGCGCTCGCCCTGCGTGCCCAACTTGTTGTGATAGACCACCTTGTCCAGCCCCGCCACGCGGGATGCCAGCGTCTTTTTGCGGTCCTGGTCAAAGAAGAACTTGGCATCGGCCAGACGCGGGCGCACCACGCGCTCGTTGCCACCGATCACGGCGCTCGCATCGGTGGGGCTGATGTTGCTGACCACGAGAAACTTGTTGCTCAGTTTGCCCTTGGCATCGAGCAGCGGAAAGTATTTCTGGTTGGCCTTCATCGTGAGGATGAGGCATTCCTGCGGCACGTCGAGGAACTGCTTCTCGAACTCGCAGACCAGCACATTGGGGCGCTCCACGAGCGCGGTTACCTCGTCCAGCAGCGCATCGTCCTCAATCGCGCGGGCACCACCGCCGACCTGAGCGGCAGCCGCAGCAAGCTGGCGTGCAATCTCGGCGCGGCGCGCATCGAAGGAGGCGATCACCGCGCCATCGTCGAGCAGGGTTTGGGCGTAGCTGTCGGCATTGGCAATCACCACCTTGTCCACTTTCGCCTCGAAGCGGTGGCCCTTGGTGCTGTTGCCGGCGCTGAGTCCCAGCGCCTTGACCGGCACCACGGTGCTGCCATGCAGCGCCACCAGGCCATGCGCGGGGCGCACGAAGTTGACACTGCTCCAGCCGGGCAGCTCGCAATCAGTCTCCAGCTGGTAGCTCATCACCTTCGGGATGGGCAGCTTGACAATCGCTTCTTCCAGCGCTTTTTGCAGGCCGGTGTCGAGCGTGGCGCCCGTGACCATGCTGTCGTAGAACAGGGCTTCGGCCTTGCCATCGGGTGCGCGCTTCAGGCTCGCCACGGTCTTGGCCGGGTCAGCCATATCCGCCCCCAGGGCCTGCAGCTTCTTGAGCAGGGCAGGCGTGGCCTGGCCTGCGGCATCCAGCCCCACGGTCACGGGCATGAGCTTTTGCTGCACGGCCTTGTCAGCGGCCTTGAGCCAGACATGCGTGATGTGTGCGGCCAGGCGACGCGGAGAGGCATAGGCGGTTACCACCGAGTCACCGTTGGCCAGCCCCATGGCACGCAGTTGATCGGTCAGTTGCGTGGCAAAGGCTTCTCCGAGTTTTTTGAGCACCTTGGGCGGCAGCTCTTCGACAAACAGTTCTACAAGCAGGTTTTGGGTTGTCATGGTTGTATTCTTTGCGCCGTTCAGGCGGCCTTCTTCGTCGTCGGCGTCATCTGTGCCACCCATTCGCGCGGTGCCATGGGAAAGCCCAGGCGCTCGCGGCTCTCGTAATAGCTTTGCGCCACGCTGCGCGCCAGGTTGCGAATGCGGCCGATATAGGCCGCGCGCTCGGTGACGGAAATCGCACCGCGCGCATCGAGCAGATTGAAGCTGTGCGCGCATTTGAGCACCTGCTCATAGGCCGGCAGGGCCAGTTGCACCTCGATCAGGTGCTTGGCCTGCTTCTCATGCGCCGTGAAGGCGGTGAACAGGAAGTCGGCATCACTGTGCTCGAAGTTGTAGGCCGACTGCTCTTTTTCATTCTGCAGGTAAACGTCGCCATAGCTCATGGTTTCGGTGTACTTGAGGTTGTAGACGTTGTCCACGCCCTGCAGGTACATGGCCAGGCGCTCCAGGCCGTAGGTGATCTCGCCGGTGATGGGCCGGCAGTCGATGCCACCGACCTGCTGGAAGTAGGTGAACTGCGTGACCTCCATGCCATTGAGCCAGACTTCCCAGCCCAGGCCCCAGGCGCCGAGCGTCGGGTTCTCCCAGTCGTCCTCGACAAAGCGGATGTCGTTCTTCTTCAGGTCAAAACCCAGTGCCTCGAGCGACCCCAGGTACAACTCCAGGATGTTGCTGGGCGCTGGCTTGAGCACCACCTGGTACTGGTAGTAATGCTGCAGGCGGTTGGGGTTCTCGCCATAACGGCCGTCTTTCGGGCGGCGGCTCGGCTGCACATAGGCGGCCTTCCAGGGCTCTGGCCCGAGCGCGCGCAGGAACGTAGCGGTGTGCGAGGTACCGGCACCCACCTCCATGTCATAAGGCTGCAAGAGCGCACAGCCCTGGGCATCCCAGTAGGACTGCAGTTTGAGAATGATTTGCTGGAAGGTCAACATGGCTTTGGTTTGGGCACGGGCTGCCGTGATGAACTCACAGCCCCGCGCATGGGTTGGTACAAACGCCCTGGTACGCGTAAACCCTTGATTTTACGGGACATCGTGTCGGGTATTCTTGCCGCCCAGGGAGACACGAATGACGATACAACAACTGATCCTGAGCCTGGTGCTGGCCACCATGGTGTTTTCGGTGGCGCTGGAGCTGCGCGTAGACGACTTCAAGCGCGTGGCCAAGACACCCTGGGCTGTGCTCTGTGGCCTGATTCCGCAGTTCATCCTGCTGCCCGTCGGCACCTGGCTGGCCACCCTGCTGCTGGACCTGCCTGCCAACATTGAAGCCGCCATGATCCTGGTCGCCGCCTGTCCGGGCGGCAGCCTGAGCAATGTGGTAACGCACATCGGGCGCGGCAACACGGCCCTGTCCGTGAGCGTGTCGGCCGTGGCCAGCGTGATCGCGCTGTTCGCCACGCCCTTCAACTTCAGCTGGATGATTGCCACCAACCCGGGCACGGCGGCCTGGCTGCGTGAACTCGCCATCGACCCCTCGGGCATCTGGATCAGCCTGCTCCTGTTGCTGGCCATTCCCATGGCGCTGGGTCTGGTGTTTTCACACCGGCTGCCGGCACTGACCGAGCGCATCCGCAAGCCGCTCGGCCACTTTGCCGTGATCGCACTGCTGCTGTTCATCGTCGGCGCCCTCATCAAGGAGCGCCAGCTGCTCACGCTCGGCCTGCTGCCGCTGCTGCTGATCGTGGTGCTGCACAACGCCAGCGGCCTGTTCTTTGGCTGGGCCACCAGCATGGTGATGCGGGTCAGCGAGAAAGACCGGCGCGCCGTCATGATCGAAGGCGGCATGCAGAACTCGGGCCTGGCCCTGGGCATCATCGCCGTACAGTTCAACAGTGACCTGGGCATGGTGACGCTCGCCAGCCTGTGGGGCATGTGGCATATCGTGAGCGGCATGTCGCTCGCTTATTTCTGGAGGAGAAAAGATGCTCGATCTGCTCTTTGAAGGCGGCACCGTTGTCGATGGCACAGGGGCCGAGCCATTTACCGCCGATGTCGGCGTGCGCGATGGCCGCATCGTGGAAGTTGGCCGCATCACCGAGGCCGCAAAGGAGACGGTGCAGGCCGAGGGCTTGCTGGTGACGCCGGGCTTCGTCGACATCCACACCCATTACGACGGCCAGGTCACCTGGGACGAAAACTTCACGCCCAGCATTTACCACGGTGTCACCACGGTCATGATGGGCAACTGCGGCGTCGGCTTTGCACCGGTGCGCCCCGGCCACGAGGACGATCTGGTCAAGCTCATGGAAGGCGTGGAAGACATCCCCGGCGCGGCGCTGCACGAGGGCATACGCTGGGGCTGGGAAAGCTTTCCGCAGTACATGGACGCGCTGGCCGCCACGCCACACAGCCTGGACTTTCTGGTGCAGGTACCGCACGACCCGCTGCGCATGTACGTGATGGGCGAGCGCGCCGTCACCAAGCAGGCGGCCAGCCCCGATGACATCACCGCCATGCGTGATTTGTTGCATGCAGCCCTGAAAGCCGGCGCCGCAGGCTTCAGCACGGGGCGCAGCGACAACCACCGCACCTCCGAGGGGAAGGACACGCCGGCCGCCGAGGCCAGTTCGGCCGAACTCACGGGCATTGCACAGGCTTTCAAGGGCATCCGGCACGGCGTGGTGCAGGTGGTCAGTGACTTCGATCTGCTGCAGGGGCCAGAGCGCTTTGACGCGGAGTTCGAGATCGTCGAGCAGCTCGCGCGTGCCAGTGGCAAGCCGCTGTCCATCAGCTGGCTGCAGCGCGACCCGGGCGGTCAGCAGTACGAAGCGATTCGTGCCCGCGTGGAAGCGGCTGTCGAGGCCGGGCTGCAGCTGTACCTGCAGACGGCCGCGCGCGGCATCGGGGTGATCAACGGACTCGACGCGAGCTTTCACCCCTTCATGGGTTTCCCCGGCTACAAGGAGGTGGCACAGCTGCCGCTGGCAGAACGGGCAGCCGCCCTGCGCGAACCGGCCCGCAAGGCCCGCATCCTGGCCGAGAAATCAGACCGGCTGGCCGGGGACGGCACGGCCATTCCGCCGCTGGTGGACATCCTGCTGGCGAAGATCGACCTGATCAGCGGACGCATGTTCCCGCTGGATGACAAGCTCAATTACGAACCCAATGTCATGCAGAGTTTTCTGGTGCAGGCCAAGCAGCGTGGCATCACGCCACTCGAGGCCCTGTACGACCACCTGACAACGGGCGATGGCAGCAACCTGATCTATTTCCCCATCTTCAACTACAACGCGGGCTCACTCGACGCGGTGCGTCAGATGCTGGCCCATCCGCGTGCGCTGTCCAGCCTCAGCGATGCGGGCGCCCATGTGGGCACGGTGTGCGATGCGAGCTTCACCACCTTCATGCTGACCCATTGGGTGCGCGACCGGGCACAGGACAAGCTTCCGCTCGCGCAGGCGGTGGAGATGATGACGAGCCGCAACGCCCGCTACCTGGGCCTGACCGATCGCGGTGTGATCGCCCCCGGCATGCGCGCCGACCTCAATCTGATCGACCTGACTGGCCTGAGCGTGGGCACCCCCCGACTGGTGCGCGACCTGCCAGCCGGTGGCAAACGGTTTTTGCAAAAGGCGCAGGGCTATCTCGGCACTTGGGTCAAGGGTGTGGCGGTGCAACGAGAAGGAAATATCACCGCCGAGCGGCCAGGCCAGCTGGTGCGCATGGGACAGGATGCGCATTGAAAAGTGGCATAAAATTGGCCTCTAGCCCTTTATACGCTTGCACCATAAGCTATCATTTGAATAGCATTCTGGGGTGATTACGGCCTGCGACGCAGGCGCCAGGCCAGCAGCACCAACCCCAGGGCACCGAGCCACAGCGGCCAGAGGCCGACACGGGAGACCCACCAGGCATAGGGCGTGATGCCCACGCGCCCTTCGACGACGCCCGTCAGCACGCCCTGGGTCAGGCGGGGCAAGGCCGCCGTGACATGGCCCTGGTAATCAATGATGGCCGTAGCCCCGGTGTTGGTGGCGCGGATCATGGGACGCTCGAACTCCAGTGCCCGCATGCGCGAGATCAACAAATGCTGGTCGATCGCCACCGTGTCGCCAAACCAGGCGATGTTGCTGGCATTGACGAATACCGTGGGGGCCTTGGCTGGATCGATGAAGCGGGCGCCGAGCTCTTCGCCAAACAGGTCTTCGTAGCAGATATTCGGAGCCAGCCGCTGCCCCTGCCATTCGAAAGAAGGCTGGCCGATGGCGCCGCGATGGAAGTCCCCGAGCGGGATGTTCATCATCTCGGTGAACCACTTGAAGAACGGCGGAATGAATTCACCAAAAGGCACAAGGTGGTGCTTGTCGTAGCGCCAGGGCTCGGCCAGGCCGGGCTTGAAGCCCAGCACCGCGTTGGTATAGCCCTGCTTGTAATCACCGAAGGGGAATCCAATGAGTGCCGCCTGTTCGCCGCTGGCATAACGTCGCTGCAAACCCTCCCAGTAGCCCGGGGGGAGTTGCTGTGGCAACAGTGGAAGCGCCGTCTCGGGCGCTACCACCAGTTGGACCTGCTGACCCTGCTGGCCACTCAACTGCTCACCATACCAACGCAAGGCGGTGGCCACACCAGTGCCGGGCTGGAATTTCTCATCCTGCGGGATATTGCCCTGCAGGAGCGCCACCTGCAACGACCCGGCCGGCACCGAATACGAGGCAGCACCCATCTGGTAGATCGAGGGTAGCGCCAGTACGGCCAAGACCGCCACGCGTTGCCAGGGCCCGCAACGCCAGGCCTGCCGCACGGCCATGCCGAGCCAGGCAGCGACAGCGGCCATGCCGTAGGCCCCGATCCATGGCGCATAGCCAGCGAGCGGCCCGTCCACATGCGCATAACCCGCCGCGCCCCAGCCAAAGCCGGTGAACAGGCGGCCTCGCGCCAGCTCCGCCAGCAGCCAGAGCGCTGCAAAAACGACAGCACGCCACGCCGGACTGGCCGGTGCGACAAACACCCAAACAGCGCAAGCCGCCGCGTAGT
The DNA here is from genome assembly GCA_018815325.1 of Gammaproteobacteria bacterium. Taxonomy (GTDB): domain Bacteria; phylum Pseudomonadota; class Gammaproteobacteria; order Burkholderiales; family Burkholderiaceae_C; genus JAHIYE01. The sequence goes on along the minus strand of JAHIYE010000014.1, from coordinate 5,477 downwards.
AGAGCGCCAGCACAGCAGCCAGACCCAACACGGACAGCACGGCCAGCACAGCCGGCAAGCCGCCATAGGTATGCAGGGAGATGAACAGCCACCAGAAGGTGCCCACCAGCCAGGCGGCGGCAAACAACCAGCCCAGGCCAGCGGCCTGCTTCCAGCTCCGGGACTGTTCCAGCTGCCAGGCCAGTAGCCCCAAGGCCATGATTTGCAGCCACCAAGTAGCCGCCCCATTCCAGGGCGCCGCCATGGAGACGGCATGCGCCAAGCCAGCCAGCAGGGCAATCAGACAGTGCAGCAAACCAGGTGAGCGCAACTCACCCTTCAAGGTCGGCCTCGGTCACCGGCGACACTTTGAACCATTTCACAGCGCCCCCCTTGGTATGGAGAGCCACGAACTTGAGGCCGGCCAGCACATGGTGTTCGCCACGTTTGGGGACATGCCCTTTCTCGTGCGAGATGAGTCCGCCAATGGTTTCGAATTCGTCCTCGTCTTCTTTGCTCGTGAGCTTAACGCCAAATGCCGCCTCAACGCGCTCGATCGGGGTTGTGCCGCTGACCCGGTAAGTCCGGTCGGCCAGCCCGAAGATGTCGCCTTCGTCCGCCACTTCGTCGAACTCATCCTCGATTTCGCCCACGATTTCCTCGAGCACGTCCTCAATGGTGATGAGTCCGGCCAGGCGCCCAAACTCGTCGATCACGATCGCCAGGTGGTTGCGGTTGCCCCGGAAATCCCGCAGCAAGTCATTGAGCCCCTTGCTCTCCGGGATGAACACTGCGGGGCGCAACAAGGCCCGGATATTGAGCTCCGGGGCTCGCTGCAGTTTCAGCAGATCCTTGGCCAGCAGAATGCCGATGATGTTGTCGCGCTCTCCCTCATAGACGGGGAACCGCGAATGCGCCGTATCGATCACCAGATGCAGCAAGTCTTCGTAGGGCGACTCGATGTTGATGAGGTCCATCTGGGTGGCAGAGACCATCACCTCGCCTGCACTCATGTCGGCCATACGAAGCACCCCTTCGAGCATGAAGCGGGACTCTGAGCCGATCACATTGTTGTCTTCTGCAGCCACCAGGGTCTCGATCAACTCCGAGGTGGAGTCAGGCCCAGGGTGTATGAACTCGGCGACTTTTTGCAGGAATGTGCGTTTATCTTCCTTCTCGGGAAGGCGCGCTGGATGTGGATCGGACACTGACAGACGGTGCAGGACGTGCGGTTGTTGCAATATGCCAAGGATAGCGGATAACCAGCCCGCCAGCATAGCCATCTGACTTCTCACATGCCGGTTTTTTTCCTAGCATCCCGAACACCCTGCCGGATCTCCTGCACGCCGGTCAGGAAATTCCAGAATCGTTTGAGCTGCACCTTGATGCGGTAATCGTTCAGTGCCAACTGTTCTTCCATCATTTCGGTCATGAAACTGTCCATGGTGGCTGGTGGCAATCGCAGGAGGGCTTCGGATTCAGAGCCATCACGTTCAATCGTGGCCCCCGCCTTGCGCGCTATCTTCAACATCGCACTGTTTTCACTCAGGGCATGGATCAGCAGCAAACTTACCCCATGGTTGCGGGCATGGATCACCGCACGGTCAAACAGCCGCGCACCGTAACCCCGTCCACGCGCCTTGCTCAGCACCGAGACGCCAAACTCCCCCCATGACTCATAGCTGGCACTGGCCAGAAATGCGAGGTGAGCCATGGCTATCAGCTCCAGCTTGCGGTTGTAGATGCCGAAAATCTCATCCCGCTCAAAGTTCATCTGCTCCACATATCGGCTGATCTGCTCGTCGTTCGCTGCATAGCCAAACCGCAGATACCGGTCTTGTGGCTCGAGCGACAGAAGATGTTCCTCAATTCGCTTGCGATGCCGCGCCCCCAGACTGCGTATGGGCACCATGGCAGGATGCGCTTTCCTCGCGCCCTCCGTGCGGGCCTCTGGCGTACGCCGACGCAACATCTCGTTGAATGCACGTAGCGAGGACTTCAGCAGTTTTTTCAACTCCACCATGCTGCAATGCTACGTCTTTCTCACTTCTGAATCCAGTGAACCGAATACCGCTTGCATCACTTGCTTCTCATAAGCCAGCACCACATGCCCGGCTCCTGCTACGTGCAGGTTCAGTGCCCCCTCCAGCGTGCCGGACAAGGCAGGTGCCACGATATTGTCACAATTGGAGTAGAAGCAGGTGAACTTTGCCCTGCGTTGCATCGGCTCATCGGCTTCCAGCTGCTGCAACCATGGGCTGACTTCACGCATCTGCCAGCCATTGATCACCAGACTGAATCGCCCCAGCCACGTGCCGTGATGCGGCGACCCGATCGTGAAAACATGTTGTATGCGGTCATCTGCCTTCGCCGCCCGCATCCAGGCTCGCGCTACCAGTCCACCCATGCTGTGGCAAACCAGAATCGGGGCCATGCCTGTTGCCTGCTTCATGCGCACCACAGCTTCTTCAAGCTGCGGTACATAGCCGTCAATGGAACCAAACACGGGCTCAAGATTCAGCGCGATACACGCATGCCCGCTGTGTTCCAGTTGCGCCAGCCACGGATTCCAGAAGCCGCGGTTACAGATGAACCCATGGATAAAAATAATGCCTCGCCTGGCAGTTTTCTCATTCTGGTCAGGCAGGTGATCGGGCCAACGGTTTGACCTGAAGGGTTGTCGCCAATAAAACAGTTTCGCATCTGCCCAGACCTCGTCTAGCCATGCGCGTAGCAGGGTGCCAGCCGTAGGCCGCGCCAAGGGCTCCCGCCGGTTCAGCCATCTCAGGGCCATAAATTGAATCCCCAGCGGCAGTGCGTAGCCGAATGTGATCAGCACTAAACCCGCAATCGCGTGCCAGGGCTGCTGCTGCCATTGGCTCTCCAGCCAGGCCATGGCACACAGCCATGCAGTCAACGTGATTAGCTTTTGTATCCTTGCGAGCATCAGCTCATATTAGTGGCTAAACAGGCAGATGCGGCTCTGCGTATCCCGATCAATTGCTGTCACCTGTGAGACGTTTTTCTGCCCACCCTAGGACAAGCCCGGTGGTGCTGCGCCCCGTCTGCTCGCACAATCCTTTCAAAGGAGTTTTGCATGCAAAGATATTGGCTTGAGAGCTACCCAGAAGGTGTCCCCCACGACGTCAATCCTGAACAGTTTCGTTCGCTTACCCAGCTGATCGAGGATTCGTTCAAGAAAAATGCCGACAGTCCATTCTCGGTTTGCATGGAACGCTGGATGAGCTACCGCCAGCTGGACGACTATTCCGCGGCCCTCGGCGCCTGGCTGCAAAGCTTGGGGCTTGAGCCTGGCGCTCGGGTTGCCATCATGCTACCCAATGTTCCCCAGTTTTCGGTCACCATGTCCGCGGTGCTGCGCGCCGGCTTCACCTGCGTCAATGTCAATCCTTTGTACACCGCGCGTGAACTTGAACACCAACTCAAGGATTCAGGCGCTACGGTTATTGTGATTCTGGAGAACTTTGCCCACACTCTTGCAAATGTTCTGGAATCGACGGCGCTCAAGCATGTCGTGATGACATCCATCGGAGACCTTCTTGGTCCCTTGTATGGCCGCTGGCTTACCTTCGCCTCCAGACATCTGGCGCGCCTGGTTCCTGCCTATCGCCTACCTTTGTCCGGCGGTTGCACCGTGACGACGTTTCGGCGCGCCATCGCCCTGGGTCACACCCTGCAACTCAAGCCCACCAACAGCAATCTCGACTCCATTGCTTTCCTGCAATACACCGGTGGCACTACCGGCCTGAGCAAGGGTGCCGTGCTCACGCATCGCAATATTGTGGCGGCGGTCCTGCAGGCCGAGGCCTGGTTTACACCAGCGCTCAATCGGGTGGGCGATGTACGCAAAACCAACAGCATTGCAGCACTCCCCCTGTACCATATTTTTGCGTTGACACTGAGCTTGCTCGCGATCCGATGGGGGTCGCACCTCACCCTCATCCCGAACCCTCGTGATGTCGGGGGCCTGGTCAACACCCTCAAGAAACGTCCCTTCCACATGCTGCCCGCCGTGAACACCTTGTTCAATGCGCTGCTTCAGCATCCACTCTTCAAATCGGTAGATTTTTCCCAGCTCTGCGTTTCGCAGGCCGGAGGCATGGCGGCCTCTGAAGGTACGGCCAATCGCTGGTTTGAAGTTACCGGGTGTCCCATGGTCGAAGGCTGGGGGATGAGTGAGACCTGCGCCATTGGCACCAATAACCCCGTGCTCAGCCCTCGTTTCACGGGCACTATCGGTCTGCCGCTACCCAGCATCGAAATCGCCATCAAGGACGACGAGGGGATGTCTGTGGCGCAGGGTGAATCTGGCGAGATCTGCATCAAAGCGCCGAACGTGATGACGGGCTATTACAACCAGCCTGAAGAAACAAAGAATGCCTTTACCAGCGACGGTTTTCTGCGCACCGGTGACATTGGCATCATGGATGCGCAAGGCTACACCCGTATCGTCGACCGTAAGAAGGACATGATCTTGGTCAATGGGTTTAATGTTTTCCCGAGCGAACTTGAAAATGTTGTCTCAGTCTGTCCCGGTGTAGTTGAGTGCGCCGTCATTGGCGTTGCCGATGAATCCCAAGGTGAGTCGATCAAACTCTTTATCGTCAAAGACGACCCCACGCTCAGCGAGGAGGATGTCGCACAATACTGTCACCAGAACCTCACTGGTTACAAGCGCCCTAAATATATCGAATTCAGGGATAACCTACCCAAGTCCAATGTCGGCAAAATCCTCAAGCGGGAGTTGCGTTCGGGTAAATAGCAGCGAGACTTTTCCACCTTCATGGCTCGCCATAAAGACACTGTCTTCTGGTCTCACTGTAATTGAGCGCATCCCTGCCAAACTTAACATAGCCTCATTTTCTCACTCTTATCGAGGCTAGCAGTCGCACACCGATATCAGCGCCATGTTTCATGCCCAATGTGAACATGCACAAACAAAAAAAACGCCCCATCAATTGATGGGGCGTTTTGCTGTAAGAGCCTGACGATGACCTACTTTCACACGGGAACCCGCACTATCATCGGCGCAGAGGCGTTTCACTGTCCTGTTCGGGATGGGAAGGAGTGGTGCCACCTCGCTATGGTCGTCAGGCATAACTTTTTGTCACCCAGGCACAGGGCCTGGACAACCAATTCATAGAGCCAATCAGCTTCGTATTTCACGAATATATATTTTGAATGCGTCACTTGGCATAACTTCCTTGAAGCTACTTTCGTAGATCAAAGTTATAGGGTCAAGCCGCACGAGCAATTAGTATCAGTTAGCTTAACGCATTGCTGCGCTTCCACACCTGACCTATCCACGTCCTGGTCTTGAACGACTCTTTAGGGGGCTCAAGGCCCCGGCAGATCTCATCTTGGAACGAGTTTCCCGCTTAGATGCTTTCAGCGGTTATCTCTTCCACACTTAGCTACTCGGCAATGCCACTGGCGTGACAACCGATACACCAGAGGTGTGTCCACTCCGGTCCTCT
>JAHIYE010000013.1 GCA_018815325.1 Gammaproteobacteria bacterium | reverse complement strand
GGGTTCCAGCCACTTGGCCTTGCCAAAGCGGGTCTGGAACGTCACCTTGAACTGTTCCTTGCGCAGGCCCAGCTTGTCGGCCAGCAGGCGTGCGGTCTTGTAGCACTCGCAGTGGTAGGGGTCGCCCAGGTGCAGGGTGCGCTCGGGCACGCCGTGAAAGCTCATCACCAGTTGATCGGGCTTGCCGTTGGTCTTCCAGTAGCTGTTGATGCGTGCTGCCAGTGCGCTGATATAGCCCGCGTCGTCGTGGTAGTTGTTGACAAAGCGCAGCTCGGGGATGCGCCGTACCTTGGCTGCCCAGCTATAGAAGGCATCGAACACACTGGCCGTGGTGGTGCCGGAGTATTGCGGGTAGGCCGGCAGCACCAGCACGCGGGTCACGCCCTGGGCCTTGAGTGCATCGAGCTCGGACGCGATGGAGGGGTTGCCGTAGCGCATGGCGTAGCGCACCGTCACGTTGTGGCCGCGCTGGGCCAGCCAGCCCTGCAGCAGCTTGGCCTGCTTCTCGGTCCAGACCTTCAAGGGCGAGCCCTCGGGGGTCCAGATGCTGGCGTATTTGAGGGCGGATTTGGCGGGCCGCAGGCGCAGGATGACGCCGTGCAGGATGAGCCACCAGATGGCCCTGGGGATTTCCACCACGCGGTGGTCGCTCAAAAACTCACCCAGATAACGCCGCAGCGCGGGTGCGGTGGGAGCGTCGGGTGTGCCGAGGTTGCAGAACAGCACGGCAGTGCCCTCGGGCTTGCCATGGGTAAACGGGGGTTCTTTAGCGAAGGTCATGCGGTATTCTCCCGCACCTATGCTGGATATTTCAAAAATCAGGGCAATAACCCTGGACCTCGACGACACCCTGTGGCCCATCTGGCCCACCATCGAGCGGGCCGAGCAAGCTCTCTCGGGCTGGCTGCAGCTGCAGGCCCCGCAAACTGCGCAGCTGTTTGCAGACCCACAAGTGCGTCTGGCCTTGCGACAGCAGGTGCTGCAAAGCCGGCCGGACTGGGGCCATAACCTGAGCGCGCTGCGGCGCGAGTGCATTCGACTGGCCTTGCATCAAGCTGGCGAAGACACCTTGCTGGCCGAGCAGGCTTTTGAAGTCTTCTTTGCAGAACGCCAGCGCGTGGAGCTGTATGCCGATGCGCGGCCAGCGCTGGCGTTTCTGGCGCAGCGCTTTCCGGTGGTGGCTCTGTCCAATGGCAATGCCGATGTCACCCGGGTGGGCTTGGGTGAATTTTTCAAGACCGGCCTGAGCGCGCAGCAGTTCGGCATTGGCAAACCCGATGCCCGCATCTTTCATGCGGCGGCGCAGGCTGCGGGTGTGGCTTCGCATGAGGTGCTGCATGTCGGTGACGATGCGGCACTCGATGTGCTGGGAGGCCTGGGCGCAGGCATGCAGACGGTGTGGGTGAACCGGAGCGCGCATGTCTGGCGTCACGACGAAGAGCCGCATCACACGGTGAGCGATCTGGCGCAGCTGTGCGCCTTGCTGGCCTAGCGTGGCCTAAGCCTGTGCACTGGTGAGGGCTGCCGCAGCCGCGATGGCACTGCGCACCGCGCCCTCCAGCGTGGCCGGGTAGGGACCCTCCACGTAATCACCGCAAGCCAGCAGACCCGGGGCGAGGTGCATGCCTGGGCGCTGCAGGCCCGGTGTACAGGCAAAGGTGGCGCGCTTTTCGACCACGGTCTGTACGGCCTCCAGTTCCAGGCCCAACTGTTCCTTCGCCTGCACCAGCACCTGTGCCTGCAAGGCCTCGCGCTCGCCCGTACTGGCGCTGACCACAAAAGCCAGCAGGCCGGCCGGCCCACCGAGCTGGCCACGGTCGAACACGAACTGGGCGGGGGCCGTGGGACTGCTCCGCAGCGTCAGCATGGGGTGAGGCAGGGCAGCGCCGCTGGCCCAGGCATAAACGGTGGCGATGGCCTCGAAGCGCAGAAGCTCGGCACGCCGGGCCCATTGCTGCATTGGATTTGCTATGGATTCCGTAGCGTATTGCGCAGATTTATCAAGGGCCCGAATCGATTCTGAGGGTGAAGTGGCAAGCATCACCGCATCGAACAACTCACCTTGCACGCGCCACTGAGTTCCTTCGGGGCGCAGCATGTCCACCCGCTCGCCCAGGCGGACCTCCGAGCCACGTGATGTCAGCCATCGCGCGGCGGCATGGGGAAACAGGGCAGACAGATCGACGCGAGGCAGCAGCAGGTGCGAGCCGCCTTGCAGGCCAAACAGCGCGTCATGCAGCACGCGCAGAAACACCTGGCCGCTGGCTTCATCTGCCGGTGTGTTGAGGGCGGATACGCACAGGGGTTCGATCAGCTCAGTCATCACGCGGGGGCTTACTCGCTCACACAACTCGGCCACGGAGCGCTGTGGCTGGCATCGAAAACCCGCGAGCTGCCAGCCGATCGCAGCGCGAAGCAGTGACCATTTGTCGCCCATGCGCCAGCCACGTGCGGCCAGGATGCCGGCGAAGGCGTCTAGCGGTGTAGGCCAGCGCGGCAATTGCAGGCCCAGGTTGTCGGGAAACTTCAGCGTCAGGGGCAGGCGCAAGAGCGCAGTCTGTGGGTCAACACCGACGCGTTGCATCAGGCGCAGGGTGTCGGTGTAGGCGCCAATCAGGATGTGCTGGCCGTTGTCCAGCGTAACCTGATCCCCATTGGGAAGCGTGGAGATGAGGGCTCTGGCTCTTCCCCCCACTGCGCGAGATGCTTCAAAAACTGTAGCGGTGTGACCTGCCTGGCTGAGCTCGACGGCACAGGCCATGCCGGCCCAGCCAGCGCCGATGACGGCGACTCTCATGCCATGGCCACCATGCTAGACACGCCCCAGAGCCTGCACTTTCCACGCCAGCCAGAACTTGCGCAGCGGTGTGAGGCGCACGCGCTGGTGCAGGACCTGGAAGTTGTCGCGCTCAATCTCGCGCAGCAGGGTGCGGTAGATGCTGGCCATCATGAGACCAGGTTTTTGCGAGCGGCGATCGGCGGCAGGGAGCAACGCAAAGGCTTCGTCATAAAGCTGGTGGGCGCGGTCTGCCTGGAATTTCATGAGCGCGGTGAAGCGCTCTGAGTAGCTGCGTTTGAGAAGCTCGTTCGCCTTGACATCGAACTGCTGCAACTCGCTCACCGGCAGGTAGATGCGCCCGCGCAGCGCGTCTTCGCCCACGTCACGGATGATGTTGGTGAGCTGAAAGGCCTGGCCCAGCTTGTGTGCGTAGGCGGTGGTCTGTGCATCGGTCTGGCCGAAGATCTGCGCAGCCACTTCGCCCACGATGCCGGCCACCAAGTGGCAGTAGCGCTGCAGGCCGGCAAAATCAAGGTAGCGGGTCTGCTCCAGGTCCATCTGGCAGCCGTCAATCACGGCCTGCAGATGGCGCGGCTCAATCTGGTAGTCGGTGGCCAGCGGCATGAGGGCTTTCATCACCGGGTGGCTGGGCGTTCCCGCGAACGATTTGGCCACTTCGGACTGCCACCAGGCCAGCTTGGTGGCCGCCACGCTGGGGTCGACCATCTCGTCCACCACATCATCCACTTCGCGGCAAAACGCATAGAAGGCCGTGATGGCGGCGCGGCGTTGCGGGGGCAGAAACAGGAAGGCGTAATAGAAACTGCTGCCCGAGGCGGCGGCTTTTTGCTGTACGTATTGCTCAGGCGTCATGGCGTGATTGTTACACCCAAAACAGGCAACTTGAGCTTGCGAGTCACATTCACACGATGCCTGGCGTCACATCCAGATGCTGCGCCACAGCATCAGCGGGGCCTCCCATGCGCGCACGCGGGGCCGCAGCTTGAGCGTGGCGAATTGCATGGCCTCGATCTTGTCCAGAATGCGCAGGCCGCCTTGCACCACCAGGCGCAGTTCCCAACCGGCACGGCCCGGTATTTGATGCACCAGAGGGGCACCTTTTTGCATCATGGCCCTTGCTGTGTTTGCCTGATGTGCTATTAATTTAGTAGCTTCCGGCGTTTGCTGTAAAGCCTTGATGTCCTGCAGGTCGACTTGGTGTGCGGCACAGTCCTGCACCGGCAGGTAGTAGCGCCCGCGCGGGATGTCCACGCTCAGGTCCTGCCAGAAGTTGATCAACTGCAGGGCCGTGCAGATGTCATCACTCCTGCATAAAGACGCTGCATCCTGCACACCATAGAGGTGCAGCAACAGGCGCCCCACCGGGTTGGCCGAACGACGGCAGTAGTCCAGCAACTCGGCCTGGGTGTCGTAGCCTGCGTGGTCACGGGTTTTGATGACGTCCTGCACAAAAGCGTCCAGCAGGTCTTCCAGCAAGCGCGTGGGCAGTTTGAAGGCGGCGATGACCTTGGTCAGTGGCGCGAAGACCTGTGGCCAGCGCCCGCCATGGGGCTGGCCGGCGGCCACGGCCTGCAGGTCGGCCCGGTAGGCGGCCAGCTCGTCCAGCCTTTGCTGGGCTGGGGCATCACCTTCGTCAGCCAGGTCGTCAGCGGTTCTGGCGAACCAGTAGATTGCGGCGATGGGGGCTCGCAGGTGGGGCGGGCACAGGAAGGAGGCGACCGGGAAATTCTCGTAGTGGTGGGCGGGCTTGGGGGTGGGCATGGCGGGCTGGGAGGGCTGGGAGGGCTTCACGCTGCTGATTGTCGCTTGACAAGGATTCTCAATTGGCATAAATTAATAACCATTCGGTCATTAATCATTTTTCACGCTTTTCAGGGCCATTCGCCATGCATACCACCACCTCGCTACGCACAGGGGCCGCGCTCCTGGGGGCTGTATTCCTGTTAGCGGCTTGTTCCAAGCCAGCGCCGACCGAAGAACCAATTCGTGCCGTGAAGGTGATGACTATCGGAGTGGACGGCATATCGTCCAGTGCCGAGTTTTCAGGCGAGGTGCGGCCACGCGTGGAGTCGCGTCTGGGCTTTCGCGTGGCGGGCAAGATTTTGAAGCGACAGGCCGAGCCAGGCCAACGCGTGAAGGCAGGGCAGTTGCTTGCGCAGCTCGATCCACAGGACTACCGTCTGGCCGCTGATGCGGCACGTGCGCAGGTGACTGCCGCGCTGACCCAGCGCGATCTGGCGCAGGCTGACTACAAGCGCTTCAAGGAACTCAAGGAGCAGAACTTCATCAGCGGCGCCGAGCTTGAGCGCCGCGAGGCCACGCTCAAGGCCGCACAGGCCCAACTGGACCAGGCCAAGGCGCAACTGACGTCACAGGGCAATCAGGCCTCCTACACGAGCCTGGTGGCTGATGTGTCGGGTGTGGTCACTGCCGTGGAGGCCGAGGTTGGCCAGGTGGTCGCGGCCGGCACGCCGGTGGTGCGCATTGCCCAGGATGGCCCGCGCGATGTGGTGTTCTCACTGCCGGAGGACAAGCTGGCTGACATCCAGCCGGGCAGTCCGGTGGAGGTGCGTCTCTGGTCCACGGAAGCGTCATTCAAGGGCCGAGTGCGCGAGGTGGGTGCCAGTGCCGATCCGGTCACCCGCACCTACCTTGTCAAGGTGGCGCTGGACAGCCAGGAGCCGCCGCCACTGGGTTCGACGGTGTATGTGAAACCGCAGTCTGTGCAGCGTACCGGCGCATCTGTCATCAAGCTGCCGACCAGCGCGCTGCGACAGGACGGGCAGGCGACGGCCGTGTGGGTTCTGGATACGGCCAGCATGACGGTGAAACTGCAGCCGGTGCAGATTGCCACCGCTGATGGCAATGAGGTCGTCATCTCGGGCGGTTTGCAGCCGGGCATGCAGGTCGTGGCCACCGGGGTGCATGTGCTGTCGCCCGGGCAAAAGGTCAGTGTTTACCATCAAAATGGTGCTGTAGCCCGGGATTTAAAAGCGCCAGAAGCTATCAATTCAGTAGCAAGTTCGCCTGTGCCGCAGGCAGCAGCTTCGGCAAAGTGAGCTTGTCATGACACAGGAACAACCCAAAGAAGGTTTCAATCTTTCCCGCTGGGCGCTCGAACACGTCGCTCTGACACGCTACCTCATGGTGGTGTTGATGCTGCTGGGCTTTGCCGCCTATTTCCAGCTAGGGCAGGATGAAGACCCGCCGTTCACGTTTCGAGCCATGGTGGTGCGCACCTATTGGCCTGGTGCCACGGCACAGCAGGTGGCCGAACAGGTTACGAGCAGGATCGAGCGCACGCTGCAGGAGGCCCCTTTTGCCGACAAGATCCGCAGCTATTCCAAGCCCGGTGAGTCGCAGATCATCTTCCAGGTAAAGGACTCGACCAAGGCCGCCGACGTGGCCAACGTCTGGTACACGGTGCGCAAGAAGATCGGCGACATCCGGGGCACGCTGCCGGCAGGCGTGCAGGGCCCCTTCTTCAACGACGAGTTTGGTGATGTTTATGGCGTGATCTATGCGCTGGAGTCTGACGGCTTTTCGCCGGCCGAGCTCAAGACCTTTGCCGAGGATGTGCGCCAGAAACTGCTGCGCGTGCCCGATGTGAGCAAGGTTGAGCTCTTCGGTGTACAGGATGAAAAACTCTACATCGAGATTTCACAGCGCCGCCTGGCCCAGCTCGGGCTGGACATGTCGCAGGTGCTGTCGCAGCTGGGGCAGCAAAATGCGGTGGAAAGTGCGGGCACCATGCAGACCCCGCTGGACGTGGTGCAGGTGCGTGTGGGAGGGCAGTTCGAGGCAGTCGAGCAGCTGCGTGCCATGCCGATCCGTGGCAGCTCGGGCAACCAGCTCCGACTGGGCGACATTGCCGAGATCAAGCGCGGCTATATTGACCCGCCCTCCATCAAGGTGCGGCATCAGGGGCAGGACGTCATAGCGCTGGGTGTGTCCATGGCCAAGGGCGGTGACATCATCGCGCTGGGCAAGGCACTCAAGTCGGTGACCCACACGATCGAGGCCACCTTGCCGGCCGGCGTCAAGCTGCAAAGCCTGCAGGACCAGCCCAAGGCCGTGGCCACCTCGGTCAATGAATTCGTGAAGGTGCTGATCGAGGCCGTGGTGATCGTGCTGGCAGTGAGCTTCATCAGCCTGGGCATGCACAAGCGCCAGGGCGCGGTGCGCTGGTACCAGCGCTACTACATCGACATGCGTCCCGGCCTGGTGGTGGGCATCACCATTCCGCTGGTGCTGGCCATGACTTTTCTGGGCATGTGGTACTGGGGCATCGGGCTGCACAAGATTTCGCTGGGCTCGCTCATCATCGCGCTGGGCCTGCTGGTGGACGACGCCATCATCTCGGTAGAGATGATGGTGCGCAAGATGGAGGAGGGCTACGACAAGGTGCGTGCTGCCACCTTTGCCTATGAAATTACCGCCATGCCGATGCTGACCGGCACTCTCATCACGGCTGCGGGTTTCCTGCCGATCGGCATGGCCAAGTCATCCGTAGGTGAATATACTTTCGCGATTTTTGGCGTGACCGTGTTGGCGCTGGTGCTGAGCTGGCTGGTGTCCGTGTATTTCGTGCCCTACCTGGGTACGCGCCTGCTCAAAACCAAGCCCCATGCCGACGGCGACCAACCCCACGAGCTGTTTGACAGCCCTTTCTACAACACCTTCCGCAAGGCGGTGAACTGGTGTGTCGAGCACCGCTGGATCACGATTGGCGCTACCTTGCTGACCTTTGCGCTCGGAATCGCCGGCATGGGCAAGGTGCAGCAGCAGTTTTTCCCCGACTCCAGCCGCCCCGAAGTGCTGGTGGATATCTGGTTCCCTGAAGGCACCTCATTTGCCGCGAACGAGGAGACCACGCGTCGCGTCGAGCAGCGTTTCATGGCCGAGCAGGGCGTGAACACCGTCAGTACCTGGGTGGGCTCAGGCGTGCCACGCTTCTATCTGCCGCTGGACCAGGTGTTTCCCCAGACCAATGTGTCGCAATTCATCATCGTGCCTAAGGACCTGAAGATTCGTGAGTCCTTGCGCATCAAGCTGCCGGCCATTTTGGCGCAGGAGTTCCCGGAGGTGCGAGGCCGCGTCAAACTGCTGCCCAATGGGCCGCCAGTCCCCTTCCCCGTACAGTTCCGCGTGGTGGGGGTCGACCCGGTAGCGCTGCGCGCCCGGGCCGATGAGGTCAAGGTCATCATGCGCGAGAGCCCCAATACGCGCGGCGTGAACGACAACTGGAACGAATCGGTCAAGGTGCTGCGTCTGGAGGTGGACCAAGCCAAGGCGCGTGCGCTCGGCGTGACCAGCCAGTCGATCGCCCAGGCTTCACGCACCATTCTGACCGGTACAACGGTGGGCCAGTTCCGCGAAGGCGACAAGCTCATCGACATCGTGCTGCGCCAGCCGCTGGATGAACGCAGTGCCATCTCGGACATTGGCAACGCCTATCTGCCGACTGCATCGGGCCGCTCGATTCCGCTCACCCAAATCGCCAAGCCGGTCTTCATCTGGGAGCCAGGCGTCATGTGGCGCGAGAACCGAGACTATGCGATCACGGTGCAGAGCGACATCATCGAAGGCCTGCAGGGCGCCACGGTCACGGCAGAGCTGTTGCCCAAGCTGCGCGCGCTGGAGAAGCAATGGGCACAGCAAGGCTATGGCAACTACCGCATCGAGGTGGCTGGTGCCGTGGAGGAGAGCAGCAAGGGGTCGAGTTCGATTGCGGCAGGGGTGCCCATCATGCTGTTCATCACCTTCACGCTGCTCATGCTGCAACTGCACAGTTTCAGCCGTGCCATGCTGGTGTTTCTGACTGGCCCGCTGGGTATCGCGGGTGTGGCGGGAGCCTTGTTGCTCTTGAATCGGCCCTTCGGCTTTGTGGCGCTGCTGGGTGTAATCGCGCTCATGGGCATGATCCAGCGCAACTCGGTCATCCTGATCGACCAGATCGAGCAGGACAGGGCCAAAGGGATACCCGCCTGGGATGCCATCGTGGAGAGTGCCGTGCGGCGTTTGCGCCCCATCGTGCTGACCGCGGCGGCCGCCGTGCTGGCCATGATTCCGCTGTCGCGATCGGTGTTCTGGGGGCCCATGGCCGTCGCCATCATGGGCGGCCTGATTGTGGCTACGGTACTGACCTTGCTGGCACTGCCTGCGATGTACGCCGCATGGTTTCGCGTGAAGCGCGAAACACCGGCGTCTCCTTAAGTCCGCTCGCGGGTCAGTGCGCCAGCACCAGACCCGCATGGTTTCGCGTGAAGCGCGAAACACCGGCGTCTCCTTAAACCCGCCAGCGGGTCAGTGCGGCAGCACCAGACCCGACTGGTTTCGCGTCAAACGTGAAACACCGGGGTTCCCTTAAGTTCGCCAGCGATTCTCAGGCAGGTTAAAATATAAAGTTGACCGATTTCATGGGGAGGTCTGTACAGGCCTCCCCATTTGTATTTATTGCGCGGGTGGCGAAATTGGTAGACGCACCAGGTTTAGGTCCTGACGGTGGCAACACTGTGGGGGTTCGAGTCCCCCCCCGCGCACCAGACCATGCGGCGATCAATCGGATCAGGCCGCAGTGCAGCAGGTAAAAGTCCTGCCTTTTTAATTTTAGGAGTGAGTGAATCATGGCCGTTACTGTTGAGACCCTGGAAAAGCTGGAACGCAAAATGACCCTGACCTTGCCGGTCACAGTTATCCAGTCTGAAGTTGACTCGCGCCTCAAGCGCCTTGCGCGTACCGTGAAGATGGACGGTTTCCGTCCCGGCAAGGTGCCGATGAACGTGGTGGCCCAGCGCTACGGCTATTCCGTGCACTACGAAGTAATGAACGACAAGGTGGGCGAGGCATTTGCCAGCGCCGCCAACGAGGCCAAGCTGCGTGTGGCTGGCCAACCGCGCATCACTGAGAAGGAAGAGTCCCCCGAAGGCGAGATGGCTTTTGATGCCGTGTTCGAGGTGTACCCGGAAGTCAAGATCGGGGACTTGGCCACGGCCGAAGTCGAGAAACTCTCTGCCGAAGTGACCGATGCGGCGATCGACAAGACCATCGAGATTCTGCGCAAGCAGCGCCGTACCTTTGCCCAGCGTGCCATGGATGCCGCGGCCCAGGATGGCGACCGCGCTACAGTGGACTTCGAAGGCAAGATCGATGGCGAACCCTTTGCCGGCGGCAAGGCAGATGCCTACCAGTTCCTGGTGGGTGAGGGCCAGATGCTCAAGGAGTTTGAAGATGCCGTGCGCGGCCTGAAATCGGGCGAAAGCAAGACCTTCCAGCTGGCGTTTCCCGAGGATTACCATGGCAAGGACGTTGCCGGCAAGACGGCTGATTTCATGGTGACCTTGAAGAAAATTGAGGCAGCCCATCTGCCTGAAGTCAACGATGCACTGGCGAAGTCGCTGGGCATTACCGAGGGTGGCGTGGAGGGTCTGCGTGCCGACATCAAGAAAAATCTCGAGCGCGAAGTCAAATCCCGTCTGATGGCCCGCAACAAGCAGGCCGTGATGGATGCCCTGGTGGGCAAGGCTGAGCTCGATTTGCCCAAGTCCATCGTACAGTCCGAGGTGGACCGCATGGTGGAGGGCGCCCGCGCCGATCTCAAGCAGCGTGGCATCAAGGATGCCGACAAGGCGCCGATCCCCGAAGAAATGTTCCGTCCGCAAGCCGAGCGCCGTGTGCGTTTGGGCCTGGTGGTGGCCGAACTGGTGCGTTCCAGTAACCTGGCAGCCACGCCTGAGCAGATCAAGGCCCATATCGAAGAACTCGCCGCCAGCTACGAAAAGCCGGCCGATGTGGTGCGTTGGTACCAAAGCGACCGCCAGCGTCTGGCTGAGGTTGAGGCCGTGGTGATCGAGAACAACGTGACCGAGTTTGTCCTGTCCAAGGCCAAGAGCACGGACAAGGCCATCAGCTTTGACGAGCTGATGGGTCAGAACTGATCTTTTTACCGGTGACTGAGGTTTTGGGGCTTGCGCCGGACTTGCAGTCCGGCTGCCAAGCCCCATTTGCTTTAAGGCCTGCATTTTTCGGTAAAGTACCGGTATCTCTGGAGAAAATATGAGCTTTCAAAACAGTGCAATGGAAACCCAATCCCTCGGCATGATTCCGATGGTGATTGAGCAATCGGGTCGCGGAGAGCGCTCGTATGACATTTACTCGCGCCTGCTCAAGGAACGCGTGATTTTTCTGGTCGGCCCTGTCAACGACCAGTCGGCCAACCTGATCGTGGCTCAGCTGCTGTTCCTGGAGAGCGAGAACCCGGACAAGGACATCTCCTTCTACATCAACTCGCCTGGTGGCTCTGTCAGCGCCGGCATGGCGATTTATGACACCATGAACTTCATCAAGCCTGAGGTCTCCACGCTGTGCACGGGCTTTGCCGCCAGCATGGGCGCATTCCTGCTGGCAGCGGGTGCCAAGGGCAAGCGTTTTTCCCTGCCCAACTCGAAAATCATGATCCACCAGCCTTCGGGCGGCAGCCAGGGGCAGGCCACCGAGATCGAGATCCAGGCCCGCGAGATCCTCAAGACCCGCGAGCAACTCAACAAGATACTGGCCGAGTGCACCGGTCAGCCGCTGGAGCGCATTGCGCGTGACACCGAGCGCGACTATTACATGTCGGCTGACGAGTCCAAGGAATATGGTCTTATCGACAAGGTGATTTCAAAGCGGGCCTGAGAGGGTTCTGCCGGCGCCCAGGAGGCGACATAACGATGCGATCTGTCACGGACACACCGTTTTTTTATGAGTATCATTCGGTAACCCCCGAAAAGGCATTGTTCACATGGCCGATAAAAAAGGCTCTTCCACCGAGAAAACACTTTATTGCTCTTTTTGCGGCAAGAGCCAGCATGAAGTCAAGAAGCTGATTGCTGGTCCTTCCGTTTTTGTGTGCGATGAGTGCATTGACCTGTGCAACGAAATCATTCGTGATGAGTTGCCTGCGGCCGAAGAAGCCCGCGAGGGCCGTAGCGAACTTCCCACGCCGTCCGAGATCAAGGCGAACCTCGACAACTATGTGATTGGCCAGGAACACGCCAAGCGCACGCTTGCGGTGGCGGTCTACAACCATTACAAGCGGCTCCAGCACAAAGACAAGGCCAAGAAAGACGATGTCGAACTGGCCAAGAGCAACATTCTGCTGATTGGTCCCACCGGCTCCGGAAAGACCCTGCTGGCCCAGACGCTCGCGCGCATGCTCAATGTGCCGTTTGTGATGGCGGATGCCACCACGTTGACGGAAGCGGGCTACGTGGGCGAGGATGTCGAGAACATCGTGCTCAAGCTGCTGCAGAGCTGTAATTACGAGGTCGAGCGGGCGCAACGCGGGATCGTCTATATCGACGAGATCGACAAGATTTCACGCAAGTCAGACAACCCCTCCATTACCCGAGATGTATCGGGCGAGGGCGTGCAGCAGGCATTGCTCAAGCTGATCGAAGGCACCATGGCCAGCGTGCCACCGCAGGGCGGACGCAAGCACCCGAACCAGGATTTTGTGCAGGTCGACACCACCAACATCCTGTTCATCTGTGGCGGCGCCTTCTCGGGGCTTGAAAAAGTCATCGACAACCGCACCGAGGCCTCAGGCATTGGTTTCGGCGCTTCGGTGAAGAGCAAGGCGCAACGCAGCATCACCGAGGTGTTCAAGGACGTCGAGCCCGAAGACCTGATCAAGTTTGGTCTCATACCCGAACTTGTCGGTCGTATGCCCGTGGTGGCCACGCTGGCTGAACTTAGTGCGGATGCGCTCGTGCAGATTCTGACTGAGCCCAAGAATGCGCTTGTCAAGCAGTACGGCAAGCTGTTGGCGATGGAAGGCGTGGATCTGGAAATTCGCCCTGCCGCGCTTATGGCCATTGCCCGAAAGGCGCTGGCCCGCAAGACCGGTGCTCGCGGCCTGCGTTCCATCCTGGAGCTGGCACTCATCGATACCATGTATGAGTTGCCCCATACACCCAACGTCGACAAGGTGGTGCTGGATGAGTCCACCATCGACGAGAACAAGCCTCCCTTGCTTGTTTACCGCGAAGCGGCCAAGAAGGCTTGATTCGGCTGGCATTTGTGCCACTATTTGCATGATTCATGGCGCCCACCCGGTCAATAATGACCGGCGGGTTGAAATTTCGGCTTTGCAGTCCATATTCATCTGGTAACACGTAAAGGTTCCCCATGTCTGGTCATACCCCTCTCCCTGCCACACCGTTGGAACTGCCCCTGTTGCCTTTGCGCGACGTGGTGGTTTTCCCGCATATGGTGATCCCGCTCTTCGTCGGCCGCCCCAAAAGCATCAAGGCACTTGAGTCCGCCATGGAGTCCGAGCGCCGCATCATGCTGGTGGCGCAAAAGGCCGCCGCCAAGGACGAGCCCCAGGTCTCCGACATGTTCGATGTCGGCTGTGTCTCCACCATCCTGCAGATGCTCAAGTTGCCGGATGGCACCGTCAAGGTACTCGTCGAAGGTCAGCAGCGGGCCAAGGTCGACAAAATCGAAGAAGGCGAAGAGCATTTCTCTGCCACCGTCACGCCTATCGAGGTGGTGAGCGAGGATGCAGAGAAAGAGCGTGACGCCACCAGCGAAGTCGAGGCCTTGCGCCGTGCCGTGATGCAGCAGTTTGACCAGTACGTCAAGCTCAACAAGAAAATTCCGCCGGAAATCCTGACCTCAATCTCCAGCATCGATGATGCTGGCCGTCTGGCCGACACCATTGCGGCACACCTGCCGCTCAAGCTCGACAGCAAGCAGGCCGTGCTGAGCCTGTCTGGCGTGAAGGAGCGCCTGGAGAATCTGTTCGAACAGATCGAGCGTGAAGTCGACATCCTCAACGTCGACAAGAAAATCCGTGGCCGTGTCAAACGCCAGATGGAGAAGAACCAGCGCGATTTCTATCTGAACGAGCAGGTCAAGGCCATCCAGAAGGAGCTCGGCGAGGGTGAAGAGGGCGCTGACCTGGAGGAAGTTGAGAAGAAGATCAAGTCCGCCAAGATGCCCAAGGAAGCCCTCAAGAAAGCGGAGAGCGAACTCAAGAAGCTCAAGCTGATGTCACCCATGTCGGCCGAGGCTACCGTGGTGCGTAACTACATCGACGTGCTCACGGGCCTGCCTTGGGCAGCCAAGACCAAGATCAAGCACAACCTGGCCAATGCCGAGGATGTACTCAACGAAGACCATTTCGGTCTGGACAAGGTCAAAGACCGCATTGTGGAATACCTTGCGGTGCAGCAGCGGGTGGACAAGGTCAAGGCCCCCATCCTGTGTCTGGTAGGCCCTCCGGGCGTGGGTAAAACCTCGCTGGGGCAATCCATTGCCAAGGCCACGGGGCGCAAGTACGTGCGCATGGCGCTGGGCGGCATGCGCGACGAGGCCGAAATTCGCGGCCATCGCCGCACCTATATCGGTGCGATGCCTGGCAAGGTGCTGCAAAGCCTGTCCAAGGTGGGTACGCGCAATCCGCTGTTCCTGCTTGACGAGATCGACAAGCTCGGCACGGACTTTCGTGGCGATCCCTCGAGCGCCTTGCTGGAGGTGCTGGATCCCGAGCAGAACCATAAGTTCGGTGACCACTATGTCGAGGTTGATTTCGATCTCAGCGATGTGATGTTTGTGGCAACGTCGAACTCGATGAATATCCCTTCGGCTCTGCTGGATCGCATGGAGGTGATTCGTTTGTCGGGCTATACCGAAGACGAGAAAACCAATATTGCATTGCGGTACCTGCTGCCCAAGCAGTTGAAGAATAACGGCGTGAAGGAGGGGGAGTTGCTGGTAACGGAAGATGCCGTGCGCGACATCGTGCGCTATTACACACGCGAGGCTGGCGTCAGATCGCTGGAACGGGAGCTGTCCAAGATTTGCCGCAAGGTCATCAAGGGACTGCAGCTCAAGAAAATGACGCCGCTGGTTACCGTCAATGCCGATAACCTGAAGGATTTTCTGGGAGTCCAGAAATTTACCTATGGACGCGCCGAGCAACAGAACCAGATTGGTCAGGTGGTGGGCTTGGCCTGGACCGAAGTGGGAGGCGATCTCCTCACGATCGAGGCAGCCATCATGCCAGGCAAGGGCATCATCACGCGCACGGGTTCGCTGGGCGATGTCATGAAGGAGTCGGTGGAAGCCGCGCGCACGGTGGTGCGAAGCCGGTCTCGTCGCCTGGGCATCAAGGACGAAGTCTTCGAGAAAAAAGATATCCATATCCATGTGCCCGATGGTGCAACGCCCAAGGATGGACCGAGCGCAGGTGCCGCGATGACCACGGCCTTTGTGTCGGCGCTGACCGGTATTCCGGTGCGCAGCGATGTGGCCATGACGGGGGAGATCACTCTGCGCGGTGAAGTGACGGCCATTGGCGGGCTCAAGGAAAAGCTGCTTGCGGCTTTGCGCGGTGGAATCAAGACGGTGATCATCCCGGAAGAGAATGCCAAGGATCTGCAAGAAATTCCTGACAACGTCAAGGCCGGACTGGAGATCGTGCCGGTTCGCTGGATCGACAAAGTGCTTGAAATCGCGCTGGAAAGAAACCCTACGCCTTTGCCGGATGAAGAGCCTGCGGCAGCCGGCGCAACAGAGGTTGCGACACCTCCGGTGGCTAAAGAGGGTTCAGAGTTGAGTGCGTCGGTAAAACATTAAAAATTTTTGCAGGACCATTTCACAAGCCTCAAAAAAATACGTTATAATTTGAGGCTTGAAACGCGGGAATAGCTCAGTTGGTAGAGCGCAACCTTGCCAAGGTTGAGGTCGAGAGTTCGAGACTCTTTTCCCGCTCCAAATTCCAAAAAGGGAAGCCCAGGCTTCCCTTTTTTGTCGCAGAAAAATATACCGGCGCGGTAGCAAAGCGGTTATGCACCGGATTGCAAATCCGTGTAGGTCGGTTCGACTCCGGCCCGCGCCTCCAGCATGCCTGGTCAAACTGCCTCGTCAGCCCTGGTTGACGAGGCTTTTTTGTTCCACAATGGCTGATCTGCCCGGGTGGTGAAATTGGTAGACACAGCGGACTTAAAATCCGCCGCTTCCCTGAATAAGGGGCGTACCGGTTCGATTCCGGTCCCGGGCACCAATTAGCTTGGCAGATGCATCTTGATGGATGGGATTTGCCCAGGAACTGCAGATCCGGTCACGACGATGGCATCCATGCCCCAGCAACAGTACACTTGCAGAAATATGTCCAGTTCCAACGCGCCCTTTGAAATCCATGTCCATGGCCAGGTGCTCCTGCGCCCAGCAGTCACTTTTGACCAGTTGCAGGAAGCGCTGAAACCCTTGTGGAAATACACAGGCGCCAAGTCACTGGCCGACGGCGCAAGCAGCTTCTATGAAGAAGAGCCCGGTATCCGTTTCGATGCCAAGCAGCACATGCTGCTGCTCTGCTGGACCGTGACCGGCAACGACGATTTCCGTCAGGCGCTCGATGAGATGTGCATGAGTCTGAATGAACTGGCTGAAACGGGTGCATCGATTGAGGTCACCTTCTACGATGCTGAATTCGATGAAGAGGATGAACAATCCGACGCTGAATCGCGTGATGACTTCATGATGCTTTTTGTCGGCCCCAACCCGGCGGCCATCATGCAAGTCCAGCGTGACTTGCTGGTCCAGGACGTCGTGAACATGATGGAGCGTCATTTTGATGGTGCCGAATTAGGCGGCGTAGTCGCTGAAATCGACAAACTTTTCAGCATGCGCTTCGATGCCATGGTGAACTCCCTGGAGATCGGGCGTCCTCCGCGTGGTTCGGGCGGTGGGCATGGCGGGGGACACGGGGGCGGCCGCAAGCCCCGGCACCTTCACTGAGCTGACTGTCAGCGTGCGTTCGGGCTCAGCTATCATTTTTGAAGTCTTCAGTTCAAGGACCCTCGCATGAACACAGCTGCCATGGCGCCTCCAGCACAGGATGGACCACGCCCACCTTCGGGGCAAGCTGAAAAATTGCGATTGGGTGATGTGTTGCTTCAGCAGAGGTTGGTCTCTGAGGAGCAATTGAAGCAAACCCTTGAACTGCAACGCAAGAGTGGCAAGAAGGTTGGGCGTTTGCTCATTGAGAGCGGCGTCATTACCGAGGAAGGTCTGGCCAATGCGCTGGCCCGGCAGTTGCGCATCCCGTTTGTCAACCTCAAGACATTCCCCCTGCGCGCAGATGTGATCAAACAGCTACCCGAGTCGGCAGCCCGGCGGTTTCGCGCCATGGTGCTGGAAGACAAGGGCGAGAGCTTGCTGATCGCCATGAGCGACCCGTTGGATCTGTTTGCATATGACGAAATTGCGCGCATGCTCAAGCGCAAGGTGAAGGTGGCTGTCACCCCCGAGAGTCATCTGGTTGCCGCCCTGGACCGCATGTACCGGCGTACTGAGGAAATCAGTGGCTTTGCCCGTGCCCTTGAAAAGGATTTGAGCGAGGCGGTTGATTTTGGCGAGCTCACCGCCAGCGCAGGTGCCGAGGGCGCACCGGTGGTGCGGCTGCTTCAATCCCTGTTTGAGGATGCGATGCAGCTTGGGGCATCGGACGTGCACATCGAACCACAGGAGTCCATTTTGCTGGTGCGCGTGCGTGTGGATGGTGTCTTGCAAACCCAGACCCAGACGGACAAACGCATTGCGGGAGCGCTTGCCCAGCGGCTCAAGCTGATGGCGGGCCTGGATATTGCCGAGAAACGACTGCCACAGGATGGGCGCTTCAGCGTTCGGCTGAGGGAGCAGACGATCGATGTGCGTTTATCCACCATGCCGTCCACCTACGGTGAGTCTGTGGTGATGCGTTTGCTCAATCACGGCGCCGTGGTCCGGCGCCTGGATCATCTGGGCATGCCCGACGCCATCATGCGCCGCTTTCGCGAGGTGCTTGGACGTACCTCGGGGATGGTGCTGGTGACCGGTCCAACCGGCTCCGGCAAAACCACCACGCTTTATGCTGCACTGTCCGAAATCAACTCCGATGAACTCAAGGTCATTACGGTGGAGGATCCGGTGGAGTACAGGTTGCCGGGCCTCACTCAAGTACAGGTAAACGAAAAGATTGACCTGTCATTCGCGCGCGTGTTGCGTTCCACCTTGCGTCAGGATCCGGATGTCATCCTGGTGGGTGAGATGCGTGACGTCGAAACGGCCGAGATCGGTTTGCGGGCGGCCATCACCGGCCACATGGTACTGTCGACCCTGCATACGCGTGATGCCATGAGCACGCCTTTTCGCCTGCTGGACATGGGGGCGCCTCCATTCATGGTCGCAACCTCCTTGCAGGCGGTAATTGCTCAGCGGCTGGTCAGGCTCAACTGTCAGGTGTGTTCGGAGCCCCATGAACCCAGCCCGGCAGAACAGGCCTGGCTGAGCAGCATTCTTGAGAAAGGGGAGTCCATCACGCCTATGCTCGGCCTGGGTTGCTCTGCCTGCAATGGCACCGGCTATGCAGGTCGGCAGGGCATCTATGAGTTGCTTGAAATGGACGTCGAGCTGACGCAGGCTGCGACGCGATCGGATCCCGCAGCCTTCATGCGGGCTGCTCGCGAACGGATGCACGGTCAAACGCTGGCGCACCAGGCGCTTGAGCTCGTCCGTCAGGGCCGAACCTCACTCACCGAGGCTTTGCGAATAGGCTTCGACGTGGACGATCGGGAATAAGCTCGCCATGACGGTCTATGCTTGGCGCGGACGAAATGCTCGGGGTGAACTTGCCCAGGGCAAGCTTGACGCGTTGAGTGAAAGCGGTGTGGCAGAGCAATTGTTGGCTATTGGGGTCACACCGGTCGATATTTCTCCAGCACCTTCCAAAGCTGATACAGAGGGTTCGGGTTGGTGGGCACGCCTGAACCGAGAGAAGGTCACGATGGAAGACATCCTGATTTTTTCGCGCCAGATGTTTACGCTCAACAAGGCTGGGGTACCTATCTTGCGTGCATTTGCAGGTCTTCAGGGGTCCGCGAACAAGCCCGCCGTGGTGGAGTTGATCAAGGACATCCGTTCCAGCCTTGATCAAGGGCTGGAGTTGTCAAGCGCACTGGCCCGGCACCCGAAAAACTTCAGTATTTTCTATATCTCCATGATTCGGGTGGGCGAGATCACTGGGCGGCTCACCGAAGTGTTCTCCCGCTTGTCGAGTCATCTGGAGTTTGAGCGCGAAGTGCGAGAACGCATCAAGCAAGTGCTTCGGTACCCCACGTTTGTTTTTTCGGCATTGATCATCGGCCTCGTCGTCATCAACATCTTTGTGATCCCGGTGTTTGCCAAGATGTTCGCCAATTTCCATGCGGAGTTGCCAATCTATACCCGCATCATTCTGGGGTTTTCTGGCTTTATGGTGGCCTGGTGGCCTCTGCTGCTGATGGCTGCGATAGTCGGGGTCATGGCCATCCGCGTGTACCTCGGAACACCTGAGGGGCGCTACCAATGGGATCGTCGCAAGCTGACTTTGCCCATCATAGGTGGCATCATTCTCAATGCCTCGCTTGCACGCTTTGCCCGCAGCTTTGCCTTGTCCAGTCAGAGCGGGGTGCCATTGGTACAGGGTTTGACGGTGGTTGCGCAGTCGGTGGAAAACACCTACCTTGGCAGCCAGATAGAGCAAATGCGTGATGGCATCGAGCGCGGTGAGAGCATCACCAACTGTGCCGCAGCCGCCGGGGTGTTTACGCCGTTGGTGTTGCAGATGCTGGCAGTGGGAGAAGAAACGGGTGAGCTTGACGCGCTCTTGTTTGACATCGCCGAGATGTACGAGCGCGACACGGATTACAAGATCAAGCGGCTTACTGCGACCATCGAGCCCGTGCTTCTGGTTATCATGGCTGGGCTGGTGTTGATCATGGCGCTGGGTGTTTTCCTGCCCCTGTGGAGCATGGGGCAGGCGGCCACAGGCAAAGGCGGGGGCATATAGCATGGCCACCTCTGCTGCCTCCACCACCGGGCTGCAAGCCCGCATATTGCTGAGCCTGAGCCGGCGCATGGTGGAGTGGACCCTGGTCGGCGGGGTGGTCATCGGGCTTACCACGGTGGATGTCGTGATGCAGAAGAAGGCCAGCAATGAGGTGGACGGACTCGCCGAAGCCGCGGCGATCAAAAGTACGCTGGGAGCCTTGCGCACCACGTTTGTGTTGCACCACCTGCAGATGCAGGTGTCGGCCCCGGCGACCATCGAGCCTGAGCGGCGAGCTGTACAACGCAACCCCTTTGAGCTTCTGGAGGAATACCCGACCAACTATGCCGGTGTCATGAGGGAAAACCAGACAGCCCAACTCCTGCGGGGCAAATGGATTTTTGATCCGGACTGTGTCTGTATTGGCTACCTGCCGCTAAAAGCAGAGTGGC
The DNA here is from genome assembly GCA_018815325.1 of Gammaproteobacteria bacterium. Lineage (GTDB taxonomy): Bacteria > Pseudomonadota > Gammaproteobacteria > Burkholderiales > Burkholderiaceae_C > JAHIYE01. Next base: position 310,238 of record JAHIYE010000013.1, on the reverse strand, counting down.
TCAGTAGCCCTAGTGGGGATCGCATGATCTGGTTTGCCGTCAGCCGGTCTCCAACTCCCTTTATGCTGATGCAACGTGAACGGTACATGTGGAATGGGGATGTGCTGGATTAGCCTGGGCCGGATTCCTGATGTTGCAAAAAACACAGCGTTTGGAGTGATATTTTTGTTTGGTCACTTATACGTTGGAAATCTATGGGCTTGTGCTGCTATCATATTCATGTAATTGTAAGTGTGCTAAACGCCTTAAGTAGAGGCAACCCAAGCAAGTATTCAACTGAGTAATCAGGCAAAGGAAAACAACATGATGAAGCGTATGCAAAAACAAAAACAGGGTGGCTTTACCCTGATTGAAATTGTGATGGTGATCGCCATTCTGGGTATTCTGGCTGCTGTTGCTGTTCCCAAGTTTGTGGACTTGAAATCCGAAGCAAGCCAAGCGGCTACCGATGGCGTGGCAGGTGCTTTGTCCAGTGCATCGGCAGTCAACTATGCCGCACGTACTGCAGCTTCGACCAAGGGTTCTGCAATTACAGACTGTTCTTTGGTCTCGGGCCTGCTGGGGAGCATGCCAAGTGGGTATACGATCGGTGCAGCGGCCGTCGCTGCTGGGGCCAATGTAAGTTGTACCCTATCAGGACCGAATACCACAACGGCCACCTTTACTGCAATTGGAATTAGCTAATTCTTGTAGGGTTTAGATGTCGACCTGATGCGTCAGTATTGGGTGCTACTGTAATCAGGGTTGCTGAACTTTCAGCAACCTTTTTTTTTGAGAGTCAATGTGGGGCGATATTCAGAAGCAACCATCAAGCTTGAGGAGGCTTTTTCCCGAGCCATCCCTGCGGCAAAGAAGAAAAAACAGACAAAGGCTGACTGGACCAATGCCTTGGGTCAATTCAATGCCGAAGCAAGAGCGGTTCGTACCCATTACAAGCTGGGAATTATTGGAAGGGCCATGGTTGCCTATCGCCTTCAGCGACGACTGATCGCAAGTGGTTATCCTCCAGATGTGGTGCGGCAGCTACTTTTCTCCATGTTGCTCAATGCGTTCATCGGCTAATTTCCATGTTGCATGGACTCGTTGATCGCTGGATTGGCCGTTGTTCTGATTGGATAAAAGTCCGTTATGGGCTGGGTCGGCGTAGCCTGGCCAACGATCTGGCAAGGACCGCATCAAAAAACACGCTGTTTTTATTGCATGTCGGTTGCGGGCCTGCCACTATCAGAAACATCCCTGTTGCCGGGTTTCAGTCGTTGGCATGGCACGAAGTTCGGTTTGATGCTGACGCGGCTGTTGCTCCAGACATCACTGGCACGATGACGGACTTGTCGGCTATTCCCGATAGTTTTGCTGACGCCATCTATTCCTCACATAACATTGAGCACTTATATCCTCATGAAGTGCCAGTTGCTTTGGCCGAGTTCTACCGTGTGCTGAAACCGGCAGGTTTTCTGGTCGTGACATGTCCCGATCTGCAGTCTTTGTGCCGCTTGGTGGTCGAGGATAAACTGGATGAGATGGCCTATTTGTCAGCTATGGGGCCGATCGCCCCCATCGATGTGCTTTATGGGCACCGTCAAGCGATGGCAGCCGGTAATCTCTTCATGGCACACCATAATGGGTTTACCCTGAAGACACTGAAGTCCTCACTCGTTGAGGCGGGCTTTGCGGCCGTGGAGGGGTTTCAGCGCTCAGAAAATCTTGATCTTTGGGCGTTGGCGAGCAAGTCACCTCGCAGCCATAACGAAATGTCGGATTTGGCCAAAGAGTATCTGGTGGCAATCCCTTGAGCGTTAATGGTTGTTAGTCGAATCATGTACTGGGTGGCACGCTGGCTTGAGAAGCGTGGACTAGGCAGTGTGGCCGATACCCTCGATCGACATGCGGCGGCGACGGGGGATGTAAGGGCCATGCATGAATTCGCGCGGCGAGCAATGCAGCGCGGCGAGGATGAGCAGGCGATCGCTCAACTTGAAAAAGCGGTGACTCTTAAGCCCATGGATGCCAGCCTTCGATGCAGTCTGGGCGTTGCTTATCGCAATGCAGGACAACTAGATGCAGCCCGCCAAGCCTATGAAAAGGCTCTTGTCTTGAAGCCAGATGACCCACGGGTACTCAGTAATTTGGGCGAATGGTGCATCGCCAAGGGGCAAAGCGACGAGGCGATCGGCTGGTTTGACAAGGCGCTGACTTTAGAGCCTGATTTTTTCGATGCCAGGGTCAATAAAGCGACGGCTTTATTCGAGCAGAGACGTTTTGAGGAGGCGCGGAAACTTGCTGAGCAACTGGTATCCGATGAACCTGAGCGCCCCGAATCCCATGGAACTCTCGGCAATCTGCTAATGCATTCGGGCCAGATTACTGATGCCATCAAGCACTACAGGAGGGCCGTGGAATTACGACCGGGCTATGCAGAGGCGCATTTCAATCTGGGAATTTTGCTGGGGTCTACAGTCGATTTGATGAATTCAATCGACTATCTTGAGCGTCAGATCAAGCAGCGAGGAGAGTCGGTTAACCTGCTTTGTTATCTTGCCGGAGCACATAAGGCCGTGGGCCATCTTGCAAAAGCCGAAGAGATTTGCCGCCGTGTTATCGATCGCCAGCCCGATTGCCTGAGTGCTCACATGACCCTGGCGGCATGCATTAGTGACGGCGGAGATGCGCAAGCTGCACATCCGATTTATGCGCAAATTGCCGAGCTGAGTCGAAATCAATTGTCATTGGCTTCGCCAGTTCTCTTTGAGCTGAACTACTTAACTGATTTATCCCGTGAGGAGAAGTTTCTCCGCCATAAGGCATGGGCTGATAAGTATGCGGTTCCTCTGCAAGCGGTGGCATCATTTGATGATCGTGACCGTGATCCACGGCGAAAATTACGAATTGGATATGTGTCAGGTGATTTTCGCAGTCATCCCGTGGGTGGGCTGATATTGGATGTATTGAGAAACCATGACCGGGCGCATTACACAATATATTGCTTTTCTGTCAATATGCAGTCTGACCACGTTACGGCTGAAATAGAGGCTGCGGCGGATGTCTGGGAAAATGTTCCTTACCTGAGCGAGGAAGAACTGGCCACCAGAATCCGAGAGGCAGAAATTGATGTATTGATTGATCTTTCGGGACACACGGGGTTTCATAGATTGCTCGTTTTTGCCCGTCGTCCAGCGCCAGTTCAGGCCACCTGGATTGGTTATTTTCATTCGACTGGCATGTCGTCGATTGATTACTATATTACCGACCCTCATACCAGCCCCTTCCAAAGCGGCCAGCTATTTTCTGAAACGCCGGTGTATCTACCGCATAGCCGCTTTTGTTATGTTGCACCGCTGTATGCAGATGAGGTGTGTTTACGACCAGAAGGTGGCAAAGGTTTTATAACCTTCGGATCTTTCAACCGCCTGGCAAAGTTAAACACACAAGTGCTTGATGCATGGGCGCAAATTCTTCTGACCGTACCTGATAGTCGTCTGCTGTTGAAAAACGCGGCGCTAGAAGATGAGCGGGTATGTGAACGGCTTATCGAGCAATTCTCCACGCGGGGTGTCGATGCAACCCGTCTCGATTTAGAGTGGGCATCCCCACACCAAGAGATGCTTGCAGAATATCGGGAAATCGATATTGCGCTGGATCCATTCCCATTCAATGGCGGCATGACCACATTGGAGGCTCTGTGGATGGGCGTCCCCGTGGTGACTATCAGCGGGGACTCTGTCGTTTCGCGTCAAACGATCTCTGCATTGGCCAATATTGGGTTGGCTGAAGAGTTGGCTTTTCCGGATGTGGATGCCTATGTCGAGGGTGCCATTGCGCTGGCCAATAACCCGGCCAGACTCGCTGAGCTGAGAAAAGATATCCGGTCACGCATGGCAGCCAGCCCCTTGTGCCAAGCCGAGCCGTTTACCCGGGATTTGGAGGCATTATTGCGGCGGATGTGGACGGCGTGGTGTCGTGGTGAAAAGCTTGAGAACTGACTAAATATGACTTATTGCCGCATGGCTTTTAGTGCGGAGGGCAACCCTGGCCATTTTGCTTGTTTCAGAACAATCGGGCCAATACAAAAAGCATGTAGAGGTTTCCCAGTAGCAGGAGCACGCCTACGGGGCGTGCGTGGCGGCTGACAAAGTTCTCGACTTGGCTGTGCGGAATGTCCATGATGTCAGCAGCACTGCGGGAGGATACCCACCGATTGGCAACATGGTCAATGCCACGCAATACATGGGGACGTAACCAGAGGAGGAGGCCTACGGTCAGTGAGAGGATGGAACCTATCATCGCCGCGATTTGGAATGCGTCCAGCGATCCAGAGGCCAGTGATTGAGAGGTATGTGGCGCCAGGCTTTGCAGGACCGCTGTCTTGTTGAGCAGCAAGCCAAAATAAATCAGGATGTAGCCACCGGCCAGGCTCAGAAAAATACCGAAGGGGCGATGGTGTCGATAGAACCATTGCTCCATGCTGATGCTTTGATCAAGCCAGTGACCAACCTTGCTGGTTGAGACCCATTGATTGGCGACTTGGTTGACAGGGGGAAGCAGGTGAGGCTTGAAGATCAGCAGCAGGGAAACTGCAACACCTAACAAGCCGCCCGACAGCAGGAAAATCAGCAGCGTGCGCCACAAAATCATATCGGTTTGGGATAACTGAAGCATTTTGATTTTTTACTCCGTGATGAGTATGGATGGAGCCGAGTGTGCTGGGCATAACTCGATTGATTTCAGTCTGACGGGTTCAGTTTACCCCAAGCCAATCTGACTTGACCAGATGGAAATCCCGAGGCATCTGCTCACACCCTGGCTGGCATACTGGCGTAATGATGGATGCATCTAAAGTGTATAAATCACGGCGCTTGCTTTTTGATATGGATTTCTGCAGGAAATTGATGATAATATCTGGCGTTAACCCGCTTGTATGCTGTGCATGTAGCTATTAAAAATATAGCAAACTGCGTTAAAATCCATGCCTATTGAGTTTTCAAGGTTCCGCGCCAAGCGCCTCGGTCTGTGTCTTGGCAAAGAGCAAGCTGGCTTTACGGTGATCGAGTTGGTCATGGTGATGCTGCTGGTCGGGATTCTGGCGGTGTTTGTTGCCCCCCGTTTCAACCCCACAGACTTCAATGTGCGTGCATTTCATGACCAAACACGCTCGCTGTTGCGTTACGCGCAAAAGTCTGCGGTCGCGCAGCGCCGCACTGTCTGCGTCACCTTTACCAGCACACAGGCCACGCTGACGGTGGATGCGGATCGGAGTTCGGTGACCGGCTCTAGCGGGTGTGAAAGCAACTTGACAGGCCCAGATGGCAATACGCCCGGTATGGTCACTGCACGAGGTACGGTCACGTATGTCGGTGTGCCCGCAGCCTTCCGCTTCGACGCCCTGGGGCAGGCCAGTGCAGCTCAGACCTTCTCGGTTGCTGGTGCGGCCAACAGCATCACGGTTGAGTTGGCAACCGGATATGTTCATGAGTAGATATTCGCGCCGCCAGCTCGGGTTTACCCTGGTCGAGTTGATCATCTTTATCGTGGTGGTCTCGATCGGGGTGGCTGGCATCGTGTTGGTGGTGAACACGGTCGTCCAATCCAGCGCTGACCCCATGTTGCGCAAGCAGGCCATCGCACTGGCAGACTCCATCATGGAGGAGGTTCTTCAAAAGGAATATGAAGACCCGGATGGTCTGCCCAATGTTGTGGAGAGTGGGCGCAGCACTTATGACGATGTGGATGACTACAACGGAATATCCAATGCGGCCTTTACGGACTTGCCTGCTGAGGTGTCAGCGAGATATGTCATTGCCATCGTTGTCGACCCTCCTGCGACAGTGAATGGACAAGCCATGAAGCGTGTCCGTGTCACCGTGACAGGCGGGGGGGAGAGCATCACGGCTACCGGTTATCGGGGGGACTATTGACCATGCGTATCCCCATTCCTAATTCTCAGCGCGGCTTCACCCTGATCGAGATGATTCTGGTGATCGTCACGATGGGCGTCATTGGTACTGCGGTTTCTGTATTCATGAGGTCTCCCGTGGATGCTTATTTCGATTCGGTGCAGCGAGCAGGGTTGACCGATACCGCCGACACTGCGGTACGCCGCATGGCACGCGATATTCGCAAAGCCCTGCCCAATAGCGTGCGCAATCCCAGCAACCAGTGCATAGAGTTCATCCCAACCAAGACAGGGGGGCGGTATCGCTCCACGGCTGGCAGCACGGGGGGGGCTGATTTTTTGAACTTTGCTGCAGCCGACATCAGCTTCAACATGCTGGGGCTCAACAGTGCCTTGCCCACAGAGCAGCAAATTGCCACAGGTGATGTGATTGCGGTGTACAACCTCGGCATACCCGGCTCAGACGCGTACGCGGGGAGCAATACCTCGACCGTGACCGGTGTTGTGGACGGCGCGAACGAGGCCACGATCAGCATCGCCAGCCGGCAGTTCCCGCTGCCATCGGGGAGCAGCCGTTTTCATGTCATTCCGGGCAATGAAAGAATTGTTTCCTTTGTTTGTACCAATGGCAATCTCTTCCGTAATGCCAATTACACCTACCCGGCTTCGATGGATGCGGCAACGGCATGCCCGACCACGGGCGGAACCCTCATGGCAAGCAATGTCACCTGTTCGCTGGTCTACAGTGGTACCGATCTGCAGCGCAACGGCTTGATCCAGATGAACCTCACGGCATCCGACCCCGGCACAGGTGAGTCGGTGCGGCTCTACCACGAGGTCCATGTGGACAACGCGCCATGAAACAGACCGCATCCTTGCAGCGGGGTTTTGCGGTCATCGCCGCCGTGTTTTTACTGGTGACGCTGGCGGTGCTGGGCGCTGCGATGCTGACTTTTTCCAACACCCAGCAGATCACTTCGGCGCAGGATGTGCTGGGCTCACGTGTCTACTGGGCGGCGCGTGCCGGGCTGGATTGGGAGATACAGCAGGTGGCGGCTTCCAGCAGTTGTCCGGCGGCAAGCTCTTCGTTCACGCTGGATTCTTTCAACCTCGAAATTTCTTGTGTTGCCAGCACGTTTGATGAAGGGGACACAGTGACCATCATCCGGATGACGTCGGTTGCCTGTACCCAAAGTCCGTGTGGTTCTGGGGTTGGCAAGATCGGCTATCTGGAGCGCAGCGTGTCGGCTTCGATCGAGCCGTGATAGCCATGAAAAATTCTGTATTGATTATGTTGCGACGACTGTTAGAGCTGGGGGCCGGTGCCTTGGTGGGGCTGCTGATAAGCAGCCAAGGCGCCTGGGGGTTTACCTGTACTTCGACCGGCGGCAACTGGACGACCACCAATACCTGGACAAACTGCAACAGCACTACCCCCCAGGCGACGGATACCGTGGTGGTCAATTCGGGCACGGTCAACATCAACACCAATGCCACGGTAACTGGTATTACGGTCAATGGCGGCACAGTTGCCATAGGTACCACCAATAACAGCACTGCCTGGACAGTAAACGTGAACGGCAACATAACTGTGGCATCCGGCGCCTCGTTGATTGTCAATAATCGTAATGCCACATACACGCTCAATGTTACGGGAAACATCACAAACAATGGTGTCTTCGATCTGAGACGAGATAGCAACAGTCTTTGCGTTGCCAATTTCACGGGTGCGGCGGCGCAGACCATTGACGGCTCCAGCGCTGGTGTCACCGAGTTCTACAACGTCACCGCAACCAACAGCCTCACCATCAACAAGACTGGCGCTGAGGTCACCCAGACAGGCACTCTGGCGGTGACTGGCAACCTCACGATTCAGGCTGGGATGCTCAGCCTGTACGACACCACGACCATCACGGGCAGCACGGGCATTGGCAGCACGGGCACCCTCAACATGGCGTCAACCACCGGGACTCGGACGTTTACCGGCGCCGTCACGCTGAATAGCGGTGGCACCTGGAGCAACACGACGGCGAACGCGACGGTTACTTTAAGGGGTGGGCTGACGCACAACGGTGCAGCCTTCAATGCAGGGACTGGTCTCTACACATTTGATACCAATGCCCAGGCCATAGGCGGCAGCAGCGCCATTGCGATTCCGAGTCTGACCGTCACCGGCGTGACGTTAACGAACAGCGGTACGCTGACCGTCGCCACCGCCTTGTCGGGCACGGGCGGTTTGACCAACAGTGCAAGTGGCAGCCTGAATATTGGCGGCAGCTCTGCCATCACCACGCTGACGACATCCGCCGCTGGCAACACGGTGAATTACACCGGCGCCGCGCAAACCGTCAAGGCGGCGACCTACCATCACCTGGGTTTGAGTGGCAGTGGCACCAAGACCCTCACTGGTGTGTCAACCGTCAACGGCAACCTGAGCCTGAGCGGGACGGTGAGCGCCACCACAGCCAGTGCCTTCAGCATTGGCGGCAACCTCGTGGTCGGGGCGGGCTCGACCTTCAGCTCAGCCAACTTCACCAACAGCGTCACGGGCACCACCTCGGTCAGCGGTACCCTGGCCCATACGGGCGCGGCAGCGAAGACCTATGTCGGTGCTGTGACGATGAATACAGGGGGCGTCTGGACCAATGCTGGCAATGCCCTCGTGAACTTCCGCGGCGGGCTCACGCACAACGGCAGCACCTTTACCTCGGGTACGGGCATCTACACTTTTGACACCAATGCCCAGTCGATCGGGGGGGCGAGCGCGCTCACCATCAACAACCTGACCATCACCGGTGTGACGTTAACGAATAACGGTACGCTGACCGTCGGTACGGCCTTGTCGGGCACGGGTGAATTGAGCAACGGTGCCGGAGGTAGCCTGAATATTGGTGGCACGGCTGGGGTTACCACGCTGACTGCTACTGCCACTGGTAACTCGGTGAACTACACACTGGCGGGAGCCCAAACCGTCAAAACCACGGCTTATTACAACCTGAGCTTGAGCGGCAGCGGGGCGAAGTCCCTTGCCGGCAGCGTGACGGTCGCTGGCACGCTCACATTGAACACCGCCACCCTGGTGGTCGGCTCGAACACACTCACCCTCAATGGCCCGGCCATTGCCGGAACACCTGCCAACCTGACAACGACGGCCTCTTCCAGCCTCGTCTTTGGCGGCAGTGCCGCCGGGGTAAGTTTGCCAGGCAGCGTGACAGCACTCAACAACCTGACGGTGAACAACGGCAATGGCATCAGCCTGGGGGGCAGTGCGGTGACCACGGTGTTGAACGGCACGCTGACACTCGGTGCGAATCAACTGACAACACTGACGAACACCCTCAGCCTCGCTACCAACTGCTCGACCAATAGTGGCAATGGCAGCCTGAGCCGTACCAGTGGTTATGTCCTGGGCAATCTGCAATTGACCTTTCTGGCAGGGAGCAGCAGCTGTGTTTACCATGTGGGCGATAGCGCAAGCTATGCACCCGTTACCGTGGATATGGTGGGCGCAACAGCCGGCACCTTGACCGGGCGTGCGGATGCAGGGGATCACCCCGACACCGTGGCCTCCAGTTCCGGCATCGATTCGACCAAGAGCGCCAACCATTACTGGAAACTCACCACAGGGACACTCACTGCCTTTACCAGCTACTCGGCAAGCTTCCAGTTTTGCAGCACGGCGATTGCTTGTCCCGGCAGCGGTGTCGATGCCGCCGCCAACACGGCCAACTTCGTCGTAGCGAGGAAGAGTGCCGGCGCCTGGACGACACCTGCCTATGGCACCCGAAACGTGTATTCGACCCAGGCCACAGGCATTACAAGTGCAAACGGATTTGGCGAGTTTGCAGTAGGCGAACAGAATTTGTGTTTCACGGCTTCCTTCACGGGGGCTGATGGCTCAGCGCCCAGCGCCAACTGGTCGGTGGGGTCAGGATCAGGGGCATTTGGCAGTCCGGTCATTTTTGGCAACCGCTTGCGCTTGACCGACGCCAGCGCGGGTGTGTCCACGTGGGCGACTTTGAATCGCTTAATCCCCGCAGCATCGAACAAGGTGACGGTGGAGTTTGACCATTACGCCTACGGGGGCGGGGGAGGCGACGGTATTGCCGTGGTCCTCTCCAACGCTTCGGTCACTCCGACAGCCGGTGCTTTTGGCGGTTCCATGGGCTATGCACAGAAAAGTAACCCTGGGTCGGATTGCACGGTGTCAGGTGGCTGCCCGGGTTTTGCGGGGGGCTGGCTGGGCATTGCGCTGGATGAATATGGCAACTTCTCCAACCCGACCGAGGGGCGATATGGGGGCACGGGGCAAGTGGTGGATTCAATTGCGGTACGAGGGTCGGGCGTGGGGGTGAACGGTTATGCCTTTCTCAAGGGGACGCCTGGGCTGACGCCGGGCGTCGATGGCAATAACGTGCCACCGGGTACGGTTCCGCACCGTTATCGCATCATCATTGACAACACCGTTGCCGCGAACACCTATGTATCGGTGGAGCGCGATACCACTTCAGGGGCAGGCACGGCTTACACCCCCCTGATTGCGCCATTCGATGTCAAGTTGCCGGGTTATGGCCAAAGCACGATACCTACCAACTTCAATCTGTCTTTTACGGGTTCCAGTGGCACCTTCACCAACGCCCACGAAATCGGTTATTTGAGTATCTGTACCGCCCAGCCGCTAGCGGCCCCTTCCTTGCACCACATCCAGATTGACCATGGCGGCTCCGCCTGTACCTCAACGCCGAATACCGTGACGGTGAAAGCCTGTGCCGATGCGGCATGTACGGCCCTGTATGCAGGCAGTGTGACGGTCGACCTGACGCCGAATGCTGCAGTTGGGGTGAGCTGGTCGCCCACCGAGCCGGTGACTTTCACGGGCGGGTCTGTAGACATGGCGCTGACCATCACGGCGGCGGGCACCGTGACGCTGGGGGGGGGGGCAAGCTCTCCCGTGGTGGGTAATGCCACCCGCTGCTTCAATGGCGCGACCGAGACCTGTGCCCTGGTTTTCAGTGCCTGTACCTTCGATGCCGTCGAGTCGGGTGCTGCTGCGGGGTCGCCGATCTTTACCAAACTGGCGAACGTGGCCTTTAATCTGGATGCCAAGCGTCTCGGGGGGAATCAGACACTCAGCACACTTGAGTTGGTCGATGCCAGCAGCGGTACCTGCAGCAGCTACGCTGCGCTCTCGGGCGTCACCATCACACCCGGTCTTCCCTCGACCTTCAACGGCGGTACCACGACAAAAACCTTCAATTTCACCTACAACAACGCGGCCCCCAATGTGCGGGTACGCCTGACCAATTCGGGGGGAGTGAAGTCATGCTCCAACGACAACTTCGCGATCCGCCCACAAAGTTATAACGTCACGAGTACTGCCACCAATTCAGGCAGTTCCGGCGCTCCCGTTTTCAGGGCTGGCGAAGACGCTTTCAATTTGACGGCCACGGCTGTTTATGGGGGTGCTGCAACAACGACCGGATACAACGGTATCCCCCGGCTCAATGCCAGCCTGATCACTGCGCCTGCACCTCAGGTGCTGGGCAACTTTGGGGGTTCAAGCTTCCCGGCAGCAACAAGCGGTGTATCGACCGCCAGCTTTACCTATGATGAGGTGGGTAATTTCAACCTCGGGCAGTACGCGATCTATGACGACAACTTTGCTGCTGTGGATTCAGTCAATGGTGAATGTACGCCAGGCTTCAGCAACACCCTGGATGGCAATGGCAAGTATTCCTGCCAATTCGGTTCATCGGCGGCCGGGGCCTTCGGTCGCTTTGTGCCACATCACTTCACGGTAACCGGGACTGTGAGCAATGCCTGCACGGCGGGGGGCTTCACTTACATGGGCCAAGCCTTTGCGCTGGCGCCGACGGGGGTGGTTCAAGCCCGCAACAAATTGAATGGTGTGACGAGCAATTACAGCGGTGCCTATGCTTCGGGTACGGTGACATTTGGTGCCGAAAATGCCGATAACGGCAGCAATCTGGCAGCCTCTGTCGTGGCCTTTCCTTCCTTGACGAGCCTGAGCGGAAGTTGGTCCAATGGAACCTTCTCCTTGAGCAATGGGACTGCCGTGACTTTTGCCCGGCCCGCAGCCAACCCATCCGGACCTTTCGACGCACTGGATATCGGCTTGACAGTCACGGATGCCTCTGTCTCAACCTCTCCTCAAGTGGAGGGGGCCGACATGAACCCTTCTGCAGTGGGCGGCACCCTGAGTTACAAGAAGTTCAGCGGCAGCCCCTTGAAAATGCGGTTTGGCCGCTTGCGCCTGCTCAATGCTTTTGGCTCGGAGCGCATGTCCCTGCCCATGCAATGGGAGACTCAGTACTGGAGTGGGCAGGTTTTCGTTCGCAATACGCTGGACAGTTGCACGAGTTTATCGTCTGACAATATCAGCCTGGGCATGTTCACGGCACCGCCCGGGGCTACAGCCCCATTGCTGAGTGGCTCAAATTTAACGACAGGCGGCGTGACCGTGAATGCCCTCAATGCGGGCCTGGGCACCTTGACATTGGCACCCACGGGTACGGCAACAGGCAGTGTGACCGTGCTGGCAAATCTGGGGAGCCGCTCGACTTCGGATGTGGTGGGCCCCAGCGGCGGGGGGAATTGCACGTCCTTGCTTGCCAACCCACCCACGGTCAATGCCATGACCTCGTTGACACCTACGCCCGCCGGAAGCGCATTGCCCTACTTGAACGGCAGATGGTGTGGCGCCAATTACGACCAGGATCCCCTTGCCCGCGCTAGCTTTGGCGTATTCAAATCTCCGCTGATCTATCGCAGGGAGAACTACTGAAGCCTTTGGGGCGGGTACTCCATGGGGCGATGCGGCGCATGTAGGTGTAAACCTACAAAAATATCGTCGAACCCCGTGTGTTCATGTCGCGGGATAAAAAATAAACTTGAACAAATGATCGGTCCCCTGCAAGCCGGCTCGTGCTGGGTAGGATTCACCTGATTTCGGAGCATGCGCTATCTGTGATGGCAACCACAAATGATGTGGGGCATTTGTCACAGATAGGCAAATTCATGCGCAGGAAATGACGAGAAAAGCCACTTCGACACGGGTTGTCGAAGACAATTTGTAACAGGAATCGTTCTCTGTTGGAAATACCTGTATTTGTCGATGATATGAACAAGGCGGTATGGGTAGAAGTCATGATGAAAATTCAAATAAGTTTCGTTCGGTAATGCGCTGGCCGTGGCAAAGTCCTCAGTCAAATGACGCATTGGTGGTGTCCTGGGCAGATCTATCTTTTGCGTATGTTCAAGCATCACTTCAAAAAGATGGCTCGTATGAGATCCTGCGTTTTGGCTTGGAGCACCAAGGGGACGCAAGTGATGAGGAGTTCATCCGTCGCTTGCATGATCTGGGGCTAAAGGGCTTGCAGGCAAGCTGCATGCTTCGCCCCCATCAGTACCAGTTGCAGCAGATTGATGCTCCCATGGTGCCCAACGCGGAACTCCGTTCCGCTGCACGCTGGAAAATTCTGGAGATTACAGGTGGCTCCGCGGATGACATCACGCTCGACGTGATGCGTGTGGGTGACGAGTCCGCAAGATCCAAAGGACAGCTGTTTGCTGTCGTGGCCAGTCAATCGGTCGTGCAAGAGGCCTTGCGCCTGGGACAGGCCATGCAGTGGAAGCTGCGGGTGATTGATATTCAGGAAACTGCACAGCGCAACCTGCAATCGGCACTGGCCCGCCGTGAGGGGCGGCTGGAGCGGGCTGACGCTGCCTTGGTCATTGTCGATGAGCGACAGGCCTTGTTGACGATCTCCGCCAATGAAGAATTGTTTGAGGTCCGTCGGATTGACCTGGGCGAGGGCTTCATGAGTGCAAGCTGGAGCCAGGCGGTGAGCGTTCAGGCGGCTCCCCAAGACTTGATGACGGAGGTGCCGGAGTATGTTCCGGGACGTGTGACGACACCCGCCCAGGACGGAGATGATCCGACACAACGGGTAGTGGTGGAGTTGCAGCGCTCGTTCGATGTGTGGGACCGTACCTGGACCCAATTGCCGCTGGAAGGGCTGCGGGTGCAGGCAGGTGAGCGCAGCGAAGAATTGGCCAACTGGTTGAGCCAGGAGCTGAGGATGAACGTGGGGGTGCTGGATGTGGCCGCCTTGTTTCCTGGCTTCGAGGGGGGCACGGTTCAGGAGCAAAGGCTTTGCTGGCCTTTGCTCGGAGCCCTGTTGCGTACAGAGAGCAGCAAGCCCTGAGAGCCGCCATGCCGCAACAAATCAACCTCTGTACTCCGATGTTGCTGCCGCAAAAGCGGCCATTTGCAGCCAATACCATGGTGATGGCATTGGCTGCATTTTTGATCGTGGGAGGAGGGCTGTGCGCCTATTGGGTGTCGAGTCTGAATTCATCCAGCCAGAGCCTGCAAACCAATTTGAATTCGCTGAACAGGGATCGGGAGAGCCTGGTGGCGGTCATCAAGTCTCAACAAGCCGTAACGGGCGGCAAAGTGGACCCGAACCAGGAAGTGGAGCAGTTGCAGGCGCAGCTGCTGCAGCGCGAACGCCTGCTGACAGAGATGCGACGGGGCTTGTTGATAGAGGGACAGGGCCATGCGGCGCGGCTGAGACTGGTGGCGGAGACCATTCCCTCCCAGGTATGGGTGACCGACCTGGTGGCCGATGAGTATCAGATGGAGGTACGCGGCTACACCTTTGTTCCCTCGGCGCTCAATGACTGGGTGGCCCGACTGGCGATCAATCCTGTGCTGGAGGGGCAAACACTGTCTGCGATCAATGTGGCGCGCGTCAACACCCCAGCACCAAGCACGACCACAGGGGGCGAAAATGCACTGCCTGCCTGGTCGTTTACGCTGGTCAGCGCCCGATCGAATCCGCCGGTGATGTTGCCGGGAGGCAAGTCATGAGAAATTGGTGGAAAACCCGGTTGGCCCGCATTGATGCGCTGAGCATGCGCGAGCGGGCCATGATATTCGTGACTGTCCTGGGTACTTTTCTGGTGCTGGCCGACAGCCTTTGGCTGTCGCCAGCTCAGCTGCGTCAAAAACAGCTGGAGCTCAGCTTCAAGAAACAAAGTGGCGAATTGTCAGAACTCAGAAAGCAGTTGCTATTGAGCATGCCAGTCAAACCTTCAGCAGGATCTGAGCTCTCTGCCACTTCAGAACGCATGGGGCTCGTGCGACAGCTCGAGACCGTGAACAGCGAGATTGCCAGCATGACGGCTGCGCCAGCCATCGATCTGCCTAAAGTGCTGGTGCAGTTTTTGCGCAGGCAAGAGGGGCTCACCTTGGAACGTGCAGCGACCCTGGATTTCGCGAATCCCAAGGCCGGGGCTGGTTTTTTGGCAGTAAGTAGTGTGGGTACTGCTGCCGGTTTGCAGTCGCCGGAGATGGCCTTGAACTCCTTGAACATGGTCTCCCCGCAGGTTGCTCCGGGCAAAGATTCTGGCCCTTTCAGGGAGGCGGCGGCCCTTGTTGAGAAGGTCCTGCCCCTGGCCACGCAGAAGGCGGCCAGCGGCAGTATTGCGCAGCAGTTGAAGAATTTGAATGTGGCCGGTACGGCCCAGCCAACTGCTGTGCAGGATGGGAAGTCTTCCTTGATGGAACCCACGAGGGCTGAGACCGGCAACCTATCGCGCAGAGGCATGGAGTTGACCGTGTCCGGCCCCTATCTGGAGCTGATGCGGTATGTGCAGACGCTAGAGAAGGCGCTGCCGGCGCTTCGCTGGGGACAGATGAAGCTGGTCAGCGATAAAGCGACCTCACGCCTGACTTTGCAAGTCTTTCTCGTGGAGTTGTCGCCATGAGTTGGACGCTGGCAGATTTGAAATACCTGATCCGTTTGCTGACCCTGACCATCGTGCTGGGTCCTGTCCAATGGGCGGCTGAGCAGGCACATGGGGCGGAGGCGATGGAGAGCCTGCGTGATCCGACCATGGAGCCTCGTTCGCCCGAGACGGTGCGCCCAAGTGGTCCAGGTCCAGACGAAGCTTTCAAGGGCGGATTCTCGGTCATTGTGATCGATGGGCATCCCCATGTGATAATTCAGACGCGTCTGTATGCGCAAGGGCAGAAGTTTGGCCAAGCGGTCATTGAGCGTATCAGCGAAACTGAAGTCTGGCTGCGAGAGGGCGGGCAATTGCGCAAGGTACCCATGTATGCGGGCATCGAGCGCAGCAATGTGTTGCCTGCTGCCGATACCGACTGTGTTTCAGGTACGTCCAAGAGCAGGATGGCAAAATCATCCGGTTCTTCCGGTATCTCGCTTGGGGGTACATCCTGCGCAAAACCCAAACCATGAGAAGCCAAGCGGTTATGAATTCAGAGTGTGAGCGCATGAGTGCGTATTGGCCCCCCAGTCATCCAGAGAAGTGGATGCCGGCAAAGTGCGTCTCGATGGTTTCTTGGCGTGTGCTTGTCGTGCTGATGCTCACCACGGCGGGGCTACTCGGAGGGTGTGCGGCGCAACGTCCGCTTAGAACGCCGGATGTGAGCGAGGCGATTCGTGCAGAACTGGCGAGCGCTGCGCCCAAGCCGTTGCTTGTTCCAGCCCGTATCAGCGAGGCGCTGGCTGAACCTGCCCAGCCGATTGCACCGCGAATTCCCGAGCCCCGACTGGATTTGTTGGTGAATAACGCACAGGCTCGCGAAGTGTTTCTGGCCATCGTGGCCGACACGCGTTACAGCATGTTGATGCACCCGGATGTCTCGGGCACCCTGTCGGTCACCTTGCGGGGTGTTACGGTAGAAGAAGCGCTGGAAGCCATACGCGATGTGTATGGCTACGATTTCAAGATAGATGGCCGGCGTATCACCGTCTATGCCCCAACACTGCAAACACGGATGTTTGTGGTGAACTACCCGAATTCCCAGCGTGTGGGGACGAGTGAAGTACGCGTATCCGCCTCTGGAATCAGTACGGCACCAGCCAGAACGCCAGGATCGACGGGCACTACAGGTACTGCGGGCACTACAGGTAACACAGGCGGCGGAACTGCTGGCGCGGCTACGCAAAGCTACAGCAGCCGTGTTTCCACCAATTCCAGTACAGATCTATGGACAGAACTGGCTGATGCCGTGCGAGGGCTGATTGGGACAGGTGCTGGGCGCAGCGTGATCATCAGTCCCCAGGCCGGCATCATGTCGGTGCGCGCCATGCCTGACGAGTTGCGTCAGGTCGATAAATTCCTCAAGGCGGCCCAGATTGCCGTGGAGCGCCAGGTCATGCTGGAGGCCAAAATCCTTGAAATTGATCTTCGCGATGGCTACCAGAGTGGTGTGAACTGGTCTGCATTCAGCGCACAGAACTCCGCTTCGGCTGCGCTGGGTATTGTGGGTAGCAGCACGATTTCAAGTTCCAGTCCGAATGGAGTGACGATTGCAGGAACTGTTCCAGCACCGTCTTTCGCCACAGGCGGAGGACTGTTCGGCTTGGCACTGTCGACGAGCAAATTTGCGGCTGTTATGGGTTTTCTGGAAACTCAAGGCGATGTACAGACATTGTCGAGCCCGCGTATCGCCACGCTCAACAACCAGAAGGCCGTGCTCAAGGTGGGGGGAGATGAGTTTTATGTGACCAATATCACGAGCGGCACCTCTACTACCACGGCCGTTACGGGCAGTGCCGCCACGACTACGTTGCCGACGGTGACACTTATGCCTTTCTTTTCCGGTATTGCGCTGGATGTGACGCCACAGATCGATGCGGGCACCAGCGTCATGCTGCATGTGCACCCTTCGGTCACGGTGGTCACCGAAAAGACCAAACAGATTGATCTCGGCTCACAAGGCAACTATCGCCTGCCCTTGGCTTCCAGCAGTGTGAATGAGACGGATACGCTGGTACGCATTCAGGATGGCAATATCGTGGCCATTGGTGGCCTGATGCAGATGGAGTCGAGTCGCTTGGCTTCAGGGCTGCCAGGTGCCAATGCGCTTGGTGGCTTTTCTGCCCTGTTTGGCAACCGTGCCAATACGGGGCGGAAAAAAGAGTTGGTGGTGCTGATCAAACCCACCATCATCCGCACCCAACAGGACTGGGAGGAGCAGACACGCCAGGTGCGTACCGCACTGGACGACATGGATGCCGCTCGTAGCCGCGTGATCCGCATTGATGGCAGCGTGCTCAGCACGAATCAGGGTACTTTGACGCAGTGATGTACCTGAGGCATTTTTCCTTGCGTGAAGCGCCGTTTTCGATCACGCCGGACTCCGTATTCTTTTACCCGCACCAGGGCATACAGGCTGCGCTGAACACCTTGCTTGTCTCCTTGCGCAATGGCGAGGGATTTCTGAAAATTGTGGGTGAAGTGGGCTGTGGCAAAACGGTACTGTGTCGCCAGTTGCTGCAAATTCTCCAGGATGAATGTGTGACAGCCTATATCCCCAATCCGGACATGGGACCTGACGATTTGCTGATGGCCCTGGCGATTGAACTGCAGGTCGAGCTGCCTGTGCCATTGAGCCGCCACATGCTGCTCAACGCATTGCGGGAGTGTCTGCTCAATCATGCGGCAGAAGGCCGTCGCGTGGTGGTCTGCATTGACGAGGCGCAGGCCATTCCCTTGCGAACAATTGAGAGCCTGCGCTTGCTCTCCAACCTGGAGACGGAAAAGCAGAAACTTCTTCAACTGGTTTTGCTGGGGCAACCTGAACTGGATCAGCGTCTGTCCCGTCCCGAGATCAGACAGTTATTGCAGCGCATCACCTTCAGTGAACGCCTTGGGCCCTTGGCACCTCATTCTGTGCCGGCCTATCTTGAGCATCGACTGGCGACTGCTGCGATGGACGAGTTGACGGATATCCGCCTGTTTGACAAAAGTGCCGCAGTGGCCCTGCACAAATACAGTGGGGGTGTGCCACGGCTGATCAATGTACTGGCGAACAAAAGCCTGATGCTGGTCTATGGCGAGAATGGGCGCCAGGTGAAGAAGCGCCACATTCGACTGGCAGCATCCGATACGCCTGGCATTCGTCAGTCTGCCTCCTTGTTCAGTTGGTTCAGGGGGCGAACTGCGGCGTCTGCTGCGGGTAAGGATGCGATACGGGATGTTTACAAGGAAAGCGTACGCGATTTGCAGAATGATTCTGTCTGGTCGGACACGCTGCCCATTGAGGAGAGCCATGACACTCAGACGGGGAGAGTGGTGTGAGTGTGATCAACAAGATGCTGCGGGATTTGGACAGCAGGCGCTCCGGCGCTGCGGGTGCGATCACGGGGCAGCAATCTGGCATGGCCGGTGTGTCGAGCGTGAAGGAACGAAACCCGCCTGAGGACGGGCGCATGTCGAAGATGTGGCGGTTTTTGCCTTTGACCTTGTTCCTGGCAATCGGTCTGCTGGTGGCGGGCTGGTGGTACTTGGGGGCAGATGTGAGCATGTTTCTTCCCTCCAGAACGATGCCCGTGGCGAATCCTGTATCAGGGCCGGTAGCTGCGCCCATCAGTGTGCCAGTCCCGCAGGAAGTAGCCTCCGAAAGCCCTGCGCCTTCTGTCGAGCCAGCATCCGTCAGCCTTGCAGATAGCGCAGCTCCAGCGCCAGGGAGCAAGACCGAAGCTTTGCCTATGCCTGCCGTGAGCAAGGTTGAAAGTTCCCTGGTTGTGGAGGAAATGACACCCATGCCTGTGGTGCCATCCAAGGTGGTTCCCGCTGCGACAGCCAAGACTAAGCCAAGCGCGAACAGCAAGCCCCCGGCTGCGGAGCCTGCCAAAGCACCGCAAGCCCCTGTCGAATTGGCTGAGATGCCGGCTTCTGCCGGTGTCGCTGCACCGGTGCCAATTCGTTCACCGGTCAGCTCCGCAGCCCCTCGCGCATCCAGATTGAAGGGGGCTGCGAAACCGGCTGAGAGCGCTTCTGCGGGTGTGCCACCGCCGTCGGATCAGGTGGCTGCACTGCAGGTATTGGCGCAGGCGCAGAGTCTGTGGAGTTCAGGTGGCCGCGATGCCGCCATCGATTTGATGCGCAAGGCGGTCGCGCTTGCTGAGCGCTCAATCAGCCCAGCGTCTGAGCCAGCTGCCTTGTCGGTATTTGCATCCCTGGTTCGTGAATTGACACGCATGGAGCTGCTGCAAGGGCATGTCAAGGATGTGTGGGACCTGTTGGTGCATCTGGAGCCCGTGGTTGCAGGTCAGGCTGACCTGTGGGCAGTTCGCGGCAATGCCGCACAACGGCTTGCCAAACACCAGGACTCGGCCAGTTCCTACCAGAATGCCTTGAAGCTGCGTCCAGGTGAGCCGCGCTGGATGCTGGGTGCAGCTGTATCGTTGGCTGTGCAGGGGCAAACCGGTGCGGCGGCTGAGCTGGCGGAGAAGGCGAGGTCTTCTGGCGTGGTCAATCCCGAGGTGGTGGCGTATTTGCGCCAATTGGGCGTACCGCTGCTCGAACGCTGAACTGGTGGCATGCTGGGCACGGACAGCATATTGACTCGCTCAGGCTCCACCGAGCCGGCCTGACCTATGGAAAAAAAGATCAACGTTGACCAACTTGTCATCGGGATGTACCTGAAGCAGTTCTGTGGCTCCTGGATGGATCACCCTTTCTGGCGCAGCGGTTTCGTGATCCAGAGCCAAAAAGAAATTGATGCCGTACAGGCCAGCCCCATCAAGGAAGTCTGGATCGATTCTTCCAAAGGTCTGGACTGTGTGTCCGATGGCTCGTCACAGCGCGACAATGTCTCCCAGCCCCCGGCGGCGGCACCTGTTGAATCCAGGGAGGGAGCAGACGTTCCGCTTTCCCCTCCTGTCGTGAATAGACGTGTCGCCATGAGCGTGGAAGTGCACCGGGCAGCCCAAATTTGCGCCCAGGCCAAGGACGCTGTGGTGTCCATGTTCAACGAGGCCCGCATGGGGAATTCGGTGGATGCCGAGGGGGTCAATAAGCTGGTTATGGAGATATCGGATTCGGTCATGCGCAACGCCAATGCGCTGATTAGCCTGGCTCGGCTCAAGACGGCGGACGACTATACCTACATGCACTCGGTAGCGGTCTGCGCGATGATGGTGGCACTCGGGCGGCAACTGGGGTTTGTGGAGGAGCAGGCGCGAGTGGCTGGCGTTGCCGGTCTGATGCACGACCTGGGCAAGGCAATGATGCCCATGGAGGTGCTCAACAAGCCGGGCAAGTTGACCGACGACGAATTCGCCATTATCAAGCGTCATCCCCGCGAAGGACACCGGCTGCTGCTCCAGAGCGGCAGCGTGGATGCGGTTGTACTCGACGTCTGTTTGCATCACCATGAGAAGGTGGATGGCTCGGGGTATCCCGACAGGCTTTCCGGCGATGCGATCAGCATCTACGCCAAGATGGGCGCTGTCTGTGACGTCTATGACGCCATCACCTCGAACCGCCCCTACAAGGCAGGTTGGGACCCTTCCGAATCCTTGCGGAATATGGCCAAGTGGTCGAAGAATGGCCACTTCGATGTGGAGGTGTTTCAGGCCTTCGTCAAATGCCTGGGCATCTACCCGGTGGGCTCACTCGTGCGCCTGAGTTCCGGGCGCATTGGCGTGGTGGTCGATCAGACCGAGAAACTCGTGACGCCGTGTGTCAAGGTGTTCTATTCCATCAAGGCCGGTATGCGGATACCACCGGAGCTGGTGGATTTGTCGCAGCCTGATGCCACGGAAAAGATTGAGGCACGGGAAGATCCGGCGAAGTGGCATTTCCCTGATCTGAATGAATTATGGTCAGGGCTTGACATCATGCCTGTGTGAAGCGCGAGGCAACAGGCCTGCATTCATCACCCAGGGCTTACGATCGCTGCTGATACTGCGTCAGCCCAAACAATACCTCTCTCGCTTTTTCGTCCGTGATGGGCTTGCGCAATGCGGTCAGCACCTCCACCCCCCGCTTGACGGCGGGCCGCTCCGAGAGGGTGTCGAACCAGGTCTTGAGTCTGGGGTAGTCTGACCAGTCGATGCCCTGGTTCTGCCAGCTTCGCAGCCAGGGAAAGATCGCAATGTCTGCAATGCTGTAGTCTGCGCCGGCGATGTAGGGGTGCCTGGCCAGTTGCCGTTCCATCACGCCATACAGGCGCTTCGCTTCATTGGTATATCGATTGACCGCGTAGTCAATCTTTTCAGGGGCATAGATGCGGAAATGATGGGCCTGGCCCAGCATGGGGCCCACGCCCCCCATCTGGAACATGAGCCATTGGAGCACCTCAAATTTGTCCCTGTCCGAGCGGGGCAGGAACTTGCCGGTTTTGGCAGCCAGGTAGAGCAGGATTGCGCCCGACTCAAACAAGCTGATGGGACGGCCATCGGGGCCCTGTGGGTCGACAATGGCGGGGATCTTGTTGTTGGGGCTGATCTTGAGAAACTCGGCCTTGAATTGATCCCCGGTGCCGATGTTCACGGGAATGGCGCGGTAGGGCAGGCCGCATTCTTCCAGCATGATGTGCACTTTGTGCCCATTGGGCGTGGCCCAGGAGTAAACGTCAATCATGGCAGTCCTTGTCATGGGGTTAAATGATGAGCTGAACTTTAGGAGAGTTTGCATTTTCATGCTGGCGTAGCTGAAAAGACTCTTTTGCAATAAGAGTCACCAGCATGAGGAGCGGCAGGATCTGGACTCCGGTGTGCAGGATGGCTGTGTGTCGGCATGGGCTGACTGTCTTGGCTTGGCCTGCACCGGACCCATGCCGGTACGCCGGTTCTCGGTGGTGGGGCGCATGGTCATGGGGCCGCCTTACTGGCGCTTCATCCTGGGCGAAGAATGACGTGCCTGTGCTGACCTGGACTTGCCGCCGGAGATTGCCATCCTGATTTTTGGCCTGACGCTGCTCAAAGACCGCGTGGCTACTGAGCGAAGCATGCCGCTCCGCTCAGCAGTTTCAACACTGGCATTCGCCAGAAATGAGTGATGCTTTTGGCCTGTAGCCCTTTTTGAATCAGCGCATATAGCTATAAAAAAAGGAGCAAACAGGTTTCTTGTCTCAGCAGCCTCGAGTGATCGGCATCTCCACTTCGCGCGGTGAAGCGGCATATTTTCCGAGTTCAAGCTTCGCAATGGCATTGCGGTGTACCTCATCCGGACCATCCGCAAAGCGCAGCGTCCGTGCGGCCGTATAGGCATAGGCCAAGGGAAAATCGCCGCTCACGCCCCCGCCACCGTGGACCTGGATCGCCCAGTCGATCACCTGGCAGGCCATGCTGGGTGCTACCACCTTGATCATGGCAATCTCGGCTTTGGCTACCTTGTTGCCAGCCATGTCCATGGTCCAGGCGGCTTTCAGTGTCAGCAGCCGCGCCATGTCGATCTTGCAGCGTGCTTCGGCAATGCGTTCCTGCGTCACGGTCTGTGCTGCCACGGGCTTGCCAAAGGCTACACGCGAGGAGGCTCGCTTGCACATCAGCTCCAGGGCACGCTCTGCCAGGCCGATGAGGCGCATGCAATGGTGAATGCGTCCCGGGCCCAGGCGACCCTGGGCTATCTCAAAGCCACGGCCCTCGCCGAGCAGGATGTTGGAGGTGGGCACCCGCACGTTCTCGAAGAGCACCTCCATGTGGCCATGGGGCGCATCGTCGTAGCCGAAGACATCAAGCGGACGCACCACTTTGAGACCAGGCGTGTTGGCCGGCACCAGCACCATGCTCTGCTGTGAGTGGCGGGGCGCATCGGGGTCGGTCTTGCCCATGGTGATGTAGATGGCGCAGCGGGGGTCACCCGCGCCGGAGGTCCACCACTTGCGACCGTTGATGACGTATTCATCGCCCTGTCGCTCGATGCGGGTCATGATGTTGGTGGCGTCGGACGAGGCGACTTCTGGTTCGGTCATGGCAAAGGCTGAACGGATCTTGCCTTCGAGCAGGGGCTTGAGCCAGCGCTGCTTGTTTTCCTCTGAGCCGTAGCGGGCGATGGTTTCCATGTTGCCGGTGTCGGGAGCGGAGCAGTTGAAGACTTCGCTGGCCCATGGCACACGGCCCATGATCTCGGCCAGGGGTGCGTATTCGAGGTTGGTCAGGCCTGCACCTGTGTAGCCGGAAGCCTGGGCGCTGTCCACCGGCAGAAACAGGTTCCACAGTCCGGCGGCGTGCGCCTTGGGTTTGAGATTCTCAATGGTTTGCAGGGGCGTCCAGCGCTTGCCAGCAGCCGTGTTCGCAGCGATTTCGTCGTGGTAAGCCTGCTCGGACGGGTAAATGAACTCGTCCATGAATTTCAGCAAACGGCCTTGCAGCTCTTTGGTTTTGGGGGAGTAGTCAAAGTCCATCTGGGGTCTCCTGTGAATGGCGCGCTATCGCAAAAAATTGAATGGGGCTCAGGCCTTGCAGGCAAACTGCCAGGCCATCTGGGCGAGGGGCCGGGCACCAGCGGCAGACTTGACGGCCTGCGCACTGCTGGCAGTTCCCATCTCCACGCGCTTGGCGATGCCCTGCAAAATCGCAGCAATGCGAAACATGTTGTAGGCCATGTAGAAATTCCAGTCAGTCTTCAGTGCCTCTGGCGTGGTCAGGCCCGTGCGCTCGCAATAGCGGCGGATGTATGCCTCTTCGGTGGGAATGCCCAGACTGGCCACATCCAGGCCGCCGATGCCGCGAAAGGCGCCGGGCGGAATGTGCCATGCCATGCAGTGGTAGCTGAAATCCGCCAGGGGGTGGCCCAGCGTGGAGAGTTCCCAGTCCAGCACGGCCAGGACACGCGGCTCGGTGGGGTGGAATATCAGGTTATCGAGGCGGTAGTCACCATGCACGATGCTGACCATGGATTCGTCGCGGGCCGCAGCCGGGATATGGGCGGGCAACCAGGCCATGAGCTTGTCCATCTCCTCGATCGGCTGGGTGATGGAGGCGCTGTACTGCTTGCTCCAGCGGCCAATCTGGCGCTCGAAATAATTGCCTGGTTTGCCGTAGCCGGCCAGCCCCCGGTCAGCAAACTTCACGCTGTGCAGGGCTGCGATGACGCGGTTCATCTCGTCGTATATCTCACCCCTCTCGGCCTTGTTCATGTCGGGCAGGGCCTGATCCCACAGAACACGTCCCTGAACAAACTCCATGACGTAGAACGCACGCCCAATGACGGATTCATCCTCGCACAGGCAATACATGCGTGCCACGGGCACCGCGGTGCCGTGGAGACCACTCATCACGGCAAACTCACGCTCTACCGCATGTGCGGAGGGCAGCAGCTTGGCCACGGGACCAGGCTTGGCACGCATCACATAGCTTTGCTGCGGTGTGATCAGTTTGTATGTCGGATTGGACTGGCCACCCTTGAACATTTCAAGCTGCAAGGGGCCTGCAAAACCGGGCAGGTTTTTCTCGAGCCATTGGCACAGGGCGGCCTCGTCGACAGCATGGGTGTCTGAAACAGGGCGGGTGCCGGTGAAATGATCGTAATTGCTCATGCGCTGTTGTGCTATTTGTCGGATTCAATGATGGTCATGAGCGCATCGCGGTCGCGGATTACCAGACCACCGGGCTCGATGCGAATGGCATCGTCGCGCTCCATGGCCTTGAGCTCCTGGTTGACGCGTTGACGTGAGGCCCCCAGCAACTGAGCCAGTTCCTCCTGCGCCAGATGCAGGCCGATGCGGACCTCGCGCCCGTCGCTCAGGGACGGTACACCGTAGCTTCGCACCAAGTGCAGCAACTGCTTGGCAAGCCGTGCGCGCAGCGGCAGTGTGTTGAGGTCTTCGACCAGACCGTAGAGCTGGCGGATGCGCCTTGCATGCAGGCGCAACATGGCTTCGTAGAGTTCGACGTGGGTGGAGAGGACTTTCTTGAAATCCGCCTTGGCTACACACAGGATGGTGGTGTCCCCATGTGCATAGGCATCGTGGGTCCGGCTGTTGCCGTCGAAGATCGCCACATCGCCAAGCCAGATGCCGGGCTCGACGTAGGTCAGCGTGATCTGCTTGCCGGTGATCGAGGTGGAGCTGACCCTTACTGCGCCCTTGGCTACGGCGATCCACTCTTCCGGGGGTTCGCCGCGGGCGGCGATCAGTTCGCCATCCTTGTACCGTTTGACATAAGCGCATCGCAGGATATCGTGCCGCAGTGAAGGGGAGAGGGTTGAAAACCAGCGACCTGAGTTGATCGCCTCGCGTTCATCGATATTAAGAATGGGCTCGTCCATGTCCTGTCGTGTGTGTGACTGTTACCAGCCCCATTGTCACCCGAGTGACGCGCATTGCGGCTCAGGGTTGTCCCCTGCGCGTCAGTGACGCTCTCGCTGAGGAGCGCTGGTGCAAATCGGCGAGTTATTCGAAGCGAGGAGGCTGCTTGGACAGAAAAGCGGCGATGCCGATGCCCGCGTTCTTGTGATGCAGGTTGCGAACGAAATGTGTGCGTTCTTCAGCAAGGTGCTTGCCTAGCGTGGCGTGTGGGGCCTCGTTGAGTAACTCCTTGATGCTGGCCAGCGCATTGGGCGCGCGGGCATTGAGACGCTCCGCCAGTGTGAGCGCATCATCCAGCGCATTGCCCGGTTTGGCGATCTGGTTGACGATGCCAAAACCATGGAGGCGCTGGGCATCGATGCGCTCGCCGCACATCAGCAACTCGCTGGCCAACTGGCGGGGTAATGTCTGGCTCAGACTCCAGCTGCCGCCACCATCGGGCGACAGGGCAATGTTGCTGTAGGCCATCACGAACACGGCGTCACTGGCCGCCACAATGAAATCACATGCCAGTGCGAGCGAAAAGCCGGCGCCTGCCGCAGCGCCTTCGACAGCGGCAATCACGGGTTTGGGAAACGTGCGGATCGCTTCAATCCAGTTATGCAGTCCCTCGATGCTTTGCGCCTGGATCTCTGGGGGCAGTTCGCGGTTGGCTTGCAGGCGTTGCAGGTTGCCGCCGGCACTGAACAGCGTGCCTTCGCCGGCGATCACCACACTGCGAACGTCGGCGCTGCTTTCGGTTGCATTCAGGGCCTCGACACCTGCGGCATACATTTCCGGGCCCAGCGCATTGCGGTGACCTGGGTTGGAGAGCGTAAGTACCATGGTCTGTCCATGGCTGGTGCTGATGAGTTGTGCGGGCATGGTTGTGAAGGCTCAGGTGTTTGGCTTATTCTTCGACGTGCAACAGGCTCAGGCCGATAGCCCCACGCCTGCGCAGCCAGGGGCTGGGGCGATAGCGCGGGTCGCCATAGACGGTCTGCATGTTGAACAGCACCTCCAGCACATTGGTGGGGCCATACAGGTTGCCCATGGCCAGCGGGCCGAGCGGGTAGCCCAGGCCCAGGGTCACGGCGGTCTCCAGATCAGCCGGCGAGCAGATGCCCTGCTGGCAGATGTCGGAGGCGATGTTCACGATGGTGGAGACCACGCGCTGGCTGACGAAGCCCCCGCTGTCACGGATCACGCTCACGGCCTTGCCGTCTCGCGCCATCAGGGAATGGGCTGCTGCTCGCATGTCCGGCCGTGTGGCCGGGTTGGTAGCCAGCACGCGGCGTTTGCTGGCGGCGTCATCGACCAGCATGTCGATGCCGACGGTGCGTGCGGGGTCGAGACGCTCCACTACCGCGACCGTGGTGATGTCAAAGCCCAGCGGCGCCACCAGCGTGAGCGCGGTGGGAGAGGGAGAGGCACCGGTTTCGATTTTTGCCCCCAGATTTTTGAGCAGTATCAGCAACTCGGCACGGCGTGCCGCGCGCGGCGACACCCAGACTGGAGGCATGTCCGCCACCTCGGGAACGGGGGGCTCAGGGGTGATTTGTGCGGCGCCGTCGACATAGCGGTAGAAGCCTTCGCCCGTCTTGCGACCCAGCATGCCACCGGCCAGCCTTTGCGCCGTGATGACGCTGGGGCGGTAGCGGGGCTCTTCATAATACTGGTGATAGACGGACTCCATGACGGGGTGGGAGACATCGAGCGCTGTCAGATCCATCAACTCAAAGGGACCAAGCTTGAAACCGATCTGGTCCTTGAGAATCCGATCAATGGTGGCAAAATCCGCTACGCCTTCGCTGACGATGCGCAGTGCTTCGGTGCCATAGCCCCGTCCCGCGTGGTTGACGATGAAGCCAGGTGTGTCCTGCGCAGCGACTGGCGTGTGCCCCATCTGTTTGGCGTAATCGGCCAGTCGGGTGCAGGCGCTGGCGTCTGTCTTGAGTCCAGCAATGACCTCGACCACCTTCATCAGTGGTACCGGGTTGAAGAAGTGGTAGCCGGCGAAGCGGCCTGGGTGTTTAAGCTTGGCAGCAATAGCCGTGACCGACAGTGAAGATGTATTGGTGGCAAGGACGGCAAGCGGTGCCACGATGTCTTCCAGCTCGGCGAACAGCTTGGCCTTGACATCCAGCCGTTCGACGATGGCTTCGATCACGAGATCGCAGCCAGCGAGATCCTGCAGCGTGTGGGCACAGTTCAGACGCGCCTTGTTCTCGGTGATTTGCGTACTGTCGAGTCGGCCCTTCTCACCTAGCCGGTCCCATTGGCTGAAGATGGATTTCTGTGCAGCAGACGAAGCGTCAGCTTGTGTGTCAAACAGTTGAACCTGGCTGCCAGCCTGCGCTGCGATTTGGGCGATGCCCCGGCCCATGGCGCCGGTGCCCACGATGCCTACATTGGTAAATTGAGGTTTCATGACCCCGATTATCGCCCGCTCAAGGCGCAGCGGCTGTCACGTGGGGCGCTGTTTCAGCGATGTACCTTGAGGGCCTCAGGGTTGGCAATGTTGGCGGGCTTGCCATTGAAGAAGCTGACCACGTTGTCGAAGGCTGCGCCAAAGTACATCTCGTAGCTGTCGAGCTCCACATAGCCTATGTGGGGTGTGCAGATGCAATTCTCCAGTCTTAGCAAGGCATGGCCTTGCAGGATCGGCTCAGACTCGAACACATCGATGGCAGCCAGTCCGGGCCGGCCGAGGTTCAGTGCATTGAGCAAGGCATCGGTCTCGATGAGTTCCGCTCGCGACGTATTGACAATGAGAGCCGTTGGCTTCATGAGCGCGAGATCCTGCGCCTGGACTATTCCTCGGGTAGCCTCATTGAGCCGCAAGTGCAGGGTGAGAACGTCGCTGCGGGCAAAAAAATCTTCCTTGCTCTGAGCAACCTCGAGGCCATCTTCTACGGCTTTGATACGCGATGGCTCCCGTCCCCAGACTAGCATCTGCATGCCAAAGGCTTTGCCATAACCGGCCAGTAACTGACCAATCTTGCCGTAGCCCCAGATGCCGAGGGTTTTTCCTTTGAGCACATTGCCCAGTCCAAAATTGTCTGGCATGGAGCTGGTTTTGAGTCCGGACTGTTGCCATGCGCCGTGCTTGAGGTTGCCGATGTACTGGGGCAACCTTCGCATGGCTGCCATGATCAGCGCCCAGGTAAGCTCGGCGGGGGCAACCGGGGAGCCCGTACCCTCGGCAACGGCAATGCCCAGTTCCGTGCAAGCTGACATATCGATGTGGTTGCCCGCGCGACCCGTCTGGGCAATCAGTTTGAGTCGAGGCAGTTTGTCCAGCAATTGGCGAGGCAGGGGCGTACGCTCACGAATCAGAACAATGGCATCCGCATCCTTGAGGCGCACGGATAGCTGGCCCATGCCCTTGACCGTATTGGTGTACACCTTGACTGAATAGGGCTCAATCTTGGCCGCACATGCGAGCTTGCGCACAGCGTCCTGATAGTCATCGAGAATCACGATATTCATGCCAACATTGTGCCTCGGGATTCGCCATTTATGGCCTGCATGTTTCTCCGAAGACCGTTAGCATCACGGTGTTTCAATTGATTACATCAGGAGTTTCCATGTCCCTATCCATGTCGTCCGCCAGTCTGTCGGTCTGCATCAAAATGCTGGAGAATCTGAACCACCTGCTGGACAAGGCACAGGCTTTCGTGGAAATCAAACAGTGTGATCCACAAGCCCTGACGCAATTTCGGCTGGCCCCTGACATGCTGCCCTTCAGTCGACAAATCCTGATTGCGTGTGACGCAGCCAAGAACGGTGTGGCCCGGCTTTCAGGGCTTGAAGCCCCCAGGTTTGATGACACGGAAGTGACGCTGGCGGAGCTCAAGGCACGCATTCACAAGACGCTGGACTTTTTGGGCTCGGTGCCGCCCGAAAAAATCGATGGCAGTGAAGACAAACCCATTACATTTCCGGTCGGACGGGACAACACGCGCACCATGGCTGGTGAGGCCTATCTGAAGCACTGGATGCTGCCCAATGTATTTTTTCATGTGACCACCGCCTACCTGATCCTTCGCCATAACGGCGTGGAGTTGGGGAAACGGGATTACCTGTTGGGTGCGGAAGCCTGAGAGGCGCTGAGACACTTTTACGCTGCACGCGCTGCAAAGGCTGCAAAGGCTGCAAAGGCTGCAAAGGTGGCGCTTGCGGCTACAGCTTGGATGGCCATTAATGCCTGTGTTGGGCAGCTTCGCAGGCTGCTAGCCGATCCAGCTCCGCACAGACATCTGCCATGCGGCCAGAGATCACCATGCGGCCAACTTGGGCAGGGGACTGCCCGGCTTCCATGACGCGGACGACGCGCAACACGCCATGCCGGACAGGTTTCTTGTGATTTATGCCTTCAGCCCTTATGCGATGAGCACATGTAGCTATTGAGTTGATAGCGTGTGAGGTCTCACAATTCGATGGGATGGATGCCGGCTTTGGTATCGCCGTTTGACGGGGTGTCAGCCAGCGCAGCAGGTTTTGCAAGGGGTGCCATGCTTGCGGTATGGCCAATAACATCAAGCTCATGTGTTGCCTTTCGTGTTGCTGATCACATCAGCATGGTGTTACGGATCAGTCCAACGGCCAGACCTTCAATCTCAAACGGCTCACCGGGCTCGACCACAATCGTCTGGTAGTCGGGGTTTTCGGGGTGCAGCTCGATTTGGTGCTTGTTGCGGCGAAACCGCTTGACCGTGACTTCATCTCCCAGACGGGCCACCACAATTTGCCCGTTCTTGGCATCCTTGGTGGCTTGTACAGCAAGCAGGTCCCCGTCCATGATGCCGGCGTCGCGCATGGACATGCCCCTGACCTTGAGCAGGTAGTCCGGTTTGCGCTGGAACAGGCTGTTTTCGACGTAATAGGTTTGATCGACGTGCTCTTGCGCGAGAATAGGCGAGCCCGCCGCAACACGGCCTATCAGCGGCAAGGCGAGCTGGGCCAGACTTTGCAGGGGGAGCGAATATTGCTTGATGCGGGATTCATTGATAGAGCGCAGCGCATCACTTTTGAGGCGGATGCCGCGGGAGGTGCCACTGACCAGTTCAATGACGCCTTTACGGGCCAGTGCCTGCAAGTGCTCTTCAGCCGCATTGGCAGACTTGAAGCCAAGTTCGGCCGCGATCTCGGCACGGGTAGGGGGCGCGCCGGTACGTGCAATCGCGCTCTGGATCAGTTCCAGAATCTGTTGCTGGCGGGCGGTGAGTTTCACCTGGAATTCGGGCAAGTCGATCATGATGACTCCTTGGTAGCTGGTCAAGACAATTTACTGTCTTAATATCCAGTAACTGTATTTTTAACCAGTTTTTGGGGATTGGCAAGTGGTGCGTAAAAAAATAGTGGTTTTGGGCACGGGGGGCACAATTGCCGGGACAGCCGCTGATCCGGGCGATGGCATAGGCTACACGGCGGCCCAACTCGGGGTGGCGCAATTGCTCCAGGCTCTGCCAGGGCAGGCGGCATCTTCATTTGAATTGGTGACTGAGCAGGTCGCCCAGCTCGACAGCAAGGACATGAGTTTCCAGGTCTGGCGGCAACTTGCGCTGCGTTGCGCGCACTGGCTGGCTCAGCAGGATGTCCAGGGGCTCGTCATTACCCATGGTACGGACACCCTGGAAGAGACCGCCTACTTTCTGCATGCCGTGCTGGGGCCGGACAAGCCAGTGGTGTTGACTTGTGCCATGCGTCCGGCCACGTCAGTGCATGCGGATGGCCCACAAAACATGCTGGATGCATTGGCTGTCGCGAGTTTGCCGGGCGCGCAAGGGGTTGTTGCCGTCTGTGCCGGAACCGTGCATGGCGCCACAGACGTGCAAAAAATCCATACTTACCGGCTCGATGCCTTCAGTTCCGGTGATGCCGGCCCCTTGGGTTTTGTGGAAGAGGGCGTGGTGAGGCTTGTGAAACAGTGGCCAGAACCCCCTGCAAATATTTGCTTAACAGCTATCGAAAAAGTAGCAAACTCGGCTTTTTGGCCAAGAGTTGAAATCCTGATGAGCTATGCCGGGGCAGATGGTCTGGTGGTGGATGCGCTGCTGGCGCAGTCTGCGTCAGACTCCCCGGGTGACTTGCGACTGAAGGGGCTGGTGCTTGCGGGTACCGGTAACGGCAGCCTGCATGCGACGCTGGAAGCCGCAGCAAGCCGGGCTCAGCAGGCCGGTGTCAGGGTGGTGCGTGCCTCTCGTTGCTGCGAGGGCCGGGTGCTGATGAAGCCAGGAGACAGTCTCGAACACACAAGGGGCTTGTCGCCAGTCAAAGCCAGGGTGGCTTTGATGCTCGATCTCTTATGACGAAAAAGATAATGAATTGGTTTTCGAGGTTGAAGTAAACAAGCATGGCTGGGGCCTTTCTGTCCCCAGCAAATTTCAGGAATATTGCAAGGCATATGAGCGCAGACGCTTCCCGTCTGGTTGACCATGTCGTCAAGCTGACTGAGCATCGTGACAGGGACTAGATGAATATCACGCTGACGAAAGCGTTAATGGATTAGCTTGAGCCGATGAAAGTCACAATTTCTGGCGTTGTCTCAGAAAATAACAAGACTCATTGGATGCCGCTGGCGCACCAGGACAGGCGGGCAAAAGCCGGCGCCGATTGCACAGGGGTGATCGAGATTCACATGGAGGAGAAACTCTCTGCGTCGGCCTTGAATACCGTCAGCCGGCTGCAGTCCGTCTACCGGACGATTCCGCAGCCATATGGAGGACTTCGGTTTCCCCCAAGTTGGGCACATCACGGCCAGTGTTGGCTTAACGAGTGTCCAGAGTGGGGATTCGCCAGAAACAGCGCGAGCACGAGCTGACAAGGCCTTGTATTACGCCAAGGGTAACGGCCGCAACAGGGTGTGCAATTACCATGACCTGATGAATCTGGGCTTGCTGCTTACCGAAACCAAGGTAGGCGATGTCGAGTTGTTTTGATCTGCCCTCGATGCGCTGACCATTGAAAAAGCCCGTCGGCTTACACCTGACGGGCTTTTTATACAGCGAAAAATGCGCTTATTTGAGCGATAGGACCCAAGCAACCAGTTTTTTGGATTCGGCCTCACTTACTTGGGTATTGGCGGGCATGGGGATGGCACCCCAGACACCCGAGCCGCCTTTGATAACCTTGGCAGCCAGTTTGTCGGCAGCGGATTTGTCGCCCGCATATTTGGCGGCGACATCCTTGAATGCCGGGCCAACGAGCTTTTTGTCGACTGCATGGCAGGCCATGCAGTTCTTGGAGGTGGCGAGAGCCTGATCGGCAAATGCCGGTGCGCTGAGTGAGACAGCAGCCATCAATGCAAAGAGGGAGCGGTTCATCTGGATCCTCATGGTTTGGGTTACATTCAATCAACGTTATTGTAGTGACTGCGGTTGACCTATGTGGTTCAACAGTCAAAGACCCGTTATCGGAGTAGAGATGTACTTTCTGGGAATTGGACTCGTGCTGCTGGTGTTGAAGTACCTCGCCATCGACCCGGTGTCTGCCTGGTCCTGGTGGATTGTGCTGTCCCCCTTTGCGTTGGCCGTGCTTTGGTGGGCATGGGCAGATGGGTCCGGCTATACCAAAACGAAGGCGGTAGAACGTGAAAACGCCCGAAAGCAGGCCCGACTTGACAAGAACAGGGCGGCCACAGGACGGCCGACCCGCAAAGGGCGTTCATAAATTTTCTTCGCCCACCCAGAGCTGGGGTTTATCCCACCATCACGATGCGCCAGACCCACAAGGATCTGGCGTACAACTGAATATGCCGGTGATACCGGTTAATAGTTGTCGAGTACGGCGCCTTTGCTGGCGGTAGACGCGTTGAAGGCAAACTTGGCTTGGACGCCACGCGTGTAACGAGGGGCTGGAGCCTTCCAGGCAGCGCGGCGCTTGGCAATCTCGGCTTCAGGCACGTTGAGCTCCAACTTGAGCTGGAGGGCGTCAATCGTGATGCTGTCGCCCTCGTTCACAAAGGCAATCGTGCCACCTGCTGCAGCTTCCGGTGCCACATGGCCGACCACCATGCCCCAGGTGCCGCCCGAGAAGCGGCCGTCGGTGATCAGACCCACGCTTTCGCCCAGGCCAGCGCCAATCAGCGCGCCAGTGGGGGCCAGCATTTCGGGCATGCCGGGCCCACCCTTGGGGCCCAGGTAGCGCAGCACCATCACGTCGCCCGCCTTGATCTTGCCGGCCAGAATGGCTTGCAGGGCAGACTGCTCGTCGTCGAACACGCGTGCCGGGCCGGTGATGACCGGGTTTTTCAGGCCGGTGATCTTGGCGACCGCGCCCTCGGGGCTGAGATTGCCTTTGAGAATGGCCAGGTGGCCCTCTTTGTACATTGGCTTGTTGATGGGGCGGATCACATCCTGGTCTGCACCAGGCTGATCCGGAATGTCCTTGAGTACTTCTGCAATCGTTTGACCGGTGATGGTGACGCAGTCGCCGTGCAGCAGGCCTGCATTGAGCAGGACCTTCATGACCTGCGGGATGCCTCCAGCCCTGTGCAGGTCCACTGCAAGGTACTTGCCGCTGGGCTTGAGGTCGCACAGCACGGGTGTTTTCTTGCGCACACGCTCAAAATCATCGATGGTCCACTCAACCTCAGCTGCGTGGGCAATGGCCAGGAAGTGCAACACGGCATTGGTGGAGCCGCCAGTGGCCATGATCACGGCAACAGCGTTTTCGATCGATTTGCGGGTCACGATGTCGCGTGGCTTGAGGTCCTTCTTGATGGCCTCGATCAGCACCTTGGCCGACTCCTTGGCCGAGTTCATCTTCTCATCATGCGGGTTGGCCATGGTGGAAGAGTAGGGCAGGCTCATGCCGAGGGCTTCGAATGCGCTGGACATGGTGTTGGCGGTGTACATGCCGCCGCAGGAGCCGGTGCCAGGGATGGCACGCTTCTCGATTTCGTGCAGATCAAAGTCACTCATCTTGCCGGCCGCGTTCTCGCCCACAGCTTCGAACACGCTCACGATGTTGAGGTCCTGTCCCTTGTAGTGGCCAGGCAGGATGGTGCCACCGTAGACATAGATGGCAGGCACATTGGCGCGCAGCATGCCCATCATGCCGCCGGGCATGTTCTTGTCGCAGCCACCGACGACGACGACACCATCCATCCACTGGCCCTGTACACAGGTTTCCACGCAATCGGAGATCACCTCGCGGCTCACCAGGCTGTACTTCATGCCTTCGGTGCCCATGGCCATGCCGTCTGATATGGTGGGGGTGCCGAATACCTGCGCGTTACCGCCGGCCTCCTCGATGCCGGCAATGGCAGCATCAGCGAGCTTTTGCAGGCCTGAATTACAAGGGGTGATGGTGCTATGGCCGTTGGCGACGCCCACCATGGGCTTCTTGAAATCGCTCTCTTCGTAGCCCATGGCGTAGTACATGGAGCGGTTGGGCGCGCGTGACTTGCCCTCGGTGATGTTGGCAGAACGACGGTTGATCTTGATGACTTTGGTTTCCATGGCGTGGTCGGGGAAGAAAAAATCAGTAAACCACAAGTGTAAGCCGTGAAGAGGGGGGGCGCTCTGCGGCACAATGCGGGCATGCTGATTCACCCTCAAATCGACCCGGTTGCCCTGCAACTGGGACCCTTGGCCATTCATTGGTATGGTCTGACCTACCTGGTGGCATTTGCCCTGTTCATGCTGCTGGGCACGCTGCGCCTGCGGCATGAGCCTTTTGCGTCAATCCAAGGGGTGTCAGCCTGGACACGTCGCGATGTGGAGGACATCCTTTTTCTTGGCGTCGTGGGGGTGGTTATCGGGGGGCGACTGGGCTACTGCCTGTTCTACAAGCCCGGCTATTACCTCTCGCATCCGCTGGAAATCTTTGCAGTCTGGCAAGGAGGCATGAGTTTCCATGGCGGCATGCTGGGTGTTGTGGCTGCCATGCTCTGGTTTGCCCATACAAGGCGCAAGCCATGGCTGCAGGTAGCTGATTTCGTGGCGCCCTGCGTGCCCACCGGTCTGGCTGCCGGACGGGTAGGCAATTTCATCAACGGCGAGTTGTGGGGGCGTTTCAGCGATCCGTCATTGCCCTGGGGCATGGTGTTTCCTGGCAGTGGTTCGCCCTTGCCGCGTCATCCTTCGCAGGTTTACCAGTTCCTGCTGGAGGGCCTGCTGCTTTTCATCCTGCTCTGGTTGTATGCACGCAAACCCAGGCAGCAAGGGCAGGTAGCCGCAGCCTTTCTCGTGGGCTATGGTGTTTTTCGTTTCATCGCGGAGTTTTTCCGCGAGCCTGACAATTTTCTCGGACTGCTGGCGCTGAACATGAGCATGGGCCAGTGGCTGTGCGTGCCCATGATTGCTGGCGGCGCGCTGCTGTGGCTATGGGCGGGCAGAGGCAACTCGAACAGCCGTCTATCTCGCAAGTCGTCCTGAGGGGGCAGCGGAGGCGTCAAGCACTCAGGGCGAGTGCTCAAAGCAAGGCGGCTACGCCGCGTGCATGGACCACTTCGCCATGCACGAATTTTTCGTGATTGGCTTCCACCTGTTGCAAGTCATACAGGTAGTTGACCATCATGCCGCAAGCCTGCTTGAGGCCCTTGCGCGACAAGTCGCCAAGGAAGTTGATGCGTTCCAGTCGCGCGCCGTTGTCGAGGTGGAAGCGGGCGACGGGATCTGCACCTGACGTCGCCACCGACTGGTGTGCCAGGTAGGCGCTGCACAGCCGCATTTGGGCTGCAACCTGAACAGGGGTGAGGCTGCGTTGCGCGTTGGCACTGGCCAAGGCGGACAGGTCGCCTTTGCTGGCTTCCAGCAACACATCTTTGGCCTCGCTCAGTCGCAAGCCCAAGCCACGCTTTTTGCCGTGGATATGCCGGAAATCCGTGGTTCCCTGCAGCCACGCCGCAAAACCAGGAATCGGCGACAGGGTGCAAAACGTCTTGATCTGGGGCAGCTCACGATGCAGTTGTTCGGCCACGCGCTTGATCAGGAAATTGCCCATCGAGACGCCACGCAAGCCGGGCTGGCAATTGCTGATGGAGTAAAAGATGGCT
This sequence comes from Gammaproteobacteria bacterium, assembly GCA_018815325.1. Classification (GTDB taxonomy): domain Bacteria; phylum Pseudomonadota; class Gammaproteobacteria; order Burkholderiales; family Burkholderiaceae_C; genus JAHIYE01. The sequence goes on along the minus strand of JAHIYE010000013.1, from coordinate 273,263 downwards.
GCCTTGAACTGGTCAGTTGTCAGGGGGGGTGATTTTTTATCGATCAGCGGTGCGATGGCTGCTGGAATGTCCGGCACCAGTGCGACTTCCACAAAGATCAGTGGTTCATCGGGCAATTGAGGGTGAAAGAAGGCAAAGCAGCGCCGGTCAGGGGCAAGCCTGCGACGAAGATCGTCCCAGCCATCTATTTCGTGCACAGCCTCATGCTCGATCAATTTTTCCAGCAAACGGGCAGGGGATCCCCAATCCACTTTTTGCATTTCCAGAAAGCCAGGGTTGAACCAGCTCGACAGCAAATGCAGCAAATCGTCTTCAAGTACTTGCAGTTCGGGGTGCGCGCGCAGGTTGCGCAGCAGGGTACGTCGCATACCCACGATGGTGGCTGTGCCACCGGGGGTGCGGTTGATCCTGCGAAACAGTTCCTGGCGTGGTGGTTCGGAGACTTGCATTAGCCGCTTCAGATGCCCGGCAGACTGTTGTGTTGCATAGTCCTGTGCGGCAGCAAGCACCTCTTTGGGATCAGGACTGAAGTCGTTTGCCAGATGCTCGAAAAAACTGATCAGCTTGTCCTCGGGCAGGCGTTCGAAATGCGCGATCAGCTGATTCCCGATAGTCACGCTGTTGGCTTCTCCGCGCTCGGACATCAGCACGTTGCAGTCCTCCAGCAAGGCCTTGAGTGCCCGTGTCTGGCTAGCCTTGCGGGCGACTGTTTTGAGTCCGTCAAGCATGTTGCTACTCCTTAGGTTGCAGGACTGGCGCTAGGCGGAAACGATGAAAAACTGCTTGAATTGGCATTTTTCACGTATCATGCATTCGCTTAATCTATTCGGATATTTTTAAAAACAACTCTTGTATACATGAAATATATCGTAATCTGCCCTGCCATGGGGCAAATTTTTAACGGGATGAACTGAAATTTTCATGAATGCCGTAAGGGAAAAGCCGGTTCGTTCACCTGTACGTCGCTCAGAGGCCTTGCGGGAGCAGATCGAGGAGCGCATCGCCATGGGGTTCTACGCCCCGGGGAGGCATCTGGACGAGGTGGAGCTGGCCGAGGAGTTCGGCGTGTCGAGAACACCCATTCGGGAAGCCTTTCTGCAACTCAGTGCATCCGGCCTGATCGACATGCAACCACGCAAGGGGGCATTTGTGGCATCGGTGCCGTTTCAGCGCCTTTGGGAGATGTTCGAGGTCATGGCGGAGCTTGAAGCGACCTGTGCTCGTCTGGCCGCTCGCCACATGCAGCCGGCAGAATGTGAAGAACTCAGGCAGGCACATCAGGCATGTGCCACGGCGCGAGATGCCGGCAACACCGATGCCTATTACAAGCTCAATGAGACGTTTCATCACCTGATCTATGCCGCCAGTCGAAACGGTTTTCTGGCAGAGCAGGCCAGCAGCCTGCACCGGAGACTTCGTCCGTTCAGGCGTTTGCAGTTGCGAGTTCGGGACCGGATGCAGACTTCGGACGACGAGCATGCGGCGGTGGTGCAGGCCATCTGTCTTGGAGACTCTGACCTTGCGGCCGATCTGTTGCGTGAACATGTGAGGATTCAGGGGCAGCGGTTTTCTGATCTGATGGCTTCTTTGACGGCGCAGACGTGATGGTTATGACTGATGCAAACCTTGCGCCAGCCATGCTGAATGGGGTGGGTCTGTACCGAGGCGAATTGCGTGCCTCAAGCACTATATTGAGCGATGGTCAAAAGTATGAAGTGTTGGTTTTATTTACGATGGAGACGATAAATGACATTCAATGACACGAAACTGAGCACGCGTCGCGATGTGCTGCGCATGGCTGCCATAAGCGCAGCTGGCATCCCCCTGCTGGGGCGGGCAGATGCCAACTGGCCGACCAAGCCGGTGACACTGATCGTTCCCTTCCCCGCGGGTGGTGGCACCGACGCATTTGCACGCCCATTGGCTGCCCAGTTTGCCAAACTGACGGGCAAGCAACTGATCATCGACAACCGTGGCGGTGCCGGTGGCACTCTGGGGGCCGGTATCGCTTCGCGAGCCCAGCCCGATGGATACACCCTTTTCATGGGAGCGGTTCACCACACGATTGCTCCCTCGATGTACCCGAAACTGGACTACGACCTCGAGAAAGATTTCATTCCTCTGGCTCTCGTGGCCAGCGTACCCCAGGTGCTCGTGGTCAACCCGAAGAAAGTACCGCAGGCCGACTTCAAGGCCTTCCTGGAATATGTACGTCAAAACCCGGCGCGTCTGAACTATGGCTCAGCCGGCAGTGGCACGTCCCACCACCTGGCGGGCGAGTTGTTCAAGCAGCAGACCAAGACCTTCATCACACACATTCCCTACCGTGGCGCGGGCCCGGCATTGCAGGACCTGATTTCGGGCAATGTGGAGATGATGTTCGATGGACTCGGCTCTTCGGCAGGGCATATCAAAGGTGGCCGCATCAAGGCGCTCATGGTGTCGGGCAACAAGCGCAACCCGGCTTTCCCTGATGTGCCGAGTGCCGCTGAAGTCGGCCTGCCAGATTACACCGTGACCACCTGGTACGGTATCTGGGCGCCCAAGGGCACACCGCCAGAAATACAGGCCCGTGCGGTGGAGGAGATCCGCAAGGCAGCCCTGACCGATGAAGCCAAGGCCATCTGGGCCAACCAGGGCGCTGAATTCAGCAACATGACACCCAAGCAGTTCGGCGGTTTCGTGAATGGCGAGATCAAGCGCTGGGCCAATGTGGTCAAACTGTCGGGCGCCAAGCTCGACTGATGTCCGACGGGTTGGGTTGCCATGCATGCCCGCACTGCAGTTGCAGGCATGCATGGCGGCCCAGCCCCCGATGCGGATCGAAAACTCGGTAGTTCCGCACTTTTGCTGATTACTCAATTCACAAGATACATGAATCTCTTTTCTGCATTGCGCGAAGCGTTCCCTGAAGATATGGACTCCACAGCGATTGAGACCGACAACGGGCTGAATTACTCATGGCGGGATCTGGATCGGGCTACAGCCATGTTGGCCAATCTGCTCGCAGCGCTTGACTTACCCCATGGTGCCCGCATTGCGGTGCAGGTAGAAAAATCCGTGGAAGCCGTGATGCTGTACCTGGCAACCTTGCGGGCAGGGTATGTGTTCCTTCCGCTCAACACAGCCTACCAAAGCGCGGAAATCGAGTACTTCATCGGCAACGCCGAGCCGAGTGTCGTTGTGTGCAGTGGCAAGAACTTCGGCTGGGTGAGCAAGCTTGCTTTCAAGGCAGGTACCCAACATGTGTTCACGCTCAATGAAGACCGTACCGGCTCCCTGCTGGAGCGGGCTGCACATTGTTCTGATCAGCATCAGGCTGTGGCCAAGGCTGATGACGATCTGGCGGCCATTCTCTATACCAGCGGCACTACAGGCCGTAGCAAGGGGGCCATGCTCACACACGGGAATTTGCTCAGCAATGCGCGTGTGTTGAAGGACTACTGGGGATGGAAAAAGGGCGATGTACTGATCCATGCACTCCCGATTTTTCATGTGCATGGCCTCTTCGTGGCCCTCCATGGCGCCCTGATCAATGGCAGCAAGATGATCTGGCTGTCCCGCTTCGATCCCGCATTGGTGCTGAAGAAGATGCCTCAGGCGACTGTGTTCATGGGGGTTCCAACCCTGTATGTGCGACTGCTTGCCGAGCCCGGACTGAACCGGGAGAGCACGCGCAACATGCGCCTGTTCGTGGCGGGTTCGGCCCCCTTGCTGCTGGAGACCTTCAACGAGTGGAAGGCGCGTACCGGTCACACCATCCTGGAGCGCTATGGCATGAGCGAAACTGTGATGCTTACCTCCAACCCCTATGACCCCGCGCTGGGTGAGCGGCGTGGCGGCACCGTCGGTTTTCCTTTGCCCGGTGTGAGTCTTCGAGTGCAGGACGAAGCAGGGCAGTCACTGCCGGTGGGGGAGATCGGTGCCATTCAGGTCAAGGGCCCCAATGTGTTCAAGGGCTATTGGCGCATGCCCGAAAAGACCCGTGAAGAATTCTCCGCTGACGGCTACTTCAAGACTGGTGATGTGGGCAAGATTGACGAGCGTGGTTATGTCAGCATCGTGGGCCGCAGCAAAGACCTCATCATCAGCGGCGGCTACAACGTCTACCCGGCCGAGATCGAAGGTTATATCAACGAACTGCCCGGGGTGGCTGAAAGCGCACTAGTGGGGGTGTTCCATCCTGATTTCGGCGAGGTAGGGGTGGCCGTCGTCATTCCCAAGCCTGGCGTCAAGCTGGATGGTGATGGAATCGTGGCCGAACTCAAGTCCAAGCTGGCAAATTTCAAGATTCCCAAGCGCTGCTTTACCGTGGGCGAGTTGCCTCGCAACACCATGGGCAAAGTCCAGAAGAACCTGTTGAGGGAGCAGTACAAGGATTTGTTCGCCAAATCCTGAGCGTTGGGCCAGCTGAGGCAATACAGCTGGCGGGCTGCCCAGGCGCAGACACCTGTGTCTGCACTTGTGGTCTTATGCGGGGAAATCGTCGACCTGGATGACCCGGTCGGCGGCCTTCAGATAAGCCAGTGAGCGCTCCGGGTCTGCGGTCTCCTTGGCGGCTTTCTCGAAGGATCGTGTGCGTCGCACGAGCTTGTTGAGTTCGGTCGTCTCGTCACCTAACTGTTCCGACAATTCCAGCGCCTGCATCAGGTCCAGCATGCCTCCTTGTTTCGGCGCGCTGATGTCCGGGCACAGCCGGTTGACAAGATCGCGTCGGCGGCGCAAGAGTGCGGCCAGCTCCAGCATTTGTACATCACGCATAGGCGCCAGGTGGGCGGTGCGGCTGAGCACCAGCTTGCCGATCATGCGTCGGCCTGGTGTGGGCAGGTTTGCATAGAGGTCGCGGAGTACTTCTTCTGCCGCATCGAGTTGCACACGCAGTGCAGCACGTGCGAAGGGCAGCATGTCGCTGTCCGCTTCCACTGTATAGCGCCAGATGCAGGCGCTGGCGAGATAAAGATGGGACAGGCAGTCGCCCAGCCGGGCCGACAGCAACTCCATGCGCTTGAGGCGCCCGCCGAGCAAGCCCATGGCGAGGTCGCTGGTGAGTGCGTATTTGGCGCTCAGCCGCGCCAGCAGCCGGGCTTCCTTGCGCAGTGGCTCGGGCGGTGTGCCAATGACTGGCGCACCGAACAGGCTGCACCAGAGGTTGCGGATGGTATGGCCTGCGTGGCCAATCAAGGCTCGGCCAAGTGCTTCAGGGTCGCGTTGCTGAACTGCGTTCATCTCAGCCATCACATAGGGGTGGCAGCGCACCGCGCCCTGGCCGAAGATGATAAGTGAGCGAGTCAGGATGTTGGCACCCTCGACCGTGATGGCGACTGGCATGTGACGGTACGCGACGGACAGCAGGTTGGAGGGGCCGTTGATGATGCCCTTGCCGCCCAGAATGTCCATCGCATGGTTGACCGAACGCCGACCGGCCTCGGTCAGGTGGACCTTGAGGATGGCGCTGGCCACGCTGGCCACGCTGGGCTGCTCGCCCTTGTCCAGGGCAGCGGCGGTGAAACGCCGTGCGGCATCGGTGGCATAAAGTTCGGCCGACATGCCGGCAATGATGCCGGCGATGGCGTCGAACTTGCCGATCGGCAGACCAAACTGCTCGCGAATCTTGCCGTAGCCGTTGGCCACGAAGAGCGAGGATTGCTGTGTGGCAGCCCCCAGGGCTGGCAGTGAAATGGCACGCCCTGCTGCGAGGGACTCCATCAGCATGCGCCAGCCTTGACCAACTTGCTGCTCGCCGCCGATGACCCATTCCATGGGAACGAACACGTCCTGGCCTTCGATGGGGCCGTTCATGAAGGCGCTGTCCATGGGCCGGTGGCGCCGCCCGATCTGCATGCCGGATTGCGGCACTGGGATCAGGGCACAGGTAATGCCGAGGTTGATGGGCCCCTCGGTCCGGCTGTCATCGACGGCGTTGAAGGCCAAGCCGACCACTGTGGCCACAGGTGCCAGGGTGATATAGCGTTTGGAGAAGGTGACCTGGAAGCCACGCACGCGCACGCCATCGATTTCACGCTCGGTGAGTATTCCGCGGTCGGGGATGGAGGCCGCGTCCGAGCCGGCATAGGGGGCGGTCAGGCCAAAGCAGGGCAGGTCAGTCCCATTGGCCAGACGCGGCAGGTAGTATTTTTTCTGGGCATCGGTGCCGTAGCGCAGCAGCAGTTCGGCCGGCCCCAGTGAGTTGGGCACCATCACGGTGACGGCGGCTGAGACATTGACAGTGGCCAGACGCGTCACCACCGTGGCATGGGCATGGTGGCCGAAGCCGAGGCCCCCCCATACCTTCGGGATGATCATGCCGAAGAAACGCTTTTCGCGCATGTACTGCCAGACCTCGGATGGCAGGTCGCGCGCCTCGTCGATGGCGAAGTCGTCCAGCATCGCGCACAAGGTCTTGACCTCGTTGTCGAGAAATGCCTGCTCTTCTTCCGTGAGGGCATTGGGGCCGGTGGCGATGAGTGCGTCAAAATCAGGCCGGCCGGCAAAAATCTGGCCTTCGAAGCCGACGGTACCGGCTTCCAGTGCGGCACGCTCGGTATCGCCCATTTGTGGCAAGGCCCTCGAAAAAGGCTTCATGGCGACACGTCCAAGCAGCTTCGCAAATCCCATGGAAATCCCCGCAGTAGTTTGTTGCCCAGTCTACAGGCTGTGATGAATAAAACGGCGGTGTCCGACGGCGTTTGAAATACGTTGCCAAGCGTGCAGCCAGCATGCACGCCATCATCAGCAAAATGAAACAGCCAGTAAGTTCGTGGCGTCGGGGTCGGAAGAGAAGGGCAGGACTACTTCGCTATGAAAATAATAGCGAAGCATGATGAATGGCCATCGCCAGATGGTCAAATTATCTGAGGACCAACACGGGAGTTGAAGAGTGGGTCAGCACATGCTGGGTCTCGCTGCCGAGCAACACACGCTTGATGCCGCGGCGTCCGTGGGAAGCCATGACAATCAAGTCACATTTGTATTTTTTGGCGGCAGAAATGATGGCCTCGGACACGAGGTCTGACTTGGCCGTGACGGCCCGGGCCTTGATGCCTTTTTTCGATGCTGCAGCCTGCACAGCATCCACGGTGGCTTGCCCACTTTCTGCCCATTGCTTTTCGACACGGGCAATCTCCTTGGCTGGCAGGGGAAGGCTGCCCTCGAAATAGCTGACCGGGTAGCGTGGCACAACCTTGAGTGCAACCAGTTCGGCCCCTGTCAAGGCGGCGAGTGCGATGGCACTGGTAACCGCCTTCTTGGACAAGGGTGAGCCGTCGGTGGCGACGAGAATTCGTTGGTACATTGTGTTTTGATCTCCTGTCGGTAATAAAAGCATGGAGCCATGCCTGTTTAAGCACGGCGAGTTCAGATTACCAGACTTTGCTGCGCATGAACAGCCAGCCACAGCCATGATTTCCGCGCGCTGCTTCAAACGCCGGCTGAGGTGTAAAAGGCTTGGGATGTGGCTATGATCCCCTACATCCCCACCATGAGGAAACGCCCGCATGCCAGCACCCTTGCCCCCCAATGAGACCGAACGACTCGATGCATTGCGTGGCTATGCCGTTCTGGACAGTCAGGCCGAGCAGGCCTACGACGACATTACGCGCCTGGCTGCGTTCATATGCGGTACTCCCATTGCCCTGATCAGCCTGGTCGATGAAGACCGTCAATGGTTCAAATCCAGAGTGGGCCTGCAAGCCAGCCAGACACCCCGGGAGGACTCGTTCTGTGCGCATGCCATCCTGCAGCCTGACGATGTGCTGGTGGTTGAGGATGCCTCCAAAGACCCGCGCTTTTCGGAGAACCCGCTCGTGACGGGGACGCCGGGTATCCGCTTTTATGCGGGGGCTCCGATGGTGACCGATTCGGGCGCGGCCCTGGGGTCTGTGTGCGTGATCGACCGGGTGCCCCGCAAGATGGAACCGGTCAAGCTGGAGGCGCTGAAAGCGCTGTCACGCCTGGTGGTGGCACAGCTGGAGTTACGCCATTCCCTGAGAGAGCAACAACTGCTGTCTGCGGCCATGCGCCGACAACAGACTCAGCTCAGCCAGTATCAGCTGCAACTCGAAGCCGCCAATGCCGAACTGGCTGCGCTCAGTTTGCTGGATGGGCTGACCGGCCTGAAAAACCGGCGCTCCTTCGACAATTTCATGAATACCGAGTCATCACGGACGGAGCGTTCACATGTGCCTTTTGCCTTGCTGATGATTGACGTGGATCACTTCAAGTCCTTCAACGATGAATTGGGGCACGTGACGGGCGACGCCATTTTGCAGAAGATTGCCAGCCTGATCCAGTCACAGGCGCGCACCTATGACCTGGCGGCACGCTATGGCGGCGAGGAGTTCGCCTTGGTGCTGCCTGACACCGGGATAGTGGAGGCCATGACGGTGGCTGAGCGCATTCGCAAGGCAGTGCCGCAGGCGGGCTGGCATCACAGGGCCCCTACGGTCAGCATTGGTGTGGCCGTGACGGCTTCAGCACAAAGCAGCATGACCATTCTGGAGCGGGCCGACAGGGCGTTATTCCAGGCCAAGCGTAAAGGCCGCAACTGCGTGGTGAGTCAGAGCGCAGAGGCTGAGCGCTGAGCAGTAGGGTCTAGCGCGCTTTGACGCGGGCGCCATCCTTGAGTGCTGAGGGTGGATAGACGATCACCTGCATGCCGGATGTCAAGCCGGTCTTGACCCAGGCCGTTGCGCCATTGCGTGCGGCAACCTCGATTTCCCGCTGGCGTGCATGGCCATCTTCCAGCACGAACAGCGCCGAGCGCATGCCTGCCGGAAACAGGGCGCTGACGGGTACCTGCACCGCGTTCTCCACGGTCTGCACTAGGATTTGTACATCCACCTTGAAGCCGTCGCCGAGCGTGCGCCATTGCTCAGGTGGCGAGATGATGTCGATGATCACCTTGACGCGCTGCTCCTCAACCCCCAGTGCAGAGACTTTGGTAAACGCGGCGGGTTCGATCAGGCGCACACGGCCTTCCAGCGAATCTGGTCCGCCCCAGTCGGAAAGCCGTGCGATTGCACCCGGGCTGACCTGGGCAGCGTCTTCGGTCAGGATGTCAACGGCCACTTCCAGGCGGGAAGGGTCGCCCAGTTCCAGCAAGGGCGTGCCGGCCGGCACCATGCCCTCACTTTGCTGGGTCACCTTGAGGACCTTGCCGGAGACCGGTGCCTTGATGATCCAGCTGCGCTGGGACTTTCCCTGAGGATCCTGTGTGAACTGACGCAGTGCCACGCGTGACTGCTGCAGTTCATGACGCGCAGCATCCTCCTCCTGTTGCGCGACTTCAAGCTCCTTATCCCGCAGGTGCACGGTCAGCTTGTCGGTCTCGTTCTGGTTGGGTGAAAGAAAGCCTTGCTGGGCCAGCATCTCGCTGCGCTTGAAATCAGCCCGGGCCTGCGCCAGTGCCGCCTTGGCACGTTCCACGGTGGCGCCTGCGCGGGCGACTGACGCTTCCATGGCTCCGATGTGTGCCTGCTGCTCTGCACGGGTACGCTCGTCGAGCAAAGCAGGCGCCAGCGGCCAGAGGGTGGCGAGTGCGTCATCGCGTTGCACGGTGTCACCCTGCTTGAGGTCGATGCGTGCGACGCGGCCACTCAAAGGCGTCGAGACGACATAGCGGTCACGCAGGCTCGTCTTGCCATCCTCCTGAACGCTGCGCTCGAAGTGCCCCTGCGTCACTGTGGCAAGCTCTACCTCAACGGGTTTCGGGCTGAATGCCCAGATCAGCAAAACGAGGGCCAGCAGGCCACCCAGGGCAAACCACATTTTCGTTTTCATTCATCCTCCACTTGCTATTCTCGCGTTTTCAATACACTCACCAGATCCAGCGTATCCACCTTGCGTCGCACAATCAGCGCACTGACCACCCCCGCTGCCACCACGCACAACGCCGCATAGGCATAGGTTGCCGGCGAGATGACGAGGGGGAAGTAGAACTCGTCGTTTTTGATCAGGTTGACGATGGTCGCTGCCAGCGCGTAGCCCAGCACCATGCCCAGCGGCAGAGCCAGGGCGATTTCGATGGCTAGCTCTCCGAGCAGAAAGGCGGATACCTCGCCTCTCGTAAAACCCAGCACCCGCAGGCTGGCCAGTTCCCAGGCCCGCTCGGCCAGGGCGATGCGTGCATTGTTATAGACCACACCGACTGCAATGATGGTGGCAAATACGGACAGAACGGCGCTGAAGACCAGGACGTTGCGGGCCGTAACTTCTTCGATGTTTCCCAGCATGATGGATTTGCTGACCGCGGCGGCTACCCGTGGGACCTGTTTGAGGTGTGTCAGCAGTTCCGCTTCGTCATCGGGGGCCACCGCCACAGATACGAAGTTGACGATGTCGCCCTCACGCAGCAGCCGATTGAGGGCGCGGCGTTCGATATACGCGTTCATGCCCATCATTTCGGTCACGATCCCCGTCACAGGCAGGCTAAATACATCCCGTCTTCCTTGCGTCAGTTCTACCTGCACGTATTGCCCGATGCGGAGGTTCAGGCGTTCGGCCAAGCGGTCGGTCAGCAGCAGGCCATCACGCGGGGGGAGGAATACCTGATGGTCTATGTCGACAATGCGATGCAGTTCCGGCTGTTCCGGCTTGCCCTGGATGCTGCCGCGCCAGGCGTGGTGCGCATTGACAAGTCGTACCGGAACACTGCGTGCTCCCTCCACCGCCGTGACGTGGGGAAGGTTGGCAAACTCATGCAGGACCCGGGCTGGCGTGGCCTCGATCAGGCTGATGGACACATCGCCGCGCAGTACCTGGTTGAACTGGGTGTTGATGAGTACATCAATTGCATCACGCCAGAAGGCTCCGGTCACCACAATGGCCATCGAGGCTGCGATGCCGAAAATCGTCAATCCGGTCCGCAAAGGGCGCCGCTCCAGGGTGCGAAGAATCATGCGTACCGCGGGCGAGAACCAGTGTTTGATGCCCAGTTTTTCTATCAGCATGGGTTTGTAATTGCCAGGAGAAGGCGGGCGCATGGCTTCAGCCGGCGCCATGCGCACCGTCGCCCGGATGGCATGCAGCGTTGCCAGCACTGCCGCCATGGAGGCCACGCCAACAGCAGCCACAATGAGTTCAGGCTTGAGGCGGTAGCGCAGATCAGGGAAGCGGAACACATCGGCATAGATACCGACGAACCAGTTTCCCATCACCGCGCCTACTGCCAGTCCAATCGCGAGACCGAGAATCACGATGACCAGCACGAATTTCAGGTAGTGCACCCCGATGGCGCTGTTGTCGTACCCCAGCGCCTTGAGGGCTGCGATCTGTTCACGCTGGGTGGCGATCTGGCGGCTCAGCACCACGTTCAGCAAAAAGCCCGCCACCGCCAGGAAGATGCTCGGCAACACAGTACCCAGCACACGCTGTTCCTTGATCTCCGAGTTGAGGATCATGTGCGACAGCTGCTCATCGCGACCATGTGCGCGAATGCCGCCGTAAGGTGTCAGCAGCCGGTTGAGGCTGTCGATGACATGGCCCTCGCTGGCCTGGGGCGCCAGCCGCACCGACACCTGGTTAAAGGCGCCTTCCATGTTGTAGGCCGCAGCCAGCGCGGAACGATCCACCCAGAAGACGCCGAAGCCTCGTTGATCGGGTGAGCCTCCCAGCCCTGCAAAGATGTACTCCGGCGATAACGCAATGCCGACGATATGAAGTTCCTCCCGTTTGCCGTTGATCAGGGCATGAATACGGTCACCCGGTTTGAGCTGGCGGGCCACGGCAAAGCCTTCTGACACTAGGGTCTCAATGGCGCCATGGCGATGCACCGCTACCATGCGCCCCCTGCTGATGTGGACCGTATTCAGCCGCTGTGGCTCATTCGCCTGGATGCCGATGAGCCGGCCGATGACCGGGTCGGGAACGTTGGGCAGGTCGATGGGCACGACCTGCGTCAGTGTGGTTTCCACATGGGCCGCCCCATCGATGGCTTCGAGCTGCCGCTGCAGTGACAAGGGCGCACGCTTGAGCGTGGCAAAAACGTCGGCAAACCGTGACTCGGCGTAATACCGATCGCGTGACCAGGACAGGGCATCGTAGGCGCTGAAGCTGGTGATGAAGCCCGCCACACCACTGGCCACCACCAGCGCGATGGTGAGCGTCTGGCTCCACATCAGCCGCAGATCGCGCAACAATTTGCGGTCGAGGGCTTTCACCAGGACAGCTCTGCGGGTTTGAGTTTGTGGGGGTTGAGTTCGACCCGTTGAATGCTGCCGCCTCCCATGTAGAGAACCCGATCAGCCATGCCGGAAATGGCTGCATTGTGGGTGATCACGATGGCCGTGGTTCCCAGTTCGCGGTTGATGCGCTCGATGACCTCCAGCACCAGCTTGCCGGTCACATAGTCCAGCGCCCCTGTTGGCTCATCGCACAGCAGCACTTCGGGGCGCTTGACGATGGCACGCGCAATCGCCACCCGCTGCTGCTCGCCTCCTGAGAGCTGGGAAGGAAAGTGATCCATGCGCTCAGCCAGCCCAACCATGGCGAGTGCGTCTTGCGCCGGCATGGGATGGTGCGAGATGTCGGTCACCAGTTCCACGTTTTCACGAACGGTCAGACTGGGAATCAGGTTGTAGAACTGGAACACGAAGCCCACGTGTTCCCGCCGGTACTGGGTGAGTTGGGCATCGTTGGCCGCCGTCAGGTCATGATCGGCGAAACGTGCGACGCCGCTGGAGGGGCGGTCCAGGCCGCCGAGAATATTGAGCAGGGTCGATTTGCCGCTGCCTGAGGGGCCGAGCAGCACGATGAATTCGCCCCGGTAGATTTCCAGGTCGACATCGGTCAAGGCTTTAACCTGGACCTCGCCCATCTGGTAGGTCTTGCACAGTTGCTGTGCAAGAAAAATGGCAGGGCGTGCACCCGCCTCAGGCGTGACGCCGTCGGCGGATGCCTGCAAAGCCATAAGGTCTGATGTGCCTGAATCCATCTGCTTACTATGTCATGACAGGCATTTCGCGGGTTTGATGCGCGTCAAGTCCCCGCAGGTATGCAGAGGCCAAGGCTGGGATAATCGCAGCCATGCCTAGCCCAAAGCCTGTTTCCCCGGATCGGTGGCGCATGTCGGTTGCCCCCATGATGGACTGGACCGACCGCCATTGCCGCTATTTTCATCGTCTGCTGTCCCGGCATGCCCTGCTCTATACCGAAATGGTGACCAGCGGTGCGCTGCTGCACGGTGATGTGGCACGCCACCTCCAGTTCAACCCGCAAGAACACCCAGTTGCCTTGCAGCTCGGCGGCAGCGAGCCGACGGATCTGGCACACTGCGCGGCGCTGGGGGCGCAATGGGGGTATGACGAGATCAACCTCAACTGTGGTTGCCCCTCCGAGCGTGTGCAGCGGGGTGCCTTTGGCGCCTGCCTGATGGCTGAGCCGCAACTCGTGGCGGATTGCGTCAAGGCCATGGTGGATGTGGTCAGCGTGCCGGTCACGGTCAAGCACCGTATTGGCATCGACAAGACCGAGAGCTACGAATTTGTACGCGATTTTGTCGGGCAGGTCAGCGAGGCGGGCTGCTCGACCTTCATCGTTCATGCCCGCAATGCCTGGCTCAAAGGGCTGAGTCCGAAGGAGAACCGAGAGCTGCCGCCGCTGCGTTATGAAATGGTGCACCGCTTGAAGCGCGATTTCCCACAGCTCACGATTGTCATCAACGGCGGCATCACCACCCATGCACAGGTGGCAGAGCAACTGGAAGAACTTGATGGCGTGATGCTGGGGCGCGAGGCCTATCACAACCCCTGGTGGCTGGCCACCTGGGATGAAGCCTTTTACGGCGCTGCGGCTTCGGATCTGAGCCGTGAGCGTGTGGAAGAGCAGATGGTGGATTACATGACAGCTGAGGCCTCCCAGCACGGTACCTCCTGGTATGCCATTGCCCGCCACATGCTGGGTCTGCGGCACGGCCTGCCGGGGGCGCGACGCTGGCGCCAGGTCTGGAGCGACCATCGTCTCAAGACACTGCCTGCGCGCCAGGTCTGGCAGTTGGCGCAAGAGGCTGTCAGCGCAACAGCCTGAGGTGCTGGATCAGTGGAGCGAGCCAGCCAGATAGCGTGCGAATTCGTCGGCTGACATGGGGCGCGCGAAGTGATAGCCCTGTGCTTCGTCGCACTGGAAATTGCGCAACTGCGCGTGCATGTCGGTGCTTTCAACGCCCTCGGCAATGGTCTTGAGCTTCAGGCTGCGGGCCATTTGGATGATGGCCTGCACGATGGCCGCATCATCCGGGTCAGTGGCCAGGTCGCGGATGAATGACTGGTCGATCTTGAGTTTGTCGATGTCAAAGCGCTTGAGGTAGGACAGGCTGGAATAGCCGGTGCCGAAATCATCGATGGCCAGTTTCACGCCCAGCTGCTTGAGCCGCTTGACGGTGGCGAGCACCTGCTCGACGTTCTGGATCAGGATGGACTCGGTGAGCTCCAGTTCCAGCAGGGCAGGGTTCAAGCCGGATTGCTGCAGCGCTGCGGTGACCGTAGCTTCGACATTGCCGTGCTTGAATTGCACGGCAGAGAGGTTTACGGCCATCGTCAAGGGCGGCAGGCCCGCCTGCTGCCAAAGCATGGCCTGGCGGCAGGCTTGCTGGATCACCCACTCACCGATCGGTACGATCAGGCCACTGTTTTCAGCCACGGGAATGAATTTTCCGGGGGCCACCAGTTCGCGCTCGCTGCGTTGCCAGCGTATCAGCGCCTCCACACCGATTACGGCACCGCTGTTCAGGTCAATTTGTGGCTGGTAGTGCAGCACGAACTCGTCGCGCTCCACGGCACGGCGCAAGCCATTGCGGGTGCGCAGGTGGTCGATCGCCTCGACGTTCATTTCATTGTCAAAGAAGCGGTAGGTGTTGCGTCCGGCTTCCTTGGCCCGGTACATCGCCATGTCAGCCTTCTTGCTCAGCGTGTCGAAGTCCTTGCCGTCTTCAGGGTAGAGGGTCACGCCAATCGACACAGAGGTCGAAAGTTCGTGCCCCTCGGCATAAAACGGCTCCTGCAGTCGCCCAATGATCTTGTTCAGCACAGGTTCTGCTGCGGCACCGCTGGACAAGTCCTGCAACACGATCACGAACTCGTCACCTCCCTGCCGGCTCAGCGTGTCGGTGTCACGCACGCACTCGCGCAGGCGCTGTGCCACTTGCTTGAGCAGGGCGTCGCCCGATGCATGGCCCAGCGAGTCGTTGATCTGCTTGAAATTGTCGAGATCCATGAACATCAGCGCCACCCGGCTTCGGGTGCGATCCGAATGCGCCATGGCCTGCTCCATGCGGTCCTGCAGCAGCAGCCTGTTTGGCAGTCCGGTGAGGGAGTCGTGGTAAGCCAGAAACTCTATCTTTTGCTCTGCCAACTTGCGTTCTGTGATGTCTGCTGCAATGGTGAGGTAGCCAGACAACTTGCCTGTCGAATCCCGCAAAGGAGCTACTGTCAGGCTGATGTCAATGGGCGAGCCGTCGCGACGCTGACGTACCAGCTCAAGCTGGACGAGGGACTCACCGCTCAACACTCTTTGCTGCAGTTCTTTGGCTTCGGCTTTTCTTTCTTCCGGAATGGTTGGCAGGTAGTTCTTGCCTATCATTTCGCTGGCGGTCCAGCCAAACATAAGCTCGGCGGCCGGGTTCCAGCTTGTGATGACGCTGTCTGTGTTTCGGGTGTAGATGGCCAGTGGGGAACTCAGGATCACGGTCTCCAGTTGTCGACTGGTCTGCTCTAACTCTCCGGTTCGCTGTTTGACCCGGTCTTCGAGTTCAATGTGAGCTTTTATCAGCGCCTCTTCAGCGGCCTTTTTGCTCGTGACATCTTCACTGATCCAGATGGTGCTTTGACTCCCGTCGCCTGATTCCAGGGCTTTCGCCCGATGCCGAAACCAGAATTGCGATCCATCCTTGCGGATATTGAGCCATTCAATGTCGACCAGTTCCCCGGCAGACAGTCTGGGGCCTACCGCGTGTCCAAAGAGCTCGTAGTCCTGCAAACTCTTGAAGAACACAGAGGCTTTCTGTCCTTGCAGCCGGCCCGGCGGCCAGCCAAGAATCTCCTCGAAGCGGGGATTGCAATGCACGACGAACCCATTGTGGGTGAACATGATGCCTACCGAGGCATTCTCCAGGATGGCCTGCTGCTTGAGCAGCAGATCCTGCAACTCCTCCTGCACGCGCTTGCGTTCACCAATATCCTCGATGATCCAGACCGTTCCTGCTGCTGTGTTGTCAGGGTTGATGGCCTTGGCCTGTACATGGCAATAGACGGAGCTGCCATCCTTGCGACGCATTTTTCCTTCATATTCGAAAAGCCCACCGCTGGAGAGGATGGGATAGGCGGCTCTTCCAATTTCAGCGTAATCTTGCTCCGTCATCCAGAATACAGAGCCGGGCTGCCCGACGAGTTCGCTTTGTGAACCACCGAAAATTTCTGCGAATCGGGCGTTGCAGTGCTGAACCCGCTGATCGCGGGTGAACAAGATCCCGATCGATGCGTTTTCGAGAATGGCTTGGTATTCGAGCGATGTTTGCTGCATTAGGTGGATAGGTTGGCTACCGGAGGACTCATCACGCATTCGGAACAGGCGTGCAGGCGACATCCGCTTCTCATACGCCATCAACAATGGCGGGGAAAAAATTCCTGCTTTTTCCGGTACTTGGTCTTGCTATCAAGACTGTAGCAATGCTAGAGCCCCAGCGGCCGTAGGTCAAGCTTACCCTGATGCAGGGCAGGGCACCAGAAATAGGCGCCGCTGTCTGGATGGGTGAACTGGAACAGTCCGTCCACCAAACCGTCTTCTGCGCCGGACATGCGTCGCAACAGGGCTTCAAACGCATCCAGTGAGTGACCAAAGGCCGTGAACACCAGTCCGGCCAGCTTGCCCTCGGCCCAGGGCATGGAGCGGCGCAATACAAACGCCTCGGGCTCGAAACTTTCCTGTGCGGTGCGCTTGACGTGGGCCGTGATGGGGGCCTCGTCCAGTTCTTCATTGCTGTCCCGGTCACGACCGAAGATGTCGTTCTGCTGCTGCCGGCTCATGCCGTCGAAATGTGCGAAGTTGTGTTGCCAGCGCTGCACGGCCACAAAGCTGGAGGCTGCCAGCGTGGCATCTGTGGCGGGCACCAGGGCGGCGGCCAGGGCCTCATCACCTTGCGGGTTTTCCGTGCCGTCTTCATAGCCACTCAGGTCGCGGAAGTCGACGTACCTGAAAGCATCGGTGATGGACTCCAGTGTGAAGGCCGGTGCCAGCAAGTTCTCCAGGTGCCGGCTGAGGTGCAGCAACTCACCGCGTTCATCCCCACGCAACCAGAGCCAGAGCGCGGCAGGCGTGACGGGCAGCTTGACCTTGGCGCCCGGCATGCCTTCGAAACTTCGCAGACCAGGCACCTTTGCTCCCAAAGCACTTGCCAGCAAGGCGCCAATGCCGACGACGACCTGGACGCCATCCACTTCATTGGCCAGTGCCTTGAGTACGGGGCCCGGATTGGAGTCTGGTCTGAGTTGAAAATTGAGGAAACGTGCCTGGGGAGGGATGGGGGCGAGGATGCCGGGCTGTGCAGTTTGGGTCATGGGTAATGCTAGCTGTTTCAGAAAATAGACCAAACGCGCACTTTAGATCATGTGGCTGCCTCAAGGCCGTTTCTGAAGTGCTGCTTCATGGCCGCTTCTGCTGCCGCTGAATCTCGCGCGGTGATGGCGTCCATGACGGCACGATGTTCCTGCAGTGAGTCCTTGATGCGCCCTGTCTTGAGCAGGGAGTGGTGCCGGTTGAGCTTCATGACCTTGCGCAGGTCGGCCACCATCTGGTCACGCCAGCGGTTGTTGGCAATCTCCAGCAACAGCATGTGAAAGCGCTCGTTGATCTCGAAGAAGCGGTCACGTTCCTCTCTGGACGGTGTGACGGCACTCTCCAGTTCGTCATGCAGGGCTTGCAGCCCCTGGATTTGCAAGGGCGTGGCGGTGCGGGCCACAATGCCGGCAGCGTCTGATTCCAGCAGGCTCAACAGATGATAGACATCGGCCAGATCCTGCTCGGAAACCTCGGTGACATAGGCGCCACGGCGTACTTTCATGGTGACGAGGCCTTCGGCCGCGAGCACCTTGAGGGCTTCACGCAAGGGCGTGCGGCTGATGCCGTAGGCCTCGGCGATCTTGAGCTCGTCGATCCAGCTGCCGGGTTCCAGCTCTCGGCTGAAAATGCGCTGGCGCAGGAGTTCTGCCACCTCTTCATAGAGGGCGCGGGGGGAGAGGGAGACAGCTGCCATGGCTGGAATTGTAAGCTTCATGGAATATTTTGCATAAATAATTATAAATAATGTAAACTCGGCGCAACAGAAAATGCCTGCCAAAGTTGCGTCTGACAGGGCGTAAAGTGCTGTTTAACAGAGCCATGCGAGCGACCCCACACCATGAGTCAGAAGAAATCTCCCGAATTCCAGCCCGCCACGCTTGAGGCTTGGCAAAAGGCCGCAGCCAAATCCGCGCCAGGTGGCCAGGTGGATGCACTGAACTGGATCACGCCAGACGGCATCACGGTCAAGCCCCTGTACACCGCACAGGACGCGACAAACCTGGCTTATGCCAATACCTTGCCCGGCTTTGAGCCCTATCTGCGCGGTCCGCAGGCCACCATGTATGCCGTGCGTCCCTGGACCATTCGCCAATATGCCGGCTTTTCGACCGCCGAGGAGTCCAATGCCTTCTACCGCAAGGCGCTGGCTGCGGGCGGGCAGGGCGTGAGCGTGGCCTTCGATCTGGCAACACACCGCGGCTACGACTCCGATCACCCGCGCGTGACCGGTGACGTGGGCAAGGCCGGTGTCGCCATTGACAGCGTGGAGGACATGAAAATCCTCTTTGACCAGATTCCATTGGACAAGGTCAGTGTGTCCATGACCATGAACGGCGCCGTGCTGCCGGTGCTGGCGGGCTATGTGGTGGCGGCAGAAGAGCAGGGCGTGAGCCAGGAGAAATTGAGCGGAACCATCCAGAACGACATCCTCAAGGAGTTCATGGTCCGCAACACCTATATCTACCCGCCGCAGCCCAGCATGCGCATCATTGGCGACATCATCGAGTACACGGCGCAGAACATGCCCAGGTTCAACTCGATCAGTATCAGCGGCTATCACATGCAGGAAGCCGGAGCAAACCAGGCGCTGGAGCTGGCCTTCACGCTGGCCGACGGCAAGGAGTATGTGAAGACCGCGCTGGCCAAGGGCCTGGATGTGGACGACTTCGCACCGCGCCTGAGCTTCTTCTGGGCCATCGGCATGAACTTCTACCTCGAAGTGGCCAAGATGCGCGCGGCGCGGCTCTTGTGGTGCCGCATCATGAAAGGCTTCGAGGCGAAGAACCCCAAGAGTCTGATGCTGCGCACCCATTGCCAGACCTCGGGCTGGTCACTCACCGAGCAGGACCCGTACAACAACGTGGTGCGCACCACCATCGAGGCCATGGCCGCGGTGTTCGGCGGCACGCAAAGCCTGCACACCAACAGCTTTGATGAAGCCATTGCACTGCCGACCGAGTTCTCTGCGCGGATTGCCCGCAACACCCAGCTCATCATCCAGGAAGAGACGCACATTCCGCACGTGATTGACCCCTGGGCTGGCAGCTACATGATGGAGAAGCTCACCCAGGATATGGCCGACGCGGCCTGGGCCATCATTGAGGAGGTGGAGGCCATGGGCGGCATGACGCAGGCCGTGGACAGCGGCTGGGCCAAGCTCAAGATCGAGGCCGCCGCAGCCGAGAAGCAGGCCCGCATCGACAGCGGCAAGGACGTGATCGTGGGTGTCAACAAATACCGGCTGGACGCCGAGGACGAGATCGAGGCGCGCGATATCGACAACGTCGCGGTGCGCGAAGGGCAGATAGCCCGCCTCCAGAATATCCGGAAAAAACGCGATGCAGCCCTTGTGCAGTCTGCTTTAGATGCTATCACTTCTGCAGCAGAATCCGGTCAGGGCAACCTGCTGGACTTGGCGATCAAGGCCGTTCGCCTGCGTGCCACGGTGGGTGAGGTCAGCGATGCTCTTGAAAAGGTTTACGGGCGCCACCGCGCCGACACACAAAAGGTGACCGGCGTGTATGCAGCAGCTTATGACTCGGCCGAAGGCTGGGAAACCCTCAAGACCGAAATCAACGCCTTTGCCGAGAAAGAAGGCCGCCGGCCACGTGTGATGATTTCCAAACTCGGCCAGGATGGCCACGACCGCGGTGCCAAGGTGGTGGCCACGGCCTTTGCGGATTTGGGCTTTGACGTGGACATGGGCCCGCTGTTCCAGACCCCGGAGGAGTGTGCGCGCCAGGCCATCGAGAACGATGTGCATGCCGTCGGCGTGAGCACGCTGGCGGCCGGGCACAAGACCCTGGTGCCGGCGATCATCCAGGAACTGAAGAAGCAGGGTGCCGACGACATCATCGTGTTTGTCGGTGGTGTGATTCCGCGGCAGGACTATGACTTTCTGTACGAGGCCGGCGTGAAGGGCATCTACGGACCGGGCACGCCGATCCCGGCCAGCGCCAAGGATGTGCTGGAGCAGATCAAAAAGGCGCAGGGAAATGGCCAATGAAGACGCAGGTCATTCTTGTCGATTGGGAGAATGTCCAGCCTGAGTTGCTCCCTGCGCTGGACCTTGAAGGCACCAAGTTGCTGGTGTTTATTGGACCGCACCAAACTAAATTGCCATTTCCTCTTGTGGAGGCCGTACAAAAGCTTGGTGAAAGGGCGCAGTATGTGAAGGTCAGTAAGCAGGGCAAAGACGCTCTGGACATGCATATTGCATTTCATGTTGGTCGCCTGTCAGTTCAAATGGCAGATGTCTACTTCCATATCATCGCTAAAGACACTGATTACGACCCGCTCATCACGCATTTGAAGGATCAAAAAATTGGTGCCGCCAAATGGCCTGATCTCGCTTCGATCCCTGTACTAAAGCGTGCTTCTGCAAAGACTCTTAAAGAGCAGATTGAAGCGACAAAGGAATGGCTGCATGAGCGCAAAGTCAATCGCCCCAAGACCCTGAAAACGCTTACAAATAGCCTGAAAACTTCAGCATTTGCCGGGCGTCTCACTGATGAGGAAATCGGCGCCTTGTTAGAGGGTCTGAAGGATCGACAGCTGATCGTAATTCAGGGGCAAAAGATTGAGTATCCCGGTGAACTTAATACTTGACGCCATCTTGCAGGGCCCATCCGCCGGGCAGCGCCGGGCGATTGCCAAGGCGATCACGCTGCTCGAATCCACGCGAAGCGATCATCGTGCGCTGGCCGACGAACTCCTTACCGCCTTGTTGCCTCACACGGGCAAGTCATTCCGTCTCGGCATCAGCGGCGTGCCGGGTGTGGGCAAGTCCACCTTCATTGAGGCGCTGGGGCTGTATCTGATCGACCAGGGGCACCGGGTCGCGGTGCTCACGGTGGACCCCTCCAGCACCGTGTCTGGCGGCTCCATCCTGGGGGACAAGACACGCATGGAAAAACTCTCGGTACACGAGAAGGCCTTTATCCGGCCGAGTCCTTCCAGCGGCACGCTGGGCGGTGTGGCCGAGAAGACGCGTGACGCGATTGCCGTGTGCGAGGCCGCTGGTTACGACATCGTGATCGTCGAGACGGTGGGCGTGGGCCAGAGCGAGACCGCCGTGGCCAGCATGACCGACATGTTTGTGCTGATGCAACTGCCCAATGCGGGCGACGACCTGCAGGCCATCAAGAAGGGTGTGATGGAGTTGGCCGACCTGGTGGTGATCAACAAGGCCGATATTGACCCGGCGGCTGCGACGCGGGCCCAGGCGCAGATCACTTCCTCGCTGCGTCTGCTGGGGCAGCATGGACACCCCGAACATGCACACCATGACGAAAAAATCTGGCACCCGAAGGTGATCCAGCTCAGTGCCTTGACAGGGGCAGGGCTGGATGCATTCTGGACAGCAGTGACAGAGTTTAAAACTCTGCGCAAGGATAACGGCCAGCTGGCCGAGCGGCGCCAACAGCAGGCGCTAGCCTGGATGTGGGAGCGCATCGAGACGGGACTCAAGCAGGCGTTTCGTCAGCACCCACGGGTGCGGGAACTGCTGCCGCAGCTGAGCAAGGATGTGGCGGCGGGTCTTGTGCCTGCTTCAACAGCAGCAAGAAATATGCTCTCAGCCCTTGATGGTAAAGCGTAATCAGCTATTGAATTAATAGCATAAAGAAAGAGTTCACCATGCACGATATTCTTGAACAACTGGAAGCCAAGCGCGAACTGGCGCGCATGGGCGGTGGCCAAAAGCGCATTGATGCGCAGCATGCCAAGGGCAAACTTACCGCCCGCGAGCGGCTGGAGTTGCTGCTTGACGAAGGCACGTTTGAAGAGTGGGACATGTTTGTCGAGCACCGCTGTGTGGACTTCGGCATGCAGAACAACAAGATTCCGGGCGATGGTGTGGTCACCGGCTACGGCATGATCAACGGACGCCTGGTGTTCGTCTACAGCCAGGACTTCACGGTCTTCGGTGGTGCGCTTTCGGAAGCGCATGCCGAGAAGATCTGCAAGGTGATGGACCAGGCCATGAAGGTCGGTGCGCCGGTGATCGGGCTCAACGACTCGGGTGGCGCCCGCATCCAGGAAGGTGTGGCCTCGTTGGGCGGCTATGCTGACGTGTTCCAGAAAAATGTGCTGGCCAGCGGCGTGATTCCGCAGATCAGCATGATCATGGGGCCGAGTGCGGGTGGCGCGGTGTACAGCCCGGCCATGACCGACTTCATCTTCATGGTCAAGGACAGCTCCTATATGTTTGTGACCGGCCCCGAGGTGGTCAAGACCGTGACGCATGAAGAAGTGAGTGCCGAAGAGCTGGGCGGCGCCATCACCCACACCACGAAGAGCGGCGTGGCTGATCTGGCTTTTGACAATGATGTGGAAGCGCTGCTGATGCTGCGCCGGCTCTACAACTACTTGCCGCTCAACAACCGTGAGAAGGCCCCGGTACGCAAGAGCGGCGACCCGGCCGACCGCATGGACCTGTCGCTGGACACCCTGGTGCCCGACAACGCCAACAAGCCTTACGACATGAAGGAGCTCATCACCAAGACGGTGGATGATGGTGACTTCTTCGAGCTGCAACCCGAGTACGCCAAGAATATCGTGATCGGCTTTGCCCGCATGGAGGGGCAGAGCGTGGGCATCGTGGCGAATCAGCCACTGGTGCTGGCGGGCTGCCTGGACATCAGGAGTTCGATCAAAGCGGCGCGTTTCGTGCGTTTCTGCGACGCCTTCAACATCCCGGTCATTACCTTCGTCGATGTGCCCGGCTTCATGCCCGGTACGTCTCAGGAATACGGCGGCATCATCAAGCACGGCGCCAAGCTGCTCTCCGCCTACGCCGAGTGCACGGTGCCCAAGATCACTGTGATCACGCGCAAGGCTTACGGCGGTGCCTATGACGTGATGGCGTCCAAGCACCTGCGTGGCGACGTCAATTTTGCCTGGCCGAATGCCGAGATTGCCGTGATGGGCGCCAAGGGCGCGGTGGAGATCATCTTCCGTGAGGACAAGGGTGACCCGGCCAAACTGGCGGCGAAGGAGGCTGAATACAAGGCACGCTTCGCCAACCCCTTCGTGGCCAGCTCGCGGGGCTATATCGACGACGTGATCCTGCCGCACGAAACCCGCAAGCGCATCTGCCGCTCGCTCGTGATGCTGCGTGACAAGAAGCTCGAGAACCCGTGGCGCAAGCACGGGAATATCCCTCTCTGATTCGAAGAAATTATGAAGACGTATTCCAACATCACTCTTGAAGAGATAGAAAGCCAGCTCTGTGACGTGACGGCAGAAATTCTCAAATCGATTAATAAATCGAAGCTCACTCAATTACGAAAGAAAGCTCGGCGACTCAAAAAATGGTGCACTCGGAAAAGTTATGACAAGCTGCAAAATGAACTTGCAACGAAGAATGATCAAGTACGGATGCTTGGCATTGGGAACCCGAAGTTAAAGATCTAAAGGTCACTAAGAATGTTCACCAAAATCCTGATCGCCAACCGTGGCGAAATAGCCTGCAGAGTGATCGCCACCGCCAAGAAGATGGGCATCAAGACCGTGGCGGTCTACTCGGAAGCAGACCGCGATGCACGTCATGTGCTGCTGGCCGATGAAGCGGTGCTGCTGGGCCCGGCCCCTTCACGCGAGTCCTACCTGGTGGCGGACAAGATCATTGCAGCGGCCAAGCAAACGGGCGCACAGGCGATCCACCCCGGCTACGGTTTCCTGAGCGAGAACGCCGAATTCTCCAGGCGCGTGGAGGATGAGGGCCTCATCTTCATCGGCCCCAAGCACTACTCGATTGCCGCCATGGGCGACAAGATCGAATCGAAGAAGCTTGCCGGCAAGGCAGGTGTCAACTGCATTCCCGGCGTGAACGACGCGATTGAAACGGCTGAGAAGGCGGTAGAGATCGCCAGGGGAATCGGCTATCCGGTGATGATCAAGGCCAGTGCGGGTGGTGGTGGCAAGGGGCTGCGTGTCGCCTTTAACGACAAGGAGGCGCTGGAGGGCTTTACGAGTTGCCGCAATGAAGCGCGCAACAGTTTTGGTGACGACCGTGTCTTCATCGAGAAGTTTGTCGAGGAGCCGCGCCACATCGAGATCCAGCTCATCGGCGACAGCCACGGCAATGTGCTGTACCTCAACGAGCGCGAGTGCTCGATCCAGCGCCGACACCAGAAGGTGATTGAGGAGGCACCGAGCCCCTTCATCAGCGACGCGACGCGCAAGGCCATGGGCGAGCAGGCCGTGGCACTGGCCAAGGCGGTGAAGTACCAGAGTGCGGGCACGGTGGAGTTCGTGGTCGGCAAGGACCAGAGCTTTTACTTCCTCGAGATGAACACCCGGCTGCAGGTGGAGCATCCGGTGACCGAGTGCATCACCGGGCTGGACCTGGTGGAGCTGATGATCCTTGTGGCCGCTGGCGAGCAGCTGCCGTTGGCACAAAAGGATGTGCAGCGCAATGGCTGGGCCATCGAGTGCCGCATCAATGCCGAAGACCCGTTCCGCAGCTTCCTGCCCTCCACCGGGCGACTGGTGCGTTTCCAGCCACCGCAGGAGACGATGTGGCAGGCCGACACGGAGCACCTGCAAGGGGTGCGGGTGGATACCGGTGTGCTGGACGGTGGCGAAATACCGATGTTCTACGACTCGATGATTGCCAAGCTCATCGTGCATGGCAAGGACCGCATGGATGCGATTGCCAAGATGCGTGAGGCACTCAATGGCTTCGTGATCCGGGGCATCAGCTCCAATATTCCATTTCAGGCGGCGCTGCTGGCCCATCCGAAGTTCGTTGCGGGTGATTTCAATACCGGCTTTATTGCCGAGAATTACGGCAAGGGATTTTCGGCGGCCGATGTGCCGCATGATGACGCGGATTTTCTGGTGGCGCTGGCGGCTTACCAGCATCGCAAGTTCCGGGCGCGCGCCTCGGGCATCAGCGGCCAGCTCGCCGGCCATGAGGTCGAGATCGGTGAGCAGTATGTGGTGATCGCGCTCGGTGTGGATGGGGAGAACGTGCGCTCGACCGTTACCGTCACGGATTTCAACGGTGATTCCGGCTCCAGCCTTGTCACGGTGGGCGGCAAAAGCTATCAAATATGCAGCGCATCACGGTTGGGTGCGATGCGTCTGAGCGGCAGCTGCAACGGCCAGCCCTTCACGGCGCAGGTCGAACGCGGCATGGGCAAGAACCCGCTGGTCATCCGCGTGTCCCACAACGGCACGCAACTCGACGCCATGGTGCTGACGCCACGCGCGGCCGAGCTCCATGCGCTCATGCCGTTCAAGGCACCGCCCGACATGAGCCGCTATGTGCTCTCGCCCATGCCGGGCCTGCTGGTGGATGTGGCAGTACAGCCGGGCCAGAAGATCCAGGCTGGTGAGCGCGTGGCCGTGATCGAGGCCATGAAGATGGAGAACGTGCTGTTTGCCGTGGCCGATGGCGTGGTGGGCAAGGTGCTCGCCGCCAAAGGTGACAGCCTCACGGTGGATCAACCGATTGTGGAATTTGAATAAACTGCAGCGTGAGCACAGGCGGCACTGCGATCGCCATGCCCCTGCAGGTGAATTGATGGGAGAAGGAGACAATATATGGACAGGACTGAATTTCAAACGGCGGTGCGCGCAGAACACTACACGGAGATCTCTACGGTGATCCGGCCCGTCGGCTACGAGCTCGACGAACACCAGCATTCCTTTGATGCCTGCGGTCTCATTACGGCGGGCGAGATCACGATGGAAGTGGATGGTGAGTCCCGTCGCTACAAGGTGGGAGACATATTCAGAATGCCGGCAGGTGTCGTGCATCTGGAAAGCGCCGGTCCCCAAGGCGTGACCTATCTGGTTGGCCGCCGGGAGCGTACCGCGTCATGACACGCTCCCCTCGACAAGCTCTGGAGAGGCCATTCAAGGTACTGGGCATCCAGCAGATCGCCATCGGTGGGCCGGACAAGACGCGCCTGCAAAAACTCTGGGTCGATATGCTGGGGCTGGAGGTGACAGGCAGCTTCAAAAGCGAGCGTGAGAACGTGGACGAAGACATCTGCGCCATGGGTGTCGGGCCCTTCAAGGTCGAGGTCGACCTCATGCAGCCGCTCGATCCCGACAAAAAGCCTGCCGTACACGCCACGCCGCTCAACCATGTGGGTCTGTGGATCGACGATCTTCCCAAAGCCGTGGAGTGGCTGACTGCACAAGGCGTGCGCTTCGCGCCTGGCGGCATTCGCAAGGGGGCTGCAGGTTTTGACATCTGCTTTCTGCACCCCAAGGCCAGCGAAGAGTTTCCCATTGCAGGCGAGGGGGTGTTGATCGAGCTTGTGCAGGCACCGCCCGAGGTGGTGAGCGCCTTTGCCAGATTGGCATCGTCGGCCGCCTGAAGTCACGCTGTGCAGCGGCTTGGTCGTGCCATATAGGGTTAGCACCTATGTCAATCGCGTCATCAGCCCGGTTTCTGCCGGTTTTATCTATGTAGTGCGCTGCGTCTGCAGGGATACGCTTGACTCATCTGACTTCAGGAGCAAGCGATGCCTGCCATTCACGACTTGATCACGCAGTCCCGTCTCCCGGCTCCACCGCCAGGAGCCGAGCCGCAACGCATGGATGCGGCTGGCGTGCTGGGTTATTCACGTGCCAGCTACTGGCCTGTGGGGCCACTGCAGGCCTTCACGCTGCGCATGGCTTCCCACGGCGTATGCGTGAGCAGCGCCATGATGCTGGGTGACAAGCAGTACGCGATGGAACAACTCACCCGGGCCCATACGCTGGATGACGATACATTGCGTGAACTCGCGGTGATTCTGTTCGGCGAGTTTGGCAAACGTCACTGAGTGGGACCTGGCACATTGGCTTGGGCGCGGGTGCTGGGCCCTGCACAGCAATTTTTCCGTTGTCAGTTTCCTATCAAGATTGAGGTATAGGATTGTCAGTCTCTTATAAAGATATGGGCGGATGACGCTGGATATACCGCCCAAGGAGACATAAATGGCTAATAACAATAATTCGTCCGGCCTGCTAGGTCCGATGACATGGCTTTTCAGGCGGATGCGCCTGATGGGCAAACTGGGCTTGCTGCTGCTGGCCATGTTTCTGCCCATGCTGGGGGTGGCCTTGCTGCTGCAGGATGTTGCCATGGCGAAAGCATCAGCACAAAGTGTCAGCATGCTGCTCGTGGGATATACCGCCGTCACAGGACTTTTGCTGATGTATGTCTTGCTGGGGTTCTACGCCAGCTTTGCAGGCGACCTCAGGCAAATTGCGCATGTGCTGGAGCAGGTTGCCAACGGCAATCTGCGCGTCACCATCACGCAGCGGGGCCCGGATGAACTGGGCGAACTCGCCAGGACTGTCGACAAGGTGGCCATCAGCATCTCCGGCATGGTGGCCAATGTGCGCAGCAATGCGGCCCTGGTGTCGCATGCGGGCCAAAGTCTGGCCTCGGGCAACCGCAACCTCTCGGACCGTACTGAGCAGCAGGCTGCCAATCTGGAGCAGACCGCCGCGAGTGTGGAGGAGTTGTCATCCACCGTGCAGGAAAATGCCCAGACCGCACAGCAGTCTGACGCCCAGGCCGCCAGGGTGCGCGGCGTGGCTGACAGCGGCGCACAGGCCATGCAGGCCGCGATCGCCTCGGTTGAAGAAATCCAGCGTAGCGCGGCGCGCATGAATGAGATCATCGGCGTGATTGATGGACTGGCTTTTCAGACCAATATCCTCGCGCTCAATGCGGCTGTCGAGGCTGCGCGTGCCGGCGAGTCGGGTCGCGGTTTTGCCGTGGTCGCCAGCGAGGTGCGCTCCCTTGCCCAACGCTCGGCCGAGTCCGCACGGGAGATTCGCCAGCTCATCAGCACTTCGTCCGAGCAGGTGACGACCAGTGCGGCGCAGATTCGTGCCGTGGGCAGCAATATGTCGGAGATCGTCTCGGGCATTCGCGATGTGGCGGGCAATATGTCGCAGCTCTCGGTGTCGAGTGCCGAACAAAGCTCCGGGCTCAACGAGATCACGTCGGCGATCCGCCAACTCGATGAAATCACCCAGAAGAATGCCGCCATGGTGGAGCGTGCCGTTACGCAGGCCGTCAATCTGGAGGGGCGGGCCTCCACGCTGGCGCAGGCTGTGCAGGCGTTCCGGCTGCAGCAGGGCACGGCGGACGAAGCGGTGGCGCTGATGCAGCGTGCCATGGAGTTGCGCCAGCGCAGCTCGCGCGATGAGTTTCTGCGCAGTATCACCAACCCCAAAAATGACTATTACGAACGCGACATGTATGTGTTCGTGCTTGACGGCAACGGGGCCTACCTGGCCTTCGGCGGCAACCCTGCCAAGGTGGGTACGCGGGTACAGGACATCCCGGGTATTGATGGTGATGGCCTGCTTGAGTCCATCGTCAGCCAGGCCAACCACGAGCCGGGCTGGGTGGAATATGACATCACCAACCCGGCCTCCGGCGTGGTGCAGACCAAGATGTCCTTTGTGCATAAGGTTGACGACCTCTATGCTGGCTGCGGCGTATACAAGAATCTGGCTGCTAAATAGAAAGCGTCCGGGCCACCGGAATCAGGGGTGTCGCGAGCCACCATGACGGCATGAATCAGGTCCGGATGAACAGGGCTGCCTCACCGCCGTCAGCTGCTTAGCGGTTCAATCCGGTTTTGGTTCTGAGGCTGCGGCCTCACGTTTGGCCCGGGCTCGTGCCAGTACAGCCTCGATCACGGCGCGCTTGCGGTCCAGCACGACCGGGTCGGTGTGCAGCGAGTGTGCCGCCAGATCAGCAAGCTTGGTCTGGGCTTTTTCTTCCAGTCTTTTCTGGTTCTCCCCCTCGTCCCGTTTTCGTTTGTAGCTATGAAATTCATAGCGAGTCCTGGCTTGGTTGGCCAGCGTCTGCGGCCAGGCGGCCCAGCCAGTGGCCTTGCCACTGACATTCTCCAGTGCGATGCAGTCGACGGGACAGACTGGAATGCACAACTCGCAGCCTGTGCAGTAAGGCTCGATCACCGTGTGCATGAGCTTGTTGCTGCCGATGATGGCATCGGTCGGGCAGGCCTTGATGCAGAGCGTGCAGCCGATGCACCAGTCTTCGTCGATGATGGCCACAGTGCGTGGCTCCTCGATGCCATGTTCGGCATTGAGCGGGATGACAGGCTGGCCCGTCAGCGCAGCCAGTCGGGCAATGCCCTCCGCGCCACCAGGTGGGCACTGGTTAATGGCCGCTTCGCCTTGTACGATGGCCGTGGCATAGGCCGCGCAGTCAGGGTAGCCGCAGCGTGTGCACTGCGTCTGGGGCAGGGCATCAAGAAGGCGGGCGGCGAGATCGGGCATGGAGGGGCAGGGCAAGCAAGGCAAAGGGGCGGACTTGGGGGCTCATGCTACCCCAGTCGCAGCCCAGCCGTATCACTTGCGCGTGCGCGACTTGGGAGCTACCTTTTTGCTAGCTACTGGCGCTTTTCTGGCGGGGGCTTTGGCCGGTTTTTTCGCCAAAGACGTGGACAGATTCGCTTGGTGCTGAACGATGAAGTCCTTGACCTGCGGGTACACAACCTCGCGCCAGCGCCGGCCGCTGAAGATGCCGTAGTGCCCGGCACCAGGGACTTCAAGGTGCTTTTGCTCGGAGTCGGTCACCCCTTTGCAGATGGCATGGACGGCTTCGGTCTGGCCCGAGCCCGAGATGTCATCCAGTTCACCTTCGATGGAGAACAGGGCCGTGGTCTTGATGTCCTGCGGACGCACGCGCTCGACTTTGCCATCCACCCCCACCACATCCCAGGTGCCATGGACCAGGCAGAAATCCTGGAACACGACCCTGATGGTGTCGAGGTAGTAGTCGGCATCCATGTCCAGCACGGCGTTGTACTCGTCGTAGAACTTTCGGTGCTGTTCGACGCTGGCATCGTCACCCTGGATCAGGTGCTGGAAGTAGTCGTAATGGCTCTTCGCATGGTTGCTCGGATTCATGGACACAAAGCCCGTGTGCTGCAGAAAGCCCGGGTACACGCGTCTGCCTGCACCGGGGAAATTGCTCGGTACGCGGAAGATCACGTTGTTCTCGAACCAGCTGTGGCTCTTGTTCATGGCCAGGTCGTTGACGGCGGTCGGCGACTTGCGCGCATCGATCGGGCCGCCCATCATGGTCATGGACAGCGGCGTGGTCTCGCCGCGGCTGGCCATCAATGACACGGCGGCCAGCACCGGCACCGTGGGCTGGCAGACGCTCACCACATGGCAGTTGCCATAGGTTTTTTGCAGGTGGCGGATGAACTCCTGCACGTAGTTGACGTAGTCGTCCAGATGAAAATCACCCTCGGTCGTGGGTACCATGCGCGCGTTCTTCCAGTCGGTGATGTACACCTTGTGGTCTTTCAGCATGGTTTTCACGGTATCACGCAAGAGCGTGGCGTAGTGGCCGGACAGCGGCGCGACGATGAGCACCGCGGGTTGTTCCTTGAGCTTGTCGAGGGTGGCTGTGTCATCGGTGAAGCGCTTGAAGCGCCGCAACTCGCAAAACGGCTTGTCGATCTCGATGCGCTCATGGATGGCGACATCGACACCGTCCACATCCACCGTGCGGATGCCGAACTCGGGTTTTTCGTAGTCCTTGCCCAGCCGGTGCATCAGGTCGTAACTGGCCGAAATACGCTGGGAGAACGGATTCTGTCCCAGGATGGACATGGGGTTGTTATACGCCTTGGCCGCAGAGCGCGCCATGTCGGTGAAGGGCTCCATCAGCGAACGCTGGGCTTCATAAAGTTGATACAACATGAGGACTTGCTTTCGTAATATGTTGCAGTGCAATATAACAGCTGTCGAGCAGTAAGATTAGTGGGTAAACACCAATCCAATCTGCCTGATGTGCCTTTAAAGGCCGTGCGCTGCACATGGGGCCTGCAAGTGGCTTAATTCTGATATCGACCATGGAGCCGGATTTTTAACCCAGTTCCATGCCTCAAGCCGACTCTTTTGCGACATGCCATGACCAACCACGCTTCGCCCAACACGGTGCTCTCAATCCCGGCTTTACAGCCCAGTACGCGCATGCCCGTGCTGTTCATGGGCCACGGCAGCCCCATGAACGCGATTGAGGACAACGAATTCCGCCGCAGCTGGCAGGCCCTGGGCGCCGAGTTCGGCGCCGGGCCAAACGCCAGATGGCCGTACCCACAACTCATCCTCTGCATCTCGGCGCACTGGCTCACCCACGGCTGGTGGCTCACGGGCATGGCGCATCCGAAGACCATCCACGATTTTGGCGGTTTCCCCCAAGCCTTGTTCGACCAGCAATACCCCGCACCGGGTGCTCCCGAGGCGGCGCAGCACATCAGCCAGCTCATTCGCCAGCCTGATGGCGGCCCGCTGGGGCTGGATTTGCAGGAATGGGGCCTTGACCACGGCAGCTGGTCGGTGCTCAAGCCCATGTTTCCTGCAGCAGATATTCCGGTGATCCAGCTCAGCATGGATTACAGCCGCCCGCCCGCCGAGCACTATGCGCTGGCGCAGCAACTCAAGGGCTTGCGCGAGCAGGGCGTTCTTGTTGTGGCCAGCGGCAACACCGTGCACAACCTGCGCACCATGCAGCGCAATGCGCGGTCTGACCAGGCCTATGACTGGGCCATCGAGTTCGATCGTGTGGTCGGCGAGCAGATTGCTGGCGGGCAGCTCGATGCCCTGGCCAATTTCCAGAGCCTGGGCCAGACCGCGAAACTCGCTCATCCCAGCCACGAGCACTTTCTACCGCTGCTCTATGCGGCCGGCGCGGTGCAGGCGGGAGAGGTGCCGCAGTTTTTCAATGAGGCGTTTCAAGGCGCATCGATCTCGATGCGCTCAGTCATCTGGGCCTGAGTTTGCCCCGGTAGTCGGCTCAGCCGCCGAACAGTGCCCTCAGCACCAGACTGCTGCCTGTGATCAGCAGCACGGTGTTGACCATTTGCATGAAGCGTTGCCTGTCCAATCGCAGGCTGATGCGGTGGCCTACGTACAGGCCCAGCGCCATGGCGGGTACCAGCATCAGCACCAGCCAGAGCAGGGCGGGGTCGAACAGGCGGCCGGCTACAGCGAACACGGCCACGCGCATGAATGAGCTGCACATGAGGATGGCGTTTTGCGTGGCGCGTATCTGTTGCGGATCGTCGAGCCGGCGGAACAGGTAGATCGAAAACACCCATCCACCCGCGCCAAACAGCGTGCTGAAGGTGCCCCCCACCACGCCGTAGAACCAGGCCCAGTTCAGGGTCAGCGGGGGTTTGGGCTCGTGGTGGCGCAGGCCGTTCAAGGCATAGAGCATCACGAACACGCCCAGCATGGTCATGAGGTGCTTGATTGGCAGGGTGAACAGCAGCCAGGCCCCGATCGAACTGCCGATGAGGAGTGCAGCAGCCAGACGGATCAGCTCCGGTTTGGCCACATCCTTGCTCAGGCGCAGTCCGTTGGACCAGGCGGCCACCAGGTCGGTCATGGCAATGGAGGGAATGACCGTGGTCACAGGCAGCACATGGGCCAGTACCGGGGCGGCAATGAGCGTGGAGCCGAATCCCACCATGCCAAAAACAATGTATGCAACAACGACGGCGGGCTCTGCCACCAGCAGGGTCAGGAAATCAGGCATGCCGTTAATGTAAAGGCAAGTTGGGGTCAAGCCGCATAATCGGAAGGTCGAGCTTCATCTCATTCGGGGTGGCTCCTGAACCAAAGCAAGGCATTTGTGAGAAAAACGTTCCAACTGAACATCGAAGGCAAGAACCGCGACCGCGTGCTTGACGCCACCAAACACGAGATCCGCAAGTACGTCAAACGGCAGCGGCGCGTGCCCCTGCCAGAGGGCGTGGATTTCTGGGACTTTGATTGTCGCTTCGGCAGCAGCAAGGACACCGCCGAGGTGGTGCATTTCGCCGCCATCACGGGCCTGGTCGACGGCGTGGCCAAGGCCGGCGGCGACGCGTTTTACCTGGAACTGCTCGCCAAGGAGGGCCACCGTACGGCCAAGCCAGGGGGCGTTGCCGACGTCGCTGAGGATGACGATTTGGCGTCCTGAGGTTGGGTGCAAGCAACACTGCATGCGTCTGATAAGGCTGGTATCCCTTAGGATGGCATCTCCCAGGGTGTGATGCACACACCTCGCAATGGAGGAGCCAGACATGATCACCGAATATGTGTTGTTCAATCTGCCTGCCGGCATCAGCCGCGAGGCTGTCGTGCAGGGCATGCACGAGGTGGCGCCACGCTGGCGCAAAGAGCCCGAGCTGATCCGCAAGACCTTTGTCTACGATCCGGTGACCAACCAGGCCGGCGCCTTCTACCTCTGGCATAACCGTGCCGCCGCCGAGCGCGCACACGATGCGGCCTGGCGCCAGCGCATCCAGGACAGCTACGGCAGCGACCCCGTGGTCCAGTACTTCGACACCCCGCTGGTGGTGGACAACGCGCTGGGCCAGACCATCGAAGCCAAGGCCGAAGCATGAAGTCCTCCACTGCGCTGCACTACCTGAGCTTTGACTACAGCGAAGACGAGCACGGCCACGGCAGCTTCGAGGCCATGGCCTCGGTGCCTACCCATCGCGTGGGTGGCCTGCGCGAAGAGATTGCCCTGGTGCTCGACTGGGCGCACGAGGCCTTTGCCGACATGCGCGGCCCGCTTGAGGATGGCGGCGAGTGGGACTACCATCTCGAAGGCCAGCAGGAGTGGAGCGCCAACGAGACCATCCACTACGACGAGGTCACCGGGCGCTTTCGCAGCCAGCTCAGCACGCCCGGTGAGCCACGACACACGGTGACGCTGTCTATCAGCGGGGGGGCGCAGTTTTGCGAGGCGTTTCGGGAGCGATTCGGATTGGATTAGCCTGGTTGGTCGGCATCCGGCTATGTCGAACTTCCCAGCAAGTTTGAAGAGCCGGTTTGTGTGGCTCGTTTAATTAGGAATAAAAAAGCCGCTCTCAGGCGGCTTTTTTATTTCAGGCAAAAGCCCGAATTCACATCACCTTGGCAATTGCCTGGCAGACGTAGTCGATGTTCTTGCTGTTGAGCGCCGCCACGCACATGCGGCCGGTGTCGGTGCCGTAGACGCCGAACTCGCTGCGCAGGCGCACCATCTGGTCCTTGGAGAGGCCGGAGTAGCTGAACATGCCGATCTGGGTGGTGATGAAGCTCATATCCTGCTTCACGCCGGCGGCCTTGAGGCCGTCCACCAGCTTCTGGCGCATCTGCTTGATGCGCACGCGCATCTCGCTCAGCTCTTTCTCCCACAAGGTACGCAGCTCGGGGTTGCCGAGCACGGCGGCTACCACGGCACCCCCATGGGTAGGCGGGTTGCTGTAGTTGGTGCGGATCACGATCTTGAGCTGGCTCAGCACGCGTGCGGCTTCATCCTTGCTATCGCACAGCACGGAGAGGGCGCCGACGCGCTCGCCATAGAGGCTGAAGCTCTTGCTGAAGGAGGTGGAGACGAAGAAGTCCAGGCCGGCCGCCACAAACTTGCCGATCACGGCGCCGTCTTCCTGGATGCCGTGGCCGAAACCCTGGTAAGCCATGTCGAGGAAGGGCACGAGGTTTTTGGCCTTGAGGGTGGCAATGACCAGGTCCCACTCGGCTGCGCTGATGTCATAGCCCGTGGGGTTATGGCAGCAGGCGTGCAACAGGATGATGGTGCCTGCAGGGGCGGCGCTGATATCGGCCAGCATGCCGTCGAAGTTGATGCCACGCTTGGCTGCATCGTAGTAGCGGTAGCTCTCGACGGTGAAGCCGGCGCTGGTGAACAGGGCGCGGTGGTTCTCCCAGCTCGGGTCGGAGATCATGAGCTTGGCGTTGGGATTGAGCTTTTTCAGGAAGTCGGCGCCGATCTTGAGGCCGCCAGTGCCACCAATGCCCTGCACAGTGGCCACGCGGCCGCTCTTGACGGGCTCGCTGTCGGCCCCAAATACCAGGCTCTTGACGGCTGCGTCATAGGCGGCAATGCCGTCGATGGGCAGATAGCCGCGGGCGGTGGGCTTGTCCATCATGGCCTTTTCGGCCGCTTGCACGCACTGCAGCAGGGGCAGTTTGCCGTTGTCGTCGAAATACACGCCCACGCCGAGGTTGACCTTGTTGGGGTTGGTGTCGGCGGCAAACTGCTCGTTCAGGCCCAGGATGGGGTCGCGAGGTGCCATTTCGACGGCGGAAAACATTGA
This sequence comes from Gammaproteobacteria bacterium, assembly GCA_018815325.1. Taxonomy (GTDB): domain Bacteria; phylum Pseudomonadota; class Gammaproteobacteria; order Burkholderiales; family Burkholderiaceae_C; genus JAHIYE01. The sequence continues at coordinate 237,615 of JAHIYE010000013.1, read as the reverse complement.
CATGTCAGGTCCTTAAAAATTGGTTGAACGAGCGGTGTCACCCCGGCTGGCGCAGCAAAAAACCTGCCCTGCACAGGCCCATGGGGGCGAGGCAGACCCGTCTGGGCCGGAATGACGTATTCTTTTGGGTTGCCCTTGATTTTAACGGGCAGGAATTGAGTTCATATGCAAGATGTTTCTGAAGTTATTCCAGCGATTGAAAAAGGCACGTTCGTCAGCTTTCCTGACTCGCCTTTTCAGCTCTACCAGCCCTATCCCCCCGCCGGTGACCAGCCCGAGGCGATCAACCAGCTGGTCGAGGGGGTGCGCGACGGTGAGGTGTTCCAGACCCTGCTGGGGGTGACCGGCTCGGGCAAGACCTTCACCATGGCCAATGTGATTGCACGGCTGGGCCGCCCGGCCATCGTGTTTGCACCCAACAAGACGCTGGCCGCACAGCTCTACAGCGAATTCCGCGAGTTCTTCCCGAAGAATGCAGTGGAATACTTCGTCAGCTATTACGACTACTACCAGCCCGAGGCCTATGTGCCGCAGCGCGACCTGTTCATCGAGAAGGACTCGGCCATCAACGAGCACATTGAGCAGATGCGCCTGTCGTGTACCAAGAGCGTGATGGAGCGGCGCGATGTGGTGATCGTGGCCACGGTCTCTGCCATCTACGGCATCGGCGAGCCCGAGAGCTACCACCGGATGGTGATGACGCTGCGTACCGGTGACAAGATGGGCCAGCGCGACATGATTGCGCAGCTGGTGCGCATGCAGTACGAGCGCAACGAGATCGATTTTTCGCGCGGCAAGTTCCGCGTGCGCGGCGACACCATCGATGTTTTCCCGGCCGAGCACAGCGAGATGGCGATCCGCATCGAGCTGTTCGACGACGAGATCGAGTCGTTGCAGCTGTTCGATCCGCTCACCGGGCGCATCCGCCAGAAGATTCCGCGCTTCACGGTTTACCCGAGCAGCCATTACGTGACGCCGCGCGACCGTGTGCTGGCAGCTGTGGAGACCATCAAAACCGAGCTGTCCGACCGGCTCAAGGAGTTGGTAGGCATGGGCAAGCTGGTCGAAGCCCAGCGGCTGGAGCAGCGCACCCGCTTCGATCTGGAGATGCTGAGTGAAGTGGGGCATTGCAAGGGCATCGAGAACTACACGCGCCACCTGAGCGGCTCTGCCCCGGGTGAGCCCCCCAGCACGCTGACCGACTACCTGCCCAAGGACGCGCTGATGTTCCTGGACGAGAGCCATGTGCTGATCGGCCAGTTTGGCGGCATGTACAACGGTGACCGGGCCCGCAAGACCACGCTGGTGGAGTACGGTTTTCGCCTGCCCAGCGCGCTGGACAACCGGCCGCTGAAGTTCGAGGAGTTCGAGCGCAAGATGCGCCAGGCGGTGTTCGTCTCTGCCACCCCTGGCAACTGGGAGAACGAGCATGCCGGCAAGGTGGTGGAGCAGCTGGTGCGCCCCACCGGCCTGGTGGATCCTGAGGTGGAGGTGCGTCCGGCGACGAGCCAGGTGGACGACGTGCTGCAGGAAATCCGCATCCGGGTGGACAAGCACGAGCGCGTGCTGATCACCACGCTGACCAAGCGGATGGCCGAGCAGCTGACCGACTACCTGACTGACAACGGCGTCAAGGTACGCTACCTGCACAGCGATGTGGACACGGTGGAGCGGGTGGAGATCCTGCGTGACCTGCGGCTGGGGGCTTTTGATGTGCTGGTGGGCATCAATCTTCTGCGAGAAGGGCTGGACATTCCCGAGGTGTCGCTGGTGGCGATTCTGGATGCGGACAAGGAGGGTTTCCTGCGCTCGGAGCGCTCACTGATCCAGACCATTGGCCGCGCCGCGCGTAACCTGCACGGCCGTGCCATCCTCTATGCCGACAGGGTGACCGATTCGATGGCCAAGGCCATGGGCGAGACCGAACGGCGGCGCAACAAGCAGATTGCGCACAACAAGACCCATGGCATCACGCCGCGCAGCATTGTCAAGCAGGTGCGTGACCTGATCGACGGCGTCTACAGCGAGAAGGCGGGCAAGGAAGCCGACCGGCTGGAGCGCGATGCCATGCAGCGGGCCCAAGTTGAGGAGATGAGCGAGAAGGACATTGCCCGCGAGATCAAGCGCCTGGAGAAACTCATGCTGGAGCATGCGCGCAATCTGGAGTTCGAAAAGGCGGCCCGGGTGCGCGACCAGTTGGGCGTGCTGAAAGAGCAGGCTTTTGGCGCAGCTGGACATGACAGCATCATCCCCATTTCATCTGCTGGGAAGATGTGACGCCAATGCGTTTCTGGGCATTACCTGAGCAAAGTTCGGGGTTTCTTGCTATACTTGACGTACTTACTCGGAATTGAAGAGGCCGGGGAGGCCGTGAAGCAGTCGACCTAGAGCGCAGGCTCTTGGGCTGAGAGCGGCGCCTGGTGGCTCAAAAGGTCGCCAGGATGTGTTTTCGGTATTGAAGCCAACCTGGAGGAGCTCACGATGCGTCTCACCACCAAAGGCCGTTTTGCGGTCACCGCCATGATTGATCTGGCCCTGCGCCAGACCAATGGCCCTGTCACGCTGGCTGCGATCAGTCAGCGCCAGCAGATTTCCCTTTCTTACCTTGAGCAACTGTTCGGCAAGTTGCGCCGGCACGAGCTGGTCGAGTCTACTCGCGGCCCTGGCGGTGGCTATACCCTGGCGCGCAAGGCGGCCGACATCACCGTGGCTGACATCATCCTGTCGGTTGATGAGCCGATCGATGCCACCCAGTGCGGCGGCAAGGAAAACTGCCACGGCGATGGCGGTCGTTGCATGACCCACGAGTTGTGGGCCTCGCTCAATGTGCGCATGGTCGAGTTTCTCGAGTCGGTCAACCTGCAAAAGCTGGTGGATGAGCAGCTCGCCAAGGGCGTGCAGATCGAGGACAAACCCAACGTCAAGCGCGCCATTTCCAGCATGCCTGTGGTCAAGCCGATCCGCGTGAATGCACCGAACTCGGTGTTTGCGCTGGGCACCATGGCGTCGAAGTGAGCCACGGATTGCAGGATTGAAACAGGTTTGAGACCGGTTTTAGATAGTTTGAATTTGACTGAATCAGAGAGTTAGCAATGGACTTAACACCTCATTTCCCGATCTACATGGATTACGGCGCCACCACGCCGTGTGATCCCCGTGTGGTCGATGCCATGATCCCCTGGCTGCGCGAGCATTTTGGCAACGCAGCTTCCCGTAGCCATGCCTGGGGCTGGGAAGCCGAAGCCGCGATTGAGAAAGCGCGCGCTGACGTGGCTGACCTCATCGGTGCTGACCCACGTGAGATCGTCTGGACCTCCGGTGCTACGGAGTCTGACAACCTCGCGATCAAGGGCGCTGCCCACTTCTACCAGACCAAGGGCAAGCACCTGATCACGGTAAAGACCGAGCACAAGGCCGTGCTCGACACCATGCGCGAACTGGAGCGTCAGGGTTTTGAAGTCACCTACCTGGATGTGCAGGAAGACGGCCTGCTCGATCTGGACAAGCTCAAGGCGGCGATCCGCCCGGACACGATTCTCATCAGTGTCATGCACGTCAACAACGAGATCGGTGTGATTCAGGACATTATTGCCATTGGCAATCTGTGCCGTGAAAAAGGCATCATCTTCCACGTGGATGCTGCACAGTCCACGGGCAAGGTCGAAATAGACCTCAAGACGCTGCCGGTGGACCTGATGAGCCTGGCCTCACACAAGACCTACGGCCCCAAGGGCATTGGCGCACTGTATGTGCGACGCAAGCCGCGCGTGCGGATCGAAGCGCAGATGCATGGCGGCGGTCATGAGCGCGGCATGCGCTCGGGCACCCTGCCGACCCACCAGTGTGTGGGCATGGGGGAGGCCTTCCGTATTGCCAGGCTGGAGATGGCCCAGGACAACGCCAAGGCCCGTGCGCTGCACGACCGCCTGCTCAATGGCCTGAAGGACGTGGAGGAGGTGTTCCTCAACGGCCATGCCACCCAGCGCGTGCCGCACAACCTGAACATGAGCTTCAACTATGTTGAAGGCGAGTCGCTCATCATGGGCATCAAGGGTCTGGCCGTATCGAGTGGCTCGGCCTGTACCTCGGCCAGTCTGGAGCCCAGCTATGTGCTGCGTGCCCTGGGCCGCAGCGATGAACTGGCACACAGCAGCCTGCGCATGACGATTGGCCGCTTCACGACCGAAGAAGAAATTGATTACGCCATCTCCACCATCAAGCTCAACGTGGCCAAGCTGCGCGACCTGAGCCCCTTGTGGGAGATGTTCAAGGATGGCATTGACATCAGCTCCATCCAGTGGGCTGCTCATTAAAGTAAAGAGGTATCGATATGGCTTACTCTGAAAAAGTTGTTGAACATTACGAGAACCCCCGCAACGTTGGCTCTTTCGACAAGGGCGACGAATCGGTGGGTACGGGCATGGTCGGCGCACCGGCTTGCGGCGACGTGATGAAGCTGCAGATCAAGGTCAACCCGACAACCGGTGTGATTGAGGACGCGCGCTTCAAGACCTATGGCTGTGGCTCGGCCATTGCCTCGTCTTCGCTGGTGACCGAATGGGTCAAGGGCAAGACGCTGGACGAAGCGGCAGCACTGAAGAACAGCCAGATCGCTGAAGAGCTGGCACTGCCCCCCGTGAAGATCCATTGCTCGATCCTGGCCGAAGACGCGATCAAGGCGGCTGTGGACGACTACAAGAAGAAACACTTGAATTAGGCTCACCCCCGAGGCACCTTCGGCGCCTCCCCCTCAAGGGGGCGCACCCAGTGGCCTGGCAAAGCCAGTTCCACGGGGGCCCGCGATTTGAGGGCTTGGTGACCAGACGAAAGACAGAAATGGCAGTTACCCTGACTGAAGCCGCAGCCCGGCACGTGACCCGCTACCTTGCCAAACGTGGCAAGGGTGTGGGTGTGCGCCTGGGTGTCAAGACCACGGGCTGCTCCGGCCTGGCTTACAAGCTGGAGTATGTGGACGAACTGGCCCCCGAAGACATTGTGTTCGAAGGCCATGGCGTGAAGATATCGATCGATCCCAAGAGCCTGTCCTATATCGACGGCACTGAGCTGGATTTTGTGCGCGAAGGCTTGAACGAGGGTTTCAAGTTCAACAATCCCAACGAACGCGATCGCTGTGGCTGTGGCGAGTCGTTCCGGGTGTGAATCTCCAATCCAACGACTTCGAGCTTTTTGGTCTGCCGCAACAATTTGCGCAGGACCGTGCAGCCATCGATGCCCGCTGGAAAGACCTGCAGCGCGAAGCGCATCCCGACAAGTTCGCAGCCCAAGGTGCTGCCGCACAGCGGCTGGCCATGCAGTGGTCGGTGCGGATCAACGAGGCCTATCAGCGTCTCAAGGACCCGCTCAAGCGCGCGGCTTATTTGTGTGAGCTGAACGGGGCTGCCGTGAATGCAGAGAACAACACGGCCATGCCGGCCGAGTTCCTGATGCAGCAGATGAGCTGGCGCGAGGCGCTGGAAGACGCGGACAGTGAACCGGCTCTGGACGAAATCAATGACGAGCTCACGCCGGTGTGGCGCGACATGCTACAAAAATGTGAGCAACTTCTGGATGTCGAGCACGATTACAGCAAGGCCGTGGCGCAAGTGCGAGCCTTGATGTTCATCGAACGATTTGCCCGTGATATCGAAGCCCGGTATGACGAGATGGGCACTGCAGACAAGAGACAATAAGACAGGCTACATGCTTGTCCCCCTGAATTGACTATGGCGCTTTTACAAATTTCCGAACCGGGCCAATCGCCCGATCCGCATCAGCGGCGTATCGCCGTGGGCATTGATCTGGGTACCACGCATTCGCTGGTGGCGGCCGTGCGCAGTGGCGTTGCCGAATGCCTGGCTGATGACCAGGGCCGCGTGATATTGCCCTCCGTGGTGCGTTACCTAAGCGACGGCGGGCGGCAGATCGGCCACAATGCCCTGGCTGCCCAGGCGCAGGACCCGGAGAACACGCTGGCATCGGTCAAGCGATTCATGGGCCGTGGCCTGAGCGATGTGCAGGGGCGTGACAAACTGCCTTACCAGTTTGTGGACCACCCCGGCATGCTGGGCCTGCAAACCGTGGTGGGTGAGAAGTCACCGGTAGAGGTGAGTGCAGAGATTCTGGCCACACTGCGCTACCGTGCCGAAGACACCTTCAATGACGACTTGTATGGTGCGGTGATTACGGTGCCGGCCTATTTTGACGATGCCCAGCGTCAGGCCACCAAGGATGCCGCCCAACTGGCGGGTCTCAATGTGCTGCGCCTTATCAACGAGCCCACGGCGGCTGCCATTGCCTACGGTCTGGACAATGCCAGCGAGGGCATTTACGCCATCTACGACTTGGGGGGCGGCACCTTCGACATCTCGATCCTGCGCCTTGCCAAAGGTGTGTTCGAGGTCATCGCCACCGGTGGCGATTCGGCGCTCGGCGGTGACGACTACGACGCGGCACTGGCCGAATGGGCTTTGCAGCAAGCTGGCATCAGCGCTGTGACGGCGACTGACAAGGCCGCTGTCAAGGCGGCGGCACGAGCCTGCAAAGAGGCGCTATCTGCAGCGGGCATGGTCGCTTTCAACGCCCGGGTGGGCGATACTGATATCAAGCTCAATGTGGCGGTCGACCAGTTCGAAGCCGCAACGGCGGCCTTGACGGCCCGTACCATGAGCGCCGTGCGCAAGGCCTTGCGTGATGCCAGGCTTTCGATTGACGAGGTGCAGGGCGTTGTCATGGTGGGAGGCTCGACCCGCATGCCGGTGATTCGCCGTGCCGTGGGCGAGTTCTTTGGCCGGGAGCCGCTGACCAACCTGAACCCTGACGAGGTGGTGGCGCTGGGCGCTGCGATTCAGGCCAACCAGTTGGCGGGCAACAATGCCACGGGCGATCTGCTGCTGCTGGATGTGATTCCACTCTCGCTGGGGATTGAAACCATGGGCGGCCTGGTGGAGCGCATCGTGCCGCGCAACCAGACCATTCCCACGGCGATGGCGCAGGATTTCACCACCTACAAGGATGGCCAGACCGCGCTCGCACTGCACGTGGTGCAGGGTGAGCGTGATCTGGTGGCCGATTGCCGTAGCCTGGCGCGTTTCGAGCTGCGCGGCATCCCTCCAATGGCGGCGGGCGCAGCGCGCATCCGGGTGACGTTCACGGTGGATGCCGATGGCTTGCTGAACGTCAGTGCCAAGGAGCAGATAAGCGGTGTGCAGGCCCATATCGACGTCAAACCGTCGTACGGCCTGGGTGATGAGCAGATTGCCAAAATGCTGCAGGACAGCTTCTCCACCGCCGAGCAGGACATGCGCGCGCGCGCACTGGCCGAGGCACGGGTTGATGCGGACCGCATGTTGCTGGCTACGCGCAGTGCACTGGCGGCCGACAGTGATCTGTTGTCCGACGAAGAGCGTGTCGAAATCGACAGCCAGATGGCGGCCGTGGAGTCTGCGCGATCGCTGGAGGAGGCTGCCCAGGTCGAGGCGGCCACGGAGAAACTGGCAAAGTGCACCGAGGCATTTGCGGCGATGCGCATGAACCGTGGCATCCAGAAGGCGCTGGCAGGGAAGAAAATTGAAACCATATAACTCGCCCGTCCAGGCTGCGGCATTGTTGCCTTGACGGCCCCTTCCGAACAGAATTACCCATGCCCCATATCAAAATCCTTCCCCATCCAGAATACTGCCCGCAAGGCGCTGACATCACCGCGCCGGCAGGCACCTCCATCTGCGAGGCCATGCTGGACAACCACATCAACATCGAGCACGCCTGTGACATGAGCTGTGCCTGCACCACTTGTCATGTGATTGTGCGCGAGGGCTTTGATTCTCTCAATGAACTCGACGAGAGCGAGGAGGACTTGCTGGACCGCGCCTGGGGGCTGGCGCCGCAGTCGCGTCTGAGTTGCCAGGCCATCCTGGCGCAAGCAGATGTTGTCGTGGAAATTCCCAAGTATTCGATCAACCACGCCAAAGAAAACCACTGAGGCGGGATAATCTGCTCATGCGTCAGATTTTTCTAGATACTGAAACCACCGGCCTCTCCGCTGAAAACGGTGACCGCATCATCGAAATCGGTTGTGTGGAGTTGGTCAGCCGCAAGCTCACCGGCAACAACAAGCATTTCTACCTGAACCCGGGCCGCGACAGCCATGAAGATGCGCTCAAGGTCCACGGTATCAGCAACGAGTTTCTCCGTGACAAACCCAAGTTCGGGGCGGTGGCCGACGAATTGATCGACTATCTGCAGGGTGCGGAAATCATCATCCACAACGCGCAGTTCGATGTGGGGTTTCTGAACAAGGAGCTTGAGCTCGTGGGCAAGGGGGGCTTCAGGCAGTTTGTCGCCAGCATCACTGACACCCTGGTCATGGCCAAGGAGATGTATCCGGGCAAGCGCAACTCGCTGGATGCCTTGTGCGACCGTCTCGGCGTGGACAATTCCGGCCGCACGCTGCACGGAGCCTTGCTCGATGCCGAGTTGCTGGCGGATGTCTATATCAACCTCACGCGGGGCCAGGACGCGCTGCTGATCGAGGCGAGTACGACGGAGAACACGGCAGGTGACATCGTCCAGGTCGATCTCAGCGGCTTTGCCCTGCCGGTGCTGGCCGCCAACGAGAAGGAAATTGCGGCACACGAAGAATTGCTCAAGCAACTCGACAAGAGCAGTGGTGGCAACACGGTGTGGCGAAAAGCGGCCTGAACTTATGGCATAATCTGAGGCTTTCCTGAACAGGAATTGCTGAAAAAGCAAAGAATTCAGGGCGGTTAGCTCAGGGGTAGAGCACTGCATTCACACTGCAGGGGTCGCAAGTTCGAAACTTGCACTGCCCACCAAAATATTGGTTATAAATCAAGGACTTACGAGAAATCGTAAGTCCTTTTTTATTGTCAGTGTCCTAAAAATGTCCTAAAGGCCATTTGGCGATGGTCATTGGGTGCACACCTAACGCTCCCACTTGTCCTTTTCCTTCGCATCTGGCAATGTCTGCCACTGCATAGTAGAGGCTACTATCAACGCCGCTACTTGCAACGGCTTTATGTGGTCGATTAGATGGCCCTTGCATGGTCCTTTGATGGCACCGGAAGAAGGGTAGGGACAGGGCGCAGCTGTTTGAACTCTACTGTTGAGCTTTGGCTGCGCTTGACTCTGGCTTGAGTTGGTACTGTTATCAGCAACTCAAAGTCGAATGCATTGTCGCTAGCGCTCGTTGTTTCGATGGAGCCTTCGCCGTGCGGCTAGGTTCTTGTTATGAAGTCTGTAGTTGTCCTTCTTCAGCCATCTCACTGCCAGCATCGCTAGGATGATGCCAACTAAGAGAATGGCATTGACAGTTGAAATGAAGGGATCGTTAAACATGATGTCTTGATGTGTGATCAGTACTACTCGGACAGTATAAAGAAATGCTCACACATATTTCAAGAGAAAAACATGTTCTGTTTAATGACTAAGAAAATTCGACAACCAAAGTCTAATCTACCTGACCTGAACCAGTGCTCTCTAAGCCTGTACTGATGTTTGGAATTCTTGGTGTCTTGGGGCTAAACGATTCTCAGCGTACATCGCCAGCTTGTTATCGACGGCAGCAGCTTGGCGATGTGTTGTGTGAAACCTGGAGGCTTCTTAAAAGATTAGGCTAGTCGTTGTATCGTTGATTCAAAAGGTTTTGCACGCAGGCCTGAATCTCGATATCAGATTTTCCAGAGACTCGTGCTTGTATTAGTGCGCGAACCTCGTACAAAGGCCAACCGACAGCGCGGAGACCGAGCCGCACCGGCGGAGTCCAAACTTGTTTTTTTATATCAACGTAATGGCTGGATCTGCTAATGCCGCGTGCAGCAAGAACTTCTTTTAATCTCAAAATTTGTGGGATTTCCATTTCTGCGACCTTTCTGACAAAGCCAGGGACATTCACAGCTGTAAATTTAGCGGGTGGCTTCTAAGTTTCTTTGTTGCAATGGCTCATTTTTCTGCCATTTGAAAAGAAATGATTGCGATTTATGCTTCACAAGCAAAAAACGGGATGCGAGCTCTCAGATTTGGCGGATTAAAAGGGCGTTTGTCAGCGCCAATCGAATACTGGCCACCTGTGCCAATTGAAGTCTGACCAGGGGCTAACGCTGGCAGTTTGAATGCCAACTGTGGATAACTATAGCGGTTAGCTGGTTTTGCTGATTCCTTTTTCAATTGGTTTTGTGGAGGGAGTGATCATCAAAGGCAAGCTGCGTAGGGCGTAGCCCGAAGCTGCTTGCCTTGGTCTTAACGACGATCAGAACGGATCAGTTTCTTCAGTGAGCGAAGCCTCTCCACGTGCAGTGGCCTTTCTGGATTGCTCCCTTGACTTGATCTTCCCCTTAGCCTCTTTGGAGCTGTGCCGGAATCGATAAGAGTCGTTGCCGGTCTCAACAATGTGGCAATGGTGCGTGAGTCGGTCCAGCAATGCCGTCGTCATCTTGGCATCCCCGAACACACTGGACCATTCCGCGAACGTCAGGTTGGTAGTGATCAATACGCTGGTGTGCTCATACAGCTTGGACAGCAGGTGAAACAGTAAGGCTCCTCCGGCCTGGCTGAATGGCAAGTACCCCAGCTCATCCAGAATGACCAGATCCAGACGCATCAAGGTCATGGCAATTCGACCCGCCTTGCCACTGGCCTTCTCTTGCTCCAGTGCATTGACCAGATCCACCGTAGAGTAAAACCGAACCCGCTTGTGGTGTCGCGTCAGACCCGAGATACCCAATGCGGTTGCCAAGTGCGTCTTACCGGTACCAGGCCCGCCAATCAGCACCGCATTCTGGGCATCCTGCGTGAACGACAGATCCGCCAATTTTTGGATAAGCGTCTTGTCGACGCACGACACGTCGAAGTCAAACCCCGCCAAGTCTCGGTGCACAGGGAACCGCGCTGCCTTCATCTGGTGGGCAATCGAGCGCATATGTCGGTCCACATCTTCAGCCTGTAACAAATGCTCAATCAGCCAACGCGAGGGCTCGATGCTGGCACCACCACCTTGCTCCATCAAGTCACCCCAGGCGCTGGCCATGCCGTGCAATCGCAACGCCTTGAGTTCAAGCTGGACATCACGTCCTGTTTCAATCGGATGATTACTGCGCATGACTCACCTCCAGACCATCTTGGTGGGTGGGACGCAGTCGGTCATAGCGTGCGGTATCGGCTCTTGGGGCATGGGTCAGCTGCAACGCCGTTTGCGCCCGCTCTGGCGTGGCAGGTGTGTTCAGGCGTGCCAGCACATTGCGGACATGCTCGGCGCTGACGCTGCCACTCGGTGCTGCACCTTCGAGCAACAACGACACCGCTACCAGTACCGCCTCCAGCCCGGCTTGTGGAACCATGGCCAACACATCGGCCATGACCCGGTCCCCTCCTGGGTGGCGTAGCAGGGACTGGCGCAGACGCAGTAGCGGCTGTGGCATGTCCAGGAACGGCGCTCCGTTTCGCAAGGCCCCCGGCTTTCTTTGCACCAGATCAATGTAGTGCTGCCAGTCGTAGTTGGTTTGACCGGAGCCGGTCATCCTGGGGTGACTGGCCACGATGGTGTCGTCGGCAGCAACCGCAATACTGTTTGGGTATAGCCGTGTGCTCACCATGTGCCCCGCCCATTCGCAAGGCACGGAATAGCGGTTACGCGCCACCGCCACCAGGCAGGTGCTACTGACCCTGGCAGACTTCTCGACGTAGCCATCAAAGGGCGCTGGCATGTTCATTAAATGCGGCCGTTCCAACTCCAGCATTTCGGCCACGGTGAATTGCTTGTGGACCGGGTGCGCTGTGTCAGCCCACAAGGAGCGGCAACGTTCACCCAGCCAGGTATTGAGTTCAATGAAGGAGCTAAAACGGCGGGTGCCCGCTTCAATCCAGATCCGGCGACGACTGTCCTGCACATTTTTTTCCACGACGCCTTTCTCCCAGCCTGACGCGACGTTGCAGAAGTCCGGGTCAAACAGGTAGTGACTGCACATCGCCGCAAAACGGGCGTTGACGATGCGGCCCTTGCCCTTCTTGACCTTGTCCACCGCCGTCTTCATGTTGTCGTAGATGCCCCGGCGCGTGACCCCACCCAACGCCTGGAAGGACCGGGTATGGGCATCAAACAGCATTTCATGGCCCTGGCTGGGGTATGCCACCAACCAGAACGCCCGACTGGCGCACAACTTCAAATGTGAGACCTGCACCTTGTAGAAGATGCCGCCCACCACCAAGCCTTCATCGCTCCAGTCAAATTGGAACGCCTCACCCAACTCAAAACTCAGTGGCACGAAGGCTTTGCTGGGCAATTTGCCCGTCTTCTCGCGCCATGCGCGAATGAAGTTGGTCACCATGCTGTAGCCACCCCGGTAGCCCTGGGACTGGATCTGCTTGAACAAGGCGCGCCCCGTGCGCCTGCCATGCTTGGGCCGATGAGAGTCAGCCTTGAGGGATTGATCCAGTGTTTCTTCAAAGGCGGTTAGTTTGCCGTCAACACTTTCTCTGACGTACTTGGGTGCTTTGTCGCCGGGAGCGTTGAGCCACTTCTTGACCGTCGTACGAGACAGTCCCGTGGCCTTCGCAATTGCGCTGTGGGAGAGTTTGTCGCGCAGTTTCATGCGCCTGACCTTGCCTATCATTTCCATGGTGATCACCTTTTAAGTACCTGCTGAAATATTCAGCAGGTCAGTGGAACACCCTGGCCAGTTTTGGATTGGCACTTATCCGTTTAGATGGCTAGTTTTCGGCTGGCGGCAACATGCGCACCTCAAACGCATCCTGAAGCTGGACCGGCTGCGGCTACGCGGCCTCTCGGGTGCTCAAGATGAGTTCTTGCTGGCGGCAACAGCGGAAAACCTGCGACAAATGGCCAAGCGGTTGATACCAAGAAACGGAACAGCAGGATTGATACCGGCGTGAAAGGATGAAGGGGTCTGCCATCCCGGGTCAAAAAGACAAGCACTGGATGAAAAATGCAGTTCAAGCGCCTCAAGCGCCATCACGACCGAGTTTCAAGTCGAGTTTTTCAACAGAATTGGCCAGGAGCGGACATTACGACTGTTTCCCGAGACCGGCCATTCGCGCGGGTCAACTGAGCGGCATCAGTCCTGAGGCGCTTGAAAGCACCACGGCTTGAGGTTGGGATTTGTCTAATAGACCGGAAGCAGTCCAGAAGTTGAACTGGATAGATAGTTATGTAGATAGTGAGTTACCCGGCCGAATATAAGGCTGAAGCGGTGATTACCCTGTTTGATCGGTCATTTACGCCCTAGATGGGAACTTTCCTCTGATTGGGGACACACATTAATCTGTGAAAACAAGTACTACCCTGAAACGACTGATCTGCCGCGTGCTGATTGGTGTTTTTGCCTATACCCAACTGGCTGTCGCCGCATATGCCTGCGCCGGGCTGCTAGGTACGGCGGCGCCAAGCATGAGTCAGACAGGTTCGACCTTGTCTGTCGTGGCGGGGAACTGCCCCGGGATGTCGGAGACAACTGCTGAAGTCTCACGTAACTGTACTGACGAGATGAATGCCCAGCAGGTAAATTTATGCAGTTCGCATTGCCAATATGGGCAACAACACGCTGACTCCAAGCCGGCACCGGCCATGCCAGCCGCACTGATGACGGGTTTTTACACCTACGCTGCGTTGCATCCCTACCCGGTGCGCGTGTCTGTCGCAGTCGGGTTGCGAAGTACGCCGCTCGTCGTCGATCCGCCTCACGCCATCTTGCATTGCTGCTTGCGGACTTGACCCGCCACCAGTGCCGAGCAGTGCCCTCACAGGGTGCATCGGCAACCTAGCGAAGGTCCCCGCAACATGGGGGAACAAGCCGGTATTTCCCCATCATTCCTATTCGCTGTTGCCCGCACTTTGTCGGTTGACTCCGCTGGCAATGGCGCCAACGGTCACACCAGCTCTTAATACAAACGAATCAAGTCATGAACTGCAATACCAAAACCATGCTCAAAACAGCCGGCGGCTTGGGACTTGTCGCCACAGGTGCCTACTTCACCCTGCCCGCGGCACAAGATTTCTTGGTGGCCAGTGCGCCAATATTACTGCTGCTAATTTGCCCGCTCTCCATGTTTTTCATGATGAAAAGCATGAATTCCATGAATACAAAAACCAACGATGCGGGCGATGCTTCAGATAAAAGCATGGCCGCTCCTGAGAAGCAGGCAACACCGATCCCGGCGAAGTTGATTGATCGGAACTTCAGTTAAATCGTGCTGTCCAGCAGAATTTTTCACGCTCAGGCCGAACTGCTTTCCTGGTATTCGCCGCAAACCTCTCGTTTGATGCGACTTTGTCGGGTGCCGGCCATATACAGTGCGGTGCGCTTCGGGATGCCGTCATCTTTGGCAATGACATGCAGGGTAGCCACGCCTCGTTATTGTTTTCGAGTCCTGAGGAAATCTCAGTCTTCATATACGGGTTGTTTTTATGACTGACCAGGGCACTGATCGTACGGATACCGGAGTCATGGACGTCCTACCGGTGTTGCCAGCGAAGTCGCCGGTAGCAAGTGGTCGGCGTGCCTTGCTTGTCGTCGCTGCAGCCGGTGGGCTGCTGGTGAGCATTCCGTTGCTGCGTCGCCAGCGAGATGAGACAGCGGCCGGTCTTGACATCAGTATTCATTCAAGCCCACGGCGGCTTGAAAATCTGCGCTTTTCGGGCAGTAACGGTATAGGCGCCAGCCTGAAAGATTTCCACGGCAAGGTCGTTGTGCTTAATGTATGGGCAACCTGGTGTCCACCCTGTCGCGAAGAAATGCCAACCCTGGACCGGCTTCAGGCCGAGCTAGGGGGGACGGAATTTGAAGTTGTCGCTTTGTCTATCGACCGAGGTGGGTTGCCGGTGGTGATGGACTACATGGCAGCCTCCAACCTGAATCACCTGAAGCCTTATCTGGACAGTGCCGGAGATGCCTCGTCAACTCTGGCCGTGGGAGGCGTTCCCCTGACATTGGTGATAGACCGGCAAGGGCGCGAGATAGCCCGAAAACTTGGTCCGACCACCTGGGACTCTCCGCAAATGAAGCAGTTTATGCGCGGCCTTATGACCAATACCAACACTTGATACGGCAAGTTATTGCCTTAGCCCATGACGCACCGAATATTTCTTGCCATGACTTTTGCTCTGCTGCTGGCCAGCTGCAGCAAGGCCACAGACAATGCCGCCTTGGCATTCAAGTCCACCGACATCTCGGGCGCCGACTGGGGTCGGGACTTTAGCCTGGTTGACCACCATCAGCAAGTCAGAACCCTGGCCGACTTCAGGGGAAAAGCAGTCTTGCTGTTTTTTGGTTACACCCACTGTCCGGATGCCTGTCCTATCGCCATGGCCAATATGGCCAGGGTACTGGACAAGCTGGGACCGGATAGCCAGCGTGTGCAGGGACTATTTGTCACCGTAGACCCCAAGCGCGACACGGCGCAGGTTTTGGAGAAATACCTGAGCGCCTTCCACCCCAGTTTTCTCGGTTTGTATGCCGACCAGGCCACCACATCAGCACTGGCCAAAGAGTTCAAAACCTTTTATGCCGCCGAGCCAGCAGTAAAAGACGGCCATGACCATGTGCATGACGACTACATCGTCGATCACAGCAGCGGTATCTACGCGTTCGACACTCGAGGGCGTTTGCGCCTGTACATCAGCAACGACAAGTCAGTTGAGGACATCACCCACGACGTTGCTGTCCTGCTACGGGAATAAGCCTTTCTTCCATCAACAATTTTTACTTTTTAGTAAACAACAAGGAGTCCTATGCGTCCAAACAAAACCCCGTTACACAGCCTCCTGGTCACTGCGGTTCTGGCCAGCGCCGTCAGCTTGCCGCTGCAGGCCCGGGAAAGCGTCGAGCTGACACATGTCCACGGCCTGTCCTATAACAGCAGCGGTAAACAAATCATGATTCCCAGCCATCACGGCATGGCGATTTTCGAAGGGGGCCATTGGTCCATGGCGCCCGGACCGGCGCATGATTTCATGGGTTTCTCGGCAACCCGCAGCTCCATGTACAGCAGCGGCCATCCGGCGCCAGGCTCCAACATGACCAATCCTTTTGGCGTGATCAAAAGTCGTGACGGTGGAAAAACCTGGCAGAAGTTGGGCCTTGACGGTGAGTCCGACTTTCATACGCTGGCCACCAGTTATGGCACCAACGCAGTTTATGTGATTAACCACAGGCCCAACTCGCGCATGCCTACGGCCGGAATCTATTCCACCCGAAACGACGGCCTGCAATGGAGCGCGGCCTCCGCCGGTGGCATAAAAGGTGATATCGCCAGCATGGCGGTTCACCCCACTGACGCAGACATCGTGGCAGTTGGAACTGCCGATGGGATATTCCTGTCACGCGATTCCGGTAATAACTTCAAGTTGCTGGCCGGTGGCACTCGGGCGCTGGCAGCGACCTTTGATCTGGATGGTAAAAGCCTGTGGGTCGGCACCTACGATAGCAAGGCCGGTTTGGCCCGAATCGCGTTGACGATGGGCGCGAAGGCGCAGGCTTTGACCATTCCACCTTTGACCGAAGACGCGGTGGCCTATATCGCGCAAAACCCGGTGTCAACCAGAGAACTCGTGATTGCCACTTTCAAGCGCAACGTATTTCTGAGCAAAGACCAGGGCCAGAACTGGAAACAAATCGCCAAAAATGGAGAAACCCTTGAGTAACTCAACAACAATTACCCCCCTCAAAGTCGTCGTCATCGTATTCGCAGTCATCGGCGTTGTCGCCGTGCTGTGTGCCATTGGCATGGGCCTGATGCACAGCAGCGTGATGAGCGGCACCATGATGAGCCGCATGTAATTCCAGGCAGGGCAATGCCAGCCATGCCGTACTTCAGGAGCTCCAAACCATGAACCCACAGCGTCGTCACCTGTTATTCGGATCCGCCAGTGCTGCAGCGGTTGCCGCTATTGGACTGCCTCCCTTGACGGCAATGGCCGGCACCGATGGCGATGTTGATGTACACATAGAACTGCATGCGCTGGCAGACGAGGTCGCGATTCGACCGGGTGCCAAAACCCGGGTCTGGCGTTACCAGGGCAAGTTGCTGCGCGGCGAGGCCTCCGCACTCGACAATTCGGTCGGTCAACTCCGTATTCCGGTGATCCGGGTCCGGCGCGGTCAACGCCTGCGTATTGATCTGATCAACGGCCTGCCCGAGTCCACCATCATCCACTGGCACGGCCTGCATGTGCCCGAGGCCATGGACGGCCATCCGCGTTTCGCGATTGCGCCCGGTGAACGTTATCACTACCAATTCACCGTGGACAACCGCGCCGGCAGCTATTGGTTTCACCCGCATCCGCATGGCCGCACTGGCAAACAGGTTTACGCCGGGCTCGCGGGGCTGTTCCTGATCAGCGACGACGAGGAAGCCGCGCTGGAGTTACCCCGCGGTGCACAAGACCTGCCACTGGTGTTGCAGGACCGCAGTTTTGATGACAACAACCAGTTTGTTTATCTGGGCGCACCCAGCGCCGGTTCTCCGGCGCAAAACCGCGGCATGATGGGCGGCGGCATGGGCAGCATGATGGCCCGAATGATGGGTGTGTTTGGTGATGAAATTCTGGTCAACGGCAAACCCCAGGCCAGCCTGGACGTAGCGCGCCGTGCCTACCGCCTGCGCTTGCTTAATGCCTCCAATACCCGCCGCTACAAATTGGCCTGGAGCGATGGCTCGCCACTCACCGTAATAGGCACCGATGGCGGCTTGCTGGCCGAGCCGCTTCAACGCGACTACATCCTACTGGCGCCCGCTGAACGTATTGATCTGTGGGTGGACTTTGGCCAGTGGAAGGTGGGCACCGAGCTGGCGCTGCAAAGCCTGGCTTTTGA
The DNA here is from genome assembly GCA_018815325.1 of Gammaproteobacteria bacterium. Lineage (GTDB taxonomy): Bacteria > Pseudomonadota > Gammaproteobacteria > Burkholderiales > Burkholderiaceae_C > JAHIYE01. The sequence goes on along the minus strand of JAHIYE010000013.1, from coordinate 219,775 downwards.
CGGCGGCATGGCCAGCGGAATGATGTCTGGCGGCGGCGCCCTGCCGGATGGCGCAGCCTTTGTGTTGCACCGCTTTCAGGTACAGGGCGGTACCAGAATCCATGCGAGCCTACCGAAACACTTGTCAGTGTTGCCTGCGCCGAAAACCAGCATCGCTGTCAATTCGGACCAACCCAAGGTATTCGAGCTGACCATGGGCAGGATGACCTGGGGCATCAACGGCGAGAGCTTTGACATGTTGGGTGCCAGTGCACTGGAGACCGTCAAGCTGGGCAGCCACGAGCTCTGGGAGTTTCGCAACGAGGGGCGCAGCGCCATGATGGGCATGGTGATGGCGCATTCCATCCATGTACACGGCTTGCAATTCCGGGTCGTCCAGCGCTCGGTGTCCGGTCAGCATGCCGGGGAATACGACTCGGTGAAAGACGGACTGGTCGACCAGGGCTGGAAAGACACTGTGCTGGTCATGCCCGGTGAACGGGTCCGCCTATTGCTGGGGTTTTCCGATTACACCGGGCTTTTTCTCTACCACTGCCACATGCTGGAGCACGAAGACGCCGGCATGATGCGCAACTACCGGGTGAATGCTTGAGGTATGTACGACAAACTTAGTACGTTATTGCGTGTCAAAAAATATCCCGCGAAAATCAGCGGGCAGACGTGGTCATGGTCACAGACGCTGCGTATTTTTGCCGCTCTGCTTGTGGCTGTCGCCGCAACCGCCTATGCTCAAGGTGATGTTGGCGCGCAGGACTCGGCACCACAATCCAATGTTACATCGGGACCACTCAATTCAATCCGAAAATGGCTAGGAAGCTCACCCTCGGAGCAGGAGTTGCTGCCCCCTGAACTAGCCTTCAAAATGACAATGCGGGCACAAGGTCCTACCACGCTTGTCGCAGACTTGACGCCCGCCCACCAGTACTACCTTTATCGGGATCGGATCAGTTTCAAAATTGTTGAACCATCAACAGTTGTAATCAGCGGTGTATCTTTTCCTGAGGGCGAGCCGAAAGCCGACCCCACCTTTGGAACTGTGGTGGTCTATCACAAGCCTTTTCAGGCAACACTCTCCCTGAAGCACGAGAGCGATCAAGCCAAACTAGTCCAACTGCGTGCTACCTACCAGGGTTGTAATGAACCACTGGGCGTCTGTTATCCGCCCATCGAAAAAGATTTCACCATTGCACTGACTGGTATTTCATCGCCAGATTCTGCGGCCAAGGACCCGCCTGCCACCCGAACAGAAAAAGGGGCCGGGAGCGGTTCTGATGAACACCGTGTACGGGAGCTCTTTGCGGGAACTAACCGTTGGGCCTTGGTGGCTGCTTTTTTTGGATTCGGCGTGTTGCTGGCGTTTACGCCCTGCATGCTACCCATGATCCCCATACTGTCCGGCATCATTGTTGGTCAAGGTCAGCAACTGACGCGACGCAGTGCGTTTGCGCTGTCTGCGGTTTACGTTTTGGCGATGGCTTTTACGTATGCGCTGGCAGGTGTTGCAGCTGGGCTGGCTGGCACCTTGATTTCGGCTTATCTGCAAAATCCGTGGGTATTGGGCGGCTTTGCCAGTATCTTTGTGATGCTGTCCCTCTCCATGTTCGGTATGTACGAGCTGCAATTGCCAGTGGTGCTGCAAAACCGCTTGTCTGTCGCTGGACGGGGGATCAAAGGCGGCAAAGTCATCGGTGCGTTTCTCATGGGTGTGCTGTCTGCCATCATCGTTGGGCCATGCGTTGCAGCGCCGCTGGCGGGGGCCCTGTTGTACATAGGTCAAACACGTGATGTCGTTTTCGGCGGAACCGCATTATTTGCAATGGCCATAGGCATGGGAGTACCGCTGCTACTTGTTGGCGCCACAGCCGGAACCCTGCTGCCCAAGGCCGGGGCATGGATGGTCACCATAAAACGCGTCTTCGGCGTAGGCATGTTGGCCGTAGCGGTTTACACCATCGTGCCGGTTGTTCCAGTGGTTGTACAACAATTTTTGTGGGCCATATTGCTGATCATCCCGGCTGTGTACTTGCATGCACTTGATCCATTGGCGACTGATGTGCCCGGATACCGGCGGTTATTCAAGGGTGTCGGCGTGCTCGCCCTGTTGCTGGGCATATCTCTGTTGGTCGGCGCCCTGTCGGGTCACCGGGAGATACTGCAACCCTTGGCCGGACTCAGGGGTGGCGCCCGGGCCGAAGATCGGGAAATGGTTTTCAATCCAGTAACTAGTGTGACTGATCTGGAGCAGCAATTGAGGCGCGCGGGTGGTCGCAGTGTGATGTTGGACTTTTGGGCCGAATGGTGTGTTTCTTGCAAGGAAATGGATCAGTTCACCTTCAGCGACTCACGTGTTCAGGCACGTTTGCAAGATGTGCTATTGCTTCGCGCCGATGTGACAGCAAACAACGCGGATGATCAAGCTTTGCTGCGCCGATTCGCATTGTTTGGACCACCTGGAATTATTTTCTTTGATAAAACGGGCCAAGAACTGAGCTACCGGGTCATTGGCTACGAGTCTTCTGAAAAATTCCTCATATCCCTGGATCAGGCATTTGCTTCACCGGTCGTCCAGGCAAAAAACCAAGCATGGCTCAACACCGAAAAATCAGTTCAATGATCAAACTGAGGAAGATAGGAGGGGAAGGCGCGATGGATGCTGGACGGTCATCTGGTTTTAGCAGACACCAGACAGGACTTCGCGCCCATGTCATGGTTTTGCCGTGGTTTATTCTCGCAATCAGCAGCGCCCAGGCGCACGGTGACGAACAGGCGGGCCAATCCTTGCTGACTCAGTGGCCGATAAATCCGGAGCTGCTCATTGTCTTGTTGCTGTCGCTGGTGTTTTTTGTGCGCGGTACACGGCATCTTCAGGCCAAAGGTGTCGTCACTACCCGTGGCCAGTATTGGGCGTTTTACGCAGGCCTGACTGCCATTTTTCTGGCGTTACAAACGCCGCTGGATCTGGTGGCCGAGCATGTTTTTTATGTGCATCAACTGCAGCACCTGCTTTTGCGTGGCGTTGCACCCCTGCTGCTGATGTTGGCGGTACCCGCTGGACCGCTGATAGCCGGTATGCCGGGCGTACTGCGCCGCAGCGTCCTGGTGCCGGTTATGACTCATGGCGGTGTTCGCAGCGCCTTCCGTTTTTTAGCTCGGCCCGTCGTCTGCACGCTGCTTTATATCGGTAGCCTGTACGCTTGGCAGTTCCCGGCTTATCACGATGCTGCTTTGCTCAGCGCGCCCCTACATTACTTGATGCACATGACCATGCTGTTGTCGGGCATGCTTTTTTTCGGGTGTGTTTTTGATCCGCGTCCTTCCCCTTGGGGCATTCCCTTTAGCAGCCGGCTAATCATGCTGGGCAGCTCAATTTTTGCCAATATTCCCGTCGGTGCTTTGACTACCCTGAAAACCACGGTTTTATATGTGGCCTACGATCGGCTTGGCCGCTGGTGGGGGATGGAGCCACTGGTCGACGAGTTACTTGGTGGCCTCATCTTGTGGATACCCGCCAGCATGATGGGTTTGCTGGCCGTTTTGTTTCTTGTCAGGCTTTGGGGGAAAGCGGAATCCAAACTGGATCTGCGGCGTCAGCAGGGATTCGCTTCGCCAATCAAAGGTAGAAACTCTGCCAGCGCTGCGGCATCTGATCAGGCCCGCCGCCGTATGGCCTGGAGCCTGGCCGTTTTACCCGTACTGATGTTCGCTGCTGTGATACTGCTGGCTGTATGGATGTCACAACGCACCGCACCCTCGCTGCTGCATCCAGTCTTGACTGTTCCCACATCAGCAACAGGGCTGTCGGTCACCAAATTACGATGAAGGCATCGGACACTCAGTTTGGTAAAACTGACACACCATCTTCGCTGCTCGAGAACGCAGGCGTTGAATGTCTGTTTTCTCAAGTAGTGGATGTCTGCTTTGGGATACGAATTTAACCGGTTGATGCAACATACTAACTGTCCCATAGACGGAGAGAGTGTTGCAGATGAAACCGCGACCACGGATTTACTATTCAGATAGCCAAAAAGCGTTGATGTGGGAGCGCTGGAAACAAGGCGCTACGCTGCATCAGCTTCTCAATCGCTGGTTTGTGGAACCTCTTCATCAGCGCATGTTTATCTGCATTGATCGTGAGTATCGTGAAACAGGCACCCACCAGCCCACCAGCCATCTCATCGGCGGGAAAATGTGTATACATGGCCACCCGCGCATAACCCCTCTACAGCAGCAGTTCCGCCCGAACTGGCCAGGATTTTAAGGGCGAGTCCGCCAAGTACCAGCGCGGGATAAACTGAACTCCCACTAGGAAAGCCATGCCTGGACAGGAAAATCCAACCCCCACTTCAGCAGCCCACTTTTCGAATATTTCCTGTGGCTCAACGGGTGCCGATTTGCTGATGTGTGCCGTGGACGTGACCCCGATGACCTCCTTTTGAAGAGACGCGACCTGTTGTTTGGGCCGCCCTTTGCAACCCAATGAGAATTCCGCAGCCGGCAGCCTGGCCGCTGACACACTGTTCACGTAGCGACTTCAACTCCTTTTCCAGTGCCTTGAGTTCCCGGATACGGGTGGCCACATGCCCGATATGCTCGTCAAGAAGATCGTTGACCTCGGCGCAGTTTTCTTCCGGAGCGTCCTTGAAATGCAGCAAGGTGCGAATTTCACCCAAGGTCATGTCCAGAGACCGGCAATGGCGAATGAAGGCCAACCGCTGAATGTGACACTCACTGTAAACGCGGTAATTCGCAGTATTACGTTCAGCCTTGGGCAGGAGGCCCTCACGCTCATAGTAGCGAATGGTTTCGCTCTGAGTTTGGGCAGTCTTGGCGAGTTCTCCGATTTTCATACTTACTCCTTCCAAACTTTAACCAGTTATAGCTAGACATAAGACCTACCCGCTCGGAGGGGAACATTCCGGTCAGCTTGACTTTAAGGTCGCTACAAGGTTTCCAATTAAGCCATGAAAACTCAAAATATACTTTTGTCCGAGGATAAGACCTGCGGATCGACGGCCTGTTGTACACCCGTACTGACTTCAAAGGCCGCCGCAGCACCTCCGGGCGTGGGAGGGCAGATTTTCCGGATCGCGACCATGGATTGCAGCGCCGAGGAATCCGAAATCCGCCGAGCCCTGGAGTCGATTTCAGGTATTCGCACTTTGGGTTTCCAACTGGGCGCCCGGACACTCCGGATTGATGCGACGGAGGAAGCCTATCCAATTGCCCTGGCTGCCATTCGTAAAGCAGGGTTCGATCCAAAGCCGGTTCCAACTGGAGTTGATACTTTGGAAGATGGTCATGAGGGGCTCGGTCACGACCACGGGGTGAATGACACCGATCATGGCTTCAGTGGCGGCATTTCACGCTTGGTCGCAGCACTGCTGCTGGCCACCGGAGCCGAAGCCCTTTCATTCTTCGCCCCGGAAGAAACCGTCTGGAAGCTTGCCGGCATGGTGGTGGCCGCGCTGGCGATCTGGTTGGCAGGACTCGATACATACAAAAAAGGCATGGCAGCCTTGATTCGGGGCAAGCTCAACATCAATGCCTTGATGGCGGTTGCCGTCACGGGTGCATTTTTGATCGGTCAATGGCCAGAAGCCGCCATGGTGATGGCCTTGTATGCGATTGCGGAACTGATCGAGGCTAAGGCCGTAGACCGCGCGCGAAACGCTATCAAAGGCCTGCTGGATATAGCCCCGGAAGTAGCGTTAATGCTCGCACCAGACGGCTCCTGGATTCTGACGCCAGTGGCATCTGTGCCATTGGATGCAACAGTGCGCATCAAGCCCGGGGAGCGCGTGCCACTCGACGGCATCGTCACCAAGGGTAACGGAGCAATCAATCAAGCCCCAATTACCGGCGAAAGCATTCCTGTTGACAAGGCGCCCGGCGATCCAGTGTTTGCCGCCACCATCAATGAAACGGGCGAGCTCGAGATCCGTGTTACGGCTGCGGCGGGCAACACAACGCTCGCTCGCATCATCCATGCCGTGGAACAGGCCCAGGGGACTCGTGCGCCGACTCAGCGCTTCGTGGACCGCTTTGCAGCCATCTACACCCCGGCCGTATTTGCCATCGCCATCGCGGTGGCTGTTCTCACGCCATTTCTGATGGGCCTGACGTGGATGGATGCCCTGTACAAGGCTTTGGTGCTACTCGTGATTGCCTGCCCGTGCGCCCTGGTCATTTCGACGCCGGTCACGGTGGTAAGCGGCTTGTCCGCCGCTGCTCGCCGAGGCATCCTGATCAAAGGCGGCACCTATCTTGAGGACGCCCGCCTCCTGAAGGCAGTCGCTTTGGACAAAACGGGAACCATCACCGAAGGCAAGCCCAAGCTGGTGGACTGGCGTGTTTGGGGCAATGCTGATGAGACAGCCACTAAGCAATTGGCGGCGGGCCTGGCGTCCCGCTCAGACCATCCCGTGTCGAAGGCCATTGTGGGCGGCTTGGGAATTGAAGGTACGGCCATGCAAGACTTCAAGGCCCTGCCAGGACGTGGCGTGGAGGGCGGCGCCAACGGCCAGCGTTTGATCCTGGGCAATCACCGGCTCATCCATGAGCGCGGCCTGTGTGGCACCGATCTTGAGGCGGAGCTGGCCAAGCATGAGCGGCAGGGTCGGACTGTGACCCTCCTGGCTGACGAAAGTCGCGTCCTCGCCTTCTTTGCGGTCGCGGATACGATCCGCGAAACGTCAAAGCAGGCCATCGCTGATCTTCAGGCTCTGGGGGTCACTTCAGTGATGCTTACCGGAGACAACACGGCCACCGCCAAGGCCATTGCGGCTCAAGCGGGTATCGATGAAGCGCACGGCGACATGCTGCCGGAGTCGAAGCTCGACGCCATCAAGGAAATGCAGCATCGCTATGGCGCAACCGGAATGACCGGTGACGGCATCAATGACGCACCGGCGCTGGCGCAGGCAGATATCGGCTTTGCCATGGGCGCAGCGGGCACCGACACGGCCATGGAGGCCGCCGACGTGGTGATCATGAACGACGATCTGCAGCGAGTTGCCGAGACAGTAAGACTGTCTAAACGTACCCACGCCGTGCTCTGGCAGAACATCACTTTGGCCCTGGGCATCAAGAGTGTTTTTCTCGTGCTGGCCGTCTTCGGGACCGCCACGATGTGGATGGCGGTGTTCGCCGACATGGGGGCCAGCTTACTGGTGGTCTTCAATGGCCTGCGGCTGCTCAAGGCCAAGGCCGACTGACTGAGCTATATGCAGGCGCTGACATCCTTGGGGGATTGGTTCAGGTTCTGGTTATACGATTGGGACGGCGCCAACGTTGACATATTTCTATCCGTCAATCGCGCCGTCCCCGACGGTTTGCTTTGGCTACCGGAATCATTAACGTGGCTGGGAAGCTACTGGAGTGCACCAGTCGTTGCCGCAATGCTGCTGCTATGGTCCCGTGGTATGTCAGCCGACCGAGCGGCTCGCGTCAGTACGGCACTCAGCAGATTCGTCCTCGGCCTAGCGCTGGCCTTGTCATCCGTGGCCGCGATAAAGATGACCTTCGCGTTCCCACGGCCCTGGCATGCTCTGGGAGATTTGGTGTTTCGCGTCGTGGGAACTCCGGACAGCCGTTATTCGCTGCCCAGCGGACATGCCACCTATGTGGCTGTGTTGGCCGCAGCCATATGGCCACTACTTGGGAGGCCAGCGAAGGCTGCCTTACTCACGTTCACAGTATCCGTAGGATGGTCACGTATCGCGCTGGGCGCGCATTTCCCGGCGGATGTGCTGGCGGGCTTCGCCCTGGGCTGGATAAACGTCATTGCCGCCGGGCCGTTGGCGCGGCGCGTTGCAGCCAGGCTTCCTGTCGCAGGGCTAGAGAGATGAGCCCGGGTTTTGTCTTCGCGCTGCGCGCCGCCGACCAAGTTGACCGGGTCAACCGGCAGCTCGCCATGTGGGTGCGTTGGGGACTGCTCGCAATGCGATCAGCCGTAAGGCTTTCGGCATCGCGTCGTCCTCGTTGTACGACGTACAACCGCACTTCTTTGCCGCGGCGGTGTTGCTGATGGCCGCGTACACCTTTAAACGAGACGAGCATGTGCGCATTGATGTGTTCTCGGGCTACCTCGGCCCGCGCGGCATGGCCTGGCTGGACCTGGTCGGCATAGGGCTGGTGCTGTTGCCATTGTGCTTGGCGTCGCTCTGGGTGACATGGCCGCAATTCGTGACGTCCTGGGCAACTGGCGAAACCCGGGCGAGCCGCGAGAGCCTGAGTCAGTTCCCCGGCTGGATCATGCAGGGCATGATTCCCCTCGGATTCCTGACCCTGGCCGCCCAAGGAGTTGCAGAGGCCGTGCGCTGCATCGCGTTCCTGGCCTGCGTGGCGCCCCGGCCTCGGCCTGCTGACCACCCTAACGGGCAAGGGTTCGCATGAGTCCTGATGTATTGGCTCCTAGGATGTTCTCCACACTCGTGGTAAACATCCTCGCCTTGGCCACGACCGAGCAGACGCACCTTTCTGACAAGAAAGTGGCGGAAGCACCGAGTACCAAAGTCTTTGAACCTGAAAATAAATGATGGATTATCCAAATCAGAGATCCCATTGGTATTCCCTCGCAATCGTTGTGTTTGCTGCCGACCAGGCCGCCAAGAGCTTCATCGACCTGTCTACGCCGCTGGGTTGGTCTCGTGAGGTGACGCCGTTTTTCAATTTAGTCCATGTCCTGAATCCGGGCGCGGCTTTCGGCTTCTTGGCCGGCGCCGGAGGATGGCAACGCTGGTTCTTCCTGGCCATCGCTGCAGGCGCGTCGGCATGGCTGGCATGGATGCTGGCCAAACCGGCGCGCCGCCTTGAAGCCCTTTCCTACAGCCTGATCCTGGGCGGCGCTCTGGGCAATGCCTTCGACCGGGTCGCGCGCGGGCAGGTGATCGACTACCTTGACTTTCATCTACGCGGCATGCACTGGCCGGCGTTCAACGTCGCCGACATAGCGATTACAGGAGGTGCCATCGCACTTGTGGCCGCTTCGTTTCTGGATCCTGGCAGCGCGAAACCTTCCGCCACGGACGACGTCTGATGCGAGGCCCCGCACGACCTCGAAGCGAGTCTCCAGGACGCCTGGTTCGGATTCCTTCAGGCGCACCGCCAGCAGCTATCGGCGCGTCGTCTTGGTAGGCCGTTCGCATGTTATTGGATTGTCAACCTCTAGTTGCATCATCACAGCTCGACAAGTTGTCAGGTCACCTTGCTTGCCAAACGATGCAAGCGGAAACAAGGTCATCGCGAATAGCAGCAACAAGTAGATGCGTCGCACAAATAAGGACCGCCATGGCAACCGAAAATATTCAAATCGCGACTGTAGCCGGCGCACTGAAAAGGCTTGGTCTCAGAGATTTGGACGTAGGAATACGACCAAATCGCGGGAGATCGAAAATTGCCCGGAATTTGTGGCTATTTAGGGCCTGATAGAATTTCGACGTGCGTCGTTTACTGCTTATTCTCTTCCTGTTGGCATTGCCACTACAGTTCACTTGGGGCGCTGCGGCACGCTATTGCTCTCATGAAACAGTCGACAGTGTGAGTCACTTCGGTCATCACTCTCATGTGCATCAAACAGCTGTTTCGGACTCGGCCGAACCGCTTGCCAGTGGCGACGACACTGACTGCGGTTATTGCCATCTTGCATGCGCCCAGCCGCTCATATGCACTAACGCTAGTGTTTCACTAAGGACTGAGTCCGCTTACATTCTTCCGACTCCCGGGCTCAATCGCTTCCGGGTTCCGGATGTGATCGATCGTCCCAATTGGTCTCTCGCCATCTGATCCGGCGAGAACTGTCCCTTTTTTATAGCTTCATAGCAATCAGCTGACATCTCGCCGGATTCTCCCCCTTTAGTTTTTTCGTAACTAGGAGAATTCGATGCAATTGATGACGTCGGCCATTGCCTGTGCGCTGTTCCTGATATCCGCACCCGGTTTTGCGCAAGTCACCCCCACTGAGGAAGTCAGCGCACCCGCTTTAGCGCCCCTGACACTGCAGGAAGCCTTGACGCATGCCGCTTTGGTCAACCCAACTCTGCGCGCGAAACAGGCGCAACTCGATGCTGCTGAAGGCGCCCGAACTGACGCCAACGCGCTGCTTTTCAACAATCCTCAACTCTCCGTGGAGCAGACGCGGCGTCAAGTGCCACAATCTGGAAGCACTGATGAGCGGCGCAACGAATGGGGAGCGGGCCTCTCGCAGGCTTTTGAAACAGGCGGCCAGGGGCGGTTTAGGCGGGAAGCCACGGGTGCCGCCCTGGATGCGCTGCGCTATGAAATTGCCGATACTCAGCGGCAGGTTCGCAGCGAGGTGTCCATCCGCTTCTACCGGGTGCTGGCGTTGCAGCAACGCATAGAGCTCGAAACCCAAGCATTAAAGCTATTTGACGACGCCTCAGTGGCGGTTCAGAAGCGTCGCCGTGCCGGTGAAGATACCAAGCTGGACGCCAACGTCGCGCTGGTGGAGGCTGAGCGGGCTCGCAACCAATTAGCTTTGGCTCAGGAGCAATTGACTGAAGCGCGCAACGAACTGGCTGCTCGCCTTCAGTTGGCAGGATCTGCGCTGCCGCAGGCGCAGGGAGATCTTGCCCCGGCCACCACCTCTTACAACTTGAACGAGCTGCTGAACCACCTGGAAACACAACCGCGGCTACTCGCCCTGACTGAGCGCATGAAAGCTGCCAAAGCCAGGTTCAAGCTGGAAAACGCCAGCGTCTATCCCGATGTCACAGTGGGTCTGAATGTTGGGCGAGAGGGCTCCATCAGTGCCCGAGAGCGCCTCACCACGCTGTCTATCTCTTTACCACTTCCCTTGTTCAAGCGCAATGCAGCAGGTATTGGTCAAGCCTCCACGGAGGCTACCCAAGCTCAGATCGACCGCGAAGCTGCTGTGCGAGATGCCCGCGCCAACGTAACGACTCTTTGGTTCAGGCTTGTGAGTCAGGAGCAGCGTGTGCGCCGGCTCCAAGAGTCTGTTGTTCCAGCGCTCACTGAAAACCAGGGGCTGTCCATCAAATCTCGCCAGGCCGGCCAGATCGGCCTGCTCGAACTAATCGTGGTCAATCGCCAGGCCTTGGACGCTCGCCGTGACCTGAATGAAGCACTTCTCGACTATCACACAACCCGAGCCACCCTGGAATTGACGTCCGGCTGGCCACGTGAAGAAAATTAAATATGAAAACTATTTCCACTCCCCCCGCATCCTTGCGCTTGAAGTTCGGCGCAGTAATAACGCTTGCCATCCTGCTTGCACTGGGCGGATGCGGTGACAAAACGGTCGAAAAGACCGAAGCCGTCACATCCGAAGCCAAAGGTGAAGACGGACACGAAGTAAAAGGCATCAAGCTCACTGCTGAGGAGAAAGATCGCGCAGGAATCAAACTTGAAGAAGTTACCTTGCGTGTTTTCGACGACGCCGTCAGCGTCACAGCGACAATTCGCCCAAATCAAAACCGCATCGCCCGAATTGCGCCACGTGTCGAAGGCCGAATAGTTCGAGTCACCGCCAATCTGGGCGACACCGTGCGCGTTGGTCAGACACTGGCAGTGATGGACAGTGTTGCCGTGGGAGAAGCGCAGTCTGGCTTGCTGCAAGCCCAATCGGCCCAGCGAGTCGCCCAAGCCGACTTTAAGCGGGCTGAGTCACTCAGCGCCGAAGAAATCATTCCGCAACGCGACTTCTTGCGCGCGCGAGGAGAGATGGAAAAAGCGAACGCCGAACTGCGCGCTGCTCAAGACAAGCTGCACTTGCTCGGCGGGTCAGCCAGTGCCGGTGGGCGAGCCGAATCGACTTTTTCCCTCACTGCCCCATTGGCAGGTACTGTCACTCAGAAGAATGCCACGGTCGGTGAGCTTGGGACACCCAGCGAGCCCATCTTCACAGTCGCTGATCTCTCGGTTGTCTGGATCGAGGCGAACTTGACCGAGGACCTTCTGGTCAAGGTCAAGCTCGGTGCGGTAGCAACTGTGACGGTGGGCGCCTATCCCGGAGAGAGCTTTAGTGGACGAGTGGCCTACGTGGCCAATATGCTGGACAAAGATACCCGTACGATCGCAGCCCGCATTGAGGTTGCCAACAAGGACAGACGGCTCAAGCCGGAGATGTTCGCCAATGCGACGATTGCGACAGGAAGCCAAAAACAGGCAATTTCAGTTCCAGATTCGGCCATCATATTGTTGCAAGGGCAACCCACGGTCTTCGTGGCGGAAAACGGCGGCTTCGAGCCACGCGCCATTGAGCCAGGGGATAAGCTTTCGGGCCGCACAGTGATTAAGTCCGGCCTGAAAGCCGGCGAACAGATCGTGGCGTCGGGTGCATACGCGCTCAAGGCTCGCTTGCTGAAGTCGCAAATCGGCGACGCCCATTGAGCCAAGGAATCTAACACTATGCTTAATGCCATCGTTGATGCTTCACTGCGTTACAAAGTACTTGTTCTCGTCGCCTTCGCTGTGCTGATCGGTCTGGGTATCCAGGCCTTCCGTAATGTGCCGGTGGACGCGTTCCCCGACGTTACGCCTATCCAGGTCAATGTTTACACCGAGTCCCCAGGCCTCGCGGCCGAAGACGTTGAACGACTGCTCACCACGCCCATAGAAGGAGCAATGGCCGGCTTGCCCGGTGTCGAGGAAATTCGCTCGGTTTCGTTGTTTGGTTTGTCTTATGTCGGTATCTACTTCAAGGACAACGTCGACATTTACTTTGCACGTCGCCTGGTCGGGGAAAAGCTCCAAGAAGCCAAAGGCCGGCTCCCGCAAGGCTACGGCGAGCCTGTGTTGGGGCCGAACAGCTCAGGCCTGGGTCAAGTGTTTTGGTACACCATCGAATCTGCAGACAAAAAACTCAGCACGATGGACCTTCGTACGCTGCACGACTGGTCGGTTCGACTAATTCTGCGTACTGCGCCAGGTGTGGACGACGTAATCTCTTGGGGCGGTGACCAGAAGCAGTACCAGGTGCAAATCGATCCGAACAAGCTCATCAAGTACGGCTTGTCGTTCAAGCAGGTCATGGAGCGGCTGGCAGCTAACAATAAACAAGTAGGCGGCCAGTCCATCAACCTTGGCTCTGAGCAGTATCTGGTGCGCGGACTGGGCTTGGTCGCCAGTACCACCGACATCGCCAGCATCGTCCTTGCCGAACGCAACGGCGCGCCAATCTTTGTGCGTGACGTGGCCGAGGTCAAGGAAGCTGCTGCACCGCGGTTTGGTGCGGTCACGCGCGACGGCAAGGAGGTGGTTCTCGGCATGGCGCTATCACGCGTGAACGAAAACGCGAAGAACGTAGTTGATGCCGTAAAAGCTAAGCTGGCCATCGCACAAGCGACCTTGCCCAAAGGCGTGACCTTAGTACCGGTTTACGACCGAACCGACCTAGTCGATAAAGCGTTGCGAACTGCCCAAAACTCCCTGGTCGAAGGTGCAGTGCTGGTGGCCATCATCTTATTTCTGTTTCTGGGTGACTTCCGCTCCGCGATCGTGGTGATCGTCACCTTGCCCATGGCCATGTTGATTGCGTTCATCCTGATGCAGCAATTTGGTGTGACCGCTAATCTGATGTCGCTGGCAGGACTGGCCATCGGCACCGGGATGATGGTGGATGGCGCCATCGTGATGGTTGAAAATGCCTTCCGATTACTGGCACACGCCAGGGAATCCGGCGAGCCTATCCAAAAGACACACTTGATCCTGGATGCTGCACGCGAGGTGATGAATCCGATTGCATTTGCGATCCTGATCATCATCGTTGTCTTCATGCCGCTGTTTTCTTTGACGGGGTTAGAGGGCAAGCTGTTCAAGCCGATGGCCTTCACGATCAGTTTCGCGATGGCGGGATCGCTGCTGTTGTCGATGACGCTTGTCCCCGTGCTGGCAGCATTAGTTCTGAAACCAAAGGAAGAAAAAGACACCTTTGTAGTTCGTTGGGCTAAGCAGGCATACTTGCCGCTGCTTGATTGGGCCTTGGAACGGAAAAAACTCGTTGTCGGTGCGGCGTTAGTGCTTCTTGCGGCGTCACTCGCATTGTTTCCCCTTCTCGGAAAAGAGTTCATGCCGCAGCTACAAGAGGGAACCATTCTTTTCCGCGTTACTGGCATCCCGTCTACTTCACTCGATGAGTCGATTCGGGTTTCCAACGTTATTGGCGTTGAGCTGAAGAAGCAATTTCCCCAGGTGAATTCGGTGCTGGCAACGATTGGCCGTGCCGAAGGGGGCGAGACAACCGACGTGAACTACATGGAAGTTCTCGTTGACACAAAGCCACAGTCCGGTTGGCCAGAAAAAATCTCCTACCCTAAGCTCGCATCGGAAATGCAAGAGGCGATGGAGAAAGCGGTACCAACCGTCGTTATCGGCGCGAGCCAGCCGATTCAGTCCCGCGTCGAGGAATTGATCTCCGGTGTGCGAGCCACCCTGGCCCTGAAGCTCTACGGGCAGGACCTGGAGACGCTAGACAATCTGACAGCCCAACTGAAGGGCGTACTGGATAAAGTGGAAGGCGTGGCCGATCTTTCGGCTGAAGCCAACAAGGGTAAGCCGCAGTTGGTGATCAAAGTGAACCGAGAGGCCGCGGCACGTTACGGTATCAACGCTGACGATATCCTCGAAGTCGTAAAGGCGGGTATCGGCGGCGAGGCTGTTTCAACCCTCATTGAGGGCACAAAGCGCTTTGAGATCGCTGTGAGGCTCTCAGACGCTTTTCGGCTCGGTCCATCGACTATTGCCGCTATACCGATTCGCACCAGCGAAGGGGCATTGGTTCCCTTCGCGCAAGTTGCATCTATCGAACTTGACGAAGGCTACTCCTTCGTGCGCCGGGAGTCTTTGCAGCGTTATTCAGTATTGCAGATGGACGTGAAGGGGCGCGATGTCGATAGCTTTGTCAAGGAGGCAGCTGCGAAAATTTCAGCGCAAGTCAAACTCCCTGAAGGTTACTGGATTCAATGGGGGGGGGCTTTCGAAAATCAACAACGTGCAATGGCACGGCTTGCGGTGATCGTGCCTTTGACCATTGGACTTATCTTTATGCTTCTGTACACAGCCTTTAACTCGGTCCGCCATGCGACCCTGATTATCGCCAATGTGCCATTTGCAATCATCGGCGGGATCGTAGGGTTGTTCGTCAGCGGACAGTACTTATCGGTGCCTTCGGCCATTGGTTTTATTGCTGTTTTTGGGGTCGCCATGCTGAACGGCATCGTGATGGTGACGTTCCTCAACGACCAGCGGAGACAGGGTCTCTCGGTTCGAGATGCTGTGCGTCGCGGAGCTACGTTGAGGTTGCGCCCAGTTTTGATGACAGCGTCAGTCGCCATCCTCGGCTTGATACCGATGCTGTTGTCCACGGGTGTGGGCGCAGAAACGCAGCGGCCATTGGCCACCGTAGTGGTCGGAGGCTTGTTGACCTCCACCGCATTGACTTTGTTGTTGTTGCCACTCCTCTACGAGTGGTCTGAGCTGCGTGCAGAGCGCCGTACACGCGCCAAAATTGTCAATGAAGGAGCATCGTCATGAAGGAAGTCAAGGCTTACGTTCACAGCAATCGGATTGCGGACGTTATCAGCGCCCTTAAGAGCTCTGCGGCCTGGACAGCCGCCGGCAGTGGCGAACACAACCTGACCGTATACATGGTTAAAGGATCGTTAGCGCCGCTTGACGAAAGCGAACACCGCTATTCAGTCGATCTTGGAGATGAGGTCATCAACGAATACAAACTGGAGTTTCACTGTGCTGACGACCACGTCGACGATATGGTAAAAATTATCGTTGCCACTGGGCGTACGGGAAAAAACAATTCGGGCTGGGTCTATATTGTGGATATTGTCAGTGCCGTACCCATTTCCTGATGCACAGGCGAAGTAGACGGGCCTTCCGTTGATAGGTTGACTTGTGAGCATTTCCGCTTTAGCACGGTGCTTGTGGCACTTTGTTGCCGAAGGGATGGCTCTATAAGTCAACCTGGAAAGGGCCACAACACATACTATGCGAGTGCCAATAGACGAGCTCAAGCAGTGTGAATTTCCATGATGATTACCCTTCTTACGTGAGTTTTACGATTTTTCGGAAAATTGGCTCTTGAGAGGTGCTCATTACTACCTTTTCTTCCAATCAACGGGAAGGAATCAAGTTTGTGAGATCCGATGAGTCACTGAATTTACCTCTGGGATACAACCGCTTTGGGTACGCTTGAGACTGTCGTGTCAGGCAGCTCTCGGGCAAGAACCAGTTGCTCAGAATTTTCCACAATACTGACATTCATCTTCCATTTAATTGGTGGAAGAATTCTCGGCGTCTTTCTGCGAGGGGTTGGCAGTCAGGTTGTCCATACTGGGATTTCCATTGGTTGACAACATACGTTGCAAGCTCTTGCTGGGCTTGGCGATCAGTGTAGCGAGCTGCTCAAAGCTGATGGAGGCGTAGACCAGGTCACACAGGACAAGTCCGACAGTCTCGGACTCACCTTTGAGGAACAGAGTTGCGGCCTCATCCAGCAAAGCCTGCGCAAAAGAATCGTCGCTTTGCGCGCGCTGAACGACAGTTTCTTTAAAATCTCTTGTCAGTGCCATTGATTTTCAGACTGTGAATTTTCCCGAGGTTAGGTAGACAGTTCGATCCCATAGCGGACCGGGAGAAATCCAATTTGAATATGCATTAAATTGACCTTTTATACGAAATGTCAGCTTGACTAAGTTCGACAGCCATTCCAGTCAACAGTGATTCGCTGATGGTCCGAAACTGACCACGCGTGATTGCCACTAAGGTGGCTTGCTCTACATTAAGTAGTTTCGCAGCTGCCTCGCTAGTCAAGTTACGTGAAGCGATGTGTTGAACAATCGTGGCTGCTAGCGTGGCCTTGCGCTGCATTTTTTCCGGGTCTTCATATCCTAGATCTACGTACACATTCTTGCTTCCTTGCTCAGTCAGTGGGTAGTTTCGAGATGCTGAATCTAATTTCAAGAAATCTTCCTTGTAAAGGGCTTTTCCAATGGGCAAGTGTTTTGAAGAATCTTGACGAAGTGCTTCTATTTGAGTTGGCGTCAGAGGAGCATCGTCAGGTGCATAGACTTGCTGATTCACATTCGGTGAATTTTTCTGACGACACCAAATTGCAAAGATTGCAAGGCCTACTCCACCCGATGTAATGATGGTAAATGAAATGATGCATCCTATAGCCAAACTCATGCTGCGACAGATCGACATCTGCTGCGCAGGGCGGCTTGCAGTCGCATGGCCATCCCAAGACTGCGTGCAGTGAAAGACACCATGAACTTGGCGAACCCGAAGACAGAGGCAGGCTTGGCGGTTCCGCCAAAACCCATTTCTTCGAGGAAAACCACGGCCAGTTCATCATCGTTTCGGTCATCGACGCTATAGGCAGAACGATAGTCCCGCACAAGAGACATGAGCACATCGCGCAGTGACTTTTCCTCCAGAACCCAGGAAGCCGCTTTGGCAGCAGCCACAGGCTCCAGACCCATATGAGGGTTGAGGTCTACCGCACAGAGGCGGAAAGAAGAACGAGTATCGAGTTTTTCCATTTTCATTAATTCGAAGCACCTTTTGTCAGTGCATTCGCTCTTTTAAACATAGAGAGTTTTTAATTTGCACAACCAATTTCTCACAGTTTAGATGTTTGTCAAGACCCCTTGGGGCAGCTATTTACAGGCATGCCTGCTACGAGTAATCGAACGCCCCTGCAGGGAGCTCGAATGCATGCTCACCTGCCGGTTTCGAGGAGCCTGTCCGCTTCTCATTTGTACGCTTCGCGCTGCTGGTTGACTCGCCAGGGAGATGCGCATCATCACTTTGAGTCGCTTTGGTCACCGGCTTGGTATGTCCAAAGGTTTCTGCCCCCCGCTGGGCTAAGGCCGCGATTGCTTCAGCCTGCTCCTTCCGGCCCATCTTGCTGAGCATAGAAATAGCGTCGGGGTGCAGAATTTCGCTGAAATTGAGTTGCACTCGTACCTTGAGATTGCCAATTTTTGAGTCTTTGCTCATGACATCCTCCCAATCAGACAGCTTGGCGTTCGGCAATCACATGAAAGCCCCTGACATTTGAAAAGACTGGTTCCTCATCCATCTCAATCATGTGTGCAAAATCTGGGAGCATCTTGCCGATAACCTTGGACAGCATTCTTGATCCCCCGCCAGTCAGCAGGATCGTGTCAATGTTGCGCAGCAACCCTACCGACTTCTGCATCTGCTCGACCGCATCCTGCAAGACGCCGCGCACGGCTGGCCAGTAGTCCGCCATCCTGTAGTCACGGCCCGTGATCCGGACCGTTTCAGCACCGCTGCTGAGTGCGGCATCCACACGCGCCATGATTTCATGGTCGTTTTGCAGTTCCGGGTGGATTTGCGAACATACAGCTGTCGCACAGGCCAGCGCACCAATCGGCGCGGCTCCGCACCGAAGCTTGTTCGGGAAGATCCCCTTTGAGACGAACCAGTCAAAGGTGCCGCCGCCCATGTCCAGAACAAGCGAATTCATATCGCTGGGCTTGCCGTACTTGCTCACACCATGATTTATCAAGGCCCCTTGGGGCTGGGCGACAACCATGGCATTCTGAACCACCACCTGAATGAAGCTGCCAGGATTGCTGGGATGCGGAATCGTGTGTTCGCCAGTGACCAGCATTTGCAAGGACTTGCTGTGCGAAAAAATGGTGCTCATTGGCAAGCCGACTGCCAGCATCTTGATGATGAGAGTTGAGCCAACTTTTTGGTGACGCGCCAAATAGAAGAGGGCACCCAGAAAGAGCGCCTTATATGAAGCACTCTCAGAGAAATTGCTGACGACCGCACGGGTGCCGAAACTGTTGCTGGTGTTCAGAACATCCTTGCCGACGTAGTGGTGCACGCCAGGCTCCACTTCAAGCAAGACACCTTCATGTTCCGCCCCAAGTGAAAAAGACTGCAACCCACCAGTAATGCGAGGTGCAATTGAGGGGAACTGGGCTACCAGGATCTCGCTCGAGTCTTTGTTGGCCTGCCGCCCGAGAGTTTGCTTGGTCGAGAAGAACCCGACATCGATGGCGGTTGCGGGAAGGGTGACGGCTTGTGCGGTTGCTTTCATATTGACTCTCCAGTAAAAAATATTGAGTGAGTCAATTTTCACCAGCGCATGGCCAAAACGTCTTTTCTAACAGCCCAAAAAACGGGCATTAGAAAGAGAATGACTGCAAAAAGTGGCACGGCGTGGCTCCAAAATGGCACGGCGTGCCACGAAGCCTCCGCCAACCCCTCTACATAAAGCCTTTTGTGGCACGGCGTGGCTCCAAAATGGCACGGCGTGCCACGAAGCCCCTTGCTGCATGCTGTAAGACCACTCCAGATAGATGGGTGAAAAGCGCTCAAAGGATATTGAGCGACGTGGAATGAGCCTCAGCCCTGTCATCACCGATGCTCTTAAAGCAACAAAATAGACCTGCCTAAAAAAAAAGCATACTCCGGCGAACACAGGGAGAGAGACTACCGGAGCCGCATGAATACGAGTCCTGAACCCCGTTTTACTAGGGGGAAAGCCAGGGAGACAATTACTGTAAAACTTACAACTATGAATAAATTTGAATTTTTCTTACCACTTTGACTTTCTTTTCGGTTATATTCACGTCACACCTGCCCTCACGGGCGTGATCAGCCAGCTGGATGCTGAATAAAAACCAAGTCATTTCAGGTTGTCAGTTACTACACACAAACTGTCAGGCGAAAGCCAAAAACCAAAGGGCTCAAAGCCCAGGGCCTCTCAAATGAGGCTCACCTGCTTAAAAGCAGAACAACTGTGATGGCCAGATAGCCATAGCTTCCAATTACCACTGGTAACTTGAGAAGCACCTGCCTTTACCGGCAACCACCACTGATGCAATGACATCAAACGGGTACTGTGAAAACAGCCCAACGGCACCTGTACGCGCCAAAAACGTTGACTCCATTGAGAGCCACTGATTCTTAGGACGTACAGAGCAAGACCGACTGCTGAAAAAGCGGAAGGCATAGCACTTTATGAGGCCGCAAAGGCTTCACCTCCACTTATCAGACCCAAAAAGGCTGAAAGTGAGCTTGGACAAGAGGTAACCCCTTTTGTTTACTGACACTTGATTCTGAGTACCGCCCAACGGATTCTTCGGTTCCGCTGCACAGCAGCTGGAAGCCAGGAAGCCTGCCTCATCTCCCTTGCCACGTGCACTGTGAGTAAAGGCAGCGCAAACCCGATGGAAACGAGCAACAAGGCCTTGCAGGCCGGTTGAATCAGAACTTCATTTCCTAGGCTGTTATGGCTTGGGTACAGGATTGATCCACCTACTGGATCGATTAACCCCCAATACCCTCGTCTCTGGGTATTGGTGACTTACAGAAATGTGAGTGGCAGCTGATTGGACATCAGCCCGCAGGACAAAGTGCTAACGAACATCCCGCCACTGGGGCTAGGCCGCCAGAACACAAGCAAGAACTGCAAGACCTTGTTTGAGAAGTTGAAGTTGAGTTGAAGTTGAAAGTGATTTTTAGAAGTTGAGAAATAGATAGACCCACTGGGTGCTGTGAAAGCCTTGGTTTGGATTTGAGAAGCTGAAAAGCATTTCGCCCATAACTGCTGCTTTCAGAGCATCCAGAGGAAAAAAGGACACAAATGACCCGTACACCCGTCAGCGCCATTGAAAGTGAAACCAATCCGAACCAGTTGGACATGCTGGAGGCATACCTGCCCGTGCAGGATAGCGTTGGCAGACAGAGGAACGGCAACCAGAAGCGCGACAAGGAAACCGGGATGGGCAAAGCCTTGCTGACGCGGCTGGAGAGTGACTATGCCGGCAACCCCCTGAGGCAGCTGGAGGAGTTCTTCGATCGGTTCAAGGTTCCAGCGGCTACCGGTATCAAGAGAAAAGCTGGGCTTGAGACGCAGAGACAGTACGTCAAGCGGCTCAAAGTCACTATCAAGGATTTGGCAGAGATGAACATCAAGCTGAGGGGTCTGAGCGAACTCAGTCGCAAGCATGTATTGAAGGTGACCAGGAAGTGGGAAGAGGAGGGGCAGAGTTCCAGCGCCATGGCCAACAAGAACACGGTCTTGCGGCGCTTTGGAAACTGGATAGGCAAGCCGGACCTGTGCCCCCCGCTGCCAGAGCTTCTGCTGGACCCCAGTAGAGCCAAGCGCACGTATAGCGCCCTGACGCCAAAGACCATTACTGCGCGCCAGATCGACCCCGAGCTTCTTTTTCAGGAAATGGACAAGGAATGCCTGGTGACCGGGTTGCAGTTGAGGTTGCAGCTTCACTTTGGGCTGAGGGTCATGGAGACAGTGATGTTCAAGCCCTTTGCCTCAGACAGGGGTAACGACCTGTTTGTTCTGGACGGCACGAAGGGCGGCAAGGCCCGGATGGTTCCGATTGAGACCGAGAAACAAAGGCAGCTGCTCGAGGAAGCAAAAGCGTACGCCGCGGGCAACGTGCAGGGAATCCTGACGGACGATCCCAAGAGGAAGCTGCAAAAGTCGGTTTGGCGGTACTACAACCTGTGCAAAAAAATTGGATTCACCCAGAAGGATCTGGGCGTGACCTCACACAGCCTGCGCCACACCTTTGCGAATGAGGTCTACAAAAAGGCCACTGGGACAGAAAGCCCCGTCAATGGCGGGGAGAAGGTATCCCGGGATCTGGACCATGCCGCGCAGCGCCAGGTCAGCCAGGTGCTGGGCCACGCACGGCGGTCAATAACAGCGGCCTATCTGGGCAACCACGTGACGATCGAGCGCCACCGCAGGCTCAACATGAAAACCCTCATCAGCAAGCTGGAGAGCAGTGCTGAGCTGCGTCAGGCCGTGCAGGAGGAGGGGGTTGAGAGTTTCTGGGTTGTGGGCCCAGAGGCTGAAGGAGAGATGACCTCCAAACTAATGATGGTCACCAGCCTGCGTGCTGGTCGACAAGAGACAGGACACGAAGGTTGCTTGAGGTTGAGCGAAATCGTGGGGCGGCTCATGGGCAAGCCCTGCATCCACATCAGCCATGCCGCCAGCCAGAGCCAGAAGCTTGAGACGCTGGAGATGGTCTGGCTGGTGCCCGGTGCAGCTCCATACCCAAGGTCTTGACTGACATGAAATCTGGTGTAGTTTGGTTCTATCTCAAACAAAAACGCAACTGTTATGTCTAAGACTTTGGCCAATATGCCTGAGGAAATCTTTATGTCATCCTGGTCGAATAAGCCGGGTTGGATCAGCCGTGCCATTCATTTCTTGAAAGAAAAAATACTCCTAACTCTTGGAGTAGGCGGGTGCATGCTAGGTTATCTTGCATCGATCTATTGGATTGTCATTGCCAACATCCCATTTGATTTCATCCAAGACGGGATACCAAAATCACGCAACTTCTTTGTTGGCATCTTCCTGGTTTTTTTTGTGGCCACGTTGATCTTCTATTGGCTAGAGCTGCTGACCTTCATTCCGCGAGCCGACAAAGAATATCCGCTTGTAAGCAACGGAACTTTGCGCTTGGTATTCAGTATGGATATGTACTTCGGCCTCGGTCTTCCTGCATTGTTATTCGGCGGCCTGTTAATGCTGGCCTCCTTCATGAAGTCCCATGGGAGCGTGACGCACCTTGATCACCTCTGGTATGGCGTGGGGATGTTCGCCCTTGGAGCGCTCTCCATGTTTTGGGGAAAGTTTCCGCCCAAATTTTTCATGAAAGTGCCATCGGATGATGAAACCATGCACGCGTATCGACTGCGTGTAGCCGCCTACCATCGCCATATGCAACCGCGGCAAGCGGCCATCCCGGAAGACAAGCCCGAAGAGTACGCCACCCCGGTACAAGCCGTGCAGCCCAAGATCGACTTCAGCAACATCTACGGCATGCAGGCCATCAAGGACAAGCTGCTAGAGCCTGCCCAGCTGATCGTGGCCAAGCGCAGCGCACAGGATGCCTCGGAGCCTCCTGCCAACGGTATTCTCCTGCACGGCGAACCCGGTAACGGCAAGACCGTATTCGGTGAGGCCCTGGCCGGTGAACTCATGGTGCCGTTTATCGCACTCACCTACGGCGATGTATCGTCCAAGTGGGTCGGGGAAAGGCCACGTGTCATTGTCAACTGCTTTGCCTACGCCAAGCGGAATGCACCCTGCGTGCTATTTGTTGACGAAATCGACAGCTTTATCCGTTCCCGCGATTCCAATGTCTCCAACGAGGAAAGCTTCCAGATCGTCAACACCATCCTCACGGAAATCGTCAACCTGCGCAATCACCGCGTGGTACTGATCGGCGCGACCAACTACTTGGCCAACCTCGACACTGCCGCTATCCGTGAAGGCCGCTTTGACTACAAGATCGAAATCACGCCGCCCGACGAGGAAGCCCGTATCGGCATCATTGAAAAAGGCGTTGCCAAGCATGCACAGCACCTGAACGTGGACCACGGAGCCATGATTGCCGTGGCCAAGCGCTGGAATGGCTTTAGCGTGAGCCGCCTGCTGGCTGTGGTCAAGGCGCTGCCGCGCTACGCCAAGGACAACAACCTGACCGACATCGGTCACAAGGAGTTGATGGGAGCCTTGCGCGAAGTCCAAGGCCGAAACGGGCGCATTCCCCAGGACACCAAGAGCATCAGCGAGTTGGTGCTGGATAACGCTACCCGGGAAGCCCTGACCATGGTGTCAAGCCGCCTAAAAGACGTACAGCGCATCGAGTCGCTGGGTGGCACCCTGCCTTCCGGTGTGCTCTTCCACGGCCCTTCTGGTACGGGCAAAACCGCTGCGGCGCGCGCTCTTGCCAAAGAAGTCGGATGGGCCTTTCTCTCGGTGGCCGGGCCCGACCTGATCGCTGACCGCGAGAAAATCACAAAGCTCTACGCCGAAGCCAAGGACATCCGGCCCACGATCATCTTCATTGACGAGGCTGATGATGTGCTGCGCAACCGCCAGTACATCCAAACCCCGGATCTGACCAATCGCATGCTGGTGCTTATGGACGGTACGGATGAAAAGGTCAAGGATGTGGTGTTCATCGCCGCGACCAACAACCCTGACCAGATCGACCCCGCGCTGCTGCGTGCTGGCCGCTTTACCGAGAAGGTGGAGTTCATGCCTCCCCCGGTCGAGCAGATTCCACGGCATGTCTCGGCTTGGCTTAATGGCAAGGGTGTGATGCTGGAAGCCAGTCTGGACGCATGGGAAGTGGCAAACATGCTGGAAGGCCAGACGATTGCCAACATCGAGGGGGTGCTGCAATACGCACTGAACCGCGCCATCAGCAAGCAGTTAAGTCAGGAACCTCTGGTTATGACACTCGATGACATTAATTCAGGGATGCGGATCGTGCTTCAGGATTCATTGGTTTCTCAAAACGATTAGGCATTCGTTAAGAGATTGAGCGTGTGTTCTTCACACTATCTCAAGTTTCCGCCTGTTTCCTGCTATTCCTGATCTGACCTGTTGGCGCCGATTGAATCTTGACAGAGGTGGGCTGCTGCCGGTTTCATAGACACCTTGTTAAGGTGGAAAATGAAACTGGAGGTGGTTTATGTGAACGAGAAGGCAATTCAGCCGGGATCGCACTGGTGTCAATTTCATTCTCCTGAGCCAAGGCGAGCCCGCCGACGAGGTGGGCGTCTGGCTGCAAGCCTGCCAGCGGCTGATGAGAACGCGAGTCGGTGCGCTATCGGTCGCGACGCCGAGCGAAAAGTCGCCGTGACGTGCAGCCGTGTAGGTGCCTAAAAGCACCTACGACGGGCTCAGGCGGACTGTGTCGCCCACACCGTCCACATGCACTTGCAGCCACCATTCCAGCAGCGCCAGGTGCCACAGCTTACTGCCCTGGATGCGTGTGAAGTGGGCCTGCGGGTCAGCCAACAGCTTGTCGACGTAGGCACGCTGGTAGAGGCCGCGTCTGACGCAGGCGTCCGACAGCAGAATGCCTCGCATCAGTTCCAGGAACGGGCCGCGAACGTGCTTGAGGGCGGGCACTGGGAAGTAGCCCTTCGGCCGGTCAATCACCGCGTCCGGGATCACGCCCCGCGAGATGGCCTTGAGCGGGTACTTGCCGCCTTGCTTGAGCTTGAGTTCCGGTGGCATCCTGGCTGCGAGTTCAACCAGCTCATGGTCGAGGAAGGGCACGCGCACCTCCAGACCCCAGGCCATCGGCATGTTGTCCACACGCTTGACGGGATCGTCGACGATCAAGGTGGTGGCGTCGAAGCGCCAGACTTCGTCGAGGAAGGTATCGGCCTGCGGCTTGGACAGTTCGCGCGCAACCAACTCGGTGGTCACGTCGCTTGCGTCCGGTGCAATCGTCGGCACCTGCCACGCAGGCGCGATCATGTCCAGGTACTCGGCATGATCGCGGTCGAAATAGTGCCGACTGAAGCGCTCGACCGCCGTTCCGGTTTCGGCGTCCATCAATGGGTACCAGAAGTAGCCGCCAAACACCTCGTCGGCGCCTTGCCCCGCCAGCACGACCTTCACCTCCTTTGACACCCGCTCGCTGAGCAGGTAGAACGCGATCACGTCGTGGCTCATCATCGGCTCGGTCATGGCCGCCACTGCTTCGGGCAAGCGTCTCAGCACCTCGCTGTTCGGGATCAGGTGTTTTTGGTGACGGGTCTTGAACTGCTCCGCGATCAGATCCGAGAACTCAAACTCGTCGGCCTTCTCGGCGCCCACGCTGACGCCGGGGATGCCTTCGAAGCCGATCGAGAACGTCAGCAGGTCGTCAACGTGATCAGCGAGCAACCCGACCAGCAGGCTCGAATCCAGACCGCCAGACAGCAGCACACCCACCGGCACGTCTGCGGCGAGGCGGTGGCGCTCGAGCGCGCGCACCAGCACCTTACGGGTCGCGTCTAGCCACTCGGCCTCTGTCAGGGGCTGTGCCGGCCGCGTGGCGTCGAGAGTCCAGTACACACTCTGCGTGATCGACCCGTCAACGCGCACCGTCATTGTGGTTGCTGGCGGCAGCTTGCGCACGCCGCGCAGCACCGTGCGCGGTGCTGGCACCACGGTATGCAGCGTGAAGTGGTGGTGCAAGGCCACCGGATCCAGTTGCGTGTCCACACCACCACCCGACAGCAGCGCCGGCAGGCTCGACGCGAAGCGCAGCCGCTGACCGTCCTGCGCCAAGTAGAGCGGCTTGATACCGAAACGATCGCGCGCCAGGAACAGGCTGCCCCCGTGACCAGCCCGCATGTCCCAGATGGCAAAGGCGAACATGCCAGAGAAGCGCTGCACGCACGGCTCGCCCCAGGCGTGATAGGCTTTGAGGATGACTTCGCTATCGCCTTCGGAGAAGAAGGTATAGCCCATCGCGAGCAGTTCGGCGCGCAGTTCCCGGTAGTTATAGATCGTGCCGTTGAACACCAGGGCGAGTTGCAACGCCGTATCCACCATCGGCTGGTCGGCACTGGGTGACAAGTCGATGATCGCCAGTCGCCGGTGACCGAAGGCCAGCGGCCCGTCGGAGAAAATGCCGTCGTGGTCCGGCCCGCGGCGGGCGAGTTGTTTGGACATGCGTTCGATCGCCCGCATGTCGGGCGGCGCGCCGTCGAATCTCAGTTCACCGCAAATACCGCACATGACGCATCGGGTGATTGGGATTTGCCAAACAGAAGTTCCTGCATTCGGTCGCGTTCCGCAGTGGTTGGCCACGCGGTGTTCTCCGGAGCAGCCGAAGGTGGCTGCGCTGCGCTGGGTGCGTGCGCCGGATCGACACGCCCTTCGGCGTCGAAGCACACCAGGCTGTAGGTCTCGTTGACGACAACGTCCGGCGCACCGCACTTCAAGCGAACAAACCAGTCGGCCAGGCGCAAGGTCTGTCCGGCCATGGCCTCAAGCGTTGCCTCACCGCGCGCCAGCGCAACGTATAAGGCGTGGGGGACCGGGTGGACCCCGCTGCCTTCTTCGAGCAGGAAGACATAAGAGGCGTGTGGAGTGGCGCCGTCGGTGCCGCCGCCGCTCGCGCAGGCCTGCGCGCTTGCGCCCGACGCCTCGGCAGAGCTGTACACCGGCGCAAAGCCACCGCCGGGCGTGCGAAAGTTGGTGGTCTGCCCCTGATACAGGCGGGCGGCAACCCACTGCACCGCGCACTCGTAGGTGTAAGCGCGAAGGTCGTACTTCATGGCCTTGGTGGCCGCGGTCGCTGGGGCGGCCTCGGTCGCGATGTCTGCCGCCGTCACGTCCGCGCCGTCGATGACCCGCTCCCCCGGGGCAACGAAGGCCTGGGCAACGTAGTCACCGGCAAGGATGTCCTGCCAAACCCGTTTCGTCAGCTTGTCGCCCCGATAAGCCGCGCGGCTGCCGAAACCCGCCACGGGCTTGAAGAACAGGCTGCGGCGCGCGTCCCACAAACGCTGCGCATCGGCGGCATCGACCACCTCGGTGCGTGGGACATGCGCCAGCAGGATGTCCTGCGTGTCCTGCGGTACATCCAAGGCCTGCAGCCGCGCGGCATCGCTGAACAGCGCGAGGTGCCGCTTGTCGGCGTACAGGGCATGGGCCTGCGGGTGCGGTGTCAGTACCACGGCTTGCTGCACGTACGCTTCACGCAGCGCGGTGCAGCTGGGCTGCTCCAGGTAGAAGTCGGTCAAGCGGTTGTAGACCAGATCGATGGCCAGATCGCCGTGCCACAGCACGCCGTCGCGCCATTCGAACGTAGCCGGATCGGCGATGACCGCGCGCAAGCCGTGCCGTTCGAACAAGCGCTGGAACAGCAGGAACTCGGGGTAAAGGTACTGGTCTTCAGGCACCAGGTCGACGATGGCGATGGACCTCAGGGGACGTGCCACCTGGTGTACTTCAGCCTTGCCAGCCAGATTGGCAAGCTGCCACTCGTGGCGAAACATATCGACGATGCGCTGCTCGAAAGCGGCCACGCTGGCCAGCGAGGGCACCATGGCATCTGTCGCAGCCTTCGAGAGGCGTAATCGATGCTGACGTTTCATCCGGTGGGACATATTCGCTTATGTCTGCTTCTCAAACCGAGTTTTGGACATGATCCCTAGGCGTTGACCTCAACCGGTATCAGCAGTTGCCGCCAACCACTTCTGGGCGATTTTCGCTGCCAGCATGGTCAGACCTTCACCGATGAGGCGACCCCATTTCTGAACAAGTAAAACGCGATTGCGTCGTGGAGAGGCGCCCACACTGATGCAGGCATGCCTTCAAATTCAGTTCACCGCGAAGTCTATTTTCAAGTGAAAATGAGCGCGATGATAGGCTGTTAGCCCTGCAAAATAGAGGTGAAATCAGAGCTAACGAGATGACAAAAATGTAATCTGGAGGTCACGGGAAAGTCAGGAGATGTTTCCAAGAATGGGCGGTTGAAATTTCGTTCAACTGCATCAGGCCAGCTTGCGCCAGGCCCACCATTCATGACCCAGGACCCACGACTCGAGAAACTCCCCAAAGGACGCACCTGCATCGGTGTGCACCGGGCCATCATCGAACATCTGCTCAGCAAACGGACTGATGCAGCAAGTGCCGCCATGCTCGACATCCCGTGTGGTGATGGCGAATTAATGACCTCATTGCGGCAGTTCTTTCCTGGTGCCGTGGTGCGCGGGAGTGACCTTACAAAGCCGCAGACGCTTTCAAACGAGGAATTTTTCGTGGCCGATGCCAGCCAGCCATTCAAGGTCTTCCCGGATCAGCAGTTTGATTTTGTTTTTTCGGTCAGTGGTGTCATGGAGTTTGACAACACGCGGCAGTTTTTTGAGACTTGCCGTGAGCATCTGCGTGATGAGGGTAGTCTCATCGTGACGAATGACAACGTGGTGTCGATTCGCGACCGCCTCGCCTATTTCTGGCTGGGCAAGGTCAGGCCGTATCCACTGCTTGTGACGCAGGGCCAGTCCACCTGGAAGATGATTCCAATCCATAACCTGATGCGCATTCTGGAGGATGCTGGTTTCAAGGTTCGCGAGGTGCGATATGTGTCCATGAAACCCAAGGACTGGTTGATGCTGCCGCTGGCGCTGCTGGTCTATCCGGTCCAGTTCCTCTACCTCCATCTGGCCCGATCTCGCATGCCGCGGGCACAGCGGCAGGCCATGTACCCATTTGGCGCGTTGCTGTACCGTCACTACTACATGGTGTGCGAGAAGGCGCTTGCGGCCAGCCGCCAACCCGCGGACGTTCAAGGTGCTCAGACGATTTCGGAGACCGGTAGCCTGATCTGAAAGCGGGTGAAGGCATTCTCGGACATGACGCTGACGTTGCCGTGATGGACCTCAATGATGGTCTTGACGATTGACAGACCCAGCCCCGATCCCTCGCCCTTGTGCTGGCGGGAGGGATCCACGCGGTAGAAGCGGTCGAACAAATGGGGCAGGTGCTCGGGGGGGATGTTGTTGCCGGGATTGCCAACTTCGACCAGGGCCATGTGCGCATCAAGCGAGAGCCTGACGGTCACGGCACTGCCGGAGGCGGTGTAGCGGATGGCATTGGACAACAGATTGCCCATGGCACGCCGGAGCATCAGCGGATCTCCCTTGACGGGGCTGGTATCTCCTTCCAGCCGCAGCACGACGCCGCGCTCTTCCGCCCAGGCTTCAAAATAATCAAACAGCCCCCTGACTTCCTGCGCCAGATCCACGTCGTGCATGTCGAGGTTGCTGGGATCGTTCTCGGTTTGGGCCAGGAACAGCATGTCGCCGATCATTTTGGACATCCGCTCGAACTCTTCGAGGTTGGAGTAAAGAATCTCCCGGTATTCATCAATGCTGCGCACCTTGCTGAGCGCGACCTGTGTCTCGGTTGACAGGTTGGTGACCGGCGTGCGGAGCTCATGTGCGATATCGGCAGAGAAATTCGACAGCTGGTGAAAACCGTCCTCGAGTTGTCCCAGCATGTCATTGAACGAGCCCACCAGATCGACGAGCTCTATCGGCACGTCTTCCGGACGCAGACGCACGTGCAACTGGGACGAGGTGATGCTGCGAATACGTGCGCTGATCCTGCGTATGGGAGCATGGCCCTGCTTGACGGCCAGCCAGGCGGCCAGCAAGGCAATGGCACAGACCACCACCGTGGTGAGCCAGAGGGTCTTCTGGAAACTCTCGATGTAGCGCAGGTGCGAGTCCATGTTGCTGGCAACCACTACCGTGTAGGGGGTCTGGCTGGCAGTTGCATTGCCCGCGATGCGTTGACTGGCAACCCGGTAAGACGTTCTGTCGAAGCGCACGATCCTGAGGGTTTGCGTGTTGATCTGGGGCGTTGGCGCCAAGGTGTCGACCACGCTGCCAAGATCAGGTCCCGCGTTGGAGTAGATCTGTTTGCCGCTGGCATCTGCCACGTAAAAATAGACACCATGGTGGCCGGCAACGGCGCCTGACAGGTCATGAGCCAGCAACTCGGCATCGTGGCTCACAGGCGTGCGGGCACGCAGAACCCGTTGCACGGATTCGGCTACAACGGCAAGCTCGCCGGCATCCTGATTCGCAAAGTGATGATCCAGCGAGCGCACCACGACCATGCCGAAGGTGAAAAATACCAGGGTCGTGGCAATGCCGACAAAGGCCGTGACACGCCAGGCAAGTGAAGCGGGAGAATGTGCGTGCATGTCAGGCCGTGTCCGGAACATCCAGCATATAGCCCATCCCGCGCACAGTGTGGATCAGTTTGGGCTCGAAGTTGTCGTCAATCTTGGCGCGCAGGCGGCGGATGGCGACATCGATGACGTTGGTGTCGCTGTCGAAGTTCATGTCCCATATCTGGGAAGCGATCAGGGAGCGGGGCAGTACCTCTCCCTTGCGACGAAGCAGCAGTTCGAGCAGTGCGAACTCCTTGTTGGTAAGGTTGAGCCGCTGGCCCGATCGGGTGGCGCGCCGACGCGGCAGGTCAACCACCAGGTCTGCGGCCTGTATCAGCTCCAGGTTGGCCGGCGTCTGTCCGCGACGCAGCAGGGTGCGGACACGCGCCAGCAGCTCGGTGAAGGCAAACGGCTTGACCAGATAGTCATCGGCACCGAGCTCCAGGCCTTTGACCCGATCCGCGACCGTGTCGCGTGCTGTCAGGAACAGCACCGGAACCTGTTTGTGTGATTCGCGCAAGGACTGCAGGATGCGCCAGCCGTCCACGTCGGGCAGCATCACGTCCAGGATGATCAGGTCATAGGTCTCGCTCATGGCGAGGTGGTGCCCATCCAGTCCGGAGCGGGCGAGATCGATGACGAAACCCGCCTCCATCAGCCCCTGACGCAGGTAGTCCGCTGTCTTGGTTTCATCTTCAACCACTAGCAGTTTCATGAGGTCTCCGGTTGGGGTGGTCTATTCAAGCTGCAAATCCTCAAAGGTGTCACCGGGTGCAGATGCTCCAATGTAAGTCGTCAGTTCTGGCAGCAGGATGACATGAAGATGACATGAATGTAATGTGCGCGTCATTCGCAGGTCAGGGCCAGGTTTCTAAGCTGTGAACCAGTTGACTCCACGTGTGCGGTGGTTGTTGAAAACACATCGTGCACAGGATGTCTGGTTGTCAAACAGGAGGAACCCCATTCATGAAACGTCATTCGCCATTTTCTCATGCACTGCCCAACCTGCCGCGTCGGCAGTTTGTGCAAGGGCTGGCTGCCGGAGGGGTGTTGCTCGGTATGTCAGGTTGGACGGGTTCGGTCTGGGCGCAGGGTTCAGGCGCCACAAAAGCAGGTGGCAACGAGCTTCGTGGCACAGAATTCAATCTCGAGATTGCCGAGATGCCCGTGAACTTCACCGGCAAGCCTGGCATGGCGACGGCTATCAATGGTTCTGTGCCTGCACCCACCTTGAGGTGGCGTGAGGGCGACACCGTGACGATCCGCGTCACCAACAAGTTGCGGGAAACCAGTTCCATCCATTGGCACGGCATCATCCTGCCCTACCAGATGGACGGCGTGCCGGGCGTCAGCTTTGCCGGCATTCCACCTGGAGAGACGTTTACGTATCGCTTCAAGGTCGAGCAAAGCGGCACGTACTGGTACCACTCGCACTCGGGGATGCAGGAGCTCACGGGCATGTATGGGGCCATCATCGTTGAGCCAGCGGGCGGCGAAACCATCAAGGCCGATCGCGATCATGTGGTGCTCTTGTCAGACTGGACCGATGAAGACCCGATGCGCGTCTTCTCTCGACTGAAGGTGCAGAGCAGCTACTACAACTACAACCAGCCCACGGCGATGGAATTCTTTCGGGATGCATCGCGCGATGGCATCAAGTCGGCCATGGACAAGCGCAAGATGTGGAACTCGATGCGCATGAGCCCTAACGATCTGGCAGACCTGTCTGCGGCCACCATGACATTCCTGATGAACGGGACGACCCCTTCGGGCAACTGGAACGGCTTGTTCCGACCAGGCGAGCGGGTGCGCCTTCGTTTCATCAATGGCTCAAGTAACTCGTTCTTTGACGTTCGAATCCCCGGACTCAAGCTCAAGGTGGTGCAGGTCGACGGGGTGAATGTCGAGCCTGTCTCTGTGGATGAATTCCGTTTCGGCTCTGGCGAAACCTATGACGTGCTGGTTGAACCGCGGGAAGATGCCTACACGGTATTTGCACAGTCCATGGACCGAACGGGTTATGCCCGGGGAACACTGGCTGTCAAGGCAGGTTTGCAGGCACCCGTACCTGCGCTGGACATGTTTGAGCAACTCACCATGACCGACATGATGGGCGCCATGGGTATGGGCGCCATGGCAGGTATGGATCATGGCGGCATGAAGGGGATGGGCTCCATGGGCGGCATGGACCACGGCGGCATGAAAGGCATGAGTGGCATGCAAGGCATGCCCGGCATGACGGAGGCCAACCCGCTTGCCGTGCCGAGTACCCGGGCCCGCCACGCCCGTACGGAATACGGCCCCAGCACAGACGCGCGGGTCGACATGGCTCGCACCAATCTGGATGACCCAGGTGTCGGGCTGCGCAAAAACGGCCGCCGCGTGCTGACGCTGGCCGATCTGCACACCATTGGGGGTCCGCTTGATCCGCGCGGCGCCGAGCGTGAGGTCGAACTGCACCTCACCGGCAATATGGAACGCTACACCTGGTCGTTCGACGGGCTCGAATTCGGCCAGTCCACGCCAGTGCATTTCAATTATGGCGAGCGGGTGCGCGTGATTCTCCACAACGACACCATGATGACCCACCCCATGCACATGCATGGCATGTGGAGCGAGCTGGAAACTGCGGAAGGCAAATTCCAGGCCCGCAGGCACACCATTCCCGTTCAGCCGGCGCAGCGCATCAGCTTCCTGGTGACCGCCGATGCGCTGGGGCGTTGGGCCTGGCATTGCCACCTGCTATTCCACATGGATGCGGGTATGTTCCGCGAAGTGGTGGTGTCTTAAATGATGGAACGCAACAAGAGGAAACCCAAGATGAAGATGACTTTAAACGCGCTGGCACTGGCATTGGCCGGCATTGGCATGGCGCCCGCAGGAGCCCAGACCATGGGGGCGGCACCCGCCATGGATCACAGCATGATGGGAAGCGGCAGCATGCAGGCAGGTAGTAGTGCCCCGGATGTTAAAAAACCCATGCAGGGCATGGACCACGGAAGCATGGGCGCCAGCCCGACGGTATCTCCCGCTGAGGAGATGCCCGGCATGAAAAGCGGAACCAAGCCAGCCAGCCAGCCGGCTGCGAAGGATGCCGGCATGGCAGGCATGGACTCTGGCAGCAGCATGCAGAATCAGGGCGGCACGGCCCCGGCCGATGCGCGTGATCCGCATGGCTATTCCGGCGGCTATACGCTGGAGTCTGGCCCCTATGCCCTGCCAGGTACACGCCAGCTTCGCCTGGCCGACGAGCACAATTTCGGCTCGGTCCTGTTCAACCGCCTGGAGCGGGGATTCGGCAGCAAGAGCAGCTCCACGTCCTACGACACCCAGGCCTGGTTTGGACGCGACTATGACCGCTTGGTGATCAAGGCCGAGGGCGATGTGGCGCGGGGGAAACTGCAGGAAGCGCGAACCGAAGTACTTTGGGGGCACGCCTTTGCACCATTCTGGGATGCCCAGGTGGGCCTGCGCTATGACAGTGGGGGCACCGAGCCCGAGCGCAAATGGCTGGCCCTGGGCGTGCAGGGCCTGGCGCCTTATTGGTTTGAAGTGGATGCAGCCGCCTACATCGGCGACAACGGCCGCACCGCCTTCCGATTGGGCGGTGAATATGAAATCCTGCTGACGCAAAAACTTATTCTGCAGCCTCGTGCAGAGTTGAATTTCTACGGGCAGGATGACGCGGCACGGGAGATTGGCAGCGGGCTGGCCAATGGTGTCGCCGGCATCCGCCTGCGCTATGAGATCAACCGGCAGTTTGCGCCGTACTTTGGCGTCGAGCGCAGCAGCAAATTCGGCAAGACGGCTGATATGGCACGCGCCAGCGCGGTTTCCACGGGCGACACCCGATGGGTGGCCGGTGTGCGCTTCTGGTTTTGACATCCCTGTTCTTGACTACCAGCGTAGCCGAACAGACAACACATTGACTTGACACTTTAACGAACGAGGTATCACATGAAAAAATCACTGACCATTCTTCTCCTGGCAGCTTTCCCCATGCTGGCGCTTGCCGCCGGAGAACACGCCGGAGGTGGTGGGCACAACATGGCGGATATGCAGAAGGACATGGCCGGCATGCACAAGGAAATGGGTGAAAAGCATCACGACGAGGCCTCTGCTGCTGGACAAGCGGGTGACCCGGCCAAGGTCAGCCGCACCATTGCCGTGGAGATGAATGACACGATGCGCTTTACGCCTGGACAGATATCGGTGAAAGCCGGTGAAACCATCCGTTTCTTTATCAAGAACAGCGGCAAGATACCCCACGAGATGGTCATCGGAACCATGGGTGAGCTCAAGGAGCATGCCGAAATGATGCGCAAGATGCCTGGGATGATGCATGCGGAAAAGAACCAGATCACACTCAACGCGGGTCAACGGGGTGCCATTGTCTGGAAGTTCGACAAAGCCGGTGAGGTGGATTTTGCCTGCCTGGTGCCCGGCCACATGGAGGCCGGCATGGTGGGAAAAGTAAGAGTGGAGTAAAGAAACAGGAGCCTAATGCATCAAGCTAAAAATGATTGGTGCGCTGTCAAGCGCGCTTTGATCTTCGGGTATGTATTCGCAGATGTCAAAGAGAGAAATCATCGACATTCGCGAGCAGTTGATTAATGCTTTTGAAACTGAGTGAGTAACTATTCGGCCACGCTTAAGCTGGTAAATAAAACTTCAAGTTGACATTTACACGCGGCATAAGGTACGAAACTTGCGAGCTGACCTTCTGGTCAGCTCGCAAGGAAATATCGTGTGATTTGCGCTAGTCTTAACCACGGTCAGTATGGACCCCGTTCTACTCCCGTCACCATTTCTCAATTTTTGCATTTTCATCATCTAGACTCGGAAACCAGTGCATCTGTAAACATGATTGTTCCAACCAGCAGTTGAAACTTTTTATCAAGGCGTTGTCAGTCTTGATGGTTACGCACCTGTACAGCATATTCTTTTTTGAGGGGATGATTGACCTGGCTAACCAAGATTTCACGATGTAGAAGTCAAAAACATTGAGCACGTGCAGTTTGCAAACTGAATGTTTGGGTTGTGTAATTTAAATGCCATCTTTTTGTCAGGATGTGATTCCTAGAATGAACTGATGCAACCTCTTTAATCACACGCTGCTACTTAAACGGAGCTCATGCATGAATCTGGCACAAACTGACCGTCATTAAAAAACTACGAACCTTTTGCTCCCGAATCGGTGCATCACTGCGATTTACCAGATCAGTGAGGTGGTGTTGCGCACAATACCCGTGCGTGAACCGATATCAGTAGCGAAATCGACATTTTTGAAGTGATTTGAGATATCTGATGTCTAACCGGATTCGTTCACTTATCTTGTTGACTGTCATTTTGTGGCAAGCCTTGTCCATATTAAGCGCTGTGAATGCGTTGGATCTGGCGGATCGTATCGAACATAGATTGAGTCACTGGGACAATGTGATTCATGACGCAACACAGCGAACTCCTTGGATGGGTGATGCCACGTCAACTGCTCAGCATTTTCACGTTGATGGTGAGCTCAATAAAGTGGGACTCCTGTTGGCCCCATGGACACAATCGCATGCAGGTATGTCGATATTTCCTCGTACGGAATCCACACTTTTTTATCTCACGATATATCTAGAAGGCATCTTGCGACCACCCAGGCTGCCTTTAGAGCCGGGCTTGGTTCGTTGACCAGCTAGTCGAAATATTTCGTGGGGTTCTGATAGATCGAGATATATCTTCAGACAAGCTGAAATGATCTCCGTCAAAGATCGAAAGATCAGATGTTTGATCTACTGTGAGCCGGAATACACGTCTTGATGCTGGCAATAAGACTTTCTTGGAAAGACGAGGCGGGTTCACGCAAATTGCGGTCGCCATACGCACTTGTCTGTGCAGAAAATTCATTTCTTCGAGGGTGGTGTTTCATGAGTTTTACAGATAAATCAAGGACGCAGTTGGCGCAACGAATGGATCGCATTATGGTGTCCATCGTTGTTCCTGTTTATAACGAACGGGATGTGCTGCCATCTCTCTATGCAAGATTAAATAAAGTGCTTGAGCAGCTTAAGCTGAACTATGAGATTGTCATGGTCGATGACGGTAGCCAGGATGGGAGTGTTGAGTTCCTGTTTGACCTAGTTGGCAGAAGTTCTGCCGTTAAGGTTGTTTGCTTGAGTCGCAATTTTGGTAAAGAGGCGGCGATGACTGCGGGAATAGACCAAGCGTTAGGGGACGCAATCATCATTTTGGATGCGGACTTGCAAGACCCGCCGGAGTTAATCCCCAAGATGCTCATGGCATTCAACGGTGGGGCAGATATTGTTGCCATGAAGCGTCGATCAAGAGAGGGGGATTCGTTAGCCAAACGTCTCAGCGCATTGCTTTACTACCGACTGCTAAAGCGCATCAGTCACGTTGAAATACCTCAAGATACGGGTGACTTCCGGTTGATGAGTCGGCGTGCCATCACCGCGTTACAAAATTTGCCTGAACGAAACCGATACATGAAAGGGCTGTTCGCCTGGGTCGGGTTTCCAACCCATGTCATTGAGTACGACCGAGAGCCACGGGCAGCAGGGGAGACAAAATGGAATTTTTTCAGCCTTTTGAGTTTGGCATTTGAAGGGATTACCTCATTTTCAATAGCTCCACTGCGCTGGGCTGCGAGTCTGGGTTTGCTGGTCGCAACGATTAGCTTCCTGTTCGGCGCATGGATGTTGTCAAGTTCACTCCTGCTAGACGTGCCGGCTGATGGGAATTCATCATTGGCTGTCCTGATCACTTTCATGGGGGGGGGTCAACTGATGTTCATTGGGTTGGTTGGAGAATATGTTGGAAAAACATATTACGAAGCTAAGCAGCGTCCGTTGTACGTGATTCGAGATGTGCTGCAAAAACAGCCAGTTTATTCACAGGCTACTTCTAGGACTGAGGGCGTTCATCATGCTGTTTCGAAATAGGGCATGGTGGTTGCTGCTGAGTGCGTTGTTGGGTCTTCGCTTGCTGACTATGGGCTGGTTCCCTTTGACCGACACTACAGAAGCGAGGTACGCGGAAGTTGCTCGATTGATGGCCGCTACAGGCGACTGGATCACTCCCTGGTTTGCTGAGGGTGTCCCGTTCTGGGGAAAGCCGCCACTCGCATTCTGGAGTGAGGCACTTTCATTCAAACTGTTCGGGATCAATGAATTTGCAGTTCGACTACCGTCCTGGCTCGCGACGGTGGGGACACTGGCTCTCATCCATGTTTATTCCCGTTCCCATTTTGGGCGCAGTGTCGCCATGTGGGCCGTCCTTGTTTACGCTACCAGTGCATTGGTCTATATCGTTGCGGGTGCCGTTCTGATGGATCCATTTTTGGCATTTGCTACGACTTGGGCCATGGTCGCTTTTGCCATGTCAACACGTCAGCCTAGTTGGATGTGGCGTTACGGATTTTTTGCATCACTTGCAGTGGGTTTATTAGCAAAGGGGCCACTTGTGATGGTTCTTGTCGCTGGAGCATTAATACCCTGGATGATCTGGCATCCAAGTGCACGGAAATCATTCATGCAATTACCTTGGTTCGCAGGCTTGTCACTCATGGCTTTCCTGAGTTTTCCTTGGTATGTTGCTGCCGAATTGAGAACGCCCGGTTTTTTGAACTATTTTCTGATCGGAGAGCATTTCTTGCGTTTCATCGATTCGGGCTGGACAGGGGACTTGTATGGCACTGCCCACCAAGAGGCCAAGGGGACGATCTGGATCCATGCATTGATTGCAGCATTCCCCTGGGGTGCCGTTGCATTGTTTATGTTGCTGCAAGGACTTCTAGGATCTGCGCGCAAGCAGAAGCTGCGTCTAGCGCTACAAGACAAGGACAAGTCCTACCTCGTGACCTGGATGCTGTTTCCTTTGCTGCTCTTCACGTTTGCAGGGAATATTCTGTGGACTTATGTGTTGCCTGCACTGGCGGCCTTCAGTGTCCTGATAGGCATCAGTTTGGCTTCTTGGCAAGAGAAATCGCCGAAAGTCAGACTCGGTTTTTACGCACTGGTGGGCTTCGTGCCGTTGGTGGTTACTGGCTATATGGCGTTGCATATTATTCAGCCCGATAAACTGAAAACTGAAAAGGAACTAGTTGCCTATGCATTTCGACATATGACGGGTGGGGATGAGTTGGTGTTT
This sequence comes from Gammaproteobacteria bacterium, assembly GCA_018815325.1. Lineage (GTDB taxonomy): Bacteria > Pseudomonadota > Gammaproteobacteria > Burkholderiales > Burkholderiaceae_C > JAHIYE01. Next base: position 181,118 of record JAHIYE010000013.1, on the reverse strand, counting down.
GTTGGCCCCATACCATTTTCTGCAATGTTCTATGCGCGTGGGTTAACAAGGTCGGTCGCAGATTTCAACTGGGCAAGCAAGTCGGGGTCTTCTTCGATACGCTACCTGGCTATACCCAGAGAAGACTTTGATCAGATGGCAAAAAACATTTCAAGACCGTTCACGAAAGTATTTGAGAGTCGCCATTTCATCCTGATATTCGTAGAGCATCCGCGGAATCCTGACAGTCAACAGTCATGAGGAGAGATCGAGCGAGATTGATGTATGACTTGGAGCGTCCAGTGCATACGACATTTTCGTATAGGCCAGAGTTTTCTTAATTCCATGGATGTTCAATTGAAGAAATTTTCCGACCGAAGCTGAGGTCAATTACGCTTGGAGACTTTCCGAGGAGACCAAGTCTGTGGAATTAACGTAAACAAACTGGCCTCCTCGAAATTAAGTGTGATTCATAACGGCGCACTAAGTGATGTTAGTAGTGTCCCTCACCTATCAGTGCACTGAGTCTCGCCACTTCATTTCCAACTGGTTTAATAGTCTTTCCATCGATAGATACAAGAGCTTCTTCCGGCATCATGAAAGATGCCCTTCCATACTTATCTTCCTTTGCCATCTTGCCATCAGCAAACACATGCAATGTGGCCCCGCCCTTGAGGGGGATGGATTGTTTTACAGAAGAAGCAACAGAATTGTTGGCCTGAGCAGGTGCGGCAATGCTTCCGAAAGCAATGCTGGCGACGATGGTAATGACTGAGAGTGTTGATTTCATCATGGTTCCTTTGGATAAATACGCAACAGCAAATGACTGAAGCGATGCCAATTGGCATGATTCAAATGTAATCATCGTAGATCAACAAAACCCGCTCTCCAAAATTACAAATTCGTAAGTGCGGAGTACATGAAAGACCAGTATGGACTGCTTCCGGTCTACTAGACTATGTGGAGTCCAAACGAATTTAGCTGCTGCCACTGACAAGGCGGAAGGCACGCCTTCATCTGGTGCAACTTGACGCCAAAGGAGTTCAGCTCGGGAGAGCATTCCGGACTACCTTGGAATTCTGAAACCGATGCGGTTTAATCCAGCACCGCTTTCACAAAATGTCGATCCACGGTGCATTTTGGCGATCGCGCTGACAATAGAAAGTCCAAGGCCATGACTGTCCCCAGACTGTGCCCGAGTAGGATCAGCTTGGTAGAAGCGGTCAAACATGCATTCCTGTGTCATGGTCGGAATAGGCAGGCCTGGATTGATTAGCTGAATGATCACGCAGGAGCCTTGTTCGCTGAGTGAGATGACGATAGATTCACCTTGACGGGTAAACTTGATTGCATTAGATAAAAGATTAGCCATGGCCCGACGTATCAATTTTGATGAGCAGTACACATACGCTTGTCCATCAACTATTACTTTTACACCTGCATCCTGAAGGGGGGCGTCATAAAATTCACACACCTTGTGTGCCTCAGTCTGCAAGCAGGTAACCTTCATGTCAGTTGGAAGCGTTCCGTGATCTGCTTGGGCTAGAAACATCATGTCATTGACAAGCGATTTCAGAATTTCTAGCTCTTCAAGATTGGATTCAAGTGTTTCACGAAGGTGCTTGATAGGACGGTCTACAGACAAAGCCAATTGGGTGCCACTGATAAGGATTGCCAGTGGGGTACGCAATTCGTGCGCAACATCAGCGTTAAAAGCCTCAGCTTGACGGTATGACGACTCAAGCCGATCGAGAACGCTGTTAAATGAGACGGCGAGTTCGAGCAATTCGCGATCTATCCCAGACACATTCAGACGTTGAGAAAATGAGGTTGGCGCAATGGCTGCAGCTTGCGTGGACAATTTTCTCAAAGGCCGTAACCCGCGACGAGTTGCTAAATGTGCGAACGAGAAGGTAAGCAGCACAGCAAGTGATCCAACCAGCAGTAGAAAATATAGAAGTGAATCGAGTAGCTGAGTCGCAGGAGTTAAGTCAAGCGCAATCACGCCAGATCGAAGCTGCAAGTGGCCAGCATTGGGGAATGTGATGCGTGAAACGGCCAAGAGCCTACCGGAAATGTTGCGCATCAAAAAATCGTGCATGAGAAAATCCTCAGACATCAGGGTTGGATCACCGTATACAACCTCATCGTCCTCATTCAGCAGCCAAACAAGCAGATTTCCATGCCCAACGATTGCGTCATTAATGTGATGCCGTAAGTTTTCCATGTTTCCATCTGGGTTTTCCTCTTCTACCAGGTGCAGGATCATGGTAAGTTTGCTTCCCAACTCTTCTCGAGCCGTTTTGTGGAGTGAGAGAGAAACACTCCAGTAAGTGGCAATTCCCGCAAAAAAGAGAGTGACTGCCATGATCACCGAAAGCCATATCGTTAGCTTGTCTGTAATCGACGTTGGAGATGGCTTCATTTAAGTGGGGCAGCTGTATCGCGTAGTTCCAGCACATAGCCCATGCCACGAATTGTGTGCAATAGTTTGACTGGAAATGGATCATCCAGTTTTGCTCTAAGCCGCCTGACTGCAACTTCCACTACGTTTGTGTCGCTGTCGAAATTCATGTCCCAAACTTGTTCTGCTAGTGTCGTTTTTGCTAGTACACGGCCTTGTCGGCGTAGCAGAACTGCCAGCAAACTAAACTCCTTGGTTGTCAGGTGTAGTTGTACGCCTGCACGCGAAACCCTGCGCTTCAGAAAATCAATTTCCAAATCTGCTAAATGCAAGCTTGTTGCCTCGATAGGGGCGTTGTCGATGCCGCGGCGAAGCAATGCTTGTACACGTGCTAGTAGTTCGGAAAAAGCGAAGGGCTTGACCAGATAATCATCTGCGCCATCTTCAAGTCCTCGAACTTTGTCTTCCACTTTATCGCGAGCTGTCAGCATCAGAATAGGCGTGGATTTTATTTTTCGAATTGCCGTCAATACGCCGAGTCCATTTAAGCCAGGAAGCATTACGTCTAACAAAATTAATTGATAGTCCCCACAGCTGGCAAGGTGGAGTGCATCAATGCCGTTGTGAGCAACATCGACGATATAGTTGTTTTCGCGGAGACCTTGACATACATAAGCAGCAAGTTTTATTTCGTCTTCTACGACCAGAATTCGCATTGCCACTCCTAAAAATTGTCGCTAAATTGTGCACCCATGAACATTACATCCTTGTAATCAAAAATGATTTATTGAGAGGGTTAACTCACACCAATTCTTGAGCAATCTTTAGTCTATAAGTTCAATTTGGTGAGTGCACAGCACTGTTTCAGGACCACGAAAAACAAAATTACTGAAGCTTGAGTTTTCGTAATTAAAATGTTATCTCTTTGTAAGGTTGAGACTCATAGAATGAGATTAACCTTGCAACCATGACCTCCGAATTTTGAAAGGCATGGTGTGAGAGGCAGGTCACCACTGCGGAACGAGAAGCTTGAGAAACTCTGAAAAGCTAAGAACCACTCTTCCTTTCTGTGAACGCCCTGGGCCGCTGCAGCAGTTTGATGATGAGCGTGCCGATCTGAAGCGCCATCTCAGCCAGCAACTGGTTGAGCACCTGAAGCTATATCAACCCGCATGGGAAGGACATGCCGGAGACCCGCAACTGGCGCTGGCGTGTGAATCAGCCCGCGAATCATTGAACCAAATGACCTTGACCTGCTCGAATAAACGTCGGACGTTAGTTATATCTTGTGAAGGTATACGGCGAACCGGCCACGCAGTGCCCGCGGTCAAATAAATGTCAAATCAGCGCATTTCTCCGAAGTTCCGAACAACCAAATCAAAAGGCAATACATGAGCACCACACTGATAGTCATTTTGGTCGTCATCGCACTGGCGGTCTTTCTCCTGATCGCGATCTTCAACAAGCTGGTCATGCTGAGGAATCGGTACAAGAATGCTTTTGCCCAGATTGAGGTGCAGCTCAAACGTCGCTATGACCTGATCCCCAATCTGGTCGAGACCGCCAAGGGGTACATCAAGCATGAGCGTGAAACGCTGGAGTCGGTCGTCAAGGCGCGCAACGAGGCGTCCGGCATGCTGTCCAGCGCCGCGGCGGCGCCCGGTGATGCTGCCGCCATGAAGGATCTGGTCGGCGCCGAAGGAAAGCTGTCTGGCGCCCTGATGAACATGAAGATGGTGATGGAGGCTTATCCGGACCTCAAGGCCAACCAGAACATGATGCAACTGAGCGAAGAGCTCACATCGACGGAGAACAAAGTTTCATTTTCGCGCCAGGCATTCAATGACCAGGTGATGGCCTACAACACCTACAAGCAGTCTTTCCCAACAGTTGTTTTCGCGCCCATGTTTGGCCACGCTCAAGACGCAGCGTTGCTGGAGTTTGCCGACAGCGCCGCGATCCAGGCAGCGCCGAAGGTGTCGTTTTGACCAAAGCTGATAGTCTGGCGGGCGATCGATGAATTTTTTCGAATCCCAGGAGCGTGCGCACAAGCACACGACCTTGCTGATCGTCCTGTTTGGTGTCGCGGTGATCGCATTGATCGTCATGGCCAATGTGCTGACGCTGGTGGTGTTTGGTTTTGTCAATAGCCAGCAGATGCGTGACGGCCAGACATTTTTCGCGCAAATGGACTGGAAGATGTTTGCCACCGTGGGCGCGGGAGTCAGCGTAGTGGTGCTTGTCGGCAGCCTGTACAAGATGATGACCTTGTCTGCAGGTGGCAAGGTGGTCGCCGAGTCGCTGGGTGGACAGTTGATTCCCCGCAATACCGAGGAACCCAACCAACGCAAGCTTCTCAATGTCGTCGATGAAATGGCCATCGCGTCAGGAACTCCGGCGCCCCCGGTCTATCTGCTGGCCAACGAGCCTGGCATCAATGCCTTCGCGGCGGGATTCTCGCCGCGCGACGCGGTACTCGGAATTACCCAGGGAGCGATCGAGCAGCTGAGCCGGGATCAGCTGCAGGGCGTCATCGCCCATGAGTTCAGTCACATATTCAATGGCGACATGCGGCTCAACATGCGCTTGATGGGGGCTTTGAACGGCATCCTGATTCTGGGCATTCTGGGCTACTACCTGATGTACTCGGCCTCATTCTCAGGTCGCCGGCGCGGCAACGACAATAGCGGTGCCGCAATAATGGCGCTGGCGGTCGGGCTGATGGTGATCGGCTTTGCCGGTACATTTTTCGGCGGTCTGATCAAGGCTGCAGTCAGCCGGCAGAGGGAGTACCTGGCTGACGCGTCGGCGGTCCAGTTCACCCGCAACGCGATGGGAATCGCGGGTGCATTGAAGAGGATTGGCGCTCTGAAGTCTGGCTCCATCGTGCGCAACCCGGGCGCACCTGAAGTCAGCCACGCCTTTTTCGCCCAGGGTGTGACAGGCTTCACACAGTGGCTGTCGTCCACCCATCCACCGCTTGCCAGTCGCATCTTGCGGATCGATCCCCAGTGGGATGGCAAGTTCGACGCTTCCCCACCGCCACCGCCAGCGGAGAGTCAACCGCCAGTCGATGACGCATCGGCCACGCGACGCCCTGACATGGCCCGAAATATGGCGACTATCGCGGCAGGTGCAGCGGCGGCCGACGCCATTGCGGTGATGGATCGAATCGGGCAACCGACACAGGAGTCGGTCCTGTACGCCCGGTCGTTGCTGTCTGATTTGCCCGCGGCGATTCAAGACGCAGCGCGTGAACCCTATGGCGCGCGGGCCGTGATCTATTGCCTGCTGCTCGACAAGGCGACTGGGCCGCGTGAGCAACAACTCGCGCTGTTGCAGAGTCGCGCCGACAAGGACGTGTACGCGTTGACTATCAGTTTGATGCCACAGATGGATGCGCTAGAAAAGAGGTTCCGGCTGCCGATCATCGACATTGCCATTCCTGCCCTCAAGCAGCTGTCAGACGGCCAGTTCCCGACGTTCAAGGAGAACCTGGTGGCGCTGATCAACATGGACGCCAGGGTTGACCTGTTCGAATGGTCCTTGCAGAAGATTCTGTTCAGGCATCTGGAGGGGCATTTTCACAAAACACCATTGACTTCGGTGCGTCATGAGGATCCCGGACAACTCAAGCGGGAGTTTGGACTGGTCTTGTCTGTGATTGCGCACGCCGGCGCGACGGATAAAAGCAGCGCCCAGAGCGCATTCGAAGCCTCCGCGCAAGCGTTAGATGCGAAGGGACTGGCACTGTTGGCGAAGGATCAGATCAGGATTGCGGACCTGGATCAGGCCCTGGGCAAGCTGGACCAATTGGCTCCCGCGGCCAAGTCACGTTTGTTGACGGCCTGCGTCATCAGCACCTGGCACGATCAGAGAGCCACGCCGGCAGAGGTGGAGCTGTTGCGTGCATTCGCCAGTGTTCTGGATTGCCCCATGCCGCCGGGCGTGGCGTCAGGAGGTCGACGTGCAGCCTGATAACCGGAAGACCTTGGTGCAGTTCACCGCATGGCCGTCTGGGTTTGAGAAGTGACGTGACAGATGTAGTTCCCGTGTTTGTGCTGTCCCCGTTCATCTGGAATCGTTAGTGGAAAATTTCCTTTTGGAGATTTCAGTGATACGACTGGCTAAGGGAAGCTGGAATATCGGTCAGGCAATGTAGCGGATGGCTTGTGTGGGCACAGACTAACGTTGGTGAACTTTACATTTACATCATTCGGTGGTGACAATGCGCCGTCACTTGGAAAGCAACACATGATGCAACACGAAAACATGAACAGCGGCTACAAGAAGGGTTCGATCACTCTGGGCGGCGCGGTAGCAATGGGCACTGGCGTCATGATAGGAGCCGGAATTTTCGCGCTCACGGGCCAGATCGCACAACTGGCAGGCCCATTGTTTCCTTTGGCGTTTGTGGTGGGGGCCATCATTACCGGGTTCAGCGCCTATAGCTATATCCGTATGTCGAACGCTTGGCCGTCTGCAGGCGGGATTGCGATGATCCTGCAGAAGTGTTACGGTCCCGGTGCGGTTGCCGCGGGTGCGGCGCTGCTGATGGCCCTCAGCATGGTGATTGCCGAAAGTCTCGTGGCGAGGACGTTCGCCGCTTATGTTCTAAGACCCTTTGATATCGATGGCGGACCTCTGGTGCCCGCCCTTGCCGTCGGCGTGATCGTCTTTGCCTTTCTCGTCAACATCGCGGGAAACCGCTCGGTCGGTCTCTTCTCGCTGGTCATGGCAACACTGAAGATCGCCGGCATTGCGATGTTCGGCATCGCGGCGCTCTGGTCGAGTGGCTTCCAATTCGCCGCAGCCTCTCAGGTTGATCAGTCCTACAGCGCAACCGGCTTTGTCGCATCGACGGCATTGGCAATCCTCGCGTTCAAGGGATTTACGACAATCACCAACAGCGGGGCTGAAGTCACCGATCCCCATCGCAACGTGGGCAGGGCCATCATGATCTCGATCGCTCTGTGTGTTGTTGTCTACCTGCTCGTTGCGTTCGGCGTGGGTGCGAGCTTGACCATCGATCAGATCGTCGCAGCGCGTGACTATTCTCTGGCGGCAGCGGCAGAACCTGCGCTCGGAAAGATCGGCTTCTACCTGACCGTCGTTTTGGCTGCCGTCGCCACTGCCTCTGGCGTGCTGGCCAGTGTCTTTGCGGTTTCGCGAATGCTGGCGATGCTGACGAGCATGAAGATGATTCCGCACAGCCATTTCGGCATGTCCGGGCCGATCCAGCGCCACACACTTGTCTATACGGTGGTCATGGCCTCGGCACTGGCGGTCTTCTTCGACCTCGGTCGGATTGCCTCGCTCGGAGCCTTCTTCTACCTCATCATGGACATGGTGGTGCACTGGGGCGTGTTCCGCTACCGGCGCAAGGAAATCGGTGCTGCTGCTGCAGTGCTGTTGATGGCGCTCGCGTTCGATGCTGTAGTGCTGGTGGCTTTTACGGTGATGAAACTCGGAAGTGATCCTGTGATTGTTGCCTATGCCCTGATTGCCATCGCAGCAGTTTTCGGGTTCGAGCGTCGGTATCTGTCGCGCTGGGTTGCCCCGGCGGCGGATTGATCGGGTGTTCACAGCCAAGGACAGGCGTAATCCCTCCGACGGGTGCTCCTGGTCAGACGCCGAACCATGAGGGCGTTATTTATTGAGAGTGCTTGGTGGTTGTTTAAGTTAGCGCAGCGTCATTGTGGCTGCTTGGGCGGACCAAGAATGTCTGGACTTGTCAGAGCGTAGATGACGGTACATGTGTGGGCTTAGTCAGCAGCTCGGCACAATCTGACACTGTGCACGGGTAAACCACTGAGGAAGAATTTTTCACGTCGATGGGCTTGCACGTACCCAGTTGCAACATACAAGAATCGCTCACCGCTGGTGCAGTTAAGGGTTTAATGGCAGAGTGTCATTTAAATAAGAGGCATGAATGATATGGGGCGGATAAATACTGATACGGAGGATGGCCTGACGATTGGTCGCCTTGCACGTGCTGCCATGGTTGGAGTGGAAACGATTCGCTACTATCAGGGGCGCGGACTTTTGCCGGTGCCTGCTTCGGTAGGGGGAATCCGGTATTACCCCAGGAAACTGGTTAAACGAATCGGGTTCATCAAGAAGGCACAAAGCTTGGGCTTCTCTCTGGATGAAATTTCGACCTTGTTGGGCTTGGAGGATGGGCGTGACCGCCGGGCAGTGCAGGAAGTGGCAGAGGTACGTCTGAGTCAGATCAGTGCCAAGCTCTCCGATTTAGGGAGAATGAAAAGAATCCTGCTTACATTGATTGAGGAATGTAAAAAAACCGGGGAAATGCATCCGTGCCCAATCATTGAAACATTGCGATATTGAGCAATATCAGACCAGAGCCATCTATTTCCGGGGTATTTGGAAAGATCAGTCGTTAGCTCAAAGGCAGGCTGTTTCCATCTGGAAATTCAACAGTAGCGCCGGTGACCGGCCCAGTTCTAAGATGCTCGCCGCCTGAATCTCTCTTGATATAGATCAATACTTCTACTGTACCCATGCATATCATGGACTTCACATCTGAAGAGTTGAAATGAGCTTTTTTTCAAACATCCGAATTAAACGCCGCATTGCATCTGCAATGGTGCTGGTGTGGATGTTTGCCTTGTCTACAGGCTGGGCCAATGCATGTGTGCTGCAGGATTCAGGTACGCATATACATGAGTCTGATGCGAGCTCAAGCTTCGCTGTAGAAGTCCCCATAGTTTCACCGGGTCACGCCGGAGCAGATTCGGGCCATGAGGAAAATTCAGATGTGGGCAAAAGCGCATGCTTGAAAGTATGTGGTGATGGTGCGAAAACCATCGGCAAATCAACGTCAAGCTTTGATCTGACCACGTACGCTCTTGCTCCACCGCCTGCAATCACGTGGATAGAGAGATTGACAGTTGCTACTGCTAGCAATTCTTTACTCGAGACGCCGACACCTGAATCCGCAGTTCCTCTGCGCACACGCTTTTCTCGGCTGGTGTTATAGCCTCTTGCTTCGTTTGACGTAGGGCCTTGCGCTCTGACGTCAGCATCACTCAAATTTCCGACTTGACTCTGTACCCAGGTACAGCATTCAGAATGAGACAGTCATTCGGAATTCCTCATATTTGTTATCAGAGACACAGTTTCTAGAGGACTTCCATAGTCTCGATCTATGGAGCTGAACAAGAGTTCTAACGATGCTCTCTATGACGTCCTTTTATGCACCGTTTACGTTACAGGGTATGAATGGATACAGCCAACGAGATAGTAAATAAAGATAGAAATTTGGGAAAGCCTTGACATTGACATGATGTCAATGTTTATTCTTCTAAAGAATATCGGTGCTTTCGTGCCGATCCGTATCAGAAAGATTTAAACAAATGACTGCAACAGATCACGAACATCACGCCGCTTCAAGTCGCGGAACTGAAATAAACCATTCGCTAAGGACTGCACTGTGGATGGTCGTTGCCATTATTGGCTTCTATCTGTTGCGTGAGCATTGGAGCCACGTTGCCGGAAATTGGGTTTACCTTTTACTGCTGGCCTGTCCTTTGATGCATCTGTTTCATGGTCACGGTGGGCATGGCGAAGTAAATGAACACACATCGGATGTCAGTAAAACAAAAAGCAAGGAGTAATGGCGCTATGAATATGCACTCACATAACGATCATGTAGAGCACAACCATCATCACCCGAACGTGGCTGCTGAGGCTGGGGGGATAAAAGACCCAGTGTGCGGAATGCCTGTGACTGTACAAGCCGAGCATCACATTGAATATGCAGGACAAACCTACTATTTCTGCAGTGAAAAGTGTCACACGAAGTTCGTCGCTGAGCCGGCACGCTATTCAACAGGTGCCGTAAAGCCATCGCCCAAAGAAGCACAAGTGGTGGCAGCGGGAACGATCTATACGTGCCCGATGCATCCGGAGATAAGGCAAAGCCAACCAGGTAGTTGCCCTAAATGCGGGATGACACTTGAACCGATGATGCCTGTGTTGGAAGACGAAGAAAACCTTGAACTGAACGACTTTACGCGCCGCTTCTGGTGGACGTTGCCGTTCACCGTGGTGGTGACATTTCTGGCCATGGTGGGGCACAGGCTGGCCTGGTTCGAGCCTGCTACACAGACATGGATCGAGCTTGTGTTAACGCTGCCTGTAGCGCTGTGGGCCGGCTGGCCGTTCTATGTACGAGGCGTGCAGTCTGTCATTAATCGTAGCCCCAATATGTGGACGCTGATTGGCCTTGGTACTGGGGTGGCCTTCATCTACAGCGTGGTGGCTACTGTCGTACCCCACATATTTCCGTCAACATTCGTCGTTGACGGGATCGTGGCGGTTTACTTCGAGGCTGCCGCAGTCATTATCTCGCTGACTCTTTTTGGTCAGATTCTGGAACTTAAAGCCCGCTCGCAGACTTCGGCGGCAATCAAATCATTGCTCGGGCTGGCACCCAAGACCGCACGTCGTATTACCGCAGACGGCACAGAGGAAGACGTCCCTCTTGCTAACGTTCATGTTGGTGACAAACTTCGCGTACGGCCCGGAGAAAAGGTTCCGGTGGACGGTATCGTCATGGAAGGCAGTAGTGCCGTGGATGAATCCATGCTTACTGGCGAGCCTTTGCCGGTAACCAAACGTGCTGGCGACAAATTGATCGGTGCCACCATGAACACAAGTGGGGCCTTGGTGATGCAATCGGAACACGTTGGATCAGCGACGGTGTTGTCACAGATCGTGCAGATGGTGGCTCAAGCCCAACGATCAAGAGCGCCGATGCAACGAATGGCTGACGTCGTTGCTGGTTACTTTGTCGTCACCGTAGTACTGATAGCGCTGATAACATTTTTCGCATGGGGGTTCTTCGGTCCTCAACCGAGTTGGGCTTATGGCCTGATCAATGCGGTGGCGGTCTTGATCATTGCATGTCCCTGTGCACTGGGCTTGGCCACGCCAATGTCCATCATGGTTGCAACTGGAAAAGGTGCAACAAACGGGGTGCTGTTCCGGGATGCCGCAGCCATCGAAAATCTGAGAAAAATCGACACACTTATTGTCGACAAGACAGGCACTCTTACCGAAGGGCGTCCGGCCTTTGAGAAAGCCATCGCAGTCTCGGGTTTCACTGATGATGAGGTACTTCGTCTTGCGGCAAGCCTGGATCAGGGGAGCGAACATCCGTTGGCAGCTGCCATCGTTTCAGCTGCAAGAGAGCAGGGACTTACGCTTGCCAAGCCGGAGCAGTTCGATTCCGAGTCGGGTATAGGTGTTCGCGGTATTGTCGAAGGCAAAGCCTTGGCCCTTGGTAACACTGCACTGATGGAGCAACTCAGCGTGGAGGTCTCCACATTGATGAGTCAGGCAGAGGAGTTGCGGGCTCAGGGGGCCAGTGTCATGCATTTGGCCGTCGACGGAAAGTTGGCGGGACTCCTGGCGGTGTCCGATCCAATCAAGTCAACAACCCATGATGCTTTAAATGCGCTTCGCAAGTCAGGCTTGCGTATTGTGATGGCTACAGGTGATGGTCTGACCACTGCACGAGCAGTCGGCAAGCGTTTGGGAATAGATGAAGTGCATGGAGAAGTTAAGCCAGCAGACAAGCTACAACTGGTGGAAAAACTGCAGAAGGAAGGTCGTGTTGTAGCGATGGCGGGGGATGGCATCAATGACGCTCCAGCGTTGGCGCGTGCAGATGTTGGCATTGCAATGGGCACAGGCACGGATGTAGCCATGAACAGCGCGCAACTCACACTGGTCAAAGGCGATCTTCGTGGTATCGCTGCAGCAAGATCACTATCAGTGGCCGCCGTGGCCAATATGAAGCAGAACCTGGGTTTTGCATTCATCTATAACGCACTAGGCGTTCCACTGGCTGCAGGAGTCTTGTTTCCCTTCACTGGTTGGTTGCTGTCTCCACTCATCGCAGCGCTGGCGATGAGCTTGAGCTCTGCGTCAGTTATTAGCAATGCACTAAGACTGCGACAGGCCAAGCTGGATCAGGAATGAACAGGAGGACATGAAAATGACTTCAGAGAAAACTATGACCTCTGCGCCTTCTGATCCGGATCGGCGCCTTTGGCTCACGGTGACCTCCGTGGCAGGCGGTGCAGGATTGGTTGCGACCGCAGTACCTTTCGTGGCCTCGATGTCACCTAGCGAGCGTGCTCGTGCGTTGGGGGCACCTGTTGAAGTTGATATTTCTGGTATCAAAACGGGTGAACTAAAAACGGTTGATTGGCGTGGACAGCCGGTGTTCGTACTCCGTCGATCAAAAGACATGCTTGATTCACTGACTCGGCATGACGACCTGCTGTCCGATCCGAGTTCGCGTCGATCGGATCAACCGAAGTACACCATCAATGTGGATCGATCTATCAAGCCGGAAATTGCAGTGATGGTAGGGATTTGTACGCATCTGGGTTGCATCCCGACTTTTCGGCCTGTACCAGGGTCTGCCGATATAGGGTCATCCTGGCCAGGCGGATTTTATTGCCCCTGTCATGGCTCGAAGTTTGATTTGGCGGGGAGGGTATTCAAGAACGTACCTGCACCAACCAATCTGGTCATCCCCCCGCACCACTTCTCCACAGATGGCAAGTTGCTTATTGGGGTAGATCCAAAGGCCTGACATCAGTTAAGCCAATTATTTACAAATATTAAGGGAATAAAGATGAAGCAACACCGAAGCCAAAGTTGGCACCAGCACGCCAACTTCTACATCCGCATCAAACGCTTTGACGTGATAGCACACGCAAATTCGAATGATAGATCCTCATCATGACTGAAAACATATCGCATTCCGGGGTATGGGGATTTGCCGCGATCATGATCGTCGTGGCGTCCTGGTTCCTTTACCGTTACCTGGCTCCCAAGTCGTGGCGGGAATGGGCCAGTGCTGGTCTGGTTCAGGCGTTCATCATCGCGATGTACGCAGAAATGTATGGGTTTCCACTCACTATTTATCTGCTGGTGAGGTTCTTCGGACTCGATGGATCAGACCTCAATGCGAGTCTCTGGTCGACGGCACTAGGCATGGGTGAACTGGGCATGATGATCGCAATGGTCGCAGGCTACATCTTGCTGTTTGTCGGGATCGGACTATTTATCCAGGGCTGGCGGGAACTCTATCGGGCCCGTCAACAAGAACGTTTGGTAACTGACGGCCTGTACGCATTGGTCAGGCATCCGCAGTATGCAGGTTTGCTAATAGGCCTATTTGGCGAAGGTGTAGTGCACTGGCCAACCATATTTTCTGTCACCTTATTTCCCGTCATCGTGTTGGCATATTACTTTTTAGCGCGCAGCGAGGAGAAACGTGTGATCAAACAGTTTGGAGATGAGTACCGTGTATATCAAATGCGCGTGCCCATGTTTCTTCCAGGCTTCGATCAATGGGGGGAACTGCTGGAAAAGACTGGTGCCGGTGGAGGTGGTGATGGGCAGCTGCCTCGTTAAAGCCGCGAAATGGCATTCAGAAAAATTGCAATATCGCTCAAAGTTTTATTAACAGAAGGAGTAACACATGGCTTGGTTATCTGAGAACTGGATATGGGTATTTTTTGGTCTGGCTTTTGTGGCTATGCACATGTTCGGACATGGCGGACATGGAGGCGGTGGGGGGCACTGTGGTCACGGTGGACATGAAGACGAAAAGAAACCCATGGGCGAAAAGGCAAATAGTGCGCCAACAGCCGATAAGAACAACGTTGATCACACACACCGTCATTAGGAGATCATCATGCTAAACATGAAAGTCGTCTCGTGGTCTCTGGGGATCACATCACTCGTTTCCTTTGTACTTTGCGTGACTTACGGACTCGCAACGCCAGAGAGTCTGCATATGCACGAATTTTTAGAGCAAATATTGCCGGGCTTCAAGTGGCTTAGCTGGACAGCATTCTTGATCGGTCTGCTTGAAAGCTTCCTGTACGGTGCCTACGCAGGCATGGTGTATGTCCCGGTCTACAACTTCTTCAATCGACGCTGGGGTAACAGTCAGAGGTGAGCATATTGGTATGTCTCACGCTTGACCTGGTAGTAACAGCACAGAAAGGAAATTCAAAATGACAGTTGATCCCGTATGCAAAATGAAGGTGGAACCACAGAAAGCGGCCGCTAAGGTGGAATATGGAGAGCAGACGTATTACTTCTGCTCCGATACCTGCCACAAGACATTTCTCCAAGAACCCGAGAAGTACTCCAGTGGCAATGCGCCTGCGAACCATGCATGTTGCGGTGGTGGTAAATCGTGAGAAAAACGACAGAGGCCGAGTAATGACGATTCAGGTGCCATCTGACGTCATCGCGGTGAGTAGTGCCGGATCTTCTGGACTGATAAGCCCGATGCGAAATTCTCTGATTAATCGGAGGCGGGGTGGCTTGCTGTCATACCCGGTCGCATCGGACCAGCAAATATTGTTGGCATGGGCACGCAGACGATACCGCACGCCAGAATGCGAGGAGGCCTGCAATCACGTCAAATACAAGTGCATTTTGTGCAAACGTGATGTCCATTTGTTGACAGGAGGGTCATCGAGATGTGTTGCCCCTTTGAGCGCAAACGAAGTCAGTCCAGATGAACAGTTGAAAGGAGGCAACTGAATGTGCTTCTCTGCTTCAGCGAGCTTTGCTGCGGGCGGTTTTCTGCTCGGGCTGGGTGTGATAACGCTCAAGGTGGCGCGTCAACCGACGGAAAAGCCGTTCGCTGCGATTCCTTTGTTGTTCGCAGTTCAGCAGTTGAGTGAGGGCGTTATCTGGTGGACTTTCAGTCACGATGCCCCGCTACTCAATACAGTCATGTCATATGTCTACTCCTTTTTCTCGCACGTACTGTGGCCTGTTTACGTTCCCTTGGCGGTGCTTCTCATCGAGCCACCAGGATGGCGCAAAAAAACTCTGTGGGGTGTCGTCACGATAGGCATAGCGGTTGCTTCCTATCTCTTGTATGTCATGGTCATGTATTCGGTCGTATCTCGCCCAATCGGACAGCATATTGAATACGTTTCACCACATTTCTTTGCAGCTTTGACGATGACGCTCTATCTCATTGCCACGACAGCAAGTCTGCTGATGTCTTCGCACACTCGCATCCGTATCTTCGGCGCGGTCTCAATATTGGCGTTCGTTGCTGCATATATTTTCTATGCGAAATGGTTTATCTCGGTCTGGTGTTTCTTCGCTGCAGTTCTCAGTGTACTTGTGTACTTTTACTTCGAATCACAAGGTGAACGTTCCTGGCAATCACGACTTAAGAAGATGTAAACCCAATCACCGTCACGCAAGGATAGAACATGAAAAATCAAAAAAATCAGCCTGTAAACATGAGCATTCATTCTTCAGGAAGCTTGCTTTATTCCTAGATGAATTTTGTGTATCAGGCATTAGTCCTCTGGCTTTCAAGCCAGTGCTGATCTGAATTTTTAAACCTTTATGAATCGGAGGAAATTGTGAAAACAACAACACGAAAAAATGTCGCTCATGCAACGAGTACAAAGGCGCCTCAAACAAAATTGAAAGCGCGAAAAAGCGCAACTCAACCTTCCGTCGAAATGGAAAAGAGTGCAGCCCTCTTGAAGCGATCGAATTTGAAGGAAACTTCAGAGGCTTCTAAAGAATCAGTCTCTGGTGATTCAACTGTTCCTTCGGCGAGTGATCTCATGGAGTATCAGCGGGATTTCTATGAGCGCTCCATTTTGTTCTTGGACACACTGCGCAAGCGTGCGAACAATATGCTTGAACATGAGCGTGCAGGGATGCCTCCATTACTCGACTTCAAATATGAAAAACTGCTCGACGCGCGAGATTTTGAGCGCCCTGCAAACTATGCGCTGCTACGTATCACAGAGATCGGCGACGTCTGCTGGGATGATTGTGTAGACCTCAAGAAGCCGCCTGTCATCGTAGTTGATCCGCGCGCCGGTCACGGTCCGGGAATAGGCGGTTTCAAGCACGACTCCGAGGTTGGCATGGCGATGCACGAGGGACACCCGGTCTACTTTGTCATATTCTTTCCAGAGCCAGAGCCTGGACAAACATTGGCCGATGTGCTGCACGCGCTGAGGCGATTCGTTGAAGAGGTGGCACATCGTCACCCCAGAAAGCCGCCCGTGCTCTACGGCAACTGCCAGGCTGGCTGGGCGGTAACTTTACTGGCGGCCGACTGTGAAGGACTCGCCGGGCCAGTGGTGTTGAATGGTTCACCTTTGTCATACTGGGCCGGAGAGTCTGGTGTCAATCCGATGCGCATAACCGGCGGTCTTCTGGGAGGGGCTTGGCTGGCACATCTGACAGCTGATCTCGGGAATGGCCGTTTTGATGGTGCCTGGCTAGCGCAGAATTTCGAGAATCTCAAGCCGGAAAAAGCCATCTGGGAGAAGTACGCCAAACTTTTTGCTAACGTGGATAGCGAGCAGGGGCGCTTTCTTGAGTTCGAACGTTGGTGGAATGGTTTTTACTACCTGAGTCGCGAAGAGATTCTCGACATCGTGCAAAACCTGTTCATCGGCAACCAGATCGAAAAGGGCTTGTTCCGTATCTGCCATGGCTGCACGGCTGACCTGCGTCGTATCAAAAGTCCGCTCATCATCTTCGCATCCTACGGCGATAACATCACACCTCCTCAGCAAGCACTGGGCTGGATTCCCGAAGTCTATGCGGATACTGCAGATCTCAAGAAGGCGGGGCAACGCATCGTCTACCTCACGAATCCGCACGTTGGTCATCTGGGAATTTTCGTCTCCGCCAGCGTTGCCCGCCTGGAGCACAGGGCCATTCTTGAAAGTTTGCCTGACATTGAGGCGCTGGCACCCGGTCTGTATGAAATGAAAATTGACAACCCTACGGGAGACCCAGACTGCCACAAGCCTGCTTTCAGCGTCAGATTCGAACCGAGGCGGGTCGAGGATTTAAGGCAAGACACATCAAGCGATGCATTCGAGAGGGTGAAACAGGTGTCCGAAGTCAACGAGATCCTTTACCAGACGCTCATAAGTCCTTGGATAAAGTCAATGTCCACAACCTGGTCAGCGGACATGCTGAAGTGGTTGCATCCTATGCGGTCAAGCCGATACATGTTCTCCGAGTCGTTGAACCCCTGGATGCGCGGGGTCGCCACAGCGGCAGAATCTCTCGCAGCGCGCAGACAGCCGCTCGGGCAGGACAATCCGCTCATCGAAAAAGAGCGAGAGGCCATTGGAAACGTCACGCAAAGCCTGGAAAGGATCCGAGAGGCTCGCGATGCCGGGTATGAAAAGGCGTTCAACTTACTCTATCGGCAGCCCGAGATGTTTTCCGCATTGCTGCAGCAAATGAGTAAATTCGCTGTACAGCAGCCGAAGCGATGAGCCATGTAACCGTGGACGAAAAAACAAGCACTCAGCAAACGATACTGGTGATCAATAGCGGTTCATCAAGTGTGAAGTTCGCGCTATTCTCTTCTGAGGCTTCACGAGAGATTTCACGGCCCCGACTCTGGTCAGGTGCCATCGAGCGTATCGGTCTGAACAACGGACACTTTCATGTCGTTGATGCCGAAGGCGCCATGGCGATAGACAAGGCAGTTGTCGTTGATGATCACAACGCAGCGTTACGGTTACTGTTGACTTCAGTCGAACAGCACTCCTCGGTGACATCCTTGGCTGCGGTTGGACATCGGGTGGTCCACGGCGGGCCAGATTGTGATTGCCCTGCGGTCTTGAGCACTGGACTGGAAAAGCGATTGCACCAATTGATCCCGCTCGCCCCTTTGCATCAGCCTGGCAGCCTTGCGGGCATTGAGGCTATCCGTAACATACAACCAGATTTGTTGCAGGTAGCATGTTTTGATACATCGTTTCATCACGCCCTACCGAAACTTGCCAAGTTGACGGGACTGCCGCATAAGTACTTTGCCGAGGGTGTTCGTCGATATGGCTTCCACGGTCTTTCTTATGAATATGTCGTTTATGCGCTTAAGAGAAACGGCGTTGATGTGGAGAGAGAGCGAATCGTGGTGGCCCATCTTGGTAACGGAGCTTCGATGTGCGCGCTCATGAACGGAAAAAGCGTCGACACGACGATGGGTTTCAGCACGCTCGCAGGACTCCCAATGGGGACAAGGTGTGGCGATCTTGATCCTGGGGTGCTCTTGTATCTGATGGCCGAGAAAGGTCTGACGCTTTCACACATCGAGCATCTTCTTTACGAAGAGTCCGGCTTGCTAGGCATGTCGGGTTTGAGCAGAAACATGGAGGATCTGCTTGCCAGGCCTGCACTGCAGAGCGCTGTCGAGGCGGTCGACTACTACGTTTATCAAGCCCGTCGGCAATTGGCAGGTTTGACTGCGACATTGGGAGGCCTTGACCGGCTGATTTTTACCGGCGGGATTGGTGCCAACTCGTCTGTGATTCGGTCCAGGATTTGTGCAGGGCTGGAATATCTTGGCATTACGGTGGACAGCAAGCGTAACGAGGCAGGTGAGCCGCGTATTTCGACGGACAACAGTCAGGTTGCTGTCGAAGCATTTGAAACCGATGAAGAGTTCATGATCGCCAAGCATGTCCACCAGCTGATGACCGCCCGCACAGAAGCGCAGGAGAAATTTTCATGAACTACGTTGCAAATAAATTGCTGCACCTCATAGATCAAGCCAAGTCGTACGCTCCGATTCGCGTTGCTGTGGTCGATGCTTTGCAAACCGTGGTGATCGAAACGCTGCGAGAAGCCCATGCGCTTGGGATCATCGAGCCGCGTCTGATAGGAGACGCCGCATCCATCACTGCTCTTTGCAAAGCCCAGAACTGGGTAGTCCAAGACGATTGGATAATACAGGCAGATACTGACAGTGAGGCAGCTGAGAAAGCCGTTGAACTCGCGCGAACTGGGCAGGTCGATGCTGTCATGAAAGGCAATATTCACACAGATGTTTTGATGCATGCGCTGCTTGATAAGGAGCATGGGTTACGTGTTCCTGGTCGCCGCGTCAGCCATGTTTTCATCGTGGAGGTATCGAGCTACCCCAAACTTATCGGAATTACCGACGCCGCAATTAACATCGCGCCAGATCTCAACGCCAAGGCGCAGATTCTTCAAAACACGATAGAGCTATTTCACCTGCTGGGTATTGACAGACCCAAGGTGGCAGTGCTTTCAGCCGTCGAGACCGTCAACACAGAAATCGCATCGACACTCGATGCCGCCTGCCTTACCTTGATGTCACAACGTGATCAGCTCATTGGAGCTACGGTTGATGGACCACTTGCCTTTGACAATGCCATCTCACGCAAAGCGGCTGATGAAAAGGGGATCGTTTCTCCCGTGGCCGGCGATGCTGACATCCTGCTAGTACCGGATCTGATCTCCGGCAACATTCTGGCGAAAAACCTTGAGTACCTCGCCAAGGCTGTCGCGGCTGGTGTCGCACTCGGATTTTCGGTTCCAGTGGTTTTGACTTCTCGCGCAGATCCGGCTCCAGCACGTCTCGCTTCCCTGGCGATTGCGGTGCTTATGCACCATCGAACACCGAAGCTGAAAATGAGAGTCAAAATCTTGGAGTCTAGTCTGTGTTGTGCGCCGCAGCCCGAGCATACTTGTTGTCCCCCGAAGGGTTGACTGTGAAAAACATCTTCCATCTTTTTTACCTTGTCTGGAGCAGAACCTTGATGCAATCTTTCTTCATCTCTTACTTCAATGCGTCTTGGCGTGCCTTGTCATGGTGAATTCCATACGATCGGAGGCGACGCTGGAGATGCTAGACCTGAGAGGGCGAAAGGGTCTCATCGTTGGGATCGCTAACGAGAGCAGCTTGGCATGGTCGGCTGCATTGCATTTCAGAAATGCCGGAGCTGAGCTCGCGGTGACCTACCTGAACGAAAAAGCAAAACCCTTCGTGGCACCATTGGCCAGAGAGGTAGATACGTCTATTTTTCTTCCGTGCGATGTATCCACTCCTGGGCATCTGGAGGCAGTTTTTGAAGAAATCAAAACACAATGGGGCCGGCTTGACTTTGTCTTCCACTCTATTGCATGGGCATCTAAAGAGGATTTGCACGGGCGATTGACGGACTGTTCTGCCGTGGGTTTTTCGGAATCTATGCTTGTTTCCTGTCATTCCTTTATCCGCATGGCAAAGCTTGCTGAGCCGCTCATGGACCGTGGCGGGAGTCTGACTACGCTGAGTTTCATCGGCGCAGAGCGTGTTGTTGAACATTACAACGTCATGGGACCCGTCAAGGCAGCACTCGAAGCCTCGGTGCGTTACTTGGCCTATGAATTGGGAGGTAGCAATATTCGAGTCAATGCGATCTCTGCGGGTGCTGTGAAGACCCGCGCCGCCACGGGCATTTATCACTTTGATGAATTACTCAACGAATCTCAGCACAGGGCCCCCTTGCGACGTACGGTGGATTCTTGTGAGGTTGGCCGTGCAGCACTTCTGCTCGCGAGTGATTACTCGTCAGGTATCACAGGGGAAATACTCCACGTAGATGCGGGTCTTCACGTCGCCGGCATGGTCTTCCATTGAAGTCGATGCACCTTGCAATTTAATGCAAACGATGAAAACGAATTTCTCTCGTGTGATGGAACAGATCGACCCGGCGCCCCTCAGTCGGTGGCAGCTGGGTTGGCTCGCGGCCGCCGTATTTGTCACGACTGCAGGATATGGCGCACTGATGCCCTTGTTGCCGCGCTGGTTAGAAATGATGATGCAAGATGCCAGCCCGGGGGAAATAGCGAGTCATGTCGGAATGCTCAGCGGAGCGTACGCGGCAGGGGTGCTGGTTGGCGCACCGTTGTGGGGAATAGCGTCAGATCGTGTGGGACGTGGCCGCATTCTTATTATGGGTCTCGTGGGCTACGTCGTCAGTCTCTTGTTACTGTTACGGGCGGACTTGCCCGATGTCTGGAGCCTATATTTGCTGCGTGCCGCAACGGGCTTCTTTGTCGCAGCGGTTATTCCTCTTGTCCCTGCCTTGGTAGCTGCACATACCTCCGAAAAGCTAAGAGCACGTCGCTTTGCCTGGTTGAGTGGGTTGTCCCTGGTAGGTTTTCTCTTTGGTCCTGGTCTGATTGCCCTGGCTGACGTACTTGCTGGTTGGCTGGGTCATTCTGAGACCGATCCGGAACGGTTGACGCAGATCGTCATTCTCCTGTCCGCACTGCTCGGTGCAATCACCATGCTAGGACTTGCAGCAACGCTGCCGTCCCGTAATTCGCTTGACACAGTTAAGACGAAGTCAAGCGCACCGTTTAGGCTTTGGGACGTGCTCCCACTTTTGGGCCTGAGTGGGACGGTGATGTTTGTGCTGTCTGGGTTCGAGCTGGGTATTGTTCTGCAAGGCCAAAAGCATATAGACCTGTCGTCTCAAGACATAGCCTGGATGTTTGCTGAATGCAGCATAGCGATGCTGCTAGTCAACGGAATATTATTCTTTACCTCAATTCTGGAAAATACTGAGCCACGGCGACTTGCGGGAGTGGGTCTGATTTTGGCCATTGGGGGCTTGTTCGTGTTGGGACAACATCAGTCACAACTATGGATGTACGCGGGCATCGGCATGATGGCAACTGGTACAGGTCTCATCCTTCCGGTTATTGCGTACTTGGCCGCTGGCACCGATTCTCAAACGCTGGGGACAACGATGGGGAGCTTGGCCGCGGCTGCTGGGCTAGGGCAAACACTTGGATCCTCCGCCGGAGGGTGGTTGTTTGGTGTGGTTGGGCAGCACAGCTTCAGTTGGTTGATTCTCCCTTTGGGCCTTACCCTCCTGTTGCTAGGAACACATTCTGATAGATGGACTATGGCAACCACCATGCCCCGTTGACCAAAGTGAGACAAGACAGGTGGCCAACGTGATAGTTTCTAGTGGCATGACTTTTCAAGTGATCCGCTGTCTGCGCAGTGTGTCTTCTCGGCTGACAATTCATTCGAGGTTGATTGATGCCAGTATTCGCGTCTACAAGCATTCAGCATGGTTGCATCAGAGGCTGCATACGAATCAGTTGCTTGAATGCGGGGTTCGGCCTAACACCACACCAACCACGTTGAACAGACGGACGACTTGATGAACTTTTTGCGTCGTATCGTTTTCTGGTTACAGCAACCCGAGAAGGCATCGGGCCCGCTGACCGTTGGGGCGATGATTACCGCGTTCCTGATGGTGAACTCATCTTTTAAACCAATCTACCAATTGGTGCATCACACTCCGGTCGCGATTCGATTCGGATCTCTCATGGTGGAGAAGCCCCTGATACTCTGGATAAATGAAGGGTTGATGGTATTTTTCTTCCTTCTGGTCGCGCTAGAGATCAAGCGGGAGATTCTGGACGGACATCTTGACACGACGGCGCGAGTTGCTTTGCCTGCAATCGCCGCACTGGGAGGAATGCTGATTCCCGCTTTGATCTACTTGCTGTTCACGTGGAGCGATACAGCAGCAGTTCGAGGCTGGGCGATTCCCAGCGCAACCGATACGGTTCTCGCGATTGCGGCGTTGAACGTACTTGGCGCGAAGGTGCCGCCCACGGTAAGGACGTTTCTTCTTGCGCTAGCGATATTTGATGACATGGGGGCGATTGTTATTCTTGCGGCCGTCTTCACAGATAGTCTTTCGCTCGTGTCACTGATAGTTGCGGGGGCGGCGCTGCTCGTGTTGATACTTCTCAACCGAACTGGCGTTACGCGCACATCGGCCTACGTCGTAGCAGGACTAGCGTTGTGGTTCGCCTTACTCCAATCAGGTGTTCACGCCACCGTGGCTGGATTCCTGATCGGACTGACCGTACCCCTGAGGACGACCGGACGCAGGCGCTCACCTCTTCGTGCAGCAGAACAGGGCCTTCGTCCCTGGGTGGCGCTGGGCATCGTGCCTGTATTTGCCTTTTTCAACTCAGGCGTTGGCTTGTTTGACATGACAGCGGGGAAACTATCTACAGAAGTTATCCTGGGAACGGCACTGGCGCTTTTCGTCGGTAAGCCGATCGGGATCTTGGGGTTTGGCTGGCTATCGGTGCGTCTGGGCTTGGCGCAACTTCCGCTTCAAGCGCGCTGGTCGCAGTTGATCGGCGCCTCCATGCTGGCCGGCATAGGTTTTACGATGAGTCTGTTCTTTGCAGGAGTCGCATTCAGTTCTTACGGAACATTGGCGATTTCGGCCAAGCTGGGAATTCTCGTTGGATCGGTTGCTTCAGCGATATTCGGCATAGTCTTTCTTGCTGTAATCACGGGACGGCATATAAGGCAGAGTGAACAGGACGCATGAGTACATCAGGAACGGTCAACTTACAAAATGCTTTGTTTGGAGTGGCTTCAGGTTGGTCATGCCGCACTGGGTAGAACAGAAATTCAGTCGAATCTGCGACGTATGACCGATGGCACCACGTGTACGACAGTATTGTTTGACTTATATCAAAGCGTTAGCGCCAGGGCTGAATAAAGTACTTTCTGGAAGTGTCTTCAGACCATGAAACTATTTTCGAGCCCTCGCACCAACCGCATCACCATCAATGTGATGTTGTTTGTCTGGATGTTTGCCTGGGTATCAGGTGTGGCCAATGCTTGTCTGTTGCAGGACTATGCGGAGCACATTCATGACTCTCAAGTTATCAACTCCAATGTTCCGGAGACCGGTTCAGAGGATTTAGGTGGGCTTGTGACGAGTGGAGCTTTCTACCATCACACTGAATCTGACGTCTCCATAGAATCGTGTCTGCATGTATGCGATGACTGCACCCGCGGTGCGGTCACAGATCACCTCGCTGATCCACACCCAGCCGATAAGGGGCCACCTCCCTTGTTTACGGTAGTTTGGCTCCCGTCGGAGTCAAACGGGTTTTATATCAACGCAAATAAGGGCCAGCGCATTAATGCATCTGGCCCACCCATCAGAACTCGCTTCTCGCGATTGGCCTTGTAGTGCCTCCCAGACGTTCTGGCTGAGCGTTTCGCTTTGCCGAGTTCGTCCCTCTTTGCATCTCTTTTGGCACTGTGCTTTGGGGCGAATGTTCGCCCTTCCAGTCCAAACAGCAATCCAGAAGCCATCCGACCCCATACAAGGACGGACTGAATTTAGAAAGTAAGTGTCTGTCGCTGAGTGGACTCATGGGGAAGAGCTTGACTTGTGGGCCGCACATAGGTTTTACATTTTCACGTTCACCCAGGCATATGTCAGCGCATTGAAAAAATTTGAAAGGAGCACAGTATGTACAAGCAAAAAAAACCGTTTCGCTATGCTGTTTTAGTTGCTGCACTTGCAGCAGCATTCTCAACCACCGCATGGAGTGCCGATGATCTGTCGACACTCAAACAAGAGGTGGATTTGCTCAAGCAACAGATCCAGGAGCTGAGAGCAGCGATAAAAGATCAGGGGCAGAAAGCGGCGACCATAGAAGATGTCAAGGCGGTTCAGGCCGATGTCGCTCAGGTCAGTCGTTCGCAGTCCCGTGCGATGGATGTAAATTCTTCTGCACATCTCACTGGCTATGGCTCGATGGGGTATGCATCCAGAAAAGGAGCAACCGGTGCATTTGACACGGTACAGTTTGCGCCGATTTTTCACTATTCATACAAGGATCTGCTCTTCTTCGAAACGGAGCTTAATCTCAAGTCAAACACCACAGGCGGCACGGATGTTGATCTCGAATATGCAAACCTGAACGTTTTCTTAAACGATAGCGTGACGGCATTTGCTGGGAAGTTTCTGACGCCCATCGGAAACTTTTTCCCAAATATTCATCCAGCTTGGATCAATAAATTCGCATCACGTCCTCCTGGTTTCGGTGGAGAAGGTTCGGCAGCACCTGAATCCGCCATAGGAGCTGGATTGCGCGGAGGCTTTCATCTCGGCGCTGCCACGAAGGCTAACTATGCCCTCTATGTGGGAAACGGTCCGAAACTTGAAATCAGTTCAGGTGGCACTGAAATAACAGGTGTCAAAGGTGAGGCATCTACCAACAATCCATCCAATAGCAAACTGATCGGGGGGCGTTTCGGCGTACTGCCAATGCCAGGGCTGGAACTCGGTATTTCTGCTGGAACCAGCAAGGTAGGGGTCGTGCCCTCAGGCGGGACCATCGAATCCTTGCGTAGCTACAGCGTTTCGGGAGTTGACTTTGCATATCAGCGCAAGGCACTGGAACTGCGGGGTGAATATATCCAGCAGAGTGTGGGAAACCTCGCATCAAGTGTCGCCCCGCAGGGAGGGACATGGAAGACAAGCTATGTCCAGGCGGCTTACAAGCTGACGTCGAAATGGGAGCCCGTTATTCGCTACGGTAAATTTCACTCACCGTTGGCCGACCAGAGTAAGCGGCAATGGGGAGTCGGGCTGAATTACTGGGTAACACCTAGCGCAGTAGCCAAGATCGGCTACGAGTGGAATCAGGGGCAGCTGGGAACGGCTAATAACGATGACCGTCTGCTGTTACAACTTGCGTACGGTTTCTAAGGAGAATTGATCATGAAATACAGCAACAGGAAAGTATGGAGCAACTCAATCGCGGTCGCAATACTCGTAGCATTTTCGTTACCTGTGCTTGCAGCGTCGTCTTCAGCTGAAACCAAGAGTGAAGATGCCAAGCAAAATCTGGCTTCCTATGCGAGGGGGGCGCAAGCTTGGGCCAATAATTGCTCACGTTGCCACAATGCGCGAGATCCCAAGGATTATCGCGATGACCAGTGGCCGGTGATCATGCAGCACATGCGAATCAGAGCCGGGCTGACAGGGCAGGAAACACGTGACATCCTGAAATTCATGCAAGGGAGCAACTGAGATGGCGAACATCAAGTTTCTGTTGGGCCTGACCTCACTTCTTTTCCTAAACAGCGCGATTGCAGCGCCAGCCGGCGTCGGCAAGACAGTGTTCGAGAGCACGTGCATTGCTTGTCACGGTGCAGATGGAGGCGGCGTAATCCCCGGCGTGCCTGATTTCAAACGCAAGGATGGTCCCCTGAGCAAATCTGACGCTGTTCTGAGTAAACACGTCACTGAGGGTTTCCAGGGCCCCGAGTCACCGATGGCTATGCCAGCGAAAGGCGGAAACCCGTCACTGACAAACAAAGAGGTAAGAGAGGTGCTGAAGTACATCAGGCAAGAGTTCGGTCGACGTTAAGGCTGAACTTAGCTGCGAATAACGGAATATTCGCCTTTTGTTCGCAGCTCACATGACAACCTATCTTTGAATGGCGAGTGGCATTCATTTGGAACTAAATCTGTTGACATTAAAGCAACAACAAACGTGCTGAGTTCTCTTAATGCGAAATCGAGTGAGAGCTTGACATGCGAGTTGCACATAGGTTTTACATTGATATCTACAGAAGCCTTCCTAGCAGTCATAGAGGTGT
Source organism: Gammaproteobacteria bacterium (assembly GCA_018815325.1). Classification (GTDB taxonomy): domain Bacteria; phylum Pseudomonadota; class Gammaproteobacteria; order Burkholderiales; family Burkholderiaceae_C; genus JAHIYE01. The sequence goes on along the minus strand of JAHIYE010000013.1, from coordinate 154,413 downwards.
ATCAAAAGAATTTAAAGAGACTTAAATGCAAATGATTGAATTGGCACAAGCTTCTGGCGTCAGTCTTGACACCGTGCGTTATTACACGCGTCTAGGATTGATACGGGCAGAACGTAGAGAAGGTAACGGCTATCAAAAGTTCTCCAGTAGAACGGTTCATCGCATTCAATTCATTCGAAGCGCTGTAGGGCTTGGATTCAAGTTGAAAGATGTTGCGGAACTTCTAGGGATGAGCGAGCAGGGAGTTCTCCCGTGTCCCAAAGCACGGGAAATTCTTGCTGAAAGATTGCACGAAAAAGAAAAGCAAATCGAGAGAGAAATTGCGTTGTTTCGACAAATGCAGAATGCAATAGAGGCTTGGGAGCTTATGCCCGACGGTATTCCTGAAGGACGCCATGTTTGCGGACTGATTGAAGGGTTTGAGCCGGACAAAAGGATTGAGGTATGAGCCAGAAGCAGTCTGGCTCGCGCTCTTGATTTAGGCAAATGCTGACAACAATGAGAAAAGTATTGGCTGCACTGCTAGGGGCTTTTCTTTATTAATTTTTTAATGAATAGGAGATAAATGGTGAATACTTTAACTTTTGAAGTTCAGGGTATGTTCTGTGCTTCCTGCGTAGACCGCATTACCCATGCGCTCAAGTCAGTCAATGGGATCAGCCATGTGGCTGTTGATCTGGAGAAGGGATCTGTCCGCGTGAATGGCGAGTCTCACATGCATGCAGACGGACTTGTTGTCGCACTTTCTAATTTGGGATACCACGCCCAGCTGGCAGCCAGCGAGGCATCGGAAACTTGCTCACAGGGCACGAAGTCCCAACCTGCATTCGGTCGAAGTGGTTGCTGCTGCAGCACGTAAACGATTTAGGTATGCAATGAGTTCGCATAACTTATACGTTGCATGGGTTGAAATCATTCACCTTATATAAATGGGAGTTGGCACGTGACGCTGGCTGAAACTTCTTTTCAATACACCTGGTTTATTTGGGCATCCGCGTTTTTGTTGCCTTGGGCGGGGCTGTTCATTGCGAGACCTGAGCTGCGCCGCTCCATGTTGTGGGCCAGTGCGTTGACGGCGCCTTTCGGATTAACAGAGCCCCTGTTTGTACCCTCATACTGGAACCCGCCCAGCCTATTTGACCTTGCACAGCGCACTGGGTTTGATATTGAAAGCCTTATCTTTTGCTATGCCATAGGTGGCATTGGCATAGCCAGTTATCGAGCATTGGTGCCTTCGCCTCTTGTCCGGTTGGATCATCATGCTCGGTCATCACCACGACATCGCTGGCATTTTATTGCGTTAGCGAGTCCGTTTTTGATTTTCATTTCGCTCCTGCCTTTTAAGTGGATGCCTATCTATCCGGGAATCATCGCGATGGCTGCAGGCGCAGTGGCGACCTTGATGTGTCGCCCCGACCTCTGGCGCAATATGCTCTTTGGCGGCAGCATCTTTTTGACTCTGTATGCAATATTCCTGCTGGGGTTGAAATGGATCTGGCCAGGGTATATCGCAGCGGTTTGGAACTTCGATGCGCTAGTTGCATGGCATCCAGCGGGACTGCCGATAGAGGAGCTTTTATTCGGCTTTGCTTTCGGCATGTACTGGAGCAGCATCTATGAGCACATCACGTGGCGTCAGTTTGACTCCAATAAAGTTCGCAACATGATGCGACAGGGGTCTCGGTGATGAAGAAGTCAATGCGAACTGGATCTGAGAGTTCAACAGACGGGTCTGATTGCTTTCCCTACGCTTGCGAAATAACTTCGCCATATATGCAGCATGAGAAGCACCGTGACGCTGTTGAGGCTGAAGCCTGGCGCCGGGACGACATGCTGCTTGAGAAATGGGCGGGAGGTTACGGAGTAATTAGGCATGAGAATAAAACGCAGCTGCGCGTTCAGTGCCTGGTTTCAAGTATGCTGGGCCACGATACAAACCGGAGCGCTGAAGAGATTTGGAAGCTATTCACGGCGGCAGATCGACTGACAAGTGCTGCCATGTGGTTGGTGGCGCATATGACATATGCGAAAAGTGTTCACATTGACGGAAGGCCTCTGGAAAAGTCGGACTTCAAAGCCATTCCCAATGGTCATACTGGCGGTTCTTTGAACATGGTGCCAGCTTATGTCGGCTACCTGCTGGCCAATGCACTGACCGGTAGTACCAGATCATGGCTCATGGGGCAGGGGCACTGTGTTGCTGCAATTGATGCCGTAAATGTGCTCGTTGGCAACCTTCATCCAGAGCAAGCAAGTCGCTACAACAAGAGCCAAGAAGGATTGTCTCGCTTGTGCGACGACTTCTATTCTTATGCAATCTCTCCCAGTGGAGAGCCGGCCGCTCCTCTGGGAAGTCATGTCAATGCCCATACGGCGGGCGGGTTGATTGAAGGTGGATATCTTGGTTTTGCGGAGTTGCAATACGTTCATATGCCGTTGCCGGGTGAAACATTGGTTGCATTTTTGAGTGATGGTGCTTTTGAAGAGCAACGTGGAGCTGACTGGGCACCCCGCTGGTGGCGTGCAAACGATAGCGGGCTCGTACTTCCCATCATGTTACTGAATGGACGACGCATTGAACAGCGCAGTTCAATGGCACAAGACGGTGGATCGGAGTGGTTTTCGCGTCACCTACGGCTGAATGGCTTCGATCCGATTGAAATCGATGGTACTGATCCGGCGGCATTTACGTGGGCAATTCTTGAAGCTGAATCTCGGTTGTCGTCCTGCGTGAGTGCCGCGCAGGAGGGGGCGCTACGCTATCCTGCGCCACTGCACTATACGATCGCGAAAGCGCCCAAGGGCTATGGATTTCCCGGCGCAGGTACCAATCTCGCCCACAACTTGCCGCTTGGATCTATACCGGCCATCGATCCCAAGGCGAGAAATGTCTTTAATGAAGCGGTCCATACCCTGTGGGTATCGCAAGAAGAACTGGCGGAATACGTCAGCGTTATGTGCAATCACGATGCACAGGGACGACCTCGTGAGCGCGACCATGCACTTTCCGTGCGTAGAGTCTCATGTGTTGCGGCAGAAATTCCCTGGAGCGAACTGAGTCATCAAGTCTCAGAAGAATCTCCTATGCAGGTACTTGATCGTGCTTTCATAGCTATAGCAAGGGCCAACCCCGAACTCCGAGTAAGAGTCGGAAACCCAGACGAGTTACGTAGTAACGGGATGGCGGAAACGCTTGAAAATTTCCGTCACCGATCCGTGCGACCAGAAATAAACGTACCGGAAGCACTCGATGGGGCAGTCATCACTGCTCTTAACGAGGAGGCGGTTATATCCGCCGCACTAGCGAACAAGGCGGGTTTGAACCTGGTGGTTAGTTATGAGGCCTTTGCTGTAAAGATGTTGGGCGCGATGCGCCAAGAGATGAATTTCGCCAGGCAACAGGCGATTGCAGGACGTCCCCCAGGCTGGCTGTCGGTTCCGGTAGTTCTTACATCGCATGCATGGGAAAACGGCAAGAACGAACTGTCGCATCAGGACACGACGCTTTCAGAGGTGTGGATGGTTGAACCCTGCGACCGTGCCAGGGTATTGTTTCCACCTGATGCTAATACGGTCTTGGCGTGCCTGGAGGCTTGTTACAAAACTCAAGGTGAAATATGGACACTGGTGGTGCCCAAGCGACCGATTCCCTGTAGGCTGGATCGAACGCAGTCACGCAGACTGGTAACCGATGGTGCTATTCGCATCCATGGATCAGGGCGCGACGAGGAGCGGCTTGTCTTGATTTCGATAGGCGCATATCAACTCAACGAGGTGATGCGTGCCTCGCGTCGGTTGTCAGAGCGGAATGTTTCCCATGCTGTGATAGTTGTGATTGAGCCTGGACGGTTGAGAGTACCCCGTGATGATAGGGAAGCCATAGTTACGCTTTCCGACAAAGTAATTAACGAGCTTTTTCCAATGCACAGCAAGGCGCGTGTCGTGTTGTCGCATACGCGGACCGAACTGCTCGCTGGTGTGCTAAGGCGGATTGACACGGGACGCAAATACACATGGTATCTCGGGTTCAATAATCGCGGCGGAACGTTGGACACGTTCGGAATGCTATTTGCCAACCAATGTACTTGGGCACACGTTCTTGCCACTGCTGCGAACGCGTTGGATGTGACGGTGTCAAGCTGGTTGAGTGATGCGGAAATAGAAGCTCTGCAAGGCCGATCTAACCCGCAGGTATTGCGATGATTTGCGCACGCATATGGAGTCTGCCGTGATCCTTATCTTCAATGAAGATGGTTCAATATCCGCCGCAAGGCGGCAGGAACCCCTGCTAATACGCATGGTTTTACAGCTCAGAAGAAAGCAGCTTCAGCCAGCTCGGTCTGAAGTGCTTGCCCATACTAAAGGAGAATGGTTTTGGGATTTTAGCTACTACGTACTTCGATTATCGCTACTGTGTAGAACACCTACATTTGATGAAAGGTTCATATGAAGCTTGCATTTCTCGGCGCTGCTGGAACGGTCACAGGCTCCAAGACACTGGTCACTCATGATGGCAAGAATGTTCTTATTGATTGCGGCCTGTTTCAAGGCTACAAAAATTTGCGCCAGATGAATTGGGAACCGTTTCCCTTCGACCCCAAACAACTCGACGCCGTAGTGTTGACTCATGGACACCTTGATCATTCTGGCGCGGTGCCATTACTCGTGAAACAAGGTTATCGAGGACCGATTTTTGCCACAGCGGCAACTATCGATGTTTGTCGTATTCTGCTGCCAGACAGTGGAAGGATTCAAGAGGAGGATGCTGAATACCACAACCGCCACAAGATATCGAAGCATGAAAAGGCATTGCCGTTGTATACCGAAGATGATGCCTTGAAAGCAATGGATAGCTTTAGACCGATACCTTTTGATCAGAGAACAGAGGTGGCAACGAAATGGCATGTACGCATGCGGCCCGCCGGACACATTCTCGGAGCCAGTTCTATTGAGCTGTCGGTAGCAGACAAGGTCGTTCTTTTTTCGGGAGATCTTGGACGACCAGATGATTTGCTCATGCGGGAACCTGTACCGATTGAACGTGCCGACCATATCGTGGTTGAATCAACCTACGGAAACCGGCTTCATGATCCACAGGATAATGAGTCGATTCTGGGCGACGCCATTACGCGCACGGCGCGACGTGGTGGAATCGTCGTGATCCCTGCCTTTGCACTAGGGCGTGCGCAGGCATTGCTTTACTCGATCTGGCGTCTGAAATCTCGCGGCGCCATCCCTGATCTGCCGGTGTTTTTGAACAGTCCGATGGCGATTGATATGACCGAGATCTACCACCGTCATCGAACTGAGCACCGGCTCACGATCGAGGAGTGTCAAGGCATGTGCCATGTCGCGAAGATGGTTCGCACGGTCGATGAGTCACGGGCCTTGAATAGTCTGAACTACCCGGCCATCATTGTGTCCGCTAGCGGCATGGCGACCGGCGGTCGGGTGCTGCATCATCTCAAGACAATGGCTCCGAACCATCGAAATACCATCATCTTCGCCGGATTTCAAGCCGGAGGCACGCGTGGTGCCCGCATGGTCGCGGGTGAACGGAGCATACGCATCCACGGCCAGGATGTCGCTGTCAATGCTGAGGTCATGATGCTGCATGGCATGTCGGCTCACGCTGATGCGCAGCAGATTATTGAGTGGCTCGCCTCTTCACCCCAACCGCCTCGAGGTGTTTATATTAACCACGGTGAGTCCGACCCCGCAGACGCACTTCGGCAGCGGATTGAGCGGGAACTCGGATGGAGTGCAATGGTTCCCCGCCTGGGGCAGACGATTGAGCTCCCGTCATGAAGGATCACGAGCTTCGCCTGCGGGCGTTGGGTATAGATACTCGTCGCGAGCATGTGATCTACATGCGCCGAGATTGCCACGTGTGTCGCTCCGAAGGATTCGAGGCCCAGGCTCGCGTGGCAGTGAACCTGGGTGATCAGAGCATCATCGCGACGCTCAATGTGGTGAACTCAGAACTACTGGCTATTGGCGAGGCCAGTCTGTCGACCGGAGCCTGGAGGGCGTTAGGCGCAGCACAGGGCGACCGTATCACGGTGTTACACGCGCCAACGCTAGACTCTCTTAGCGCAATGCGTTCCAAAATTTACGGGCATCGACTCGACGCTCGAGCTTTCAATGCCATCATCGGCGATGTGGCTTCGGGGCGCTATTCCGACCTGCACATCGCCGCCTTCCTGAGTGCATGTGCCGGCGGGCGCATGAGTTTGGAAGAGACGATTGACCTGACGCGGGCAATGGTCGATGTGGGTGATCGTATTGACTGGGGGGGTGTGACAGTTGCCGACAAGCATTGTGTAGGTGGCCTGCCTGGTAACCGCACAACCCCGATTGTGGTCGCGATTGTGGCCGCAGCAGGGTTGATAATGCCCAAGACATCTTCGCGTGCAATCACTTCGCCAGCGGGAACGGCCGACGTGATGGAGACGCTAACACGAGTTGATCTTGACGTGCCGGCGATGCGTCGAGTCGTAGATCGAGAAGGGGGATGCTTTGTCTGGGGCGGGGCGATGCCTCTGAGCCCGGCCGATGATGTGCTGATTCGCGTTGAGCGCCCGCTGGATCTTGACAGCGATGCCCAGTTGGTTGCCTCCGTGCTGTCGAAGAAGATCGCGGCTGGGGCAACCCATGCGGTTATCGACATCCCGGTCGGCCCGACCGCCAAAGTGCGCAGCGAAGAAGATGCGCATCGTTTGCAGAACCTGCTGGAACAAGTGGCGCAGGCGAATGGCCTGAAATTGCGAGTGCTTCGTACGCGTGGTTCGCAGCCTGTCGGTCGGGGTATCGGTCCTGCATTAGAGGCGCACGATGTCCTGGCTGTTCTACGTGGCGCAGCAGCAGCTCCAGTTGACCTGCGCATGCGCTCTCTTGTACTGGCTGGAGAACTGCTGGAATTTTGCGGCCACAGCATACCTGGCAAAGGTCGTTCAGAGGCCACGCGTTTGCTCGACAGTGGTATCGCATGGGAAAAATTTCAATCGATATGCGAGGCACAAGGTGGCATGCGCGTACCCGGTATTGCCCCCATACGCGAGCCAGTGATAACAGAACACAGTGGCTTTGTCTCAGACATTGACAGCCGTCGGCTCGCGCGCGTTGCTAAGCTGGTTGGTGCGCCGGGAGCCTTGACTGCAGGACTTCAGTTGCATGTGAAGTTGGGAGATAGCGTGCAGCGTGGGAGCCCTTTGTTCACACTCCATGCTGAAACTACAGGTGAACTGGCATATGCAAAACACTACCTTGCGACTCATCCGTTCGTAACTCTAGGAGAGGCGGTGGCGACATGAAGTCGATAGTGATCGCAATGCCTGGCAATGAAAAACTTGCTGATGAACTGGCCGCGAACCTTGCTTTGGAACGAATATCTGTGACGGTACGACGCTTTCCTGATGAGGAGTCGCTTGTTCGGGTTGAAGCTAATATTGATGGGAGACAAGCTCTGATAGTCTGTACGCTTGATAGACCTGATGAGAAGTTTGTTCCCCTGTTGTTGCTGGCCTGTGCCGTGCGCGAAGCGGGTGCTTGTAAGGTAGGGCTGGTGGCCCCCTACCTTGCTTATATGCGACAGGACAGACGCTTTCATCCAGGCGAGACGATCAGCGCGCAGCATTTCGCGGAGTGGATATCCGCGCGCTTTGACTGGCTTGTAACCGTCGATCCGCATCTGCATCGAATTTCCGAACTGTCACAGGTCTACAGCATTCAGACGCAAGTAGTGCATGCGGCTGATGGTCTCGCGCGGTGGGTGCAGTCACATGTGACTCAACCTCTCCTGATTGGCCCAGATGAAGAAAGTTCCCAGTGGGTAGAAGATGTCGCTCGCAGGGCGGGAGTGCCTTTCGTCGTACTGGAAAAAAAACGTCGGGGCGACCGAGATGTTGAAGTTTCGATGCCTGATTTTGAACTATGGCGGGATCACACACCGATTTTAATTGATGACATTATCTCGACAGCTCGAACAATGATCGAGACGCTAGGACATCTTCGACGGATCGGGCTTTCCAACCCAGTTTGCATTGCCGTACATGCTGTGTTTTCTCAGACAGCCTTTGATGATCTTCGGGCCGCTGGTGCAGCAAAAATTGTCAGCTGTGACACTATTGTCCATTTCTCGAATCAAATTGCTATTTCGCCTGCCATTGCTACTAGTGTGCGTGAGTTTTTAAATGAAACCGAATGAAGAGAAGGAGCGGGAACTGGACTGCTGCAGAGAGGCAAGAGTTTTTAATCCTGCAACTTGAGAATTTATGACCAGAAAACATTTTTTGAAGCATTTTCATCAAATCCCTAAATCCACAATAGCCGCTGTCTTAGTTGGAGCCATCGCAATTTTTGCATGGGTATACATGGCCACAAGTGCCACAAGTGCCATAAGTGGCGGCGAGAGGACTGTTGTCATCAAAGTGCCTGAATTTTCAAGGATGGCAGCCGCCGGCAAAGTGGCATTTGACGCCAACTGCGCCAAATGCCACGGCAAGTATGGCGATGGGACTGAGAAGGGACCTCCGTTCATGCATGAGATATACAACCCGGGCCATCACCCGGATGAAGCCTTCATTCGAGCTGCGCGACAGGGCGTTCGCCAGCATCATTGGCCATACGGTGACATGCCGCCTCAGCCCGATGTGACAGACGGCGAGTTGACGGAAATTGTCCGCTACGTGCGGGAGCTGCAGGAGGCAAACGGCATTGTTTACCAGCGGCACCAGATGTGACGGTGAAATGAAATACTGCGAAGCTGCGTGACGCAACCGCAACCGCAACCGCAACGGATAACTTGGTACGCGAAAATCATGGCACTTTTCGGAACCGAGAGCCGCATAACTGTGACACGTAATCGCTAAATCAAGGCTGTATAGGACTACAACATTCCCGAGCGAACTGACTGAAATGGTGTTTGGCTACTCGGTCGAACCCAACTTCCGTGTTTTCGACGAAAAAACCATTGCTACGACACCCAAAGTTGACTTTGGCCGTGACGTTAAAAATAGGAAAAAGTACTGCGACAGGCACCATAGGAGGCAGTCGGGACAGACACTAAATCGTCAGCATGTGGGCCGGCCTGTGCTGTCTGCTGGCCTGGCCTTGCTGCCTGTGCAGGCGAGGCGGTGGCGGCGGCTTCGGTGGGGGCACCTCAGGGCGGGGGTAGTGATAGATATTCGACGCTTCACCCGGCATCTGCTGACTTCACGCTGGCAAGTTCAACGTGCATTCCTGCAGAAAAAAGTTGTCGGACGAGTCAGTACTGCTTTAGTGCGTGTATTTGATGTATGTCAACAAATGGACTAGACACCTGGAACTTGCGTGTTGATTGAAGCTCTTACTTACATATGGAGAAAAAGCAAATGAGTCAATTCAAAAAATGGGTTTGGGGATTAAGCGCTTTTTTGGCTGCATCTTGGGTGCATGCTGAGCCGACGGCCTACATTCCACTGGGGTCCGCCAATGTCGTGATCGCCGTTGATGCAGCCACTAATAAAATTATTCGCACATTCACCGGCGTCGTGAATCCGCATGGACTGGTTGCGACCCCCGACGGGGAGTATCTGGTGGCCGGGAGTCTGAGTGAGACGCCAGTGCCTGCAGGTGCACCTGCAGATACACCAAACAGCAAGTTGTATGTCATTCATCCGGTGCACGGCCATGTCATGGCCGAAATTCCCGTCTCGGGATGGACGCACCATGAAGCGATTACCCCGGACAGTCGGTACGTGATTTCCACCCATCCAACCCGTGGCGGCATCAGCATCGTCGATCTGATCAACAACAAAGTGGTCAAGACCATCAAAACCGGTCCCTCACCCAATTACACCCTCGTCACGAGAGATGGAAAGTATGCCTATGTGAGCAATACAGGCAATGGAACGATCAGCGAGATCGACCTTTCCAAACTGGAGGTGCTGCGCTCACTTGAAGCGGGGCCCTCACCGGAGCATCTGGTTTTTTCTGCTGACGAAAAAATGATTTATGTGGCCAATGACCGTGCCGGCACGGTGACAGAAGCTTCTGTACAAAGCGGCAAGATGGTGCGCAGCCACAAGATTGGAAAGCGTGTACATGGCCTTGATCTGGGCGATGACGGAAAGACTCTGTTTGTCAGCAGCCGGACGGACAACAAACTCGTTGCGTTGGACACGGTAAGCAGCGATCAGCGTGTCCTGACCCTTTCGCCAGAGCCTTACCACCTCGACAAAATTCCTGGAACCGGAAAAGTGTATGTCTCCAGCAGCAAGGCACCCAAGATATGGGTCATTGATCAGAAGACATTCACGGTTACGGACACGATAACGCTTCCGGGCGGTGAGGGGCACCAAATTGCGGTGATCAGGTAGTCCGCAAATCAGTCTGCAAGTGATGATGATTCGGCCGAATAGAGGACAACTGAATTGCCCCGGGTTTCGTGGAGGCCCATTGGGTTAAGTCAGGCCGACATGCCTGTCTGACTGGTTCATTGCCGATAGTAATTTTCTTCAGCTTCGGCAGGGGGAATGTAGCCGATGGGCTCCAGCAGTCGGTGGTGGTTAAACCATGACACCCATTCCAGCGTTGCCAACTCCAACGACTCCTTGGTCTTCCAGGGGGCTCTGCGGTGGATCAATTCGGCCTTGTACAGGCCGTTAATCGTTTCCGCCAAGGCGTTGTAATAGCTGTCACCTTTGCTGCCGACGGAAGGTTCGATGCCTGCTTCAGCCAGCCGTTCGCTGTAGCGGATCGAGACGTACTGGGCGGATTCAACCGGTCGTCGCAACACCTTAATCATGGAGGTGTTTATGGGGCGACCCGCAGGGTGGATGCAGAAGTTGACTGGGCGAGGAGCGATGCGGTCGCCGGGTGCGCCGTCGCTTCGGCAAGAAGTGGAGCGACAGTTCTGGGAGCAGATTGCGACCGGGATGACGAGCGAGAGGGCGGCCGAAGTGGTCGGCGTGTCGCAGGCGGTAGGCACTCGTTGGTTCCGGCATCGTGGCGGCATGCCATTGTTTATGTCGAAACCTGTGTCCGGAAGATATTTGTCGTTCGCGGAGCGAGAAGAAATTGGACTGCTGCGAGCCCAAGACGTTGGTGTACGGGAGATCGCGCGCCGCATTGGGCGAAGCCCTTCTACGGTCTCACGAGAGCTGACACGCAACGCCGCAACTCGTGGAGGCAAGCTCGAGTATCGGGCATCTGTTGCGCAGTGGAAGGCAGAGCTGGTTGCCAGAAGGCCGAAGCCGGCGAAACTGGTGACTAACCCGCGACTGCACCACTACGTCCAAGACCGCTTAGAAGGCAAGGTTCATGATGCCGGTGGCCGTGAGGTTGTCGGCCCTCGACAGGCACCGTTCCAGGGTCGCAACAAACCTCATCGAGGTGACCGAAAATGGGTCAATGGCTGGTCGCCCGAACAGATTGCCTACCGGCTGCGCGTTGACTTCCCGGATGACAATTCCATGCTTATCTCTCACGAAGCCATCTACCAGGCCCTCTACATTCAGGGTCGTGGTGCGCGAGCTGGTGCACTGCCTGCGCACCGGACGGGCGTTGCGCGTACCTCGAGGCAGGGCACAGGCCAAGGCATGGGCACATGTCAGCGAGGATGTGATGATCTCCAGTCGCCCCGCAGAGGCGGAAGATCGTGCCGTTCCCGGACATTGGGAGGGTGATCTGATAATTGGCTTGAACCGCTCCGCGATCGGCACGCTGGTCGAGCGATCAAGCCGGTTCACAATGCTCGTGCACCTCCCTCGCGAGAACGGTTATGGACTGATTCCCCGAACGAGGAATGGCCCCGCGCTGGGAGGCTATGGGGCCGTGACCATGGCCAATGCGCTCAAAAAGACCGTAACGACCCTACCGGCCCATCTGAAGCAATCGTTGACTTGGGACCGAGGCAAGGGGCTATCCGACCATGCCCGATTCACGATTGAGTCCGGAGTGAAAGTCTTCTTCGCCGACCCCCGCAGCCCATGGCAGCGCGGCACGAACGATAACAAGAATGGCCTTCTACGGCAATACTTCCCCAAGGGTACCGACCTGTCCCGATGGAGCGCCCCGGAGATCCACGCCGTCGCCAATGCGCTGAACACCAGGCCCCGAAAAACACTCGGCTGGATGACACCAGCCGAAGCCTTAAATAAATATCTAAAATCCAGTCAACAAGCCAGTGTTGCGACGACCGGTTGAATCTGCCCTGCGAGCCCCGGTCGCTGTGGTGAATCACGGCATCGTCGCGTTGCGGTTGCCGGTCATACAAAGCTTGCTCCAGCGCATCAAGTACGAAGTCCGTCCGCATGGAACTGCTTTGCCGCCAGCCCACAATGCGGCGGGCATAGACATCAATCACAAAGGCCACGTATTGCCAGCCCTGCCAGGTCGAGACATAGGTGAAGTCCGATACCCACAGCTGGTTGGGACGGACCGCTTTGAATTGCCGATTCACCCGGTCCAGTGGGCAAGCAGCCTTCGCATCCCCAATGGCGGTGCGCACAACCTTGCCACGCCTGACGACCTTCAAGCCCGACCGCCGCATGAGCCGCTCCACCGTGCAGCGGGCCACGGCAACGCCCTCCCGGTTCAACTGGTGCCAGACCTTGTCCGCGCCGTAGACCTGCATGTTGGATTGCCAGACTTGATGGATCAAAGGCAGCAAGGCGTCATCCTGCTTGGCACGCACACAACGCAGCTCTGGGTTGCGTTGCCGGGCGGCATGACGCCGGTAGCCTGACGGGGCAATCTGCAAGACCTCGCAGATGGGCTCGACCCCGTGGATGTGGCGATGCTTGTCCACAAAGTCCTTCAAGACTTGAGTCGGCGGTCGAGCTCCGCCTGGGCGAAAAACGCGCTGGCCAGTTTCAGGATTTCATTGGCCCGGCGCAGTTTCTTGACTTCACGTTCAAGGGCTTTAACCCGTTCGCGATCGTCGCTGGTGACGCCTGGGCGGGCACCAGCATCAACTTCATGCTTGCGCACCCATTCATTCAATGTTTGGGGAACACATCCGATCTTGGGCGCTATGGATTCAATGGGTGCCCATAACGAGGGATATTCCCCGCGGTGTTCGAGCACAAGGCGCACAGCACGTTCGCGCACCTCGGGTGAAAACTTGTTTGATTTCTTCATGGCTACATCTTCTCAAAGGTTGGAGCCTCCTCAATTCTGAACTGACCCCCAGAAGTTTGTCCAACTTCTGGGGGTCAGTTCATTCCCGGGGCGATTCATTCCAATGAGCAGGGAATTCTGATTGCCTGCGCGGGCAGTAAGAGAACTGGCACTGGGGGGCGTCGGCAACAACATTCATATTGCAAGCGCTGCAAGTGCTTTTTCCGCAAGATCAGAGCGGTGGTGGCCATAGTGCTTCTCGATCATTGCGACGCTTGTACCGCTTAGCTGGGCCACAGTCAGAAGATCAAGGCCGTTGGTGACAAGGTCAGTGATGACGCTGTGACGGAGTGTGTAGGCAGTGACTGATTCAGAAAGTTCGGCCGCTAAGGCTGCCGTCTTGATTGGTTTTTTCCATGAGTCTTTGTCCCATGCTTTTCCGTCAGTACGGGTCAGCAATGCAGCAGCAGGTAATTTTTTTTCTGCTTGTAGTTTAAAAAACTTGGCAGTCTCTAAAGGGAGTTTGATTTTTCGATCTCGACCGGCCTTGTCTTTCCCGACAGTGAGAACTCCCAACTGAATATTAAGGCTTGCAACAGTCAAGGACGCCAACGCGCCAGGTCGCAGAGGAACAAGAGACAAGCCACGTAGGAGGGCAGCCAGATCGACTGGCGCCTTTGAAATAATTGTTGCGCGCTGTTGAAGATCAAGATACGTGTCTCGTCTCCCATCGGCGTTTTCCACTGCTCTTAACGCGACTCGCCACGCCATATTGCTGGTTACATCTCCGTGGTCATGTGCATTGTTCAGTGCTGCGCGCAGTGCTGCCATGTCACGGTTGAGGGCGGCGGGTGACCGTGTTCTTGTCTTCGTCTTGTCAGTATGCGGGTTAGTTAATACGGGGGCATTTGCCAGGCGGTTACGCCATTCATCCACCGCCTTGCGGGTGAGTTTCTGCAGGTTGACAGTTGCTATCTTGTCATCGTTCACCCAACGCTTAAAACGTGCCTCCAGATCAGCAGAATTTTTGGCTGCGCCAGATTCCTTCAGTCTTTTGACGTAGTTCGCGCAAGCCTCCTCGACAGTGATAGCTTTTATGGAGCCACCGCGTTCAAGGTGCTCAAACCATGCCTCGGCCTTCTTTTTTGCCTCATTAAAGCGTTGATGTGCCGGGTACCCACTCAATCCACCAAGACTTTGGCGTGTCTGCTTGCTAGAGCTTGGGTCATACGCTTGCGCTAGCCATGTACCTTCTGATCCTGAGCTGATTCTGCGAAAACCGATATGGCATCCGGTTGCAAGCTTGTGCCAGTAGGGTGGGGTTCTTGGTTTGAGGCGGTTGCGACCTTCGACGGTGTCAATGCGATGCGCCATGGGAGTGTCCTAAAAGTGTCCTAAACATTGTTGAATATTTTAGGACACTAATGGATCATTTACCAATGAAGACCTCTGCACTTAATGTCCAGTAAAGTCCATAAACCCAGCATTCACACTGCAGGGGTCGCAAGTTCGAAACTTGCACTGCCCACCAAAATTATTTTGGTAATCAAGAAACGGCTTGTGCGAAAGTGCAAGCCGTTTTTTCGTTGATGGCGTGTTCATCTGGATCGAACGCGGTCTTGTGCCTGTGAAATTTGCATACGAAAGAGGCGGGATGATGTGAACGCCCTCACAGGATCGGGGAGAATGACAGCTATGTCTTCCATGCTTCAATTTCTGTCTGGCACAACCCCCCTGGTGCTGGACTCTCCCCACAGCGGGGTCTATTACCCCGATGATTTCGGTTTTGTCTGTGATCTGGCCACCTTGCGCCGGGCTGAGGATACCCATGTGGAAAAGTTGTATGACTTTGCCGCCTCAATGGGTGTGGCCTGGATCGAGGCGCTGTTCCCGCGCAGCTATGTGGACGTCAATCGCAACCTCACCGAGGTGGACACCAGCCTGTTTGTGGAACCCTGGCCTGAGCCGGTAGAGACGGACCCTGCGGCCATGTCCAAGATTCGCCTGGGCAAGGGCCTGATCTGGCGCATGACCGACGACGGTGTGGCCATATACGACAAGCCACTGACGGTGGAGCAGGTGCGCAGCCGCATTGCACGCTGCTGGCAACCCTACCATGCAGCTGTCGGCCAGGCGATCGAGGCGGCGCACGCCCGTCATGGCTACAGCATCCACCTCAACTGCCATTCGATGCCGGCTATCGCGTCCAGCCATGCGACCGAGTTTCCCGGCGAGGCACATGCCGACTTCGTGATCGGCAACCGCGATGAATCGACTTCCTCCGCAGTGCTGGGTCAGTGGCTGTGCGATTGGCTTCGGGGGCGGGGCTACAGCGTGTCCTACAACCATCCGTACAAAGGAGTGGAACTGGTACGCCGCTATGGTGATCCTGCACAGAACCGGCACAGCATCCAGGTGGAAATCAACCGTGGGCTGTACATGAACGAGCAGACCCTGACCCTGACACCAGGCTTTGAGCGCCTGCATGCTGACCTGCACTCGCTGGTCAAGCGCCTGCTCACGATGGATCCTCGGACACTGTGATGGAGCAGGTGGATTGCGTCGTCATTGGGGCGGGTGTGGTCGGTCTCGCGGTCGCTCGTGCACTGGCACTCGATGGCCGTGAGGTGCTGGTGCTTGAAGCTGCGGAAGGCATTGGCACGCAGACCAGCTCGCGCAACAGCGAGGTCATCCATGCTGGCATCTATTACCCCAAGGGTTCGCTAAAGGCGCAGTTGTGCGTTCAGGGCAAACAGCTGCTCTACACATATTGCACCGAGCGGGGTATCGGCCACAGCCGGTGCGGCAAGCTCATCGTGGCCACTTCCGAGGAGCAGGTCCCCGATTTGCAGGGTATTGTGGCCAAGGCCTCCGCCAATGGCGTCCATGATCTGGTGCAGCTCTCACGTGATGAGGCGCGTGCGCTGGAGCCACAGCTCGAATGTGTCGCCGCCTTGCATTCTCCCAGCACGGGCATCGTGGACAGCCATGCGCTGATGCTGTCCTACCAGGGTGACCTGGAGAACGCAGGTGGCATGGTGGTGATGAATTCACCCGTAGCCCATGCTGTTGTTGAACAAGATGCTATTATTTTGGAAGCATCTGACGGCACCAAACTGCAGGCCAAAACAGTGGTCAATGCAGCTGGCCTGTATGCGCAAACACTGGCCCACAACTTTGAGGGGCTGGCCCCCAGCCGGATTCCACCAAGCTACTATGCCAAGGGCAACTATTTCACGCTCGCAGGGCGTTCGCCGTTTTCACGCCTGATCTACCCGGTACCGCAAGCGGCGGGGCTGGGTGTGCACCTGACGATCGACCTCGGTGGACAGGCCAAGTTCGGTCCTGACGTGCAGTGGGTCGACTCTCCTGAGGATCTGCTGGTGGACCCGGCGCGGGGCGATGCGTTTTATGCGGAAGTGCGCCGCTACTGGCCGGCATTGCCAGATGCCGCATTGCTGCCAGGTTATGCGGGCATACGTCCCAAGATTCAGGCACCGCATGAGCCCGCCAGGGACTTCATGATCCAGGGCCCGGCTGACCATGGCGTGCCGGGGCTGGTGAACCTGTTCGGCATCGAGTCGCCAGGATTGACCAGCTCACTGGCCCTGGGCGCGCATGTGGCAGCCCTCCTGAAGGCTGCCTGATGCGATGGCAGTGCGCCCCAGCCCGTGCGGGTGGGGCGCTGGTGGAGGTCACTCGATCTTGATGCCGGTTTCCTTGACAACTTTGCCCCATTTGTCCAGTTCCGACGCCATCAGCTGAGTCATGGCTTCAGGTGTCGAGAGGCTGACTTCGACACCCGCATCGAACATCGCCTTCTTGGTTTCAGGGGTGGCCATGATTTTGGCGATTTCACTGTTCAGGCGGTTCACAATCTCCTTCGGGGTACCGGCGGGAGCCAGCATTCCCAGCCAGATGGAAGCGTCATAACCGGCCACACCCGCTTCCTGCATGGTTGGCACATTGGGCAGTTGGGGGATGCGCTTGGCACTGGTAACGGCCAGCGCCTTCAAGCGACCATTCGGCACCTGAGCCAGGGCATTGGGAACGCCGGCAAAGCTGCTCTCCACCACACCAGCCACCAGATCGGTTGAAGCTGCATTGCTGCTGCGATAGGGCACATGCTTGAGCGGAGCCCCGGTCATGGAGATAAACAGGCCACCGATCAGGTGCTGGGCACTGCCGTTGCCGGAGGATGCGTAATGGATGTCTTCGGGGTTCTTCTTGGCCAGTGCAATGAACTCCTGCACGTTCTTGGCAGGCACCTTGGGGTTGAGCAACAAGACGTAGGGTGAGTCCACCAGCTTGGTAACCGCCGTGAAGCCCTTGATGGGATCGTAGGGCACGTTCTTGTAGATCCAGGGGCTGATCACATGGGTGGAAGACACGATGACCAGGGTGTAGCCGTCCGGTGCCGCCTTGGCCACGTAATCGGTGCCGATCATCGAGCCGGCCCCCGCCTTGTTCTCGATGACGACGGGCTGGCCCAGGACTTCCGCGAGTTTGAGTCCGAGCAGGCGGGCCACCACGTCGGTAAAGCCGCCTGGACCGAAGGGCACGATGATCTTGATTGGCTTGCTCGGGTAGGTCTGTGCCAGGGTGGCGCTTGCCGAGAGGGTCAGGAAGGCGGCTGCGCAAAGTGTGCTCAATAGCTTTTTCATGTGATTAACCTCTGTAGGATGGTTCAGGCTGGGTAAAGAAGCTGTGCAGGATGTGGTAGACCATCAGGTAGTTCTTCTGCTGGAAGCTCGCATGGGAGATGCCCTCCATGATGCTGAACTGCTTGCTGGTGCTCGGCAGCAGCTTGAAGAAGTTCAGCAAGTCATCGAGGCTGGCAATGCCATCGAATTCGCCGCGCATGATCAGCGTGGCTGCCGTTACCCTGGCCGGGTCGACCAGTGGCAGTCTGGAGCACATGTCGACATAGGTGCCAGTGGGCATGGCGTTGTCCAGGGTCAGGATGGCATCGGCAAAAGCGTCCTTGGTGGCCTCGTCGGCGCAGCCCGGGTGATCACGGTTGAAAATGCTGTGCACGAAGGCGCGGTCGATCGGGCGGCTGTTCCTGGCCAGGAACTCGGGCAGCTTTTTCTTGCGTTCGGCCAGCGTCGGGCTGCCTTCGCCGGTCCAGACGAAGGCGTCCAGCGCCAGCTTCGCAACCCGTTCGGGGTGGCGCTCGGAAAACAGGGCTGCCTTGAGCGCACCCGAAGAGATGCCATAGACCAGCAACTGTTTCGCCCCGGTGGTTTTGAGGATGTATTCGCTGCCGGCAGCCAGGTCGTCGGCACCATTGCTGATGTCGAAGTTGATCGGGCGATGCTTGTCGGAGCGGCCATAGCCCTCGTTGTCCATGCACCAGGTGTCAAAGCCCCGCTCGGCGAACCAGTCCATCACGGAGGAGTGGGGACGGCCGGGCACATGCAGGTCGAAAGTGGGTTGCGAAGCCATGGAAGAACCATGGACGAACAGGATGGTGCCGGCCGTTGCCACCTTGGCGGAGGCAGGCTTTTGCCACAGGAAGAGCCTGATGTCCCCTTTGCGGGTCCAGTGCTCCTTGCCGCCGGTCCATTGAACAGCTGTCATTATGTTTGTCTCCTTGGGAAATTCCGCCCGTATGTTCGGGTTTGGCGTTGGGCATGCGGCTTCTGGGCAGCATGCCCGTGTTTACAGAGGGGCGTGCAGAAAGGTGTCCAGTGCGTAGTGGAACTTGTTCCGGACCACCCCCATCATGGGGTTGTGTGCAATGCCGGACAGCACGACGAACTGCTTGTCCTTGCTGGGCAGGCGCGTGAAGAAGTCCAGCAGATCGGGCTCGGCCGCGATGCCGTCGAATTCGCCGCGAATGACCAGCGTGGGGCAGGGAATGGACTCAGGTGTGGCAAGCGGCAGGTTGGCGCACATGTCCACATAGGTGCCCGTGGGCACTTCGCTGACCAGAGGCAGTTCTGCGGCGGCAATCGCCTTGGGCACGGCATCATCGCTTGAGCCGGGCTTGTCGCGGTTGAACATGCCCTCATAAAAAGCCAGATCCACTTTGCGGCGGGGGCTGGCGCTGTACTCCGGCAGTTTTTTGCGACGCTGCTCCAGCGTAGGCGACCCGGCGCCGGTGTAGACCAGCGCCGAGAGCCCGAGGCGTGCCACGGTGCCGGGGTTGGCGGCCGTGTAGAGGCAGGCGCGCAAGGCCCCCGAGGAAGAACCGAAGAGGTTGACTTGCGTGGCACCCGTTTTCTGCAGGATGAACGGAACGACGGCGGCCAGGTCCTTGGCGCCTGTCTTGACGTCGCTGTTGCCACGGCCCGACCAGGATGAGCGACCGTAGCCCTCGTGGTCCATGGTCCAGACGTCATAGCCGCGGGCAGCAAAGTAGTCCATGACCGAGTAGTCCGTGCCGCCTGGCACTTGCAGGTCATAGGTATTGCGTCCGGACACGGTGGAGCCGTGCACCAGTACCAACACCGGCTTTATGGCCTCGCCAGCCTGAGGCGCGCTGGCGCGCTTGCGGTACACATAGAGGCGCACGTCCTCACGATTCACAAAATAGTCTTCACTCCAGATCACGATGGGTACTGCCTGCAAGGTTGGGTTGATGGAAAGATATTGAGATTGCCCGCATGGCACAGACGCCGCGGACCAAGCCTGGCTGTGACTATACTTTTGCACCCCTGGCGTTGGAAGAGGTTTTCGTGAATACATTGTTTACAGGCGCAGCTCAATGCGCGACTTGAATGCCCTGGCTACCTTCGTGGCGGTCGTCAAGGCCAACAGCTTTACCCAGGCGGCGGACAACTGCGGCATTTCCAAGGCGTTGGTGACCCGGCACATCCAGGATCTGGAGGTCTCGCTGGGTGTCAAACTGCTGAACCGCAGCACGCGCAAGATTGGCCTGACCCAGGCGGGCGAACGTTTTTATGACCGTTGCGCCCGCATCGTGACCGAAGCCGACGAAGCTGTGCGAGATGTGGAACAACTCTCACGGGGCTCGCACGGCCTGATCCGCATCAGCACCGCCATCACCTTCGGCCGCATGCACTTGCTGCCGGCTGTGAATGCGTTTCTGGCCCACAATCCTTCCATCCAGATCGATGTCAATCTGTCGGAGCGCTTCGCGGATTTGATTTCCGGTAATGCGGATCTGGTGGTGCGACTGGCCGAGGAGCCCCGTCTGAGCAATCTGGTGGCACGCCGCCTGGCGCCGGCCCGCTGGGTGGTGGTGGCTTCTCCCGACTACATCAGCCGGCATGGTGTGCCTGTCACACCCCGCGACCTGCTGGAGGCCAATTGTCTGGTCTATGACCGGCCCAAGGGGAGTGAATGGCGTTTCAAGGGCCGCGAGGGGGAGCTCAGCATCAAGGTCTCTGGCAACCTGCGCTCCAATGTGGCTGAGGGCCTGCTCGACGCGGCCATGGCCGGACTGGGCATCGCAGCACTGCCTTCTTTTGCCGTGGGGCCACATGTTGCATCGGGGCAACTGGTCGAACTGCTCACCGACTATGCACTGCCCGAAAGCACCTTGTATGCGGTTTTTCTGCCAGACCGCCGTCTGCCGGAGCGGATCCGCACCTTTGTCCAGTTTCTGGCCGAGCGATTTTCGCCCGAGCCCAGCTGGGATCGACAGTTGAGCCCGGCTGTGCTGCCCAGGAACGGGCGCAGCAGCAAAGCCGAGTCGCCCTGAGCAGTAGTTGGCGCTTGTGCATCAGGTCCGTGCAGCCACGCTCAGGGTTTTGATGGCTTGTGCAGCCTGCTTCACCAGCTCCGGCCCCTTGTAGATCAGGCCGGTGTAGATCTGCACGACATCGGCGCCGGCCTTGATCTTGCTGAGCGCGTCTTCGGCACTCAGGATGCCACCGGCGCCAATGATGGGAAAGTCCTTGCCCAAGGCGGTACGCAACTGGCGAATGACGCGATTGCTGGCCTCCAGCACGGGCGCTCCAGAGAGGCCGCCAGTCTCCTCTGCATGGGGGAGCCCTTTGACTGCATCGCGGCTCAGTGTTGTGTTGGTGGCAATCACGCCGTCCATGCCGTGCCGTTTCAGCGTGGCGGCAATCACATCCACCTGAGCCTCATCAAGGTCTGGGGCAATCTTCACAAAAACAGGGACGCGCTTGCCGTGCTGCTGCGCCAGCTCCTCTCGCCTGGCTGCAATGGCGCCGAGCAGCGCGTCAAGCGCCTCGTCGCTTTGCAGTGCGCGCAGGTTCTTGGTGTTGGGGCTGGAGATGTTGATGGTGACGTAGTCGGCATGCGGGTAGACCCCGGCCAAGCCTGTCAGGTAGTCATCGGTGGCGCGTTCGATCGGAGTGGCTGCGTTCTTGCCGATGTTCAGGCCCAGCAACATCGTGCTGCCCCGGGTGTTACGGCGAAACGTGGCGCGCTGCACGTTGGCGACAAAGGCATCGAGCCCGTCGTTGTTGAAGCCCAGGCGGTTGATCAGCGCGTTGGCTTGCGGCAAGCGGAACATGCGCGGCTTGGGGTTACCCGGCTGCGCCAGTGGCGTGACGGTGCCGACTTCCACAAAGCCGAAACCCATGGCACCCAGGCCATCGATACAGCGGGCGTTCTTGTCCAGTCCGGCCGCCAGACCCACGCGGTTGGGAAATTTCAGGCCAGCCAGGGTGATCGGATCATCGATGCGGCCACTGCAATAGGCCCAGGCGAGTGGCGTGCCCTGTGCCTTGGACAGCATGCTGATGGTGAGGTCGTGGGCGGCTTCCGGATCAAGGCTGAACAAAAAAGGACGGGCGAGGGCGTAGGGGACAAGAGACATTGGATAATTCCTGTAATTACTCTGATTTTCCCAGATCACCACACCTATCCATTCACACCGCCATGCTTTCTCAAGACGAACTCAAAACTCAGGTCGGCCAGGCCGCCCTTCAATACGTTGTCCCCGGTGAAATCGTGGGAGTCGGCACCGGTTCGACCGTCAACAAGTTCATCGAGGCACTGGCCTCCATGAAGACGCAGATCAAGGGCGCTGTTTCCAGCTCGGAAGCGAGCACGGCGCGTCTGAAAGCGCTTGGCATTCCGGTGTTTGATGCCAACGAGGTCGATGAACTTTCGGTGTATATCGACGGTGCCGATGAAATCGACAACCAGGGCTGCATGATCAAGGGCGGTGGGGCTGCACTGACGCGCGAGAAGATTGTGGCGGCTCAGTCACGCCGCTTTGTCTGCATCGCGGATGAGTCCAAGCTGGTGAGTGTGCTGGGCAAATTTCCCTTGCCAGTCGAGGTAATTCCGATGTCGACCCGACGTGTGATGCGGCAGTTTGCTGCCATGGGGGGCGCGGTCACGTTGCGGCTCAGGGATGGCAAGCCACTCGTGACCGACAACGGCCAGCACATTCTGGATGTGACGGGGCTGCAGATCAGGGACGCACTGGCCTTCGAGTCCCAAGTCAACCAGTGGCCTGGTGTGGTGACAGTGGGTGTCTTTGCCCATCAGCGCGCCCAGGTCTGTCTGCTGGGAACCGCACAGGGCGTGAAGACCCTGAATTTCTAGAGTTCGCTCTAGAAGCGGATGCCAGCCGGGTTGGCGGGGTTGACGGCAGGTGGGGCGGACACAGGGGGCGCACCAGCACCGGGTGTGGCCGTGTTGTCGCTATTGGCTTCGACCGGGATCGGCTTGGGCGGCTTCACCAACGGGGCTGGCGCTGGACGACGGTAGCTCGTCGGCAGTATTGATGTAGGTGGATAACCGGCCGCATCAAGGAACTGGCCCCACTCGGACGCTGAATACCCCTTGATTTTCTGCCCGCCGATGGTCAGGAAAGGCAGCGTGTTTTCACCACTGAGCTTTTGCAGTGCTTCTGCGTCCTGAGATGTTTTGACTGTGAATTCGGTAAATGGGATGCCGCGTGTGCTCAGCATGCCACGACCACCGTCGCAAGGCGAGCAGTTGTCGCCGGTATAGAGCGTGACCGGGTAACGGCTGGCGATCTGACGCAACTCGAATGGCAGTTGCGAACCATTGCTGCTCGCAGACTCGGCTTTGTCAAGCACGGATGCCTTGTCGATGCTGGCGGGTGGTTTGTCAGAAAACGTGACACGCCCGTCCGGACCCACGATGCGGTAGACCTGTGCCTGCGCAGACAGCGCTGCAAGAGCAAGGCAGGCAGAGAGCAGGAGATATTTCATGGTGTCCGATTTCATGCTGTGTTACTTGGGCACCATGCCTTGATGTCGGAGCAGAGCGTCCAGCTTGGGCTCACGTCCCCTGAAGGCGATGAACGACTCCATCGCCGGACGGCTGCCGCCAGCTTCAAGAATGGCTTGCAGGTATTTTCTGCCGGTTTCCCGATTTGGCAAGCCATCTTTACCAACTGTTTCTTCAAACGCGGCGTAGGCGTCTGCACTGAGTACCTCGGCCCACTTGTAGCTGTAGTAGCCGGCGGCATAACCGCCGGCAAAGATGTGGCTGAAGGTGTGGACCGTACGGCTCCATTTGGGCGGTTGCAACACGGCGACCTCGGCGCGGACATTGTCCAGCAGGGGCATGAAGTCCTGAGCCGGGTCGTGTTCGGTATGCAGCAACATGTCGAACAGTGAGAACTCGATTTGACGCAGGGTTTGCATGCCGCTCTGGAAGTTCTTGGCGGCCAGCATCTTGTCGAACAAGGCGCGCGGCAAGGGCTCGCCCGTGTCCACATGCGCGGTCATGTGCTTGAGCACATCCCATTCCCAGCAGAAGTTTTCCATGAACTGGCTGGGGAGCTCCACAGCATCCCATTCGACACCGCTGATGCCGGACACATCATGCTCGTTGACCTGGGTCAGCAAGTGGTGCAGGCCATGACCAAACTCATGGAACAGGGTGGTGACATCATCGTGCGTCAACAGGGCGGGTTTGCCGTTCACCCCTTCGGCGAAGTTGCACACCAGATGCGCTACAGGGGTTTGCAACTGGCTCGTGTCGGGGCGTAGCCAGCGCGCACGGACGTCGTCCATCCAGGCGCCGCCCCGCTTGCCGCTGCGGGCCGAGGCATCCAGATAAAACTGGCCAACCAATTGGCCTGCACGCTCTATGCGGTAGAACTCGACACCGGGGTGCCACACTGGCGCGGTATCGGGGCGGATGGCGACATCGAACAAGGTCTCGACGATCTTGAACAGGCCTGCCAGTACCTTCGGCGCGGTGAAGTATTGCTTGACCTCCTGCTCGCTGAAGGCGTAGCGCGCTTCCTTGAGTTTCTCGCTGACGTAGGGCCAATCCCATGGCTGGGGATCAGCGAGACCGAGTTCTTGCGCTGCAAAAGCCCGCAGGTCGGCCAGGTCCTGTTCGGCATGCGGGCGGGCCTTGCTGGCGAGATTACGCAGGAAGGCAATGACCTTCTGCGCAGACTCGGCCATTTTCGGAGCGATCGACAACTCGCCGAAATTGGCATAACCGAGCAATTTGGCTTCCTCGAGGCGCAGCGCCAGAATTTCGCGGATCAGACCCGAGTTGTCATGCTGGCGATACAACTCGTCGGCCTGGTCGGAGGCACGGGTGACATACGCGCGGTACAAGGTCTCGCGCAAGGCGCTGCTGTGCGCGAACTGCATCACCGGCAGGTAACACGGCATCTTCAGGGTGAGCTTGTAGCCCTCCTTGCCCTCGCTCTGTGCGGCTGCGCGCGCAGCGTCCTTCACGTCTTGCGGCACGCCGTCGAGTTCGGCCTGCGTTGCAAAGTAGGCATAGGCATCGGTGGCATCGAGCGCGTTTTCACTGAACTTCTGGCTGAGTGTGGCCTGGCGGTCCTGGATGGCAGCAAAGCGTTCGCGGGCGACCCCGGTCAGTTCTGCGCCACCGAGCACGAAGTTACGGATCGCGTTCTTGTGGGCCTGGCGCTGTTCGGCATTGAGGCTGGTGGGGTCAATGGCCTTGTACTTGGCATAGAGTCGCTCGTCAGCACCGAGCCGGGTCCAGAACTCGGTGACTTTGGGCAGCACCTCGTTGTAGGCGGCACGCAGCTCGGGCGTGTCGCGCACGCTCTTGAGGTGGCTCACAGCCCCCCAGGCGCGACCCAGTTTTTCGGTCGCGACATCGAGCACCTTGGCGACATCACCCCAGCGGGCCGGAAAATCGTCCGCTGTGACAGCGGCGAGTGCCGTTTCTGCATCGGCCAGCAGGGCGTCGATGGCCGGTGCGACATGTTGCGGCTGGATGCTGTCAAAACGGGGGTGATCGGAGAGGTCGAGAAGGGGATTGTTCATACAGGGTTATTTTGCGGCTCGCAGGCTGAAAATCAAGACGTGCACGATGGGTTTTATCAATGACGCCGATCAGGAACCCGCCATGCGCTCGGCGGCTTCCAGTGTGTTGACCAGCAGCATGGTGATGGTCATGGGGCCAACGCCACCGGGTACGGGGGTGATGTAGCCGGCCACTGTTTTGACACCTTCAAAATCCACGTCACCACAGAGTTTGCCTTCATCGTTGCGGTTCATGCCGACGTCGATCACCACGGCACCGGGTTTGACCATGTCGGCGGTCAGCACCTTTTGCTTGCCCACTGCCGCGACGATGACATCGGCCTGCAGGGTCATGGCTTTCAGGTCAGGCGTGGCACTGTGGCAGATGGTGACGGTGGCATTTTTCTGCAGCAGCATCAGCGCCATCGGCTTGCCCACGATGTTGGAGCGGCCGATCACCACCGCGTGCTTGCCCTTGAGGTCGTAGTTGATCGACTCCAGCATTTTCATGCAGCCGTATGGCGTGCAGGGCCAGAAGCCGGGCTGGCCAACCATCAGGGCGCCGGCGCTTGCGACGTGGAAACCGTCCACGTCCTTGGCTGGGGAGATGGCCTCGATCACCTTGTGCGCATCGATGTGCGCGGGCAGCGGCAACTGCACCAGGATGCCGTGGATCGATGCGTCCTGGTTGAGTGCGTCCACGCGGGCCAGCAACTCGGCTTCGGTCATGCTGGCGTCGTACTTTTCCAGTACCGAGTGAATGCCACTGTCTTCGCAGGCCTTGACCTTGTTGCGAACATAGACCTGCGAGGCCGGGTTGTCGCCCACCAGGATGACTGCCAGGCCTGGGGTGATGCCGCGTGCCTTGAGGGCGGTGGCGCGTTGCGCGACGGCGCCGCGCAGTTGTTTGGAGAGGGCGTTGCCGTCGATCAGGCGGGCGGATTCTTGAGTCATCGAAATTTCCATTTACAAGTAAAAACGCCCGCTAGGCCTCTTCATGCGGGCGTGAGAAGCTATCAAACTTATAGCTCAGGTTTTTGCGGCAGTCTGTCCCAGCGCAATTTTCAGCAAATCGGCCACGGTGTTGGCGTTGAGCTTTTCCATGATGTTGGCACGGTGTGCCTCTACCGTCTTGATGCTGATGCCAAGATCGTCAGCGATCTGCTTGTTCAGTCGGCCCGCCACGATGCGTTCCAGTACCTGGCTTTCGCGCAGGGTCAGCTTGGACAGCAGGGCATCGCGGCTGGCGGCTTGCTGGTGGTCGGTGAACGTGTTTTTGGCGTGTTCCAGCATGCGTTCGACCAGGCTGACCAGCTGGTCTTCCTTGAAGGGCTTCTGGATGAAATCCATGGCACCTTTTTTCATGGTGTCCACGGCCATGGGAACGTCACCATGACCTGTGATGAACACGATCGGCAGCGGTGAGTTGTTCTCGATCAGTCGATTTTGCAGCTCCAGGCCTGTCATGCCGCCCATGCGGATATCCACGATCAGGCAGGCAACTTCGCGGGGGTCATAGCGACTGAGAAAGGATTCGGCCGACTCGAAGCAGCGGACCCTGTAGTCCTTGCCTTCAAGCAGCCATTGAAGCGAGTCACGTACCGCTTCATCATCATCGACGACGTAAACCGTACCTTTTTTCGGAATCAAACTCATGCAGTTACCCCGGGGTGCTGTGTTGTTACGGTTGAATTCCGGCCTTGAGTCCGGATTCGGAAAGGGGCAGCCAGAAGGAGAAGCTGCATCCTGTCACTTCGGAGCCATTGTAGATGTTCTCGGCGCTCATCCTCCCCTGGTGAGATTCCACGATGGAGCGGCACAGGTTCAGCCCGATACCCATGCCGGTGGATTTGGTGGAGTAGAAGGCTTCGTAGACACGGTCCAGCACATCCGGGTCGATGCCGGTGCCTGTGTCGGTGACCGTGAACTCGATCACCGGCTTGTTGTCCACCTGCTTGGGCAGCACCTGCAGCTCGACGCTGCGCTGCGCTGTCGGTCGCTGGGCCAGATCGACGGATTCGGCGGCATTCTTGATCAGGTTGATGAGCACCTGCTCAATCAGGATCGGGTCGGCGTGCAGAGCCGGCAGGCGGGCTGCCACATAGTGTGTCAGCCGCACGTTGCGGCGCCTGAGCTCGATCTCGGACAGTTCAATCGCCTCCTCGACCATGACGGAGACTTCGGCAACCGAACGGTTGGGCTCGCTTCGTTTAACGAAGGCGCGGATGCGGTGGATGATTTGTCCTGCACGATGGGCTTGGTGGGCCGTTTTTTCCAGCGCACTGAGCAAGTCGCCCTCGCTGATCTGCTTGGCCTTGATGCGTGACAACATGCCGTTGCAGTAGTTGTTGATTGCCGTCAGGGGCTGGTTCAGCTCGTGTGCCACGGTCGAGGCCATCTCGCCCATGGTAATCAGCCGGCTCGCGTCCTGTGCCCGCTCGGCCTGTGCGGCGGCCTGCTCCTCGGCCAGGCGGCGCGAGGTGATGTCGGTGGCAATGACCATCTGCGCCAGGCGGCCGTCGACCCAGGTGAGGTAGCGGGTTCGCACTTCAAGCCACTTGTCGAGATCGGCAAGGTAGATCTCGGCGCTCTCGGTTTCGGAGTCGGGCAGGGCGGTGGTGGGCAGTCCCACGAAATAGTCCACATTGTCGAGTGACTCATTGCCGGGGGGGGCTGGCGGCAGGCCGGCACGGGCAACGAGCTGCAGGTGGCCTCTTGTCTTCTGATCGAACCAGAGCTGGTACATCTTGTTGGCAAACAGCAATTCATCGGTTCCCAGGGGGGCCACGGAGATGGAAGCATCGAGCGCATCCAGCACGGTCGTGAAGCGCTCGTAGGATGCCGACAACTGCTCCCTGATCCGGTTGGGTTCGGTGATGTCGGTCATCGAGGTCATCCAGCCCGTCTGGGCGCCCTTGGCATCAATCAGGGGTGACACATAGAGCCGGGCATCGAACAGGGAATTGTCCTTGCGCTTGACCCTGACCTGGATGCCGCCCGGTGTGGTGCGTCCTGCCAACTCATCTTCCAGCCGCGCAGTCAGGGCTTCACGGTCGGCATCGGGCCAGTAGGGAAAGGGGGCCGTGCGCCCCACCAGTTCGGATTCGCTCCAGCCAGTCATCTGGCAGAACGCGGCGTTCACGTAGGTGATGCGGCCCTGCAGGTCGAGTGCGCGCATGCCGGTCAGGATGGAGTTCTCCATGGCCCGGCGGAAATTGGTCTCTGCAACGAGGGCCTGCTGGGCTTGCTGGCGCCGCCGGGTGTGGCGCCAGTTGCCGATCAGCATCCAGGCCGTCATGGCACTCAAGGCACCAACCAGCCAGAAGAGACCGCTGCCAATGACGCCCAGGGAGGTTCGGTAAGCCTGTGCACGGATCATCAAGCCATTGCCGACTGGCGACACCGGTACTTCATATTCGTTGGCGGGGCTGGCCCAGGGCAGCAGGTTGGTGGCGGGATTGCGTGCGGGTATGGTGGTGCCGGCCAGCCGGTTGCCTTCTGCATCGAGGAAGGAGACGGCATACCGTGCGGTCACCTCGGTGGGCACGCCATAGCGGTAGAGTCCGTCGATGGAGTATT
The DNA here is from genome assembly GCA_018815325.1 of Gammaproteobacteria bacterium. GTDB lineage: Bacteria > Pseudomonadota > Gammaproteobacteria > Burkholderiales > Burkholderiaceae_C > JAHIYE01. The sequence goes on along the minus strand of JAHIYE010000013.1, from coordinate 125,563 downwards.
CGGCCAGTACCACGCCGGCAAAACGGGCCTTGTCACTCAGCGGTATGTGCAGTTGCAGAAACGGCGCACTGGTGCCATTGGCGGCGCGTTGTGCGTAAACAGGCTGCAGCAGGTCGCGCGCCAGCCCAAAGTTGCTTTCCGTATCGCCGACCTGCAGGACATCACCCTCGATCCGAAGCTGGGCTTGTGACAGGCTCGGATTGCCGCGACTGGCCTTGATGCGGCGACGTTCATCGATCCATGAGACGCGTTGCAGCTCCGGGTATTGGCTGATCATGGACTCGGCACGCACCTTGAACTCCTGGACATCAAGGTCCTTGTTCGAGATCTCCCTTGCGATGCGCATGAGTTGTTCCTGTCGCTCCAGCAGGCGCAGCCGCAGACGCTGCTGCGCATACTCCACATCCCGCTTGACGGCCTCCTGTTCGCGGTCGATCTCCTCCAGCCGCAAATAGCCAAAGGACGCGATGATGGCAGCAAGAAACAGCAGGACGGCGGCCAGCGGTGCCAGCATGGCAAAGCGGTCCTGTCGATGCGGTGCCTGGCCCCGCCACCAGCGACGGAATTGCGTCAGCAGGGGCAGCTTGTGTGAGGGTTTCGGAGAGATAGTCAAGGCCATGTCGAGAGTGTAGGGTAGGTGACTTGCCTGCATTGAGCCACCGGCTTTTGATCAGGCGTTGTCATTGTATGGGTAATTCATAATATGAAATCGATGCGCATGATTTGAAATGTGTGAAAATTTGTGAGAAACTATGCAGCGGGCTCAAGTTAAGCAAAAGTACAAGGAGACAGACATGTCAGCACTACCCGAAAACCTGTTTGGTTCAGCCGCCAATGATGCGGACAACCAGGAAACCCGCGAATGGATGGATGCCCTCTCGGCCGTGATCGAGAGTGAAGGTCCGGAGCGCGCCCACTTCCTTCTGGAGCAGCTGCTCGAACACGCCCGCCAGCACAGCATTGACATGCCGTTCTCGGCCACCACGGCCTATGTCAACACGATTGAGACCGATCAGGAAGAGCGTTGCCCCGGCAACCTCGAAATCGAGGAGCGGCTGCGGACCTACATGCGCTGGAATGCGATGGCGATGGTGGTCAAGGCCAACAAATTCAGTCCAGAGGATGGTGGAGACCTGGGGGGCCACATCAGCTCCTTTGCCTCGGTGGCCAACATGTTTGGTGCCGGCTTCAATCACTTCTGGCATGCGGAAAGCGAAAACCACGGCGGCGACTGCCTCTACATTCAGGGGCATAGTTCACCCGGCGTCTATGCCCGGGCCTACCTGGAAGGCCGTCTGACCGAGGAGCAGCTGCTCAACTTCCGCCAGGAAGTGGACGGCAAGGGCATCTCCAGCTATCCGCACCCCAAGCTCATGCCCGAGTTCTGGCAATTCCCGACGGTCTCCATGGGCCTGGGGCCCTTGATGGCGATCTACCAGGCGCGATTCCTCAAGTACCTGCATGCGCGTGGCATTGCCAACACGGAAAACCGCAAGGTCTGGGTGTTCTGTGGCGACGGTGAGATGGACGAAGTCGAAAGCCTGGGTGCCATTGGCCTGGCTGCGCGCGAAAAGCTCGACAACCTGATCTTCGTCATCAACTGCAACCTGCAGCGCCTGGACGGCCCGGTGCGTGGCAACGGCAAGATCGTGCAGGAGCTCGAAGGCGAGTTTCGCGGTGCTGGCTGGAACGTCATCAAACTGCTGTGGGGCAGCTACTGGGATCCCCTGCTGGCGCGTGACAAGGACGGTGCGCTCAAGAAGCTCATGATGGACACCGTCGACGGTGATTACCAGGCCTTCAAAGCCAACGATGGCGCCTTTGTGCGCAAGCATTTCTTTGGCAAGAACCCCAAGACGCTGGAGATGGTCTCCAAGATGAGTGACGAGGACATCTGGCGCCTGCAGCGCGGTGGCCATGATCCCCAGAAAGTCTATGCGGCCTATCACAAGGCAGTCAACCACAAGGGTCAGCCCACGGTGTTGCTGATCAAGACCGTCAAGGGTTTCGGCATGGGCAAGAGTGGGGAGGGCAAGAACACTGCGCACCAGACCAAAAAGCTCACCGAGGACGATATCCGCATCTTCCGTGACCGCTTCAACATCCCGATTCCGGACGACCAGTTGGCCGCCATCCCTTTCTACAAGCCCGACGACAGCACGCCCGAGATGCAGTACCTGCATGCGCGCCGCAAGGCTTTGGGGGGCTACCTGCCCAAGCGCCGTACCAAGGCCGATGAGCAGCTCAAGGTGCCCGATCTGGAAACTTTCAAATCCGTGCTGGAACCGACGGCCGAGGGCCGGGAGATTTCCACCACGCAGGCCTATGTGCGCTTTCTCACCACGCTGCTGCGTGACAAGGAGCTGGGGCCGCGTGCGGTTCCCATTCTGGTGGACGAAGCCCGTACCTTCGGCATGGAAGGCCTGTTCCGCCAGATCGGCATCTACAACCCTGCTGGCCAGAATTACACCCCGGTCGACAAGGAGCAGGTGAGCTACTACAAGGAAGTAGTGGACGGTCAGATCCTGCAGGAAGGCATCAACGAAGCTGGCGGCATGAGCAGCTGGATTGCCGCAGCTACCTCCTACAGCACCAGCAACCGCATCATGGTGCCGTTCTATATCTATTACTCGATGTTTGGGCTGCAGCGCGTGGGCGATCTGGCCTGGGCGGCGGGCGACATGCAGGCGCGTGGTTTCCTGCTGGGCGGCACCTCGGGCCGTACCACCCTGAATGGCGAGGGCCTGCAGCACGAAGACGGGCACAGCCACGTGCTGGCCAGCACCATCCCCAACTGCATCAGCTACGACCCGACCTTTGCGCATGAAGTCGGCGTTATCCTGCATCATGGCCTGAAGCGCATGGTGGAAAAACAGGACAACGTGTACTTCTATCTCACGCTGCTCAACGAGAACTACGCCATGCCGGGACTGATCGCCGGCACCGAAGAGCAGATCATCAAGGGCATGTACCTGTGCAAGCCCGGTGCCAAGCTCACGCCACGCGTGCAGTTGCTCGGTTCAGGCACGATTCTGCGCGAGTCGATTGCCGCTCAGGCCCTGCTTGAAAAAGAGTGGGGTGTGGCCGCCAATGTCTGGAGCTGCCCGAGCTTCAACGAATTGACGCGTGAGGGCCAGGACTGCGAACGCTGGAACCTGCTGCACCCGACCGAGAAGCAACGCGTCTCCTTCGTGTCCCAGCAACTCGAGAAGCACACGGGTCCGGTGGTTGCCTCGACCGACTATGTCAAGGCCTATGCCGAGCAGATTCGTCCGTTCATGCCCAAGGGCCGTACCTACAAGGTGCTGGGCACCGATGGCTTTGGCCGCAGCGATTTCCGCAGCAAGCTGCGTGAGCATTTCGAAGTAAACCGCCATTACATCGTGGTGGCTGCGCTCAAGGCGCTGAGCGAAGAGGGTGCGGTGCCGGTGGCCAAGGTGGCTGAAGCCATTGCCAAGTACGGTATCAAGGCCGACAAGGTCAACCCCCTTTACGCCTGAGTCTGAGGCTGTCCTGCTGAGTTGGTAGGTGCGGCAGGACACGTTAAAAAAAACAAGGAGACATGCATGTCCTTAGCAGAAGTCAAAGTCCCTGACATTGGTGACTTTTCCGAAGTGGCCGTCATCGAAGTGCTGGTCAAGCCGGGCGACACGGTCAAGGCCGAACAGTCGCTCATCACCGTGGAGTCCGACAAGGCCTCCATGGAAATACCCTCCAGCCTCGCAGGCGTGGTCAAGGAGATCAAGGTCAAGCTCGGCGACAAGGTCAAGGAAGGCTCCGTCGTGCTGGTGCTTGAAACAGCGGGCGCTGCGGCAGCTCCTGCTGCACCGGCGCCAGTCTCCAGCCCTGCCACTGCAGCCGCAACTGCTGCGGTGAGCCAACCTGCGGCCGTTACTGCTGTGGCCCCAGCGACCACCGGCACGATCGAAGTCAAGGTGCCGGATATCGGTGACTTCACGGACGTGGCGGTGATCGAGGTCATGGTCAAGCCGGGTGACAGTATTGCCGTGGACCAGTCGCTCATCACCGTGGAGTCCGACAAGGCCTCCATGGAAATCCCGTCCTCGGCGGCGGGTGTGCTCAAGGAGATCAAGGTCAAGATCGGTGACAAGGTTAACGTGGGTGATTTGCTGGCCGTGCTGGAAGGTGTGGCCGGTGCAACTGCGGTGGCAGCCCCGGCTGCTTCGGTACCTGCTGCTTCTGATGGGTCTGGGTCCGCGCTGGTCATCTCGGCGCCGCCGGGGCCGGCGCCTGAGCGCACGCCACCCACGGCGGCCTTGCCGCCGCATGAACCCGCGGCACCGGCGGGTCGGCTGCCTCATGCATCGCCCTCCGTACGCAAGTTCGCGCGGATGCTGGGGGTGCCGCTGGACGAGGTCAAAGGGTCCGGCCTGAAGGGCCGCATCACCGAGGAGGATGTGCAGAACTTCACGCGTGCGGTCATGAGCGGGGACAGCCAGACCCGCGCCATCAATGCCAGGTCCGACGGCGCGGCCACAGGCGGTAAGGGCGGCGGGCTGGACCTGCTGCCTTGGCCCAAGGTCGATTTCGCCAAATTCGGTCCGGTAGAGCGCAAGGATCTGTCGCGCATCAAGAAGATCAGTGGCGCGAACCTGCACCGCAACTGGGTCATGATCCCGCACGTCAACAGCTACGAGGATGCCGACATCACCGAGCTTGAGGCCCTGCGTGTGCAACTCAACAAGGAGAATGAAAAGGCGGGCATCAAGTTCACGATGTTGGCCTTCGTCATCAAGGCGGCGGTGGCCGCGCTCAAGAAATTCCCCGATTTCAACGCCAGCCTCGACGGTGAGCAACTGGTCCTGAAGAACTACTGGAATATCGGCTTCGCGGCCGACACGCCCAACGGTCTGGTGGTTCCCGTGCTCAAGAACGCCGACCAGAAGGGCTTGGTGGAGATTTCTGCCGAAATGGCCGAGTTGTCCAAAAAGGCGCGTGACGGCAAACTGAGCGCGGGCGATATGCAGGGAGGCACTTTCTCGATTTCGTCGCTTGGCGGTATCGGCACCACCTATTTCACGCCGCTCATCAACGCACCGGAAGTCGCCATTCTCGGCCTCTCGAAGAGCGCGATGAAGCCGGTGTGGGACGGCAAGGCCTTCCAGCCACGCCTGACCTTGCCGCTCTCACTGTCGTACGACCATCGCGTGATCGATGGTGCGGCGGGCGCGCGCTTCAATGCCTATTTGGCACAGGTTCTCGGCGATTTTCGTCGCGTGATGCTTTGATCTACGGAGGATGAACAATATGGCTCTCGTAGAAATCAAGACTCCTGACATCGGCGACTTCGACGAAGTTGCCGTCATCGAGGTGCTGGTCAAGCCTGGCGACACCATCAAGGTCGAGCAAAGTCTCATCACGGTGGAGAGCGACAAGGCCTCCATGGAAATTCCAGCCAGCCATGGCGGCGTGGTCAAGTCCTTGCTGGTCAAACTTGGCGACAAGGTCAAGGAGGGCACGGTCATCCTGACGCTGGAAGCCCCGGAGGTGGATGCTGCCGCGCCCGCACCAAAAAATGAAGAAAAACAGGCTCAAGCCCCCGTCAGTAATGCGCAATCAGCTACTAAAACTATAGCGGAATCCGTGCCGGTCGCCGCCAGCTTCAACGGGACTGCCGATCTGGACTGCGACCTGCTGGTGCTCGGCGCCGGCCCGGGCGGTTATTCGGCTGCCTTCCGCGCAGCCGACCTTGGCCTCAAGGTGGTGCTGGTTGAGCGCTATGCCGCGCTGGGCGGTGTGTGTCTGAATGTGGGCTGCATCCCAAGCAAGGCGCTGCTGCATGTGGCGTCCGTGATGGACGAGGTCAAGCACTTTGCCGACCTGGGCGTGAGCTTTGCCGAACCCACGGTGGACCGTGCCAAGCTGCTGGCCCACAAGAACAAGGTGGTGGGCAAGCTCACCGGCGGTCTTGGTGCGATGGCCAAGATGCGCAAGGTCACCGTGGTGCGCGGCTACGGCGCCTTTGTCGGTGCCAACCATTTGCAGGTGGAGGAGACCACCGGTGGTGGGCAGGACAAGACCGGCAAGACCCAGGTCATCGCCTTCAAGAACTGCATCATCGCGGCCGGCAGCCAAGCCGTGCGTCTGCCCTTCATGCCGGATGATCCCCGCGTGGTGGACAGCACCGGCGCGCTGGCCATGGGGCACAACCCGAAGCGCATGCTGATCCTGGGCGGCGGCATCATCGGCCTGGAGATGGGCACGGTGTACAGCACGCTGGGTGCGCGCCTGGACGTGGTCGAGATGATGGACGGCCTGATGCAGGGCGCTGACCGCGACCTTGTCAAGGTCTGGCAGAAGATGAACGCCCCGCGCTTTGACAACATCATGCTCAAGACCAGGACCGTGGGAGCCAAAGCCACCCCGGCGGGCATCGAGGTGACGTTTGAGAGTGCTGAGCCGGGTGGGGTTGCGCCACCTCCGCAAACCTATGACCTCGTGCTGCAGGCCGTGGGCCGCAGCCCGAACGGCAAGAAGATTGCTGCCGACAAGGCCGGCGTGGCCGTGACGGATCGCGGCTTCATCCCCGTGGATATCCAGATGCGCACCAACGTGCCGCATATCTTCGCCATCGGCGACATCGTGGGCCAGCCCATGCTGGCGCACAAGGCGGTGCATGAGGCCCATGTGGCGGCCGAGGTTATCGCCGGTGAGCTGCAGGGCAACAAGGAGCTCGCGAGTGCGGCCTTCAACGCCCGGGTGATTCCCAGCGTGGCCTATACCGACCCCGAAGTAGCCTGGGTCGGCCTCACCGAAGAGCAGGCCAAGGCGCAGGGCGTCAAGGTCAAGAAGGGTTTGTTCCCGTGGACGGCTTCCGGCCGCGCCATCGCCAATGGCCGTGATGAAGGCTTCACCAAGTTGCTGTTCGACGAGAGTCCAGACGGTGGGCACCGCATCGTGGGCGGTGGCATTGTCGGCACGCATGCAGGTGACATGATTGGCGAGATCGCGCTGGCGATCGAGATGGGCGCCGATGCGGTGGACATCGGCAAGACCATCCATCCGCATCCGACGCTGGGCGAGAGCATCGGCATGGCGGCGGAAGTCGCACATGGCTCTTGCACGGACTTGCCACCGGCCAAGCGCTGAACTAACGCCAGCACGGCCGCACAAGGCTGGCCATGGGTTTGCTGCCATGGCCGCCAGCAAGATAATTGACGCAACGCATCACAGCAGAATATCCGGCTTGCCCTCCTGCCAGGGCGTCAGCTTGGGCATGATTGAGAGGAACAATGTGGAGTTGTTGAGCCTCTCCAGCCATCGCCCAAGCGCACAGAGGCCACTGTTCTCGAACCATGGCATATCGACCATCGCAAATTGGCGAACGAAAGGAAAGATGGCAATGTCGGTCATGGAGAGTTCTGTACCGCAAAGCCACGGAGTGTGTTCCAAACGCTTTTCCAGGTGTTGCAGCAGGAGTGTTACAGCTTCACGCCGGTAGTGTGTTGCCGGCTGCTGTGGGTAGCGGTCCGCGTATTTGTATTGGTCCAGAAGCGCTTTGAAAGGGCCGTCATTGCATGCGATGAGTTCGATACTGTTTGCTGCATCTGACTGATCACGCCAGCGATCGGGATCAGCCTGCGCCAAGGCCCATCGCATGATGTCCAGGCTTTCGTCGATGACATGATCCTGGCCAAGCCTCAAGACCGGGACGGTGCCTTTGGGCGAAGCCTTCAACATGTCCGCGGGTTTGTTCTTCAGTGCCACCTCCCGCAGGATGACCTTGACGCCTGCATATTTCAGCGCCATCCGAGCACGAATGGCATAGGGGCAGCGACGGAAGGTGTACAGAACAGGATCAGGCAGGCTCATTCAAATGCGACTCAGAATCGATACGACAGCATACAGAAGCTTTCTCGGGGCGATGATTCCACGGGTTGCCTGATGATTCAGTTGGCTATGAAGATGACTTCCTAACTTGATATTTCGCGAAAAATGTATCAAAATGAAAGCATAATTAATACAGAACGGGGGAAAAGCTGCAAAGAACGGCTTGATCAAGAACAATAAAAATGCCCTGTCTGCTTCATCAAGCTTTCGGGAGTGGGAGTGGAAGCATCATCGTTGGATTCGGTCGGCTGGAAGATTCAGTCCGAACGGGCTTTGGGTCGGGAGTACTGTCAGCTCCGTGAGTCAAAGCATGCAGGCATAGCTTGGTCGGCAAGGCTGTTGTGGGCTGGGCTTAGTATTGCCTTGTGCGTATTTGCAAACCACGCATTCGCACAGCAGGTTACTCCGCCTTCTTCAACCGATCCCGGGCTTTTGCGCGAACGTCTTTCGCCCCGGCCTGATCAATCCACGACACCTGAGTTGCCCGCCTTGGGCAGTGCCCTGCCCGCAGAATTGCCGGAAGCCGTCAAGGCGATACGGGTGACGCTGGGCCGCATCCAGGTCGAAGGTGCAACGGTTTTCACTGTCGCGCAATTGCAGGAGAAGACGGCACGCTTTACCGGGCGTGAAATCACCGGCAGCGAGATTTTTGGTCTCGCGAATGAACTCACGGTGATGTACCGAAACGCGGGCTATATCCTGGCCTTGGTGATCGTGCCGCCGCAATCCCTGGAGTCCGGCACGCTCACCTTGCGCGCGGTTGAAGGCTATATCGCGCAGGTCAATGTGGAAGGTGATCCGCGTGTCAGCAATCAGCTGGCCGCGATAGGCGAAAAGATCATGGCCTCCCGTCCGCTGCAGGCCAGCGTGCTGGAGCGCTATCTGCTGACAGCCAATGATTTTCCCGGTATTCAGTTGCGCAGCGTGTTGGCGCCGTCACAGACGGTGGGCGCAACAGACCTGACGCTGATTGCGACGATCAGGCAGGCGGATGGTTTTGCCTCGGTGGATAACTATGGCTCCAAGTACATAGGGCCTGAGCAGATGACCGCTGGCGTGACGCTCAACCAGTTGTTTGCCATGAATGACCAGCTGCGCGTCATTGCCGTGGGCACCGGCAATGACCAGATGATGTTTACCCAGTTGGCCTACAGCAGCATTCTGAACACGGAAGGCTTGAAGCTTGGGTTGAGTACCTCCCAGGCGAAAACCAAGCCAGGAGATACCTTGAAGCAGTACGACATCAATGGCAATTCAGAAGCTGTGCAGGTATCGCTCAATTACCCATTCTTGCGTACGCGCAATCAGCGCTTGTTGGGCAAATTCGTGTATGACCATTCCGATGTCACTACCGATACGCTGGGAGCGCGCACGACCCAGGACAAGCTTCGGACCGTTCGCATCGGGCTGAGCTGGTTTGCGCTGGATCGTCTTGATGGTCAAAACACCCTCGATGTCGATATGAGCAAGGGTGTTGGCGGTACGGGGCCGGTCGATTCGCTCAAAAGCCGGGTTGGTGCAGATGGTTCATTTACCAAGTTCACGTTCGACTATGAACGCAACCAGAATTTCGGTGCGGGTTATGGCCTGACCATTGGCATGGCCGGGCAGTGGAGCGAGGAGCCCTTGCTGTCGTCTGAGCAATTCGCATTGGGCGGGCGCCGCTTTGGCCGGGCGTATGACGGGGGAGAGCTGGTGGGTGACCGTGGGCTGGCATTCCGCGTCGAGCCGAGCTATGCCGGCAGGAGTGGCCTGCCGGGCCTGAGCTCGTATCAGGCTTTTGGTTTTTATGACGTCGGCGAGATATGGAAACTGGGTACCGTGGCTGCCGGCTCACCCGAGAGCCAGAGCATGGCGTCGGCAGGCGTCGGGGTGCGCCTGTTTATGGGAGCCAGGGTGATGGCGCAGCTAGAAGCGGCCAAGCCCTTGACCAAATCGCTTGCCAGTTCGACCGGCACAGGCAGAGATGTCCGGCTGCTGGGCTCTGTGACCGTCCGGTTTTAGGTCTTGATTCAAGACCATATTGCGCCAAACTTAGTTAGAGGTTCACCATGAAACAACATCGGCATCGCCACCATCCTCGCCGGAAACAAGGCCCATCCATGCAGGCCGGCTTTGTGCTGAAGGCCCTGCCGGCCGCGGTGGCCCTGTGTTTCTGCCCATTGGGCTGGGCGGGTATCAACGACAGCGTGGTTGGGCTGCCCATCAATGGCGTGGTTAGCTCTGGTACGGCTACGGGTGCGGTTTCGGGCAATCAGCTCACTGTCAACCAGACCAGCAACCGGGCTGTGATCGACTGGTCATCGTTCAATATCAGTGCAGGCAATATTGTCCAGTTTGTGCAACCCAGCGCCTCGTCGGCCGTACTGAACCGCGTTTCGGCCAGTGCCAACATGTCGCAAATCGATGGCCAAATGAAGGCCAACGGCGCGGTGCTGCTGATGAACCCCAACGGCGTCATGTTTGGCAGCGGCGCCGAAATCAATGTCGGCTCGCTCATTGTCACGACCGGAACGGTCAATGCCACGCGCTTCATGGATGTGGCAGACGGCGCGATCGAGATCCGTGGCGCAGCCACTGGCAGCGTGATCAACAAGGGCTCCATCACCGCGCAGAATGCAGGTCTGGTGGCCATGGTTGCGCCTTCTGTTGCCAATCAGGGGGCAATTCTGGCCCGAGGCGGGAAGGTGCTTCTCGGTGGTGCATCTGCCGCAACGATTTCCCTGAACGGGGGGCTGTACGAGTTCGTGACCGGAGCGTCAGACGTCCGGGTCTCGAACAGCGGCACGATTCAGGCCGATGGCGGTTCGGTGATTTTGAGTGCGGCCAGTGCCAGCGCTGTGATCGACAACGTCATCAATATGGATGGGGTCATCCAGGCGGGCACCGTCGGCACGCAGGGAGGTGCCATCGTGCTTGAGGCCATCGGGGGTGGTGTGCAGGTCACGGGCCGCCTTGATGCCCGCGGCGAGGGCGGCACAACTGGCGGCAAAATCACCGTCACCGGGAATTCGGTTGACCTGACAGAGACGGCGCGCCTCGATACTTCGGGCGATACGGGCGGTGGCACGATTTTGGTCGGCGGTAACTGGCAGGGCAAGGGGCCCGAGCATAACGCGCAGACGACGACAGTTGCGGCAGGCGCCAAGCTACGGGCCGATGCGATGGACAACGGGAACGGCGGCAAGGTGGTTGTGTGGGCAGACGGCACTACACGCTTCAAAGGCGAAATTTCTGCGCGCGGCGGTGCAGCAGGGGGAGATGGCGGACTTGTTGAGGTGTCAGGCAAGCAGGCACTTGGTTTTGCTGGCATGGTAGATACCAGTGCCGCCAATGGCAACACGGGCTCTCTGCTGCTTGATCCGGTTAACGCCGTTATCAGCAATGACCCCGGCGGGACGAGCGGTGACACGGACACCATCAACGCCACCTTGCTGGTAAGCAACCTCAACAGCAGCAACATCACGATTCAGGCGGATAGCAAAGTAACGGTCAATGCGGCCGTTGACGCCAGTGGCAATGCCAATGCCAACAACCTGGCACTGAATGCCCCCACTGTTGATCTCAATGCGGCGATCACACTCAAACCCAATACCGATCCTAATGCGCCGCCCCGCCTCTCGGGGACAGCGAGCACGGTCAACGTCAACGGCTCCAATGCCCGTATCCAGAACGGCGTGGATGTGGCTGCCAGCGGCGCCACGGTGAATGTGGCTGCCGGCACTTATGCTGAACAAGTGACATTGAACAAGGCCAACCTGACCCTGGCCGGGCAGACCGGCGCCAAGATTGTTGTTCCGAATAGCACAACTACGGGCATCACTATCAGTGCCAACAATGCAACCGTTCAAGGGTTTGAAATTGAGGGGCCACTGACATCGCCGTATACGGCACTATCAACAACTGATTGGAATGCAACGCCGAACAGTTTGGGTATCTTGGTCGGCCAAAGTGTCACCGGTTTCAATATCACGGGTAACAAAATCCACGATATCCGGACAGGCATACGTGTTCATGGCACGGGCAATACCGGGGCTATTACCAACAACGAAATTGAGAATACCAAAGGTGGCATCCTGTTCCAGTACACGAATGGAACGGGCGTGACAATGACTGGTAACAGGGAAAGAGACGGTGGCATCGGTAACGAATGGGGCATTGGCTTCAACATCAATACTGCGAATCCCAACACAGGAGATGCTCCCGCCGAGTGGCAGGCGTCATTGCTTGCGTTAGCTAATGCAAACAATCGAATGGCGGTGGAAGACCGTAAGTACGCAACCTCGAACCGTACGCGCGTGATTGTGGACGACGACAGTGCCGTCACAGCTGTCGACGACTTCAGCCTGGGGAATGGGCTGGGTAATGCACGACAGCCGCTCAAGACCATCCAGTCCGGTATCAATGCGGTCGTTGCCGGTGGTGAGGTTGACGTAAAGACCGGTACTTATGCTGAGAGCGTCAACATCAGCAAGGCCTTGACTCTTAAGGGCGCCGGCGCAGGCCAGTCCATCATCGATCCCGCCAGCGGAGATGCTGTTGCGGTCAGCGGCGCCATTGGTGCAAACGCCACGGTGCTGATCGATGGATTTACGTTCAAGGATGCGGGCAGTGCGGGTGTGAGCGTTGCTGGTGATACGACGCTGGGACAGTTGACGGTCCAGAACAGTGACTTCCTCAACAACGGCAAGTACGGTTTCTTCGTCAACGGCTCCTCGACAGCCGGCGTCCCGGAGCTGACCAAGGTCTCGCTTCTAAATAGCACGTTCACAGGTAACGGCGCATCGTATTCAACGGCTACTTCGCTTGGTCAGGGGGCTATCAATCTTAACTACTACAACGGGAACCTGACCTTGAGTGGCCTGACGATCACCGGCGATGGTGAGTCGGTGGGCATTCAGATGCGTGGCTATCACAATGGGTCGACAGGAGCGGTCTACGATGCTGGGACCGTGGTGTTCGATGATGTCACGATCAATGGCAGTTTCCGTCGCCCAAGCGGCAGTGCTGGCACGTGGAACCCTGGTGGGCCGGGCCAAGCAGTCCACTTGCTGGAGTACGGTTCGGTGGCCAACGTGTCGTTCAACAACGTCAGAATCAACCCGACAGTGGGTCATGGGATGTTCCTTGAAGGGTTGGGCTCGACGCTCAATATCGGCAACACCACTTTTGGTGTACCGGATAGCGTGACAACGGGTACAGGCACGCCGACGAGCTCCATGAATATCGTCTCGGGTTCCAATGACCAGAACAATGTCAAGACCAACGTGGACGCTACCCTCGCCACGTTTACCGGCGCTGCCAACGGGTTTGATATAGAAGACCGCGTAGGCCATGCATTGGACAGAACTGGGCTGGGACTGGTGACCTGGAATGCAGGCAACCTCTATGTAACGTCTGCCAGCGGCAGTATCCAGCGCGGCATTGACGCGGCATCGGCTGGGAACACGGTGAACGTGGCTACTGGAACTTTCTCGCAGGCTGCAACCCTGAAAGTGAACAAGAGCCTGACCTTGGCGGGTGCGGGTGAATCCGCTACGACAATCGATGCACGGAGCATCGGCGGCAACTACGGCATGGAAGTGACGGCCGATAACGTGACGCTTAGCGATTTCACGTTGTATGGTCCTTCGGCTAACGTCACTGGGTCCTATGGAATCAAAGTGGCCCCTGGCAGCGCCAATGTGGCTGATGCGCGCCTGCGCAATTTCACCATCAAGAACGTAACCAGCCGCGGCGCGGGCAAGGCCGAGCTGGATCTCAACGGTGTCGATGGTGCCCTGATTGACAACGTCACCCTCAACGGCAAGCCAGTTGACAATAGTCTGGATGTATCCGAAGGCGCTGGCCTGCAGATCACGGACAGTGCCAATGTCACCGTCCGAAATACCACAACCCTGAACAACAACTGGGGTGGTTTGGCGCTTTACCAAGCCAATATCTACTACAACCAACAGGTCAATAACATCACCATCGAGGGCAGCAACCACTTCAATGAGTGGAACCCTGTGTACATGCAGGACCAATCGGCGAGCAAAGATTTCGGCACTCTGAACATTGCTGGTTTCAGCTACGGGGTGCGCAATTCGACCAACACGGATAGCGGTCAATACACCTGGCTGCAGTCCACACAGCAGAAGGCCTATGACTTCGCCGTCAATCTGCCGAGCCTCAGTTCGAGCTACAGCTACGTCCAGGGCTGGAGCGGTTCAGCGCTGACGCAGAACTTTGCGGTTGGTGTGGGTAACCTCACTGGCGGTGGCACGCAAGCCATGTCAATTGCGCGGGCGATTGACCAGTCCAGTAGCGGTGCCAGCATCAATGTGGGTGCCGGCACCTATGCCGAGAACCTCAACATCACGAAAGAATTGACCCTGAACGGTGCCGGTATGGGGCAGACCATACTTCAGTCTGCTGCGGCGGGAAGCGGTGATGCGATCAGGATCGACAATGCCTCGGGCGTTACGCTGGCAGATTTTTCAATTGCTGATTACGCATACGGGCTCCGCCTGGAGCGCACCTCCAACAATGTGACGGTCAATCGTGTTGCCTTCAATAACAACACGTATGGCATGCGTAACAGCACAACAACCAAAGCAGACAACTTCCGCATGCTGAACAGCACGATCACGGGTGGTCAGATCGGTGTGCAGACCTATAACGGCTATGAAATGGTCGGTGGCATACCGGTCGCTAAGGCGTCATTCTCGAATGCCTTGTTCGACAACGTCACGGTTGATGGCCCAACATTCAAGGGCTTTTATTTCGAAACTGCGAATAACCTCACTTTGAAGGACGTCACAGTTACCAATGCTGGAAATTACGGTGCACCTTCAACGTCTTCTCAGCACATGCAATACGGTTCTGCAATCGATATCAACCTGAAGTACGACGTTTTTGATGCGATAAATCTCCAGAATGTGGTGGTCAGAAACTCTGGGCATAGCTCAGGCGATGCAAGTCGAGCGGCGGTTGTCATTAAGACGCGAGGCATACCTGGCGACAGCACCAGCTACACGCCCGCGCCCGCCAGCCTGCAAAGCGTCAACATCATCGGGGGCAGCATAGAGGGCTCCGATGGGGTTGGGCTGCGGGTTGAAACCTTGAGCAATGGCGCAGGTGGTCAGTCGGCCGTGACGATCAGTGGCGGAACCCGGTTTGAAAACAATGGACAGGATATTGCGGTCGATAACACCCGGGTGGATGCGCGGGGTGCAGTCTTTACCGGTGCAGCAGATGGTTTTGCGATTGAAGACCGCGTTACCCATGCACTGGACGGCGCAGGGCGAGGCCTGGTGACCTGGGAGGCCAACAATGTCTATGTCACGCAAGCCAGCGGCAGTGTCCAGCGCGGCGTTGATGCGGCAGCCTCAGGCAACACGGTTAACGTGGCTTCCGGTACTTACAGCGAAAGCGTGAGCCTGAACAGCCAGAGAGATCTCCGCTTCAATGACGCGACGCTCAACGGCCTGACGCTCGATGCCGGTGCGGCCGATTCAGGCATCAGCGGCAAGGTGACGGCTAGCACCGCAACCGGCATCACCTTTGCTGCCCAGGTGAAGCTGCTGGGTGACACCACGCTGGCCACCAATGGCGCGAACATCGCATTGAACGGCGATGTGCAGAACGAAGGAGCTACACCGTATGCATTGACCCTGACGGCGGGATCTGGTGCCACACGCGGTGACGTGAGCATGAAATCGGGAGGTGCAGAAGGAAACCCGCTGGGTCGTTTTGAGGTGACTTCGAGGCAATTTGCTCTGAGCGACACGGGTACCTTGCGCGTAAAAAGCTACAAGATTGATGCACAGGGGGATGTAGCTTTGAGCAACAACACCCTGAAAGCAACGGACACGGGGGGCACCAGCACGCTGAATGCTACCGGTAATGTGACAGGCTCAACAACCAGCAACGGCGATGTTGCGGTGGCGGCCAGGAATATCACTGGCTCCATCGGGGGCCGGGCGGTGACGGCCACCGCTCAGGAAACCTTGAATGCGACGGTGACGGCAAGCCAATCGGCTTCGCTGGCGGGCAACATCATCAAGGGCAGCGTGACCGCACCTGTATTGACGGCGAATGCAGGCAGCACGATGGACTTGGCCGTGGATGTCACGACAGCCACTGTGCGCGCTGGACTCCGCGCGGATATTACTGGTCGCGCGAGCACTATCGGCGTTGATGCGCCGAAAGGCAGTCTCGGCGGCACCTTCGGCAAGGTCGATGTCCTTGGGACAAGTATCGTCGACGTGAACGGCAAGCCCACTGTGGACCCGGTTGTACCGCCTACCATTTATATTCCTCCCTTTGTTCCACCACCACCACCACCGCCACCGGCGCCGCTACCGCCCGCGCCGATCACCGTGTCTAACAATGTTGACATCGGCTCGCTCCCGCCGACAGCGGCAGGTGGCGGGAGTGGCGCACCTTCTGCAAATACGCCATCAAGTGGCGGGGCTAAGTCGACGCCCTCTTCGACAAGCGCTACGGGCGGAGGTGAGTCGTCCTCCTCTGGAACGGGTGAGTCATCCTCCGGTAGCAAGTCGTCTACTGGGAGCAGCACAAGCTCGGGTGACAGCAGCCCGGCTTCAGGGGAGAGTAAAGCCACTGGTGGTACACAGGTCGCTGCTGTTTCCAGTACCCGTCAGGTAACCGTTACCCGCAGTTCGCCATCCGGGGCTGGCGCAGCGCTTGCCAAGGGAGGTGCGGTGGAACTCGACCTGAGCCCTGGCAACAATCGCGGCAGTAGCGGCAGTAGCGGCAGTAGCGGTAGTAGCAGCAGCAACAGCGGTACCGGCAACGGCAACAGTAGCGGTAGCAGCAACGAAAGTGGAAACGGAAACGGAAACGGAAACGGAAACGGAAACGGAAACGGAAACGGAAACGGAAACGGAAACGGGAACGGGAACGGGAACGGGAACGGGAACGGGAACGGGAACGAAAAAGAGAAGTAGCGGTCAGTCGCGACGGCTAGGGTTGGGCGCTGCTCTTAACCTCTGCCGTAGCGGCACTGACCTGGATGTCCTGGACGCGGCGGGCGCCATCAAAGCGACGGTTCCAGTAGCTCACACGCATGTCTTCCACCCGTACCTCGGCGCCTGGCTTGGGGGAGTGGATGAACTTGTGGTCGCCCACGTAGATGCCGACGTGGCTGAAGTGGCGACGCATGGTGTTGAAAAACACCAGGTCACCCGGTTGCAACTCGGTGCGGTCGATCTTTTCGGTG
The DNA here is from genome assembly GCA_018815325.1 of Gammaproteobacteria bacterium. Classification (GTDB taxonomy): domain Bacteria; phylum Pseudomonadota; class Gammaproteobacteria; order Burkholderiales; family Burkholderiaceae_C; genus JAHIYE01. The sequence continues at coordinate 108,486 of JAHIYE010000013.1, read as the reverse complement.
GCGGCCGCCTGCTGCTCGGCACGCCGGGGCAGCAGCAGGCCCACGGTCTGTTCGTACATGGCACGGACAAAGCCGCTGCAATCAAAGCCACCTTCAAAGGTGTTGCCGCCGCGCTTGTAGGGAACACCCAGCGAGCCCATGGCGGTGACCACCAGCTCGGAGGCTTTGGCACGCACGCTCTGCTGGGCCTGGGAGATTTGACTCAGCAGGCCCCTGTCCGCCATGAAGCGGCCCATGTCATCCCCCTCGGCCACTGGGCCGGCATGGGCTTGGCTCGCAAGCAAAAGGACAACAATGGCGCTGAGGATCCGCATGCGGCGTAGGATAAGCGCAGGAATGCGGTGGCGTCAAGTTAAAGTTTATTCGGTAATAGCGCTACAAGTCATTGATTTACAACAGTTTTGAGGAGATGAATATGTTCAAGGCCTTGTTGCTGGACAACACGGACGGCTTCAGCGCCAAGCTGACCCAACTGGAGGAGGGCCGCTTGCCAGAGGGGGACGTCACTGTCTCAGTGGCCTATTCCACCCTGAACTACAAGGATGCTCTGGCCATTACCAACAAGGGCCCGGTGGTGCGGAAGTGGCCCATGGTGGCGGGCATTGATGGTGCCGGTACGGTGCTTGAGTCCACACACCCGAGCTGGAAGGCCGGTGATATCTTCGTGCACAACGGCTGGGGCGTCGGCGAAACCCATTGGGGCTGCCTGGCTGAGAAAGCCCGCCTGAAGGGGGACTGGCTGGTGCGTCTGCCCATGGCCTTCACGGCCCGCCAGGCCATGGCGATTGGTACGGCCGGTTACACCGCCATGCTTTGCGTATTGGCGCTCGAAGACCATGGCGTCAAACCCGAGATGGGCGAGGTGCTGGTGACGGGCGCAACCGGCGGCGTGGGCAGCGTCGCCGTGGCGCTGCTGGGCAAGCTGGGCTACAAGGTGGTGGCCGCCACCGGCAAGGCGAGCGAAGAGGCCTATCTCAAGTCGCTAGGGGCCAGTGCCATCATTGACCGCACTGAGCTGGCCCAGGCCGGCAAGCCATTCCAGAAAGAGCGCTGGGCAGGTGTGGTGGATGCGGTGGGCTCGCACACTTTGGCCAATGCCCTGGCGCAAACCCGTTACGGCGGTGTGGTGGCTGCCTGTGGGCTGGCACAGGGCATGGATTTGCCTACTACGGTCATGCCCTTCATTCTGCGTGGTGTCACGCTGGCCGGTATCGACTCGGTGATGGCGCCCTTGGCCAAACGCCAGCGCGCATGGGACCGGCTGGCGCGCGATCTCGACCCCTCGCACCTGGAAAGCATCATCGAAGAGGTGCCGCTGGAGGCTGCCACGGAGAAGGCACAGCAGCTGATGGACGGCAAGGTCCGGGGCCGGGTGCTGGTGCGGATAGCTTCCTGAAGCTTAAGATCGACCATTTCCTGAACCACTTCTCCTCTTATGCTGCTCGACGCTGACGATTCCCAACTGCTGCTCATTGATTACCAGGTGCGCCTGATGCCTGTGATCCACGAGGGGCCTGCAGTCCTGGCCAATGCCAAGCGCCTGGCCCAGATGGCCAGGCTCATGGCCGTGCCGGTGTGGGCCACCGAAGAAAACCCCAGCGGCCTGGGGCCCAATGTGCCTGAGCTGCAGGCCCTGATTGAGCAGGCGGGCGGCAAGACGCTGGCCAAGATGCAGTTCAGCGCGATGGAGGAGGGCCTGGGCGAGTGGCTGCGTCCGCCAGCCCGGGCTCCGCAGGGCAATGCACGCAGCTTGCCCAAACACCTGCAGAAACCGGCCGCCGCCGGGCAGCGCAACGCGGTGGTGATCGCGGGTTGCGAGGCCCATGTGTGCCTGGTGCAAACGGCGCTGGACTTGCTCGACGACGAGTTTGACGTCTGGGTGGTGACCGATGCCTGTGGCTCACGTACCGAGCGCAACCGTGATGCTGCCTTTGACCGCCTGGCTGGTGCTGGTGCCGAGTTGGTGACAACCGAGATGGTGGCCTTCGAATGGGTCCGCTCGGCGGAGCACCCTGCGTTCAAGGACATGCTGGCGCTGGTGAAATAGGTTGCCCCAAAGTTTTTTGGTCAAATTGGCTGCTGGCCCTTTTGCAGCATGCGGGAGCAGCTATATAAATAATAGCAATCAGGGTGGTTGATGCATTCAGGGCTCTCCAGTAGCGAGAGCCTGAATCACAAGAATAGAAACCGCGTGGCGGTTGAGATTGAGCCGTAAAGTTTCAAATCGTGTGACTCCGAGGAGATGGACATGTTCAATCAGCAGCCACCGAACCAGACCCTGGTGCTCTCCTACATGGGTTTGCGTAAGGCGATTGGCGTGGTGGCGGTGGGCTTGCCCTTCGTCCTCGCCATCGGCAACATGGTGCTCAAAAATGCGGGCTTTGAAGATTCGATCAGCAGCTACTACTACACACTGATGCGCGATGTATTGGTGGGCAGTTTGTGCGCCATTGCGGTGTTTATGCTGTCGTATCGCGGCTATGACAAACGCGACGACATCGCGGGCAACATCGCCTGTTTTTTTGCACTGGGGGTGGCCTTCTTTCCTGGTGTGCCCAATTCGTCCCCGACAGATGCCGAAAAAATCATCGGCTACGTCCACCTTGCCAGTGCCACTGGCTTCTTTCTCACGCTGTCTTATTTCGCGCTGGTCCTTTTTCGCAAGACAGACCCAGCCAAGCCCTGGACCGCTCGCAAGCGTTATCGCAACATGGTCTACACGGTTTGTGGTTACGCCATGTTGGCCTGCATGGCCGTGCTCGCGGCCACACGATTTCTGCCGCATGATTCACCGCTGCGAGCCTGGAACCCGGTGTTCTGGTTCGAGGCACTCGCGATCGTGGCCTTTGGTGTCTCCTGGTTTACCAAGGGAGAGGGGATTCTGAGCGATGATGAAACTTGAGTTGCCGTCCCGGATACTCCCTCACGTACTGATTTCGACGCGAAGTGCCAGGACGGGTATGTGGCAAAAAAATAGTCGTAATGCATTCAGCAAAGTCTGCGCTTCATCGACATGATGAAGCCATCCAGTTAAGGAGAATCCTGTGTCAACCGTTGCCAATATCGTCGTCGCTCTTGTAGCCCTGCTGCATGTCTATTTCCTCGTGCTCGAGATGTTTCTGTGGGACAAGCCTGCCGGCTTGCGTGCTTTTGGCCAGACGCTGGAGGCGGCCAAGGCATCCAAGGTGCTTGCGGCGAACCAGGGGCTGTACAACGGCTTTCTTGCCGCTGGCCTTTTCTGGGGTCTGAGTCTGGGCAGTGGCGGTACGGATGTGAAGCTGTTTTTCCTGAGCTGTGTGCTGGTAGCGGGTGTGTATGGTGCAGCCACCGCCAGCCGCAAGATTTTGTTTGTGCAGGCGCTGCCGGCGGCGCTAGGTTGGGTGTTGGTATACCTGTCTTGAGTGTCTGCTGCAGGCAGCCAAACGGATCTGTCATGTGTACCGCAGGCACATGACCTTCATGGAACTCATGTTCCGAGGCATGAGCGTCATGGCGATTCCGGTCCAGACTTGACGCATGACTATGGCGGCAGGGCATTCGGGCAGGCAATAGGATGCACTGATACCAGAATGGCCTGAATGGATTTGGGATTGCAATATCGGAGGGGCTGTCGATGAAACCACGCATCAGCATGATCACCTTGGGGGTTCGCGATCTGGCTGCTTCGGTGCGGTTCTATGAACAGGGCTTGGGTTTGCCCAGAATGGATTCGCCGCCCGGGGTGGCTTTTTTTACCCTGAATGGCAGCTGGCTGGGCTTGTTTGGGCGTGATGCACTGGCCGAGGATGCGGGGGTATCGCCTCAGGGCGAGGGCTTTGCCGGCTTTGCACTGGCCCATAACCTGACCTCCGAGGCCGAGGTCGATCAGCTCATGGCGCAGGCGTTGGCGGCAGGGGCTACCCTGACCAAACCGGCACAGAAAGTGTTCTGGGGGGGCTACTCGGGTTATTTCAGAGACCCGGACGGCTACCTCTGGGAGGTCGCGTACAACCCCCATTTCTGGGTAGGCCCACCAGACAGCAGCGCTTGACGCCGTAGCCTTGCTGCAGGGTGAATACCCCTAGTTCACAGCGTTGTCTTGTCGTCACTACGGGGACTGTCGCAGGGCAAAATAGCTCGCATGGAGATCAACTTCAAATTCCGGGGGCTTGGCCTGGCTGCCCTGGTGGCAGCGGTGTTTGCTGCCTGGTACCTGAGCGCGCAACAGGAGGAGGTCGAAAAATCCGTGATCATGGCCCGCGAGGTGCCAGTGGTCATGCGTACGCCGGGCGGCCTGCTGGAGGTGGCCGTCATCACGGCCCACGAGCGCTTCACGCGCTCTGACACACGGGAGTTCTGGGGCATCAACCTCGGTACGACGGTCTCGCATGTGCAGGTGCCGACGCATTACCGTTATCACATCGAGCTTGCACCAGAGTGGACGGTCGTCATCACAGGCAAGAGTGCCGTGGTGGTGGCGCCACCGATTCAACCCAGCCTGCCGGTGGCTTTTGATACTGCGCAGCTGCAAAAGTACACCGAGAACGGCTGGGCACGCCTCAACAAATACGAAAATCTGGCAGCACTGGAGCGCTCGATGACGCCGGAGTTGGCCAAGCGCGCTGCCAGCGCCAGTTACCTGGAGCTGGTGAAAGAGCCGGCCCGCCAGACCGTCAGGGAGTTCGTGACCAAGTGGCTGATCAAGGAGCAGCAGTGGAAGCGTGGTCCTGAATACCAGCTCAAGGTGCTTTTCCCGGGCGAGTCGGCGGCAGAGGTCGGTGCAAAACCACAAACCCCAGCCAGTACGACGCCAGGCGCCTCACCATCATTGCCTTATTGATCATTCTGGAGTCCCTGCGTATATGCGTTTTTTGAGAAATACCCCATGATCGGTGCCCAGCTCGTGATTGTGTTGGTACTCGTGGCCACCATGGTCATGTTTCTGTGGGGACGCTGGCGGCATGACATGGTGGCCTGGGGGGCCTTGCTGGTGTGCGTGGTGACGGGCTTGGTGCCCTCGGCACAGGCCTTTGCAGGTTTCGGGCACCCGGCGGTGATCACGGTGGCATGTGTGCTTGTACTCGGCTATGGCCTGCAGATCACGGGGGCCGTGGATGTGCTGGCCAAGCGCTTGCTGCCAACCTCGGCCGGGCCAACGGTCAGCATCCTGGCGCTGATCAGCCTGGCGGCCTTGTTGTCGAGCTTCATGAACAATGTCGGCGCGCTGGCGCTGCTGATGCCGATTGGCCTGCAGCTTGCCAGCAAGCACAAGCTGCCCGCAGGCAAGGTGCTCATGCCGCTGGCTTTCGGCTCGATTCTGGGGGGCATGACGACCCTGATCGGCACCCCACCGAATTTGATCGTCGCGGGCTATCGGGCGACTGCCGCCGGGCAGAGCTTCGGGATGTTTGACTTTGCGCCGGTGGGACTGGCGGTCTCTGTGGTCGGCATTCTGTTTGTCGGACTGATTGGCTGGCGGCTGGTGCCTTCGCGCAAGCAGTCTGACAATGGCAGCTTCGAGTCGGGCGCGTACCTGAGCGAGGTTCGTATCGTCGAGGGCAGCAAGGCCGAAAACAAGCGTTTGCGTGAGGTCGAGCAGTTGCTCGACGAGGCGGGGGCGCAGATCGTGGGCATGGTGCGTCATGAGGTGCGCATCTACGCTCCCAGCCCGCGCCTGGTCTTGCGGCAGGGCGACATTCTGGTGGTGGAAGTGGAGCCTGAGTCGCTTACCTCGGCCTTGGCGAGTCTGGGCCTCAAGCTGGAAGAGGATGTGCCGTCGGATGCCGTTGAGCAGCCGTCCCAGGACGAGCAGGGAAAGCCCGTCGAGCCCGGTGCTGCGAAGCAGCGCATTGAGGCAGACGGCAGGGCGATTCAGAGCGCACCTGTTGTGGATGACAAGGCAAAGGAAAAGACCAGGGAGAAGGAAAAAGAGAAGGTCAAGTCCGAAGAGGTCGTGGTGCAGGAGCTGGTGGTGAGTCCGAACTCGGCTTTGTTGAACCGATCGGCATCCGACATCGAACTGCGCACGAGCCACGGCATTAACCTGCTGGCCATTTCGCGCCAGGGGCGCCGCAAGATCAAGCGCCTGCGCTCAACCACGATCCGTGCCGGTGACGTGCTGCTCATGCAGGGCGCTGCTGAAGCACTGTCTGACTTTGCCAACCAGTTCAGTTGCCTGCCGCTTGCAACCCGTGATATCCGGGTACCCAAGAAAGGGCAGGCGGTGTCGGCCACGCTGGTCATGGTCTTTGCCGTAGGCTTGGCTGCTCTTGGCTTGCTGCCAGCTGCCGTGGCATTCGCTGCCGGTGCACTGGCCATGGTCGTGCTGGGGCTGGTGCCGGTCCGGTCGATCTACAGCGCCATCGACTGGTCGGTCATCGTGCTGCTGGCCGCCATGCTGCCGGTGGCGGATGCCATGGCCAGCACCGGGGCCGCTGACGTGATTGCGCGCATGCTGCTTGAGAGTGTGGCGCAGGGGAGCGCCGTGATCGGGCTGGCTGTCATCCTGGTGGCAACCATGCTGTTGACCGACTTCATGAACAACGCGGCAACGGCCGCCGTCATGTGTCCGATTGCGATCAGTACCTCGTCTCAGTTGGGCGTCAGCGGCGATGCCTTTTTGATGGCAGTTGCCGTCGGCGCATCCTGTGCGTTCCTCACACCGATCGGGCACCAGAACAACACGCTGATTCTCGGGCCCGGTGGCTTCCGGTTTGGCGACTACTGGCGCATGGGATTGCCCACCGATATTCTGGTGGTGCTGGTCGGGGTGCCCACCTTGCTGTGGGTCTGGCCGCTCTGACCGGCATGATTGCTGTATGAACGACTGGCTGGTTTCTGCGTGGCTTATTTGCGGTCGGAGAGGGTCTTTGCCGCCCGCTGTCAGCTTCCTGCAAGTCCAGTATTAATAATTATGAATTCAAATAATCTGTGCATTGATAACATTTCAGGAGACCAGCATGACTAGCTACGCCGAGTTCTATCGTCGCTCCATCGAGCAGCCCGACGCATTCTGGGCCGAACAGGCCAAGCTGATTGACTGGAAAACGCCAGCACAAACCATCTGTGACTACAGCCATCCACCTTTTGCCCGCTGGTTTGTGGGAGGCACCACGAATCTCTGTCACAACGCGGTCGACCGGCATCTGAAGGAGCGGGCAGATCAGAGCGCACTGATTTATGTCAGCACCGAGACGGATGAAGAGGTCATCTACACGTTCCGTGAACTCCATGCGGAAGTGCAGCGCATGGCGGCCAGTTTGCTTGAGTTGGGGGTGCGCAAGGGCGACCGTGTGCTGATCTACATGCCGATGATTGCCGAGGCGGCATTTGCAATGCTGGCCTGTGCGCGCATTGGTGCCATCCACTCGGTGGTGTTCGGCGGCTTCGCGTCGGGTTCGCTCGCCTCGCGCATCGAGGATGCGGAGCCGCGCGTGGTGGTGAGCGCCGATGCAGGTTCCCGTGGTGGCAAGGTGGTGGCCTACAAACCCCTGCTGGATGAGGCCATCCGCCTGTCCACACACAAGCCGGAATCCGTGCTTCTGGTAGACCGCAAATTGTCTGCTATGAATTTGGTAGCTGGACGCGACCATCTCTGGGGGGCAATGCGGCAAAAACACCTGCAGGCAGAAGTGCCCTGCGAATGGCTTGATGCCACACATGTGAGCTACACCCTTTACACCTCGGGCACCACGGGCAAGCCCAAGGGCGTGCAGCGCGACACGGGTGGTTATGCCGTGGCGCTGGCAGCCAGCATGAAGCACATCTTCGAGGGCAAGCCAGGAGAGACCTATTTCTCTACCAGCGACATCGGCTGGGTAGTAGGGCACAGCTACATCGTCTATGGCCCGCTGATCGCCGGCATGGCCACCATCATGTACGAAGGCTTGCCGACCCGGCCCGATGCAGGTATCTGGTGGCAACTGGTGGAGAAATACAAGGTCACGCGCATGTTCTCAGCGCCCACAGCTGTGCGTGTGCTCAAGAAGCAGAACCTCGAGTTCCTCAAGAAATATGACCTCTCCAGTCTCAAGGCGCTGTACCTGGCCGGTGAACCACTTGATGAGCCCACCGCACAATGGATCAGCGAAGGACTGGGAGTGCCGATCATCGACAACTACTGGCAGACCGAAACCGGCTGGCCCATTCTCACCATTGCCAATGGGGTGGAGAAAAAGCCCAGCAGGTTTGGGAGCCCAGGCGTTGCGATGTATGGCTATGACGTCAAACTGATCGATGACATCACGGGCGAGGAGCTCAAGGGGCCGGATCAGAAAGGCGTTGTGACGATCGAGGGCCCATTGCCGCCGGGCTGCATGCAGACGGTCTGGCGTGACGATGACCGCTTCGTCAAGACCTACTGGACGGGGGCCGCTGGCAAGCTGCGCTACAACACGTTCGATTGGGGCATTCGCGACAAGGACGGCTACTTTTTCATCCTGGGTCGAACGGACGATGTGATCAATGTGGCGGGCCACCGCCTGGGGACACGCGAAATCGAGGAGAGTATCTCCAGTCACCCCAATATTGCCGAGGTGGCGGTAGTGGGCGTGGCCGATCAGCTCAAGGGCCAGGTAGCCATGGCGTTTGCCGTGGTAAAGGATGCGAGTCTGCTTGTCGATGCCGCTGCGCACCTCAAACTGGAGGGCGAAGTCATGGCGGTGGTGGACAAGTCACTGGGCGCCGTGGGCCGGCCGGCGCGTGTGCGGTTCGTCACGGTATTGCCTAAAACCCGCAGCGGAAAACTGTTGCGCCGTGCCATTCAGGCCGTCTGCGAAGGCCGGGATGCGGGAGACCTCACCACCATGGAAGATCCGGCAGCGCTGCAGCAAATCAAGGACCTGCTCGCCTCATAACGGGTGTGTCCCAGAGGGCGTGATTTGTTTGTTCAGGCTTTCAGTGGCACAATAACGGCTTGTTACTAGGCCCTTCCCACCGCCACAGTCGCATCCGCCAATCGGTCAAGCCGTGCCGCGGAAGGTTAATCAACAAGCTTTAACCAGCTAATGTTTCCCACAGGGAAACGGAGGTCAGCGGAGAATGAGTGAATCTACGTCCCCCGGGACAAATCAGACGTCGTCCGTCTATCAAGCCTATCAAGGCAACAGTTATCTTTTTGGCGGCAATGCCCCGTATGTCGAGGAGATGTACGAGAACTACCTGGACAATCCAGGCAGTGTGTCGGATAACTGGCGTGAGTACTTCGATGCGCTCCAGCACGTGCCCGCTGGTGATGGCAGCAATACCCGGGACGTGCCCCATCTCCCCGTGATCAATGCGTTTGCCGAGCGCGCCAAGCAGGGCGGCACCCAGGTCGTGATGGCCACCGGGGCTGACTCCGAAATGGGTCGCAAGCGCACCGCGGTGCAGCAGTTGATCGCAGCCTACCGCAATGTCGGTGCCCGATGGGCAGACCTTGACCCGCTCAAGCGCGCAGAGCGCGTACACATTCCTGAACTGGATCCGTCCTTCTACGGTTTCAGCGATGCGGACCAGGAAACCGTGTTCAACACGAGCAATACCTTCTTCGGCAAAGACACGATGAGCCTGCGCGAGTTGCTCAATGCCTTGCGCGAGACCTACTGCGGCACGATCGGTGCCGAGTACATGTACATCACTGACCAGAATCAGAAGCGCTGGTGGCAGCAGAAACTCGAATCCATCCGGACCACACCCAACTTCACGGCCGAGAAAAAGAAGCATATTCTTGAGCGCTTGACCGCGGCCGAAGGCCTTGAGCGTTTCCTGCACACCAAATATGTGGGGCAGAAACGCTTCTCGCTGGAGGGAGGCGAGAGTTTTATTGCCTCCATGGACGAGCTCATCAAGCTGGGTGGAACCCAGGGTATTCAGGAAATCGTGATCGGCATGGCCCACCGCGGCCGCCTCAATGTGCTGGTGAACTCCTTGGGCAAAATGCCTTCCGGCCTGTTTGCCGAGTTTGACCATACGGCACCCGAAGACCTGCCCAGTGGTGACGTCAAATACCACCAAGGCTTCAGCTCTGATGTGTCGACGCCCGGCGGCCCGGTTCACCTCACGCTGGCCTTCAACCCGTCGCACCTGGAGATCGTCAACCCCGTGGTTGAAGGCTCTGTGCGTGCCCGCATGGACCGCCGTGGCGACCCTAAGGGCAAGCAGGTACTGCCCGTGTTGGTGCATGGTGATGCGGCCTTTGCCGGACAGGGTATCGTGATGGAAACGCTGGCGCTGGCCGAAACGCGTGGCTACACCACAGGCGGTACGGTGCACATCGTGATCAACAACCAGATTGGTTTCACCACGAGCGATCCACGCGACAGCCGCTCAACCCTTTATTGCACCGATATCGTGAAGATGATCGAGTCGCCGGTGCTGCACGTCAATGGCGACGATCCCGAGGCCGTGGTGCTGGCCACCCAGCTGGCGCTGGAGTACCGTATGGAGTTCAGCAAGGATGTGGTGGTTGACATCATCTGCTTCCGCAAGCTGGGGCATAACGAGCAGGACACCCCCTCGCTGACCCAGCCGCTGATGTACAAGAAAATCGCTGCGCACCCGGGCACCCGAAAACTGTATGCCGACAAACTCGCGGTGCAGGGCTTTGGCGACACGCTCGGCGATGACATGGCCAAGGCCTATCGCGCGGCCATGGACGCGGGCAAGCACACGGTGGATCCAGTGCTGACGGACTTCAAGAGCAAGTACGCGGTGGACTGGTCGCCTTATCTGGGCAAGAAGTGGACAGATGCAGCAGATACCGCCATTCCCATGGCTGAGTGGAAGCGTCTGGCAGAGCGCATCACCACGATTCCTGACAGCGTGACACCTCACCAACTGGTTCGCAAGGTCTATGACGATCGTGCGGCGATGGGCCGTGGAGACATTCCAGTCGATTGGGGCATGGGTGAGCATATGGCGTTTGCCTCGCTGGTGGCCAGTGGCTACCCGGTGCGCCTGTCGGGTGAAGACTGCGGACGTGGCACCTTCACGCACCGCCACTCCGTGATTCACGATCAGAAACGCGAGAAGTGGGACACGGGCTCCTATATTCCTCTGCAGAACGTCACGGACAACCAGGCCCCGTTCACGGTAATCGACTCGATCCTGTCCGAAGAGGCCGTGCTGGCCTTCGAGTACGGCTATGCGTCCAACGACCCCAACACCCTGGTGATCTGGGAAGCCCAGTTTGGCGACTTTGCCAACGGTGCCCAGGTGGTGATTGATCAATTCATTGCTTCTGGCGAAGTCAAGTGGGGCCGTGTCAATGGCATTGCACTGATGCTGCCGCACGGCTATGAAGGGCAGGGGCCCGAGCACAGTTCGGCCCGTCTTGAGCGCTTCATGCAGCTCTCGGCCGATACCAATATGCAGGTGGTGCAGCCCACTACGGCCAGCCAGATTTTCCATGTGCTGCGTCGGCAGATGGTACGCAACCTGCGCAAGCCGCTGATCATCATGACGCCCAAGTCCTTGTTGCGAAACAAGGATGCGGCGTCCCCTCTGATTGAGTTCACCAAGGGCACGTTCCAGACCGTCATTCCTGAGCAAAAAGACATCAAGGCGGACAAGGTCAAGCGTGTGGTGGTGTGCTCCGGCAAGGTTTATTACGACCTTGTCAAGAAGCGCGAGGAAAACGGATCAGACAACGTAGCCATTCTGCGTGTTGAACAGCTCTATCCCTTCCCTCACAAGGCATTTGCGGCTGAGCTGAAGAAATACCCCAACGCGACGGAGGTGGTCTGGTGTCAGGATGAGCCGCAGAACCAAGGTGCCTGGTTCTTTGTGCAGCACTACATCCAGGAAAACATGGTGGAGGGTCAGAAGCTTGGCTACTCGGGGCGCGCTGCCTCCGCTTCGCCAGCCGTCGGCTATTCGCATCTGCATCAGGATCAGCAAAAGGCACTCGTTGAGGGCGCGTTTGGCAAGCTCAAGGGCTTTGTCCTGTCCAAGTAAGACGCTATCGCATCCTCGAAAAAATAACGGAAAGAAACAAAATGGCTATCGTAGAAGTTAAGGTGCCCCAGTTGTCCGAGTCCGTGGCGGAAGCCACCATGCTGAACTGGAAAAAGAAAGTTGGTGATTTGATCGCCATCGATGAAATCCTGATCGAAATCGAGACTGACAAGGTCGTGCTGGAGGTACCCGCGCCCTCTGCCGGCGTCCTGTCTGAACTTTTGGTGGGTGATGGTGGAACGGTGGTCGCTGAGCAGGTGATTGCCAAGATCGACACCGAGGGCAAGGTTGCCGCCGCACCGGCGGTGCCGGCATCGGTTGCCGCTGCGGCCGCAGTGTCTGCGCCTGCCGCAGCGCCTGCCGCGGTTGCGACGGCCAGCAAGGCGGGTGTCGCCATGCCTGCTGCCGCCAAGCTGATGGCAGACAAGGGCATGGCCACCGGCTCTGTCCCTGGAACAGGCAAGGACGGCCGTGTCACAAAAGGTGATGTGCTGGCCGCTACAGCACCTGCTGCTTCCAAACCTGCAGCAGCTTCGCCAATTCCAACTGGAGTTCCAACAACCTCTCTGCCTCAGGTCGCAACAAAGCCGCCAGCCCTGGGTGATCGTCCGGAGCAGCGCGTGCCGATGAGTCGCCTGCGGGCCCGCGTGGCTGAGCGTTTGCTGCAATCCCAGTCCACCAATGCCATCCTGACCACTTTCAACGAAGTCAACATGGCACCCGTGATGGAAATGCGCAAGCGCTTCCAGGAGAAATTTGAGAAAGAGCATGGTGTGAAGATCGGCTTCATGAGCTTCTTCGTCAAAGCTGCCGTTCATGCGCTCAAGAAGTACCCTGTCATTAATGCATCCATTGATGGCAATGACATCGTCTACCACGGTTACTTCGATATCGGGATTGCCGTGGGCTCGCCCCGAGGTCTGGTGGTGCCAATTCTGCGCAATGCCGACCAGATGAGCTTTGCCGAGATCGAGAAGAAGATCGCTGAATTCGGTGCCAAGGCGCGCGAAGGCAAGCTCGGTATCGAGGACATGACAGGTGGTACCTTCTCCATCTCCAATGGAGGTGTCTTCGGCTCGATGTTGTCCACCCCCATCATCAATCCACCACAAAGTGCGATTCTCGGGGTGCATGCCACGAAGGACCGCGCTGTGGTGGAAAACGGTCAAGTCGTCGTTCGCCCGATCAACTATCTGGCCATGAGCTATGACCACCGCATCATCGACGGTCGCGAAGCCGTGCTGGGTCTGGTTGCCATGAAAGAAGCGCTCGAAGATCCCGCTCGCCTTCTGTTTGACATCTGAGGAGCGAACAATGAGCAAAATTTTTGACGTGGTCGTCATTGGTGGCGGCCCCGGCGGCTATATCGCCGCCATTCGAGCTGCCCAGTTGGGTATGACCGTGGCCTGCATTGACGAATGGAAGAACAGCAAAGGTGGCCCTGCGCTGGGTGGCACCTGTACCAATGTAGGTTGTATCCCCAGCAAGGCACTGCTGCAGTCATCCGAATATTTCGACCATGCCAATCACCACTTTGCAGATCACGGCATCGAGGTGAAGAGTGTGAGCATGGATGTGGCGAAAATGGTGGCCCGCAAGGATGTCGTGGTCAAGCAGAACAACGACGGCATCCAGTACCTTTTCAAGAAGAACAAGGTCACCTTCTTCCATGGCCGTGGGTCTTTTCAGAAGGCTGTAGACGGCGGTTATGAAGTCAAGGCCAGCGGTGCGACCGAAGAAGTCTTGATGACCAAGCATGTTGTCGTGGCCACGGGATCGACGGCCCGCGCCTTGCCCGGCACGCCATTTGATGAGGACCTCATCCTGTCCAACGACGGTGCCCTTCGCATTGGGGCCGTGCCTAAAAAGCTGGGTCTGATCGGCTCAGGCGTCATTGGTCTGGAGATGGGCTCGGTATGGCGCCGTCTGGGTTCGGAGGTCACCATCCTTGAAGGTCTGCCAACTTTCCTGGGGGCGGTGGACGAACAGATTGCCAAGGAAGCCCACAAGGCTTTTACCAAGCAGGGCCTCAAGATTGAACTTGGCGCCAAGGTAGGCGAGATCAAGACGGGCAAGAAGGGCGTCAGCGTCTCCTGGACCAATGCCAAAGGTGAGGCTCAGAAGCTCGATGTGGACAAACTGATTGTCTCGATTGGTCGTGTGCCGAACACAGTGGGTTTGAATGCCGAAGCGGTTGGACTCAAGCTGGACGAACGTGGCGCCATCGTGGTGGATGATGACTGCCGTACCAGTGCGTTGGGTGTGTGGGCGGTCGGTGATGTGGTGCGTGGCCCGATGCTGGCGCACAAGGCCGAGGAAGAGGGCGTTGCGGTGGCCGAGCGTATTGCCGGCCAGCATGGACACGTGAACTTCAACACAGTCCCGTGGGTGATCTACACCAGCCCCGAGATCGCATGGGTGGGGCAGACCGAGCAGCAACTCAAGGCCAGTGGCCGTGCCTATAAGGCGGGTTCCTTTCCCTTCCTGGCGAACGGCCGTGCCCGTGCGCTGGGCGACACTACCGGCATGGTCAAGATGCTGGCGGATGCAGAGACAGACGAGATTCTCGGTGTGCACATTGTGGGTCCCATGGCCAGCGAGCTGATTTCCGAGTGTGTGGTCGCCATGGAGTTCAAGGCCAGTAGCGAAGACATTGCGCGCATCTGCCATGCACACCCTTCCCTGAGTGAGGCCACCAAAGAGGCCGCACTGGCGGTTGACAAACGTGCGCTGAACTTCTAGTCGGCAATTGCCGCCTGGATGATGAGCGTGATGGTTGAGCACGAGGGCTTGACGCCGGTTCGCAACGCCTACGAAGCGGAACTGCAAGCGCGGGGTTACGCAAGCGACCCCGCGCAGTTGCGTGCAGTCGAGGCGCTTGAGCGCTGTGCTGCCGAATGGGCGGTTTTCAAGGAACTGCGCTCCAATGCCCTGAAGAAGCTGATCAACCGTCCGGATATTCCGCGAGGCGTGTATCTCTTTGGTGGTGTCGGGCGTGGCAAAAGCTTTCTGATGGATTGTTTTTTCGGCGCGGTGCCGCTGAAGCGCAAGACGCGGCTGCATTTTCACGAGTTCATGCGAGAGGTGCATCGGGAACTCGCTGACTTGCAGGGCACGGTCAATCCGCTGGATGAGTTGGCAGAGCGAATCGCCAAAAAATACCGGCTGATCTGCTTTGACGAGTTTCACGTGGCGGATATTACCGACGCCATGATTCTTCATCGCTTGCTCAGTGCGCTCTTCAAAAACGGGGTGGGTTTTGTGACGACGTCGAATTTCAAGCCTGACGATCTTTATCCTGACGGCTTGCACCGCAACCGTATCTTGCCCGCGATTGCCTTGCTTAACGAAAAGCTGGAGGTGATCAACGTGGACAATGGTACCGACTACCGCCATCGCACCCTGGAGCAGGTGGAGCTGTATCACACCCCATTGGGTCCCGAGGCCGATACTGCCATGGAACTGGCTTTTGACCGCGTGGCCGAGTCTCAGGATGAAGATCCTGTGCTGAATATCGAGTCAAGGCAGATCAAGGCACGACGCAAGGCTGGTGGTGTAGTCTGGTTTGATTTCAAGGTCTTGTGTGGCGGGCCCCGTTCTCAGAATGACTACCTTGAGATAGCCTCCCAGTTCCACACGATTTTTCTGAGCAATGTGCCTCACATGCCCGTGCGAATGGCCTCAGAGGCTCGTCGCTTTACCTGGCTGGTGGATGTGATGTACGATCGTCGCGTCAAGCTCATCATGTCTGCCGAAGTGCAGCCTGGGGCTTTGTATACCGAAGGGCCTTTGGCCCATGAGTTTCCCAGAACAGTTTCCCGGCTCAAAGAAATGCAATCCAGTGAGTTTCTGGCGCTTGAGCGCCGTCTTGTCGATACCAGCCTGACATGAAGCAAGTACTGCTTGCCATCCTCGCGATGGTATTGGCTGTCGCTGGCAACGCTCAGCAGAAGTCCATTGACAACGAAGCCCTGCTGAATGAGGCGCGTGCCCGCCTGGAAGTACGTCGTAAGCAGCAGGAGGCGTACTTTGTTGCGGAGTCAGCCGCTTGCTATCAGCGCTTTGCAGTCACAGACTGTCTTGGCAAGGTCAAATCGAGTCACTATGCTGCAATGAGTGTTCTGAGGCGTGAAGAAATCGCCTTGAACGATCTTGAGCGGCAACAAAAGGCCTCAGAAGCACTGGCGCGACTGGCTGACAAAAATACACCTCAAGCGCTACTGGAAAAAGAGAAAAAAATCGAACAGGCGCGAAAGGACTGGGAGGATCGGCAGCAGCGTGCTGATCAAAAAGCCATCGACCGCGGGCTGGCACCCGCCAAAGAGCAGGATGCCTTGCGTGAAACTCGCGATAAAGAGACCCAGCGGCAGGACGAAGCGGCAGCACGCGAACGCATGGCGAACGAGGCTGCTGAAAAGCAGAAGGATTTTGACAGCAAGGTGCAGGAGGCGCAAGAGCACAAGGCGGAGCGCTTGCAGAAAAATGTGGAAGAGCCCAGCACGGCCAAGCCACTGCCATCAGGGCGGTGAGGCATTACCGGGCGCATTGACCGTGACCGTGGATTTCCTAGGGACGGAGCCTAGTCGTCAAGCGGCTCCAGCTTGACGACGACCAGCGACAGGTTGTCGCCGCTACCCTGGCCGCGTGCGCGGGCCTTGTCAATCAGGAATTCGGTTGCTTCACGGGCAGACAGGGCAGACAGGGCCACCCCCAACTCTTTGGGGCTTAGGTAGTGCCATACACCATCGGTACAGGCCATGAGAATGTCACCCGACACCAGCTGCGGTATGTAGTGGCTGGCGGTGGGGGGCTCGTTCTCGGTGCCGAGACACGCGGTCAAGATATTCGAATCCGGATGAACTGTGGCCTCTTCTTCCGTGATTTCCCCTTGGTCCACTAGCTCTTGAACATAGGAGTGATCCAGGGTTCGCATGACCAGTTGCTTGCCCCTGAAATGGTAAATCCGCGAGTCCCCTGTATGTATCCAGTAGCAATCACCTTTGGGGTTGATCAAGAACGCTGCAATCGTACTGTGAGGCTCTTCTTCAGATGAGACCGCAGTGAGTTTGATGACCAGATGAGATTCCCGCACGAGTTGCTGCAACAAGTCGTCCGCCTCGTCGATACCTGGGGCATATCGTTCGAACAGCTGACTCGCGGTGAGCATCACCTGATCTGAAGCCTTGCGTCCACCACTGCGGCCACCCATGCCATCGGCCACCACGCCGAGCACGCAGCCATTGACACGAGGATGCTTGAGCAATACCACACGGTCCTGCTGGTATTCGCGGTCGCCTTTGTGAATGCCGGTCGAAGCCGATAGCCGATAGCCTTTGCCCATATGGTGTTGCAGGGAAGCAAAAATCCTCGTAGTGAGTTTCTGAATTGGACGTATTATCAAGCAATACCCAATCCCGTTGGCTCTGCAGTTGTAGGCCTTTGTTACTGTTTTATCCCTTTGGACTCCAATTTGCATTTTCCGCAACGACGCTTGATCGAGTTGCGCATGGAACACGCCGAACTGAATGCATCAATTGATCGCACAGGCAGCGAGTTACAGATGGATGAGCTCTCGCTTCGCCGGCTCAAGAAACAGCGCCTGAGCTTGCGGGATGAAATCAGCCGCCTTGAAGTGGGCTTGCTGCCGGACGAGACCGCCTGACGAATGAGCTTGCAGGATGCCGTTCGCGGCCTATTCTCGGCTGGCAGTGCACTGTCGCAAACAGTAGAAGAGTTCAGCCCACGTCAGGGGCAGATCGATATGGCCCTGTCCATCGCGCGCACCATCGAGGAGGGGGGGGTACTGGTGGTGGAGGCGGGCACAGGTGTGGGCAAGACCTATTCCTATCTGGTTCCTGCCTTGCTCAGTGGTGAGCGGGTGCTGATTTCCACCGCCAGCAAAAACCTGCAAGATCAGTTGTATGGCCGGGACTTGCCGCAACTCATTGATGCCCTGGGCTTGCCTGTTCGATCAGCCTTGCTAAAGGGCCGGGGTAGTTATCTTTGCTCGCATCGACTGGAGCTCGCTCGCCACGATGCTTCATTTCCGGAGCGCAGTACGTTGAGGTCTCTGGCCAAGATCGAGACCTGGGCCCACACTACCCGAACGGGCGATCTGGCTGAGCTGTCCGGGCTTGACGAGCGCTCACCCCTGATTCCGCTAGTCACCTCTACGCGTGAAAATTGTCTGGGAACGCAATGCCCTAAATTTCGCGCCTGCCATGTCAATCAGGCTAGGCGGGAAGCCCTGGCTGCAGATGTGGTGGTGATTAACCACCATCTTTTCTTTGCAGATATGGCGGTTCGCGAGTCGGGCATGGCTGAGCTGTTGCCTTCTGTGCGCTGCGTGATATTTGACGAAGCGCATCAGTTGAATGAGACGGGCGTTCAATTTCTGGGCACCCACCTGGGCACGGGGCAGTTGTTGGACTTCTCGCGGGATCTGCTGGCATGTGGCCTGCAGTTTGCCCGTGGGCTGGCAGACTGGTCGCAATTGGCCTCAGATATCGAGCGTGCAAGCCGTGATTTGCGGCTTGTCGTGGGCAAGACCTATCCCGGCAGCAAACTGCGCTGGACCGATGTGGCCCCGGACTCCATTCATGAGGGCTCCTGGGTCGAGGCGCTGGACAAGCTGGCTACCGTCTGTGCCCGAGCCATCCAGGCACTGGATACCGTCAGTGAGATGGCCCCCGATTTTGTGCGCTTGCATGAAAGAGCCGTGCATTTGGCCGGTTTGCTGGCATTTTTTTCTGGTGACTGCGATGTCGCTGCCGTGCGCTGGATGGATGTCGGTGCTCAGTTGCGTCTGGTTGAATCACCGCTGGATATTGCGAACGCCGTACAGAATCGACTACTCAAAACCGAAGAGGGCGTCGAGTCGTCTCGTTCCTGGATATTTACTTCGGCGACCTTGGGAGACGATACTGCGCTGAGCTGGTTTACCGAACCTTGTGGGCTTGAGCATGCGGAGATTCTTCGGGTGGACAGCCCGTTTGACTATGCCCGCCAGGCGGCGGTCTATGTGCCGAGTCGGTTGCCAAAACCCAGTGATCCCACTCACAGCGCAAAAGTTGCAGAACTGGTGGTTAAGGCCGCGCCGCTGATCGGTGGCCGCACGCTGGTGCTGACCACAACACTCAGGGCGCTACGGACCATCAGCGAACAGTTGCAGCAGCAATTCGAAGCAACTGGTGTTCTGGACATACTGGTGCAGGGGCAATTGCCCAAGCGTGAAATCATGGAGCGCTTCCGGCTGGGCGATGCAGACGGTCGACCAGGTTGCGTACTGGTGGCATCGGCCTCATTCTGGGAGGGGGTGGATATTCCAGGGGATGCCTTGCAACTGGTCGTTATCGACAAGCTACCGTTCCCGCCCCCAAACGACCCCCTCGTGGAGGCGCGTGCTCGTCGACTGGAGCAATCAGGGCGCAGCGCGTTCAAGGATTATTTTCTACCCGAAGCCGCAGTGGCCCTGAAGCAGGGTGCCGGACGCCTGATCCGGCGCGAGTCTGACCAGGGGATTCTGGTGGTCTGTGACACCAGGTTGACGGCCATGAGCTATGGCCGCCGATTGCTGGCAGCTCTCCCGCCTATGCGGAGGCTTCAGTCAGAAGATGAATTTTTTGCCGGACTCGAAGCACTTACCAGAACTTCCACCAGGGAGAGCTTGCTTTAGTCAGGCTGCCCGTGAGGTAAGGGCTTTGCGGGTAGTTTTTCTCAAGTACCCGTTTGGCATCATCACGCAGATGAGGCATGTCAAGTGCGTCATAGGACTTGACGAGAATAGCGAGTGCTTCTTCCTGCACCGGCACATCACGGTATTCGGATAGCGCCGCCTGGGCACGGTTGATCGCGGCTAGATAGGCGCCTCGACTGTAGTAATAGCGGGCGACATGAACCTCGTATTTGGCCAGCGAGTTGACGATGTAGTTCATGCGCTGGGTGGCATCAGGCGTATAGCGAGACTCCGGGAAGCGGGTGACCAGTTCCCTGAAGGATTCAAAAGACTCTTTGGCCGCTTTCTGGTCTCGCTCGGAGAGATCCTGGCGGGTGATGAAGGAGAACAGGCCAAGATCATCATTGAAGTTGACGATGCCCTTGAGGTAGAGGGCATAGTCGAGGGCAGGGCTGGCCGGGTGCAGCTTCACGAAGCGATCAATGGTAGCCAGTGCCTGAGCGGATTCGCCAGACTTGTAGTGGGCATAGGCTTTTTCGAGCTGAGCCTGCTGTGCAAGAGGGGTGCCGGCGGCTCGGCCCTCGAGTTTTTCAAGCAGGGGAATAGCCTTGTCATAAGCACCTGAACCCATCTCGTCGCGGGCTTCAGAATAGATCTTGTTGGGGCTCCAACCTGCGGTCTTATCCACGGGGGGTGATGAGCATCCTGCAAGCAGCGTGATCAAGCCTGAAAACAGCAGGACGCCGACAACCGATAATTTGGCTCGAAACATGAGGAACAACTTTCTTGAAGAATTCCGAATCGATTATATCGACCCCCTCTGACATTGCCGATTTTGAAGATGTGGCCGACGCAGGCCTGGAGGTCGAGTCGCGCGAATGGGGCGCTCGGGAGTCGCATCATGGCATGCGCCTGGACCGGGCGCTGGCTGAAATGGTGCCTGAGTTTTCCCGCAGCTACCTGCAGCAGTTGATCGATACAGGCGCAGTCATGGTCAATGGCGTGGTGATCAGCAAGCCTGCCGCCAAGCTGAAAGCTGGGGATCGTGGCGTGATTGAGTTGAAGCCAACGCCTCAAAGCCTGGCTTTCAAGCCCGAAGCCATGGAGTTGCAAGTGCTGTACGAGGACCCTTACTTGCGCGTGATCAACAAACCTGCCGGATTGGTGGTCCATCCGGCGCCAGGCAACTGGAGCGGGACCTTGCTCAATGGTCTGCTGGCGCATGACCCACAGGCTGGCCTCTTGCCGCGAGCCGGAATCGTGCACCGGCTGGACAAGGACACCAGCGGTTTGATGGTGGTGGCCCGAACCCGGTCTGCCATGGATGCCCTGGTCGAATTGATTGCCGCACGCAAGGTCAGTCGCCAGTATCTGGCCTTGGCCCATCGCGCCTGGCAGGAGGCTCCCCGCCTGGATATAGAAGATGCCATTGGCCGAGACCCTCGCAACCGGCTTCGCATGGCCGTGGTTGACCTTGCCCGGTATCCGGGTAAAACGGCCAAAACCACGGTTGAGCTATTGCAAAACGCAGCGCTTGGGTGCTGGCTCAGGTGTAGTCTGCACACGGGCCGTACACACCAGATACGTGTGCATCTGGCATCGATTGGCCACCCGTTGGTGGCAGACGCCCTGTATGGCGGTGCGCCAGCTGCAGGCATGGACCGGCAGGCCCTGCATGCCTGCCAGCTGGCTTTTGTGCATCCGGTCACGGGAGAATCCCTGGTCTTCAAGGCGGCTTTACCCGCTGATTTGAGCCAGGCACTGGTGGCCTGGGGCCTGAGCTACAATGCCGCATAATGGCTCTGATGAGAGCCTTGCCTCGGCAAATCTGCCGTGGGTTTGCGCAGTCAAGCTTTGCATTGCCTGCTGCCCTGAGTTGAACCTCACTGATTTTGCATCCTGACGATGCTTTTTCCCGGAACTACAAGACGATGAATACGGCGGATGCCAAGCGCGTACTAGAAACCGCCTTGATATGCTCGCAACAGCCATTGCAGGTGCGTGACATGCGGGCCCTGTTCAACGAGGAGCTTGGCGTTGACACGCTCAAGACTCTTCTCTGCGACTTGCAGCATGACTGGGCCATGCGGGGAGTTGAGCTCGTGAATGTAGCGACGGGCTGGCGTTTTCAGAGTCGACCCGAGATGAGGGAATATCTGGATCGCCTGCATCCCGAAAAACCGCCACGCTACAGCCGTGCCACCATGGAAACCTTGGCCATCATTGCCTATCGGCAACCCGTAACGCGTGGCGACATGGAGGATATCCGGGGTGTGACGATCAACTCGATGATTCTCAAACAGCTTGAGGACCGTGGTTGGGTGGAGGTGATCGGGCACCGTGAGGCCCCTGGCCGCCCTGGCTTGTATGCCACAACCAAGCAGTTTCTTGACGATCTCGGCTTGGAGTCGCTGGATCGGTTGCCGGTGCTGGATGGGCCGTCACATCAAGCCAGCATGCTGGAGAAGCTCCAGGATGCAGACTCGATGCAGGTGGCGCTGGACATGGAGGCTGTCCCCATGCCCGTGACTTTGGCAGAGTTGCCGGATCGGGAGTCGACCAATACGGCCTCCGACAACGAGAATTTTCTTCTGAACGGAAGTCAAACATGAGTGATATCGACCCGGGTGCTTCAGCGCCTACACCGTCAGAGTCGCCCGAGGAGCAAAAGAGCGCCTACGTGGAAAACAAGGCTGGCGCAGGCTTCGAGACTTTGACGCCGGGCGGGTCAGGGCAGGAAGCCAATGCGGTCGATGCTGTGCCGGGTAGTTCTCAAGCCGTGAGTCGGATGCCTGAGCCGCCGAAGACTGAAACCATCCAGTTTGCCGATGTCATTTCAGGCCGGTTCGATGCGGAGGAGGAGAGTGCCGAGTTGCCCGCACCGAAGCGCGTTCTTGCTCCCCAGGCCGAAACGCCCAAATTACACAAGGTATTGGCTCAGGCGGGCATGGGCTCACGCCTGGAGATGGAGCAACTCATCATGGAGGGGCGAATCTCTGTCAACAACGAGCCTGCTCACATTGGCCAGCGCATTCAGTTCGGGGATAACGTCAAGGTCAACGGCAAGCCGATCCGCTTCCGCATCGACCCGCCGCCGGCCAGGGTGATTGCGTACCACAAGCCTGTGGGAGAGGTGGTGACACACGATGATCCACAGAACAGGCCAACCGTCTTTCGCCGTCTTCCAAAGCTGTATCAGGGGAAGTGGCAGTCTGTCGGCCGCCTGGATCTGAATACCGAAGGGCTGCTGCTGCTGACCAGTTCTGGCGAATTGGCTAACAAGCTCATGCATCCGCGCTTTGGGTTGGAGCGGGAGTACGCGGTCCGCGTGCTGGGGGCACTGAGCAGCGAGGAAAAACAGCGCTTGCTGGATGGGGTCAAGCTTGATGACGGCATGGCCCAGTTCGGCTCTATCGAGGAGGGGGGAGGAGAGGGCTCCAACTGCTGGTATCGGGTCACTATTTCCGAGGGGCGTAACCGAGAGGTGCGTCGCATGATGGAGGCTGTAGGCCATGCAGTGAGCCGGCTGATACGCATTCGATATGGCGCGATGATGCTGCCGCGCGGGCTCAAGCGTGGCGCCTGGCTTGAACTGGATGAACGTGATATTCGGGCGCTGACCCAAGCTGCTGATGTCCGAGGCCATGCCGGTCGAGCTGAAGGTGGCAGCGAGGCTGAAAACGGAATGCCCATGAGGGAAGGCGGTGGCCGCAACGCGAATCGCAACCGTCGCCGGGGCGGCCCGCGCGGGGCCGGCAACGGACAGAAAAACATGCCGGCTGGAAAGTCGGGACCCGGCAACCAAGCCAAGGCGATGGGCCAGGGAAGAAAAGACCGGGCAGAGCGTGGTGAACGTCAGGCGGACGCCAACCAGCCGGACCCCATGAAAACTTCCTTTGGTTATATCGGGGCAGACAGTTTCAGTCGCCAGCGCCAGGGGCAAGGACCGCGACGAGGCGGAGGTAGCTCTGGTGGTGGTGGTGGTGGTGGTGGTGGTGGTGGTGGTGGTGGTGGTGGTGGTGGTGGACCGCGGCGTGGGGGCCGGGGTCGCTAGGCTTCCTGCCAGGCTGGGACGTCTTCATCCCTCCGTTGCAATGCAACCGGGAATTTCCCCATAAGCCGGATAAGCAAGCCTACAAAGAGTAAAATAAGCGGCTTTGCCCATTGTGCAAATAAGATAAAAACTTCAGTTCAGGAAAACCCATGACTATCGAACGTACGCTCTCCATCATCAAACCAGACGCAGTCGCCAAAAATGTGATTGGTCAAATTTATGCTCGTTTCGAGGCTGCCGGCCTCAAAGTGATTGCCGCCAGAATGGCCCATCTGTCACGCACCGAAGCTGAGGCTTTCTATGCCGTGCACAAGGCGCGCCCTTTCTTCAAGGATTTGGTTGATTTCATGATCTCCGGCCCTGTGATGATTCAGGCGCTGGAGGGCGAAGGTGCTATTTTGAAGAACCGTGATCTGATGGGCGCCACGGATCCCAAGAAGGCCGAGAAGGGTACCATCCGCGCTGATTTTGCCGACAGCATTGACGCTAATGCCGTACATGGCTCTGATGCTCCCGAGACGGCCGCGGTGGAGATTGCATTCTTCTTCGCTGGCATGAACGTCTACTCACGCTAAACCATGGTTGAGATGCCTCACTGCGCTTCAGCCCCTCTTCGGGTCTGCTTGGCACGTGTGGGGCTGCCAGTCGGCACCACGATGCGATGACGGTCAACCTGCTCGACTACGATCTTGAGAGGTTGGCCGCTTTTTGTGAACGGCTTGGTGAAAAACGTTTTCGAGCAACCCAGTTGTTTCGCTGGATACATCAACGAGGTGCTTCCACGTTCGATGAAATGAGCGACCTCGCCAAATCCTTGCGCGAGAAGCTCAAGGTATCAGCCTGCATACAGGGTCTTGAGGTGATCTCGGAGCACAAGTCCTCCGACGGGACCATCAAATGGCTTTTCAATGTGGGTGGTGGGGATGCCGTTGAGGCTGTATTCATTCCCGAGGATGACCGGGGCACCCTCTGCATTTCATCCCAAGCGGGGTGTGCCGTGGGTTGCCGGTTCTGCTCTACAGGGCATCAAGGCTTTAGCCGCAACCTCAAGTCCGGCGAGATCATTGCCCAGCTGTGGTTCGCTGAACACTTTTTGCGCAAGCACCTCCATCGGACGGACCGGGTCATCTCCAATGTGGTGATGATGGGCATGGGCGAACCTTTGCAGAACTACAGCGAGCTGGTGCCGGCTTTGCGCATCATGCTGGACGATCATGGCTACGGTTTGTCGCGGCGCAGGGTTACGGTGTCTACTTCAGGTGTCGTGCCGATGATGGATCGGCTGGCAATAGATTGCCCGGTCGCGCTGGCGGTATCCCTGCATGCGCCGAATGACGGCTTGCGTGACAACCTCGTCCCTTTAAACCGCAAGTATCCGATCGCCGAATTGATGGATGCCTGCAACCGTTACCTTGCGCATGCCCCGCGTGACTTCATCACGTTCGAGTACTGCATGCTGGATGGGGTTAACGACCAGCCTGAACATGCACAGCAGTTGATCGAGTTGGTTCGTCGTCATTCCAGCGGTGGTGTCTGGTGCAAGTTCAACCTGATACCCTTCAATCCCTTCCCCGAGTCGGGCTTGCGACGATCTTCAGCTGGGCAAGTGGCGGTTTTTGCCAAAATGTTGTCCGATGCGGGCATTGTGACGACGGTCCGAAAGACACGGGGAGATGATATCGATGCAGCTTGCGGTCAATTGGCGGGTGATGTCAAGGATCGCACACGGGTAGGCGAGCGCATGGCTCAGCAGCGGTCTATCATGCTCAAGGTTGTGCCGGCTGGCTCATGAAACGAAGGAGATCTGAGACGTGAAAATGTTCGACACGAGATGTCTGCACACCTTGAACAGCCTGTTCATGGCCTGCTTGGCACTGGCGGGACTGCTGGGGCTTGCCGGTTGCGCATCCAGCACGGACGTTTCTTCCGCTTCAGCTGGCAGGCCCGATATCGTAACGGCTTCAGATGAGCCGGAAAGTCGAAAACGTGCGCGCATCCGGCTCGAACTGGCCGTCGGCTACTTTGAGCAGGGACAGACCACGGTTGCGCTGGATGAGCTCAAGCAGTCACTGGCTGCAGATCCGAATTTCTCTGAGGCTTATAACCTCAGAGGTCTGGTCTATATGCGCCTTAATGACTTGCGGCTGGCAGAGGAGAGCTTCCAGAAAGCCATGGTCCTCGATCCCCGTAATGCCAATGTATTGCACAACTATGGCTGGCTGCAGTGTCAGCAGTCCAAATATCCTGAAGCTGTACAGACCTTTACCAGGGCGCTGGCAAATCCTCAATACGGGGAGCGCGCCAAGACCTGGATGGTGCAAGGGTTGTGTCAGATCAGGGCGGGGCAGCGGGTAGAAGCTGAGGCCAGCCTGGTGCATGCTTATGAGCTAGATGCGGGAAATCCAATTGTTGGTTATAACCTGTCCAATCTGCTTTTTCAACGGGGCGAGTTCATCCGGGCTCAGTTCTATGTCCGACGTATCAACAACAGCCAGTTGGCGAATGCAGAGTCACTGTGGCTCGGGATCAAGGTCGAGCAGCGTCTTGGCAATCGCGAATCCATGGAACAGCTGGCAAGCCAGTTGAAGAAGAGATTTCCGCAGTCCTCTGAACAGGCGGCTTATGAACGGGGTGCATTCAATGAGTGAGATGGAGACGCAGACAGAGGCCGTGGTTGAGCCGATGGCGCCAGCTGAGGTGCCGCAGCCCAAGAGCGCCGGAACGCTGCTGCGTGAAGCGCGGGAGGCGGCCGGATTGCATATTGCCGCCATGGCTGTTTCGATGAAGGTGCCCGTCAAGAAGTTGGAAGCGCTGGAAGCGGACCAACTGGATTTGCTGCCTGATGCAGTGTTTGTCCGTGCGCTGGCTTCCAGCGTCTGTCGTAGCCTGAAGATTGATCCACAGCCGATACTCGAGCGCTTGCCTCTGACCGCGGCACCACGTCTCCATGCAGCTGAGATGGGCATCAATACGCCTTTCCATTCCCATCAGGATAGGCAGGGTGAGTCCGCATTTACCCAGATTTCCAAGCCACTGGTACTGGCTGCATTAACCCTTCTGGTGGCAGCTCTGGTGCTCATATTTTTTCCCACGGCAGAACAGACGGCCTTGGTCAGTGAGGTGACGGCTGAGCGTACGTTGCCGACATTGCCGGCCCCGGTGCCCTTGCCCGCCGAGCCCGTCAAACTTGCTGATGAGGATGTGGCCAAGCAGGCGCCTGCTGCAGCGGGTGCCAGCGTTCCTGCTGCTGCGACTGCGCCAAGTGCGGGTCAGCCCGTAGCCGTGGTTGCCCCGCCCGTGTTAGCTAACCCTGCACCCGGCGCGACCCCACCGGCTGTTACGAGTGGCTCCGGGGTGGTGGTGTTCAAGCTCAGGGGGGACTCTTGGGTGGAGGTGGTTGATGCCAAAGGCGTCGTCCAGCTACGTCGCATCCTCGCGATGGGAGAAACCGTTGGCGTGTCTGGTGCATTGCCGCTGGCCGTGGTGGTCGGCCGGGCCGACGTTACGGAGATCCAGGTGCGTGGCAAGGCCTTTGATCTGGCCGCCGTGAGCAAGGAAAACGTTGCACGTTTCGAGGTGAAATAGTGGAGCCCAGTCTTCCTGTTGAATGTGCGGCGCCACTGACCCGTCGGACTCGCCAGTCCCGGGTCCAATGGGGTGATCGGCTTGTAACGGTGGGTGGCGATGCGCCGGTGCGCGTTCAGTCCATGACCAACACGGATACAGCCGACGTCATAGGTACGGCAATTCAGGTCAAGGAACTGGCACTGGCTGGCTCCGAGCTTGTCCGTATCACGGTCAATACGCCAGAGGCTGCACAGGCCGTTCCACATATCCGCGAGCAACTCGATCGCATGGGTATCGATGTTCCCTTGATTGGTGATTTCCACTACAACGGACACACATTGCTGACTGATTACCCCGCTTGTGCAGAGGCCTTGTCCAAATACCGGATCAATCCCGGCAATGTGGGCAAGGGTGACAAGCGGGACCGGCAGTTTGGTCAGATGATCGATGCTGCCATGCGCTGGAACAAACCCGTGCGCATTGGGGTGAATTGGGGCAGCCTCGATCAGGAGTTGCTGGCCGGACTGATGGACGAAAACAGCCGGCGCGCTGAGCCCTGGGATGCGAAGCCCGTGATGTACGAGGCACTGATCAGCTCAGCCATTGACTCAGCCCGTCGTGCCGAACAGATGGGGATGGATGGCAATCAGATTACCCTGTCGTGTAAGGTCAGCGGAGTGCAGGATTTGATTTCTGTCTACCGGGAGTTGGCCCGTCGCTGCGATTACCCCCTGCATCTGGGTTTGACCGAAGCCGGTATGGGTACCAAAGGGACGGTCGCTTCTGCTGTCGCACTTTCCGTTTTGCTGCAAGAGGGGATTGGCGACACGATCCGGGTTTCACTCACACCTCAGCCAGGCGAGGCCCGTACCCAGGAGGTCGTGATTGCATCAGAAATCCTGCAGGCACTGGGGCTCAGAAGCTTTGTACCCAGTGTTACGGCCTGTCCCGGCTGCGGTCGTACGACCAGCACCACCTTCCAGGAACTCACGAAACAGATCGATGATTTTCTGCGTGCCGCCATGCCGGTCTGGCGTGAGAAGTATCCGGGGGTCGAGCAACTCAAGGTGGCTGTCATGGGTTGCATCGTGAACGGTCCGGGAGAAAGCAAGCATGCCGATATAGGCATCAGCCTGCCCGGAACCGGTGAGGCGCCTGCTGCACCGGTCTTCATCGATGGTGAGAAGCGGGTCACGCTGCGCGGGGATAGCATCGCCCGGGATTTCCAGAAAATTGTTGAAGACTACATTGAAAAACGTTTCGGCCAGCCGCAAGTTGCTGCTGCAGTTTGAAGAATTCCATGACTGAGAAAACGGGTGCTGTGAAGCTGGAGAAATTGCTGGCGGTCAAAGGCATGAATGACATTCTGCCGCCTGAGTCAACACGGTGGGAATGGCTGGAGGAGAAGGTCCGCGACCTGATGTTGCGGCACGCCTATCGCAATATCCGCACGCCGATCGTTGAGCCTACGGCATTGTTTGTGCGCGGTACAGGCGAGACCACGGACATCGTCGAGAAGGAGATGTACTCCTTTGAGGACCGGCTCAATGGCGAGGCCTTGACCCTGCGGCCTGAGAACACGCCCGGTGTGGTACGCGCTGCGATCGAGCACAACCTGACTTACGACGGCGGCAAACGGCTGTACTACATGGGCCCGATGTTCCGTCATGAGCGGCCCCAGCGCGGACGCTATCGCCAGTTCTACCAGCTGGGGGCGGAAGCCCTGGGTTTTAACGGTCCGGAACTTGATGCCGAACTGATGCTGCTGGCGCATCAGCTATTTGCCGATCTGGGTTTGCGCAATATTCGTGTTGAACTCAACAGTCTGGGTATCGCCAGTGAACGCCATGCGCATCGTGCCGCATTGATTGCGTATCTGGAGAAGCATGCCGAAGTGCTGGATGCGGATGCACAGCGCCGCTTGCACACCAACCCGTTGCGAATTCTTGACACCAAGAATCCAGCCATGCAGGCCATGGTTCAGGAGGCACCACGACTGCTGAGTTATCTTGGGGAAGCTTCCCTGAAGCACTTCGACACTGTCAAGACACTGCTGAGTGCCTGCGGTGTGCCGTGGAAGATCAATCCGCGACTGGTCCGCGGATTGGACTATTACAGCCATACCGTGTTCGAGTTCATTACCGATGAACTCGGTGCGCAAGGCACTTTGTGCGGTGGTGGCCGCTACGATGGGCTGTTTGAGCTACTGGGTGGAAAACCGACCGCAGCGGTGGGCTGGGGCATGGGGGTTGAGCGCGTGCTGGAACTTCTCAAGGAGCAAGGGCAGTTCAATGCTGGGGCGGAGCTGGATGCCTATGCGATCGTGCCAGACGCAGAAGCCCTGCCGGTGGTCATGCAATGCCTGCAGACCCTGAGGGCAAGTGGTGTGAGTGTCCAGATGCATGCTGGCACGGGGGATGGCATGGGGAGCATGAAGTCGCAATTCAAGCGGGCCGATGCCAGTGGCGCACGCCATGCACTGATTTTTGGTGCAGACGAGCTTGCCCAAAACGTCGTCACCGTCAAATCCCTGCGTGACGGGAGCGGCCTGCAGCGCAGCATGCCGCTGGGCGATGCTGCCCGCTGGGCCACCGACCTACAATCGAAGACTTAACCGGACATATTCATGGCAAATCACCTTGACCTCGAAGAACAAGAACAACTTGATCAACTCAAGCACTTCTGGCAACAGTATGGCAATCTCATCACCTGGGTGTTGATTGCGATTCTGGGCTCGTTTGCCGGATGGAACTTCTACCAATACTGGCAGCGCAACCAGGCGGCGCAAGCCGCCACCATGTATGACGAAGTAGAGCGCGTGGCGCGTACCGGTGATATGGCCAAGCTGGACCGCGTTCTGGCGGACATGAAGGACAAGTTCTCTTCCACCACATATGCACAACAAGCAGGACTGATTGCCGCCAAGGTGTATTACGATGCCGGCAACACGGCGTCAGCCAAGTCTGCGCTGACCTGGGTTGCCGACCAGTCACCCGATACCGGATACCAGGCTATTGCGAAACTGCGTCTTGCCGGTGTGCTGGTCGAATCCAAGGCCTACGATGAAGCGATGCAGAAGTTGTCAGGTGACTTCCCGGCTGAATACATGGCGCTGGTGGCCGACCGTAAGGGCGATATTTACCAGCTTCAGGGCAAAAAGGCAGAGGCGGTTGCGGAATACAACAAAGCCTACAGCGGGCTTGACGAGCGGACGGAATACCGTGCGCTGGTCGAAGTCAAACTCAATGCGCTGGGCAGCAATCCGCGTGGCGCACAAGCCGTTGCGGCTCTGAGCCCGGCAAGTACGGGAGCCGGGAAGTGAACAGCAAGCGTTTTGTCAGCCGGTTCAGCCTGAGGGTTCTCCTCACGACATGTGTCACCAGTTTGCTGCTGGCTTGTTCCAGCAGTCCCGAGAGGCCCAAGCCTGCAGAGTTGCCCCCGAGTCCGGGCTTGCTGGGGGTCCGGCTGGCCTGGAGCGCCAAGCTGGGCGAGGTTCAGTTCCCCCTCGATGTGCGCGTCAATGACCGGGTTGTGACACTGGCGAGCTCGGATGGAACGGTTGCATCCATCGATGCCACGACTGGCGCCGAGTTGTGGCGTACCCAGATCGGCACGCCAATCGCGGCAGGCGTCGGTAGTGACGGGCGTTTTGCCTCGGTCGTGAGCCGGAACAATGAATTGATTACCCTGGAGGCGGGTCGTGAACTCTGGCGTCAGACCCTCAATGCCCAGGGCTTTACGGCCCCTCTGGTGGCGGGTGAGCGTGTCTTTGTTCTGACGGCTGACAGGACGGTACTCGCCTTTGATGCACGCTCCGGGCGCAAGCTCTGGACCCAGCAGCGTTCGGGAGATCCTCTTGTCTTGCGTCAGGCTGGCATCATGCTCGCGGTTGGCAATACCTTGGTTGTCGGTCAGTCCGGGCGGCTCGTGGGGATGAATCCGCTCAATGGCAGCATTCGCTGGGAGGCCCCAATCGCCACCCCGAGGGGAACCAACGACGTGGAGCGCTTGGTCGATCTGGTAGCGCATGTCAGTCGTCACGACGATGTGGTTTGCGCGCGCGCATTTCAGGCCGCTGTCGGTTGTGTCAATGCTGCCAAAGGTACGGTCTTGTGGACCCAGACCGCCTCCGGGTCTGAAGGTTTGGCGGGCGACGAGAATTTTGTGTTTGGTACCGAAGCCGATGGCAAGATCATTGCCTGGCAGCGTAAAGACGGCGAACGGGCCTGGGTCTCAGAGCGCCTGCGCTATCGGGGTCTGACAACGCCACAAGTTGTGGGTCGCTCCATTGTCATTGGTGATTCAACCGGCTTGGTACATCTGCTGTCACGGACCGATGGCTCTGCGCTGACTCGGGTGGCTACCGATGGCTCTCCGGTGATTTCCGCCCCTGTGCTGGCCGGCAATACGCTGGTCGTGGTGACACGCCGTGGTGGTGTCTTCGGCTTCCAGCCTGAATAAGTAACAACGCGGTCTGTCATGAAACCTGTCCTGGCCCTTGTGGGCCGCCCCAATGTCGGCAAGTCGACCCTGTTCAACCGTCTGACAAAGTCTCGTGACGCTATCGTGGCGGACTTTGCGGGTTTGACGCGCGATCGTCATTACGGCAATGGCAGGCAAGGGGGCCACGAATACATCGTCATTGATACCGGTGGCTTTGAGCCTGATGCTTCCAGTGGCATCTACAAGGAAATGGCCCGCCAGACGCGTCAGGCCGTGGCCGAGGCCGATGCTGTCATTTTCGTTGTCGATGCGCGCGAAGGCATTTCGGCGCAGGACCATGACATAGCAAACTATCTGCGTCGGCTTGGCAAGCCTTGCCTGCTGGTGGCCAACAAGGCTGAGGGCATGCTTGAAGGTGTGCAGCTGGGTGAGTTTTTTGAGTTGGGCTTGGGCGAGGTTTTGCCCGTTTCTGCGGCCCACGGCCAGGGCATTCGCACGCTCGTGGAAAAGGCGCTGGAGCCGCTGAACCTGCCCGAACCCGGTGAGGAAGACGAGGAAAGTGAACCCGGTATCATCAAGCTGGCTGTTGCCGGACGGCCGAATGTAGGCAAATCAACCTTGATCAATACCTGGCTGGGCGAGGAGCGTCTGGTCGCTTTCGATCTGCCGGGTACCACGCGTGACGCGATTTCTGTACCCTTCGAGCGCAACGGCCAGCGCTTCGAGTTGATCGATACGGCTGGACTGCGCCGCAAGGGCAAGGTGTTCGAGGCCATCGAGAAGTTCTCGGTTGTCAAGACCTTGCAGGCGATCGAGTCTGCCAATGTGGTGCTGCTGCTGCTCGATGCGACCCAGGGAGTGACCGACCAGGATGCCCATATCGCGGGCTATATTCTGGAGAGCGGACGTGCCGTGGTATTGGCGGTCAACAAATGGGATGCGGTTGACTCGTATCAGCGCGAGTTGGTACAGCGGTCCATCGAAACCCGTCTGGGTTTCCTGAAATTTGCCTCCATGCACTTCATCTCCGCTCAAAAGCGCCAGGGTCTGGGGCCCGTGTGGGCGGCCATCATTGAGGCCTACAAGGCCGCCAACTGCAAGATGTCAACGCCTGTGCTCACGCGCCTGCTGCTTGAGGCGGTACAGTTCCAGAATCCGCAACGCGCCGGCATGTTCAGGCCGAAGCTGCGTTATGCCCACCAGGGGGGGATGAACCCCCCGGTGATCATCATTCATGGCAACTCGCTGGAGCATGTGACCGCGGCCTACAAGCGCTTTCTGGAGGGGCGTTTCCGCAAGGAATTCAACCTTGTGGGAACGCCGCTGCGCATTCAAATGAAGACCTCCAGCAATCCTTATTCAGAAAAAGAGTCGAAATAGGAGGCTGTAACGGCGGGTTTCGGGAACTTTGTGGGGAATTGACGATTCCATAACTGA
This sequence comes from Gammaproteobacteria bacterium, assembly GCA_018815325.1. Classification (GTDB taxonomy): domain Bacteria; phylum Pseudomonadota; class Gammaproteobacteria; order Burkholderiales; family Burkholderiaceae_C; genus JAHIYE01. The sequence continues at coordinate 75,397 of JAHIYE010000013.1, read as the reverse complement.
TACGGCGCTGTGCTGTGGTAAGGTCTAACCCTTAATAACTTCTAGAACACGGAGAATATCGTGAGCAATAAAGGGCAGTTACTTCAGGACCCGTTTCTCAACGCCTTGCGTCGGGAACACATCCCGGTCTCTATTTATCTGGTCAACGGCATCAAACTGCAGGGGCAGATTGAGTCCTTCGACCAGTATGTCGTCTTGCTGCGTAATACCGTGACACAAATGGTTTACAAGCACGCCATTTCGACGATTGTGCCGGGGCGCGCAGTGAGTTTCTCGACGGGTGAAACTGACGAGGCTGCAGCGACAGCGTAACCCTTGATGCGGGCTTTGCCCGCATCAAGGGCGGATATCTCCCAACTCCCCCCAACCCTCCGATTGACCTCTTCGACTGAAACTTCACTTGCGCCGACCATTTTGGTCGGGGTTGATCTGGGTTTGCCGCATTTCGACAGTGAACTGGAAGAGTTGGGCTTGTTGGCCGAGTCTGCCGGCCTGAATCCCGTTGCCCGCATCACCTGCAAGCGCAAGGCGCCAGATGCCGCCCTGTTCATTGGCAGCGGCAAAGCGGATGAAATCAAACTGCTGGCAGCACAGCATGGCGCCACCGAGGTGCTGTTCGACCAGAGCCTGAGCCCGGCCCAGCAGCGCAATCTGGAGCGCCATCTGGAACTTCCGGTCAACGACCGTACCTTGCTGATCCTGGAAATCTTTGCCCAGCGTGCCCGCAGCCACGAGGGCAAGCTGCAGGTAGAACTGGCGCGGTTGCAATATGTCAGTACCCGGCTGGTGCGACGCTGGTCTCACCTGGAGCGCCAAACCGGCGGTGCGGGGGTGCGCGGCGGCCCGGGTGAGAAGCAGATCGAACTTGACCGCCGCATGATTGGCGATGCCATCAAGCGCACCAAGGAGCGGCTGGTGAAGGTGAAGCGCCAGCACCAGACCCAGCGACGCCAGCGGGAACGCCGCGACGCCTTCAACATCTCGCTGGTGGGCTATACCAATGCAGGCAAGTCCACCCTGTTCAACGCCATGGTCAAGGCCCGGGCCTATGCGGCCGATCAATTGTTCGCAACCCTGGATACCACCACTCGCCAGTTGTATCTGGGCGAGGCGGGCCGTTCGGTGTCATTGTCGGATACCGTGGGTTTTATCCGTGATCTGCCGCACGGCTTGATTGATGCGTTCCAGGCCACTTTGCAGGAGGCCGTCGATGCCGACCTTTTGCTGCATGTGGTGGATGCGGCCAATCCGAACTATCCTGAACAGATTGCCGAGGTTCAACGCGTGCTGGCCGAGATTGGGGCGGCTGACGTGCCCCAGGTGCTGGTGTTCAACAAGCTCGATGCGCTGCCTGAAGAGCGTCGTCCAGTGCAGTTGCAGGACATGTTTGAACTCGACGGGGTGCTCACCCCGCGGCTGTTCGTGAGTGCGAGCAAAGGCGAGGGGCTCCAGAACCTGCGCCAGTTGCTGGCCAGCAGGGTCGGTGCACACGAGTCACGGGATAATGCAGGCTTGCATATCCCTGAAGTCCATGAGGCTGCATCGTGATTGGGCACAATCCGGTAATGACATACATAAAGACGAAGAGATGAAACTTCAATCCAATACTTGGCGCTGGGTGGCATTGCCTGGCCGAATCCGGGGCATGTTCAACCTGAATGACCCTCGCTGGGGTCGCAGTGATGACAAGTCCGATGGCGAGAGCAAGCCTGAGCAGGCTGCACGCCCAGAGGAGGAGCGCCCCAACGTGCCGCCACAAGGCGGCAATGATCGAGGCCAGCGGCCGGGTGGTCCTAACCAGGGCCCCCCCGATCTGGACGAACTCTGGCGCGACTTCAACCGCAAACTCGGTGGCCTGTTTGGCGGCTCCAAGCAGGGTGGTCGTGGCGGCAACGGGGGGATGGGCGGCGGCAATGGGGGGGGCTTCCAGCCTGACATGAAGAGTGCAGGCATCGGGGTTGGCCTGATCGCCGCTGTGGTCGTCCTGATCTGGCTGGGCACGGGCTTCTTCATTGTGCAAGAGGGCCAGCAGGCTGTGATTACACAGTTCGGAAAATACAAAACCACGGTGGGCGCAGGTTTCAACTGGCGTCTGCCCTATCCGATTCAGCGTCACGAACTGATTTTCGTGACCCAGATCCGTTCGGTCGATGTGGGGCGCGACACGGTGATCAAGGCCACCGGCCTGCGCGAATCCGCGATGCTGACCGAAGACGAGAACATTGTCGAGATCAAGTTCGCGGTTCAGTACCGCCTCAGTGATGCACGCGCTTTCCTGTTCGAGAGCAAAAACCCGGGACAGGCCGTGGTGCTGGCGGCTGAAACGGCCGTGCGTGAAGTCGTGGGCAAGATGCGCATGGATGCCGCGCTGTCGGAAGAGCGTGACCAGATATCACCCCGTGTGCGCGAGTTGATGCAAAAATTTCTCGATAGCTACAAAGTCGGCATTGAAGTGGTTGGCGTCAACCTGCAGCAGGGCGGGGTGCGCCCGCCAGAGCAGGTGCAGTCGGCTTTCGACGATGTGCTCAAGGCTGGCCAGGAACGTGAGCGGGCCAAGAACGAGGCTCAAGCCTACGCCAACGACGTGATACCGCGTGCAGTGGGTTCTGCCTCTCGTCTGAAGGAGGAGGCCGACGCATACAAAGCCCGCATAGTGGCCCAGGCCCAGGGTGATTCACAACGCTTCCGCTCGGTGCTGACTGAATACCAGAAGGCACCCCAGGTGACACGGGACCGCATGTACCTCGACACCATGCAGCAGATCTACGGCAGCGTGACCAAGCTGTTGGTTGAATCGAGCAAAGGCTCCAACCTGCTGTACCTGCCGCTGGACAAGATCATGCAGAATTCCACCGCTGGCGGCGATGCCTCAGCGTCTTCAGCCACCACGGTCGTGCCCGCCACGCCGACCACACCGGCTTCTTTGTCCAATGATGCACGCGCACGGGATAGTTCCCGCTCGCGTGATCGAGATATTCGTTAGGAGCCTGAAATGAACCGGCTTGGATTTATTGTTACTTCGGTCCTGGTGCTGCTTGCACTGGTGAGTTCGACCCTGTTTGTGGTGGATCAGCGGCAGTTTGGCGTGGTCTATGCTCTGGGGCAGATCAAGGAGGTCATCACGGAACCTGGCTTGAACTTCAAGTTGCCGCCACCGTTCCAAAATGTGTCATACATCGACAAGCGTTTGCTCACGCTCGACAGCAGTGACAACGAACCCCTGCTCACCTTGGAGAAGCAGCGGGTGGTGATCGACTGGTATGCACGCTGGCGCATTACGGATCCGTCTGCCTACATTCGCAACGTGGGGCTGGATGAGGCGGCTGGTGCCAGCCAGCTCAACCGTGTGGTGCGTAATGCCTTCCAGGAAGAGATCAACAAGCGCACGGTCAAGGAAATCCTGTCGGTTAGGCGCGAGGAGTTGAGCGCGGATGTCAAGGCCGAGGTGCTCAGCAAAGTCAGTGGCGCCAAGCCTTGGGGGGTGGATGTGGTTGATGTGCGGATCACGCGCGCTGACTATGTCGAGGCCATCACCGAGTCGGTCTACCGCCGGATGGAGGCCGAGCGCAAGCGCGTGGCCAATGAGCTGCGTTCCACCGGTGCGGCAGAGGGTGAAAAAATCCGTGCCGATGCAGACCGCCAGCGCGAGGTGACGATTGCCAATGCCTACCGTGACGCACAGAAAATCAAGGGCGAGGGCGATGCCGAAGCCGCAAAGATTTATGCTGATGCGTTTGGCAAGGATCCGCAGTTCGCCCAGTTCTATCGCAGCCTGGACGCCTATAAGGCCAGCTTTAACAAGAAGAGCGACCTGATGGTGGTGGACCCGTCCAGCTCCGAGTTCTTCAAGGTGTTCCGCGGCGGTGGCAGCGGCAAGGCTGACAAGAAATAAGGCGTGAACAGCGACACGCTCTGGCTTGCATTGGCCCTCGTTCTGGTGATCGAGGGCCTTTTCCCTTTTGCCTCACCGTCTGGCTGGCGCCGCATGTTCGAGCAAATTCTTCAACTCAACGACGGCCAAATCCGTTTCTTCGGTATTTGCAGCATTTTCGCGGGTGCTTTCTTGCTCTGGATTCTGTCCTGAGCCGTTTCCGGGCCTCAAGCCCGGTAAAATCACGTTTTTAACAGCTCCCCCTATTCACATGTCAGCCTGGGTCCTGCCGGATCACATTGCCGATGTCTTGCCTTCCGAGGCCCGCCACATCGAAGAATTACGTCGAGACTTGCTGGACATGGCACGCTGCTATGGCTATGAGCTGGTCATGCCGCCCTTGCTCGAGCACCTCGAATCCCTGCTTACCGGCACAGGCGAGGCACTCGATCTCCAGACCTTCAAGCTGGTGGACCAACTCTCTGGACGCATGCTGGGCCTGCGCGCCGACAGCACGCCTCAGGTGGCCCGGATCGACGCGCACTTGCTGAATCGCAAGGGTGTGACCCGTCTGTGCTACTGCGGGCCGGTGCTGCATACCCGTCCTGCGGGGCCACATGCGACGCGTGAGCCGCTGCAGTTCGGCGCTGAAATCTATGGGCATGCCGGGCTCGAGGCAGATCTGGAGTCCCTGCTGCTGGCCTTTGACTGTCTCAAGGCCGCCGATCTCCCCGCGATGAGTGTGGACCTGGCGGATGCCCGCATCGTCAACTCCTTGTTGGTGCAGGCCAAGGCAGGCCATGATCGGGTGGTGCAGGTGCAAGCCGCGCTGGCGGCCAAGGATGCCAGCGAGCTCGCGGCCCTGGTCAAGGATTTCCCGAAAGAAAGCCGTGAGGGGCTGCTGGCCCTCTTGCAGCTTTATGGCGATGCCAAGGTGCTGGATGAGGCCGAAAAACTGCTTCCGCCCTTGCCTGCATTGCGTGAGGCGCTATCAAACTTGAAGTGGCTTGTGAGTCACCTGAATGGTGCGAACGTCACCTTTGATCTGGCCGACCTGCGTGGCTATGCCTATTACAGCGGTGCCCGCTTTGCCATCTATGCCCCTGGTGCGAGCGATGCGCTGGTACGTGGTGGGCGTTATGACGAGGTAGGGGCGGTGTTTGGACGCAACCGACCCGCTGTGGGCTTCAGCCTTGACCTCAAGACCCTCGTTGGCGTGGTGAAGCCCCGAGTCCTGCGGGCAGCCATACGGGCTCCCTGGGGCGAAGCGCCTGAATTGCGCCAAGCCATTGCCGCCTTGCGCCAGCGCGGTGAAACCGTGGTCTGCGCTCTGCCGGGTCACGAAAGTGAAATCGATGAGTTCCATTGTGATCGCCAGCTGGTAGAGGCTGGGGGCCAGTGGGTCGTGATGGCTATTTAGTTTTTGACATGCCCGCTGACTGGCGGGTCTGCACTAATACCTTGTTTTGAGAAAAAGTTGAGATGAACATTACCAAAGGACGTAACGTTGTTGTCGTGGGCACCCAGTGGGGCGACGAGGGCAAAGGCAAGCTGGTGGACTGGCTGACGGAGTTTTCGCAAGGCGTGGTGCGTTTCCAGGGCGGCCACAATGCCGGCCACACTCTCGTCATCAACGGCGTGAAAACCGCGTTGCACCTGATTCCCAGCGGCATCATGCGTCCGGGCGTGAAGTGTTATATCGGTAACGGTGTGGTGCTGTCGGCTGCCAAGTTGTTTGAAGAAATCGAAGGGCTGGAGAAGGCCGGTGTCGAAGTGCGTTCGCGCCTTCGCATCAGCGAGGCCTGTCCGCTGATTCTGCCGTTCCATGTGGCGCTCGACGTGGCCCGTGAAGCTGCACGCGAAACTTCGGGCAGCGCCAAGATCGGCACCACGGGGCGCGGCATCGGGCCGGCTTACGAGGACAAGATCGCGCGCCGTGCACTGCGCGTGCAGGACCTGAAATACCCCGAGCGCTTTGCGGCCAAGTTGCGCGAACTGCTCGATCTGCACAACCATATTCTCACCACCTACCTGGGTTCCGAGCGCTTCGAGTTCGGTGAGGCGCTCAAGCCTTACATGTCGGGTGGCAAGATCCAGTTTGATGCTGTCTATGCCGAGGCCATGCGTCAGGCCGAGCAGCTCAAGCCCATGATGGCCGATGTCTCGCGCGAGCTCAACGATGCCAACGCAACAGGCTCCAACCTGCTGTTCGAAGGTGCCCAGGGCACCCTGCTGGACGTTGATCACGGCACCTACCCCTATGTGACCTCCAGCAACTGCGTGGCCGGCAATGCCGCAGCAGGCTCTGGTGTGGGCCCGGGCATGCTGCACTACATCCTGGGCATCACCAAGGCCTACTGCACCCGCGTTGGTGGCGGCCCGTTCCCGACCGAGCTGGACTGGGAAACCCCCGGCACCCCGGGTTATCACATGAGCACGATTGGCGCCGAGAAGGGCGTGACCACCGGGCGCTCGCGCCGCTGTGGCTGGTTTGACGCCGCACTGCTCAAACGCTCGGCCCAGGTCAATGGCCTGACCGGACTGTGCCTGACCAAGCTTGATGTGCTGGATGGCCTCAAGGAATTGCTGCTGTGCACCGGCTATGAGCTCGACGGTGAAAAGATCGACATTCTGCCCATGGGGGCAGACGATATTGAGCGTTGCAAGCCGATCTACGAGACCTTGCCGGGCTGGAGCGATACCACCGTGGGTGTGACTGATTACGACAAGCTGCCGCTCAATGCACGCTTGTACCTGCAGCGTATCGAGCAGGTCACCGGCGTGCCCATCCACATCATCTCGACCAGTCCCGATCGTGAGCACACCATCATGATGCGTCACCCGTTTATCGCCCGCTGAGTGAAGTTGGTCATTAAATTGGCTTCCAGCCCTTATGCAAAAAGCGTAGTTAGCTATTAATTCAGGAGCAAACCCATGTTGACGGAAGACGGCAAACATTTGTATGTGAGCTACGATGAGTACCACAACCTGATCGAAAAGTTGGCCATCAAGATTCACCAGTCGGGCTGGGAATTCGACACCATCCTGTGTCTGGCCCGTGGCGGCATGCGTCCTGGTGACATCCTCTCCAGGGTATTCAACAAGCCGCTGGCCATCATGTCCACCAGTTCCTACCGGGCTGATGCCGGCACGGTGCAGGGGCATCTCGACATCGCGCGCTTCATTACCACCCCCAAGGGTGAGATCGCTGGCAAGGTCCTGCTGGTCGATGACCTGGCTGATTCGGGCCAGACCCTGAACGCGGTGATCAAGATGCTCAAGAACAACTACGAGCCCATCACCGAGCTGCGTAGCGCGGTGCTCTGGACCAAGGCCGTATCCACCTTTTCACCCGATTACTCGGTTGAGTTTCTGCCGACCAACCCCTGGATTCATCAGCCCTTTGAGAGCTATGACGCCATGGGTCCCACGCAATTGCTGGAGAAATGGATGGTCTGAGTGACCACCGGGCCAAGGGAGAACAGAGCGCATGCAAGACCTCATCACCGGACTGATTCACCACCCCTATGAGCCTCCCAAAGGCTTTGTCGCCCCACAGCCCGGCGTGTTCAAGGCCTCTACGGTTATCTTCCCGAATGTCGCGGCCATGCGCAGCCGTGAGTGGAAAGACAAGACCGGCTATACCTACGGCCTGCACGGTACCCCCACCACCTATTTGCTCGAAGAACGTCTGTGCGCGCTGGAAGGTGGCCTGCAGTGTGTGCTGCTGCCCAGCGGGCTGGCTGCCATTGCCAACGTAGCACTCTCCATGCTGCAGTCAGGCGACGAAGTCCTCCTGCCGGACAATGTCTATGGCCCCAACAAGGCGCTGGCCGAAGGCGAACTCAAGACCTGGGGCATCACACACCAGTTTTATGACGCGATGGATCCGCAGGATCTGGCCGCCAGGATCAACAGCCGAACCAAGCTGGTCTGGCTGGAGGCGGCAGGTTCCGTCACGCTGGAATTTCCCGATCTGTGCGAACTGGTGCGCATCTGCCGCTCACGTGGCGTACTGACCGCGCTGGACAACACCTGGGGTGCAGGGCTGGCGTTCCGGCCTTTCGACCTCTTGCCACAGTCCGGCAGCACGCTGGGCGTGGACATCTCCGTGCATGCGCTCACCAAATACCCGAGTGGTGGCGGCGACGTGCTTATGGGCAGCGTCATTACGCGCGATGAGGCGCTGCACATCCGCCTCAAGCTCACCCACATGCGGCTGGGGCTGGGCGTTGGCGCCAATGATGTCGAGGCCATACTGCGGGCTCTGCCCAGCGTGGCGCTGCGGTACGCAGCACACGACACTGCCGCACGCGCGCTGGCAAGCTGGTGCGAAGGGCGCGACGAATTTTCCCAGGTACTGCACCCGGCCTTGCCCGACTCGCCTGGTCATACGCACTGGAAGGCCTTGTGCAAGTCCGCTGCGGGCGGGGCAGCGGGGCTGTTCAGCGTCATTTTCAAGCCAGCCTATTCGCAGGCGCAGGTGGATGCCTTCTGTGATGCCCTCAAGCTATTCAAACTGGGCTACAGCTGGGGCGGCCCCATGAGCCTGGTGGTGCCATACGAGCTCAAGCACATGCGCACCGCATGGCCAGCCCATCTGGCGCAGGGCACGCTGGTGCGCTTCTCGGTTGGGCTCGAGGCCGAAGCCGATTTGCAGGCCGATCTGGCCCAGGCCTTGCAAAAAGCCCTGCATTGACTCGGTGTTTTCCTGACTAGCCAGGGGACGGGGCTTTGGTTAGTCTGCGTTCATGTCCCCATCCATCCACTCGTCCGATCCGCATGAACTTACGCCGCCTGTGAGCCCGCCACCGCCGGCTGAAGCCGGGTATTCGCCCTATGTGCCGCCGCCTGTCACCGGGCCACGGCGCGAGGTGATCTCCCTGCGCTGGGGTGACCCGTTTCGCTGGCTGGCGCGCGGCTGGCGCGACATGACGGCCGAGATGGGCATTGCCATGTTCTACGGCATCTGCTTCTGGACGATGGGCCTGACGCTGGGGGGCGTGTTTCGCCACATGCCCGAGTACACCATGTCGATTGCCTCGGGCTGTCTGCTCGTCGGCCCGTTCCTGGCCATGGGCCTGTATGAAGTCAGCCGCCGGCGCAGCCAGGGGCTCAATCCAGACCTGGCCTCGTCACTGACCTGCTGGGACTCACACCTGGGCAGCATGGGCATGCTGGTGCTGGTACTCATCGTGCTCGAGTTGCTCTGGGGACGCGCCTCGCTCGTGGTATTTGCGGTGTTTTTCAATACCGGCATGCCTTCGACCACGGGCGTCATCCAGGCCGTTTTCAGTCCGGAAAACCTCGAATTTGTGGCGGTCTATACCGTGGTGGGCGGGGCATTCGCCGCGCTCGTGTTTGCGATCTCCGTGGTCTCGATCCCAATGATTCTTGATCGCGATACGGATGCCATTTCAGCCGCCATCACCAGTATCCAGGTGGTCTATGAGAACACCGGTGTGATGCTGCTTTGGGGCATGCTGCTCACGGTCTTGGTCATGCTGGCGCTGGTGCCCTGGGGGCTAGGCCTGCTGCTCGTCGGGCCACTGCTCGGACATGCCAGCTGGCATGCCTATCGTGGCTCGGTGCGATGGATAGAAGAAGAGCCTGCAGCAGCCCTGCCGGGGCAAGGCAAATAATTTCTGAAAAACGCAAACAGTGTCAAATGAACTGTTAAAGTGGCCCCATTAACCTGAAAGCACACCTACTTTGGCTACTCCCAACTACGGATACGAAAAGCGTCAGAAAGAACTTGCCAAGAAGCGCAAGAAGGAAGACAAGCTCAAGCAAAAGGCCGAGCGCAAGCAGGGTGGGCATGACGATGAGGGCATGCAGCAGGACGAGACGGCTCAGAATTCCGAAACCTCCCATCCCGACACGCCCGCTCAGCCCTGAGCCTGTTTCCGCACTTACCCCCGCGCTGACCCCTGCGCTTACTTGGCCAGCCAGCCCAGTCCCTTGGCGTGCAAGCTCTGCACATAGAGCCGCTCGGGTGTTTCCGTCACCGCTGTCGTCTCGGGATAAGCGCCGCTCGGGTCCTGCAGGTCTGCCACCACCTTGCCATCTTCCGTGAAGGCCATCACATGCCCATAGGTCTTGGGGATGGGCCACATCGAACGCGGCAGACGCAGAATGAGCTTCAGCACAAAAGGCTTGTCCGCGACCTTCTCCAGGTCCGGGTTTCTCGGCTTGGCGAAGCCTAACCAGATCTTGCCGTCCAGCCCGCGCATGAGGTTGTCAGGGTAGCCCGGCAGGTTGTCAAACAGCACACTGGCCAGCGGGCTGGTCTGCCCCACATCAAGCACGTTGGCATTGACCGAAATCTTCCAGACCCGGTAACGGCCGGTCTCATTGACGAACAGCGTCTGCTCATCCTGGCTCAGCGCCACACCGTTCGCAAAACTCAAGCCATGCGCCACGATGCGGGTGGCGCGTGTGGCCGGGTCGTATTCCAGAATGCGCCCGGTGGCGGACTGCTCAAAAATGTCCAGCACGCTGGCCTCGAAGGTGCCACCCCAGGCGGCCGGACCGAAACGGGTGGAAGCGTCGCTCAGGTACATCTTGCCGTTGCTCGCCACCACGACTGCATCGGCATAGCGGATCGGGTCCTCACCCACTTTGTCGGTCAGCACGCTGATCTTGCGCTCCGGGCTGATGGACAGCAGGCCCTTGACCGCATCCGCGGCGATGAGGTTGCCCGCTGCATCAAAGTCAAAACCCAGCACCCGCCCGCCCGTGTTGGCAAAGACCTCCTGCGCGCTGCCATCGGGTTTCATGCGCAGGATGTTGCCGCTGGCCACCGTGGTGTAGAGCATGCCATCAGGTGCCAGCACGATGTGCTCCGGGCCTTCCTCCTGGCCGAGCGAAATCATGTTGAGCTGGGCGAGCTTGTTGTTCACGGCAAACGCCCCGCTGTAGCCCGTGGGCACAGGCGGCTTCCAGCCGCGCGGTTCAACGGGAACCGGCCACAGGCTAAGGTAGGCCGCCAGCGCGACGACAAGCACACCCAAAGCCATGCCCAGCGTCAGCAAGAGTTTCTTCATGCGGTCTCCTTGTGTAATTGTTGTGCCAGCAAGGCCATGGCCCGTGCTGAATGGTCTTCAGGGCTTATGATTTTTGCGTCTGCAAACTGCTTGAAGTTGCGCTTCATCGATTGCAGGTACACCGGATCGTAATGCAGGGTCAGCAGTTCACGTACCACGGGCTCGATCTGACCGCTGCGCACACTGGCCTTCCAGCCCGCCACCACCACCTTGCCGCGGATTTCCGTGAGGGCATCGAGTCGCTCGCAAAAGGGTTCGGTGTTTTGCACAAAGTAGTCATAGTCTTCCATCAGCAGGGCCACCCGCTCTTCGTCGGGCAGCGTCAGGTTCAGGCAGGCGCTCGCGCGCATGGACTCGATCAGGGGCACGGGCACCGCCACGTTGCCCACCTTCTTGCTCTCGCTCTCGATGAACAACGGGCGGGCAGGATCAAACCGACGCAGCGCATCCCATATGAGCGTGTCAAAACGCTTTTGTGTGGGCTGGGGCAGGCCCGGAATGGCGCCCAATACCGAGCTTCGGTGATTGGCCAGGGCTTCGAGGTCCAGCACCTGCGCACCAGCGGCATCCAGCGCCTGCAGCAATCGGGTCTTGCCCGAGCCGGTGGTGCCACAGACCACGCGGTAATCAAACAGGGGCGCCAGGCGAGCAATGTCCAGCACCAGCGCAGCCCGGAAGGCCTTGTAGCCGCCGTCGATGATGGTGACGCGAAAGCCGATCTGGTCGAGCACCAGCGACAGAGAACCGCTGCGCTTGCCACCGCGCCAGCAGTAGGTCAGCGGTTTCCAGTCCTTGGGCTTGTCGATGACATCTCGGTTGATGTGGTCCGAGATGTTGCGTGCCGCCATGGCCGCGCCGCGCTTCTTGGCCTCAAACGCGTTGATCTGCTTGTAGGTGGTGCCCACCAGGCGACGCTCCTCGTTGTTGAGCGTAGGCCAGTTGACGGCGCCAGGCAGATGGTCCTCGTCAAACTCCCCCTCGCTGCGGGCGTCGATGATGGTGTCGAATTCGTTGATGCGCGCGAGCACCTCGGCCGCGTCGATAGGGGTCAGGCTCATTTCAGCAGCTTTCGGAGTTCGGGCCAGACGTTGTCGAGCATGATGGGATGGGCTTCTTCCTTGGGATGGATGCGGTCGGCCTGGAACATCCGGGTCGGGTTTGGCCCATCGGCCACGCCAGCCAGCAGAAAGGGCACGAGTGCGGCCTTGCGTTCTCGCGCCACGCTCACAAAGGTGTCGGCAAAGCGCGCCGCATAGTCCTTGCCGTAGTTGGGCGGCACCTGCATGCCGATCAGCAACACCTTTACACCGGCCTCCTGTGCGCTGAGGGTCATCTGCTTCAGGTTGTCCTGCGTCATCTGCAGCGGCAGCCCGCGCAAGGCATCATTGCCGCCAAGCTCGATGATCACATGGCTGGGCCGGTGCTGGGTCAGCAGGGCGGGCAGGCGCGAGCGCCCGCCCGAAGTGGTGTCGCCACTGATGCTGGCATTGACGACAGTGGCCGGGATTTTCTGGGCTTTCAGGCGGGCTTCGAGCAGGGCCACCCAGCCGCTGCCACGCTTGAGGCCATACTCGGCACTCAGCGAGTCGCCCACGACCAGAATGGTTTTGGGAGAATGGGGTTGGGGGGCCGGGGCCGCTGCCCGGGAAAGCCCTGCCAATACAGCCAGAATGCCAGCCGCGATAAAGTGTCGTCGAAACAAAGAAAGCCTCATGCCTGATCCAATTATTGCCGTGGAGCACGTTTTCAAGTCCGTTACCGACTCCACCGGTACTCTCGACATTTTGCGCGATATTGATTTCGCCCTGCAGCCCAGGGAGACTGCCGCCATTGTGGGCGCCTCCGGCTCGGGCAAAAGCACGCTCCTGTCCATCATTGCCGGGCTGGACACGCCCACGCGTGGCACGGTGCGGATCGACAGCCAGGACATGTTTGCCCTCGATGAAGACGACCGTGCCGCCCTGAGGGCGCAAAAAATCGGTTTTGTCTTCCAGAGCTTTCAGTTGCTGGGTAACTTCACCGCCCTGGAGAATGTGATGCTGCCGCTGGAGCTGGCCGGCCGCAAGGATGCCCGCAAGGCCGCCACCGAGATGCTGGAGCGCGTGGGGCTGGCTCAGCGCCTGGGCCACTACCCCAAGGTGCTCAGTGGCGGTGAGCAGCAGCGTGTGGCGCTGGCGCGGGCCTTTGTGGTGCAGCCCTCGGTGTTGCTGGCCGATGAGCCCACCGGCAGCCTGGACTTCGCCACCGGGGAGAAGGTCATGGAGCTGATGTTCGACCTGAATCGCGAGCAGGGCACCACGCTCGTGCTGGTCACGCATGACCGGGCCATTGCCGAACGATGCGAGCGACGCATCACGATTGAAGCGGGGCAGGTGGCGGTGGCTTGATAATTGAGGGTATGAAAAACAAGCTGATTTTGTCGCTGCTGCTGACTTTGAGTTGCAGTCAGGCAATGGCAGACTGGGTGAGAATCTCTACCACGGAGTCGTCGGTTTTCTACATCGATTCGGAGATGACCAGGAAAGTTGATTCCCATGTGATGATCTGGCTGTTGCGGGACCACACGAGTGCCCAGTTTGCAGGTTCGGTGAAGGTGCTGTCGTCAAAAGACCTGATCGAGGTTGATTGCAAGGGACGTCGTATTCGCCGCAGCTATTCTTCCGACCACCCGCAACACATGGGCGAGGGCGAACTGGTGAGCTCCGAGCACGGCCCCATGAGCTGGAACTACGCCACACCCAACACGATTGCAAGGCAGATCGTCAATCTTGCCTGCGCGCAATCCTGAACAGGGCGCACAGGGGATAATCCCCCCATGTCCTCCCCCAAAGTTCTTTTCGGCTTTCATGCCGTGGGTGTACGCCTCAAGACGGCGCCCAAATCCATCATCGAGATTTATTACGAGTCGAGCCGGCGCGATGCACGCATGCGCCAGTTCCTGGAGCGGGCCAACGAGGCGGGTGCCCGCCTGATTGAGGCTGATGGCCTGCGTCTGGCCAAGCTCTGTGGCAGCCATGGGCATCAGGGCGTGGCTGCACGGGTGGAGCCTGTGGCGCAGGTCACCTCGCTCGACGATCTGCTTGACAGCATCAAGGAGCCACCGCTGTTGCTGGTGCTTGACAGTGTGACCGACCCGCACAATCTGGGGGCTTGCCTGCGGGTGGCCGATGGCGCGGGCGCCCATGCGGTGATTGCGCCCAAGGACCATGCTGCCGGCATCAATGCCACGGTGGCCAAGGTGGCCAGCGGGGCGGCCGAGACCATGCCCTATTTCATGGTGACCAACCTGGCCCGCACGCTGGGCGAGCTCAAGGAGCGCAACATCTGGTGCATCGGCACCAGCGACGATGCCCCCAAGACCGTCTACCAGGTGGACCTCAAGGGCCCGGTGGCCCTGGTGCTGGGGGCCGAAGGCTCCGGCATGCGCCAGCTCACCCGCAAGACCTGCGACGAGCTGGTAAGCATTCCCATGCGCGGCGCGGTGGAAAGCCTCAATGTGTCGGTGGCCAGCGGCGTCTGTTTGTACGAAGCCTTGCGTCAGCGCAGCTGAACAGAAAGAGGATCATGTCCCGAATCGCTATATATTTAATAGCTGTCTTCGCAATACTGGCAGGGGCTGGATGCACCCAGGAGCAGCAAAACAAGATCAGCCGCAACATCCAGAACTGGACGGGCACCAATGGCGTTCTGGAGATCTATGCAGGTAATACCCTGGTGCGGCGCTTCTTGAAGATCGACAAGCTCAGCACGGCCATGGGTACGGACGATGGCAGCCCCCGGCCTTACCGTTTCGGCTACGGTGTGCTGGACGAAAACCTCAACTTCCAGGTCGACCCGGGCGAGAAGAAGGTGTATTTCGAGTTCAGCGATTATTCGACGAGCTACGTATTCTTCGAGAGCCCGCGCTAAGCTTCAGCCGCAAGCGTCTCGGGCGTGGCCCTAGACCAGGCCCAGTGCACCCAGCAAGGCGCCAGCACCCAGCAGCCACAGCAGATGCAGCTTGGTGCGTGTGACGATCACCACGGTGGCGGCTGTCAGCAACCACAGCGGCCAGTCGGTGGCAGGCTTGTCATGGGCTGCGGTCAGCACCCAGCCGGTGGCAATCAGCAGCGCCACCACGGAGGGCGCCATGCCTTGTTTGAAGGCCCGCACAGCCCGCATCTCGCGATTCTGGTGGCCCCAGCGCGCTGCAAAGTAAGTCAGCATGGAGCTGGGCAGCATGATGCCCAGCATCGTGATGAACACGCCCATCAGCGCAAAGCCATAACCACCCGCGTTCAGGCCCACGTTCCAGCCCATGAGGGCCACAAACAACACGTTCGGCCCGGGGGAGGACTGCGCCAGTGCGATGGAGGAGGTGAACTGGCTCTCGGTCATCCAGTTGTGCTCAGACACCAGAAAGCGGTGCATGTCCGGCGTGGTCGTAATGGCGCCGCCCACGGCCAGCAGCGACAGGGAGGCGAAATGCATGAACAGGGCAATCCAGTCCGCCAGACTGAGGTTGAGCACGAGCGTCATTTGCCCGCCGCCTGGTTCTGGATCAGGCCGAGCTGGCGGTAGGCCCAGACGCAACTGGCGCCGCCCACGAGCAGCAGCACCGTGGCCAGTGGAATACGTACGATGGCAATGCAGGCAAAGGTGGCCGCTGCGGCGAGCCAGCAGACCGTCATGCCCATGACGTTCTTTTTCAGCGCAGCCACCAGCTTGAAGCCTGTGGCCGTGATCAGCCCCGCAGCTACTGCACCCATGCCGCGCAGCGCGCCTTGCGCTGCCGGGTAGTCGGAAATGCCGGCGAAGATGGCGGCGATGGTCAGCACCAGCAGCAGCGGGAACAGCAGCAGGCCCGCCAGCGTAACCATGGCGCCAGGCAGGCCAAAGTAGCGGTCGCCGATCATGAGGCCGAGGTTGATCACGTTGGGGCCAGGCAGCACCTGGGCCACCGACCAATCCTCCACGAACTCCTCATGCGTGAGCCACTGCTTTTTTTCTACCAACTCACGCTGCACCACGGCAAGCACGCCGCCGAAACCCTGCAGCGCCAGCCAGGTGAATGACCAGAACAGATCGGCCAGGCTCGCAGGCCTGGGGCGCAGCTCCATGGCTGGAGGGGCGGAGGGCTCTGGGGCGGCTAGGGACATGGCTCGATTATCCATCCCGACATGGGCGTTTCCAGGTGCGGGGTGTACGAACATTTACGTACATGATGTCCTTTGCAAGGCAAGCTCAGCCTGGGGCTTGGGCTTGCCGGCCAGCATCAGCGCTACAGGCGTAACTCCCAGGTTTCGCTCACGAGCGAGCACCCAAAGTCTGAATAAGGCTCACTGTCTGTGAGCTGGAAACCCCGTCTGGCATAGATGGCCCGGGCGGCATCGAGGCAGCTATTGGTCCACAAGCTCATTTTCTTGTAGCCCTTGCTGCGGGCAAAGGCGATGCATTCATCTGTCAATCGCCCACCCAGACCGAGTCCACGCGCTTCCGCCGTGAGGATCAGCATGCGCAGCTGGGCCACGGTGGCAGATTTGCGGACAACAAAGACGGCGCCCACGCGCTTGCCCTCCAGTTCGGCAATCCAGCACTTCTCAAAATCGGGCTGGAAGTTCTTCAGGTACCTGGCGACCAGCTCCGCCACGAGGGCTTCGAACGCGTTGTTGAAGCCGTATTCGGTGGCGTAAATCTCACCGTGCTGCTGCACCACCCAGCCCATGTCGCCAGGCTGGGGATCGCGCAGCACAACCGTACGGGTTGCGGGCGGCGCATTGGCGGGGGTGAGCAGGCGTTGAACTTCGTTCATGGCGCTCACCAGTTTGTGCTGAGCAACGGGTGCCATCGTGGCCAGCAGGGCCGCAGTCTCCTGGTCGGATTTTTTCTGCAGACTGTCGGTCAATGCTCGGCCGCTGGGGGTGAGCGCCAGCAGGTTTTGCCGGGCATCGGCAGGTGAGGGCACGCGTGCCAGCCAGCCCTTTTTTTCAAAGCGGCGCAGGATGCGGCTCAAGTAGCCGGCATCCAACGCCAGGATGGCACCCAGCTCGGAAGCGGTGGGCTGATCTAGCCCGGAGAGTTCGTACAGCACCCGGGCCTCGGTCAGCGAAAGATCGCTGCCCAGGTAAGACGACAGTACCCCGATACGCTGTGTGTAAAAGCGGTTGAAGCTGCGCACCGCCCGGGTGAGGGTGTCTGACGGGGGGGTTGGGTTGACCGAGGCTGGCGATGGTGTCATGGTTGACATCATCAATCAATTAGTTGACAAAGTCAACTAATTGATTTTGACGACTGGCAGCGGCCAGCCCTCAGCCCCTCAGACGGTCATGCCACCTGAGACCTCAATCACGGTGCCGTTGATGTAGCTCGCCTCATCGCTGGCCAGGAAGGCGTAGACGTTGGCAATCTCCTCGGGCTTGCCCAGGCGTTTGAGTGGCACATGGGCTGCCATCTCGGCCAGCACTTTCTCGGGGATGGTGTCGAGGATGTGGGTTTCGATGAAGCCGGGTGCCACGGCATTCACGCGCACGCCTTTGGGGCCGAGCTCGCGGCTCCAGGTCTTGGTGAAACCGATCACGCCGAATTTGGTCGCCGCGTAATTGGTTTGCCCGAAGTTGCCGTAGATACCGACGACCGAACTGGCGTTGAGGATCACGCCGCTGCCTTGCGCCACCATGGTATCGGCCACAGCCTGGGCGCAGTGGAAGACGCCACGCAGGTTGACGTCGATCACGCGGTCAAACTGTTCCAGCGTCATCTTTTGCAGGCGCGCATCCTGCGTGATGCCTGCGTTGTTCACCAGCACGTCGATACGGCCGAATTTTGTCTTGATTTGGGCGACCACGGCATCAATCATCTCGCGCTGGGTGACGTCCATCACGTAGCCCTCGGCTTCGGCACCGAGTGCCCGGCACTGGGCGACGGCGGCATCGACCGCTGCCTGCTTGATGTCGCAGACGATGACGATGGCGCCCTCACGTGCAAACTTGAGGGCCGTGGCCAGGCCAATACCCTGGGCGGCGCCGGTGATGAGGCTGACTTTGCTGGCAAGACGGTGTGAAGGGTTGTTGGAGGGGGTGTTGGAGATTGCAGGCATGGATGAGAGATGGTTTGAGCTAAAAGTGCTGGCAGTTTACACAGGCCATGTGACCGTTCAGATCACGCGCTTGAGCGTGCGGATGATGCTGTTGGCGAGCTTGCCGAACGGTGGCCTGAGCAGGCCAGTGCCCGACAGTGCGGACTGCTCGAACACAGGCTTTTCTTTGGTAAATAGGCGAAAGCCATATTCGCCATGGTAGGCGCCGCTGCCGCTGTCACCCACGCCACCAAACGGCAGGTTTTCCTGGGCGATGTGGTAGAGCGCATCGTTGATCGTGACGCCGCCGGAGATGGTCTCATGCAGTACTTTGTCGCGGTGGGTGCTGTCCTTGCCAAACCAGTACAGCGCCAGCGGGCGCGGCCGGGCGTTGACGAAGGCAATCGCGTCGTCCACTGACTCATAGGGGAGCACTGGCAGCAGCGGGCCGAAGATTTCGTCCTGCATGATGCGCATGGCAGGCGTCGCACCCAGCACCAGCGTCGGGCGCATCTTGCGTGTTGCCGGGTTGGCTATCTCCGCACCCGGGTTGATTTCGTTGAGGCTGGCGCCATTGGCCCGTGCGTCTTCCAGCAAGCCCGTCAGGCGGGCGAAGTGACGCTCGTTCACGATGCTGGTGTAGTCCGGGTTGTGCTCCAGCGTGGGGTACAGCTTCTGCGTCGCCTGGGTGAAGGCCTGCACAAAGTGGTCAAGCTTGGCTGCGGGCACCAGCACGTAATCGGGTGCAATGCAGGTCTGACCGGCGTTGAACAGTTTGCCAGCGGCAATCTTGACGGCAGCGTCCTTCAGGTCACAGCTGGCGTCCACGATCGCTGGCGATTTGCCACCCAGCTCCAGCGTGACGGGGGTGAGGTTGGCGGCAGCCGCCATGCCCACATGCTTGCCCACCGCGGTGGAGCCCGTGAAGAACAGGTGGTCAAACGGCAGGCTCACGAAGGCCTTGGCTACTTCGGCGTCACCGGTCACCACAGCACATTCATCCGCGCTGAAGTAGTCGGCAATGAGCCGTGCCAGCAAGTCAGAGAACTTGGGTGTGAGCTCGCTCGGCTTGATGAGCACCCGGTTGCCCGCGGCGATGGCTGCCACCGCCGGTGCCAGCGCCAGCTGCAGCGGGTAGTTCCAGGGGCTGACGATACCAATCACGCCCAGCGGCTGCGGGATGATGCGGCTGGTGCCGGGCAGGGAGTGAAATGTGGTCCCCACCCGGCGCGGCTTCATCCAGCGCTTCAGATGCTTGCGTACATGCGAGATGCTGGCCAGCGTGAAGAGGGTTTCTGCAATCAGGGTCTCATGCTTGGATCGGTTGCCAAAGTCGGCCGAAATCGCCTCTGCAAAAGCGTCCTCGTTCTCGCGCAGCAGTTTTTCCAGCCGGGCCAAGCGCTCCAGCCGGCCGGACAGATCAGGAAAGCTGTCCTCGGCAAACGCGCTGCGCTGGGCGTCAAAAACGGTACGCAGGCTTTGGGGCAGATCTTGTTTCATGGCGTCTCCACTACGGGTGTTGGTGCACGAGCTCTGAGGGGCAGGGGCAATACTGAGAGATCAATATACAGGCTGGAACTTGCGAATGCTGGCTTTTACCTCTTCGCTCAACGCAAAGCCAGGGCCGAAGCGTTTGGCCAGTTCGTCTGCACGCGCTACAAAGGCGTCAACCCCCATGCCGTAGATGAACTGCATGGCCCCACCTGTCCAGGCCGGGAAGCCAATGCCGAAGATGGAGCCGATGTTGGCCTCGTGCACCGAGGTCAGCACGCCTTCGCTCAAGCAGCGTGCGGTTTCCACCGCCTGGCGATAGAGCAGGCGGTCCTTCAGGTCTTCAATGTTCCAGCTTGCATCGGCCTTTTCAAACAGGGTGTGAAGCTGCGGCCAGAGAAACTTTTTCACGCCTTTCTCAGCCGGGTATTCATAAAAGCCGCCACCACCCGCACGGCCCGGGCGCTTGAGCTCCTTGACCATGCGCTCCACCAGCTGCTCGCCCTGCGTGGGTGTGTAGGGCGTGCCTTCAGCCGCAAAGTCGGCCCTGGTCTGATCCATCACATGCACGCTTAAAGACAGTGAGGTCTCATCCAGCACAGCCAGCGGCCCCACCGGCATGCCGCATTGCACACCCGCATTCTCAATGGCTGCAGCGGGAATGCCCTCGGCCAGCATGGCCGCGCCTTCCATCACGAAGGTGCCGAACACCCGGCTGGTGAAGAAGCCGCGCGAGTCGTTCACCACAATCGGCATCTTGCCGATGGCCTGCACATAGTCATAGGCGCGGGCCACGGTCTCGTCGTCGGTCTGTTTGCCGCGAATGATCTCGACCAGCTTCATCTTGTCCACCGGGCTGAAGAAGTGGATGCCGACAAATTTGTCCGGCTGGGCGCTGGCCCTGGCCAGTCCCGAGATCGGCAGGGTGGAGGTGTTGGAGGCGAAGAAGCCCCCGGCTGCCAGCATGGGCTCGGCCTCTTTGGTCACCCTGGCCTTGAGCTCGCGGTTTTCGAACACCGCCTCGATGATCAGGTCGCAGCCCTTGAGGTCTTCTGCCTGGTCTGTGGCCTGAATGCGGTCCAGCAGTTCCTTCTGGTCATGCGGGCCCATGCGGCCCTTGTCCACACGCGCCTGGGTGAGCCTGGCGCTATAGCCCTTGCCCGCCTCGGCCTTGACCTGGCTCACATCCTTGAGCACGGTGGCAATGCCCCGGCTGGCCTGCACATAGGCAATGCCCGCACCCATCATGCCCGCACCCAGCAGGCCCACCTTGGCCGGCTTGTACTTCGCCACATCCTTGGGGCGGGACTGGCCGGCCTTGATGGCGTTCATGTTGAAGAAGAAGGTGTTGATCATGGCCCGCGCATTGGGGCCGGTCATGAGCCTGGCCAGGTAGCGGCTCTCCAGCCGCAAGGCGGTAGGCATGTCCACCTGCGCGCCTTCCACCATGCAGGCCAGGATGGCCTCGGGGGCCGGGTAAAGGCCACGCGTCTTCTGCTTGAGCATGGCCGGGGCCACGGCCAGCATGCCGGCGATCTTGGGGTTGGCAGGCGTACCACCGGGAATCTTGTAGTCCTTGGCTTCCCAAGGGTGTTGCGCTGCCGGGTTGGCGATGATCCAGCTCATGGCTTTGTCGCGCAGCTGCGCTGCATCAGGCACCAGCTCATGTACCAGGCCCAGCTCGAAGGCCTCGCGTGGGCCAAAGAGCCGGCCTTCCACCAGGTAGGGCTGTGCACCCAGCAGGCCCAGGTGGCGCGTCATCTTGGTCACGCCGCTGGCGCCGGGCAGCAGGCCCAGCGACACCTCGGGCATGCCGAACTGGATCTTGCGGTCGTCCACTGCAATGCGGTGGTGGCCCACCAGCGCCACTTCCCAGCCGCCGCCCAGCGCCGTGCCGTTGAGGCAGCTCACCACAGGCACGCCCAGCGTCTCCAGCGTACGGAAGTTCTTCTTGACCTGCTCGACTTCGGTGTAGATGCGTGGTGCATCCTCGGCGCGCAGACGCATCAGCGCCTTGAGGTCGGCGCCGGCAAAAAAGGTGGACTTGGCCGAGGCCAGGATGATGCCCTTGATGAGTTCCTTGTCCTTGAGCACCTGAGCCGCTGCTGCGGTCAGGTCCTCATGCCACTGCTGGCACATGGTGTTGACGGGAGAGTCCGGCTCATCAAAGGTGAGGGTGGCAATACCGTCCTGCAGTGCGTACTTGATCGTCTTCATTCAGATGCGCTCCACAATCGTTGCAATGCCCATGCCGCCGCCCACGCACAGCGTGGCCAGGCCGTAGCGCAGGTTGCGGCGGTGTAGCTCGTCGATCAGCGTGTTGAGGATCATCGCGCCGGTGGCGCCGAGTGGGTGGCCCATGGCAATGGCGCCGCCATTGACGTTGACCTTCTCGTGCGGCACGTTCATCTCTTTCATGAAGCGCATCACCACTGCGGCAAAGGCCTCGTTTACCTCGAACAGGTCAATCTGGTCCACCGTCATGCCCGCCTTGGCCAGCGCCTTGCGGGTGGCCGGCATGGGGCCGGTGAGCATGATGGTGGGGTCGGCGCCACTGAGCGCCGCAGCCACGATGCGGGCCCGCGGTTTGAGGCCATGCGTCCTGCCCGCAGCCTCGGAGCCGATCAGGATCGCCGCCGCGCCGTCCACAATGCCTGACGAATTGCCGGCATGGTGCACATGGTGGATGCGCTCCACCTGCGGGTAGCGCGTCAACGCCACTGCGTCAAAGCCCATGCCGCCCATCTGCTCGAAGGCGGGTTTGAGCGAGGCCAGGCCTTCCATCGTGGTGTGGGGTTTGATGAACTCGTCGTGGTCCAGAATGGTCTGGTCCAGAAAATCCTTCACCGGGACCACCGAGCCGGCAAAGTAGCCGCCCTCGCGGGCCTTGGCCGCACGCTTCTGGCTCTCCAGCGCAAAGGCATCGACATCCTCGCGTTTGAAGCCCGCCAGCGTGGCAATCAGGTCGGCGCCAATGCCCTGGGGCACAAAGGCTGTGTCCGAGTTGGTCTCCGGGTCCTGCGCCCAGGCGCCGCCGTCCGAGCCAATCGGCACCCGGCTCATGCTCTCCACGCCGCCCGCCACCACCAGGTCTTCCCAGCCCGAGCGCACTTTTTGCGCCGCCATGTTCACGGCTTCCAGGCCCGAGGCGCAGAAGCGGTTGATCTGCACGCCCGAGGCGCGAAAGTCCCAGCCTGCCTTGAGTGCCGCCACCTTGGCAATCACCGCGCCCTGGTCGCCCACGGGGGACACCACACCCATCACCACGTCGTCCACCTGCGCGGTGTCAAAGTCATTGCGGCGCTGCAACTCGGTCAGCACGCCGGCCAGCAGGTTGACGGGTTTCACCTCATACAGGCTGCCGTCTTTCTTGCCCTTGCCACGGGGCGTGCGGATGGCGTCGTACACAAATGCTTCGGTCATGGGTTGCTCCTCGGAATCAGCGTTACAGTATATTCTTTTCACCAAGCAGATGCTCTGTAAAAATAGCCTGCTCTCCAGCAATACCTTCTCTCCCGTCCTACAGGTGACACCATGATCGAACGCACACTCTTTAGCTCAGACCACGAAGCCTTTCGTGACAGTTTTCGCCGCTTCATGGAGAAGGAGATCGCGCCCCACCACGAAGCCTGGGAAGAGCGGGGCTATGTGGACCGCGAGGTCTGGCGCAAGGCCGGGGAAAACGGCTTTCTGTGCATGTCCATGCCCGAGGAATACGGTGGTGCCGGGGCCGACAAGCTGTATTCGGTCGCGCAGATCGAGGAGCTGAACGCTGCCGGCTTCAGCGGCATCGGCTACAGCCTGCACAGCGAAATCGTCGCGCCCTACATCCTGCACTACGGCACCGAGGCGCAGAAGCAGAAGTACTTGCCCAAGTTGGCTAGCGGCGAGATGGTGGGCGCCATCGCCATGAGCGAGCCCGCTGCGGGCAGTGACCTGCAGGGCGTGAAGAGCACCGCCATCAAGCAGTCAGATGGCAGCTACCTCCTCAATGGCAGCAAGACCTTCATCACCAACGGCTGGCATGCCGACCTGGTGGTAGTGGTGGCCAAGACCAACCCCGCGGCTGGCGGCAAGGGCACCAGCCTGCTGCTGGTGGAGCGCGGCATGCCAGGCTTCGAGAAAGGCAAGCGTCTCAAGAAGCTGGGCATGAAGGCGCAGGACACCTCAGAGCTGTTTTTTGACAATGTGAAGGTGCCTGCCGAAAACCTGCTGGGCGGCGAGGCCTACGAGAACAAGGGCTTCATCTGCCTGATGGAGCAACTGCCCTGGGAGCGCATGCAGATCGCCATCGGCGCCATCGCCGCCGCGCAGGCAGCGATCGACTGGACCGTGACTTATGTGAAAGAACGCAAGGTTTTCGGCCAGCCCGTAGCCAGCTTCCAGAACACCCGCTTCACCCTGGCCGAGCTGCAGACCGAGGTGCAGGTGGCCCGCGTGTTCGTGGACAAATGCACCGAGCTGCTCATGCAGGACAAGCTGGACACGGCCACCGCCAGCATGGCCAAGTACTGGTGTACCGATCTGCAGTGCAAGGTGATGGACGAATGCGTGCAGCTCTTCGGCGGCTACGGCTATATGTGGGAGTACCCCATCACCCGCGCCTATGCCGATGCGCGCGTGCAGCGCATCTACGGCGGCACGAACGAGATCATGAAAGAGGTGATCACCCGGGCGATGGGGCTGGGGGCGAAGTAGGGCCGCTGGGCGGCTGAATCTTCTGTTGCTATTGAATTTATAGCTGTTTGTGCTTATAAATGAAGGGCTGGGTGCCAATTTGATGCTTTATCTCTAGAGCATTCTGGTGGCTGGCATTGACTGATAGCAATGCAGAAGAACGATGCACTTGCCAAAGTTCAATATGGCAAGTCAGTTCCAGGGAAGATTTATTGTCCACAATTAATCTGTATCCGCAAGACCAAACTGCAGGTTTTACGGCACGCATTTGTTAGACCATAGGAGGTTTCATGAGTATCTATGCCGCTGGAGTCTCAGTCTTGCTGGTATTTTTTTCCACTGCTGTCAGTGCCCAGTGCGCCTATTCAGCCTATGTTGACTTTGGCCCCGCGATGACTGGTGGATACATTGACAAGAAAGAGAATGTTTACAGGTCATCAGGCCTCATCAAGAACATTCGATCAACAGATCCAGTTAAGAATTACAGAGCGGTCTACACAAGCTATATGCAAGTTAAAGTTGGCGAATTCGAGATTATTAATATCGGTCCTTACGATTCGGAAGCTGTTGCATATTCAGAACTGAAGGAAAAAATCTCTGCCCTGGTTCAGCGTGGGTACAAGGAAAAAACCAATTCCCATTCGATGCCCGCAGTATTGATATACAACAAAAAGCCATGCTGACTGAAAATTTGTGGTCTAACCCTGTGCGCAGGCTGGATTCGGTTTTGGCGCGCACATTACCTGCGGCAGCATGACATCATTGTTGCAACGTGCATTCTCAAAGCCACGCAATGACAACGCCCGGAACGCCAAGCTTTTTTGAAACACCAGCCGAATTTCGAGCCTGGCTGCAGCAGCATGCCACCCAGACGACGGAGATGATCGTCGGTTTCTACAAGCGCGGCACGGGACGGCCGAGCATGAGCTGGCCGGAGTCGGTGGACGAGGCGCTGTGTCATGGCTGGATCGATGGCGTACGTACGAGCATTGACGAGCAGGCGTACAAGATCCGCTTCACGCCACGCAAGCCCAGCTCCACTTGGAGTGCAGTCAACATCGAGCGTGTGCGGGTGCTGGAGCAGGCAGGGCGCATGACGGAGGCCGGGCTGAAGGCCTTTGCGTATCGCAAGGAGGTGAAGTCACGCATCTACGCTTATGAACAGGCCGAGACGGCAACGCTGGAGCCCACGGAGCTGGCCTTGTTTCACAAGAACAAGCTGGCGTGGAAGTTCTTCGAGGTGCAGCCGCCCGGCTACCGGCATGTGGCCGTGTGGCGCATCGTCAGCGCCAAGCGGACCGAGACCCGGCAGAGCCGACTGGCCAAGCTGATTGAGGCTTCTGCAAAGGGCTTACGCCTGACAGGATGAGGTCTGCTAGCAGGCGCCAGAACGACATCCCTGCACGGCGCTTGAGAAATCCCCCAAGTTGATGCAAATCAAAGCCGTAGTGGGGATTTGATTGAAGATGGCCGCATCGGGCCAGTCTGCGTTCTCTCTCATTGCTTCGCAAGCTCTCCTGGCCACACGACTAAAGGAAAGCGCATCTCATGACCAAATCAAAACCTAAAGCCCAAGCTAAAACCCAACCCCTGGTTCGCTGGTTTTCTGACTTGAGGCGTGCGGATACGGCCATCGTCGGCGGCAAGAACTCCTCGCTGGGGGAGATGATCAGCAAGCTGCGCGTCTCCGGCATCAATGTGCCGGGCGGCTTTGCCACCACGGCGCATGCCTACTGGGAGTTTCTTGAGGCGAACGACTTGAAGGCGCGCATGAGTGCCAAGCTCAAGGAACTCGACAAGACGGGGAAGAACCTGGCCAAGGTGGGCAAGGCGGTGCGCAAGATGATTCTGGAGGCCGACATGCCCGCGCCTCTGGCCGAGGTCATCACCCGCTCCTACCGTGAGATGGCCGAGCACACCGGGCACAAGGTGAGCAGCGTGGCGGTGCGCAGCAGCGCCACGGCGGAAGACCTGCCGGAGGCGAGCTTTGCGGGGCAGCTGGAAACCTTTTTGAACATCAGCGGCGACAAGGCCCTGCTACAGGCCTGCAAAAAATGCTATGCCTCGCTGTTCACCGACCGGGCGATTGTCTACCGCAACAACCACGGCTTCGACCATATGCAGGTAGCGCTGTCCATTGGCGTGCAGGCCATGGTGCGCTCCGACAAGGCGGGCTCGGGCGTCATGTTCTCGATCGACACCGAGTCTGGTTTTCCGCGGAGCGTGCTCATCAACAGTGCCTGGGGCCTGGGCGAGACGGTGGTGCAGGGCATGGTGGAGCCGGATGAATACCAGGTGTTCAAGCCGCTGCTGAACAAGGCCTCGCTTATACCCATCGTAGAAAAAACGCTGGGCGGCAAGGCCCAGAAGATGATTTATGCGAAGGGCAGCAATGCCACCTCCAGGCTCGTCAAAACGAGCAAGCAGGAGCGCGCGTCTTTTGTGCTGAGCGACGATGAAGTGCTGCAGTTGGCCCGCTGGGCCACCATGATCGAAGCGCACTACGGCCAGCCGATGGACATGGAATGGGCCAAGGACGGCGAGAGCGGCGAGCTCTTCATCGTGCAGGCGCGGCCAGAGACCGTGCAGTCGCGCAGGGAGGCGGGCACGCTCAAGACCTACAGCCTGAAGCAAAAGGGCAGTCGGCTGGTGACCGGGCTGGCCGTGGGCGACTCCATCTCATCGGGCAAGGTCTGCCGCCTGGGGAGCCCCGCCGAGATAGACCAGTTTGTGGACGGCGCGATCCTGGTGACCCGGATGACGGACCCGGACTGGGTGCCCATCATGAAAAAAGCCTCCGCCATCGTGACCGACCATGGCGGGCGCACCAGCCATGCGGCCATCGTCAGTCGTGAGTTGGGCCTGACGGCCATCGTGGGTGCCGGCAATGCTACCCAGCTGCTCAAGAATGGCATGGACGTGACCGTGTCTTGCGCGGAAGGTGATGCGGGCCATGTGTATGAGGGCATCCTCGACTTCGAGGTGCGGGACATTGACCTGGACGATATCCCCAAGACGAACACCCGCATCATGGTGAACCTGGGCAATCCCTCGGCGGCCTTTCGCTGGTGGCGCCTGCCCAGTGATGGTGTGGGGCTGGCGCGCATGGAGTTCATCATCAGTAACCTGATCAAGATCCACCCGATGGCGCTGGTGCACTATGAGAGCCTCAAGGACAAGAAGGCGCGCCGCGCCATCGACGAGCTGACCGCTGCCTATGAAGACAAGACGCAATATTTTGTTGACACGCTGGCACACGGCATGGCGCGCATCGCCGCGGCCCATTACCCCAAGCCGGTGATCGTGCGCATGAGCGACTTCAAGACCAACGAGTATGCGCAGCTGATTGGCGGCGCCGCCTTCGAGCCGAAGGAGGAGAACCCCATGCTTGGCTGGCGCGGCGCGAGCCGCTATTACAGCGAAGGCTACCGCGAGGGTTTTGCGCTGGAGTGCCGCGCCGTACGCCAAGCGCGCGAGGTGATTGGCCTGACCAACATCATCATCATGATTCCGTTTTGCAGGACGCTGGGCGAGGCCGACAAGGTGTTGGACGAGTTGGCGGCGAATGGGCTGAAGCGTGGCAAAAAGGGGCTGGAGGTCTACGTGATGGCGGAGATACCGGCCAATGTGCTGCTGGCAGAGAAGTTTGCCGAGCGCTTTGATGGCTTCTCCATTGGCTCAAACGACCTCACCCAGCTGACACTCGGCGTGGACCGCGACAGCGGCAGGCTGAGCGAGCTGTTCAACGAGCAGGACGAGGCTGTGACCTCGTCGATCAGCCAGTTGCTCGCCAAGGCACAAAAGAGTGGCCGGCACACCGGCATTTGCGGCCAAGCCCCCAGCGACCACCCCGAGTTTGCGCGCTTCCTGGTCGCGCATGGCATCGATTCCATCTCGGTGAGCCCCGACAGCTTTCTGGCGGTGAAGCAGGTCGTCAGCCAGACTGAGAAGGAGTTGCGGAAACCTGCTGCGCGAAAGAAACCAAAGCCTAAAGCGGCCAGGAAAAAGGCTTGATTGAGGCGGGATGCAGTTGCCCTTGGCTGGGAGAGAAACAGGGAACTAGTTCATTTGAGTGAGTTGATGAAAATTCGAACTTCCCGTCGTGGCAACAAGCTGCCGATGGCCACAATACGCGGCTAGTTCGGGATGGGGAGGTTCCCTTTATTCGTTAGGCGTTGTCAAGCCGCCGACTGCTTGACGAAATCATGAAAAAAGAGGAAATGATATGAAAAACATGGGTAGGCTCAATCCAAATTTGAATCCAATAAAGGCTGGAGGCCTTTCTTCACACGAGGTCGCATATTTAAAGCAACAGGGTTGGATCGAAGGAGTGACTGAAAAAGATGTCGACGAAGCCCCAATTGGTTTTGTTGCACCAGAACTTCCAGGTGGGTACACCATGCACAATTACAGTGTGCCAAAGGGTACGCAATACTTGTACAACCCAGAAGATGAGCGGGCGATCTTGAGGGAATGTGGTAATCCTACATGCTGGCGTTACTTATTGAAGTAGTGGAAAGAGAATTCGCCTGACAATGCCTTCCAGCAGATGCAGTCGCTAACGTGCTGCTCCGCTGAAGGCAGGCGCTAATGTTCAAAAAATCCCTAACCGCCATCTTCTTCCTCATCTGGGTGGCGCTCGCCATCAACCCGGTGGATCCCGGTATCTGGGCGCTGGAGAACATTCTGGTGGTCACGGTGTTCCCCGTGGTGCTGTGGCTGGACCGGCGCTACCGCTTCAGCAACGGCAGCTACCTCACGCTGACGGCCTTCGTCGTCCTGCATCTGTTTGGCGCACACACCACCTACGACCGCATGGCGTATTTCAAGTGGTTTTCAGACTGGTTTGGCTGGCACCGCAACTACTATGACCAAGTGGTGCACATGCTGTTTGGCCTGATGGTGTTTGTGCCGTTCTTCGAGATTTTTTACCACCAGGGTGTCTCCAGAAAACTGAGCTACCTGATCGCTTTCCTGTTCATTGCCAGCATTGGTGCAGGCTATGAAATCCTGGAGTGGTTCAGCATGGCGGCGTATTGCAAAAACCCGGCCGCCGTCTGCGCCGATGCGCTGACGCAGGGCGACGTGTGGGACGCGCAGAAAGACATGGCCTATGCTATCTTGGGCGCTGTGATGGCGCTGGTATTGCACAGTGCTTTGAGCTCAAAAAACAGAAACAACAAGCTAAGAGGATAGGCAGACATGACAAGCAAGGCAGAGATCAGTGCATTCCTGGCTAAGGAATTTCCCCAGAACAAATGCACCGTGGAAGCTGTGGGCGGCAAATCAGCCACGGTGCGGCACCCGATTGGCGTTCACGAACTGCGCCCAGGCGGCACGGTGTCCGGCCCCGTGCTCATGACCGTTGCCGATGTGGCGCTGTATGTGGCCATCCTCGGTGAAATCGGCATCGTGCCACTGACGGTCACCACCAGCCTGAACATCAACTTCATGCGCAAGCCTTCGGCAGACCGGGCCATCCTCGGCGTCTGCAAACTCATGAAAGTGGGCAAGACCCTGGCGGTGGGCGAGGTGTCGCTGTATTCCGAAGGTATTGAAGAGCCCGTGGCCCATGTGGTGGGCACCTACGCGATTCCACGCCAGGGTTAGCAAGCGCCAGAATGGACATCAGGCCCTGGATGTGTCATCCAGAGTCTGGTTGTCGGGCGGGTCAGGGCATTCTTCTTAATGGGATGGCTGTGCGCCACCTGCCTTGGCATTGGCATCCAGCCCGCCCTTGGCTTTCCACTCGGCAAAGCCGCCCTGCAGAATCTTCACGTTTTCCCAGCCCGCCACACGCAGGGCGAAGCCGGCCTGTGCAGACAATGAGCCGGTATTGCAGTAGAGGAGGACGGGCTTGTCCTTCGGAATCTGGCTGCTCCTGGCCAGCACCTGGCGCCATTCGATGTTGACGGCGCCCGGGATGTGTTCCTTTTCAAACTGGCCGGCGTCCCGCGCGTCGATGACCATCATCCTGGGGTATTCGCTCTTGGGGATCTGCTCGGGGAAGATGGTGGCGCCGCCGTAATCCACAAAATCCAGGTAGCCGGCCATTTCATCGACAGCAGCAGCCTTGTTGTCGGCCCAGGCGTTCAATGTGGAGCAGGACAAGGCGATGCAGAGCAGGGGGAGAAGTCTTTTCACGGTTCGGTTTCCTTGTTTATCAGCAGGCGCTAATGTAATGGAGTTTCGGATCAGGCCTGATTGGCGGCATGCGTCAGGCAGCTTGCACATGCCAAGGTCGCAGTTCGGCGGTTGGGGGCTGTGCTTTTCAGTAGACTGGGCGTTTGAATGTCCAGGTTGTCCATGCCAGAAGCTCTACGCACTACCGCAGTCGATGAATCAGCGCGTCATGTACTTGTCTATGGCACGCTGCGCCGTGGAGACGTGCGGGATATCAATCGTCTGGCGCCTGCGCCATGCTTTGTGGGGATGGGCACGATCACCGGGGTGATGTACCACCTGGGGTCTTACCCGGGCGTAATGCTGGGTCGGGGCGGTGAAGTGCTGGGGGAGGTCTATGCAATCGAGCCGGCGCTGGAGCGTGTGCTGGACGAGATCGAAGAGGTGCTGCCTGAGCAGTTGGGTGAGTACCGCAAGCAGCAGGTGCGGGTGACGCTGGATGAGCGCCATATCAAGCATCAAGTTTTGCGCCAAATCGACTGTCTCGTGTATGAGGTCAATCCGGCCTATGCGCAGGGCAAGCCCCGGATCAGCAGCGGTGACTGGATCAAGAGCCTGACCACTCCAGGCCGTTGAGAGCTACTGTTCAAACTGTCCGTCAGTGGACAGCGCATAAGGCACGTGTTGCGGCAGCACCAGCACACCCTGGCCATTGGGGATGGCCTGGATATTGATCACCGGGGCGGCGCCCACGACGCCACCGAACATGGTGGCAAAGGCCGAATCGGCCGCATCGCGCCCGGTGCCAAAGCGCACAAATCCCATGGGAATGGCCACGCCTGAGGGGTCGAACATGTACCAGCGGTCACCCAGGTACACCTCCACATAGGCATGAAAATCGGTTGGCCCCAGCACGGGGTCAGCACCAAAGTCAATGCCAGTAGCAAAGCGGGCCGGTATGTTGACCGCGCGGCACAGCGCAATCATCAGGTGGGCAAAGTCACGGCACACGCCTACTTCTTCCACCAGCGTATCCACTGCACTGGTGTTGCCCGTGGAGGAGTTGGAGCGGAAGGTAACGCGGTTCAGCACCCAGTCGCGTATGGCCTGCACCCGGCTGTAGCCTTGCCAGAGATGACCAAACTCCTTGACCGCGAGCCGGTGCAGCCGGTCTGACTGGCAATATCGGCTGGGATAGATATACGGCAGTACGGGCCCGGGCAGGTTGGCTACAGCCACCTCACCGAGCTGTTTGGGCTGGGCGGTGTAGTGGTCAATGTCGACCGTGGCCTGATAGCGCACCCGCAGTGGTCCGGAAAACGCCTTGAGCCGCAGAAAGCGGGTGTGCGTGACCGGGTCGGTGTACAGGTTGGGTGGCAGGTTCTGGCTGATCGACAGCGACTCCCCCACCACAGTCTGGTGCCGGGTTTGGGCGGCATGGATGCTGAAGATGAAATCGCAGCCAGGTGGCTCTATCTCGTAATCCAG
Source organism: Gammaproteobacteria bacterium (assembly GCA_018815325.1). GTDB lineage: Bacteria > Pseudomonadota > Gammaproteobacteria > Burkholderiales > Burkholderiaceae_C > JAHIYE01. Next base: position 43,647 of record JAHIYE010000013.1, on the reverse strand, counting down.
CTCGATCGAAAATTGAAGTCGGACCAAGGGGTGCTTTCGGTGGGTTGCAGTCGCCAGCGGGAGCGCACAAAACCCATGCGGGAGCAGGCCCCGCATCGAACCCATTATGCGACCGGCTTCATTTGCACCAACAAAATAGACCCTGCCAGGGAAGCGGGCGTTCGAAAATCACAGCAACCGGATGGGGCCAACCCAGTGCCTGCAGCTCAATCAGTCGGCTGCGTTGTCACTGGCCCGGCGACGCTGGGCGCGCTGCATGAGCAAGGTTATCAGCAAGGCCGCCGCCGCAGACCCGGCCAGCACCGGAGAGGCTGCCAGCAACTGCGCCAGCCCATCCACGGCCTGCACGCTGATCTGCTGGACATGATCGACAAGGGTGATGACGTCACTGGCCTGCACGTTCTGGGCATCTTCCAGCCTTACGTGCAGCTCGGGCCAGCCGCCCCTGAACCGGACTTTGGCAAAAATCCCGTCGGCAATGGCCACGAGGGAGAGTACGCCCAGTGGCGGCAGCAGTTGCTCCAGCAGGCGGCTGCGCTCGTTGGGCGGAGCGGCCTCATAGACCTGCCCCACCAGTTGCGGGATGATGCGCTCCGGATTCCGGCTGTCAGCGTCGGGCTGGGATGGAATCATGGGGCTGTCGTTTGACATGATGGTTCCTCGCTTTCTCATGCTGAATACTCCGGCAAATTATTGGAGCCGATACTTAACTGGCGCTTAAGTTGACGGGGGCCTCGGAGCAAATGGGACGTGTTCGCCGATTAACCGAATTTCAGGAACAGCTTGCTGTAAGGCATCTTCAGTTTGCCGATGGCCGCTTTGGCGGCGCTGGCATCCTGCGCATACAAGGCGGCCAGCAAATCGTTGACGGATTTGTCCGTGGCCGTGACCAGGCCCACGAACTCCTCGTTCTTCGCATAGGTGGCTGGCGCTTCGCTGGTAAGTTTTTTGGCGAGGTAGTTCAGGGCACCCGCGGAGGCGGTGACTTGTTGCAGTCCACCAGGTTTGCCCAGCAGTTCAGGGCCATGGCCCAGCATGAGCTCCATCTCGGCGTGGTAGGCATTCATGTGGTCGCTGTAGACGATCACCTGATTGCGATGGCGAAGCTCGGCCATGATGTCGCGGGCCTGCTCCAGCGTTTCGTGGGCGGCTGTGAGCTGGTTGGCGCCTATCTGCTCGGCAGCCTTGGCATAAACGCTGGAGACCTGGGCCAGCGAGGCGGCAAATTTGGCATCGCGGTCATAGGGAGCGGGTGGCTTGGTGCCAAACTGCGTGCTCAGACTGTCCCAGCTTTTTTTTGCCTGGCTGATGGCCTGCTGCGACTCCTCCTGGGCGTTGCTGTTGGTCCGGAAGAGGGCTACACGGTAAGGGCCATAGGCCTGTTGCATGGCGTCGGTAACGGGGTCGGCGGCCATGGCGCCGGCTCCGGCGAGCGCGCCGAGCAGCAGGATGGCTGTGTTGAGAGGTCGAATGGCGAAGCGGGTCATGGTGCGTTCCTTTGCATGGGCGGGCCTGGTCATCCAAATTGCCAAGCCAGCGGGCAGTGTGTCGCGTCCAGGTCAAAACAACATGACATAAGTCAAAAGTAATGTAAAGATTTCGGCCTGGCTGGGGTGGAATGCTGCCGGAGGCTCGCCGGCTGTCGGTGTGTGCAGGGTCGGGGCACCATTTTTATGACGAAATCAGCCTCTAGACCACATTGAATATGCGCAGATAGCTATTAAATATGTAGCAAATTGTGATGAACTGCCCAGTTTGAATTTCTTCACGGCATCACACCTGCGCCAAGTATCATGCTTTCATGAACCCGATTGTTTCCCTCAAATCCACGCTGCGCGAGATGGGGCAGGCCACGCTGCGCTGGCTCACGGGATGGTGGCTCATCTTCATGTTCGGGGCCGAGATTCTGGTGCTGGTGCTGTCGCCTGCAAGCTACCAGGCCAAGAGCCGGGCCAGCCTGATGCGACACATCTACCTGGCCACGGCGCCCAATCTGCTGTGGTTCACCGTGCTCACGTCGCTTGTCAGTCTGGTGCTGATCCGGATTGTGGTGGTCACCGCACTGGGCTATGGCCTGTCGCAATATGCACTGGAGATGGTGGTGCGCGTGCTGGTGCTGGAGCTGATTCCGCTCACCGCGGCGCTGTTTGTCGCCATCCAGTACAGCATTCCGCGCGGCTCCGAGTTGTACAAGCTGCGTACGCGTGGAGGGTTCGAAGCCCTGCGGCAACGCGGGCTGGACCCGGTGGCCCACGAACTGCTGCCCACGGTGATGGCCGGCATGTTTGCCGTGCTTACGCTGGCTGCGGTCAGCTGTGTGGTGTCGCTCGTGCTGGCTTACATCACGGTGTATGGTTTCACCACCTCGGCCTTCGTCATCTACACCCGCATCGTGGGGCATATTTTCAACCCCGCCGTGACCCTGATTTTTATGCTCAAGACGCTGTTCTTCAGCATGGCAGTGTCGCTCATCCCAACAGGCATTTCGCTGCAGGACCTGCCCAATCAGTTGTCCCGGGCCAGTGTGGAACTGCAGGGCCTGATCCGCATGTTTGCCGTGTTGCTGCTGGTGGAGGTGGCTTCGCTGGTGGGCAACTATTATTGAGCTTCCCATGACCCAACCCAAAGAGCCTAAAACCATGCCGCCAGACGTGCCCAGCCCGGTCAAGAACCTGGAGGTCAAGGCCGCGCTGCTGCTGGTTTTCATGCTGGTGCTGGTGGTTGGCTCGGCCTTGTACCTGCTGTATGCGCGCGGTGCCTTCGAGAAAACCCAGCGCCTGGTGCTGATGGCCGACCATTCCGAAGGCATCTCGGTAGGCATGGACATGACCTTCGCCGGCTTTCCGATCGGTCGGGTACACCGCATTGAGCTGGCCGATGACGGCAAGGCGCGTATTCTGGTGGACGTGCCGAAGGAGGATGCCCGGTGGCTGCGCAAGTCCAGCGTGTTCACGATGGAGCGCAGCCTGGTGGGGAGTACCCGCCTTCGTGCCTACTCGGGCATGCTGACCGACACGCCGCTGGAAGACGGGGCGGTCCGTACATTGCTGCAGGGGGATGCATCGGCCGAAATCCCGCTGCTGCTGGCTTCGGTACGCGATGTGGTTAAAAACCTCAACGCCATGACGGCCGAAGACGCTCCGCTGCGCAGCACACTGGCCAACCTGCAGGCCGTGACCGACAAGCTCAAGGGCCCGCAGGGAGCGCTGGGCGTGGTGATGGGCAATGAGGCCGACGCCAAAAAGATCGTGACCGCGCTGGACCGCGCCAATGCCTTGCTGGCCCGGGTGGACGGTCTGGTATTGAAGGCCGATGGGTTGGTGGCCAAGGCCGACACCCAGGTCTTTGGTCCCACTGGCGTGGTGAGCAATAGCCAGGTCACGGTGCAGCAGCTCAACGGCTTGCTGGCCGATGCGCGCAGCAGCCTGAAGAAAGTGGACGCTGTGCTGGTGGAGGCGCAGGCCATTGGCGCCAACACGCGCGAGGCTACGACAGACCTGGGCGCACTGCGTGCCGACGTGGAAGCCAGCCTGCGCAAGGTGGACAGTCTGGTCAACGAGATCAACCGCAAGTGGCCGTTTGCACGCGACACGGAGATCAAGTTGCCATGATGCGCCGCTGCTATCTATCACTTTCTGCCGCTGGGCTGGCGTTGCTGTCTGCCATGCTGCTGGCTGCCTGCAGCAGCACGCCCCCAGCGCCGGACTGGCAGATGAATGCCAAGGGCAGTCTGGAGCGCGCAACCGATGCCTATCTGTCGGGCAACGACAGGGTTGCTGTCCGGGAGTTCGAGCGCGCCCGCGCCGAGCTGGCCCGTACCGGCCGCGCCGATTTGCTGGCCCGGGCCGAGCTCACGCGCTGTGCAGCGCGCGTGGCGAGCCTGGTGCTTGAACCTTGTGCAGGTTTTGAGAGCTTGCGGGCAGATGCGCCAGCTACGGAGCGCGCCTATGGCGACTACCTGGCTGGCCGCCTGCCAGTGCAGGATGCGGCGCTCTTGCCTCCCCCACAGCAAGGCGTGGCACGCGGCGCCAGTACCTTGCCGGAGGCCGGTGATCCACTGGCCCGGCTGGTGGCCGCTGGCGTACTGCTGCAGGCTGCCCGTGCCAGCCCCGCCGTGGTGGCGCAGGCGGTTGAGACAGCCTCTGCCCAGGGCTGGCGACGTCCGCTGCTCGCGTGGCTGGGCGTGCAGGCCAAGCTGGCCGAGCAGGGTGGCGATGCCACCGAGGCCGCACGCGTACACCGGCGTATCGCGCTGGTGCAGGGCGCGCCCTAAGCATCCCGTGCCATGATTTTGTTACCTCCTTTTTCATTTGAAGCAGGCGCCTGATGGTGCCTGCAGCCTTGTAGCCGTGACAATGGCTGCATGCAACTGAAAAAAACCAACTTCCCGGGCCCGTGCGGAGCCGCCCGCCGTGCTGCCTTGCTCGCGCTGACGGCAGGCTTGCTGGCGGCGGGCTGCAGCACCATCGATCCGGACGCGCACCTGGCGGCATTCAGCAGCCAGATGACAGGCGCCAACCAGGTACCGCCTGTTGCCACCCAGGCTACCGGCCGTGTGCTGGCAATGCTTGACAGGAACACGCTGCTATTTCGCTGGCGCGTGAACTTCAATGGGCTGAGCAGCGGCACGCGCAGCGGACATTTTCATGGACCAGCCACCATAGGCCGCAACGCACCGGCCGTGCTGTCGTTTGGGAGTCTGCCCGCCACTGACGTGGAAGGCCGTGCCACCCTGACGCCTGAGCAGGCGGCCGACCTGCTGGCGGGCAAATGGTATGCGAGCATCCATACGGCTGCCCATCCGGCGGGCGAGATACGCGGGCAGATGATTTTGCGCGGCGAGTAGCTCGAAGGCACTCAGGCGGCTGTTGCGCCTGGCGGCTCGGCATCGGGTCGCACCACGCGAGCCCCGAGTGCTTCGCCGACGCTCATTTTTCTCCAGATCAGGCAGCGGTTGTTGGCCGGCATGGAGACGTCTTCCAGCAGGCGCAGTCCCGCGGTCAGGGCCAATGCCTCAACGGCTTCAAAGTCGCGAATGCCACGATGCGGCTGGGTGCTGCGCAAGGAGGCATCGAACTGCGCATTGCTTTCGCTCGTGAACTTGCCCTTGTAGTTGAAAGGGCCGTAGATGATGAGCAAGGCGTTTTCCGTCAACAGCATGGGCAGGGCGGCAAACAGGTGTTGCACCTCCTCCCAGCTCATGATGTGCAGGGTGTTGGCGGTATAGACGGCATCGTAGCGGGTCTGCAGTACCTCGGCTGCCAGTGGCAGGCTCACGTCGAGCGCCAGTGGCGCCGGGGTGTTGGACAGGGCGGCTTCATCCAGCCACTGCTGGATGCCGGGCAGGTTTTGTGCCACATCCGATGTCTGCCAGCGCAGGTGCGGCATGGCAGCAGCGAAGTACACCGCATGCTGGCCGGTACCGCTGCCGATTTCAAGCAGGTTGAGCCGCCGGGTCAGATGCTGCTGCAGGACGGTCAGAATCGGAGTGCGGTTGCGTTCGCTGGAGGGGGAGTAGGGTTTGTCCATAGGGTGGCGAATGCTTAGGTAGGGCGCCTGGGTTCTGGCATGGGGGGCCGCAGGGGGCTCGTCATGGCTCAGATGGGCTGCGTGGCGGCTGTTGCTGACATCTTTGTACCATCGTAGCGGCAAAAGTCGTGTCCTGGCAATTGCTGATTGGGCATGAAATTAGGTTACGCTTGCAGCCAAGTACCGACACGTCATGCTCAATATCGATTTGCGCTCTATCCTGATTCTGGCGGCCATCATGGGCATGCTGATGACGGCCGTGGTCTTCCTGCTGCGGCAGAGTTTTCCGCCATCGATCAAGGGCCTGTCGGGCTGGGCCGTCGGCACGACGATGGCTTTTGTCGCGGCACTGCTGATTGCTTCCCGTGGCAAGCTGTCTGATTTCCTGTGCTTGCCGGTAGCGAACCTCCTGTTGCTCGGTGGCCTGATGTTTATGCACCAGAGCTTGCGCAAGCTGCTGGGTCTCGTGGTGAAAATCCGGCTCTGGGGGCTGCTGCTTGTGGCGGCGACGCCGGTGCTGATGTGGGTTGGTTATTTCGATCCGAATATCGGTGTTTTCCGCACAGTGACCACCATTCTTCCGGCCATTCTGTTCTTGAGCATGGCCTGGCTGGTCTGGAAGCACGGTGGCTCCATCCTGTCGGCGCGGCTCATCCTGGGGGCGCTACTTGTGCACACTGCGGTGATTGCGTTCTATCTGTTCTTTCACTTGTTTGTGCTGGCAAATGGCAGAAGCCTGTTCGATGCGATCCCGATCCAGACCTTGTACCTGATGAGTTATGCCCTGGTGTTTCTGCTGCTGAACATCGGCTTTGTACTCATGGTGAGCGACCAGATGCGCTTTCAACTGGAGCGTTCAATCGCCGAGCATCTGCAGACTGAACACGAACTGCAGCGCCACCGTGACAATCTGCAGCAGATGGTCATTGAGCAGACGGTGGATCTGATTAAGGCCAAGGAAGTCGCAGAGGCCGCCAGTAAAAGCAAGAGCGAGTTTCTGGCCAGCATGAGTCACGAGCTCAGAACGCCGCTCAATGCGGTGCTGGGCTATGCGCAGTTGCTGGAACTCGACGATTCCCTGACGCAAGAGGCGAAGGAACAGGTCAAGGAGGTGGAGCTGGCCGGCCGTCATCTGCTGGACCTGGTGAACGACCTCATTGACCTGGCTCGCATTGACGCAGGCAAGATCAGCCTCTCACCCGGGCCGGTTGATCTGCAGGCGCTACTGCATGACTGCATGAGCATGGTCAGGCCTGCCGCCGATCAGCATGGTATTGCACTCATTCCGGTCACGGAGGTGCCAGAGCAGGTGACGATCTACGCGGACAGCGCGCGCCTGAGCCAGGTGATGATCAACCTGCTTACCAACGCGATCAAATACAACCGTGCGCAGGGAACGGTGCGGCTATCACTGGATGCGCATGATGGCGTGCTTCGCCTGTCCGTGTCCGACAGCGGCCAGGGCATTCCGCCGGAAATGCAAAAACGCCTGTTCACGGCCTTTGACCGGCTAGGCAAGGAGCGCGGTGCCGTGGAGGGAACAGGTATCGGTCTCATCATCTCGCGCCGCCTCGTCGAGGCCATGGGGGGGCGCATGGGTTTCCACAGCGAGCCAGGGCAGGGCAGCACCTTTTGGGCTGAGTTCCCCATCCTGAACGCCTGAGTGGGCCGTCAGGGCAAGGCAGGATGTGCCCGGCCTGCTCACATTACCCTTGCGTGAGCGAAGACATGGATAAAACCTTAAACTTCACGGTTATCCCGAAGTTGCCATGAACGCCCCTGTTGACGTCTCCTTTTTTGCGCGCGCCGCCAAGCCGCTGACCAGTTACCGCAAGTACTGGGCAGCCCGCTTCGGCACGTCCAAATTCCTGCCCATGAACCGGGCTGAGATGGACGCACTGGGTTGGGACAGTTGCGACATCATCATCGTCACGGGCGATGCTTATGTTGATCACCCGAGTTTTGGCATGGCGGTGATCGGCCGCATGCTGGAGGCCCAGGGTTTTAGGGTCGGTATCATCGCCCAGCCAGACTGGCAAAGTGCCGATCCGTTCAAGGCGCTGGGCAAGCCCAATCTGTTCTTCGGCGTGACCGCGGGCAACATGGACTCCATGATCAACCGCTACACGGCGGACCGCAAGATTCGCAGTGACGACGCCTACACACCTGGCGACGTGGGCGGCAAGCGGCCCGACCGTGCGGCCATTGTCTACAGCCAGCGCTGTCGCGAGGCTTTCAACGACGTGCCCATTGTGCTGGGCGGTATCGAAGGCTCGCTGCGTCGCATCGCGCATTACGACTACTGGTCCGACAAGGTGCGCCGCTCCATCGTGGTGGATGCCAAATGCGATCTGCTGCTGTACGGCAATGCCGAGCGAGCGATTGTCGAGATCGCCCACCGACTGGCGGCCAAGGAGCCGGTCAAACACATCACCGATGTACGTGGCACGGCTTTTGTACGGCGCAGCGATGATGAAACCGGCAAGGGCTGGTTCGAGATCACCTCCACCAGTGTGGACGAGCCGGGCCGGGTCGAGGCGCACGTCAACCCCTACATGACGACCTCCGAGCAGGCCGCAGGGCAGGGCGCGACATGCAGCAAGGAAGAGGCCGCCAATGCCGTGGCTGCTGAAGCGCAGGCTGCTGGTGTCGTTGCGGGTGCAGCAGTTGCTGCCAACCCCGCGATTGCGCCGCTGACCTTCATGCCCAATCCGGCACTCAAAGGCAAGCTCAAGGTGCCGCCACGTGATCGCTCTGTGATCCGTCTGCCATCCTACGAACAGGTGCGGGCTGACCCGGTGCTCTACGCGCACGCCAACCGCGTGCTGCACCTCGAGACCAACCCCGGCAATGCTCGCGCGCTGGTGCAGGCCCATGGTGAAGGTGCGACGGCGCGCGATGTCTGGATCAACCCGCCCCCGATTCCGCTGACCACGGCCGAGATGGACCATGTGTTCGACCTGCCGTATGCCCGTAGCCCGCACCCGGCCTATGCCGACAAGAGTGGCAGCCATGATGGCGCCACCAAGATCCCGGCCTGGGAGATGATCCGTTTCTCGGTCAACATCATGCGCGGCTGCTTTGGTGGCTGCACCTTCTGTTCGATCACCGAGCACGAAGGCCGCATCATCCAGAGCCGCTCGGAGGATTCAGTGATCCGCGAGGTCGAGGCGATTCGCGACACGGTCAAGGGCTTTACCGGCACCATCTCCGACCTGGGTGGCCCCACGGCCAATATGTACCGCATCGGCTGCAAGTCGCCCGAGATCGAGGCGGCCTGTCGCAAACCTTCGTGCGTGTACCCCGGCATCTGCTCGAATCTCAACACCGACCATAGTGCATTGATCCATATGTACCGCCGGGCCCGTGCGCTCAAGGGGGTCAAGAAGATCCTGATCGGCTCCGGCCTGCGCTACGACCTGGCCGTGCAGTCGCCCGAGTACGTGAAGGAGCTCGTGACCCACCATGTGGGTGGCTACCTGAAGATTGCGCCTGAGCACACCGAGGGCGGCCCGCTGTCCAAGATGATGAAGCCCGGCATCGGCAGCTATGACAAGTTCAAGCAGATGTTCGAGAAGTTCAGTGCCGAAGCAGGCAAGAAGCAGTACCTGATTCCCTACTTCATTGCGGCCCACCCGGGCACCAGCGACGAAGACATGATGAACCTGGCGCTGTGGCTCAAGAAGAACGGCTTTCGGGCCGATCAGGTGCAGACCTTCTATCCCTCGCCCATGGCCACCGCGACGGCCATGTACCACAGCAACAAGAACCCGCTGCGCAAGATCACGCGCGAAAGCGAGACGGTGGACATCGTGCGCGGTGAACGCCGCCGCAGGCTGCACAAGGCGTTCCTGCGCTACCACGATGCCAACAACTGGCCGCTATTGCGCGAAGCGCTCAAGAACATGGGGCGCGCCGACCTGATTGGCAACGGCAAGCACCACCTGATCCCGACGTATCAGCCCTTGACTGACGGCAACTACAGCAGCGCGCGGCGCAAGAATTCGACATCCACCCCGGTGGGCAAGGCCGTTCCTGTCAGCAGGGGCCGCATGCTGACGCAGCACACGGGTCTGCCACCACGCGACAACGGAGCAGCCAAACCTGGCGCCAAACCGCCGGCACCGGCACAGCGCAAGCGTCGTTGAGCCGCCAGCCCTGCAGCGCTTATCTGCGCTATGGCTTCAGCAGCCTGGCCTGAATCGACAAGCTGAAGACCCAACTCGCAAGCAAGACGAAGTGCAGGATGACGGTGAACCAATAGCCTGTTCTAAAGCTCGGCTTGCGTGTTTTGTGCCGCAGGCGTTGCTGCGCACACCATGCCCCGGGCCAGCCGCCTGACAGGCTCAGCATGTGCAGCGTGCTCTCCCTGGTGCGCCATCGACCCCGTTGTGCCGCGTTCTTGTCGAGCCAGTACATCAAAAACGTGACGAGATTGAGCAGCAGGGCCGCCAGCAGTGTGGGCCAGGGCAGGCGACCGGCTGCAACACCCCATCCCACCAAGGCGAGCCAGGCCAGTATCAAGAGCAAAGGCAGCAAGGTCTGGGTACTGCGGGGTTCGGGGCTCTTGCGTCGGGTCATTGCGCTTTGGCGCTTGGCACATTGGCCAGGTAATGCGCCAGGTTTTGCACATCTTCAGCCGATACGCCTGCAAGTGCTTCATTCATGGCCTGGGTATAGCCAATGCGTTTGCCGGCACGAAATGCGTTGAGTGTCTGAACCAGATAGTCTTCGCGCTGGTGAGCCAGCCGGGCCACCTGTTTACCACCGGCAAAATCGGCGCCATGGCAGGACACGCATCGGTGTTGCTGCGCCAGTTCGGCGCCACGTGCCATGCGCTGCGCATCCACCACACTGGCAACGGGCCGGGGAGGTGGCGGCAATTGGCCGATCAGTTCCGAGAAGCCTCGCAGCTCATCATCCGTCATGCCTTTGGCCACCGCTGTCATGGCTTCATTGTCACGCCGGCCTTCGCGAAACAGAAAAAGCTGCGTGATGGCGTAGAACGAGGGTTGACCTGCCAGTGAGGGGATCAGCGGCTGTGTACTGCGCCCCCCCTCACCATGACAAGCCAGACAGGTGGCAAAGCGATCCTGGAGGGACGGCCTGGACTGGGCCAAGACAGGCCCGGCAGAAAACAGCCAGGTCGCGACGGCAAGCGCCACCGTGACCTGGCTGGTCAAGCGTTGCAAACTCACTTGCCTTTGTAGCTGATGCGGTAGATGGCGCCGTTGTGGTCGTCAGAGACCAGCATCGAGCCATCTTTGAGCACCAGCACATCAACGGGGCGGCCCAGGTACTCGTTGTTCTCGACCAGCCCGGTCATGAAGGGCTTCATCTTCGCGATGCCACCTTTGCCATCAGGCCAGGCCACGACAATGTCGGCCGCGTACTTCTTGGTGCGGTTCCAGGGACCATGGCGTGCCATGAAGATAGCCCCCTTGTATTCCTTGGGAAACATCTTGCCGGTGTAAAAGCGCATGCCCAGCGTGCCGGCGTGTGCGCCGGTTAGCAGGGCGGGCTGGGTGTAGTCCTTGCAGTTCTTGCCCCAGCCAAAATCAGGGTCGGCAAAGTCGCCCTGGTGGCAATAGGGAAAGCCGAAGTCCTGGCCGATCTTGGTGACGTGGTTCAGGGAGTCGTTGGGCAGGTCTTCGGACAGCCAGTCGCGACCATTGTTGGTGTACCAGAGACTGCCATCCTTGGGGTCGAAGTCAAAGCCCACTGTGTTGCGCACACCATTCGCCACCACTTCTACACCGCTGCCATCCAGATTCATGCGGTAGATCTTGGCGAAGCCTTCACCGGGATCACAGATGTTGCAGGGCGCACCCACGTTGTAGTAGAGCTTGTTATCGGGGCCGATCTTGATGAACTTCCAGCCGTGCGGCACCTGCCCGGGCAGCTTGTCATACACCATGACGGGTTTGGGCGGACTGTCCAGGTTGGCTTCGATGTTGTCGTAGCGCGTGATGTCCTTGGGGGTGGCTACATAGAGTGAGCCCTTGTGGAACTCGATGCCGTTGGGCAGGAAGAGCTTTTCGGCGATGGTCTTGACCTCTCGCTTGCCCCCCTTGTCCTGCACGGCGTAGATCTTGCCCGCGACGAAGAGCGAGCTCACGAATACCGTGCCCTTGTCGCCCTGGCGAAGTCCACGCGCGTCGAGGATGCCACTGGCCCACACCTCTGCCTTGAAGCCGGGCGGCAGCTTGATCTTGTTCACAGGCAGCTTGTCGGCGGCGGTGGGAATTGGAAACGAGGGGATTGGCGCCATTTTGCTGGCGGTATCGTTCTTGGGCATGCCTATGGCCCAGAACGGAACTTCTTCTTTTTTGGGCGGGTCCGCGGCCTGGGTGGCTGCAACTGAAAGACTCAAGGTTACTGACAATAGGCTTATGCGGCAAAGATTGCGCACGCGGGCCGAAGTGGTGGCGTTCATCGGTTGTCTCCTCTTATGTGCTTATGTGCTTGTGTGATGGCTTGCCCTGCAAGCTGCTTCCCAGAGCAGGTAATTGCCGGTTCGGCACAACCCACCCGCACACATTTGACGATTGGTCGTTTGTGATGTCAAGCAAGAAGAGGACGTACGCAACTGGAATACAGTTTTCCAGTGCGCATCGCCAGCACCGCAAACAAACCACAAACGCGAGGTGTTCAGGACTTGCCGAGCGAGTGCAGCGGGATGTCTTTGTCTGCGGCCAGTTTCTCCAGCGACTTGCGGGTTTGCGTGAGCAGCCAGGCCGCGATCGCCTGATGCGTGGCTGCAGCAAACATCATGCGCATGCCTGAGAACTGCAAGTTTGCGGCAGTGCACAACGCTGCCGCAAAATGTGGCTCCAGCGCAGCCACAGCAACGCGGCCATCCTTGCAGGGGTAAACACGGTAACCTGCATGTCCGCCACCGACAGCGGCGCCAGGCGTGGTCAACCCCCAACTGCGCGGCAGGGCCAGCCAGGCCGCGGCCTCAGACAGCGCCACCTCGAGAAAAACACCCTTGCCCTTGCTGCGCTGATGCAGCAAGGCCTGCAGCACGGCTTCGGAGGCGAGGACGGAGCCCCCCATGTCGGCATACAAGGTGGGCGGCAAGTTGAGTCCGGTAATGAGGTCGTTGCCGGCCATGTAGGTGAGGTCATGACCCGGCTCTTCTGCCCCGGCGCCCGGCGCACCAACGATGGCAACCTGGCTCAGCGCAGGGTATTGCCTGTGCAAAACCTTCCAATCCAGCCCGAGCTTGCGGAGGGCGGAAGGGCGAAACGAGGTGAGCAGTACATCTGCTTTGGCAAGCTCACGATGCAGGGCTTTCTGGCCTTTGTCGGTCTTGAGGTCGGCTAGCGCAACCCGCACACCGTCATGCAAGGCTTCGTAGGCCGAGCGCTTGTACAAGGCCATGGGATCACCCGCCGGCGGTTCAAGCTTGATGCAGGTGGCACCCAGCTGACGGCAGCGCATGAGGGCGGCAGGGCCAGGCAAGTTGAGGCTCAGGCTGAGCACGCGTACGCCTTTAAGTGGCTGAAGGGGCTTGGAAGTTTGAGGGTTCATTGCTATATATTTGATAGCTTACTGCGGAGATTCTGCAAGGGCCAGCGGCCAAAAACAGCATCAATTTACCGCAAAAACCAGATGCCGCATGAAAAACGGGCGACAAGGTCGCCCGCAGTTCCATGATGCGCCGCCGAATGTCCGGCGGGCTGAGCTCATTCACTCGCCGAAATTCAAGGGCAAACCCACGTAGTTCTCGGCGACTGAACGCGCACCGGTTTCGGAGTGCACGATGTAGTCAAGCTCGGCTTCCTGCAGCTTCTGGGCAATTTCTCCATCATCTGGAAAACGGTGCATCAGACTGGTGAACCACCACGAGAAACGCTCGCCTTTCCAGATGCGGCGCAGGCAGCGGTCTGAGTAGTGGTCGATACCTGCTTCGCTCTTTTCCCTGTAGAACTCGATGATGGCGCTTGAGAGGTACTTCACATCGGTGGCGGCCAGGTTCAGGCCTTTGGCGCCGGTGGGCGGCACGATGTGTGCGGCATCCCCCGCCAGGAACATGCGGCCAAAACGCATGGGCTCGGCTACGAAGCTGCGCAGCGGTGCAATGCTTTTCTCGATGGAGGGGCCGGTGACCAGCTTTTCCCGGGCTTCGGGGTCCAGGCGCAGACGCAGTTCTTGCCAGAATGCCTCATCCGACCAGTCCTCCACCTTGTCGGACAGGGGCACCTGCAGGTAGTAGCGGCTGCGAGTGTGGCTGCGCTGCGAGCACAGGGCAAAGCCGCGCGTGCTGTTGACGTAAATGAGTTCCTCATGCACAGGCGGTGTGTCGGACATCAGGCCCAGCCAGCCAAAGGGATAGATCTTCTCGTATTCGGTGATCGCGCCTTGAGGCACACTGGCCCGGCACACACCGTGAAAACCATCGCAGCCAGCGATGAAGTCACACTCGATCTCGTGTGTCGTCCCGTCCTTTTCGTAGCGGACCCGGGGCCTGGCCGAGTCGAAGTCGTGCACGGTCACGTTGTCTGCCTCGTACACCGTGGCCAGGCCGGCTGCGGCGCGTGCGTCCATCAGGTCGCGCGTGAGTTCGGTCTGGCCGTAGACCATGACGTTCTTGCCACCGGTGAGCTTGTTCATGTCGATGCGGTGGCGCTCGCCCTTGAACAGCATATCGAAGCCGCCATGGACCAGCCCTTCCTTGTGCATGCGTTCGCCCACGCCAGCTTCATCCATCAGGTCAATGCAGACCTGCTCCAGAATGCCGGCGCGGATACGGCTCAGCACATAGTCGCCACTCTTGCGTTCCAGGATGACGGCATCGATCCCGTTTTTGTGAAGCAGTTGGCCCAAAAGCAGGCCGGATGGTCCTGCGCCGATGATGGCGACTTGTGTACGCATGGTGTGTTTCCTCTTGGTTCTTCTATGGCTTGAACGGAATCAAGGTTATGCCTTTGCCTGGCAAGTTGCCAGACCACGTGGCTCAGTATTGTGCGAATATGGAAATAATTGCGCGATAATCGCGCAATTGCATCATTGCGACTCATTGAGAAATAGCCTATGGAAGTAGCCAAAGCGGACTTCATCGCCGGCATGGCCAAAGGCATGGCCGTGCTGGAGAGTTTTGACACCGAGCGACAGCGTCTCAACGCCACGCTGGCTGCGCAACGTGCGGGTATCACGCGGGCTGCGGCCCGCAGACACCTGCTCACGCTATGCGCACTGGGTTATCTGGAAACAGACGGCAGCTATTTCTGGCTGTCTCCCAAGGTGCTGCGCCTGTCGGGCAGCTATCTCGCTTCTGCGCGCATGCCACGCGTGGTGCAGCCCACGCTCAACCGGCTGGCAGCGCAAACCCAGGGTGCCTTTTCGGCTGTCATCCTCGATGGCGCTGAAGTCGTCATCATTGGTCGCAGCGCCGGCATGAGCGAAGTCACGCCCATCATGGCCTACGGTCTTCACCTCGGCGCACGCCTGCAGGCGCATGCCACGTCCACCGGACGGGTGTTGCTGGCGGCCATGACGAACGCTGAACTCACGCAATGGCTCAAACACTACCCGTTGCCCCGACTGACCCCCCACACCACGGTGGAGCGCAAGGGTTTTCGCGGCGCCATTGAACAGGTCAGGGCAGATGACTATTGCCTGGCGAGCGAGGAGCACGAGATGGGCATTCATGCGCTTGCCGTGCCGCTGCGCAACCTGCAGGGCAGGACGGTGGCTGCGCTGAATGTTGTCGCCTCGATGCGCCAGCGCGCCGAGGCCTTGCGCAAGGAACTGCTGCCCCTGCTGCAGGATGCTGCACATGAGTTGCGCCCACTGCTCTGAGCTTGGCACCGGTGGTGGTGGGTATCCCCCAATTCCTGATCTTATAAACTGCGCCGGTTTCGTTAATATTTTTCCTGAGGACATGCCTGAACAGCATGTCTACCAGATATGCCATTGACCACAAGCCACTTCTCCCGTCTTCCCCTGCTGACCTATGTGCTGCTGGCTGCCAGTGTCATGGCGCTGGCTCGGCGGTACTACGACGACACGACCCTTGCGCTGACCGTGACCAGTGTGCTGATGTTTGCTTGCTGCTGGGCCAGTGCCACGCATCTGCTGGGCACGCGCGCGGCGTTGAAGTTTGTGCTGGTGGCGGTGTGTGTGGGCTGGTTTGCGGAGCAGATGGGGGCCTCTCATGGCTGGTTTTTTGGTGATTACCGCTATACCGGGGTGTTGGGTTACCGCCTGGGTGATGTGCCCGTGATCATCCCCCTGATGTGGTTTGTGCTGACCTATGTGGGTTATGTCATCAGTAATCTAATCGTCTGGCAGTCGGCGGTGGATGGTGCGCCCGGGTTGGGCAATGCGTTTGTGTTGTCATCGCTGGCGGCGATGATCGTGACGGCATATGACCTGGGTGCCGATCCCTATATGGTCTACACGCTTAAGGCTTGGATCATGGTGAAAACCGACGGAGCCTGGTTTGGCGAGACCGTGCAGGGTTTTGCTGGCTGGATGCTGGTGTCCTTCGTGATCGTGATGGGGTTCCGCTTGTCTGTGCGGCGTGTGCTGCCACTGCCCGCGGGACCGTTCATGCGGGGTCACGCACTGCTGCCGCTGGCCATTTACGCCTCCAGCATGGTGTTCCAGATGCTGCGGGGCTCACCGGTCGAGACACGCACCATTGCGTTGTTCGCGATGGGCATCCCCTTGCTCTGTGCCCTTGCAGGCTTCCAGCGCTGGCGTGCACATGAGGCAGCTGCAACCTCGTCGGGCGGGCAGGCATGAAGACCCCAGACGAGCCGAAAGCGCTGCTGCCACCGAACTTGCTGGCCGCCATGCAGCGGCAGGCTGACCCACTGGCCGATGACACGATGGCGCGCATGCTGGGCCCCTGGCCTGCAGAGGCCGCCGCCGGTCAGGATGAACATTGGCAACGCCTTGCGGCGATCACCCAGATGCTGTCGCGCTGGACGGACAATGCCAGCCTGAGTGCTGCCCCGGGGCCGGGCGTGGATCCGGTGCTGGCACAGGCGCTGAATGATTATGTGCAGGCGGGGCGGCAACTGCCGGCCTGGGCCGAGCCCGCCAAGCTGCTGCGGGCCGAGCAGATATTCATGGAGCACGGGGCGCTGTCCTGCATCCTGCTGTTCTGCGCAAGCTTGCCTGAGTGCTATGTGATTCCTGACCTGTCGAGCGTGCTGCACGCCTCGGGCCAGCTTGAGGCGCATACCGAGTACCGCATCCGCGCTACGGCGGCGATGATTTTCCCGGTGATGATGCGCGGCGGCCTGACGCGTGAGGAGGGGGGCGGCGTTGCCCAAGTACTCAAGGTGCGGCTGATCCATGCCACCATCCGCAACCTGATACTGCGCGGAAGTCCGCAGGCTGCTTTGGCAGGGCCCGGGAATGTGCCAGCACTGCCCTTATGGGAGGGCACGCAAAACATGCACCAGACCTTTTATGCAGGGGGCTGGAATCTGGCGCGCGATGGACTGCCCTGCAACCAGTCGCAGCTGGCCTATACCCTGCTCACTTTCAGCTATGTGTTCCTGCGCAGCCTGCGCCGGCTGGGCATTGGCCTCAGGCATGACGATGAAGAGGCCTATCTGCATGCCTGGAATGTAGTGGGCCATGTGCTGGGGATTGAGTCGTCCCTCATGGTGCACACCATGGAGGACAGCGCGCTGCTGCTGGCGCAGCTGCAGGCAGGGGGACGCGCTCAGCAGCTTGAACCTGATCCGCGTCCAGGCTTGAGCGAGGCACTCATGCAGACGATGGAACAGGTGATTCCCTGGGGGGTGGTGCGGCCGTTCCCGCGTCTCATGACGGCTGATCTCTGTGGTGCGCACATCATGGGAGATCTGGGGCTCAAGGTCCAGGTGCCCTGGTTGTCACGGCTCTTGTTTGTGCTGCTGCTGGGCACGGCCAGACGGGTAGATCGCCTGGTGCGCCCGATTTGGCCGAATTTTTCCATCTCACGCATGCTGACCCGAGTGCTGGGCTATCACTTCATGGCCCGCATCCTGATGGACCAGACCCGTCCGCTCAAGTTGCCTGAGGGGCTGCTTGAGCAGGCTGGACAGATGATGGACAGTTGGAGCACGGACCCGCATGCGCCGCGTTGGCTGGCCAGCCTGGAGTCCAGGCTCACCACGCGGGTTCGCTGGTTCAGCGGCACAGCTAAGGCGTGAGGTGTCAACTGAGTGATGGCTGCCAGGGGTAGAGCCTGTGCCGGTTCTACCCAGCCCGGCCCTTTAAGGCATAGGGGTAAAATTCTCTGCGCAACAATTTGTTACAGGCAATGCCTCACCCAGTTCCACTCCATGTTTCGTGCAAGCGCCAAGTCGATCAGGTTTTCCTTGAGTCGCGTGTTCTGGCGTAAGGGATTGCAGTGTCTGCTGTTCCTTGCGGGAGCAGCAGGCTGGAGCCATGCCGCAGCGGTGCCGGTTGCACCCATCGTGCTGCAGGATGAACAGCGCAGTGTGGAGGTTTGGCCGGCGGTCACCATCCTGCCTGATCCAGTCCATCAGCTCAGTATCGAGGACGTTCTGGCGCGAGCTGATCGTTTCGTGGCGCCACCACCCACAAGTGGCACGCTCGGTGTGCGACGCGAAGCCATGTGGTTGCATATTCCGCTGGCGGTCGATGCGGCGTCAGATGGACGCTGGATTCTTGAGCTCGATCACCACGATCTCAATCGCATCGATGTGTATCTTGTGAGTGACGGGCGAGTCATCGATCATGCTTTGCTTGGAAGCCTGCACCCTCGAGCTGAAAAAGATCTCCTCAGCCGCTCCCACGCGCACGCGCTGGACCTGATACCCGGACAGCGTTACGAGTTGCTCATACGGGTGCAGACACAAGGCGCCATGATCCTGCCTATCCAGTTTCACAAGTTCTCGGCGCTGCTCAGGCATGCCGTGAACGAACAGATGCTGCAAGGTGTTCTGGCAGGGCTCGCCTTGTGTCTGATTCTGTACAGCCTGGCACAGTGGGTCAGCCTGCGCGAGCCACTTTTCATCCAGTACGCCTTGATGACTACTGGCAGCCTGCTGTTTACGCTGCATTTTTTCGGTCTGGGTGGGCAGTATCTCTGGCCCGGCAGTACATGGTTTGAAGTGCATGCGGGCGGTTTGTCAGCCCTGATGGCGACTGCCGGCTCCTTTCTGTTCATTGGGCAGATACTGAGTGGCCATGCGCCGCACAGTCCTTTCCTGCGGGTCATGCGCGCGGGTGCAGCTCTCAGTGGCTTGATCGCGCTGGCCTACATGCTGGACATACTGAATACTCAAATGATCACGGCCATTGTGAGCATCCTGGGCCTCACGCCGGCTTTCATGGGAATACAGCGCGCCGTTCGACTGGCACGCTTGGGCGACCAGTTGGGCCGCACCTTGCTGCTGGCCTGGCTGATTTACTTTGGCTGTACCGCCGTGGTGATCGGGGTGATACAGGGCTGGGTGCAGATGAATTTCTGGTCGCTGCATGCCTTCCAGTTTGGCTCCACGGTGGACATGCTGCTGTTCCTGCACGTGCTGGGTCTGCGCACCAAGGCCTCCCGTCTTGCGGCCATGGTGGCCAACCAGGAGCGGGACGCGATGCGTTCGCTGGCTCATACCGATCCACTCACGGGCTTGCTCAATCGCCGGGGTTTGGGTGATGCGCTGGGGCGCTCACTGGTCAACGTCAGCGACGATCAGCTGCTCGCGGTGTACATGCTCGACCTGGATGGTTTCAAACCCGTTAATGATCAGTATGGCCATGATGTGGGTGACGATCTGCTGGTGGCCGTGACCAGTCGCTTGCAGGGCCATGTGCGGCAGGGTGATGTGGTGGCTCGCCTGGGTGGGGATGAGTTCGTGGTGGTGGCAGGTGGACTCGGCAGCCCAGTGCAAGCCCATGAACTGGGGCTCAAGCTGCTCGGTGCTTTCGGTTCGCCGTTTTCCCTGGGCGATATCAAGGTCAAGGTTGGTTTGACCATCGGTTATGCACTTGCGCCTACCGACAGCAACGACGCTTTTGAGTTGCTCAAGCTGGCCGACATTGCCATGTACAGCGGCAAGCAGGATGGCAAGTGCTGCATGCGTCGGTTTTCCGGGACAAAGCTACATCAGGCCGCAGCCTGAATTCATGCGGCGGTAGTTCAACTCCGCGACTACACCGCAGCATTCAGGCCGGGTTGGCATTCGATGCAAGCGCCAGTGCGAGCCACTCGCGGCACCAGGCCGTGCCTCCGGTTTCTGGCTGGATGTCACTGCTGGCATCGTGGCACCAGATTTCCCCTATGCGCTGTGCACCAAGCCCCTGCAGTCGTTCATCGAACTGTTTTCCTCCGTGGCAGAAAGTCTGCGGATAGTTACTGTCGCCCAGGGCGATCACGCCGTAGCGTACCTGGCCCAGGTACCTGGGGTGGCTGTCCAGCGAGTCATAAAGCGCGCGCGCATTGTCAGGCACGTCACCGGTGCCATAGGTGGAGCAGCAGATGAGAAAGAGTGTGTCTTCATCAAATACCCCGATGTCCAGCCCATCCATCAGCTGAACCTCGATCTCGCTGACCAGGTCGACGCAGTCCATCTGAATGGCCTGCGCTACATGGTCGGCGGCATGGGTCATGGTGCCGACAAGGATTTTGAGTTTCATGGCTGATGAGCTTGCAGAGGGGCGGGTGCCCGAAAATATACTTCATCGATTTGATCCGTCGGCGAACCCTCTGCAGGGTACGAGTGCGTTAAGCTTGGAACATGCATCAGTTTTCATTCGCCCAGACCCCTGTCCGGGGCATTTCCAGGGTGTACCCGTGACCATCGAACAACTCGACTTCGGCTTTGCCGGTGCAACCGTACCGGCAAGTCCTGCCACCAAGCCCCCAACAAAACGCGGCAAGGTGTCAACTGCTGCGGCCACACCCGAGGAGATGGCTCGTGTACTGGAGCAGCATCCCGATTACCGGGTGCTGCGCCGGCTGGTTCCTCGGCAGCATTTCGACCATGTGCCCCAGGGCGACGTGGTCAGCGTGATCGTGCTGGATACGGAAACCACGGGCCTCAATCAGGCGCAGGACAAGATCATCGAACTGGCCATGCTGCGCGTCAGCGTGGACCGCGCAACCGGCCTGCCTTGCGGTGAAGTGCAGGTGTATGACGGTCTGGAAGATCCCGGCATGCCGATCTCCAGCGAGATTGAAGCCATCACGGGTATCAGCAACCAGATGGTCAAGGGGCAGCATCTCGACGAGCAGCGCATTGCGACGATACTGAACGGCGCTGACCTGGTGATTGCCCACAATGCTGCATTTGACCGCCCCTTTGTGGAGGCCCGGTTGCCGGGCTTCAAGGATGTGTCGTGGGGCTGTTCGTTTGCAGAGATCGACTGGCGCTCGGAGGGGCACGGCTCTTCCAAGCTGGAATACCTGGCCATGGATATGGGCTGGTTTTATGACGCTCACCGTGCCGAGGTCGATTGCCATGCCTTGCTGGCTGTGCTGACTGCTACTTTGCCTGTATCAGCCCGCACGGGCCTGAGCCGCCTCCTGACTGATGCACAGGGTCCGGTCTACCGACTCCAGGCTACCGGTGCCCCCTTCGAATCCAAGGATGCGCTCAAGGCACGTGCCTACCGCTGGAATGCGGAGCAGAAGGTTTGGCATACCCTGTTAACCGACGCCACTTTGTTGCAGGCCGAACGTGACTGGCTCAGAACGACCGTCTACGGTAACCGGGCAGTCAGGGTTCAGCTTGAAGAACTGGATGCCAGGGTGAAGTATTCGGGGCGCCCCGGAAAGCTGTCACAACTGCAGCTGTGAAACAACGCTCTACTCACTGACCCTCTGGAAAGGGGCTATAGTGCTGCAGGTCTTTCGCAAGCAATGCGTTTGATCAATAAGTCGATGGGAAAAGCACAGAACAAGCAGCGTACGACATTTGGTCAAGGCGAATGTCGTAGCTTGTGCCGGCCCGTCTTTAGCGCCCGGTGTTAATGACCAAAAAATCAGTTTCATCCAGATCCAGAATTCATTTCATCCACGAAGGACTGGATTGGCTGCTCTACGGATTGTCGACTTTCGCACTTCCGTTGCTCATCGGCTTTGCTTCCCTGATTACCTTGTTGGCATGGCCCTCGCAGTATCCCGTGACCGAGGCCAAGGCGGTCAGTTTCCGCGTGATCGCCCAGACCGATGCCTGGCGGGAGCCTCTGCAGGCGGTTGCTCAGATTGCATCCCAGCCGCCCGTGTCCTATTTCGACACGAAATTGTCCACCTTGCCGGTATGGTTCAGCTTTCAGACAATTCCGGTTGAAACAGGCGAAGCTCAGGTCGTGGAGTTTCCATCACGGCACGCGGTGGACCTCACATGCTGGGACCGCAAAACCCTTCAGGTATTGGGCAAGGGCAACCTGAGTGGGGCAGACGGCGATATTTCGCGATTGAAAGCCGGCTTTGCTCTGGCTTTGAAGAATACCGTGTCCGAGCAACAGGTGGTTTGTCGCGGCGGGTTTCTTGGGCCTGCACGCATGTCCGTACAGCAATGGAGCAGCGTGGAGTTGCAGGCGGCTACGCAAGTGTTCAACCGAAATGCAGGATTGCTGGATGGTGGACTGATCGTGCTCTCGCTGTTCATACTTATTACAGCACTGATCAATCACAACAGCATGTATCTGCTGTTCTCCGTCTGGTTGATTGTCAATTTGCGGATGGCCGCCTTGTCTGCGGGCTGGGATTTCCAATGGCTTGGCCGGACGATACCTTCGGAGTGGCTGCTTTATGCGCGGCCCATCACGATTGGCTTCTATTACCTGATCACGATCACCTTGTTCAAAACCTTGTTCAGGGAGGATCTGGTTCGGCTGGGCTATGTATCCTGGGTGAGGATTGCGCAATGGACTTGCCTGCCATTGCTGCTGGCTTCGATTTTCTTGCCTTACGCTTATTTTTTGCCGATGATTTGGGTGGGAACCAGTGTAGGGGTGATCATCCTCATCACGTCCTTGACCAGGATTCTCATAGACACCCGGTCAGGGGTGGCTATCTGGTACGGCGCATCCATTTCCATCACGCTGTTTGCCAGTTTGTATGAGGTGCTGGCTGCTGCTTTGGGCTTCAAAGGCCTGATAGGGACCATCAACAGCGTTTCAGCAGCACTCTCCTCCAGCTTGTTGGCCGCGCTGGCCATTGCTGCACAGATTCGGCTGGAGCATCAGCAAAGACTCCAGGCCCAGGCCGAATTGCGCCACACCTACGATGCCATGCCCATCGGCCTGTTTACCCTGAACATGCAGGGACGATTCGTGAGTGCGAACCCTGCGCTGATCGCCATGCTCGGAGTCAATGTGCTGGACGTGGGGCGCAACAGCTGGCAGCAGTATTTTGTCGAGGGTGCATGGACGCGCCTGCATCAATTGGTGAACAGTCAGCAGGATGGTGAGCTCGAGATCATCGGCAGTCGTCAGCTTCAGGGGGGGGCCCGTCGTTATCTCGTGAAAGCCACCTTGTCGAACGACCGTATCGAGGGCTCATTACAGGACGTGACGGAGAAGTCCCGTGCGACCGAGAACCTGAATTTCCTTGCCAACAACGATCCCTTGACCAAGGTGCTGAACCGGCGCGGTATCGAGAATATTCTTGACCATGCCATGCAGGAGCTCGCCAGAGGAAAACCGCTGGCATTGGCCTATCTGGACCTTGACCGCTTCAAGCTGATCAATGATTTGTTTGGTCACAGTACCGGTGATCTGGTGCTGCAACAGGTGTGTGCCCGTGTAAACAGCTTGCTTTCTGGGGACCTCAAAATTGGTCGCGTTGGTGGCGATGAGTTCCTCATCGTCATGCCCAATACCAAGATTGCCCTGGCCACCTTGATTTGCCAGGGCATCATCTCGGATCTGTCTGGGGAGCCATTCCGGGTAGGTGAACGTGCATTTCATTTGCGAGGCTCCATGGGCCTGATCGACGTTGGCCCCGACATGCGCATCAAGGATGCGGTGTCAGCAGCGGATCGGGCTTGCCACGAAGCCAAGCGGAGTTCGCACGATGGACTCGTGGTCTATGAGCGAAACGCCGATGTGTTTCTTGAGCATGAAGCTGAATTGAACCTGATCGAGCGCTTTTCGACGCAGGTAGGTCTGGATGGCCTCTATATCGAGATGCAGCCGATCATGTCATTGACGGCGCCCCATGATTCTCTGGATTTTGAGGTCTTGTTGCGAATGCACGATGGCAAGGGGGGGGTGATTCCCACTCCGCGCCTGATTTCTGCCGGTGAGAACAGTGGGCGGATGGGGGCGATAGACCGCTGGGTGCTGTCCACAACTCTTGACTGGCTCTACAGGAACCAGGCGCGTCTGGCGCATATTAATTTTGTCTGTATCAACCTCAGTGGTGCCTCGCTCAATGATGAGAGGTTTATCGAAGAGGTGGTGAACATGCTGGAGACCCACAAGCCACTGGCCAAACGCTTGTGCCTGGAGATTACCGAGAGTGTGGCACTGCACGACCTGCAAAACACGCGACGCTTCATCGACAAGGTGCGCAGCTATGGGGCCAAAGTGGCGCTGGACGATTTCGGCGCAGGCTATACCTCGTTTTCCTACCTGAAGGACCTGCCCGCCGACCTGCTCAAGATCGATGGCAGCTTTATCGTGAACATGAACAAGCACCCAGCCAATATCGCGATTGTCGAAGCCATGGTCAGCCTGGCCAGAAACCTGGGCATGAAGACTGTGGCCGAGTGGGCCGAAGACAACGCGACTGTCCAGACGCTGGCAGAGATTGGCGTTGATTATGTACAGGGGTTCGTGGTGGCCAGGCCTCAAGTACCAGCGGATTTGCTCAATGCAGTTTCAGCCGCCAGTTTCATCCTGGATGATGAATTGGCCCGGTTCGTCCAGACGCTGGGCCAGACAGAAGAGGGCAGAGTCCAGGTGGATCTGTTTCCCAGGGTGGGCAAGGACAATGTGCACTGATGCCCATTGTCCTGGGCTAATTCAGCAAACAGCTGCAGTTGCCTGCGGCAAGGATGTGCCCAACACATTCCGGCGCTCTACACGCAGTGCAGATTTTGTGACATCAATATCAGGGTGGTGTGTGCGGAAGATGAAGTTGAAAAGTGGGTGCTGAGCCGCAGCCCAACGAGTTTCTGCTGTTGCCACTTCAAAAGACATGATTCTGTGCGGAAGATTGGCAACATGCTTGAGCGGCACATATCCCAAATCAGGATAAACGTCATCAAACATCAGTCTTTCATACTGACGGTCAACAGGGGAGCGGGCTGTGATCACCATGTAATCCACACGCTGTTGTTCACAATAGTCAAAAAACGCTTTGAACAATACAGTTTTGACCATCCTTCCAACCCGGTCCTGTGTCACGCCCAGCCTGCTGGCCTCCGCAAGTGATCGCCCTTGGAGCCAGTTAGGCAGACTGACGGTATCCTCCAGATCCAGTGGTGCATACAGGTTGGTCTGAATTCGCATGCTGCCCAATGCTGAACCATCCAGTTTTGACTCCGCCAGCAGAATTGCAACGCCGTCATCAAAATCGTAGGGCTCGGGGTTTTTAAGCGTTTCCGCAAATTCAGGCAGGTGTCGTGCATAGGCTGCATGCCGTATTGCAACGGCCTTGTTAAGGTCTTCCGTGCTGCTGACCACCCGGACAGTAAACGGCAGCGTTTCCTCCGTCATGCTGGGAGGCATCAGCATGGATACCGGCGACTTGCGGCTTTGCAAGCGCTGAAACAGGGAAATGGCAGGGTTTAAGGGGCTAATTTGGTTCATCATGGCAGTGAATCCCGGTTAAAAAGGAAGGTTTGGAACGCGATACGAATCCAATGTAAATTGTCAATTCGACAAACTTAAGTCAGCGTTTGCCTAATTACCGTGTAGGAATTTCCCTTACATGAGGCTGGGGTTGGCATGCGAGCAGTTGTGGGCCTTGCCCTGTTACAAACTTCTGCTCTTGATGTCGTTTTGTCGTGGCATTGCGACATACGCGCATCTCTCAATACCGATGACAAATCAAGATGCGTGATTGCATCGGCGCTTGAGAAATCGGCAAAAACCACGCTATAATCTGAGGCTTGTTCCTCGATAGCTCAGTTGGTAGAGCGCCGGACTGTTAATCCGTAGGTCCCTGGTTCGAGCCCAGGTCGAGGAGCCAGAATTGGCAAGCCCTAGCACGTAAGTGCTGGGGCTTTTTCATTTCTGGTTGTGCCTGAAACATGTACTGCTAATGCAAGACCTGTTTCCTGTCACGCCCGGCCTGCTGCATATCCTGCCAATAGTGGGTTTGATAGCCACTCCCTGACTGCGTGCTGAAAGCCGCAATAGCCTTGGCGAGCGTCTCTACCGGGATGGACCTGTATTGGGTGAATGCCCCGATCATGAGTTTGTCCAGAATGGGGAGCAGGGGGAACAGCAGCGACTCTGCCCATCTTCGGTTGTCCCTCTGGGCGATGATCATGCTCGGGCGAAAAATGCTCAAGTCAGCAAAACCGAGGGCCTTGAGCGCCTCCTCCGTTTGGCCTTTCAGTCGCGCGTAGAAAACCGATGAGCCGGCATTCGCGTTGGCGGCGGAGAGATAGGCGAAGCGTTTTGCACCAGCCGCGAGGCCCCATGCCGCGAAGGCCATGACATATCCATGATCGATACGCGTCATGGCTTCTTCCGAACCCGCGATTTTTATCGTCGTGCCGAACGTGCAATAACAGTCATCAACGCTTACGCCCCTGAGTCCCGCCGCAAGATCGTCAAAATCGACAATGCGTTCGTCCAGCTTCTCATGGCTGATGCCCGTTGCGCGACGGCTCAGGGTGATGACCTTGCTGTAGGCCGGATCGCTCAATAAAAGCGGAAGGAGCCTTCTCCCTGTCGCTCCGCTTGCGCCAAGCAGGGCGGCGATTTTGTGCGGGCTTTCAGTCATTGGGGCTAACGCTCATGGCGCCATATTGAGGGGGGGTGAACACATTTTCAGTGTCCAGGCGCGGCGGCGATCATTGTCTGTAACCGTATCGCCACTTCTTCGGGGGCTGCAGACGAGACCAGCGCGCGGACGACGGCAACCGACCCCACGCCGCTGGTCAATACCTCCGGCATACGGGCCTCATCAATGCCGCCTATGGCGACGAGCGGGTAGTCGCGCATCAGCCGCGCATAGGCATGCAGGCGGCCTGTTCCCTGTGGCGCTGTGGCCATGCGTTTGAGCGTAGTGGGGTAGACGGCGCCCATGGCAATGTAGCTGGGACTGAATCGATCGGCGCGCAGCATCTCGGCATAGCCGTGGCTGGACAAGCCAAGCCGCAGGCCGGCGGCACGGATGGCCGCGAGGTCAGCCACCTCCATGTCCTCCTGACCCAGGTGAACACCGTAGGCCCCGGCTGTAACGGCTGCCTGCCAGTGGTCGTTGATGAACAGCAGGGATTCGGTGCCATTGACGGCTTCGACCGCGGCACGCACCTCGCGCTCAATGGCCCGGCTATCGTCGGACTTGAAGCGAAGCTGCACCGTGGGCACGCCGGCACGCGCCATGCGGCCAACCCAGGCTGCATCGGGTAGCACCGCATACAGGCCGAGCTGCTTGGGGCAACTGGCAAAGGCATGGGTGCGCGGCCAGCCTGCCATGCCAAAGTCGGCTGGGTGATCAGGCCAGACGGCAGGGTCGAATTTGCCGGTGCGCTCGCTCATGGCTTGCCAGGCGTTGGCGACGCATTCTGCGTCGGCATCGATGAAGCCCAGCAAAAGACAGGCCTGCTTGGCGGCAAGGTACACCGGCTCCTTGCTGTTGAAGCTGGCTTCGTCGACGGACCCTCCCGGCAACGCCAGCGAGGCTTGGTGGTGCGAATAAATGGCTTGCGCCTGCGCGTTGAGGGTGTTCATGTTCATGCCTGGTGCCAAAAAGGGGTGCCGAGAACGGGGGTGCTGGGCTGTGCGGCGTCCTGCTCGGCCATGGCGCCCGATATGAAGGCGTCGCGTCCAGCCTGTACGGCATGGGCAAAGGCCCCGGCCATGCGCACCGGGTCTTGTGCCAAGGCGACTGCGGTGTTGAGCAGCACACCGTCGTAGCCCCACTCCATGACCTGGCAGGCATGCGAGGGCAGTCCCAGGCCGGCATCCACGATCATCGGCACACTCAGCCGTTCGCGCAGTGTGCGCATCGCATAGGGGTTGATGGGGCCCTTGCCCGTGCCGATGGGGGCAGCCCACGGCATCACGGCCTGGCAACCGACATCGACCAGGCGCTGGCACAGCACTAGGTCCTCGGTGCAATAAGGCAGTACCTGAAAGCCGTCCTTGATGAGATAGCTCGCGGCCTCCACCAGGTTCAGCGTGTCGGGTTGCAAGGTGTAGTCATCCCCAATGAGTTCGAGCTTGATCCATGGCGTGGCAAATACTTCGCGTGCCATTTGGGCCGTGGTGATGACTTCCTGCACGCTGTGGCAGCCAGCCGTATTGGGCAGGACGGGCACGTTGAGCTTGCGCAGCATGTCCCAGAAGCTGTTGCCGGTCTCGCCCGGCGCGCCGGTTTGCCGGCGCAGCGAGGCGGTCAGCATCGCGGGTTTGGCCTCGCGCACAGCAGTTTCCAGCACGCTGGGTGAAGGGTAGCGCGAGGTGCCCAGCAGCAGACGGCTTTGAAAGGTCTGGCCGTACAGGACCAGGGCGGGGGTGTCGGGTGAGGTTTGCATGGTGGGAGCCGGTCTTAGCCGCCGGTGACGGGAGAGATGATGTCGATGCGGTCATCCGCTGCGAGCGGTGTCTGCTTGTACTGCGTGTTGGGCACGAATTTCATGTTCACAGCGGCTGCAAATGGCGGCCTGGCCTCCACCCGGGCAATGGCGTCAGCCAGCGTGGCACCGGCTGGCAACTCGTGGCTGATCTTGTTGATGGAGACTTTCATGCGTTCAGTTGTCAGTATGTTCAAGTGTCAGGCCCCACTGCGTGGCCAGGGCAGAGCTGCCCGTGGCCAGCAGTTCCAGCGTCGCATCCAGCATGGCGGGGGCGATCAGGAAGCCATGCCGGTACAGGCCGTTGATCTGCAGGGTACGCGGCCCCAGGCGGCGGATAGCGGGCAGGTTATCGGGCAGGGTGGGGCGGCACTGGGTTGCAATCTCCAGGATGCGTGCCTCGGCAAAACCCGTGTGCACAGCATAGGCCGCACTGAGCAGCTCCAGGGTGGAGCGCACGCTGGCAGGTGACAGGTCTTCGGATTCGATTTCGGTCGCGCCGATCACAAACACATGGTCTTGTTTGGGCGCAATGTAGATCGGGTAGCGCGGGTGCAGCAGCCGGGTTGGGCGGCTCAGGCTTACCTCCGGCGCATGCAGGCGCACAACCTCGCCACGCACGCCACGCAAGGCCGTCCATTGCGTCTTGGCGCCGAGGCCACGGCAGTCGAAAACCCAGTCTGGCTGACCGGGCTGACCCGGCGAGAAGTCTTCGGGCGCGCGCGGGCTGTTCCAATACAGGGCGACGCCACAGGTTTGCAGTTGCTGCAACAGCGCAGCGAGCAACTGGCGGTTGTCGAGCTGCCCTTCGCCAGGCAGGTACAGGCCCTTGGCGAAGCGGGAGCCGAGTGACGGTTCGAGTTCGGTGACCTGTGCAGCATCCAGCGTCTGGGCCGGCGGTAACTCAGGTATTTGCTGGCAGGTGGTGCTCATCTGGCGGCCAAAGCGCAGCGCTTCGGCGGCGTCCTGGCGGTGCCACAGGATCAGTGTGCCCTGCTGCTGGAAGAATACCGGCGCATCCAGCTGGCTGATCAGGCTGGGCCAGCGTTTGAGGGCATGGCGGCCCATCTGCACCACGCTGGGTTCGGTCACGGCGGATTCGGCCAGCGGGGCCAGCATGGCCGCCGCCACGCGCGCAGCGGCGCCTTGGGCATCTGCGCCTGCGGCCTCATACACGGTGACCTGATGGCCCAGGCGCGCAAGTTCGCAGGCGAGCAGCCGCCCCATGAGGCCGGCGCCCAGAATCACCGAGGAAGTTGAAGAGGTCGGGTGTGTCATGCGTCCATCTGCAATACATCAATGGACAAAACGAGGCGGTGCCTGTGTCTGAAAACTCCCCACGCCAGCATGATCTGGATCGGGTTCCAGGGTCTTTCTCAGCCGCACCGCCAGGGCGCGACACCCCTGTTTCATCCAGGACGAAGCTTACCGCACATCGGGCGGCCTGTTCTGTAATTGCCCGATAATTTCCCGCATGACGACTCAAGACGCTCTTCTCGCACCCACCGCCCGTTATGTGCGGGTTTTGTCCATTGCTGGCTCTGACAGTGGGGGCGGCGCTGGCATCCAGGCTGATCTCAAGACGTTCAGCGCCCTGGGCTGCTACGGCATGACGGCCATCACTGCGATCACAGCGCAAAACACGGTAGGCGTGCGAGCCATTCACGGGGTACCGCCGGACATTCTGAAAGCCCAGATTGAGGCTGTGGTCGAAGACATTGGCGTGGATGCCGTGAAGATCGGCATGCTGCATTCGCCCGAGGTGGTGGAGGTGGTGGCCTGGGCCATCGCGCACTACAAACTGGAGCGCGTGGTGCTGGACCCCGTGATGGTGGCTACCAGCGGTGACCGGCTGATCGCGCAGGAAACTGTGCAGGTGCTGGTGCGCAAGCTGTTTCCCCTGGCTTCGGTGATTACCCCGAACCTGGACGAGGCCGCTTTGCTGCTGGGGCGGGAGGTTCGTGGCGTGGAGGAGCTCGACCAGGCCGCCCGCGACCTGCTGGCCATGGGGGCGCAAGCGGTGCTGCTCAAAGGCGGGCATCTGGCGGGTGAGGCGGTGGTCGATGTGCTGGCCCAGCCGGGACAGCCCTTGCAGCGCTTCGAGTCGGCCCGCATCGCCAGCCGCAACGTACACGGCACGGGCTGCACGCTGTCTTCGGCCATTGCCGCCAACCTGGCGCTGGGGCTGCCGCTGCCGCAGGCCATAGCCCAAGCGCGGGCCTACATCCTGCAGGCCATCGTGAACGGTGCCCGGGTGAAGACCGGGCAGGGGCATGGTCCCCTGAACCATGCGTTTGCGCCTGTGCCCACGCGGCAAGTGCCTCTCCCCATTTAAGCAGTTCGGGGAAAGAAAAAGCCCGCGCGATGGCGGGCTTTGCTGGGATCAGAAGGTCCTGACCGGATTCAGTCGAATACCGGCGTTTCTACCCCCAACACCTTGTGCAGCTTGGTACTGGTGGTGGTGTATTGGAGGTGGATCTTGCCTTTTTCGGGGAAGATGATGGGCGCAGCACCAAAGGCGGCCAGCGCGCACTCGTGAAAGCCCGAGAGAATCAGCTTTTTCTTGCCGGGGTAGGTGTTGATGTCACCCACGGCAAAGATGCCCGGGATGTTGGTGGAGAACTTCTCGGTGTCGACCTTGAGCTGCTTGCGCTCGATGTCCAGGTTCCACTCGGCAATCGGGCCGAGTTTCGGGCTCAGGCCGAAGAACACCAGCAGTACGTCCAGCGGCACCACGCGGGTTACGCCGTCAGCACCGGTGACCTTCACGCCAGTGAGCTTGCCGTCCCGCTCGTCATAGCCAGTTACCTGACCGATGATGAACTGCATCTCGTAGGCGTCGCACAGCTCCTTCATCTTGGCCACGCTCGCAGGCGCAGCCTTGAAGCCGTCGCGGCGGTGCAGCAGGATCACGCTCTCGGCCTTGTTGGGACCTTCGTTGACGAAGTTCAGCGCCCAGTCGAGTGCAGAGTCGCCACCACCCACGATGACGAGGTTCTTGCCCGCAAACTCAGCCGGATTCTTGACCCGGTAGAACAGCTGTGAGCCGTCAAACTTGTCAAGGCCATCGACCTTGAGCGTGCGTGGCTGGAAGGCTCCTACGCCGGCGGCGATGAAGATGGTCTTGGTGAGAAACTTCGTGCCCTTGGAGGTTTCCACAAAGAAGCGGCCATCCTCCTGCTTTTGCACAACGCTGACCTCCTGGCCGAAGTGGAAGGTCGCGCCAAAGGGCTCGATCTGCTTGAGCAGGTTGTCAGTCAGCTCCTTGCCGGTGCACACGGGCACGGCAGGAATGTCGAAGATCGGCTTGTCGGGATACAGCTCGATAGGCTGGCCGCCCGGGTAAGCGAGGGAGTCAATGACATGGGCCTTGATCTCCAGCAGGCCGAGCTCGAACACCTGGAACAGGCCCACGGGGCCAGCACCCACAATGACGGCGTCGGTTTCGATGGGGCCGTCAATGGCGTGTGCGGTATTGATCACTTCTTGGCTGAGTTTGGGTTCCATAATTCTGTTCAGGCAGTTCAGGGCGGCTCGGCACCGGCGGCAGCCGGGGACTGAGTCGCGGGCTTAGCGGAGCAATTCGGAGAGCTTGCCGGTCTTGTCTTTCCAGTCGTCGGCATCCGGCAGCGGTTCCTTGCGCTTGGTGATGCTTTTCCAGCCAGGCAGCTTGGCCAAATCGGCGTTGAGCTTGGTCATGTGCTGCTGGTCGGCTGGCACATCTTCCTCGGCGTAGATGGCGTTGACCGGGCACTCGGGAATGCACACGGCGCAGTCGATGCACTCATCGGGGTCGATCGTCAGGAAGTTCGGGCCTTCGCGGAAGCAGTCCACGGGGCAGACATCGACGCAGTCGGTGTATTTGCAGCGGATGCAGGCTTCGGTGACAGTGTGGGTCATTTTGTAGTTCTGGACAAAGAATGGAGATGATTTTTCTGCTGGCAAAGCGCCCATCACGACGTTTTTCGACGGTTTTGCCTAGACCCTTGATTTTATTGGGTTTTGACAAGGCCTGTCTCAACGAGGCCTTCCCCATCAAAGGGTTGTTTGAGCCAGATCAATTCAGCATCACCGCTCCGGCCGTTTTGTGGGTGGCTGTGTCGACCAATACCATCGAGCCCAGCACGCGGGACCGTACATAAGGCTGCGTGGCAACGGCCTCCTGCAGGGACAGCTCGACATGGCCAATCGCATTGGCCTCCAGCGTGGAGGCTTCTTCCTCAGCCAGGGTGTCGATGTTGAGGCGGTGCACGATGCGCTTGACGCGGGCCTTGATCCAGCGGTGCCCATGCAGCGCCAGATACACACGACCGGCCACCAGCGGCTCGTCATCGAGCCAGGCCACCGTGGCCTGGAGCTCCCGGCTGGGGCTGAAGGCTTGTGGCGCGCTGGAAAGCAGCCAGTCACCCCGCGAGATGTCGACCTCGCGGTCCAGCACGATGCCGGCATCGTGTCCGGCGGACACGGCACCCGGCTGACGCACATGGTTTTGCACCTGCACCACCGTCGCGGTCTGGCCGCTGGGCAGCACCGTGATCTGGTCACCGGGTTGCACGGCACCGGTGGCGACACGCCCCCAGAACACGCGGCGGCCCTGGCTGGTGTCGGACGAGGACGAGAATTTTTCAACCCACTGCACCGGGAAGGCCAACGCGACCCCGGTATCTGCCGGCGTCACCGGCAGCTGCTCCAGAATCTGCAGCAGGCCGGGGCCGTTGTAATCGCACCAGCCAGGCTGGGCCGTGACCACGTTGTGGCCTTTGAGGGCTGAGACTGGCACGGTGGCGGTGATGGTGATGCCGGCCGCCTTGGCAAAGGCCTGCAGTGCCGTGCTGATGTTGGCAAACGCCAGGGCCGGGTCGTCCACCGCGTCGAGCTTGTTCACGGCAAACACCGTGGAGGGCACGCGCAGCAGGTTCACCAGCAGCGCATGGCGGCGGGTCTGTGGCAGCAGCTCCATGGCAGGGTTCTGCCAGGGCAGCTTGGTCGCATCGACCAGCACCACGGCGGCATCGGCACTTGAGGCTGCAGTGACCATGTTGCGGGTGTACTGCTCGTGGCCAGGCGCATCACCAATGATGAACTTGCGGTCTTCGGTGGAGAAGTAGCGGTAGGCCACGTCGATGGTGATGCCCTGTTCGCGCTCGGCCGACAGGCCGTCGGTCAGCAGGGCCAGATCGGTTTCGCCGCCGCGCTGCACGCCCGCCAGATGGTCCTGCAGCACGGTCTTGCTGTCCACCAGCAGGCGGCCGATCAGGGTGCTCTTGCCGTCATCGACCGAGCCGCAGGTAATGAACTTCAGTGCCGATTGGGTATTGTTTTTGCCTTCAGCCCTCTCCAGGTTTGCGCGTTCAGCTATCAAATCAGTAGCAATCATCAAAAGTACCCGTCTTTCTTTCGTTTTTCCATCGAGGCATCAGAAGTCTTGTCATCCATGCGCGTGGCACCGCGCTCGCTCACGTCGGCCGCCAGCGTTTCGATCACGATTTCGGCCGCACTGCTGGCCAGGCTTTCCACCGGGCAGGTGCAGGTGATGTCGCCCACGGTGCGAAAACGCACGTCACGCACCACGACCTGCTCGCTGGCAAGGCGCGGCGTGAGCTCGGTCACCGGCACCAGCAGGCCCTTGCGCTCCACCACCTCGCGCGGGTGGCTGTAGTAAAGCGAGGGCAGGGCGATGTGCTCGCGCTCGATGTACTGCCAGACGTCCAGCTCGGTCCAGTTGGAGATCGGGAACACGCGGAAATGCTCACCGGGGTGCAGGCGGGTGTTGAACAGCGACCAGAGCTCCGGGCGCTGGGCCTTCGGCTGCCACTGGCCGAAGCTGTCGCGGTGCGAGAAGATGCGTTCCTTGGCGCGGGCCTTTTCCTCGTCGCGGCGTGCGCCGCCGATCAGCGCATCGAAGCGGAACTCCTCAATCGCCTCCAGCAGCGTGACCGACTGGTGCACATTGCGGCTCTCGCCCGGATGAGCCAGGCGCACGGTGCCACGTTGCATGGAGTCTTCCACGCTGCGCACGATGAGCTTGGCGCCGAGTTCCTTGGCACGGAAATCACGAAAATCGGTGACTTCGGGAAAGTTGTGCCCGGTGTCGATCATCAGCAGCGGATAGGGGATGCGGCCCGCGCCGAAAGCCTTTTCGGCGCAGCGCAGCATGACCAGCGAGTCCTTGCCGCCGGAGAACAGCAGGGCGGGGCGCTCGAAGGCCGCCGCGACTTCGCGCAGGATGAAGATGGTTTCTTCCTCCAGCGCATCGAGGTGCTGGTTGCTCAAGCTGTGGAGCAGTTCGGGTTCGGTGCGTGCGTTCATGTGGTTTCCTTGAGGGCGCTGACGGGTTGTTGTACGTGGAGGCCGCATTCCTTGGCGGTTTCGTCTTCCCACCACCAGCGACCAGAACGAAAGTCTTCGCCCAGGCTGATGGCTCGGGTGCAGGGCGCACAGCCGATGCTCGGGAAAAACTGGTCGTGCAGCGGGTTGTAGGCCACCTGGTGCAGGCTGATGTAGTGCCAGACATCGCCCCAGCGCCAGTTGGCCAGCGGGTTGAACTTGATGCGCCGGAAGTCGGAGCTGTCCGACAGCGGCACCTCGGCGCGGGCGCCAGACTGTTCGCGGCGCAGGCCGGTGATCCAGGCCTTCTTGCCCGCCAGTGCGCGTTCCAGTGGCTCCATCTTGCGGATGTTGCAGCAGGCCTTGCGCAGCTCGATGCTTTGGTACATGGCGTCCTTGCCTTCGCGGGCCACGAAGGTCACGACAGACTCGTTCACCGGCTTGAAAACCGCCACCGGGGCGCGTGAACTGGCCTGCAGCTGGGCCAGCAGCTCAAGGGTCTCCTGGTGCAGCATGCCGGTTTCCAGCACGAAGACACCGATGTCCAGCTGGAGTGCGTTGATCAGGTGGGTGATCACCATGTCTTCCGCGCCCAGGCTGGAGGCCTGGCTCACGAGGGCAGAAGCGGCACCCGCAGGCGAGCCGTAGTCGGCAGCGATCTGCTTGAGCAGCTGCGCCGTCTCTTCAAGCTTTGCCTCAAAGTCGGCCGAGGGCCGGGCGTTGAGTTCAATGGCACTCATCTCAGGCCTCCTTGAAATGGGGTGCCGTGGTCACGGCGTCGCCCTGGTAAAACGCCTTGAAGCGATCGATCTGGCGCTGTGCCACGGCCAGGTCCTGGTCGGCCCGCAGCACGGCCGAGTCAAAACCGGTGCGCGCCATCATGACCAACTGGTCCACCAGCACATCGCCCGTGGCGCGGATCTCGCCCGTGAAGCCCAGGCGGCGGCGCAGCAAAAAGGCCTGGCTGAAAGCGCGGCCGTCGCTGAACTTGGGGAACTGCAGGTCAATCCGTGTCACGCCATCGAGCTGCAGGGCGCGTGGGTCCTGGTCATTTGCCAGTTCTATGACATTTTGGCCTTCAGCCCTTGCTGTATCTGCGCCAGTAGCTATTAATTTCATAGTAATCTCTCTCAGGCCTCAGCGAGGTCAGTGCTTTCTGCCGGATGCCGTGCAGCGTTGGCTGCCTGCTTGAAGGTGTCGAAGCCGACCCGGCGCAGCGTGGCGATGAAGGTCTCGCCTGCCTCACGGGTCTGCCGGTAGGTGTCCAGCACGGCCTCAATCACATCGGGCACTTCGGCCGCGCCAAAGGACGGGCCGACCACCCTGGCCGCCTGTGGTGCGCCGCTGAGGCGCGAGCCATCCGAGCCCCCGAGCAGCACCTGGTACCACTCCTGGCCGTCCTTGTCGACGCCGAGAATGCCGATGTGGCCGCTGTGGTGGTGACCGCAGGAGTTGATGCAGCCGCTGATGTGCAGGTCGATCTCGCCCAAGTCGTGCAGCTCGTCCATGTCCTGGTAGCGCGCGGTGATCGCTTCCGCAATCGGGATGGAGCGGGCATTGGCCAGCGCACAGAAGTCGCCGCCGGGGCAGGCAATCATGTCGGTCAGCAGGCGGATATTGGGCCGTGCGAAGCCAGCCTTGCGGGCGGCCCGCCAGAGCTCGGGCAACTGGTCGCAGCGCACCCAGGGCAGCAGCAGGTTCTGGTCGTGCGTGACGCGCACCTCGCCAGCGCTGAACTGATCAGCCAGGTTGGCGGCAATGTCCAGCTGGTCCGCAGTGGCATCCCCCGGCGCCTGGCCCAGGCGTTTGAAGGAGAGGGTGACGGCGCGCAGGTCGGGGTTTTTGTGGGCCGACACGTTTTGCTGCAGCCAGCGGGAGAACTCCACGTCGTCCTCGGCGGCGGCACGCAGGATGTTCTCGATCTTGGCCTCGGCATCCGAGCGGTTGCAGTTCAGCGCCGGTGGCACGAAGGAGGCCGTCACACGGTCCAGCTCGGCTTGCGGGATGGCGTGTGCACCGCCATCGTGGAGCAGGATCTGCTCGTACTCGGCTTCCACTTCGTTGACGAAGCGCTCGCCCTCGGCCTTCACCAGAATCTTGATGCGGGCCTTGTACATGTTGTCGCGCCGGCCCCAACGGTTGTAGACGCGCACCACGGCTTCCAGGTAGTTGAGGATCTGCTGCCAGGGCAGGAACTCACGCAGGGTGCTGGCAATCACCGGCGTGCGGCCCATGCCACCCCCCACCAGTACCTTGAAGCCCACCTCACCCTCCTCGTTGCGCAGCAGGTGCAGGCCCACGTCGTGCCAGGCGGTGGCCGCGCGGTCTTCCCTGGCGCCGATCACGGCCAGCTTGAACTTGCGTGGCAAGAATGCGAACTCGGGATGCAGCGTGCTCCACTGGCGCAGGATTTCGCAGTAGGGGCGCGGGTCTACCGACTCGTCCACGGCAATGCCGGCACGCTCGTCGCTGGTGATGTTGCGGATGCAGTTGCCACTGGTCTGGATGCCGTGCATGTCCACCGAGGCCAGCAGTTCCATCACCTCGGCACTCTTGTCGAGTGGAATCCAGTTGAACTGCACGTTCTGGCGTGTGGTGAAATGGCCATAGCCCACGGGCATCCTGCCGGTGCCGAGCTTGCCCTGGGTGTCGATGGCGGTGCGGTACACCGCCTCGTCGGGCTGGTCGTATTCACGGGCAATTTTGGCCAGCACGCGCAGCTGCGCGCTGGAAAGCTCGCCGTAAGGCACGGCAACACGCAGCATGGGCGCGTAGCGCTGCACATACCAGCCGTTTTGCAGGCGCAGCGGACGGAACTCGTCGTCCCCCAGCGTGCCCGCCAGGTTGCGTTCAAGCTGGTCGCGGTATTGCGCTGCGCGCTGGCGGATGAACTGGCGGTCGAAATCGGTGTATTGGTACATGGTGGTGTAGAACTGTTCTGACGACAGATGGGGCGGGCCTTCAGGGCCCCTTACAAGGCAATGAGCTTGACGCCGGCATAAGCCAGCAAGACGGACAGGGCCGAGCGAATCACGCGCTCGGGTATGCGGGTCATGAGATGGGTGCCCAGCCAGATGCCGGGCAGCGAGCCCGCGAGCAGCTTGGCGAGCAGGCTCCAGTCCACCGAGCCCAGCGAGGCGTGGCCGAATCCGGCGACCAGCGTCAGGGGCACGGCATAGGCGATGTCGGCCGCCACGATGCGTGGCAGCGGCAGCAGGGGGTAGAGGATCAGCAGCACGCTCACGCCGATGGCACCGGCACCTACCGAGGTGAGTGTCACCAGGGTACCGATCAGGGCGCCAAACAGCAGCGGCAGACTCCAGTGGCGGGCACGGGTGGCTAATTGCTCCTGGCCACGGGCGAGGGATGTGGGAACGGCCTTGCCGCGCACGACCTTGTAAAAGGTGGCCGCAGCCGTCATCAGCAGGGCGCCGCCCAGGGTGGTGGTCATGAGGCTTTGCACCTCGGGGTCGGTTGGTCCGAGCTGCCTGAGCACCCACAAGGTGATCAAGGCCGCAGGAATGCTGCCGGCGGAGAGATGAAACACCACCCGCCAGTCAATCACCCTGGCACGCGCCAGGCGAACCGTACCGCCCATTTTGGTAAAGGCCGCAAACAGCAGGTCGGTGCCAATGGCGAGATAGGGCTTGACGCCAAAGAAAAAGATCAGGATCGGCGTCATGAGCGAGCCGCCGCCCACGCCGGTGATCCCGACGACGACGCCAACAAAAAAGCCCGCAAAGATGAACGCAAAGTCTTCCATGCAGGGGACTTTAGGGGCTCATCGTTATATTGCAAACTACATTTTCATGATTTCTATATATCCATTAAAGAATATTAGGTTCAAATCAGCTAAAACTAAGATGAACAAGTCCCTCCGTTTAGCTGAGCTTGGCCTGTGCTGAGTTGGGCCGAAGGGCTCAACGCGGTAAACGAGCGCAGAACGGACGGGCGCGTCAACCTGCGCCGCCGCGCCCGGCCAGCAAATGCGCGGCCAAGCTGGCCTCCAGTGGCCAGGGCTCGGCGTGCCACTGGGCTGCCAGCAATTCGGCACAGAGCATGGCCAGCGTCAGCCCGCGCGAACCCATCGCCGAGCTGACCCACAGCGTTGGGGTCTCGCCAGCATCGAGGGGGCCGAGCAGCGGCAGGCGGTCCGCCGCCACGCAGCGCGTCTGGCGCCAGGCCTGCAGCGATGTGCTTCCCAGCGGTGGCTCGAACAGCCCCGCCAGCGCGCGCCCGGCCGTGGGCAGCAGGGTTTTCAGGCGTTGCAGGTTTTCCTGGTGATGGGCTGCGGTGTCGACAGGGCCGGCGTGGTCTGCTTCGTCTTCGTAAGTGGCGCCCGCAAACCAGGCCAGTCCCTCGGCCAGCGGCACCTGCGGTATCAGGCTGCCCATGCCGTTGACGGGGAAGGGTGGCAGCGCAGCCGCGTCGCCTTCGCGCTGCAAGGCCCAGGACACCTGGCCGCGCAAGGCCTGCAGGGCGGGCAGTTGTGCCAGTTGCAGGCCCTGCGGCGCGTGCTCGCGCAAGCCGGCCAGCAGCCCCATGAGGCCGGCACCATTGGCCAGCACCACGTGGCTGGCGCTTGTCAGCAGGGCGCCGGCTGCGTCAAACAGTTGCCAGTCATGGCCGGCACGCTGCAGGCGCGCCACCGATGCCTGGCCTTGAAACCGCACGCCCCCCTGCGCCAGCCAGGCCTGCACGATGCGTTCCGGCTTGATCCAGGCGCCCTGCGCATGCCAGAGTGTGCTCACACCAGTCCGCATGCCGTCGCACCAGGGGGGCGTGAGTTTGTCGGCCCCCGGGCGCGACCAGTCCAGCCCCTCAGGCGGCCAGGCTGCGGGCAGGCCCGGTGACTTGTCGAGCCGGTGCTCCAGTACACCACTGGGCGCCCAGTCCTGGCCCCGTTGCAGCAGACGATCGGCCTGCTGCAGCATCAGCCGCATGCCACGGCGCGACAGCCGGGAGCGAGGGCTGTCGTCAGCCGACACATGAGGCAGCATCAGGCCTGCCGGCAGGCCGGAGGCTGCCGCAGCGGGGGAGGGCGCTGCATCGAGCACCGTGACCTGCCAGCCGCGCCGCGCCAGTGCTGCCGCCACGCTGGCGCCGGCCAGCCCGGCACCGATGACGGCGCAATGGCCCGGCGCCAGTGCCGGGGCAGGCAGGGCACGGCGTGTGGACTTCAAGGCCCAGTGGGGGTTGAACAGGCCCCCCATCAACGCGTGAGGACCGTGCCGCTCCGGCGGGCTGTGTGCTGGTGCTGTGGCCTCATGCAACTCAAAGCCGCTTTGCGACAGTGCGGCGCGCAGCTCGGGGCTGGCGCACGCGGCTGCGATGCGTGTGCCGCGTCGGCAGCAGCGGACCAGGGCCTTGACGCACCAGCGGTCCCAGGGAAGGTCTGGTGCGGGGGCTGTATCGGTTGTGGCAGATGGAGTGGGCGAGGCATCGAGGTAGACGGTGTCAGCGCTGAACTGTTGCTCACGCAGCAGGGTCTGTGTGTCGCCAATGCACAGGGTCAGCAGCAGCCGCCCCTCCTGCAGCATGAAGCGGTGAAAGCCCGGCAACAGCCCGGACCATTGCCCGGCCAGTGCTTCTATCTGTGTACGCAACTCGGGGTATTGGGCTGCGCTGCGCAGCAGGCGCTCGAACTGGGGGGCCTGCGGTGCGAGCGCCACGTAGTGCAGCATGCGCGGGCCTGGCGCATCGTCCCGCCAGGCTTGCCAGGTAGCGAGAAAAGCCTGTCCGTCATTGAGCCGGGTGTCGAGAATGCGCCAGCTGTTGCTGCCACGCCAGGCCTCGGGCAGGCCACCGGTGCGCAGCAGGGCGGGGGTCACGGGGCCTGCGGGGCGCAAGGCGCCTGTGCTCAGGCGCTGGGAGGGACGTAACCCTGGGCCTTGTCGGCGCCATCGCCGAAGAAGTGGTTCTCCATCTGGCGGGCCAGGTACTGCCGGGCCCGTGCATCAGCCAGGTTCAGGCGGTTTTCATTGACCAGCATGGTCTGGTGCTTGAGCCAGGCGGCCCAGGCTTCCTTGCTCACGTTCTCCCAGAGACGTTTGCCCAGATCACCGGGGTAGGGGGGAAAGTCGAGTCCTTCGGCTTCCTTGCCGAGCTTGATGCAGTTGACCATGCGTGCCATGTAGAGAATCCTCGTTGTATGCGTGTATGTGTTGACGAATATGCAAATTGTCGCCGGTTTCGGGAAACCTCTTTTGCATTCTGGTGTCCAATCAACTGGTATTCATCACGGAGTTGACATGTTGAGTCGTTTGAGTGTGCGCCAGATCCTGCTGGCAGTGAGTCTGGGCTGTGTGGGTCTGCTGGCCTTTGGCCTGTACTTGCAGCACGTGGTGGGCCTGGTGCCCTGTCCGATGTGCATCGTACAACGCTACGCTCTTATTTTGATAGCTATTGTCGCAGCACTGGCGGGGGCTACAGGCCAAAAAAGCTTGCAATTCACAGGCGCGGTGCTGCTCGTGCCGATAGCCGGCTTCGGTGCCTTTGTGGCGGCTCGCCAGAGCTGGCTGCAGTGGTATCCGCCCGAGGTGGTGTCCTGCGGGCGCGACTTCTACGGCATGATTGAAACCTTCCCCCTGAAGCGCGCCCTGCCCATGATCTTCCGGGGCGGCGGTGATTGCACCCAGGTGGACTGGACTTTCCTGGGCGGCTCCATCGCCAACTGGTCCTTCGTCTGCTTCAGTGTCATTGCCCTGCTGATGCTGAGCCTGTTGTGGTTCCGGTCCTCGCGACCTTAATCTTCCCTGGTACCGTACTCAACGAGCAGCGAAGCGCACTGATCGAGCAAGCTGTTCAACGTCTCAACCCGTTCCTTGCCCAGGATGCTGTTGATGGTCTTTTGGGCAAGCTTCCAGAATTGATCGGCCTCTTGCTGTTTGGCCTCTCCCGCCGCTGTGATGCTGACCAAACGGATGCGTCCATCTGAGGCAAGCTGCTGTGTAACCCATCCCTTGTCCATCAGCAGCTTCAGGTTACGGGTCAGGGTAGAGGGCTCAAGCCCCATTTTTTGAGCAAGCTCACCTTGCGTCATGGCCCCCTGGAGCACCAAGTGGGTTAGCAGGGTGAACTGCGTGGTTTTAAGACCGGCTTTGGCGAGCTCGGTGTCGTAATGGCGCGACAGCAGACGGGAAAGACGCTTGGCCTTGAAGTCTGTGCAGTGTTTGCGTTTAGCTGTACCCATCAGGGTATTTTGACATTTCTAGACGCGGTTGTGCACTAATGTGTGCATGCTAATATATGTAGATACAAGCATGTAGTTGAACGCCCACATGAAGTTCAGCAAAACACTATGGCGAGATTGTGTATACAGTTTTACATTCAATCCCGTCAAAAACAGACAGGATTTTCATGCACACAACGTCCACCGCAAGTGAGGTTAGCTCCCCTCATGCACGACAAGCTGCAGGCCAGGGCGCTGGCAGCCGCGAATTTCTCACCTTCCGCCTGGGGCGCGAAGAATACGGCATCGACATCCTGAGCGTGCAGGAAATCCGGGGCTACAGCACCTCTACCCACATGGCCAACACGCCAGCACACGTGCTGGGTGTGGTCAACCTGCGTGGCGTCATCGTGCCCATCGTTGACCTGCGCATGAAGTTCGAGCTGGAAGAGGTTGTCTACGGTGACCTGACCGTGACCATCGTGCTGAACATCGGTGAGCGCGTGATCGGTGTGGTAGTGGACAGCGTGTCGGATGTGATCGAACTGCAGGCCTCACAGATCCAGGCCGCTCCTGCGATGAGTGGCGGCGTAGGTACTGACCACGTCACCGGCATCGGCACGATCAAGCAGGGCGACACCGAACGCATGCTGATCCTCATGGACATCGAGAAACTCATGTCCAGCCCCGAGATGGGCCTGGTTGCGCAAACGCTGCAGTAAATCAAACCGTCACGTAGAAACAAAATCCAAGAAAGAAGAACATGAACATCAATGACATGAAAATAGGCACCCGTCTGGGTTTGGGTATTGCAATTGCAGCTGCCCTGACCGCCGTGATGGTGATGCTCAGCATCTCGCGACTGCAAATGATCGACGACCATCTGATCAAGATCGTGGATGACCGCGTGTACAAGGTCAATATCGCCAAAGACATGAGAGACAACGTACGCACACGCGCCGTGGTGGTTCGCAACATCGCCTTGTTGTCGGATGAAGCTGGCATGAAAAAAGAATTCGAGCGCCTGCAAGGGCTTCGAGAGTCATTTGACAAGATGGAGAAACAGTTGAAAGTCACCATCAGTTCTAGCCAGGGCAAAGCCTTGCTGGCCAAGATTGCCGGTCCCGTTGAGGCCATGAACGCCCCGTCCGATAAGGCCGTGAAGCTGGGCCTGGCCAATGACAACGAGAGTGCAACCAAGGTCATCATGACTGAGGTACGCCCTGTACAGAACCAGGCGCTGGAGGCCATCGAGGAACTGGTGGTCTATCAGATGAGCCTGACTGAGGAGTCTAAGGATGAAGCTATGCAGGCCTTCAAGTCAGCGAGGATATGGCTGATTTCCCTGGGAATAGTCGCTGTGGCCTTCTTGTGCTTCTTTGGCTGGCTGCTGGTGCGGTCCATCACGGGTCCGATCAACCAGGCTGTGAATATTTCACGTGCCGTGGCGGCTGGTGACCTGAGCCAGGAGTTCGAAGCGAATGGAAACAATGAAACAGCCCAGTTGCTCCGGGCACTCAATGAGATGCAGGCCGGCCTGGTCAAGGTAGTGACCTCCGTGCGCGGAGGCTCCGAGGGCGTGGCTACTGCCAGCGCCGAGATAGCCCAGGGCAATAACGATCTGTCAGCCCGTACCGAGCAGCAGGCCAGCGCGCTGGAAGAGACCGCAGCATCCATGGAAGAGCTCAATGCCACGGTCAAGCAAAACGCCGAAAGCGCCAAACAAGCCAATCAGCTTGCACAAAGTGCGTCGACCGTAGCGGTCGAAGGTGGTGAAGTGGTGAGCCAGGTGGTTGAAACCATGAAAGGTATCAACGACTCCAGCAAGAAGATCAGCGACATCATCAGCGTGATCGATGGCATTGCCTTCCAGACCAACATCCTGGCCTTGAACGCGGCGGTGGAAGCTGCCCGTGCGGGTGAGCAGGGCCGCGGCTTTGC
>JAHIYE010000012.1 GCA_018815325.1 Gammaproteobacteria bacterium | reverse complement strand
GCTGCTGACGTGAAAACCGATGGCTTCTCCCGCAGCCACGCTCACCGCGCCGGCATAGGCATGCAGGCCGGGCAACTCGATGGCGCGATGGGCAGGCAGCGGGTGCGTCAACCCCGGCATCAGTCGGCGGTGAAACCGGATGCCTTCACCACAGGGGCCCAGCTGCTCAGATCACCCGCCATCAACTGGCTCAGATCTTCCGGCGTGCTGGGATTGCTTTCCATACCCAGCTTGAGCAAGCGTTCCTGGATGTCCGGCGAGGCGAGCACCTTGCGCGTGGCGGCGTTGAGCTGATCGACCAGCGCCTTCGGCGTGCCGGCCGGCGCCAGCAGCGCGGTCCATTCCAGCGTGTCGAAACCCGCGATGCCAAGCTCCTTCAACGTGGGCACGTTGGGAAGCAACTGCGCCCGCTGACTGCCGTTGACGGCCAGCACTCTCACCTTGCCCGCCAGGTGGTGCGGCGCCACATCCAGGATCGGCACGATGCCGGCCTTGAGCTGCCCACCCAGCAAGTCCTGCACCGCAGGCGCAGCGCCTTTGTACGGAATGGCCTGCAGATTGACCTTGTTGTCCTGCCCGAGTCGGTAACCCAGGAAGTGGGAAACGCTGCCCGGCGCCGGCACACCGAAGTTCGCGAGCCACGTCACCCAGCATGGTTTCGGGCCGGGTGGTGGCCACGGTCAGGCTGCCCGAGCCATCGGCCAACGGGTAGCGAATGTGCCAGAGGAAGCCGTCTTCCTCTTCGCTTTCCACTTCCAGATCACTCACGGCAC
Source organism: Gammaproteobacteria bacterium (assembly GCA_018815325.1). Taxonomy (GTDB): domain Bacteria; phylum Pseudomonadota; class Gammaproteobacteria; order Burkholderiales; family Burkholderiaceae_C; genus JAHIYE01. Next base: position 25,590 of record JAHIYE010000012.1, on the reverse strand, counting down.
TTTGCAGCACCGGGTCCCAGTTCACCAGGCGCTTGCCGCGGTAGATCAAGCCCTGTTCGTATAGTTGGACAAAGGTTTCGGTCACGACCGTGGAGAGCTTGTCATCCATCGTGAAGTACTCACGGCTCCAGTCCACGCTGTCGCCCATGCGGCGCATCTGGGTGGTGATGGTGTTGCCGGACTTTTCCTTCCACTCCCAGACCTTTGCAACGAAGTTCTTGCGCGCCTCGGCGGGCGTGGGCCCCATGTCGTGGCGGCTGATTTTCTGCTCCTGCAACTGACGCTCCACCACGATCTGTGTGGCGATGCCCGCATGGTCGGTGCCAGGCACCCAGACCGTGTTGGCACCCATCATGCGGTGGTAGCGCGTGAGCGAGTCCATGATGGTCTGGTTAAACGCATGGCCCATGTGCAGCGTTCCCGTCACATTGGGCGGCGGCAGCTGGATCGCAAACGACGGCGCGCCTTCTTTCGGTGCCTTGCTGCCCCGGTAACCCGCTTCGGCATAGCCACGACGCTCCCACTCCGGGCCCCAGTGTGCTTCGAGCGCTGCAGGCTCGAAGGATTTGGACAGGCTGTTGAGGCCAGGTTGGGCAGGGGTGTTGGAGGTGGAGTCAGTCATGGCAAGCAAAAACGGCATCGCACAGGATGCCGTGGGTAGTAAATGGGAGTCTGCGTTGATTTTATCCGGCTGCGTGGGCCGGCACTCAGAACGACGGACTCGGCCAAGCAGTACGCAGGGCGCATGGCAATCTAATTGAGAACCATTATCAAAATCTATGGGGGAGATAGTTATTTGCAATACTGTGGATTAACTCAGCCAATTGGACTCGATCCGTTTGAAGGACTACCCTAAACAGGTCTTTGACAAATTCGTTCAAAGCAAAGCGCTAGAAACATTAACCCTTAAAGGAGATTTCCATGGCTGCACTCAAAGGCTCCAAGACGGAACAAAGCCTGAAAGACGCCTTCGCAGGCGAATCCCAGGCTAACCGCCGCTACCTGTACTTCGCAAACAAGGCTGACATCGAAGGCCAGAACGACGTGGCTGCGCTGTTCCGCTCCACCGCTGAAGGCGAAACCGGTCATGCGCACGGTCACCTCGAGTGGCTCGAGCAGTGCGGCGACCCCGCTACCGGCCTGCCTATCGGCGCTACCCGTGACAACCTCAAGTCGGCTGTGGCCGGTGAGACGCACGAGTACACGGACATGTACCCCGGCATGGCCAAGACGGCTCGTTCGGAAGGCTTTGACGAAGTCGCCGACTGGTTCGAGACCCTGGCCAAGGCTGAGCGTTCACACGCCAACCGTTATGCCAAGGCTTTGGCCGAACTGGTTGATTAATCAACCGGCTACCGCGCGGATGTGAGTCGGCGTTGCGGTGACGGTCTTGAAATCCTGACGTGCTGCAAAGACGTTGCGGTTTCAAGCCACCCGTACCCAGGCTGACCGCCGCTCGCTACGCCGTAAGGCGTGGCGGGTTTGCGAAGAAGCTTCCCCTGGAGGCTTCTTTACAAACTGACCCAACTGTTCGTTTCCTCACTGACAACAAAGAGAGAGCACCATGGCCAAAGAAGGCAACCTGGAAGCCCCTACCCGACACGCACTCGACTGGAAGAACGCCGATTTCTACGACGAGGAAAAATGCTTCCACGAGCTGGAGCGCATCTTTGACATATGCCACGGCTGCCGCCGCTGTGTGAGCCTGTGCGGCTCATTCCCCACGCTGTTCGATCTGGTGGACGAGTCCAGCACCATGGAGGTGGATGGCGTCGACAAAAAGGACTACTGGAAAGTGGTGGACCAGTGCTACATGTGCGACCTCTGCTACATGACCAAGTGCCCGTACACCCCCCCGCACGAATGGAACCTGGATTTCCCGCACACCATGCTGCGCGCCAAGGCCATCAAGTTCCAGAAGGGCGAAGTCACGGCGTCGGAGAAGTTTCTTGCTTCCACCGACGTGCATGGCCAGTTCGCCGGTATCCCGATCGTGGTGCAGGTGGCCAATGCGGTGACCAAGACCAAGGTGGCACGCAGCGTGATGGAGAGTGTGGCTGGTGTCGACAAGAATGCCTGGCTGCCCTCGCTCGCCACTCAAAAATTCCGCTCCGGCACGCCCAAGGCCAAAGCCACCATCGTCAATGATGGCGAGAAGACGCCGGGCAAGGTGGCCATCTTCGCCACCTGCTATATCAACTACAACGAGCCCGGCATTGGCCTGGACCTGCTCAAGCTGCTGGACCACAACGATGTGCCCTACGTCATCGTCGAGAAGGAAAAATGCTGTGGCATGCCCAAGCTGGAGCTGGGTGACCTGGAGTCGGTCGAGCAAAGCAAAGATGCCAACATTCCTGTGCTCGCCCGGTACGCGAAGGAGGGCTACGCCATCCTCGCCGCCGTGCCAAGCTGTGCGCTGATGTTCAAGCAGGAGATTCCGCTCATGTTCCCTGACGAGGCTGATGTGCAGCTCGTGAAGGAGGCCATGTGGGACCCGTTCGAGTACTTCATGGCGCGCAAGCGCGATGGCTTGCTCAAGACCGAGTTCCCGCACAAGCTGGGCAACGTGAGCTACCAGATTCCCTGTCACGGCCGGGTGCAGAACATCGGCAAGAAAACTGAAGAGATGCTCAAGATGATTCCCGACACCACGATCAACACGATCGAGCGTTGCTCGGGCCATGCAGGCACCTTTGGCGTGAAGAAGGCCTACCACGAGACCGCCATGAAGATTGGCAAGCCCGTGTTCAAGGCCATGGCCACCATGAAGGACGGCAGCAAGCCCGACTACATCAGCTCGGACTGCCCGCTGGGCGGCCACCACATTGCACAGGGTTTCGAGGTCAACAACCTTGGCGCCCCTGAGTTGCAGCACCCACTGACGCTGGTGCGCATGGCGTACGGAATCAAATGAAAGAAGTGATGATGCAAACTACCGGAAAAATCACCCCTGACAGCCTCATGTCGCTGGAGGCCTACAGCAAGTGGCGCAAGGAACACAAGCCCGAGGTCATTGCGCACCGCAAGCTGCGCAGTGTATTGCTCGGTGAGCACATCAACCTGCAGTTCGAGAGCGAGATGACCATCCGCTACCAGATCCAGGAGATGTTGCGCATCGAGAAGATCTTTGAAGAAGAAGGTATTCAGCAGGAGATCGAAGCCTATGCCCCGCTGGTGCCCGAGGGCCGTAACTGGAAGGCCACCATGATGATCGAATACCCCGACATCAACGAGCGCCGGCGCGAGCTGGCCCGCCTGATCGGCGTGGAAGACCGCATGTTTGTTGAGGTCGAGGGCCATGCCCGCGTGTATGCCATTGCTGATGAAGACCTGGACCGCGAGAACGAGGAAAAAACCTCAGCCGTGCATTTCGTGCGCTTCGAATTCACGCCCACCATGTGTGCAGCCATCAAGGCCGGCGCCAGCGTCAAGCTGGGCTGTGACCACACCAACTACCCGGCGCATGTGACGATTGCTCCAGAGACCTTGGCTTCGCTGGCTGGCGATCTGAAATAAACCCCTTCCAGGGCGCTAGCCGCTCCTGAGACGTCGCGACCCCCCGGCTTGGCGCTGTGCCTTGATATCTGTCGCCACACGCTCGTTGAGCGTTCGCGCATGGGCGGTCAGCAGTGCAAGCACCGTATCCAGGGTCTGTAGCTGCGCGTCGTCTAACACCTCGACCAGCTGCGCGTGAATATGGGCCACCTCGGGAAACACCTTTGCGTACAGACTCTGCCCTTCAGGTGTCAAGGCCACCAAGGCCCGCCTGGGATCGTGAGTTGCAAGTGTGCGGTTCACCAGGCCCTTGTTGACTAGAGATCCGATGGCTCGGGACGTGCGCGCGCGATCGAGTTGGCTGGACAGGGCCAGGTCCGACGGCGACAGCGGCCCCATCTCTGCCAGCCAGGCCAGCAGGCGCCACTCCCGCCTCGTGATGCCGTGACGCCCTTCAAGTATCCGTATCACCGGTGCTCCGCTGAGCGCATGCAAGCGCTGCAGCCGGAAATTGAGCAATTCGCTCAGGTGCTTGGGTACTCGTGGGTCAGGGTTTTCCATGATTGGAATTGATTTGATCAATTCAAAGCGTGGATCTTATGCTGGGTGGACGAAAACACCTATGGAGACAAATCATGCACAAACGCGTCCTGATCCATGCCTGCCTGCTCGCCTTGCTTGGCTTGTGCAGTTCTCTGAGTTCAGCCCAGACGGGGCCCATCAAGATGGTCGTTGGCTATCCCCCGGGGGCCACCTCGGATGCGCTGGCACGTGTGGTGGCCGACGCCATGTCCAAACGATTGAACCAGCCGGTTGTTGTCGAGAACAGGGCTGGCGCCGGCGGCATGATTGCCAACCAGGTGGTCAAGGCTGCGACACCAGACGGGGCAACACTGCTCATGACGCCTGTTGCCACGATGTCGATCTTTCCGCACAGTTACGAAGGCAAACTCAAATATGACCCATTCAAGGATTTTGTGCCAGTAACGCACCTGAGCAATTTCCAGATCGGCCTGGGTGTCGGCACCCACGTACCGGCCAATACGCTCAAAGAATATGTGGCGTGGGTCAAATCGAATCCGAAGGACAACGGCTTCTATGGGTCAGCCGCCAACGGCAGTTTGCCGCACTTCTTCGGGGTGATGTTTGCCAAGAGTGCTGGCATTAGCCTGCAGCACGTCGCTTACCGCGGCACCGCCCCATCAATGCAGGCCCTGGCCGGCGGGGAGATTGCAGCCCTGTCCACGGTCGCAGCCGACATCCAGGCCCTTGTGGATGCCAACAAGGCTCGCCTGCTGGCCGTGGCTGGCGAAAAGCGCAGTCCCAAGTTTCCCAATGTGCCCACCTTCCGAGAGCAGGGTTACGATCTGGTGGCCTCACCTTGGTATGCACTGTTCACCACAGCAGGTACACCGCCTGCTGTCGTGCAACGCCTGGCGAAGGCCGCCATGGAGTCCATAGAGGATCCCGTCGTTCAAAAGCGCCTGCTCGACATGGGCCTGGAGCCCACGGGTTACGGCCCTGAGCAACTAGCCGAGATCATGAAGGCCGACTACGCCCGCTGGGGCCCGCCAATCCGGGAGTCCGGTTTCAAGTCCGAGTAGTCTCCGTTACGCCATACGACTCCGCCCCTCAAGGGGGCTCTCTATTCTGCTTACTGACGTGCTGAACCGCCCCAACATCATCTTCATCGTCGCCGACGACCTCGGCTTTGCAGACCTCGGCTGCTATGGCGGCCGTGAGGCCGAGTTCGGCCCGGTCTCGCCCGTGCTCGACGGTTTGGCTGCCCAAGGTCTCAAGTTCACACAGGGCTATGCCAACTCGCCGGTGTGTTCACCCACACGCTTTGCCCTGATGACTGCGCGTTACCAATACCGCTTGCGCGGTGCAGCCGAAGAACCCATCAACAGCAAGAGCAAAGGCAGCACCACACTGGGCCTGCCACCCGAGCACCCGACGCTGCCCTCGCTGCTCAAGGACAGTGGCTACCGCACGGCGCTGATTGGAAAATGGCACCTGGGATACCCGCCCAACTTCAGCCCCCTGAAGTCAGGCTACGACGAGTTCTTTGGTCCCATGTCGGGTGGTGTGGACTACTTTAGTCACGCCGGCAACAACGGCATGCACGATCTGTACAGCGGTGAAGAAGAAAAGCATGAAGATGGCTATCTGACCGATCTGCTGTCGCACCGCGCAGTGAATTACGTCGAACGCATGGCTCCGGGTGCGGCGCAAGGCTCGCCTTTCTTTTTAAGCCTGCACTACACCGCACCGCACTGGCCCTGGGAAACCCGCGAAGACCATGCGCTGGCGCAAGAAGTCAAGGACAACCTGTTCCACCTGCACGGCGGCAATATCCACACATATCGCCGCATGATCCACCACATGGATGAGGGCATTGGCTGGGTGGTGGATGCGCTCCGTAAAACCGGACAACTAGAGAACACGCTGATCGTCTTCACCAGCGACAACGGCGGCGAGCGCTTCTCCGACAACTGGCCTCTGGTCGGCGGCAAGATGGACCTGACCGAAGGTGGCATCCGCGTGCCTTGGATTGCGCATTGGCCTGCAGTTATCCAGTCCGGCCGCACGAGCCTCCAGCATTGCATGACCATGGACTGGTCGGCCACCATGCTGGCTGCTGCGGGTGCGAAGCCTGATCCAGGCTACCCGCTCGATGGCGTGTCTTTGCTGCCTGTACTGCAGGCCGAGCACAAGGAGTTTGCCCGTCCACTGCACTGGCGCATGAACCACCGAGGCCAGCGCGCGCTGCGCGATGGCGACTGGAAATACCTGCGCGTGGACGGCTGCGACTACCTGTTCAATATCCCGAACGACGAGCGCGAACGCGCCAACCTGGGCAGCCGCCAGCCCGATCGTCTGGCGGCGATGCGACAAGCCTGGGAAAACTGGAATGCCAGCATGCCGTCCATCCCGGCAGATGCGACCGTCAGTCTGGGATATTCGTACAAGGATATGCCGCAGAGATGATGAAAAGACCACCAGACGCTGCGCAATGAGCCAGTGCCAGCGTCTAGCAGAGGTGCAAGCACACCAGCTACCCGGCGCATGTGACGATGGCGGTCGAGAGGCTGGTGTAGCTGGCTGGCGAGATTAAGTAATCAGTTCCCCGCGAAACCTGGGCTGACAGGGCTGCCTGCGATCAATCTGGACAGGTGGGCCAGCCGCTGCTCGAAACCCGGATATCTTCACCGGGTGGCCGCCCATCAATTGCTCCGTGCAATTAACGCCGTAAACAAGAAATCGGACCAAAATGGCAATTGCCCCCACGGAAGTCAAACCATTGAGGTCAACTTTCGGTGAGGTCGTTTCATTGGCGACGGAATTTACTGCAACTGTGCAGGAAGGCTCATATGATCTGCAATGTGCGAGAGTGCATCAGAATATGAAACAAATCTGTGGGTGTGACGAGGTAGGATCAATTTACAGTTTGCTCGCTCCTCTCGTGCATCGACTTCTTGGTAACGCGATGGAGTTGAACTTCATCGTGTTTGTTGGAGCATGCAATGGCAAGAATCAAGGTTTTTAAACTATTACGTCAACAAGCGATGTGTGCAAAACGTCCTGCCATTCTCAAGCCCTTAAAGTGACTTGTTGGTAGCTCTCATACGCCGGTCCATGACAGTCCCAAACGCGCACTCTCTTGAGCATTTTTCGATGCACATTTTGCGGCTGCAAGAGGACTCGCCGGTGCTTGTTGGTTTGTATGATCCGAATGAGGTGTTGCGCTATGCCAATAAGGCTTTTCGTAAAGCCTACGGCATCGGGCCTGACGAAGTGATTTCTTGGAACGATATTCTGCGGCGCAACTACGCAGAAAAAGTCGGATCGAAAATCGAAACGGAAGATTTTGAGGCCTGGCTGGCCGCAGTCCGATCGCGGCGAGGTAAACAGGCCTATAGAGGCTTTGAGGTTGATCTCTGTGATGGACGATGGTTCTGGATGACGCAGACCCAGGATGAGCAAGGCTGGTTGCTTGTAGTGTCCAGTGACATATCCGCCTTGCGCGCGGGTGAGCGGGGCTTGCGGGTCGAGCGTGATTCAGCAGTACTCGCAGCGCTAACCGATACATTGACCGGCATCAGCAACAGGGCGCACATTTTTCAACTGCTTGAAGATCAGGTGAAGCTTGTTAATCTGGGGCGCAGACCCGGTGTGCTGGCATTGTTGGACCTGGACAACTTCAAGAAAGTCAACGATACCTACGGACATAGAAGCGGTGATGAAGTGCTCAAGCATTTTGCCAGCGTCGTGTGCAGCACGCTGCGCCGCATCGACGGCTTTGGCCGCCTCGGGGGTGAAGAGTTCATATTGCTGCTGCCAGAGACTGACAGCTCTCAGGCCGATGCGATCGTGCAGCGCATACTCAAACTGTTGGAACAGGGGCGCCCCTTGCCCGAGCATCCGGAATTCAGCTACACCTGTTCGGCTGGGTTGGTCTTACTGAGTCAGGGAATGAACACAGAAATGGCTTACCAAAGGGCCGACCAATCGCTTTACGAAGCCAAGCAAGGGGGCAGAAATCGGGTAGTTTGGGCAAAGTAGTCGGGGGAATCGGGCGACAGGCTGATGGGATGGTTCAGGGGGGGGCCGGGTCGGGCTTTATGCACTGCATGGGTGGCAGGTTGGCAAGTTGCTGAACACGACGCGGGGGCGTGTCCATTACACGGATTCCACCGGAATGACTGCGAGTCCGCGCCGCGCTGATCCTGATGGACGATTGAAAAAATGCCTGCCGCATAGGCGCCGCTGGTGGGGGTCGTGACATGACCCAAATGGACAACAGGAGGACAACAGGATTTGCCGTCGTGGATGACCGCAATCGACGTCTGGCCGGTCACGCAAACTGAGTCTGCATGTGCTGGCTGCGGTGCGCAATCAGCCGTTCCCCCGCCCTGTTTACGACTTTTATTGCACGGAAGATCAATGCCGGAAAACTATCGCTTCTAGCTTGAGGCCTAGGATATTCTTAACCGCCGCCGTCGCCTTGGCTCGTGTAGCGAAAGGGCCCACCCGAACCCGGGTCAGCTTACCTTTTTTGGTCTCCAGGCTGTCGGAGAACACAGGCAATCCTGCACTTTCCAATTTCTGGTACGCGTTACTGCCATTTTCGGGAACGGCAAACAAGCCCACATTGATGTAGAACCCGGGCGCTAAGTCAGATGTTGCCTTGGCCTGAGGCGGGGCAGGAGTTTTCGGGGGCGGTGCCAAGACTGCAGGCTGGACCTTCTGCGGCGGCGAGGCTTCTGCTTTGGCCGGCTCGGCCATGGTGGTGCTTGTCACTTCTGGCTTGGGTTGCAGGGGCTGGGACGCTGCTGCGCCCTGGGGAATTGAGGTTGCAGATGGTGTGGCGGTGCCGGGGCAATCAGCGCAGGGGGCTGGGGCAACTGCTTGCGTCGGCTCGGCTGGCACAAGCACCGGTGTAGCTTCGGCAGTCGATGTCTTCGGCCAGACGGAGCACCCCCCCAGGAGTGTCGCGGATGCAATGACCAACATGCCGAGCATTGCATTGCGTGTGAGGCGGAAATTTTTCAAGGATTGCGACAGATGGGGCATGGGGAAGTTTCCTTCTGGTAAGGCAATGGGCGTATGTATTCGCTGGAGACACTGGAATGGTCCCACATTTTCAACGAATGTCGTCATTCGACCAGCTGCAGCGCAAACCGGGGTTCTCCTGCATCAAACCCTGTGCGATGCAGCAACAGGCCCGACGGCTTGTTCACGGCTGCTGGATAATCGTCCTGATATAGGATTTCCAGCATGTTGTTTTTATTATCTCCCGCCAAATCACTCGACTACGACACCCCCGCCGGTGACGTGCCCCACACCCAGCCGCAGTTCGTCAAGCAGTCCACCGAGCTGATCAGCATTCTGCGCGACAAGTCCCCGCAGGACATTGCCGATCTCATGAGCCTGAGCGATGTGCTCAGCGGCCTGAACGTGGCGCGCTACCAGGCCTGGAGTCCGAAGTTCACCGCCAAGAACGCCAAGCAGGCCGTGCTGGCCTTCAACGGCGATGTGTACGAGGGGCTGGATGCGAAAACGCTCAAGGCAGAGGATCTGGCCTGGGCACAGGACCATGTTGCCATCCTGAGCGGCCTCTATGGCGTGCTGCGGCCGCTGGACTGGATGCAGCCCTACCGGCTGGAGATGGGCACCAAGCTGGCGAACGACAAGGGCAGCAACCTCTACAAGTTCTGGGGTCCGCAGATTGCCGAGCACCTGAACCAGCGCCTGAAGGCGGACAAGACGCCGGTGGTGGTTAACCTGGCTTCTCAGGAATATTTCAAGGCGGTGGACCTCAAGGCGCTCAAGGCCCGCGTGATCGACTGCGTGTTTGAGGAGTACAAGAACGGCCAGTACAAGATCATCAGCTTCATGGCCAAGCGCGCACGCGGCCTGATGGCGCGCTATGCAGCCGAACACCGGCTCAGCATGCCCAAGCAACTGGAGGGTTTCAACACCGAGGGCTACAAGTTCGACGCCAAAGTCTCCGAGCCTGATCGCCTGGTGTTTCGTCGCAAGGCCAAAGCCTGAAGCATGGACTGGGATAAACGGATGTCCACACCAGAAAACTCCCAGCTCGGCAAGGCCACGCCCTATGTCGACCAGTACGACGCATCCTTGCTGTACCCCATCGCCCGCCAGGGCAAGCGCGATGAAATCGGCGTGCGCGGCACCTTGCCGTTTCTGGGCAGCGACCTGTGGACCGCGTTTGAGCTCAGCTGGCTCAACCCGCGCGGCAAGCCGCAGGTGGCGCTGGCGCATATCACCGTGCCCTGCGAATCCACCCATATCGTGGAGAGCAAGTCCTTCAAGCTTTACCTCAACAGCTTCAACAACACGAAGTATGCCGACGCCGCCGAGGTGCAGGCACGTATCCGCGCCGACATCAGCGAGGCCGTGTGGCGTGGCGGGCCAGTGCAGTCATCGGTGGGCGTGAAGCTCATTGCGCCTGAGCTGTTCGACCGCGAGCCCCTGCATGAGCTTGACGGCCTCAGCCTGGACCGGCTGGATGTGGAATGTACCCAATACACGCCAGCCCCTGAGCTGCTGAGCGCGCAAATGGACGAGGCCCCGGTGAGTGAGGTGCTGACCAGCAACCTGCTCAAGAGCAACTGCCTGGTGACGGGCCAGCCCGACTGGGCCAGCGTGCGCATCAGCTACAGTGGCCCGCAGATTGAACAAGAGGGGCTCTTGCAGTACCTCGTGAGCTTTCGCAACCACAACGAGTTTCACGAGCAGTGTGTGGAGCGTATCTACATGGACATCTGGACACGCTGCAAGCCCGCCAAGCTCACGGTGTACGCGCGCTACACGCGCCGCGGCGGGCTGGACATCAACCCCTTCCGCACCAGCCACCCGCAGCCTCCGCCACTCAATGTGCGCACGGCACGGCAGTAGTCGTTACTCAGCAATCGCTATTTATTTGATAGCAATTGACGGAATATCTGTAAGGGCTAGCTGTCAATTTCCTTGAAAAATGAGAGTGGCGTCAACGGTGTGAAGCTGCCGGTGCGCCACTCCTTCATGGCTGTCACGGCCTCGCGCACATGGGTGTTGCTCCAGATCACACCCTGCAACCAGCCCATCTCACAACCGGAATACCTGCATGGCCTTGGTTAACGAGCCTGCGCTGATTTTGAGTCCTTCCGAGGCGGCAGCCGACTCTTCGGCAAGTGCGGCATTTTGCTGCGTGAGCTGATCCAGGTGTGAAACGGTTTCGTTGACCTGACCCACGCCGATGGTCTGCTCCTTCGCCGCAGTGCTGATCTGGTTGATCAACACACCCACCTCGCGTACCGCTTCCACAACTTGCTCGATGGTTTTGTTGGCATGCTGCATACGCTCGGCGCCATGGGATATCTGATCGGCCGATTGGGCAATAAGGCCACGAATCTCCCTGGCAGCCGTGCCACTGCGTTGCGCCAATGCGCGGACCTCGGACGCCACCACTGCAAAGCCACGGCCCTGCTCTCCTGCCCGCGCAGCTTCTACAGCGGCATTCAGCGCCAGGATATTGGTCTGGAAGGCAATGCCTTCGATGACGGAGATGATCTCTCGCATCTTGCCGGAGGATTGGTCGATCTGGGCCATCATTTGGCTAAGCTCATGCATGGCTTGCCCGCCCTGGTTGGCTACTGCGGTGCTCTGCTCGCTGTTGTGAAGCACCTCCGCAGCAATCTGCGAGGTGTGCTTGACGGTGCTGGAGATTTCCTCCATCGAGGCGGCCGTCTGCTCCAAACTGCTCGCCTGTGACTCGGCCCGGCTCGATAGATCCTGGCTGCCTTCAGAAATTTCGCGAGCCGTACGTTCAAAATTGGCGATCTCGCTGTTCACATCGCCGATCACGGCACGCAGGTTAATCTGCACCTGGCGCAAATTGTTCATGGAAGCTGCCATGGGGTCGTTGGCAGAGTATTGCAGGGTGGTCGTCAGGTTGCAGGATGCCAGGTCCCGCGCAAATGACTCGACCTGCTCGATGGCTTTGACATAGCGGTGCTTGAACATGAACAGACAAAATCCTGCCCCCGCCAACAAGCCGCCCAACTGCAGCCATGGGGCAGCCGGACTCTGCAGCCCCAACACGTCGGGCAGCATGCCCATCGATACCATGAGGGCCAATGCGCCACCCATGCGTGTAGTCAAGCTCAGGTGGTGCCAACGCTGTAACTGGCCTTTAAGACCATGGAAGCGAACTTGTCCATGCCTGAGGTAGAAGCTGGGCTTTCCGGCCTCGGTCTCGGCATTGAGCTGGCCATAAAGGGCCGACACCGTCTTGACCTCTTCCCGGCTGGGTTTGGTGCGTACAGACAGGTAGGCCACCGGCTTGCCGTTCTCCATGATGGGCGTGACGTTGGCACGCACCCAGTAATACCTGCCATCCTTCCGGCGGTTCTTGACAAGACCCGTCCAGGGCATCCCCCTGCCAACAGTCCGCCACAGGTCACGAAATCCCTCGGCAGGCATATCGGGGTGACGAACGATATTGTGATTCTCGCCAATCAATTCCTCGGAGGAGAACCCACTGATGGCAAAGAAAGCCGCATTTCCATGAATGAGGTGGCCCTTGGTGTTTGTCATTGACACCAGCATGTGGCTGGCCGGGTAATCGTATTCTTCGTCAATAACGGGGAGGTTGATACGCACAAAAAGCTCCAAATTTCTAATGTGCGTAATTCCACCACAAAAAAATCAGGGGAAACCCTCAAAAAACCTTTTGATATCCATCTATATCCCTTCAAATTTCCTCGGCGTGATTAACTTCCAAGTTCACGAAAAGACTGCAAGGGTGACAGTGGCGTGAAATGACCGGAGCGCTTCTCCTTCATGGCCGTCACGGCTTCGCGCACATGGGTGTTGCTCCAGATCGCACCCTGCAGCCAGCCCATCTGCTTGAGGGCATCGTCCACCGAGTGATCGCGTGCATAGTGGATCGCCTGCTTGGTGCCCCAGATGGCCACCGGCGGTTTGGCCGCAATCTCTTTCGCGCATTGCAGTGCGCCGGCCAGCAAGGCCTCAGGCGTATCAAACACCTGGTTCACCAGCCCGTAGCCCAGCGCCTGGGCCGCACCGAGTCGGCGCCCGGTGTAGGCGAGTTCTTTCACCACCGCGAGGGGAATGAGCTTGGGCAGACGCTGCAGCGTGCCCACATCCGCCACCATGCCGATATTGATCTCCTGGATGCAGAAGAAGGCATCCGCTGTGGCGTAGCGCAGGCAGCAGGCGGTGACCATGTCCACCGCGCCGCCAATGCAGCCGCCCTGAATGGCTGCGATCACCGGGACGCGCAGCGATTCCAGCTTGGTAAAGGTGGCCTGCATGTCGGCCAGCATGTCGAAGATCGCGGCGCGGCCTTCGGGGCTCTGGTCGTCCATCGCGATCTCGCCACCAAAGGTCTCCAGCGCCATGCCGGCGCTGAAATGCTTGCCGGTGCTGGAGATCAGCAGCACCCGAGCCTCGCCGCGGTGGTGCAAGCGCGTCAGCACCTCATCCAGCTCGCGCCAGAAGGTCGGGTGCATGGTGTTCATCGCTTCGGGCCGGTTGAGCACGAGGTGGGCGATGTGGTCGCTCACCGTGAGGGTGAAGCAGCTCATGGGGGTGGTGGCAGTGTTCATGGGCGAACTGTAATGCAGATGCCCGGCATGCAACAGTCACCTGCGCGAAACCTGTCTATCATGCGTGTCATGAATCGCAGATGCCATCTTGTTTCAGATCAGTCTGCTTACCGGAGTTGCCATGGCAGATACCCCCAAAGTCCAATCCCTTGATGACGTGCTGCACTGGCTGGACCGGCTGGACAAGGCCAGCAGTGTGCGCAGTACCAATGCCTGGACCATGGAGGCCGTGCTGGAGCATCTGGCCCAGAGTATCGAGATGAGTCTGGATGGATTCCCCGCGCCCAAAAGCGCGCTGTTCCAGGCAACGCTCGGTTCGGCGGTATTTGGGCTATTCAAGCTGCGGGGTCGCATGAGTCATGGCCTGACTGCGCCCATCCCCGGGGCGCCGACACTGCAGCAGTTCGATGACTGGCGATCAGGTGCCGCCCGCTTGCGCGCAGCCGTGCAGCGTTTTCAGTCGCATACGGGAGCGCTCAGGCCGCACTTTGCTTACGGCGCCCTGAGCCGGGCCGACTTTGCGCTGGCGCACAGTTTTCATGTGGCCAACCATCAGGACGAGATTGTCGTGCTGTGAGCAGGCGAGAAATCTCAGAAAAGCTGTTCTGTCTTTGCTATTGAATCCATAGCTTCCTGCGCTTTATTGGTAAGGCCGGATGAGCTATTTGATGCCGAATCTACAGCTTCATCCAGGCTTGCCAGCGTCCCGACCCGCACGCCCAGCAGCCGCAGCCGTTTGTCCAGCGGCACGCGTTTGAGGCACTGGCCGGCAATCTGGCGGATGGTTCTGGCGTCGGCGGTGAACTGCTCTACCGTCTGGTCGCGCGTGGCGGTCTTGAAGTTGTCGTAGCGCAGCTTGATGCCGATGGTCTTGCCCACATAGCCCTTGCGCTGCAGGTCGGCGGCTACCTGCTCGCACAGCCGGGTGAAGATGGCGCCGAGCTCCGCCCTGTCGCGCACCGCGTGCAGGTCGCGTTCAAACGTGGTCTCACGGCTCATGGAGACAGGTTCGCTCTCCAGCACCACCGGCCGGTCATCATGGCCATGCGAGGCCTCGTGCATCCAGGCGCCGGTTTTGCGGCCGAAGTGTTCGATCAGCCAGGGCAATTCCTTGGCCGCGAGTTGGCCAATGGTTTCGATGCCCAGGCTCTGCAACTTCGCATCGGCTTTGGGACCTATGCCATTGATCTTGCGGCAGGCCAGCGGCCAGATACTGCTCTGCAGGTCTTCCTCCAGCACGATCGAGATGCCGTTGGGTTTGTTGAACTCGCTGGCCATCTTGGCGATCAGCTTGTTCGGTGCCACGCCGACCGAGCAGGTCAGGCCCGTGGCGTCGAGGATGGCCTTCTGGATCAGCCGCGCCAGACTGCGCCCGCCGCTGCGCTGGCCACCGGGTACCTCGGTGAAATCGATGTAGACCTCGTCCACGCCCCGGTCCTCCATCAGTGGCGCAATCTCGCGGATGGTGCTCTTGAACAGGCGTGAGTATTTGCGGATCTCCTCAAAATCCACCGGTAGCAATATCGCTTGCGGGCACAGCCTGGCGGCTTTCATCAGGCCCATGGCCGAGCCCACGCCAAACTGCCGTGCCGCATAGGTGGCCGTGGTGATGACGCCGCGGCCGGTGTAGTCCTTGAGGCGCGGGAAAAAGTCGACCGGAATGGCCGCCAGATCACCGGCCGCCCATTCGCGCTCGGGCTGTGCCAGCCGAAGCCTTTCCAGCAGATCATCCTCTCGCCGCCTCCCACCACCTATGACCACCGGCAGCCCCTTGAGTTGCGGATAGCGCAGCAACTCGACCGACGCGAAGAAGGCGTCCATGTCGAGGTGGGCGATGCGGCGGATATTTTTTTGTGACGAGCTCACGGCTTGAGGATAGCGTGGTGGGCTTTGGTTTTCTTGATGGGTTTGTTTTCCCCACTCACTCCCCCCGCCCTCTCCCGCCCCGCCGGGCGGAAGAGGGAGCCTTTAGTTTTGCTTCTGCGCGCCGGTATCGGAATTACCGGGTGAGGTTGCAACTGTGTTTGGTTCGGCAAGATTTCAGCGTGCGAGTTCCGAGAACTGGAGACGAGAGGGCTTGACGGTGTAGAGCAGTTCCCTAGCCTTTGATTATCTATCTCTCGCTGCTGGCGCGTAGCGGCCAGCCAGGACAGATCAGGCCTAGGAAGAGGGTCTTTCAACAGCTTCTTTGCAATCTTGCCGAGCTGCAGCATTCGCGACGTCTGCCCCGTAGAAGCCTCGCCAGATAGCAGAAGCAAAATGAGGCTCCCCTCTTTCGCCCGGCGGGGCGAGAGAGGGGCTGGGGGTGTGAGTGGGGGAAAGCAAACCCTGATAGAGGTACAGACGAATCAGAGCAGCGGCTGTCAAGAAGGACTTAAACCGGAAATGTTCCCGGTAACAAAATCCCCTTGTCCACCGTGTCAATCTTGGTGTGTCCGCAGAAGGCCATGGTCAATTCGAGTTCGCGCTGGATGATCTCCAGTGCCTTGCTCACGCCGGCTTCACCCATGGCACCCAGGCCGTAGGCCATGGAGCGGCCGATGTAGGTGCCTTTGGCGCCCAGGGCCCGGGCCTTGAGCACGTCCTGGCCGGAGCGGATGCCGCCGTCCATGTGCACCTCGATCTGGCTGCCCACGGCGTCCACGATGGCGGGCAGGGCCTGGATGCTGCTCTGCGCGCCGTCGAGCTGGCGGCCACCATGGTTGGAGACGATCAACGCATCGGCACCGCTGGCGACTGACAACCTGGCATCTTCCACGTCCTGAATGCCCTTGATGATGAGCTTGCCGCCCCAGCGCTTCTTGATCCATTCCACATCACCCCAGTTCAGCGCGGGGTCGAACTGCTGGTTGGTCCAGGCCGAGAGCGAGCTCATGTTTTCCACCCCCTTCACATGGCCCACGATGTTGCCGAACTCGCGGCGCGGTGTGCCCAGCATGCCCAACGCCCAGCGCGGCTTGGTGGCGATATTGATCAGGTTGGCGATGGTGAGCTTCGGCGGCGCACTCAAGCCATTCTTCAGGTCCTTGTGGCGCTGGCCGATGATCTGCAGATCGAGCGTGAGCACCAGCGCCGAGCAGTTGGCCGTCTTGGCACGGTCGATCAGGCGTTCGATGAAGCCACGGTCTTTCATCACATAGAGCTGGAACCAGAACGGGTGCCCATCCGTGCCCTTGGAGACATCCTCGATCGAGCAGATGCTCATGGTCGAGAGCGTGAACGGGATGCCGAACTTCTTGGCCGCGCGCGCGGCCAGGATCTCGCCATCGGCATGCTGCATGCCGGTCAAGCCCACGGGGGCAATGGCCACCGGCATGGCGACGTTCTGGCCGATCATGGTGGTGGCGGTGCTGCGGTTTTCCATGTTCACCGCCACGCGCTGGCGCAGCTTGATCTTCTGGAAGTCGGATTCATTGGCGCGGTAGGTGCTCTCGGTCCACGAGCCGCTGTCGGCATAGTCGTAGAACATGCGGGGCACGCGTTTTTGCGCCAGCACGCGCAGGTCTTCGATGTTGGTGATTACGGGCATGGTCAGGTCTCCTCAATGACCATGGATGATATCGGACGCCGCACTTGCTCAGCGCCGTGGACAACGACAGGCCACGCCAGCACGGTGACGGTCCAGACCGGATCTGGACCTTCTGGTTCAGAGGGTGCGCTCTATCAGGCGACCCTTGAACAGCACCGGCCCGGTTGGTCCACGCTCGCTGGGCACCCCCCCGAGCGGCTCCAGGCTGATCGCGAGGGCGGGAACTTCCCTGACCTGAGACTCCAGCGCGGTCAGCTTGAGCAACTTGTCGTGACCCAGCACACCCAGCGAGCGCGGGGCGCCCGCAGGGGGTAAGGCCCAGAGTTGCAGGGATTTGTCGCTTGCCTCCTGAAATCCATTGACCCGCTGCAGCACCAGTTTGTTGTTGACGGGGTCAAACGTCACCAGCATCGATTCGCGGGACTGGGCATCGGACAGCATCGCCACATAGCTGACTGGTGGGGTTTGCTGCAGCTGGGTACTGAGTCTTGCGATCTGGGCGTCCAACTGATCACGCATGCTGAGGTGGCCGGTCACCAGCAGGGCCAGCGCGGTCAGTCCGGCGAAGGCGGCGCCGCGCCACAGCAAGAGGCTGTTGAACCAGCCCGTGGTTGGGGATGCAGGATGTGCCGCGCGGGCGGCCTGCATGGACTTGGCCTGCTGTTCAGCGCGGACCAGGTTGTCAATGCGGGTCCAGACCGCAGGCGAGGGCCGCATTTCAACCTGCAGTTCTGTCAGGCCGGACCAGCGTGACTGCCAGATGAGTGCCGCTGCGCGCACGGGGGCCTGTTCGCGTGCCAATACTTCAAAGCGGCGGCGCGCGCCGCCACGCAGCGTGCCCAGCGCATAGCTCGCAGCCAGTTGGTCCAGCAGAGGGGGATTTTTTGCGATGTTCATGATGTGGTCTCAGGCATAGCGCGCCATGCAGCTGCGCAACTGGTCCAACCCGCGGCGGATCCAGGTCTTGACGGTGCCCAGCGGCACGCGCAACTGCAGTGCGAGCTCGCTGTGGCTCAAATCACGCAGGTAGGCCAGACTGACGACCTCGCGTTGCCTGTTCTCCAGCCGACCCAGGCACTGGTGCAGCGCAAAGGCCTGCTGGCTCGCCTGGGTGGAGTCCAGCGGATTTGGGGAGTCGCCCTCCAGGGTCTCGGCGTATTCGTCATCGAGGACTTGCGTGAGCTGGCTACGGTCGGCTTGACGCCGGCGCAGCAAATCAAGGCAGCGGCTGCGCACGATCATGCCCATCCAGGCCATGGGTGGGCTGAGTGAGGCCCGGTAGTCGCTGGCCAGACGCCAGATGGCGAGAAAGGACTCCTGCAGCACGTCCTCGGCCCATTCGCGCTGGCCCAGGATGCGCAGTGCCAGACCGAACAGCCTTGAGGAAGTCCGGTCATACAGGGCCTTGAGAGCGACTTCATCTTGCTGGCCAATGCGGTCCAGCAAGGCGATCAGTTCGGTGTCCAGGGATTCAGTATTCATGTTGGGATTATCCGTAGTGGGAGGAACATAGGCCTTCAGCAGGCTGTACGCAGCAACTTCAGGTTTGGATTCAAACGCAGATTTCTCCCTGGTTTCCGAAGGTCTTTGTGCATCCAAAGCGCTGTGAGCCACGTATTGAAGGTGTCGGCGCGAATTTTCAGCAACCGACATATTTCAACAACGCAACACATTGCCAAGGACACAACATGAAACTGATCCAGACTCTTGATACCTCGCTGTCTTCCACCACCTCACGTCGCGGCTTTATGGGAACTTCTGGCGCGCTGTCGGCCGTCGCTGTGGCTCTGCTGGCCGGCAAGGACGCCATGGCACAGGGCATGAGCGGTGATGTCTCCAAGGACGTGGCCATCCTGAACGTGGCGCTCGGCCTGGAGCACGAAGCCATCAATGCTTACCAACTCGGTGCAGGCAGCGGGTTGCTGCAAAAGCCGGTGCTGGATGTGGCCGTGATGTTCCAGGGCCATCACAAGGCACACCGTGACGCATTGATTGCGACGATCCAGAAGCTTGGCGGCAAACCCGTCATGGAGAAGAAAATCGACGACTATGCCAAGACGCTGAAAGCGGACATGCTGAAGAACCAGACCGACGTGCTGGACCTGGCCAGCCGCCTCGAGCTGGGCGCTGCAAATGCCTACATTGGCGTGATCCCTTCGTTGGGCAACAAGGACCTGGCCAAGGTTGCGGCGCGCCTGGCGGCTGACGAAACCATGCACTTCACGGTCCTCAGCAATGCGCTGGGTCGCCCCCTGCCGGCCGGTGCCCTGTCCTTCGGCGCCTGAACATGCATGTGCCAGGCCTGGCGCGTGGGCTTGTTCTGCTCGGCTGCTGGTTCGGCATGGCGGGAGCCGTGCATGCCGAGTCGGTCGAGCGGGGGCGGGCCTTGTACGAGACCCGCTGCAGTGCCTGCCATAGCGTGGAGATAAACCGCACCGGGCCTCTGCACGCAGGCGTGCTGGGGCGGCGGGCTGGCAGCGTCGAGGGCTTCACGTACTCGAATGCCTTGACGGCCAGCCAGTTGTTGTGGACGCGCGAGAACCTGCTGGCCTGGCTCAAGGACCCCGAAGCGCTGATTCCCGGGCAGCTCATGTTCTTGAATGTGCCGGATGAGCGTGACCGCGAGGATGTGGTGTCCTACCTCATGACGCTCAAGTCTGACAAGCCATCCTCATCCCCCCAGAATTCGAATCCGAAACCGGAGAATAAGCAATGAAGATCACCAAGCTGCTAGCCCTGAGCTCGGTCGTGGCACTCACCGCCTGTGCCAGCATGGACGATAGCCCTGCCATCGCCTTTTCACAGCAAGGTCTGCCGAATGCCGTGAAGGTACCCAATGGTCATGTCGTCAGTTTCAAAACCCTGGGTGCCGGCCTCATTACCTACGAGTGTCGCGCCACCAAAGACATGCCAGGCCGTCAGGACTGGGTGTTCGTCGGCCCTGATGCCAGCCTGTTCAATGCCCATGCCGCGCAGGTTGGGCGCTATTACGGCCCGCCGGCAACCTGGGAGAGCCTCGACGGCTCCAGGCTCACGGCCACGCAACTCGCCGTGGCCCCTGGCGGTGCTGGCAACATCCCGCTGCAACTGGTCAAGGCCAACCCAGCCATGGGGGCAGGCAGCATGCAGGGCGTGAGTTACATCCAGCGTCTGGCCACGCAAGGCGGTGTGGCACCTGCAGCCAGCTGCAGCGCGGACAACCTGGGGGATAAGCAGAAGGTGGCGTACCACGCCGACTACATCTTCTGGCGCACAGCCAGCCGCTAATCCCCGTTGGTCGGGTGACCGGTCAGTCCCCGAAGCACACGCCCAGGTCGCGCCCGGTCTGCAGCGTGTCGCTGTCGTGGGGCACGGCCTTCATGCGGCCGGCCACTTCTTCCAGGCTCACATAGTTCACATTGGGGTGGGCCAGCGCCACCATCACGCCCGAGAGGCCTTCATCGAGCGCGCGCACGGCTGCCGTGCCGAAGCGCAGGGCGGCGAGCCGGTCGAAGGTGGTGGGGCTGCCGCCGCGCAGCAGATGACCCAGCACCACGGTGCGCGCCTCCTTGCCGGTGAGACGCCCCAGTGCCTCGGCCACTTGTTCGCCAATGCCACCCAGGCGTTCGGCGTGGCCGGCCTTGGCAGGGGCCTGCAGGGCGCGCTGACCGTCCCTGGACTTTGCCCCTTCGGCCACCACCACCAGCGAGTACTGGCGCCCCTGGGTGTCACGCTGGCGAATCTTCTCGGCTACCTTGTCCAGGTCAAAGCCGATCTCGGGGATCAGGATGGCATGGGCCCCGCCCGAGATGCCAGCGTGCAGCGCAATCCAGCCTGCGTAGCGTCCCATCACCTCCACCACCATCACGCGCTGATGGCTCTGCGCCGTGCTGTGCAGCCGGTCCAGGCATTCGGTGGCAAAGGACACGGCCGTGTCGAAGCCGAAGGTGGTGAAGGTCTTGTCGAGGTCGTTGTCAATGGTCTTGGGTACACCCACCACGCGCAAGCCCTTGCGGTGCAGCGCATTGGCAATCGTCAGCGAGCCGTCACCCCCGACCGAGACCAGGGCATCGATGCCCTCGCGCTTGAACCAGGCCAGCAGTTCGTCGGAGCGGTCTGTCTCGATCACGCTGCCATCGCTTTGCCGTGTCGGGTAGCTGAAGGGGTTGCCCTTGTTGGTGGTGCCCAGGATGGTGCCGCCCAGGTGCGAGATGCCCCGCACCTGATCGCGCGTGAGCAGCAGGGTGCCGCCCTGGGGGTAGTTGTCAGGCTGCAGGATGCCGTTGAAGCCGTCGCGAATGCCCACGCACTCCCAGCTGCGGTTGGCGGCCGAGGAAACCACGGCGCGGATCACGGCGTTGAGGCCGGGGGCGTCACCGCCACCGGTGGTGATGGCGATGCGGCGGATGGTCTGGGTCATGGGGTAGTCTCCTGCCAGGCTGAGAGCCTGCAGGATAAGCCATCAGAGGCGTGCGCAGATGTTCAGTGGCCGCAGCCGGGCAAGGCTGCGTCGGCTGTGGCGACACGGGGGCTGCCGTCCTTGAAGGTCTCGTTGCTGGTGTCGAAGCCCTTTTCCTGCAGGTAGCTCACGAGTCCCGCATCCATGCTCTGCGCATGCTGGGGGAACCACTCCACCAGCGCCTCCAGCATGGCGGCAATGTGCTCGGTCTCCCCGGCCAGCGCACGGCGCTCGACCTCTTTCATCACCTCCAGCACGCTGCTGTGCTGGCCAAAGTGGCAAAAGTCCTCGGGGATGCCACAGGCCCGCATCCAGCGCTCTTCCTGGGCGAAATGCTCTACCGTGTGCGCCACCAGCGCCTGGTAGTGCGGCAACTGTTCGGCCGCATCGGCTGCAGCCGTGGTGTTGAGCAGTTCGATGAACTCCTCATGCGTGGCATCGGTGCGGGCATCGTTCAGCGCCAGCTCGGGTGACCAGCTCAATGTAGTGATGGCAGTGGTGGACATGGCAGCGTTCCTTTATCGGTGGGCATCCAGGCGGGCGTGGTGGCGCGCAATCTGCGCCTTCACCTGCGCCGGTGCCGTGCCGCCGAGTGTGTTGCGGGCATTGAGGGAGCCACGCAGCGACAGCACGTCGTAGACGTCCTTCTCGATCTTCGGGTTGAACTCCTGCAGCACATTCAGCGGCAGCTCGGACAGGTCGCAGGCGTGGGTGATGGCGGCCTTCACTGCATGGGCCACAGTCTCGTGAGCATCGCGGAAGGGCAGGCCTTTTTTTACCAGGTAGTCGGCCAGGTCGGTGGCGGTGGCATAACCCTTGAGCGCGGCGGCTTCCATGGCCTCGGGCTTGACGGTGATGCCGCCCACCATCTCGGCAAAAATGCGCAGCGTGTCTTTCAGCGTATCCACCGTGTCGAACAGCGGTTCCTTGTCTTCCTGGTTGTCCTTGTTGTAGGCCAGGGGCTGGCCCTTCATGAGCGTGATCAGGCCCATCAGGTGGCCCACCACGCGGCCAGTCTTGCCGCGTGCGAGCTCGGGCACGTCGGGGTTCTTCTTCTGCGGCATTATCGAGCTGCCGGTGGTGAAGCGGTCAGCGATCTGGATGAAGCTGAAGTTCTGGCTCATCCACAAAATCAGCTCCTCACTGAAGCGGCTGATGTGCACCATGGCAATCGTGGCGGCGGCGGTGAACTCGATCGCAAAGTCGCGGTCGCTCACGGCATCCAGGCTGTTCTGGCAGACGCCGTCCATGCCCAGTGCCTTGGCCACGCGCTCGCGGTCCAGCGGGTAGCTGGTGCCCGCCAGCGCGGCGGCGCCCAGCGGCAGGCGGTTGGTGCGGCGGCGCACATCCTGCATGCGCTCGGCATCGCGGCTGAACATCTCCACATAGGCCAGCATGTGGTGGCCAAAGCTCACGGGCTGCGCCACCTGCAGGTGCGTGAAACCGGGCATGATGACCTCGACGTTCTTCTCGGCGATCGTGAGCAGGGCTTTCTGCAGATCGGTCAACAGGCTGCAGATGAGGTCGATCTCGTCGCGCAGCCACAGGCGCACGTCGGTGGCGACCTGGTCATTGCGGCTGCGGCCGGTGTGCAGACGCTTGCCAGCATCACCCACGAGCTGGGTCAGACGGGCCTCGATGTTGAGGTGCACGTCTTCCAGATCGAGCTTCCACTCGAAGGCGCCGGTTTCAATTTCTTGCACAATGGTTTCCATGCCCTTCTGGATCGAGGCATGATCGGCGGCAGTGATGATGCCTTGTGCGGCCAGCATGTCGGCATGGGCCAGGCTGCCACTGATGTCGGCCTGCCACAGGCGTTTGTCAAAAAACACGCTGGAGGTATAGCGTTTCACCAGGTCGCTCATGGGCTCGGAGAACAGGGCGGACCAGGCTTCGGATTTCTTGTCGAGTTGATTGTGTGACATGGAAGGCAATGCTAATAATGATGGCGCCAGGGCCAATGGTTTGTTCGAAGGGATTGTGCTGCGGGGGCCGCATCACCAATAATCAGGACATGACGCCCTATTCGTCTTGTCTCACCCGTCTTGTCCCACCATGCGGGAACCCATCTGCTGAATGAACGATACCCAGATTTTATCGACCTTCCACGACATGCCCCCAACCAGCCGGGCGGCAGGCTCCACGCTGGTGTTCGATGCCTGCCGTGTGGGCGTGGTGCTGCGGGCGGTTTTGTTCGTGGAAGTGGTGGTGGGCGTGGGTGCCATGTTCATGGCCGGCAACCCCATGGACTGGTTGACCCGCACCGCTTTGCTCACGGGCGGCGCACTGCCGGCCACGCTGGTCTGGCTGATCGCGGCCTGCAGCCTCAAGCGGGTGCTGGAGCGCCTCTCCACCACTGTGCAGTACGCGGCGGGGGTGGCCCTGGGCGCGCTGGCAGCGGTGTATGGCAGCGGCATCCTGGCGCTTTCGGGTCTGCTGGAGTCACCGCCCTGGGTGGCGAGCGCCTTCGCGGGTGCCTTGCTGTCGGCAGCCCTGGTGACTGCGCTGGTGCTGCGGGCACGTGGCCAGATGCCAGCGGCCACGGCCGCGCGGCTGAGTGAGCTGCAGGCCCGCATTCGCCCCCACTTTCTGTTCAACACCCTCAACAGCGCGATAGCCCTGGTGCGTGCCGAGCCCGCCAAGGCCGAGGCCATGCTGGAAGACCTCAGTGACCTGTTTCGCCACGCGCTGGTGGACCAGGGCGAATCGGTCACGCTGGCCGACGAACTGGCCCTGGCCGAGCGCTACCTTGCGATCGAGCAGGTGCGCTTTGGCGACCGCCTGCGGGTGGAGTGGGCGCTGGACATCGCCGCAGAATCGGCCCAGCTGCCACCGTTGATCCTGCAGCCCCTGGTGGAAAACGCCGTCATGCACGGCGTGGAGCCCAGCCCTGGTGGAGCCCGCATCAAGATTTCCACCGAACGCCGTCGCACCAGCGTGGTCATCAAGATCACCAACACCGTGCCGGCCGGGCAGGGGGAGCATGGCCACGGTGTGGCGCTCTCCAATGTGCGCGACCGCCTCAGTCTGCTGCATGATGTACAGATGCGGTTTCACAGCGTGCTCAAGGACGGGGTGTACCAGGTGCGTATCGAGGTGCCCGCATGAGCCTGAGCGTGCTCATCGTGGACGACGAAATGCTCGCACGCTCACGCCTGCGCACCCTGCTGGGCGACTGCAAGAGCCCCGCCGTGCGCGTGGATGGCGAGGCGGCCAATGCAACCCAGGCCATCGAGTTGCTGCGCCGCCAGCGCTTTGACGTGACGCTGCTTGACATCCACATGCCCGGCGCCGACGGCCTGACGCTGGCGCAAACCCTGCGCACCCTGCCGCAGGCACCCGCGGTGGTGTTCGTCACCGCACATGCCGAATACGCGGTCAACGCCTTCGAACTCGAGGCCGTGGACTACCTGACCAAGCCGGTTCGCCTGGAGCGCCTGCAACTGGCGCTACAAAAAATAGAGCGTTTGACGCAATCTGCAAAAGGGTTGGAGCCCGAAATGCCTGAAGAAGTGCTGATCATCCAGGAGCGTGGCCGCACCGAACGCGTGCCCTTGTCCGAGGTGCTGTACTTCAAGGCCGAACTCAAGTACGTCACCGTGCGCACTGCAGCCAAGAGCTACATCCTGGACGGCTCGCTCAGCGAGCTGGAGGAGAAATACGCGAGCCAGTTCATGCGCATTCACCGCAACGCGCTGGTCGACCGGCGTGCCGTGCGCGCACTGGAAAAGCATTTTGATGCCGACGAGGGCGAGGGCTGGGCGGTACGCCTCAACGGCCTGGACGAGTTGTTGTCAGTCTCGCGCCGGCAACTGTCGGCGGTGCGCGAAGCCATCGCCGCGAACTGATTCTGATCGCTGGGGGCTTTGTGTCGGTGGCTGCTTGAGCGGGTGAGCGGAGTAGCCGGGTCTCGCCCCGGCGGGCGAGTTACCTTTCTTTGTCTCGCCATAAGAAAGGTAACCCAAAGAAAGGCGAGCCGGATTCGTCGG
>JAHIYE010000011.1 GCA_018815325.1 Gammaproteobacteria bacterium | reverse complement strand
CGGATTTGCCGATCATGCCCAGCAGGCCAGTCTGTTCAAGGATCTGGCGGGTGAACTTGTCCATCCGCGTAGCAGTGGTCGGGCCAGCCGGGCCAACCACTTCTTCGCGCACCGGATCGACCGGGCCGACGTAGTAGATCGTGCGGTTGGTGAAGTCCACCGGCAGCTTCTCTCCCTTGGCCAGCATGTCCTTGATGCGCTTGTGCGCGGCGTCGCGGCCGGTCAGCATCTTGCCGTTCAGCAGCAGGGTGTCACCTGGTTTCCAGCTGGCTACTTCGGCCTGGGTCAGGGTGTTGAGGTTGACTTTCTTGCTGCGCTGGTAGTCCGGTGTCCAGTTCACGTTGGGCCAGAGATCAAGGCTTGGCGGGTCAAGGTAAACCGGGCCGCTGCCGTCCATCACGAAATGCGCGTGGCGGGTGGCGGCACAGTTGGGGATCATCGCCACGGGCTTGCCGGCTGCATGGGTGGGGAACATCTTGATCTTGATGTCGAGCACGGTGGTCAGACCGCCCAGACCCTGCGCGCCAATGCCGAGCGCGTTGACCTTCTCATAGAGTTCGATGCGCATTTCCTCGACCTTGCTGAGCTTCTCGCCGCGGCCGGCTTTGGCCATCAGCTCGTGCATGTCGAGGTCTTCCATCAGGCTTTGCTTGGCCATCAGCACGGCCTTCTCGGCGGTGCCGCCAATGCCAATACCCAGCATGCCGGGGGGGCACCAGCCTGCGCCCATGGTGGGGACGGTCTTGAGCACCCAGTCCACGATGGAGTCGCTCGGGTTGAGCATCATCAACTTGCTCTTGTTCTCGCTGCCGCCGCCTTTGGCCGCTACGGTCACATCGATCGTGTTGCCGGGCACGAGCTCGGTGACGATCACGGCTGGTGTGTTGTCCTTGGTGTTCTTGCGCTCGAACTCGGGGTCGGCCACGATGCTGGCACGCAAGGTGTTGTCGGGGTGGTTGTAGCCCTGACGCACGCCTTCGTTGATGGCATCTTCCAGACTGCCGGTGAAGCCTTCCAGGCGAACGTCCATCCCGATCTTGATGAATACATTGACGATGCCGGTGTCCTGGCAGATCGGGCGGTGGCCGGTGGCGCTGAGCTTGCTGTTGGTGAGGATCTGCGCGATGGCGTCCTTGGCCGCAGGTGCCTGCTCGCGTTCGTAGGCGCGCGCTAGGTGGCTGATGTAGTCGGCCGGGTGGTAATAGCTGATGTACTGCAGTGCCGCAGCGATGGATTCGACGAGGTCGTTCTGGGTGATGCGCGTGGTGGTGGTCATGAACTTTGCTGCCGTGGTTAGTGTGAACAGGCCCTTGGGTGACTGACGTGCGCGGTCGGGGCAGGTGGCATGGGTCTGCGGCGAGAGCGCTCCAGTCGCTATTTTGACAGGTCAGCGCAAGACCCCGTTGCTTTCAGCTGCCGCGACGCTCGGGCACCGTGTCTTCGGGCACCGGGGCCTTGCTGGGCAGGCGCATGTGCAGCGCGGCCTGCGCCATCAGGTTGGCAGAGACCGGCGCCGTGACAAAGACAAACAGCGTGATGAGCAGCTCGGCAAAGCCGGTGCGGCCCTGTGCCGCCGCCAGAATCATGCTGGCCAACAGGATGCCGCCCACGCCCAGCGTGGAAGCCTTGGTGGGTGCGTGCAGGCGCATGTAGAAGTCGGGCAGGCGCACCAGGCCGATGGCACCTACCAGCGAGAAGAAGGCGGCCACCAGCAGGAAGAAGGCGGCCAGCCATTGCGCAATAGGATGAAGTTCCATGCTCATGTCTCCCGTTTCATTCGATCACGTCGCCACGGCTCAGGTATCGCGCCAGCGCCACCGTGGAGACAAAACCCAGCATCGCCATGATCAGCGCCGCTTCGAAGAGCATGGCGGTCTGCAAGCGTATGCCCAGCAGCACCACCAGCGCGACTGCATTGAGGTACAGCGTATCGACCGCCAACACGCGGTCGGGTGTATGCGGCCCGCGCACGAGGCGCCAGGCGCACAAGGCCATGGCCATTGACACCGCTGCGGTGGCGATGTCAAGGGCCAGCATCAGGGCGGTGGTACTCATGAGCTTGTTTCCCTGTCTTTGGTCGGGTGTTCAAAGATGGTCAGCAGCGGGCCCTCGTAGCGCGCCTTGATGTCGGTGACCATGGCTTGCGGGTTTGTGCAATCGAGCGCGTGCACGAGGATGTGCCAGTGCTCTTCGTCGATGGTGCACGACACCGTGCCGGGTGTGGTGGTGATGATGCTTGCCAGGAGCGAGATGGCGGTGGGGTGGCGCAGCGTCAGTGGCACCGTGACCCAGGCCGGCTGCGGCCGCGACATGGGCCCCAGCACCAGCCGCGCGACCACGATATTGGACAGTACGATGTCCCACAGCACCACCGCTGTCAGGCGCAGCACGGGCAGGATGCGTTTGGGTACGGCCGCCGGCAGGAAGCCGTGCAGCAGCCGCGGCAGCACGACAGCGATCAGGGCCGCCGAGATGAGATGAAAAGGTGCCAGCGTATGCTGCAGCAGCAGCCAGCTGATGGCCAGCATGGTCGAGAGCCAGGGGTGGGGAAACCAGCCGGGTTTTTTCATGGCTTGACTCCTTTGCCCGGCAGTATCACTTCGCCTTCGCCGCCGCGGTAGGGGCGTGTGGTGGCCGCTGCTGCGCCACCTACGGGGCCCAGCACGGCTTGCACATAGCCTGCACGGTCAGCCAGCTGGTCGGCGGCCGCATCGGTATAGCGCTTGAGCGGGGACGCCGCCACCGCAAGCACCAGGCTCAGTGCCAGCAGGCCCAGGGTGGCCAGCATCAGGCGCGGGCTGCTACCGGAGTTCTCCGAAGGCGGCTTACCGGATGGCAGCACATTCCAGAACAGGATGGAGCCCGCGCGCGCCAGTCCGATCAGCGTGAGGAAGCTCACCACCAGCACGACGGACCAGACCCAGGTGTACGCGGGCGTGAGTGCGGCGCTCTCGAGCACCATGATCTTGCCCAGAAAACCCGGCAGGGGTGGCAGGCCGGCGGCAGAGGCCGCGCCCAGCAGTGTCATGAGGCCCAGCAGAATGGGCTGCGCCACGGGTGTGGCCGGTTGCAGGTGGTCTTCAGCGGCGCCGCGCTGCGAGGCCACCAGTTCCACCAGCAAGAAGAGCGCGGCAATCACCATTGTGCTGTGCACCATGTAGTACAGTGCTGCCGACATGGCCAGCGGGGTGAACAGGCCCACACCGACCAGGATGGTGCCGACTGAGACAACCGTAAGGTAGGACACCAGGCGCGCCAGGCTGTGCGCGGCCAATGCGCCGAGCACGCCGAGCACCATGGTCGTCAGGGCGATGGGCAGCAGCCAGGGCTGGGCGGCCAGCGCGGCGTGGCCGGCGCCTTCACCCAGGATCACACCATGCACGCGGATGATGCTGTACACGCCGACTTTGGTCATGATGGCAAACAGCGCAGCCACAGGCGCGGCAGCGGCCGCGTAGGTGCCGGGCAGCCACAGGTAGAGCGGCACGATGGCCGCCTTGAGGCCAAACACCACCAGCATCACCATGGCGCCGGTCGTGAACAGTGCGGCCTCATCGGGGCCGAGCAGTGCCACACGCCGGGCCAGGTCGGCCATATTGAGCGTGCCGGTTACGCCGTAGACGATGGCCAGCCCGACCAGAAACAGCGCCGAGGCCACGAGGTTGAGTACCACATAGTGCACTCCGGCCTTGAAACGATCACGGCCTTGGCCATGCACCAGCAGCACATAAGAGGCGATCAGCAGCACCTCGAAGAAAACGAAGAGGTTGAACAGGTCACCCGTGACAAAGGCGCCGGACACACCCATGAGCAGGAAATGGAACATGGTGTGAAAGTGCCGCCCATGCGTATCCCAGCCACCGGCGGCATACCAGAGCACCGGCACCGCAATGGTCCAGGTCAGGACCAGCATCATGGCGCTGAGACGGTCGATGACCAGCACGATGCCAAAGGGCGCGGGCCAGCCACCCAGCGGGTAGACCGTGAGCGTGCCGGTGGCCGCTTCGATCATCAGGCGCCAGGCTAGCAATGCGCCAAGCATGACCGAGCCCAGGCTCAGCATGCGCCGGACGCGCAGGCGAGGGCCACCGTGGCTGGATTCGCCGCCACGGTCGCCCATGATGAGGATGGCTGCCGCGGTGAACAGCGGCAGCAGCACCGGTAGCACGGGCAGGTGCGTGGAAAACAGGGTGTAGAGAGCGTCGCTCATGATCGGGGCGCTTTCTCTTCGGCGGGCAGATGGGCATCGTGTGGCTTGTCTGCGAGATGGCCATGCCCAGGCTCGTGACCGTCGACATGGTCGGTGCCAGACTCATGGCGGCTGCGCAGCGCGAGCTCGATTACAAAACCCGTGGTGGCGAAGCCGATGACGATGGCTGTCAGTACCAGTGCCTGCGGCAGCGGGTCGGCCACGCGGCCGCCATCCGTCAGGATGGGCGCTGCGTTCTGCCACAGCCGCCCCATGGCGAAGATGAAAACGTTGACGGCATAGCCCAGCAGAGACAGGCCCAGCACCACGGGCCAGGTGCGCCCGCGCAGGATCAGGTAGATCCCGGTGGCGGTGACCATGCCGATGCCGCTGGCCAGCAGGAACTCCATGCTCATGGACGGCCTCCCTTGCGTTGATCGGGTGCAGTGGCCCCGCCCGACTCGCGCGTGACCGTGCCCAGCGTGGACAGCGTCAGCAAAGTGGAGCCGACTACCGTGATATAGACGCCCAGGTCGAACAGGGCAGCGCTGGCCAGGGGCACATCACCCAAGAGCGGCAGATGCGGATGACCATGTGCGCTGCTCAGGAAAGGCTGGCCGAAGATGAAAGCGCCCACGCCGGTGAGCCCGGCGATGCCCAGGCCGAAGCCGATCCAGCGCACGAAGCGGCTGGCGCCGTCGGCGCGCAGCACCGCTTCGGCGCGTGACTGCCCCATGGCCATGTACTGCAGGACCAGCGCCACAGCGGTGATCAACCCGGCGATGAAGCCGCCGCCGGGCAGGTTGTGGCCACGCATGAAGATGTAGAGGGTGACCACCAGAGCCAGTGGCAGCACCACGCGCGCAGCTACCTTGAGCATCAGGGGCTGGCTGGCGAAGGTCCAGGGCCGCCCCTCGGCATCCATGCCGGGGCGGCGCGTGCGCATGCCATCCATCAGGGCCAGCACGCCGATGGCGGCAATGCCCAGCACCGTGATCTCACCGAAGGTGTCATAACCACGGAAGTCGACCAGGATGACGTTGACCACATTGGTGCCGCCGCCGGCCACGGCCGATTGGTTGAGGAAGTACCAGGCGATCGAGTCGTGGTCACGTGTGAGCATGACCCAGGCCAGCCAGGCGATGCCCACGCCGCCCAGCACGGCGAGCGCGGCGTCGCGTATGTGCCGGCCACGGGATGACTCTTGCGGTGTCTGCTGTGGCAGCAGTGCCAAGCCCATGAGCAGCAGCACGGTGGAGACCACCTCCACCGTCAGTTGGGTGAGCGCGAGGTCAGGTGCCGAGAAGCCGACAAAGGCCAAGGCTACCGCCAAGCCGACCACACCGATGACCAGCACCGAGAGGAAACGTGCGTGGTGGTGCAGCACCAGCCATGCACAAGACAGCAGCAATAGTGCCCACACCACCAGGGCCGGCAACGACACTGGCAGCAGCGTGCGCGTGCCCGTGCCGGGATGGCCGCCCCACAAGGGCACCGCGGCCACCACCAGCGTGGCCATGAGCATCCAGGCGATGTAACGCTGCAGCGAGGTGTTTTCCACCCGCGAGGTGAGCAGGCCTGCGAAGCGCAGGAGTTTGTCCGTGCCTTGCGTGAAGAGCCGCAGTCCGGTCAGCAGGCCGAACCAGTTCTCGGAGTTCAGGTGCTGCAGCCGGCCTCCGCGTGTGAGCATGAAGTACAGCGCCGTACCGCCGGCCAGGGCCAGTACGCCCAGCAGCAGGGGCAGGTTCAAGCCATGCCAGAGGGCCAGGTGGTATTCGGGCGGTGCTGTGCCCAGCATGGCGGTGGCGGCCACCAGCACGATGGGCCCGAGCAGCAAGGCAGGCAGCAGGCCTACCGCGACGCAGATCACGGCCAGCAGGATGACCGGGGCCTTCATGCCCAGCGGCGGCTCATGCGGGTGGGCATGGGGCATGCCGGTCGCGGGGGCGCCGAAGAAGATGCCATGGACCAGGCGCACCGAGTAGGCCACGCTGAACAGCGCCCCGAGCGTGGCCAAGGTCGGCACCAGCCAGCGCCAGCCACCGGCCTGGGCGAAGGTGACGGTCTCGGTCAGGAACATTTCTTTGGACAGAAAACCATTGAACAGGGGCACGCCCGCCATCGCGGCTGCCGTCACCATGGCCAGCGTGGCGGTCCAGGGCATGAGGTGGCGCAGGCCGGAGAGCAGCCGCATATCCCGGGTGCCAGTCTCGTGGTCGACAATGCCCGCGATCATGAAAAGTGCACCCTTGAAGCTGGCATGGTTGAGGATGTGGAACATCGCGGCTACCGCGGCCAGTGGCGAGCCCAGCCCGATCAGGAAGACGATCAGACCCAGGTGGCTGATCGTGGAGTAAGCGAGCAGCGCCTTGAGGTCATGCTTGAAGATCGCGATGAAGGCGGCGAAGACCATGGTCACCAGTCCGGTGCCGGCGACGAGGCCGGCGAAGAGCGCAGTGCCGCCGATCACGGGCGTCAGGACTGCGAGCAGGAAGATGCCGGCCTTGACCATGGTGGCCGAGTGCAGGTAGGCCGAGACGGGCGTGGGTGCCGCCATGGCCTGCGGCAGCCAGAAGTGGAAGGGAAATTGCGCGCTCTTCGTGAAGCAGCCCAGCAAAATCAACAGCAGCGCCGCCGGGTAACGGACATCAGCCTGGATGCGCGCACCCTGGCCCAGCATCTGGCTGAGCTCGTAGGTGCCGGCGATCTGCCCCAGCAGCACAAAGCCGCCCAGCAGGGCCAGGCCACCACCACCCGTGACGGCCAGCGCCATGCGTGCGCCCGATCGCGCGTCTTCGCGGTGGTTCCAGTAGCCGACCAGCAGAAAGGAGGAGATGCTGGTGAGCTCCCAGAAGACGATCAGCAGCAGCAGATTGTCTGACAGCGCGATGCCCAGCATTGCGGCCATGAACAGCATCAGGGTGCTGAAGAACTTGCCAACCGGGTCATCCTTGCCCAGGTAGAAGTGCGCATACAGGATGATCAGCAAGCCGATGCCGGTGATCAGCAGGGCGAACATGAGTGACAGGCCGTCAAGGCGCAGGCCCAGGTTCAAGCCGATCTCGGGGACCCAGGGCAGGAAGGCGCGCTGCACATCGCCGCGCATGACGGCGGGCGCCCGTTGCAGCAACAGGGCGAAGCTGGAGGCGGTGACCGCCGCAGCCAGCCAGGCTGTGCGGGCGCGGTAGCTGGCCGATGGCCACGCTCCGGACCAGCCTGTCAGCACAGTACCCGCCAACAGGGGCAAGAGAATGATCAGCAGAAGCAAGGTCGTGAATTCCGCAAAAGCTGGATAGTTTAGGCGCTCAGCCTATTCCGGACCTATGTAGGGAATTGCTTGCGGCATTGGTTTCACGGCTGGCGAGTCTGCAATTGCCCCTGCGCGACATGCTCGTCAAGACGCGCTGCTTCAGCGTGAAGGTCGTCTGAGCAGCACCACGACCAGTGTGATGATGGTGATGGGAATCACGAAACCCATCATGGCGGCGGAGTAGGCACCCAGTGCGTCATGCTGCTGTGCGGCCATGATGACGTAAGCGACGTAGGCGGCGTAATACAACACGAACACGCCACCCTCCCAGCGCGCGATTTCGCGCCCCGTCATGAACACCGGCAGGCAGGCCAGGGCCACCGCAATCATGACCCAGAGGTCGAAGTGCAGGACGGCCGCGGGCATGAGCAGTCCCTTATCGCCCGACACGAGTGCCGCCAGGCCCAGGCAGCCCAGTGTATTGAACAGACAACTGCCCACCACATTGCCCACAGCAATGTCGCGCTCCCCCTTGATGGCAGCCATCACCGAGGTGGCCACCTCGGGCATGGACGTGCCGGCAGCGACGATGGTCAGGCCGATCACGAGCTCGCTCACGCCCAGGGATCTTGCGAAGGTGGTCGCGGCGCTGACCAGCCAGTCTGCACCGAGCACCAGCAGACCCAACCCGACGGCGATCAGCAGCAACTGCACGGGCAGTCTCGCGTCCCAGCTTGAAGGGTCTGGCGAACCGATCTCGTTGGTGTATTCGTCCTGCGCAGCTTGGGTTTGCTTGCGGGACTGCACGATCAGAAACACCGTGTAGGTGATCATCATCACGGCCAGAATGGCGCCGTCGACAAAGCCGAGCCTGCCATCCAGGCCCAGCGCGAGCAGCAAGAGCGAGGCACCGATCAGGATGGGTGCCTCCTGGCGGATCAACTGAATGTTGACGACCAGTGGTGTGATCAGCGCCGAAACGCCCAGAATGAACAGCACGTTGAAGATGTTGCTGCCCACCACATTGCCTACGGCGATGTCGGTCTGCCCGTTGAGCACGGCACCTGTGGAGACGGCCATCTCCGGTGCACTGGTACCGAAGGCCACTACAGTCAGGCCCACCACCAGCGGTGAAATGCCGAAGGACAGGGCCAGCCTGGAGGCGCCGCGCACCAGCAGTTCGGCGCCCGCAATGAGGGCGATTAGGCCGCCGAGGAACATCAGTAGGGTCATGAGGTGAAAGGCGTGGTGCAAATGCTCAGTGGGTAGATCTTGAGCCCGAGGACATGATCCGGTCAGTGTAGGCGATGGCCAGTGCGCTGAACAGGAAAGTCACGTGAATAATGGTCTGGTACATCAGGACCTTCTCGTCGTAATTGGCGGCATTGATG
This sequence comes from Gammaproteobacteria bacterium, assembly GCA_018815325.1. GTDB lineage: Bacteria > Pseudomonadota > Gammaproteobacteria > Burkholderiales > Burkholderiaceae_C > JAHIYE01. The sequence goes on along the minus strand of JAHIYE010000011.1, from coordinate 162,440 downwards.
AAGGTCTTGAGCAGGTGGATGGAGCTGATGCCGATGATGGCTGTGGCCAGCTTGACCTTGAGCACCGAGGCGTTCACATGGCTCAGCCACTCGGGCTGGTCAGGGTGGCTTTCGAGCTTCATGCGGCTCACAAACGTTTCATAGCCTCCCACGATCACCATGATCAGCAAGTTGGAGATCATGACCACGTCGATCAGTGCCAGCACCACCAGCATGATGATGGTTTCGTTCAGCGAGGTGACCTGCACGTCGGACTTGTAGCCAATGCTGGTGACCAGTGCCTGCAGCGCGGCCTGGTTGCCGAATACAGCTTCCAGCAGGTGGATCAACTCAACCCAGAAGTGATAGACATAAACACCTTGCGCCGCGATCAGCCCCAGGTAGAGGGGAAGTTGTAGCCAGCGGCTCGCAAAAATGAAACCGGGCAGGGGGCGCAGGGGGGAAATCTTGGCTGGGACGGGCTTGGTCATGTCTGTAATGGCTTAGGGTTTTTACGGTGAAGATGGATTGTAGAGGGGCGCGTCAAGTCCGCCGGGATTGGATACATTGGAAACAGGGCGCTCGTCAGTGGCCTGTAAGTGCTTTCCCTGACAGTTAGGGATTGTTCGCAAAAAATTCAAAGGAGACCCCCATGAGTACTTCGTCATCTGCCATTCAGTCCGTTCTGGTCGAAAACCGGGTGTTTCCGCCGAGTGATGCCATCGTCAAGGCCGCCCGGATTTCGGGCATGGAGGGCTACCAGGCCCTGTGCGACGAAGCAGAGAAGGACTATGAAGGTTTCTGGGCCAAGCTGGCCCGCGAGAACGTGGTGTGGAACAAACCCTTTACCCGTACGCTGGACGAATCCCGGGCGCCTTTCTACAAGTGGTTTGACGACGGCGAGCTCAATGCCTCGGCCAACTGCCTGGACAAGCACATGGGCACCCCGGTGGAAAACAAGACCGCGATCATCTTCGAAGCCGATGATGGCAAGGTGACGAAGGTCAGCTACAAGGAGCTGCTGGCGCGCGTGAGCCAGTTTGCCAATGCACTCAAGGCCAGCGGCATCAAAAAGGGCGACCGCGTGCTGATCTACATGCCGATGACGGTTGAGGGCGTGATTGCGATGCAGGCCTGTGCACGCATCGGAGCCACCCACAGCGTGGTGTTTGGCGGCTTTTCGGCCAAGGCCCTGCAGGAACGCATCGTCGACGCCGGTGCGGTGGCGGTGATCACGGCCAACTACCAGATGCGCGGCGGCAAGGAGTTGCCACTCAAAGCCATCGTGGACGATGGCCTTGCCATGGGCGGCTGCGAGTCGATCAAGACGGTGTTTGTCTATGAGCGCACGCCGACCGCCTGCAACATGGTGGCCGGGCGCGACAAGACCTTTACCGAGGCCCTGAGCGGCCAGAGCACCGACTGTCCCCCGGTCGCAGTAGGCGCCGAGCATCCGCTGTTCATCCTCTATACCTCCGGCTCCACCGGCAAGCCCAAGGGCGTACAGCACGCCACGGGGGGTTACCTGCTGTGGGCCAAGCTCACGATGGACTGGACCTTCGACCTCAAGCCGAACGACATCTTCTGGTGCACCGCCGACATCGGCTGGATCACCGGCCACACCTATGTGGCCTACGGCCCGCTGGCTGCTGGTGCTACCCAGATCGTGTTCGAAGGCGTGCCCACCTTCCCGAATGCAGGCCGTTTCTGGCAGATGATCGAGCGTCACAAGTGCACGGTGTTCTACACCGCGCCGACTGCCATTCGCTCCCTCATCAAGGCCGCAGAGGGCGACGAGAAGGTGCATCCTGACCGCTCGGATCTCAGCAGCCTGCGCATCCTCGGCTCGGTGGGCGAGCCCATCAACCCCGAAGCCTGGATGTGGTACTACAAAAACGTGGGTGGCGAGCGCTGCCCGATCGTGGACACCTTCTGGCAGACCGAGACCGGTGGCCACATGATCACGCCCCTGCCGGGTGCGACACCGCTGGTGCCAGGTAGCTGCACGCTGCCGCTGCCAGGCATCATGGCCGCGATCGTGGACGAGGTGGGCAAGGACATCCCCAACGGCACAGGTGGCATCCTGGTGGTCAAGAAGCCCTGGCCGTCGATGATCCGCACCATCTGGAATGATCCCGAGCGCTTCAAGAAGAGCTACTTCCCCGAGGAGATGGGCGGCAAGATGTACCTCGCTGGCGACGGTGCTGTGCGCAGCGAGGACCGCGGCTACTTCCGCATCACGGGTCGCATCGACGATGTGCTCAATGTCTCGGGCCATCGCATGGGCACCATGGAGATCGAGTCCGCCCTGGTAGCCAAGACCGATCTGGTGGCCGAGGCCGCTGTGGTGGGGCGCCCTGACGCGCTGACCGGCGAGGCGATCTGTGCCTTCGTGGTGCTCAAACGTCCGCGCCCCACGGGTGACGAGGCCAAGGCGCTGGCCAAGGAACTGCGCGACTGGGTGGCCAAGGAGATTGGCCCGATTGCGAAGCCGAAGGACATCCGCTTTGGCGAGAACCTGCCCAAGACCCGCTCCGGCAAGATCATGCGCCGCCTGCTGCGCTCCATCGCCAAGGGGGAGGCCATCACGCAGGACACCAGCACGCTGGAGAATCCGGCCATTCTTGACCAGCTGGGTGAGGCCTATTGATATTGAGCCAGGCCTTGATTGCTATAAATAATATAGCTATCAGCACAATATCCATGTGGCCTACAAGCTGTTTTTGACAGGTGATCGCCCAGGAAAAAAGCCCCGCATGCGGGGCTTTTTCATGCGGCGTGCAGGCTTTAGCTGGACAGGGCCTGCAACGCGCGCGCGGTGATTTCCTCCACGCTGCCGGTGCCGCTGATGGCGCGGTACTTGGGGGCGTTGGTGGGGTCTTTCTCGGCCCAGCCGGCGTAGTAGTCCACCAGTGGACGGGTCTGGGCGCTGTAGACGTCCAGGCGTTTCTTGACGGTCTCTTCCTTGTCGTCGTCACGCTGGATCAGCGGCTCGCCCGTGACATCGTCCACGCCAGCCACCTTGGGCGGGTTGAACTTCACATGGTAGGTGCGGCCCGAAGCCGCATGTGAGCGGCGTCCGCTCATGCGCTCAATGATGGCGTCGAACGGCACATCGATTTCCAGCACATAGTCCAGCTTCACGCCAGCCGTCTTCATGGCATCAGCCTGGGGGATGGTGCGCGGAAAACCGTCGAACAGGAATCCCTTGGCACAGTCGGGCTGGGCAATCCGTTCCTTGACGAGGTTGATGATGAGGTCGTCGCTGACCAGACCGCCCGAATCCATGACCTGCTTGGCCTCGATACCCAGGGGGGTGCCAGCCTTGACGGCGGCGCGCAGCATGTCACCGGTGGAGATTTGGGGAATGCCGTATTTCTGACAGATGAAGGTGGCTTGGGTGCCCTTGCCCGCACCAGGTGGGCCCAACAGAATGAGTCGCATGGATGTCCTCGGATTTATTGATATTCAGCCGGTGTTGAATGGGTACAAATCTATCCAGTCCAACACTTCACTGGTTCGGAGAATAGCATGCGTAGCTTGAACCTGACTTACAGGCTTACCCGACTCAGGCGCCCAGCAGTTTGCGTACGCGCGCCAGGTCTTCGGGGGTATCCACGCCGGGGCCCGGCGCATGCTCCGTCACATGCACGGCGATGCGGTGGCCGTGCCACATGGCGCGCAATTGCTCAAGCGCTTCGGTGACTTCGATCGGGGCCTGGGGCAGTTGCGGGAAGAGGCGCAGAAAGCCAACGCGGTAGCCGTAGATGCCGATATGGCGCAGGGGGCGCGGCTCGGGCAGGGTGGTGATGCCCTGTGCAAAGCCGTCGCGCCACCAGCTGATGGGCGCGCGGCTGAAGTACAGCGCCATCTGGCTCGCATCGAGCACCACCTTGACCACGTTCGGATTGACGAACTCGGCCACGTTGTTGATGGCATGCGCCGCCGTGCTCATGCTGGCATGGGCATGCCGGCCCAGCAGGTCGGCCACGGCGTCCACCAGCGCAGGATCGATCAGCGGCTCATCCCCCTGCACATTCACCACGATCTCGTGATCACGCAGGCCCAGCAGGGTGCAGGCCTCGGCCAGGCGATCGCTGCCCGACGGGTGGTCGGGACGGGTCAGCACGGCTTCGATGCCGTGGGCCTCGCAGGCCAGGATGATCTCGGGGCTGTCGGCCGCCACCACGATGCGCGCCGATGCCACGGCGCCTTTGCCGGACTGGATGCGTTGCGCGACGCGTACCACCATCGGCACGCCGCCAATGTCGGCCAGGGGTTTGTTGGGCAGGCGCGAGGAAGCCAGCCGCGCGGGAATCAGGACCGTGAAGCTCATGGCGGTTTCACAGGCCCAGTTCTTCGTCGCTGAGGGTGCGGGCTTCTTCTTCGAGCAGGATCGGGATGCCGTCGCGAACCGGGTAGGCCAGGCGCGCACTGCGCGAGGTCAGTTCCTGCTTTTCCCGGTCAAACTCAAGCGGCCCCTTGGTCACGGGGCAGACCAGCAGTTCAAGAAGTCGGGTGTCAATGCGTGTGCTCATGCTGTGATGATAGCTTTGAAGGTGTGGGGATTGGCAGTGCACGCCCCAGGGCAGCCAGAAAATCCGGAGCCAGTGTGATCTGCAGGGGCACAGCGATGGCGGCAGGCGCATGCTGCCACAGCTTGACAGCGTCTTTCTCTGTGCAAATCAGGGTGTAGCCCTTATACAGTGAGCTTGACCAGCTATCAAAATCATAGTGATCGGGTAGCGCCAGGGTACGCGCCAGGGGCAAGCCACGCGCGCGCAGCATGTCGAAAAACACCTCTGGCCGCGCAATCGCAGCCAGCGCAAGCAGCGGTGCGGTGCCGGATTGGGCCCGCTCGGCCAGTTGGGCGAGAGGCCGCCGTGTGCCATCGGCTTGCAACGCGTCATCGGCGAGTTGACGCTTGGCTGTATAGCCCGCAAACGCGGGCTGGCTGCCACTGTGCAACACCAGTGCGGGCACATCGCTGCGCCAGGGCAGGGACGGCGCAGAGCGGCCTCGCCAAGGCTCGCGCAGCGGCCCGGCAGGCAGCAGCAGGCCGTTGCCCACGCCGCGGTCGTCGAACACGCAGATCTCCAGGTCGCGGTACAACGCGAAGTGCTGCAGGCCATCGTCACACACGATCAGATTGGTCTGCGGGTAGCGGGCCAGCAGGGCGCTGGCTGCCTCGAAGCGTTCGCGGGCAACGAACACCGGTGCCTGGGTGACGTGCTTGACCAGCGCGGGCTCATCACCCACGTCTGTCACCTGGCTGTCGGGCTGTACTTCGCGGCAATCGGTGCTGCGCCGGCCATAGCCGCGTGAGACAACACCAACGCGCAGGCCCTGGGCCTGCCAGTGCTGCACGAGCGCGATGACCACCGGTGTCTTGCCGGCACCTCCGGCGACGACATTGCCTACGATCACCACCGGCACGGGCACGCGCCGGACTTTCAACAGGCCCAGCTGGTAGAGCCTGCGGCGCAGTGCCACCAGCGCGCCATAAAGCAGCGAGACGGGCCAGAGTAGCCAGCTCAGCGGGCCACGGTGGCGCCAGGACTCCTGCAGCGTCTGGGCCCAGGGAGCGGCTCCCGCGTGCATGGACTTATTTGTCTCCGGCCGTCGCCGGGGATTGGGCGGCAAAGGTGATCTGCGTCAGGCCCGTTCGGCGGGCCGCTTCCATCACCGAGATCACGGCCTGGTGTCGGGCGCCGGCATCGGCGCTGATGATCACCACCGTCTCTTTGCCGGCTTTGGCGCCTTCGCGCATGGCTTGCGTCAGGTTGTCGACACTGCGCCCGGCTACCGGGCTGCGGTTGACCGTGTAGGCCCCCTCGCTGGAGACGGTGACCAGCAGTTCCTTGGGGTAGTCACGCTGGGCATCGGCGTCGGCTACGGGCAACTTGAGTTGCAGCTCGGTGAACTTGCTATAGGTGGTGGACAGCATGAGGAAGATCAGCACCACCAGCAGTACATCGATGAAGGGGATCAGGTTGATCTCGGGCTCCTCGCGCGAGCGTGAGCGAAAGTTCATGACATGCCCTTCGTCGCCTGAATCGGGCGCATGCTCATGACTCCTGCCGCAGGACTTTGAGATGCCGCGCCAGGCGCTCGGCGGCCAGCTCCAGGGTCAGCAGGTAGCCGTCAATGCGCGCGCGGAAATAACGCCAGAAGATCAGCGAAGGGATCGCCACGATGAGGCCAAAAGCGGTGTTGTACAGCGCCACGGAGATGCCGTGTGCCAGTTGCGCCGGATTGCCGCCCGTTGCGCCACCAGCCGGGGATTGGGAGCCAAAGATCTCGATCATGCCGACCACCGTGCCGAACAGGCCCAGCAGTGGGGCCGCCGACGCGATCGTGGCCAGCGCGCTGAGGTAACGCTCCATGCGGTGCGCGACCACACGGCCCGTGTTTTCCATGCTGGCGCGCAGTTCCTCTTCGCTGCAGTTGGGGTTGTTGTTCAGGGCTCGAAAGCCGCTGGCCAGCACTTCACCGAGAGCCGAGCTTTGTTCGAGCTGGACCACGACCTCGGGGGCCGGCACCGACAGACTGGAAATGCTCAGGGCTTCATCGAGCAGTTGGGGGGGCGCAATCCTGGCTGTCTTGAGCCGGATGAAGTGTTCGATGATGAGGGCCATCGCCAGGATGGAACTGGCGATCAGGGGCCAGATTGGCCAGCCTGCGGCTTGTATGATGGAAAACAATGGTGGTCTCTCCTCGCGGTGGTTGCCTTTAATTATGGCTCACGCTACGGAGCCCATGGCTGGCCCAAGCGCGACAGATGAACTTTGTCAGTCAGGGGCCAAGTCACCCACAGAATATGTGGATAACTATGTGCAAAAGTGGGTGGTGAAGTCTGTTGAGGCTGCAGGAATGCGCCTTTGTGACAAAACGATGATAAATCAGGCACTGAAAAATTCAATGAAATCAATAACTTATTACGAAAAATCGCGTTTGTCAGCGATGCCTGACAAGCCGGGTAGGCCATGGACTGCCATGTGGAATACTTTCAGCGGCGATGCCCTTGCAAAGCCCGTTGCACGTGAGTTTTGATACGGCGGGCCCTGCTGCGGCTGCGCGCATCTGGCCGGTTGGCGCCTTGTGCCGCGCCATTGCTGATGCGCTGGAGGCGAGGTTCAATCCGGTGGCGGTGCGCGGCGAGTTGACGGGCTTCTCGCGCGCATCCAGCGGACATTGTTACTTTTCCCTCAAGGACGAAAACGGCCAGATACGCTGCGCCATGTTTCGCCGCGCCGCCAGCCTGCTGGACTTCTCGCCGCGTGATGGAGAACTCGTGGAGGTGCGCGGTCGCCTGGGGGTGTATGAACCCCGGGGCGATTTGCAGTTGATCGTCGAGTCCATGAGCCGGGCCGGGCAGGGCGCCCTGTTTGAGCAATTCCTGCGGCTCAAGGCCAAGCTCGAGTCCGAGGGCTTGTTCGAAGCAGGGCGCAAACGCAGCTTGCCCGTCATGCCGCGCGCCATTGGTCTGGTGACTTCACTGGGCGCGGCGGCCTTGCATGATGTGATGACGGCCTTGCAGCGTCGCGTGCCGCACATCCCGGTCGTCATTGCGCCCGCCTCGGTACAAGGTGCTTCTGCCGCAGGTGAGTTGGTCAAGGCGCTATCAAGTTTGTATCAACTCGCGCATGATCCACGCGGGCCAGCGCCTGATTTGCCAGTCAAACCAGGGCGAAAGACCGGTGCGCGACCGGAGCCGCCGATCGACGTGATTTTGCTGGTGCGCGGTGGGGGGGCCATCGAAGACCTGTGGGCCTTCAACGATGAACAACTGGCGCGCACCATTGCCCTCAGTCCGGTGCCCGTGGTCTGCGGGGTGGGGCACGAAACCGATTTCACGATCGCGGATTTTGTGGCCGACCTGCGGGCCCCCACACCCACGGCAGCGGCCGAGTTGGTGTCGGAGCCGCGTGAGGTGTGGCTGCGCGTGATTGACAGCGTGGCGCAGCGCCTGCAGCAGCAGGTCACGCGCCGGCTCGATGCCGATGGTCAGTGGCTTGATCAGGCGGCGGCCAGACTGGGCCGGCCTTCCTCGCTGGTGCTGCAGCACCGGGTGAAGCTGGCCTCCAGTGCACGGCGGCTCCAGTTCGCGACGAGTTTGCTGCTCAGGCAACATCGCGACGCCCTGCAGGAGACGGCGCGCAGCATGCCACCCGGTCTACAGCGCGGTTTGAACCGATCGCAGGAGCGGCTCGCACGCGCGGAGTTGCGACTGTCCCTGCTGGATCCGACGCTGGTGCTTCAGCGTGGTTATGCCTGGCTGAGCACCGAAGGAGGGCAGACCATCAGCAGCGTGAAGCAGACCCACGATGGTCAGCAGGTGCTGGCCACGCTGGCGGATGGGCAACTCGGTTTGACGGTTTCGGGCCGGTGCGCTGAATAAAATCTTCAAACTTCCTACAATCAACAGGTTCAGACAACAAACCAAGAGGAAACCATGGAACATACCCTGCCATCCCTGCCTTATGCGATCGATGCCCTGGCACCGCACTACTCCAAAGAGACGATGGAGTACCACCACGGCAAGCACCACAACGCCTACGTGGTCAACCTCAACAACCTGCAAAAAGGTACCGAGTTCGAGAACATGGACCTTGAGTCCATCATCAAGAAATCCAGCGGCGGCGTCTACAACAACTCAGCCCAGATCTGGAACCACACGTTCTTCTGGAACTGCATGAAGCCCAATGGCGGCGGCGAACCCTCGGGCGCACTGGCCAATGCCATCACCGCCAAGTGGGGCAGCTATGCGGCCTTCAAGGAGGCTTTCGTGAAATCCGCCGTGGGCAACTTCGGCTCGGGCTGGACCTGGCTGGTCAAGAAGGCCGACGGCAGTGTTGACATCGTCAACATGGGCCCGGCTGGCACCCCGCTGACCACGGCTGACAAGGCCTTGCTGACGGTCGACGTGTGGGAGCATGCCTACTACATCGACTACCGCAACGCACGGCCCAAGTTTGTCGAGACCTTCCTGGACAAGCTGGTGAACTGGGATTTCGCCGCCAAGAACTTCGGCTGATTTCCCGTATTCCTGCGCAAGGGCTCGAAGGCTTGACCTTCGGGCCCTTTTTGCTTTTTTGAGCTCCTTTTGAGGTCTGGCTGTGTGAAGGGTTCACGGCCAGGGTGTTGCTCGCACGCAGGCCGTGGTGGCAGCAAGTCTTGTGTCTTTTATAAGACTTGTGAAAAAAACCTGTTTTTTTTGAATAAAATTTTGCATTGTGGGATTTGAGTTCAAAAAATGGAGCCGTGGTCAAGACACAGCACGCAAAATCTCTGACCATATGAAGGTCCCGTCGATAGGCATAACTGAGTGGCGGGTTTGCGACAACAGATTTTCTGGAGACAAGACATGAGCGGCCAACAACCCACCATCATCTACACGCTGACTGACGAAGCCCCGCTGCTGGCGACCAGCTCGTTCCTGCCCATCATTCGCACCTTCACTGCGCCGGCGGGCGTCAACGTGGTTACCAGCGATATTTCGGTGGCCGAGCGTGTGCTGGGCGCGTTCCCGGAATACCTGACCGAGGCACAGCGTGTGCCCGACAACCTGGCCGAGCTGGGGCGCCTGACCCTGCTGCCGGACACCAACATCATCAAGTTGCCCAATATCAGCGCCTCGGTGGCGCAGTTGGTGGCTTGCATCAAGGAGTTGCAGGCCAAGGGCTACAAGATCCCGGACTATCCGGAAAATCCCAAGACCGATGAAGAAAAGGCCCTTCGCGCACGCTATGCCAAGTGCACGGGCAGCGCAGTCAATCCGGTACTGCGAGAAGGCAATTCTGATCGCCGTGCCCCGGCGGCCGTCAAGAACTACGCCCGCAAGAACCCGCATTCGATGGCCGACTGGAGCCAGGCTTCCCGTACCCATGTCTCGCACATGCACCACGGGGATTTCTATCACGGCGAGAAGTCCATGACGATGGACAAGGCGCGCGATGTGAAGATGGAACTGCTTACCAAGAGCGGCAAGACCGTGGTGCTCAAGCCCAAGGTTTCGCTGCTGGACCGCGAAGTGATTGACAGCATGTTCATGAGCAAGAAGGCGCTGCTCGAGTTCTACGAGAAGGAAATCGAGGACGCGCACAAGACTGGCGTGATGTTCTCTCTGCATGTGAAGGCGACCATGATGAAGGTCTCGCACCCCATCGTGTTCGGTCACTGTGTGAAGATCTTCTACCGGGAAGCATTCGAGAAGCACGGCAAGCTGTTTGAAGAACTGGGCGTGAACGTGAATAACGGCATGGTCGATCTGTACAACAAGATCGCCACGCTGCCGCAAAGCAAGCAGGAAGAGATCAAGCGCGATCTGCATGCCTGCCATGAGCACCGCCCCGAGCTGGCCATGGTCGATTCGGCCAAGGGCATCACCAATTTCCATTCACCCAACGACGTCATCGTGGATGCCTCGATGCCAGCCATGATCCGCAATGGCGGCAAGATGTGGGGTGCTGCTGGTCGACTCAAGGATGTCAAGGCCGTGATGCCCGAGAGCACCTTTGCCCGCATCTACCAGGAGATGATCAACTTCTGCAAGTGGCATGGTGCTTTCGATCCGAAGACCATGGGGACGGTGCCCAATGTGGGCCTGATGGCCCAGCAGGCCGAGGAGTATGGCTCGCACGACAAGACCTTTGAGATTCTCGAGGATGGCGTTGCCAATATCACCGACCTGGAAACCGGAGAAGTGCTGCTAAGTCAGGACGTCGAGGCGGGTGATATCTGGCGCATGTGCCAGGTCAAGGACGCTGCGATCCGTGATTGGGTCAAACTGGCTGTGACCCGTGCCCGCAATTCGGGCATGCCCGTGGTGTTCTGGCTCGATGCCTACCGCCCACACGAGGCCCAGCTCATCCGCAAGGTCAAGATGTACCTGCACGAGCATGACACCGCTGGCCTGGACATCCAGATCATGAGCCAGGTGCGTGCCATGCGTTACACGCTGGAGCGTGTGGTTCGTGGGCTTGATACCATCAGCGCGACCGGCAACATCCTGCGCGACTACCTGACTGACTTGTTTCCCATCATGGAACTGGGCACCAGCGCCAAGATGCTGTCCATCGTGCCGCTGATGGCCGGTGGCGGCATGTACGAAACAGGGGCCGGCGGCTCCGCGCCCAAGCATGTGCAGCAACTGGTGGAAGAAAATCACCTGCGTTGGGATTCTCTGGGGGAATACATGGCGTTGGCCGTGTCGCTGGAGGACCTGGGCATCAAAACCGGGAACCGCGCTGCGAAGATTCTCGCCAAGACCCTGGATGCTGCCACTGGCCAACTGCTGGACAACAACAAGAACCCGTCGCCCAAAACCGGTCAGCTCGACAATCGTGGCAGCCAGTTCTACCTGGCCATGTACTGGGCACAGGAGCTGGCAGCGCAGACCGAGGATGCGGCTCTGGCGAACAGGTTCGCTCCGCTGGCGAAGCAACTGACGGAGAAGGAGCCGGTGATCATCGCCGAGCTGGCTGCGGTTCAGGGCAAGCCGGCAGACATCGGTGGCTATTACAAGCCCGATTTCGCCAAGCTCGATACCGTGATGCGGCCGAGCAAGACGCTGAATGCGACCTTGGCGTCCATGACGGCTTAAAGCAGATTCGGCGAAGGCAGGGAAACCTGCCATTCAACGTGAGAGGCGATCAGACGGGTAACCGGCTTGATCGCCTTTGTTTTTTGGGTAGCCTGCGCGCCGGGCAATTGGGCGCTACGGGCGTCGCAGGCTATTTTCGGGATTCAAAGGGCGTACCGCCCAGTTTGCTGCCGGCCTTGATGCCACGTTTGACGAACCAGCCCTGGTTCATCTCCAACACATAGCGCACGGGTTCGGTCGAACAATGCGAGTCGGTGGTCTGCGGCTTCATATCGGCCAGGTTGACGATGCGGCCATCATCTGCCACAAAGGCAGCGGTCAGTGGCAGAACCGTGTTTTTCATCCAGAAGCACTGAGGTGCGGGTTGCTCGAACACAAACAGCATGCCTTCAGGCTGCGGCATTGCTTTGCGGAACATCAAGCCCGTCGCACGCTGTTCCTGCGTCATGGCAAGCTGGGCATCAATCTGGTAGATGCCTGCCTGCAGTTTGACACGCGGCAGGTCCAGCTGTGGCTGTCCTTGTGCTTGGACGTTGTGTGCCAGGAGTGCGATAAAGCCTGCGAGCGCGAAGACAATTTTTTTCATGGCCGTATTGTGGCGCAACAAAAAATGCCCGCAGAGCGGGCATTTTTGTTCCATTCAGCAGAGATTACTTCTTGGAATCTTTCATGGCGGCAGCTTTGGCTTCGGCCTTGGCTTTCTTGGCCGCAGCACGCTCAGCGGCCTTGGCTTTTTTCGCAGCGGCCTTGTCAGCTTTCGCTTTGGCTGCAGCGGCCTTGGCTTCTGCCTTGGCGTCAGCTTTCATCTCTGCCTTGGCTGCGGCAGGTGCAGCTGGCATGGCGGGTGCTGCAGGAGCAGCAGGCATGGCGGGTGCTGCAGGAGCAGCAGGCGTAGCGGGAGCGGCTTGTGCAAAGACGCTTGCAGCGAAGAGACCGGCAATCAGGGCAGCGAGAAGCTTGTTCATGTTGAATATCCTTGTAGTAACTTGGTTTGGGACCCTTCAGGATGTCCAGAAGGCTATACCGTAACGGCGGCCATTTGCCGCTGGTTGACGTGCAGGCTTAATATTTTTTAAGACTAGAATTAAAAAGCTCAGCTAGAGATGCCTGACAAGGGACATGTCGAGTTCCTGCAGTATCAGCGCTGGCTCTTACCTTCAACGGAGACAAAATTACATGTACCAGCACATCAGGGTGCCCTCATCAGGTGAGAAAATCACCGTCAATGCCGACATGTCACTCAATGTGCCGGATCAGCCCATCATTCCGTATATCGAAGGTGACGGTACGGGCCTGGACATCACGCCCGTGATGCTGAAGGTGGTCGACGCTGCCGTGGCCAAAGCCTATGGCGGCAAGAAGAAAATCCACTGGATGGAGGTCTATGCCGGTGAAAAATCAACCAAGGTTTATGGCCCCGATGTCTGGATGCCTGAAGAGACGCTTCATGCTGTGCGCGACTACGTGGTGTCCATCAAGGGCCCGCTGACCACCCCCGTGGGCGGCGGTATTCGTTCACTCAACGTGGCCTTGCGTCAGGAGCTGGATCTGTATGTCTGCCTGCGACCCATCCAGTACTTCAAGGGCGTGCCCTCGCCAGTGAAAGAGCCGGAAAAGACCAATATGGTGATCTTCCGTGAAAACTCCGAAGACATTTATGCGGGTATTGAGTTCGAGGCTGAGAGCGACAAGGCCAAGAAGCTGATCAAGTTCCTGCAGGACGAGTTGGGCGTCAAAAAAATCCGTTTTCCGAAAACTTCAGGCATTGGTATCAAGCCCGTGTCCAGCGAAGGTACTGAGCGCCTCATGCGCAAGGCTGTCCAGTACGCCATTGACAATGACAAGCCCAATGTGACTATCGTGCACAAGGGCAACATCATGAAGTTCACCGAAGGTGGCTTCCGCGACTGGGCCTATGCGCTGGCGCAAAAGGAATTTGGCGCGGTGCCGATCGACGGCGGCCCATGGTGCAAATTCAAGAACCCGAGAACGGGTAAGGATATCGTTATCAAGGATGTCATCGCCGACGCCTTCCTGCAGCAGATCCTGCTGCGTCCCGCTGAATACAGCGTGATTGCCACCTTGAACCTCAACGGTGACTATGTGTCCGACGCACTGGCGGCCCAGGTTGGTGGCATCGGCATTGCCCCGGGTGCCAATTTGAGCGACACGGTGGCCATGTTCGAGGCTACGCACGGCACGGCACCCAAGTACGCGGGCAAGGATTATGTGAACCCGGGCTCTGAAATTCTCTCGGCCGAGATGATGCTTCGTCACATGGGCTGGAAAGAAGCTGCTGACTTGATCATCAGTTCGATGGAGAAGTCCATCCTGAGCAAAAGGGTCACCTACGACTTTGCCCGTCTGATGGACGGTGCCACTCAGGTAAGCTGCTCCGGCTTTGGCCAGGTCATGATTGAGAACATGTAAGGTTTCCGGGGGGGGGCTCAGACTGCTCCGGGTGTCTTTCGAATCGGTGCCGCTTCGGGTCCCTGGGTCCGAGGCGGTTTTTTTCATCCGTCCGACAACCTGGATGCCAGTCCACGCCACCGGGGCCGGTAGCCCTTTTGCAGAAAAGTCCTAGAACGGGATGAACAAGGTTTTCGGAAGTCTGATTAAGGCTTCAGAGAGGCTTGAAAGTGGAAAAATCGTCTCCAATTCACCTTTACGCTGCATTGCTTCGGTGCGCTCTATAAAATGTTTTCATGGCAACCAAACTTCCTGCTAAACCCCCGGAGCCGCAGATACGTCAACCCCAGCGGGATGACGGTGGCTCAGTCGTACTTGAGCGGCGCACCCAGAAAGTCAAGCCACCCCAGATGTACCAGGTGGTGTTGCTGAACGACGACTACACGCCCATGGAATTTGTGGTGGTGGTGATCCAGGAGTATTTCAACAAGGATGTTGAAACCGCCACCCAGATCATGCTGAAAATTCACCTGGATGGCCGGGGCGTCTGCGGGGTTTACTCCAAAGACGTGGCTGCGACCAAGGTGGACCAGGTGCTTGAGGCGGCCAACAAGGCAGGACATCCGCTCAAATGCATCAGTGAGCCAGTGGAGTCTTGAAACAAAGACATTAGCACAGAACAGATATTGGAATGCGTTTACAGTTAATCATCACAGCACGGCAAAAGGAACTTACATGATTGCCCAAGAATTGGAAGTCAGCTTGCACATGGCCTTTGTGGAGGCCCGTCAGCAGCGCCACGAGTTCATCACCGTGGAACATCTACTCCTTGCCTTGTTGGATAACCCCAGCGCGGCCGAGGTGCTTCGCGCCTGTTCTGCGAACATTGATGACTTGCGCAAGTCGCTTGCGAACTTCATCAAGGACAACACGCCACAGGTCGCCGGCACCGATGACGTCGACACACAGCCTACGTTGGGTTTCCAGCGTGTGATCCAGCGCGCCATCATGCACGTGCAATCCACCGGCAGCGGCAAAAAGGAAGTAACCGGTGCCAATGTGCTGGTTGCCATCTTCGGCGAGAAGGATTCCCACGCGGTTTATTACCTGCATCAGCAAGGCGTGACCCGACTGGATGTCGTTAACTTCATTGCGCACGGCATCAAGAAAAGTGACCCCCCCGATGCCGCCAAATCCGGCGAAAGCCAGCCCGAAGGAGAAGAGGGGGCCGGTTCGGAGAAGAGTGAAAAATCTTCACCGCTGGAGCAGTACACCCAGAACCTGAACCAACTGGCCAAGGATGGCAAGATTGATCCGCTGATCGGGCGTGAGTACGAAGTCGAGCGCGTCATCCAAATTCTCTGCCGCCGTCGCAAGAACAACCCGCTACTCGTGGGAGAAGCGGGCGTGGGCAAGACGGCGATCGCCGAGGGCCTGGCTTGGCGCATCACCCAGAAGGATGTGCCTGAGATCCTTGGGGATGCCATTGTCTACTCACTCGATATGGGGGCTTTGCTCGCGGGTACCAAATACCGCGGTGATTTCGAGCAGCGCCTCAAGGGCGTCTTGAAGTCACTCAAGGACAAGCCGAATGCGGTGTTGTTCATCGACGAAATCCATACCCTGATCGGCGCGGGAGCCGCGTCGGGCGGCACCCTGGATGCCTCCAACCTGCTCAAGCCTGCGCTGAGTTCGGGGGCACTCAAATGTATTGGCGCTACCACCTTCACCGAGTACCGCGGCATCTTCGAGAAGGATGCGGCACTGTCACGGCGTTTCCAAAAGGTCGATGTGGTGGAGCCCACAGTCGAGCAGACGGTGGAAATTCTCAAAGGCCTGAAGTCACGTTTTGAAGAGCACCACAACGTGAAATATGCTGTGGCTGCACTGCAGGCTGCGGCCGAACTGAGCGCCAAGTACATCAATGACCGGCATCTGCCCGACAAGGCGATTGACGTGATTGATGAGGCGGGTGCGGCGCAACGCATTCTGCCGCCTTCACGCCGCAAGAAGACCATCAGCAAGACCGAGGTGGAGGAGATCGTGGCGAAGATTGCGCGCATACCGCCAGCCAATGTGTCCAATGACGACCGCGGCAAGCTAAAGACACTGGAGCGCGATCTGAAAAATGTCGTGTTCGGGCAGGATAAGGCGCTTGACGTGCTGGCTTCCGCCGTCAAGATGGCGCGCTCGGGTCTGGGCAAGGGCGATAAGCCGATTGGTGCCTTCCTGTTCAGCGGGCCCACTGGCGTGGGCAAGACCGAGGCCGCCAAGCAGTTGGCCTACATCATGGGCATCGAGTTGATCCGCTTCGACATGAGTGAGTACATGGAGCGCCATGCCGTGAGCCGCCTTATCGGTGCGCCTCCGGGCTATGTCGGGTTTGATCAGGGAGGCCTGCTCACCGAGGCCGTGACCAAGAAGCCGCATTGCGTGCTGCTGCTCGATGAAATCGAGAAGGCACATCCGGATATCTTCAACGTGCTGCTGCAGGTGATGGACCATGGCACGTTGACCGATAACAACGGGCGCAAGGCGGATTTCCGCAATGTCATCATTGTCATGACGACCAATGCGGGCGCTGAGGCGATGAACAAGGCCGTCATGGGCTTCACCAACGTGCGTGAATCCGGTGATGAGATGGCTGACATCAAGCGCTTGTTCACACCTGAGTTCCGCAACCGCCTGGATGCGATCGTGAGCTTCAAGGCGTTGGACGAAAACGTCATCCTGCGCGTGGTCGACAAGTTCCTGCTGCAACTGGAAACCCAGTTGGCTGAGAAGAAGGTTGATGTCACTTTCACCGACAAACTGCGCAAGCACCTGGCGAAAAAGGGCTTCGATCCGCTCATGGGTGCAAGGCCGATGCAGCGCCTGATTCAGGACACCATTCGTCGCGCCCTGGCAGACGAACTGCTGTTCGGTCGTTTGACTGATGGTGGCAGGCTGACGGTGGATCTGGATGACAAGGACGAGGTGCTGCTGGATATTCAGCCCCTACCGAAGAAAGAGGGCAAGACCAAATCCGAAGAAGCGACGACGGGTTGAGTGCGGAGCAGGCGAAGAGGCCTGTCATCTCCCATCTCTTTTCCAATCAAAAAAACCTGCAGGCTAGCCTGCAGGTTTTTTTATGTACTGGGTCAGGCCTGGTGACAGGCTCCTGCGTGACTCACTTGAAGCCGACCCGGTCCAGCATCTGTTGCACCTTGACCTGGTTCATGCCAACCACGCTGATCGGGATTGTCTCGCTCTTGAATGAACCACCTGTCATGGCTTGCAAGGCGGCGTTGTTGACCTTGACACCCTTGGCCGTCGGCCATTCGTTGTTGCCATTGGCAAAGTAGTTCTGTGCGGCTGGGCTGGCAAGGTATTCCAGGAACTTCACTGCGTTGGCGGGGTTCTTGGCATTTTTGGCGACAGCGCCGCCCGCGATGTTCACGTGCGTGCCCCAGGTGGCCTGGTTCGGGAACACAACTCCCACGCGCTCAACCACGGCCCTGTCTTCCGGTGCGCTGGAGCGCATCAGGCGTGCGAGGTAATAGGTGTTCGTGACGGCAATACCGCACTCACCGGAAGCCACGCCACGGATCTGGTCTGTATCGCCGCCCTTGGGCGCGCGTGCCATGTTGTTGACCAGACCCTTGAGCCATTGCTCGGCCTTTTGTTCGCCCAGGTGTTCGGTGACGGCGCCGAACAGCGACAGGTTGTAGGGGTGGGAGCCAGAGCGGATACACAGGCGGCCCTTGTTCTTGGGATCGGCGAGTTCCTCATAGGTGTCCACGTCTTCTTTCTTGACCTTGATCTTGTCGTAGACCACCACCCGGGCGCGCGTGGAGAAGCCAAACCATGGGATGCCGCCGTCTGCTGTGGCTTTGGCGCGAAGTTGTTCGGGAATGGCATCATCCAGTACCCTGGACTTGATCGGCTGGAACAGGCCCTCAACTTCGCCTTTCCAGAGCCTGGAGGCATCGACCAGCAAGATCACGTCAGCTGGCGACGCAGTGCCTTCGGCCTTGAGGCGCGCAAGAATACCGGCATCATCCGCATCGACGCGGTTGATCTTGATGCCCGTGGCTTTGGTGAAGTCGTTGTAGAGTGCTTCGTCGGTCGAATAGTGACGTGCCGAATAGAGGTTCAGGACCTGGTCCTGGGCGATGGCGGCGCTGCTGCACAGCACAATGGCGCAGGCCACGGGAATGGTTTTTTTGAGCATGGCAATAGTCTAGGCGGTTGGAAAAAGTCAATGATAAAACAAACACGAATCATTCTCAGTATAAAACTTGCTGAAATCAAGGCCATTAAGTCATGGCTGGGCATTGCCCTGCTCGCGTCCATCCTTGCAGGATGTAGCACCACACCCGTCGAACCAGACAAGGCCGAGCCCAAGACAGTGGCTCCCGCGGCCCTCAAGCGAGCTCCCAAAATCGGACTGGCGCTCGGCGGTGGGGCTGCACGGGGTTTTGCCCATGTTGGCGTGATTCAAGTGCTGGAGGAGGCGGGCGTGCGTCCCAGTCTGGTGGCCGGCACGTCCGCTGGCAGTCTGGTTGCCGCCATGTATGCCGGCGGAAAATCGGGTGCCCAGTTGCAGCAGGTCGCAGAAACCATGGAGGAGGCAGCGTTTGCCGACTGGACCTTGCCTCTATTCAACCGGGGCATGTTGCGGGGCGATGCATTGGCCCGTTATGTGAACAGTCAGTTGGGCGGTCGCCTGATTGAGGACCTGCCCATGCCATTGGGCATTGTGGCCACCGATCTGCACAACGGCCGTAGCGTGCTGTTTCAGCGTGGAGATACCGGTACGGCGGTGCGGGCTTCCAGCGCGGTCCCGGCCCTGTTTCAACCCGTCAGGATATCGGGCAGGGACTATGTGGATGGTGGCCTGGTGTCGCCCGTGCCCGTGCGCTCGGCCCGAGCCATGGGGGCAGAGCTGGTGATCGCGGTGGACATTTCCAGTGAGCCCGAGGGTAATTCCGCCCTCGATACCCTGGACATCCTTCTGCAGACCTTTTCAATCATGAGCAAGAGCATCAACACCTTTGAGTTGCGCGATGCGGATGTGGTGATCAAGCCCTCATTGATGAGCATGGGCAGTTCCGACTTCAGATCGAGGCGACGGGCAATTGAGGCGGGCAGGGTGGCCATGCTGGCCCAATTGCCGTCGCTGAAGGCAAAAATCGAACAGCTGTCCCGCTGAGATGCATGGCTTCCTGGCACTAGGGAAACAATCTATTCCGGTAACGTGAATCCGGTATTAAGGTGGCATGCTACTTTTAAATGACCCCTTGAATCCCATCCCTCTCAGGAAGGAAAACATCATGAAATCAACCCTGCAGCGTGCCATGCTGGCTGGTCTTCTGTTGGCTTTACCCATGGCCCTGCAGGCGCAGCAGGCCTGGCCAGCTCAGACCGTGAAGATCATCGTGCCTTTCACACCGGGTACCGGCATGGACACCATCGCCCGCACCGTGGCGCCCAAACTCAGTGAACGTCTGGGGCAACCGGTGATCGTGCAAAACCAGCCAGGTGCCAGTGGGAATATCGGGGCCGATGCGGTCGCCAAGTCCAACCCCGATGGCTATACGGTGCTGATGGGGGCCAACACCATGCTGATGGCCAGCCAGTTGTACAGGAATGTGCCATTCAACCCCGTAAAGGACTTTGCACCGGTCTCCATGGCCGCATGGGGGACCCTGATGCTGGTGACCAATCCGAAGACGGGCATCAAGACGCTGAAGGAGTATCTGACCCAGGCCAAGGCCAAACCAGGCTTCATCACCTATGGTTCACCCGGAGTTGGCACCCCTCACCACATGGCAATGGAATTGTTCAAGTCCCAGGCTGACATCTTCATGTTGCATGTGCCCTACCGTGGCTCCGCTGGCTACATCCAGGACCTGCTGGGTGGTGAGCTGATGGCCGGCATGTTGCCGATTCACATTGCCCAGAACTTTGTGAACGCAGGCAAACTCAATGCACTGGCGGTAGGCAGCCCGAAGCGGCATCCGGTTGCCCCCAATGTGGCTACGTTCGAGGAGCTCGGCATCAAGGGGGTTGATGTCGACCTCTGGTACGCATTTTTTGTGCCGGCCAAAACACCGGTTGCCGTCATAGGGAGATTGAACTCGGAGATCGTGGCGATCATGAAACAGCCCGATGTACGAGACGTTCTTGGCCGGGCGGGCATGGATGCTGCCTGGTCCACTCCGGAGGAACTTGCTGCAGTGGTCAACAAGGACTATCCCCGCTGGGGTCACGTGATCAAGCGCAACGGTATTAGCGCTGAGTAAGGCACCCTGAAGGGGCAAAAAAAAGGCTCCGTTTTGCAACGGAGCCTTGAAGGGATCCCTGAACCTGAGGTTTCGAAAGGATCCGAGGAGACAACTTGGTAGGAAACCAGCGGCTTCCGGAAATCTATTAACGCTTTTTGGCAGCAGGCTTGGAGGCGTTCACAGCGGTCGAAGCCACTGCATTGAAGTTGGCTTCGGCTACTTCAGTCGCTTGCTTGACAGCTTTCTGCACGGACTCGAGCGCATTGTTGGCAGCAGCCACGGCACCTTGCATCACGGCGACAGCAGACTCGGAGCCAGCCGGGGCGTTCTTGGCGGCATTGTCCACGAGGCTCATGAATTTCTTCTGGGCATCAGCAGCTTGCTGCTCGAAAGCCTTGCTGAATTCGGTGCTGGAGCCAGAGGCAATGTCATACAGATGACGGCTGTAGGCAGTGGTTTTCTCAGCCAGGGGCTGGAACAGGCCGGATTGCAGGGCCATCAGTTCCTGGGCGTCCTTCACGCTGAGCAGGGTATGAGCGGTGCCGGAAGCTTCCGACAGGGCAGCCTTGGAGGCAGTCATGTTCAGGTCAACCAGTTTCTCAACGCCTTCAAAGGCTTTGGTGGTCAGACCAAACAGGGTTTCCATGTTGGCTTTGTGTGAGGCCATAACTTGTTCGACGGTCAGCATAGTAATTACTCCAATCAGGGTTTGTGAATCAGTATCTGCTCCGTAACCTGGCTTTAGCCTTGTTTATGTTGCAGCGCAGCATGGTTCAAATTATAAGGAGCTGACGTGTGAAATCAAGGGTTTTGTGTTGCATTGCAGCATATTAGGGGCGCTGTTCTAGAAACGGGGCCATGGCGCAGCCAAGCACAATCAGGTCATGAAGGCCTTCTATTCAGACCATTTCGTTTTGCCACTGCCAGAGGGTCACCGCTTTCCCATGCGCAAGTACGGCATGCTGCGTGACCGTGTGGCGAGCGAGTTGCCAGCCGTACGCATGTGGGAGGCTCCGCGTGCCAGTGATGGTGAGCTGGCGCTGGTGCACAACCCGGCTTACATCCACACGCTGGTGGACGGGAGCATCAGCGCCGCGGCCATGCGGGAGATTGGTTTTCCCTGGAGTGAGGCCATGGTGGAGCGTTCCCGCCGCTCGGCGGGTGCTACTGTGGCAGCGGCGCGCACAGCCATTCTGGAAGGGGTGGCTGCCAATATGGCGGGGGGTACGCACCATGCCTATGCAGGCAAGGGCAGCGGGTTTTGCGTGTTTAACGATATCGCCGTAGCGGCGAGGCTCATGCAGGCAGAGTGGGGGCGGACGCATGTGCATCCCCTGCAGGTAGCGATACTGGATCTGGATGTGCACCAGGGCAATGGCACAGCGCACATTTTCGGACAGGATGCATCCGTGTTCACGCTGTCGCTGCATGGGGAGAAGAATTTCCCCTTTCGCAAGGAGCAGGGGGATCTGGATGTGGCCTTGCCGGATGATTGCGGGGATGTGGAGTACCTGCATGCGCTCGAGGCTGCGCTGGACGAATTGGCCAACCGTTTCGTGCCGCAGTTGATGATCTACCTGGCAGGAGCTGACCCATTCGAGGGCGACCGCCTGGGCCGGCTCAAGCTCTCGTTTGACGGGCTGGAGGCCCGGGACCGGCGGGTGTTTGACTGGTGCTGGCAGCGCCAGATTCCGGTTGCCTTTGCCATGGGCGGCGGCTACGGTGTGAAGATCGAGGAAACGGTGCAAGTGCAGCTGAATACTTTCCGTGTGGCGCTGGACTACTGGCAGCGCTGGCGGTCGAAAGAGGCCGCAGCCGGCAGTCATTCCCCAGGCTGGCAAAATCAGGGCTCATGAGTCCAAATTCATCAGCCCGACCACAGCCTCACGTCCGCAGTGCCTACAGGGTGTTTCGCCCCATCACCACTCGCTGGATGGACAACGACGTCTACGGGCACGTCAATAACGTCGTCTACTACAGCTGGTTCGATACGGCCGTGAATGCCTACCTGATTGAGCAGGGGGTTCTGGACATTCATCAGGGCGACACCATCGGACTGGTGATCGAGACCCAGTGCAATTACTTTGCACCGCTGGCGTTTCCTCAAAACGTGGAGGCAGGCATCCGCGTGGCCCGGATTGGGTCGTCCAGCGTTCGCTACGAGGTGGGCCTGTTTGCCGAGGGGGAGCAGACGGCTGCCGCCCAGGGCCATTTCATACACGTCTATGTCGATCGCATCACCAGACGTCCGCAGACCTTGCCTACCCCATTCAAATCAGTTCTGGAGACCCTTGCATGAGTCAATCTCTCGTCGACGCTGCCATTACCTCGCGCATGTCGGTGCGCGCCTTCACGCAGCAGCCCATTGCACGCGAGACGATCGCCGAGCTGCTGCAGGTGGCCAGCCGTGCCCCCTCAGGGACCAATACCCAGCCCTGGAAGGTCTACGTATTGCAGGGAGCGAGCCGCGATGTGCTGGTAGACAAGGTGTGCAGCGCGCACGATGCACTGCGTGCCGATCCGACTCTGGCGGCTCAGTACCATGAAGAATATGACTACTATCCGGAAAAGTGGGTCAGCCCCTATATCGACCGTCGTCGCGAAAACGGCTGGGGCCTCTATGGCCTGCTGGGCATTGGCAAGGGTGACAAGGACAAGATGCATGCGCAGCACCAGCGCAACTACAGGTTCTTTGACGCTCCGGTGGGCTTGATGTTCACGCTGGACCGCGTCATGGGGCGGGGCTCATTGGTGGACTATGGCATGTTCATGCAGAACATCATGGTGGCAGCACGAGGCCATGGCCTGCACACCTGTCCGCAAGCGGCCTGGAATGGATTTGCCAAGATCATTCTCCCGCATATCGGGGCGGGCCCTGATGAGATGCTGGTGTGCGGCATGGCGCTGGGCCATGCAGACGAGGCTGCTGTGGTGAATACCTTTCACACCCCCCGTATTCCCGTGGAGGCGTTCACACATTGGCTGGACTGATGGCTGGCAGTTCATTCCAGATCTGAGTCACAAAGTGCACTGAAACGACAGGGCGATGGCTATTCGTCATTAAGATGATGGCCTGCTGATGCTGGCTTCTTGCCAGAGCGAACGAGAAACAGAAGAAAGGAGATGAGGCAATGAACTTATTGCGTTGGATCGGGGCCATGAGCCTGTTGTTGATGTGGCCCGGTCTGGCCATGGCGTCCGAGCTGGATGCCAGCCAGTTATCGATCATGTGGGGCGTGCCCTTTGCTGGCGTGCTGTTGTCCATTGCCGTGATGCCACTGGTGGCGCCCATTTTCTGGCATCACCATTACGGCAAGGTCTGTGCCGCCTGGTCGCTGGCCTTCCTCATACCGTTCACGCTGATGTTTGGTCCCGCCGTCGCGGGCCATGGCCTGGTGCATGCCTTGCTGGCGGAGTACCTGCCTTTCATCATTCTGCTGACGGCCTTGTTCACCGTGGCTGGCGGCATTTTCATTCGGGGTAACCTGCATGGCAGCCCGGGGCTGAATGTAGCCATCCTGGCCATTGGTGCCGTGCTGGCGAGCTTCATGGGGACAACCGGTGCGTCCATGTTGATGATTCGGCCGCTGATCCGGGCCAACGACAACCGCGAACACAAGGCACATATCGTCGTGTTCTTCATTTTCATCGTCTCCAATGCGGGCGGCTCGCTCACCCCCCTGGGTGACCCGCCGCTGTTCCTGGGCTTCCTCAAGGGCGTAGACTTTTTCTGGACCGTGAGCCATATCTTTCAGGAGACACTGTTCCTGATAGGTACCCTGCTTGTGCTGTTCTATGCACTCGACTTTTGGTACTACCACCGCCGTGAGGAAATCAAGCCCGTGGATCCCACGCCAGATACGCATAGCCTGGGTTTCGATGGCGCGATCAACTTCTGGTTGCTGGGGACGGTTGTCGGTCTGGTGCTGCTCAGCGGGTTCTGGAAGTCCTCCATCGTGTTCGATGTCTTTGGTACCGAAGTCGGCCTGCCCGGACTGGTGCGAGATGTGGGGCTGATTGCTGTGACGCTGATTTCGCTCAAGTTCACGGCCGAGTCCGTTCACGAAGACAACCAGTTCGGTTGGGGCCCGATGCAAGAGGTTGCCAAGCTGTTTGCAGGCATTTTCCTGACCATCATCCCGGTGATTGCCATGCTCAAGGCCGGGGTAGATGGTCCGTTCGGTGCCATCGTGGGTGCAGTGACGCGGCCGGATGGCTCACCCAATCCGCTCATGTATTTCTGGGCCACAGGCGCCTTGAGTTCTTTCCTCGACAATGCGCCAACCTACCTGGTGTTCTTCAACACCGCAGGCGGAGATCCCCAGGTACTTATGACTGCATTGGCGCCTACGCTGGCCGCGATCTCGGCGGGTGCCGTTTTCATGGGCGCAAACACCTATATCGGCAACGCCCCCAACCTGATGGTCAAGGCCATCGCGGAAGACCGTGGCATCAAGATGCCCAGTTTCTTCGGCTATATGGCCTGGTCGGGCGCCATCCTGGTGCCGCTGTTTATCATCATGACCTTTATCTGGTTTCGTTAAGGACACACTGCCATGAGCAAACCCAAAATCTTTGTTGCGCGCGCCATTTTTCCAGAAATCATCACACGGCTTGAGCAGCATTTCGATGTTGAGTCCAACCAGAACGATGTGACTCTGTCCAAGGCCGATCTGATCGGCAAGCTCAAGGACAAGGTCGGAGTCTTCACTACCGGGGGGGAGCGCATCGACGAAGAACTGCTGTCAGCCTGCAAGCAGCTCAGGATATGCGCCAACATGGCTGTGGGTTACAACAATTTCGACGTTGATGCGATGACCAGGCATGGCGTGTTGGCGACCAATGCCCCTGATGTGCTGACCGAAACCACGGCAGATTTTGGCTTTGCGCTGCTGATGGCCACGGCACGCCGTATCACCGAGAGCGAACATTACCTGCGGGCCGGCAAGTGGACCAAGTGGAGCTACGACATGTTCGCTGGCTCCGACGTGCATGGTGCCACGCTGGGCATCCTGGGCATGGGGCGTATCGGGCAGGGTATTGCCAAGCGCGGCGCCTACGGCTTTGGCATGAACGTGGTTTACCACAACCGCAGCAAACTCGATGCCGCAACCGAAGCAGCCTGCAAGGCACGTTATGTGAGCAAGGAGGAGTTGCTCAAGACGGCTGACCACTTGGTTCTGGTGCTGCCGTACTCGCCGTCTTCGCACCATGCCATGGGTGCGGCTGAAATCGCGCAGATGAAGCCCAGTGCCACGCTGGTCAACATTGCCCGCGGTGGCATTGTGGATGACGCTGCGCTGGCCTTGGCCCTGCGCGAGAAGCGCATTGCAGCAGCGGGCCTTGATGTGTTCGAGGGCGAGCCCAAGGTTCACCCTGATCTGCTGACCATACCGAATGTGGTGCTGACCCCGCATATTGCGAGTGCGACAGTCCCGACCCGCTTGGCCATGGCCAATCTGGCGGTCGATAACCTGATCTCCTACCTGACGAAAAACAAGGCTGTAACCCCTTTGAATCCTTCGGTTATTGCTACAAAATAAGTAGCTAATGACGACTTTCAGGGTGCGGCCGAGCACGGACGGGACATGATGACGCTGGACAATCCTTTGCTTTGGGCCTTGCTGGCGCTGGGCGTGCTCAATGCCGGGCTGCTGCTCTGGCTGGGCTTGCGGCGAACCGATACGGCAGCCTCGCAAGAAGTGGAGCGCGGCCGGCAGGAGATGCTGACGGTGTTGCAGTCCACCTCCGAGCGGCTGGAGCGGGAGTTGCGGCGGGAGGTGAGTGAATCAGCCCGTACCGGGCGGCAGGAACTTGGCACCACTTTTGCCACCTTCCAGCAGACGCTGATCCAGCAGTCGGCTGAGACGACGCGCACGCAGAACACGCAGATCGACGCCTTCGGCCAGCAGCTCACCCTGCTGCAGAAAACGCTTTCCGATACCCTGAGCCAGCGCCTGTCAGACCTCAGCGAGTCCAATGCCCGTCGCATGTCCGAGGTGCGGGCCACACTGGAAGCGCAACTGAGCCTGTTGCAACAAGGCAATGCGGCCAAGCTTGACGAGATGCGCGCCACGGTGGACGAAAAATTGCAGACCACGCTGCAGGCCCGCCTGGGCGAGAGCTTCAAGCAGGTGGCCGACCGGCTGGAGCAGGTGCACAAGGGGCTGGGTGAGATGCAGACACTGGCGCAGGGGGTGGGTGACCTCAAACATTTGCTGACCAACGTCAAGACGCGTGGCATTTTTGGAGAGGCCCAGCTCGCCAGCTTGCTGGAGCAGGTGTTTGTGCCTGACCAGTACGCGGTGCAGGTGGCAACCCGACCCGGCAGCAAGAACATGGTGGACTTTGCCATCAAGCTGCCTGGCAAGTCCGATGACGGCACACCGCTATGGCTGCCCATTGACGCGAAATTTCCCAACGAAGATTATGAGCGCCTGCTGGATGCCCAGCAGCGCGCGGACGTCATTGCTGCGGAATCTGCAGGCAAGGCGCTGGAGTTGCGCATCCGGCTGGAGGCCAAGTCGATTGCCGAGAAGTACGTGGAGCCGCCGTACACCACCGACTTTGCCATTCTGTTTCTGCCGACCGAAGGTTTATATGCCGAAGTGCTGCGTCGGCCCGGCCTGATGGAGGTGCTGCAGCGTGAACATCGCATCACGTTGGCCGGCCCGACCACACTGCTGGCGATGCTGAGTTCGCTGCAGATGGGTTTTCGCACACTGGCACTTGAAAAGCGTTCCAGTGAGGTATGGCAGGTTCTGGGCGCCGTCAAGACCGAGTTTGGCAAGTTTGGCGATGTGCTGGCCAAGGTCAAATCGCAAACCGAGACCGTGCTCAACACTCTCAATAGCGCCGAGACGCGAAGCAATGTGATGAAGCGTGTGCTGCGACAGGTGGAGGCACTGCCTGACGCCCAGTCACAGGCCTTGCTGCCGATAGACAAAGAGGCTGACGAGGGGTGAGCGGGCCTGTGGTGCAGCAGGCGCCCATGCCGTTTGCACTGGCGCGCCTGATTGCCGGGCAAGTCTGTCTGCATGCCTGCATGGCAGGTATGCGCATGTCAGCCCCCTTGCTGGCGCTGGACCAGGGCTACAGCCCGCTGGCAGTCGGTGTGCTGCTGGCCCTGTTTGCGCTGACCCAGGTATTTCTGGCCCTGCCGGCAGGACGCTATGCAGACCGGCACGGCCTGCGGCGTCCAGTCGGCTTCAGTGTGATTGCCGCGGTGTTGGGCACCGGGTTGGCCGTGATTCTGCCCGTCTTCCCCGTGCTGTGTCTGGCGGCTCTGCTCACCGGTGGCGCCACCGGTACGGCTTCCATCGCCTTGCAGCGCCATGCCGGCCGCGCCGCGACGAATGCCCTGGAGCTCAAGCGCGTGTTCAGCTGGCTGTCCATCGGACCTGCGACCTCCAATTTTGTTGGTCCCTTTGCGGCAGGCATGTTGATCGACCATGCAGGCGCGCTCATAGGCGGTCGGGCGGGTGACCTGTCGGGTTACCGCGCTGCCTTTTTGCTGCTGGCCTTATTGCCGCTATTGACCTGGTGGTGGGTGCGGCGCATGCCTGATTTACCGGCTGAGTCGCAACTGCGGGTCGGTGGCTCGCGCCGGGCACTGGATTTGCTGCGTGACCCTGCGTTGCGGCGCCTGCTGCTGGTGAACTGGTTTTTGTCCTCATGCTGGGATGTGCACACCTTTGTGCTGCCTGTGCTCGGCCATGAGCGGGGCCTGAGTGCATCGGTCATTGGCACGCTGCTTGGGGCGTTTGCCGTGGCAGCCGCGCTGGTGCGGCTGATGCTGCCGCTACTTGCCGCGCATCTGAGGGAGTGGGCTGTAATGGCCGGTGCCATGGTGCTCACGGCGCTGCTGTTTGCGCTCTATCCCTTTATGTACTCGGCCTGGAGCATGGGGGTGTGCTCGGTGCTGCTGGGGCTGGTGCTGGGCTCAGTACAGCCCATGATCATGAGCATGCTGCATCAGATCACACCAAGAGAGCGGCATGGCGAAGCGCTGGGCTTGCGACTCATGTCACTCAATGCCTCGAGCGTGCTCATGCCCTTGCTGTTCGGCGCGGTGGGCGCGCTGGTGGGGGTGTCTGTGCTGTTCTGGAGCGTGGGGCTGACGGTGGGCTTGGGCAGTCGAACCGCCTGGCAACTCAGACCGAGCCTTGAGCCTCCTCCAGACGATAAAAGTTCTTGATTGCTTCCCACGCGGCTTCGGGGTCGTCGACGAGCACGAACAAATCCAGGTTTTCGCGAGAGATCGTGCCCATCTCGACCAGCAGGTCGAAGTTGATGAGACGCTTCCAGAACTCGGAGCCGAACAGCACAATCGGCACAGCCTCGGCCTTGCCGGTTTGCACAAGGGTAAGAATTTCAAACAGTTCGTCAAGCGTGCCGAAGCCGCCAGGAAAGGCAACCAGTGCCTTGGCGCGCATCATGAAGTGCATCTTGCGCAGCGCAAAGTAGTGGAACTTGAAGCACAACGAGGGGGAAATGTAGGGGTTGCCGCTTTGCTCGTGCGGCAAGGCAATGTTCAGGCCGACGTTCAGGGCATCCAGGTCATGGGCGCCACGGTTGGCAGCCTCCATGACGCCAGGCCCGCCTCCGGTGCAGATATAGAGCTGTTCAGACGCGGGCAGACGGGCGCAGTGCGTGGCCACGATTCTCGCGAACTCTCTGGCCAGCGCGTAGTAACGCGAATTGCGTACATGCCGCTCAGCGTCGGCTACGGCCTTGGCGTCACTGCCCTGGCGCGCCTTGTCCAGCAGGGCCTGCGCATCGTCGGGTGACAAAAAGCGTGCGCTGCCAAAGACCACGATGGTGTTCTCGATCTTCTGCGCCTGCTGGGCCAGATCGGGCTTGAGCATCTCGAGCTGGAAGCGGATGCCGCGTACCTCGCGTCGCAGCAGAAACTCGGGGTCGGCGAAAGCGAGCCGGTAGGCATCGGCCTCCAGGGGAAGTCCGGCATCGGCATGGGCTTTGAGGTCGGCCCAGGCATCGGCCAGCGTGCGTTCGTTGAGGTCGTGAGACGTTTTCATGGTGTCTATTCTGAAGAGGGTATGGAAAGCGTGGACAGGGCCTGCGCCAGCAGCGGGGCCATACGCACAGCATTGGTTGGGTGGGGAATGCAGTCGGTGCTCCAGACTGCGTTGACACCGGCCTGGTGGATGATGGGGAGGGCGTCATCGGCAAACAGGGCATGTGTTACCGCCACGTCCACCGAGGCCGCGCCGGCTGCCAGCAGCAGTTGTGCGGCATGGGCCAGCGTGCGGCCGCTGCTGGCAACGTCATCGAGCAGCACGACGGCGCGCCCGGTAAATGGCGCATCCGGCAGCGTGATGACCACCTCACGGTCACCATGACGGACCTTGTGGCATACCGCATGGTCAAACCCATGGCGGGAGGCGGCCTGGGCGATCCATTGGGCGGACTCTTCATCCGGGCCGACGAGCATCGGGTTGGCGTGGTGCGAGGCAATCCAGTCGGACAGCAGGGGAGCGCCACTCAGCACGATGGCCTGCGGCACGGGAACAGCCTCCTGCAGCGTGGCGACGCGGTGCAGATGCGGATCGACCGTGATCACGGCATCAAACAGGCCGGCAAGAAAACGCCCGACGATGCGTTGGCTAACGGCTTCACCGGGGTGGAAGGCGATGTCCTGCCGCATGTAAGCCAGGTAAGGCGTGACCAGGCTCAGATGAACAGCGCCAAGTGTCCTGGCCGTTTGCGCTGTCAGCAACAACTCCACCAGTTTCTCGTTCGGGTGGTCGAGTGTGCGCAGCACCGTGACGCTTCTGGGCAACTGTGCTGGCAGTCGCAGCTTGAGCTCCCCATCGGGAAAACGATGACGCTCGATTCGTGCCATGGCCATGCCAGCGGCGTCGGCGAGCCGCTGGGCACTGGCCTGATCTTCTTCGAAGTAAAGCAGGAGTTCAGGACCGGGCATGGGTATCAAAATTCCACAAAGACATGGGGCACGTCTTCCTTGCGGCCAATCTCGTAGCCCGTTGACTTGCTGCTGGCCTGGCGGGCAAACTCCAGGTCAGAGGCATAGCCGGCATGCACGCGGTACAGCACGGCGCCTTCCTCGACTGTATCCCCGAGTTTGTGCATCAGGTCGACCCCGGCGTTGCTGACCTTGGGGGCGCCAGCGAAGCGCGCAATGCGGGCGAGTTGCAGATTGTCGATGCTGCAGACCACACCCGCGGCGGGCGCCTGGATTTCAAAGCTCAGCGGGGCCAGCTCAGGCTGGTTGTGGTCAAAGGACTTGCTGCCCTGGGCCTGGATGATGTCGTTCATGCGTGCCAGAGCGCGACCCGAGTCGAGGATGTCACGGGCAATTGCGTAGCCGTCACCACCGCGTACATCCGGGCTGCATTCGATCAGGCGTCCGGCCAGACGCAGTGCCTTTTGCCGCAGGTCGTCGGGAGCCCGCGGGTCATTTTCCAGCACCCGCATCACATCGCGCGCTTCCAGTGCCGGGCCGATGCCAAAGCCGATCGGCTGGCGTCCATCGGTGATGACCACGTCGAGCGACAGGTTCATGCGCCTGGCCACGTATTCGAACAATCTGCGCAGGCGCTGGGCTTCCGGCATCGAGCGCACCTTGGCGGTTGGGCCGATGGGAATGTCAAGCACCAAATGGCTGGAGCCAGCCGCAATTTTCTTGGACAGGATGGAGGCCACCATCTGCCCTGGGGAGTCGAGCGAGAGGGGGCGCTCTACCGAAATCAGCACATCATCTGCGGGTGAGAGGTTGGCCGTGCCGCCCCAAGCCAGGCAGCCACGGTGTTTGCGCACGATGTCGGCCAGTTGTTCGACCGGCAACTCCACATTGGCCAGTACTTCCATCGTGTCCGCCGTACCGGCTGGCGAGGTGATGGCGCGCGACGAGGTCTTGGGGCACAGCATGCCATGGGCTGCCACGATCGGCACGATAAGCATGGAGGTGCGGTTGCCGGGAATGCCGCCGATGCAATGCTTGTCCACGACCAGATGCTCGTGCCAGTCGAGCCGGCGACCGGCCTCGATCATGGCTTCGGTCAGGAAATAAACCTCTTCGCGGTCCAGTTCGTCGCGATTGGTTGCCACCACAAAGGCCGTGAGCTCGATCTTGGAGTAATGGTGTTCTGCAATGTCGTGCACGATGGCGCGCAGGTCATCAAGTTCCAGCCGTTCACCGTCCAGCTTGCGGTGCAGCGCACCGATCGACGCGGGGGGTTCGGCCTGTGACACGGTCGAGGTGTGGCCGTCATCGACGCCCATCTGGGCAAAGGCCGCCTTGGACAGGCCCAATTCTCCGCATGCGACGATGGATTCGTCATCCACCACATTGAGGGTGGCCAGGATGCTGCGCCCATTGGCGCGAACCTCGACCTTGGACAAGGCCTTGAAGCCTTCTGCCCGGTAGACCTCGCAGTCGCGGTGCATATAGGCCACGTTCTCGTGGTAAGTGTCGATGCGGACCTGGCGTAGCGTGAGCCTGGATGCACCAGCGCCTTGCTTGTCAGGCATCGGGCAACTGTCTTGGGATTCGGAAGGTATTTGGGGAGCCGTTTTGCGCATGCAGATAGCCTACACCGGATTTTTGCCTCCTGGAGGCCTGAAGCGGCCGGACAATACCCCGGGCGGCAGCAAAAAGGCTCCCGCAGGAGCCTTTTTGCTGCGGCACGATGTGACGTGCCGTGCCTGCCAGATTACACGCGTTTGCGGTATTCGCCGGTGCGCGTGTCGATCTCGACCTTGTCGCCCTGGGCCACGAAAATCGGCACGCCGATCTCGAAGCCGGTAGCGATTTTGGCGGGCTTGAGCACCTTGCCGGACGTGTCGCCCTTGACGGCGGGTTCGGTCCAGGTGATTTCGCGCTCCACACTGGTGGGGAGCTCGACCGAGATGGCCTTGCCGTCATAGAACACCACTTCAACGGCCATGCCGTCTTCGAGGTAGTTCAGGGAGTCGCCCATGTTCTCGGCTTCGACTTCGTACTGGTTGAACTCGGCGTCCATGCAGACGTACATCGGGTCGGCAAAGTAGGAGTAGGTGCAATCCTTCTTGTCGAGGATCACCTGGTCCATCTTGTCGTCGGCCTTGAAGACGACTTCGGTGCCGAAGTTGGCAATCAGGCTCTTGAGCTTCATGCGCACGGTGGCAGAGTTGCGGCCGCCGCGGCTGTATTCGGTCTTGAGTACGACCATGGGATCCTTGCCGTGCATGATCACGTTGCCGGCGCGGATTTCTTGAGCAATTTTCATAGTGTTTCCATTTTTGGCCGCTCAACGCAACTTGCATGAACAAGGTGACGTCGTGTTGATGCAGTTTCTCTTGCGGCGGGTACGTGACTGGCCGGAAGCTGCTTTTTCCGGTCTATTTCTGCAAAGCCTTGAATTTTAACGTTTTTTCAGAGGCAACCCATCCCAAGTGCGGATGGAGCCGACAAATTCAAGTAGTTGGCTGCACAGGTCGCGCTGGACCAGCAGCCGTGTTCGGGCCTGTCGGGCCGCCTCAGTCCAGCCTGCCAGATCCAGGGTCTCCAGTGCCTCTGCGCTGACGCTGTTCCAGCTGCGGTGAAAGCGACGCAGTGAGGCAGGTGCCTCAACCGTTTCCAGCAGGGCCTCCAGTTTGTCGTGGTGCGCCGTGTCATGCTGAGGGTAGATCTGCCAGACAAAGGGTTTGCCGGCCCAGATTGCGCGTACCAGCGAATCTTCGCCCCGTACAAAATTCATGTCGGCGGCCCACAGCAGATGGTCAAAGTCATGCTGGCTGAATACGGGAAGGTATGAAATTGATAGCGACTCACGATTATTCCACGAGGGCTGCAGCCTGTTTTTGTCATCAACTGCAGTGTGCATGGCCTGCGTGGCGCGGCCTGAAGTGACCAGCAGACGGACGGGCTGGGGCTGCGCGGCCAACTGGGTGAGCAATTCTGGCAATGCCGGTGGCTCATAGCAAAACAGCGAGATCAGGCGTTCGTCTTCGCGCAAGGCCAAGCCTTGCTGCGCCAGCCAGGCCTGGCGGTCAAAGCGGTTTTGCCGTGCCAGCAGATCGGGCTCGCGCAGCAGGCCACCGGTACGTGGTGTGAAGCCCGGATAGAAAAAATGCCGTGTCAGCCCGGTGCCCGGGCCGGACATCACGGGGGAGGGCAGGCCGTGGGAGCGCTCTACATAGGGCTCGGCAGACAGGTATTCCAGATTGATCCAAGGTATTTTTTTGCCCGTGGCCCTTGCTGTCTCTTGCATACCAGCTATGTAATCAGGAGCAATGTCGCAACCGAAAGTTTCCAGCACCACATCACCCGGTGTGACCTTGGCGTAGTCGTGCGGCCAGGGCATGACTGTCACTTCGGGGCAGCCTTGTGGGGCCATCCAGGCCAGCGCGGAGGCATCGTCCACCCAGAGTCGTACCTGCTGGCCGCGCGAGGCCAGGTCAGCGCACAGGCGCCAGCTCACGCCAATGTCGCCAAAGTTGTCGACCACCTTGCAGAAAATGTCCCATTGCAGGCCTGGGCTGGAAGAGGTGGTCAGAGCTACAGTCATGGCGCAATTGTCCATGGTCTGTCGCTGGCTTTGGCGCCAGGCCCTGCCCGGGGAAACCCCGCCCCGTGCATGACGGTGCGCAGAGGCCACAATACGGGCCATGTCAGATGCGCATTCAGACCAGTTGTTGAGCGAGGTGGCGGCTTTGCCCGCCATGCCGGGGGTATACCGCTATTTCGATGCCGAGGGCGTGCTGCTCTACGTTGGCAAGGCGCGCAATCTCAGGAAGCGGGTGGCAAGCTATTTCCAGAAAGACCATGGCGGCACGCGCATCGGCCACATGGTGAGCAAGATCGTGCGCATGGAGACCACCGTGGTGCGCTCCGAGGCCGAGGCCCTGCTGCTGGAAAACAACCTCATCAAGACCCAGCACCCCAAGTACAACATCCTGTTCCGGGATGACAAAAGCTACCCCTATCTCAAGATCACCGGCACAGGGGCCAAGCCTGCCGTGGCGGGTGCTGTGCTGGCAAACGCATTTCCGCGCGTGGCGTATTACCGCGGCGCCGTCGAGAAGAAGCACCGCTATTTCGGCCCCTATCCGAATGCCAACGCGGTCAAGGAGGCCATCCTGTTGATGCAGAAGGTCTTTCGCCTGCGTACCTGCGAAGACCCGGTGTTCAGCAACCGCACGCGCCCCTGCCTGCTGTACCAGATCAAGCGATGCTCGGCACCCTGCGTGGGCCACATCAGCCCTGAGGCGTATGCACAGGATGTGGCGGATGCGGAGAAGTTCTTGCGAGGGGACACCCAGCAGGTGCTCGATGCGCTGGAGGCCCGCATGATGGCCCATGCCGAGCGGCTGGAGTTTGAGCAGGCCGCCGAGTTGCGCAACCAGGTAGCGGCCCTGTCCAATGTGCTGCATCAGCAGGCGGTGGACAACGTGGCCGACAAGGACGTGGATATCCTGGCGGTGAAGGTACAGGGCGGCCGGGCCTGTGTGAACCTGGCCATGGTGCGCGGTGGCCGGCATCTGGGTGACCGTCCGTATTTTCCGGTGCATGTGGAGGATGCTGCGAGCGTGTACAGCAGTGATGACGAGACGGCTGCGTCAGCGCCCCCAGTTGAGGTCCAGGTGCTGGAAGCCTTCATGGCCCAGCATTACATCGATGTGCCGGTGGTTCCTTCACTGATCACCAGCGAGCCCGTCAGCAAAATCCTGATTCAGGCCTTGTCGGAACAATCCGGCACACGGGTCAGTGCCGTGCACCAGCCGCGCGAGCAGCGCCGCATCTGGCTCGAGATGGCGCAGACCAACGCGGCCCTGCAGCTGGCCCGTCTGCTGGCCGAGGAAGGCTCGCAACAGGCGCGTACGCGGGCGCTGGTGGAGGCGCTTGGCCTGGAGCCTGACAATCTGGACGAATTTCGCATCGAGTGCTTCGACATCTCGCACACGGCTGGCGAGGCGACACAGGCGTCCTGCGTGGTGTTTCATCACCACAAGATGCAGAACGCCGAGTACCGCCGCTTCAACATCGAGGGCGTGACGGCGGGAGACGACTACGCCGCGATGCGCCAGGTGCTGACCCGGCGTTACAGCAAGCTGGCAGAGGCCTTGCGCGAAGCCGGCAGCAGTACACAGATGCAGGCCGGTGCGGCCCGGCTGCCGGATCTCGTGCTGGTCGACGGTGGCAAGGGACAGGTGTCCATGGCGCGACAGGTGTTTGAGGATCTCGGACTGGACCTGTCGCTCATCGTGGGCGTGGAGAAAGGCGAGGGCCGCAAGGTGGGGCTGGAGGAGTTTGTGTTTGCCGACGGGCGTGAAAAAGTCTATCTCGGCAAGGACTCCGCGGCCTTGATGCTGGTGGCGCAGATACGCGACGAGGCACACCGCTTTGCCATCACGGGCATGCGGGCGCAACGCGCCAAGGTGCGCGTGGGGGCCAGCAAGATCGAAGACATCCCCGGTGTCGGCCCGAAGCGCCGGGCCAAGCTGTTGCAGCGCTTTGGCGGTGTGCGCGGTGTGGCCGCTGCGAGCGCCGAAGACCTGGCTACCGTGGACGGTATTTCCCTCGAACTGGCCGAGAGCATTTACCGCGCTTTGCATTGATCCCGGTCAGCCGGCGGAGGGGTGCCGACACCGGCTCGGGAGTCATGCCACAATCCCCCCATGTTTCTGACCATTCCCACCATCATGACCTGGACGCGCATCGTCGCGATTCCCCTGATCGTTGGCGTGTTCTACCTGCCGATGGACGTAGCTACCGGTAACCTGGTCGCCACTGTCATGTTCGTGGTTTTTGCCCTCACGGACTGGCTCGATGGCTTTCTGGCTCGCCGGCTTAACCAGATGTCCTCCTTCGGGGCCTTTCTGGATCCGGTGGCCGACAAGTTCCTGGTCTGCGCCTGTGTGCTGGTTCTGGTGCACCTTGGCCGGGCTGACGTGTTCGTGGCCCTCATCATCATCGGTCGCGAGATTGCCATCTCGGCGTTGCGCGAGTGGATGGCCCAGATTGGTGCGGCCAAGAGTGTGGCCGTACACATGATCGGCAAGCTCAAGACCGTGGCACAAATGGTGGCCATTCCCTTCCTGCTGTATGACGGCATTCTGTTCGGCCAGATCGACACACGCGTCTGGGGCACCTGGTTGATCTGGATCGCGGCAGTGCTTACGGTGTGGTCCATGGTGTATTACCTGCAAAAGGCCCTGCCTGAAATCCGGGCGCGGGTGAAGTGAGCGTGGCACAGGACAAGGACGCCTTCATCAAGGCGATGCCTGTCTGGTTCGTGCTGATCTGGAGCACGGGTTTCATCGTCGCGCGCTACGGCATGCCGCATGCGCCTCCCATGACGTTTCTGGCACTGCGTTACGCGCTCTCCATCGCCTGTTTTCTGATCTGGATCGTGCTGGCGCATGTGCGCTGGCCCCAAACGCGCGCACAGTGGTTGCATCTCGGGGTCACGGGCATCTTCATGCATGCCGGCTATCTGGGCGGCGTGTGGGCGGCCGTGAAGGCCGGCATGGGCTCGGGCTTGTCGGCGCTGATTGTCGGCTTGCAGCCGGTGTTGACGGCGATCTGGCTGTCCGGTACCGGCGGTCATGTGACGCGGCGCCAGTGGAGCGGTTTGACGCTCGGCTTTGCCGGTCTGGTCCTGGTGGTCTCGCGTAAATTTGGCGAGGGGGGAGAGGCCGACTGGCTGAATTTGTCGCTGGCTGTCATGGCCCTGTTCAGCATCACGATCGGCACCCTCTATCAAAAACGTTTTGTCCAGCCTTGCGATGTCCGCACCGCCAATGCCGTGCAGCTCGGGGCGGCCTTGTTGGTGACCATGCCGCTGGCGCTGCTGGAGGCGGAGTCCGTTCGTTGGGATATTGAACTGGTGGGCGCCATGGCATGGTCCGTCCTGGCGCTGACGCTGGGCGGGAGCTCGCTGCTCTATCTGTTGATCCAGCGCGGCGCGGCGGCGGCGGTGGCCAGCCTGATGTACCTGGTGCCCCCCTGCACGGCCCTGCTGGCCTGGGTGCTTTTTGGCGAGTCCATCACAACCTCCACCGTCATCGGCACGGCGCTCACCGCGTTCGGCGTGAGCCTGGTCGTGCGTGCGCCGAAGCCGCAGGATCTGCCGCAGGCTTGAGCTTCCAGGGTTCGCTGCGGTATTGCTCAGCCAGAAAGTCCACCAACAGGCGGATGCGCTTGGGAGTTTGGGGCCGGTAAGGCGCAAGCCAGTGGATGTCCGCATCGGGCATAACGTACTGCGGCAGCACGCGCATGAGTTGGCCGTTTGCCAATTGCGGCGCGATGTCCCACAGGCTGCGCAGCATGATGCCGTGGCCAGCCAGGCACCAGTCACGGACCAGCTCGCCGGAATTGCTGCTCAAGGGGCCTTGCACAGGCACCCTGAGCACGCGCTTGTCACGTTCGCGCTGCAGGGACCAGCTATCGAAACGCTGTTCCTGCGTGTCGCCGTTCTCCCGCACGATCAGGCATGGGTGCAGGGCCAGCTCCTCGGGCGTGGCAGGACTGCCGTGTTGCTTCAGGTAGGAGGGCGCTGCAACCAGCACACGCTGGTTGCGTACGAGCCGGCGTGACACCCATTCCGAGGCGCGGTGGCCCGGGGCATTCCACAGCCAGATGGCGCCGTCGAAACCCTCTACAGCGAGGTCAGGCAACTGCTCGGTGAGTTGCAACTGGATTTGCAAACGCGGATAGCGTGTCTGGAAATCAGCCAGTGCAGGACCGAGCCAGAGGCGACCAAACCCCAAGGTGGCCGCAAGACGGATCAAACCGGTTGGCTCGGTTTGCCGCTCATGCAGTTCTGCTTCAACCTCTTTGAAGTTGTTCAGCAGTGCAATGGCTCTCTCGCACAGGGTCTCACCATCAGCCGTGGGGCTGACGCGACGCGTAGTGCGCTGGAACAGGCGCAGACCGAGTTGTGCCTCCAGTGCTGCCAGCCGCTTGGTCACGACCGAGGGTGCTACCTGCAAGGATTTGGCTGCCGCCGCCAGGCTACCGAGTTGCTTGACGGCCAGCACCAGTTCCAGATCAGAGCGCTCCATTTGTTTCCTTTTTGGAATCAATCAATTCGTTAATTATTGCCTTGTTTGAGGATAAGCTAGGCGCATGAATCTGACTTCAGATCTCTTCCATGGATT
This sequence comes from Gammaproteobacteria bacterium, assembly GCA_018815325.1. Classification (GTDB taxonomy): domain Bacteria; phylum Pseudomonadota; class Gammaproteobacteria; order Burkholderiales; family Burkholderiaceae_C; genus JAHIYE01. Next base: position 124,052 of record JAHIYE010000011.1, on the reverse strand, counting down.
TGTCGAGGCGCGCGTAGCACGCGAAGGTGTCACCTTGCAGACCCGGCGCGCCGGTCTGGGTCCCGCACTGTTGCTGTTGCATGGTCACCCGCAAAGCCAGGCCATGTGGCATCGGGTGGCCCCCGCGCTCAGCGAACGGTTCACCGTGGTGATGATGGACTTGCGCGGTTACGGCGATTCGGACCGCCCTCAGACGGATGAGGCCCACGAAGCTTATTCCAAGCGCGAGATGGCGCGTGATGCCATGGCCGTCATGCTGCACCATGGCTTCGAGCGCTTTCAGGTGCTTGCGCATGATCGCGGTGCCCGCGTGGCGCATCGGCTTGCGCTCGATCATGTACAGGCGGTCGAGCGGCTCATGCTGCTCGACATAGCGCCCACCCTGGCGATGTACGAGAACACATCGGAGGCCTTCGCCCGCGCTTACTGGCACTGGTTTTTTCTGATTCAACCACCCCCTTTGCCTGAGGCACTGATCGAGTCCGACCCGGTGCGCTACCTGCACAGCGTGATGGGCAAGCGCCATGCCGGCATGGCGGCTTTTGCACCGCAAGCCCTGGCTGAATACGAACGCTGCGTGCAGATCGCCGGTACGGCACGTGGCATCTGCGAGGATTACCGCGCCAGTGCCAGTATCGACCTCGCGCATGACCGGGTCGATGCGGCGGCAGGGCGCCAGCTGGAGCAGCCTCTGCGCGTGTTGTGGGGCGCGCATGGCGCCGTGGGGCAGTGTTTTGACGTGATGGGTTTATGGCGCGCCAGCGCCAGGCAGGTGAGCGGCATGGAGTTGCCATGCGGGCACTACATTGCAGAAGAGGCGCCGGCCTTGCTGCTGGCACAGGCTTTGAATTTTTTCAGAACATGATGAAGGAGTAGATCAAATGAGCAAGATGGGCAAGAAACGTATCGCAGTCATCGCCGGTGACGGCATTGGCAAGGAAACCATGCCTGAGGGCATTCGGGTAATGGAAGCTGCGGCATCCAGGTTTGGTCTCGACCTGCAGTTTGATCACTTTGATTTCGCCAGCTGGGACTATTATGAGAAACACGGCACGATGATGCCGGACAACTGGAAGGATCAGGTTGGGGGCCACGACGCGATCTATTTCGGTGCGGTGGGTTGGCCCGAGAAAATTCCGGATCATGTGTCCTTGTGGGGCTCCCTGATCCTGTTTCGTCGCGAGTTCGACCAGTATGTCAACCTGCGTCCCGCACGCCTGATGCCGGGCATCATCGCGCCCGTGGTGCGGCGCGATGGCAGCCCGCGCGAGCCGGGTGAGATCGACATGTACATCGTGCGCGAGAACACCGAGGGGGAATATTCCAGCCTTGGCGGTCGCATGTTCCCCGGTACTGAGCGCGAATTCGTGATGCAGGAATCCGTATTTACCCGACATGGTGTCGATCGGGTGCTGAAATTTGCCTTCGATCTGGCCCAGTCACGACCCAAGAAGCACTTGACCAGTGCCACCAAATCGAATGGCATTGCGATCACGATGCCGTATTGGGACGAGCGTGTGGTCGAAATGGCCAAGCAGTACCCCGGCGTCACGCTGGACAAATTCCACATCGACATTCTCACAGCGCATTTTGTGCAGCGGCCAGATTTCTTTGACGTGGTGGTGGCGAGCAATCTGTTTGGTGACATCCTGAGTGATCTGGGGCCAGCCTGCACCGGCACCATCGGCATTGCGCCAAGTGCCAACCTCAATCCGGACCGCAAGTTTCCTTCGCTGTTCGAGCCCGTGCATGGCTCGGCACCCGACATCGCAGGCAAGGGAGTCGCCAATCCCATCGGGCAGATTTGGTGCGGTGCAATGATGCTGGAATTTCTCGGCTGCAAGCCCGCGCACGATGCTGTGCTCGAAGCGATCGAAAAGGTGCTCGATCCCAAGAGTGGTGCACCTCGCACGGCCGACATCGGTGGCAAGGCCGGTACGGAGGATCTCGGGCGTGCCATTGCAGCGGCACTGTAGTGCTTGACAGATTGTTACAGGACTATTTTCGCCCGATGGGCATAAAACTTTGGCCGCTGCGAAAGCTGCGAGTGAAAACCGTCTAGAATTCCCGTCCGCACTGTTGTAAAGCTGCATGTTGTGTTGACACTGACGAGGTCAGTGGCTTTAATCGCAAGTAGCAGCTTGAGTTGCAGTACTGTCTCTCCATCTCACCTCGGCATCCATTGCCAACCGGATGAGATGAAGTTTTCAGAAGACGATTAGATTAACTCTGTTTCTAGAAGAGGGGTCCTTTGTGAATAAAACCGAATTGATTGAACACATTGCCAAGCACGCCGATATCTCCAAGGCGGCCGCAGCACGTGCACTTGAGTCCACCATTGGTGCTGTGAAAACCACCCTGAAAAAGGGCGGCTCTGTTTCGCTGGTGGGTTTTGGTACTTTTGCCGTTGGCAAACGTGCTGCCCGTACTGGCCGCAATCCCCGTACCGGCGCTGCGATTAAAATCAAGGCAGCCAAGGTGCCGAAGTTCCGTCCGGGCAAGGCATTGAAAGATGCCCTGAACTGATAGCCGATTTAAGGTGGGGTGCTTAGCTCAGTTGGTAGAGCGGCGCCTTTACACGGCGTAGGTCGGCGGTTCGACCCCGTCAGCACCCACCACCCAGCAAAGGCGAACACTGTGTTCGCCTTTTTGTTTTCTCATGGAGAGTTAGAGCATGTTCGATTTCGTCCGCAAGCACACCAAGATCATGATGTTTCTGATGTTCTTGCTGATCATCCCTGCGTTTGTGCTGGTTGGAATCGACGGCTACAACCGCTCGCGTGACAGGGGCGAGGCCGTCGCGCGTGTCAACGGGCACGACATTAGCCAGGCAGAGTGGGATAACGCACACCGCATCGAGGTCGACCGTCTGCGTGCCTCGATGCCCAATCTGGATAGCAAGTTTCTGGACTCACCAGCGGCGCGCTACGCAACGCTGGAGCGCCTCGTGCGCGACCGTGTGCTGGTCGAGGCCGCCACCAAACTGGGGTTGACGACCAGCGATGCCAGGCTTGCGCGTGAATTGCAGGACAACCCGACCATTGCCTCGCTGCGCCGTGCGGATGGGACGCTCGACATGGAGCGCTATCGTCAGCTCGCTGGCAGCCAGGGCATGACGCCCGAGATGTTCGAAGCCAGCGTGCGCAGCGATTTGTCAACCAAGCAGGTGCTTGCGGGCGTAGCGAACTCTGGCTTTGCCACGATGGCACTGTCCGATGTCGCGCTTAACGCCTACTATGAAAAGCGTGAGGTTCAGGTGGCACGCTTTCCCACCTCTGATTTCACCAGCAAGGTCAAACCCACGGACGCCGAGTTGGAGGCCTTTTACCAGGCCAACCAGGGCCTCTTTCAGGCGCCCGAGCAGGCCAGCATCGAATACATCGTGCTCGATCTCAACGCCATTAAACAGGGCATTGTGATCAGCGAGCAGGATGTACGCTCCTACTACGATCAAAATGCCGCACAACTCAGCGGCAATGAAGAGCGCCGTGCCAGCCATATCCTGATCAATGCACCGAAAGGTGCCCCGGAGGCCGAGCGGCAGAAGGCGCGTGCACGCGCTGAAGAATTGCTGGCGGCCGTGCGCAAGGCCCCAGCCAGTTTTGCCGATGTCGCGCGCAAAAACTCGCAGGATACAGGCTCGGCCCCCAAAGGCGGTGACCTTGACTTCTTCGGTCGTGGTGCCATGGTCAAGCCGTTTGAAGATGCAGCTTTTGCCATGAAGAAGGATGAAATCAGTGATCTTGTGGAATCCGACTTTGGCTATCACATCATCAAGCTCACTGACATCAAGACCCCGAAGCGACGCAGCTTTGAAGAACTGCGTGCGGGCATCGAGGCGGACCTCAAGGCCCAGCAAGCGCAACGCAAGTTTGCCGAGGTGGCAGAAACCTTCACGAACATGGTGTACGAGCAGTCCGACAGCCTCAAGCCCGTGGCCGAACGGCTAAAGCTTGAGATCAAGACGGCGACGAATCTGCAGCGCAATCCTGTGCCGGGTGCAACCGGGGTCTTGGCTAATCCGAAGTTTCTCTCTGCGGTGTTTGGCCCAGATGCGGTGGAGAAGAAGCGTAATACCGAAGCCGTGGAAACTGGTCCCAACCAGCTGACGGCTGGCCGTATCACCCAGTACACGGCGGCGCACACCTTGCCATTGGCAGAGGTACGTGAACGTGTGCGCGAACGTGTCGTGGCCAGCCGAGCAGCCGAGATGGCCAGGAAAGAGGGCATGGAAAAACTGGAGTCCTGGAAGGCCAACCCTGCTTCAGCCAGTTTCGGCGCGGTACTCGCCGTCTCGCGGGACAGCACGCAGAACCTGCCTGCGCAGGTGACGAGTGCGGCCTTGCGGGCTGATCCGGCAGCCTTGCCGGTTTTGCAGGGGGTTGATCTTGGCGCACAGGGCTACGCCATCTTGCGGGTCAATAAAGTCCTGCCGCGCCCGGCACCTCCCGCGAACCAGGCCAAACAGGCGCAGGCCCAATACAGTCAGCTGTGGAGCGATGCGGAAGGCCAAGCCTATTACAAGCAGCTCATGGAGCGCTTCAAGGTGCAGATCAAGGTGGCTCCGAGCAAATTTGGCACGCCGTGAGGCAGGCAATACAGGCAAATGCCGCTATAATCTCACTCCTACGGTGGCTGTAGCTCAGTTGGTAGAGTCCAGGATTGTGATTCCTGTTGTCGTGGGTTCGAGCCCCATCAGCCACCCCAAATAAAAAATGCCCGCATCAAGCGGGCATTTTCATTTTCAATGAGCTTCGCACATCGAAGTTCTCAATTCACCATTACCAGTTTTCCCATCACGCCGCGGGAGCCCATATGGGCATAGGCAGCCTTGAGCTCGGCCATGGGCATGGTGCGGTCGATCACGGGTTTGACCTTGCCGCTGGCGTACCACTGGGCCAGTTCTTTCATCATCGCGGCATTGGCTTTGGGCTCACGTTTGGCGAAATCGCCCCAGAACACACCGACGAGTGACGCACCTTTGAGTAGCGGCAGATTCAGCGGCAGCGCCGGGATGGGACCTGATGCAAAGCCCACGATGAGGTAGCGGCCGCGCCAGGCGATGGAGCGGAAGGCCGGCTCTGTGTAGTCGCCGCCGACCGGGTCGTAGATCACATCGGGGCCCTTGCCCTCAGTCAGCGACTTGATGGCTTCGCGCAGATTGTCCTTGCTGTAGTTGATGGTGGCATCGGCACCGATGGATTTGCAGAGGGCACATTTCTCATCCGTGGAGGCCGCTGCAATGACCTTGGCGCCCGCGGCCTTGGCAATCTGGATGGCCGATGTGCCCACGCCGCCGGCTGCACCGAGCACCAGCACGGTTTCACCGGCTTTGAGTTGGGCGCGGTCGATCAAGGCATGGTGCGAGGTTGCATAGATCATGATGAAGGCAGCGGCATCAACAAACGGAAACTGGTCGGGCAGGGGCATGCACAGCGCGGCAGGAGCGAGCGTGTGAGTGCCAAAGCCGCCGGTGCCGGACAGGCACGCCACATGTTGGCCAACCTGCAGATGGGTCACACCCTCGCCAACTGCCTGCACCACGCCAGCGTATTCAGAGCCGGGCACGAAGGGCAGGGCAGGTTTGTGCTGATACTTGTTCTGCACAATCAGTAGATCGGGGAAGTTCAGGCTGGCCGCCTTGATCTCGATGAGAACTTCACCGGTTTTGGGGGTCGGGGTAGGGAGTTCCTTCCAGTTCAGCGCATCGACGCCAACGGGGTTTTCGCAAAGCCAAGCATGCATGTCGTGTCTCCAATGGGGGGCAAGAGGTCTGGCGTCCATGATACGGGCTAGTGGTCTCTGAAAATGTCCCAGGTGTGACCTCGGTGCCCGCCTACAATGAACTCAAATTCACATAGACCATGAAGATACTGATTTCAAACGACGATGGCTACCAGGCCCCGGGCATTGTGGCCCTGTATGAGGCGCTGAAGGATGTGGCCGAGGTGGAGGTGGTCGCCCCCGAGCAGAACAACAGCGCCAAATCCAATGCCTTGACCCTGCATTCCCCGCTGTATGTTACCGAGGCCAGCAATGGCTTCAGGTATGTCAATGGCACACCAGCAGACTGCGTGCACATTGCGCTCACGGGTTTGCTCGGCTACCGGCCGGATCTCGTGGTGTCCGGTATCAACAATGGTGCCAACATGGGTGATGACACCATTTACTCGGGTACGGTGGGTGCGGCGATGGAGGGGTATCTGTTTGGCATTCCGGCGATCGCGTTTTCCCAGACCGAAAAAGGCTGGCAACACATTGATGCTGCAGCCCGCAAGGCGCGCGAGCTGGTGCTCCAGATGGCGCGGCAGCAACTGGTGGGCCACACGCCCTGGTTGCTCAACATCAACATTCCCAACCTGCCGTACGAGCAGATCAAGCCGCTCAAGGTGTGCCGGCTGGGCCGACGCCATGCGGCCGAGAATGTGATTACCCAGGCCAGCCCACGCGGCACCACGATGTACTGGATCGGTAGTGCTGGTCCTGCCAAGGACGATGCCGAGGGCACTGATTTTCACGCGGCGGCACAGGGACACATGGCAATGACACCGCTCAAGGTAGATATCACCGAGCATGAGCACCTGAGCTACTGGGCCCAGACAGCTTCGCGGCTGGCGGGTGATGCGCAGCAGGTCAGTGCATGAACATGAAGCAACGGCCCTCATTCCCGGCACGCCTGGAGGGTTTGGGACAAGGTTCTGCGCCCGTCAAACCTGCGGCCACAGCCAGCCGGCCGACGACATCAAGTACACGACCCAGTGTCAGCGTGCCACTGCAGGCCCATGGTCTGGGGCTCGATTCGAGCCGCGTGCGCCAGCGCATGGTGCAAAAACTCGCCACTGATGGCGTGAGCGACCCCCAGGTGCTGATGGCCATGGGGACGGTGGAGCGTCACCGGTTTGTCGACAGTGCACTGGTCAACCAGGCCTATGAAGACACCAGCTTGCCGATTGGCCTGGGGCAGACCATCTCCAAACCTGGGGTGGTGTCGCGCATGATCGAACTGCTGCGCCATGGCGCGAGCGGAAAACTCGGCCGGGTGCTGGAAATTGGTACCGGTTGCGGCTACCAGGCGGCAGTGCTGAGCCTGCTGGCGAGTGAGGTGTACAGCATAGAGCGCCTCAAGGGCCTGCACGAGAAGGCGCGGGAGAACCTGCGCCATTTCCGGCTGCCCAATGTGCACCTGTTGTTTGGGGATGGCATGGAGGGTTATGCCCGGGGCGCGCCCTATGCCGGCATCATTGCAGCGGCCGGGGGTGAGTCGGTGCCTCAGGCCTGGATCGATCAGTTGGCGGTCGGCGGGCGCATCGTGGCGCCGGTTGCAGCTTCCCATGGTGCCAAGCAGGCATTGATGGTGATTGACAAGACAGACCGGGGCGTGTCACAAACTGTTCTTGAGGCGGTTCACTTTGTCCCTCTAAAATCAGGTATTGCATAAAGAGGAAGCGCATATGTTCGTGTTGTGTGGTCGCGGTAGTGTGTTGTGGGCGGTGCTGGTTGCCAGTGCCTTGCTGGCGGGCTGTTCTTCTACCCGTCTCAACCGTGCTCCGGTTGAGGACAGGGGAACAGGCATGGGCCGGCCTGCACCTGTGCAGATGGACCCCAACACCCAGGCGGTCAAGCAGCCGCCAGGCTTTGAGAACGCGGGCAAGGCCGGTTATTACACCGTCAAGCCTGGTGACACGCTGTACCGCATTGGCCTGGATGCGGGCCAGAACTGGCGCGACATCCAGCGCTGGAACAGCATTGAGAATCCTGGTCAGATCGAGGTGGGGCAGACCCTCCGGGTGGTGCCGCCCACCAATGTCATGGCTCCTGCCAGCAGTGTCGCCGTCGCCAAGCCGGTCACAGGTTCGGGTGCTGCAGTCAATCCTGTTGCGTCCTCCCAGGCGAGCGCCAGCCCACTGTCATCGTCTACGGCTGGCGAGGACGAGATTGCCTGGATATGGCCGACCAAGAGTACCTCCGTGCTGGCCGGCTTCGACGAGGTCAAGAACAAGGGACTGGACATAGCCGGTACAGCAGGGGATCCCGTGATGGCCGCTGCTGATGGCCGGGTGGTCTATGTCGGCGCTGGTTTGCGTGGCTATGGCAACCTGATCATTCTCAAGCACAACAACACCTACCTGACGGCCTACGCCCATAACCAGACCCTGCTGGTCAAGGAAGATCAGACCGTGCAGAAGGGGCAGAAAATTGCCGAAATGGGTAACAGCGACGCCGATCGCGTGAAGCTGCATTTCGAGGTGCGCCGCCAAGGCAAGCCTGTGGACCCGGCCAAGTATTTACCGACCAGGTAGTGCATGAAACATGGCCCCACCGTCCACATCGAACCGGCTGATACCGGCAAGGCGTGCAGGGGTGCCGTACCCGCATCAGGGTGCCCTAGCGCGTGCTGGGTGATCGGATCTTGATCATCCCCTCACAAGGACGCTGCAATGAAGAAATATGCTTCCAGAGCCTCCGGGCCAGCCGCAGCAGCGACCTCGACTTCTGTACAAGGGGACGCGCAGAATAGGCCCTCTGCCCTTGATGGTGAAGAAAAATTCGCTATTGATTCTGAAGCGAATGGGCAGGAGCGGGAGCTTGTTGTTCATCACAACGGGGCGGATGATTCTGGTGACTCGCTGAGTCTGTATCTGCGCGGCGTGCGCCGTACACCGTTGTTCACGGCGCAAGAAGAATTCGAGATGGCGAGCCGGGCCAGAGCGGGTGACTTCGAGGCACGCCAAAGCATGATCGAGCACAACCTGCGGCTGGTGGTGAGCATTGCCAAGGCTTACCTCGGGCGTGGGGTGCCGCTGTCGGACCTGATCGAGGAGGGCAATCTGGGCCTGATGCATGCGATCGAAAAATTCGAGCCGGATCGGGGTTTCCGGTTTTCAACCTATGCCACCTGGTGGATTCGCCAGTCGGTCGAGCGTGCCCTGGTCTACCAGGGGCGTGTAATACGTTTGCCGGTGAATGTGGTGCGTGAATTGCAGCAGGTGCTCAAGGCACGACGCATGCTGGAAAACGATGCCGAGTTTGTGGCCCGCCGTCCCGACGGCATCCGGGTGGAGGATGTGGCTGCCTTGCTGGGGCGCGAGGTGGGGCAGGTGGCGGATCTGCTGGCCATGAGCGAAACGCCCAAGTCTCTTGATGCCTCCCTCGATCGCAGCAATGGGGATCAGACGCTGGGTGACAGCCTGATCGACGAGTTGGCGCGTGACCCTACCACCATCACGCAAGAGCACGAGGTGGAGCGTTTGCTGGAAGACTGGATGGCGACGCTGTCCCAGCGTGAGAAGGAAGTGCTGGAAGGGCGCTTTGGCCTGCATGAGCGTGATCCCGAGACGCTGGAGGTACTGAGTTCACGCCTGGGCCTGACCCGTGAGCGGGTGCGCCAGATTCAGAACGAAGCGCTGCTCAAGCTCAAACGTCATTTTGTGCGGCAGGGCATCACGTCCCAGGTGCTGCTGTGAGGCAAGCGGAAAACCCTGCATGAGTTGGCCCGTTCTCGTTTTCGATATTGAAACCATTCCCGATGTCGCGGGCCTACGCCAATTGCGTGGTGCGCCGGCCGAGGCCAGTGATGCCGACGTCCATGCGGCCTGGTTGCAGGAGCGCAAGGAGCACGGGCAAAGCGACTTCATGCCGCTGCATCTGCAGCGCGTGCTCGTGATCAGCTGCGTGTTCCGCAATGCCGAGGGGCTACGCATCCATTCGTTCGTGGACAAGGATGGCCAGAGCGAAGGTCGGGTCATACAGACCTTCTTCAACACGCTGGAGAAGCACACGCCGCAGCTCGTGAGCTGGAATGGTGGTGGCTTTGATCTGCCCGTGTTGCATTACCGTGGCCTGATGCACGGTGCGGCGGCTGACCGCTACTGGGACATGGGGGAGGATGACCGTGAGTTCAAGTGGAACAACTACATCAGCCGTTACCACCATCGTCATCTGGACCTGATGGACTTGCTGGCGATGTACCAGCCCAAGAACAATGCGCCGCTCGACGCGATGGCCAAGCTGTGCGGCTTTCCCGGCAAGCTGGGTATGGATGGCTCGGCCGTCTATCCTGCTTTTCTGGCGGGGCGAACGGATGAGATTCGCTGCTATTGCGAGACGGATGTGATGAACACCTATCTGCTGTACTGTCGTTTCCAGAAGATGCGCGGTGGTTTGCTCGAGAAGGAATATGAGCAGGAAGTGGCGATGGTGAAGGAAACGCTTGGCAATCTGGCGTCGCAGGAGTCGCATTGGGATGAGTATTTGAAGGCCTGGGGCTGAGGCCTTGTCCATCAATTGGCCGGGTCTTGTGCTGGGGTTTGAGTATTGAAGGCAGTGGCGTTCTTTTTCTGCCGGTCTTCTCGGGGACAATACAGGGATGAATGAAGATTGCCCGAAAAATTCCGAATTTCCTGCCGATGCGCTCACCATCGAATCCCTCGATATCGAAGCCCAGGGCATTGCCCACCGCCCCGATGGCAAGGTGGTTTTTGTCGAAGGTGCATTGCCGTTTGAAGTGGTCAGTGCCAATGTGAACCGCAAGAAGAGCAGTTTCGAGAAAGCGACGCTGCTCCAGATACACCGTGAATCCTCGCAGCGTGTCCGTCCAGGCTGCCCCCATTTCGGGCTGCACGAGGGCGCTTGCGGCGGCTGCAAGATGCAGCACCTGCATGAGTCAGCGCAGGTTGCCGTGAAGCAGCGCGTGCTGGAGGACAACCTCTGGCATCTGGGCAAGGTGCGGCCTGACAACATTCTGCGCCCCATCGAGGGGCCGGCCTGGGGTTACCGCTACCGGGCCCGGCTCTCGGTACGGCATGTGCACAAGAAGGGCGCGGTGCTGATCGGTTTTCACGAGCGCAAGAGCCGCTATGTGGCCGACATGAGCGAGTGCCATGTGCTGCCGCCGCATGTCAGCGCCATGCTGCTGCCGTTGCGCGAGCTCATTGCGTCCATGGATGCGATTGAGACCTGCCCCCAGATTGAGCTGGCCTGTGGCGATGACATCACGGCACTGGTGCTGCGCCATCTGGAGCCACTGAGCGAGGCGGACCTGGCGCGTTTGCGCACGTTTGCCCAGCGTCATGTGGGTGTGCAGTGGTGGTTGCAGTCCAAGGGGCCCGACACGGTCCATCAAATGGAGGAGGCCCCAGGTGCTGCCACGGGGCAGTTGTCTTATGCCCTGCCTGAGTTCGGCATCACCATGCCCTTCAAACCCACAGACTTCACCCAGGTCAATCCGCTCATCAACCGGGTGCTGGTGTCGCGCGCTCTGCGCATGCTGGATGTGCAGAAGAACGAACGCGTGATTGACTGGTTTTGCGGATTGGGCAATTTCACCTTGCCGATTGCAACCCAGGCGGCCGAAGTGCTGGGGGTCGAGGGCAGCGAAGTGCTGGTCGCGCGCTCACGCCAGAACTATGAGAAAAACAAGGTTCTAGCCCATGCCGGTATTGATTTATGCGCTACTAAATTTGTAGCTAGAAATCTTTTTGAAATGACGCCTGAATTGCTCGCGCAGGATGGTGCGGCGGACAAGTGGCTGGTCGATCCCCCGCGCGAGGGCGCGTTCTCCCTGGTCAAGGCGCTGGTGGACCTGCATCAGCAGCATCAGGCCTCGGCTTTGCCAGCCGCGGCGGCTGGTTGGGCTCCACCCAAGCGTATCGTGTACGTCAGCTGCAACCCTGCGACGCTGGCACGTGATGCAGACTTGCTGGTGCATCAGGCGGGCTACCGTTGTTCGGCTGCCGGGATGGTGAACATGTTCCCGCACACGGCGCATGTCGAGAGCATTGCGGTGTTTGATCTGCCAGCCTGATGGGCTTGACTGGGCGTCGCAGGTCAGGGCTGCCCCAATGGCCCCCGCTGGGCTTGGCCTGCCGATGGATCCGAGGGGATGAAGCCCGCGTGATGCAGGCCTGAGTTCAGGACTTGTTGCCGGGCCGGCTTTTTTCCTTGGTGTGCTTGTCATCTTCGGCCGAAGCTGTCTGCTTCTCCTGGATGATCTCTTCCTTGGGGGTCTTGTTGTAAGGGATGCCCTCAACATTGTTTTCGCGCATGTACTGGTCCATCTCCTTCCAGCCGGCAAAGATCGCTGCCTTGGAGGTCTTGTCGTTGAGTTCGTAGCAATCTTCGATGCCACGGATCGCAAAGCGGCAGGCGCTGCCGGCAGCCCGCGCCTCGGCCTCACGCAGCGCAATCCTTGGGTCTGGACCCAGACCGGGGATGTCGCAGGCCGTGAGGAACAGGGCGAGCAGGGGGAGGAGCAGGCGGAAATTCATGGGTATGGACTTCTGTATGAGGTATATATCGGCAGCTGGGGGGCAGAGTTGAGGGGCATGACCCGGGATGCTCGCAAAAAAGGCCCCGAAGGGCCTATTTTGCATGAGGTGGGCACAAAATCAATCAGTCGCGCTCGCCACCAAAGATGCCCAGCAGGGCCAGCAGACTCTGGAACACGTTGACGACGTCCAGGTACAGGGCCAGGGTGGCGCTGATGTAGTTGGTTTCACCGCCATCAATGATGCGCTTGAGGTCATACAGCATGTAGGCGCTGAAGATACCGATGGCAGCCATCGAGATGGCGGCCATGCCGGCCGTCGAGCCGACAAACACGTTGATGATGCCGCCGACCACCACGACCATGGCCCCGACAAACAGCCACTTGCCCATGCCCGAGAGGTCGCGCTTGATCACGCTGGCCAGACTGGCCATCACGAAGAACACGCCGGCCGTGCCCGCAAAGGCGGTCATGACGAGGTCAGAGCCGTTCTTGAAGCCCAGCACCATCGCGATCATGCGCGACAGCATCAGCCCCATGAAGAAGGTAAAGCCCAGCAACACGGGCACACCGGCTGCCGAATTCTTCGTTTTCTCGATCGCGTAGATGAAGCCAAACGCGCCACCGAGGAAGACGATCAGGCCAAGGCCACCGGTCAGCGACTGGGTGATGCCCGTGGTCACGCCGATCCACGCACCCAGCACCGTGGGGATCAGGCTCAGTGCCAGCAGCCAGTAGGTGTTGCGCAGCACCTTGTTGCGCTGCTCCTGGGACACGGCATAGCCGTAGCCAGGGGATTGCTCAATGGTTTGCACTCGATCATTCATGTTTCATCACTCCTTGGGTGTCTGCATATGCAGATGGGGGAATTTTAGGTCTATTCAAGTCCCGGGGCCGCATTTCCGGATTGGGTCTGCCTACATTTGGTAAGGGTACTTTTGCCTGCAGCACGAGCAATCACGTTGCGTTGAGCCGTTATGCTTGTTGTTTGTCTACTTTAATACAGAAGAATTCCCATGAAATCCAAACATTTGCTGGAATATGCCGACGTCAAGGCCATTGCCGCCGCCGCAGAGGCTGAGGCGATCAAACACGGCTGGGCCGTCACCATTGCCATCGTGGACGATGGCGGACATTTGCTGTCACTGCAGCGGCTTGAGGGCGCAGCGCCCATTTCGGCCCATATTGCACCCGCCAAGGCCAACACGGCAGCGCTGGGCCGGCGCGAGAGCAAGATCTACGAGGACACGATCAATGGCGGCCGCATGTCCTTTCTCAGCGCACCTGACCTCAAGGGCATGCTCGAAGGTGGCGTGCCGATCATGAAGGACGGCCAGTGTCTGGGTGCCGTGGGCGTGAGCGGTGTGAAGTCCACCGAAGATGCCCAGATTGCGCGTGCCGGTATTGCGGCCATCGGCCTGTGATGGTAAATGCTACTAATTGAATAGCACTCTGCGCTTTCCCTGCAAGGGCTAGGTGCCAAAATGAAAGAGAAAAGCCGGCAAGTGCCGGCTTTTCTTTTGTGCGGCAGCCTATGCCGTTATTTGGTCAGGATCAGCTTGCCGAGCTTGGTGGCCTGCAGCCGGTAGAGCATGCCGTTGTGGCGGATCTCCAGTGCACGCTGCCCCTTGAGCAGCTCTTCACTCTGCACGATGGTCGATGGCGCGGCATGGGTGCACTGCTGACTACCCGGCGCTGAACCGCTGCCGCAGTCTGCCGGAGTGCGCAGGGCATGGCTGGCAGGGGCGCTTTGCATGCCTGGTCTTCTGGTGCGGGTAGGGTCCATGAGGGGTTGAGTGACGGCTGTGGGCCAGGCTATGGGTTCTTGGGCTCGGTAATGAAGCCGATCTTGTGCAAGCCGGCCAGCTGCGCGGCCGCCATGGCCTGGGCTACGCGCTCATAGCGCACGGCCTTGTCACCGCGGATGTGCAGGTCTGGCTGCGGATTCTTGCTGGCTTCGGCCTGCAGCATCGCGGACAGGTCCTCGTCCCTCACCCTGGCTTCGTTCCAGTAATAGGCGCCTTGCGCATCCACGCTCAGCAGGATGGTCTCGGGCTTGCTGGTTTGCGCTTGTGTGCTGGCCTGCGGCAGCTCCACATTCACCGAGTGTTTCATCACCGGCACGGTGATGATGAAGATGATGAGCAGCACGAGCATGACGTCCACCAGCGGCGTCATGTTGATCTCGTTCATGACCTCATCGGGTTCGTCCTGGGTTCCAAATGCCATGTCAGTTCTCCGGTAGGCCTCAGGCCTTCTTCATGGGGACGACCTTGCCGTCCGCCGAGCTGCCAACGCGGGCGCCTGTCACAAAGTAGGCGTGCAGGTCGTGGGCAAAGCGGTTGAGCTTGACCAGTACGGACTTGTTGCCGCGCACCAGCGCGTTGTAGCCCAGCACGGCGGGGATGGCCACGGCCAGGCCCAGCGCCGTCATGATGAGCGCCTCACCAATGGGGCCTGCCACCTTGTCAATCGTGGCCTGGCCAGCGATGCCAATGCCCATGAGTGCGTGGTAGATGCCCCAGACGGTGCCGAACAGGCCGACAAAGGGGGCGGTGGAGCCGACCGAGGCCAGGATCGCCAGGCCCGACTGCAGGCGTGCCGTGCTGTCGTCTATGGCGTTGCGCAGCGAGCGGGTGATCCAGTCGCTTGCGTCCAGGGTGTCGTGCAGCTGGGTTTTGGTATTGCGATGGTGGGCCGTGGCTTCGCGGCCGGCCAGCGCGAGCTGGCGAAACGGGTTGTTCTCGTCCGGCCCGAGCTTGGCCAGGCCCGTGGCGAAGTCTTCGCTGTGCCAGAAGTCCTCAGCACGCTGGCTGAACTTCTTGTACTGCAGGATGTCGAGCGCCTTGAGGATGATGACCATCCACGATGCCAGAGACATGACCATGAGCATCAGGGCGACTGCCTTGATGATCCAGTCGCCCTGGGACCACACATTGAAGAGACCGAGTTGGGAATCCATAAATACTCCAGAAATGAATCTTTAAAAACTATTCGAGCACGAAGTTGATCGGCACGTTGAACCACATGGCCTCCGGCACGCCGCCGCGCTTGCCGGGTACATAGCGCCAGCGCAGCACCGTGGTCAGAGCCGCCTGGTCGAGCCTGTCATAGCCGCTGGACTGGCTGATTTCCGCGCGCTGCGCCGTGCCGTCCACTCCGATGAGGACCCTCAGCACCACCTTGCCCTGCTCGCCCATGCGTTTGCTCAGCGCGGGGTAGGGTGGTTTGGGGTTTTGCAGATAGTCGGCCGCACTGGTGGGCAGTTCCACCCTGGGTGGTGCAGGCGCTGCCGCAACCGGTGCAGGCGCCGTCGGCTGAGCGGGTGCGGCTCTGGCCGGCGCAGGCGGCTGCTCGGTTGCCTGGACGGGCTGAGGCATGGGCGCCGGTGTAGGCGTCACGACGGGTACTGGCGTGGGCAGCGGCTTCGGCGCGGTCTTCTGGACAACTTGGGGTTTGACGGGGGCGGGCGGTGCTGGTGTTGGCGGAGTTACTTGCGGTGCCGGCGGTGCGATGAACTCGCTGAGTATTTGCGCAGGCACGATGATTTCCACGGCGCGGCGTAACAGACCATTTTGCAGGGCCCACAGGGCAGCGATATGGAACAGCACAACGCTTGCTGCGATGACGACATTGCGTTTCATGACGGGCACGGGTAAGGATTGGACGAGCAATGTCATAGTTTAGAAACTTGTAGCCATCATGGGGCTACTTGCGGAAAACCCAGCAGGCAGAAACAACAATCAGGATCAGGCTTGCGACAAGGGCAAAGACGTGGTCCATGACTTGCTCCCCGTGATCGCAGCCGAGAGTGAGATCGTCCCCGTATTTGATTCTCTGCGCAAGGCGGCTACCGGGTGCGATGGGCAGCATTGTGTGACCACGTCACGTGCACAACCTTCACACTGACCACACTGGGTAGCCACGCCGGTTTCAAACTGGATGTCCTCAAAGTTCAGGCCTGCCTTTGCGTGGCGTGCGATGTCGCGGTCGGAGATGCGTTTGCAAACACAAACAATCATGGCAATGAGTCTGATAGGTGGTTGATGTACTCATTATAAATGCGAATCCATCTCATTTGCAATATGTCTGATGAAATAAATTTTGAAACGTTTGCAGGCTCAAGTCCCGGCCCCAGGTTTCTGCCGCAACAGTGCGGAAGAAACCTGGTGGAGTTCAGCGCAAGCGCACAAGGCCATGGCAATCTCGAGTTCGTCGCGCAGCAGGCGCAGCACATGGGCCACGCCCACGGCGCCTGCATTGGCGAGCCCAAAGACGCAGGGTCGTCCTGCCAGCACAGCCGTGGCGCCCAGTGCAATAGCCTTAAGCACATCGGTGCCGCGGCGTATGCCGCCATCCACCAGCACTGGCAAGCTGCCATGGACGGCTTGCACGATGTCTGGCAGGGCGCAGGCGGTGGAGATCGTCGTGTCCAGTGTGCGGCCACCATGGTTGGAGACAATGATGCCGGCCAGCCCCAGCCGGGCCGCTTGCCGCGCATCGTCTTCATGCAACACGCCTTTGATGAGTACCGGCAGCCGAGTCACTGACTGCAGCCACTCGACATCCGCCCAGGTAGGGTTCTGGCGCAGCAGGCCGTCGAACAAGGCGCTCTGTCCTGCTTGAAGCGCCTCAGCTGGAACAGGGGGCAAACCGGCAAGGTTGACGGCGGTAATGCCCGGGGGCAGACGAAACCCGGCACGTCGTTCCCGGTCACGTGCACCGCTGGTTGGGGCATCTACGGTCAACACCAGTGCTTCATAGCCCGCCTGCTCGGCGCGCTGCACCAGTTCGCGAGTAAAGCCCCGGTCATGCTGCAGATAGAGCTGAAACCACAGCGGGCCACGGCCCGCGTCTGCGAGCACGATGCGGGCCACGGCCTCCAGTGGCACGCTGGCCTGTGTGCTCAGCACCATGCCTGCGCCCAGTGCAGCCGCAGCGTGGGCGGTGGCAATTTCACCGTCCGGGTGCGCCAGTTTCTGGTAGGCCACCGGGGCGAGCAGGATGGGGTGAGCCAATGTGCGACCCAGGAGCTGTAGCCGCGTGTGACCACCGGCCAGGGGCTGCAGTACGCGGGGAACCAGTTGCAGTGCATCCCAGGCCGACCGGTTGGCACGCAGCGTGATCTCATCAGCGGCACCGCCTGCGAAATAGGCCCAGGCATTCTCGTCCAGCACTGTGCGTGCGTGAGACTCATGGTCGGCCAGCGAGACGATGCTGGAGGGCACGGTTTGTCGCACGGCAGTGGCTCGCCCGCTCATGTGTCGGCCCACATCCGCAAGAGGTTATGGTAAGTGCCGGTGATCGTGGTGGTTTCTGCGGTTTCGCCATGGCGATGGCGCAGCCGCAGCAGGCTCATGTCGAGTTCATACAGCAGGCGCCGCTGCTCGTCGCTGCGTACCATGCTTTCGACCCAGAAGAAACTGGCCAGACGCTGGCCCCGTGTCACAGGCCGGACCTGGTGCAGGCTGGTGCCGGGATAGAGCACCATGTCACCCGCAGGGAACTTGATCTGCTGGGGGCCATAGCTGTCCTCGATGCAGAGTTCGCCGCCTTCGTATTCACTCGGCTCCGACAGAAACAGCGTGCAGCTCACATCGGTGCGCACACGTTGCTGGTCGCTGCGTGAATGCATCACGGCACCATCGATATGCGGGCCGTAGTGGTTGCTGTCCCCGCTGTAGCGGTTGAACAGCGGGTTGAAAATTTTCTTGGGCAAGGCAGCCGAGAAGAAGAGGGCATGCCGGTTGAGGGCCTGCAGGAGCAGGGCCTGGAGTGTTTTCGCCGCTTCGCCGCCCTGGGGCAACTGTTCGTTGTTCTTGACCTGTACGGCCTGAGCGCCCGCAGTCGAGTTGCCATCGACCCAGTGCGCGCCATGGAGGGTTGCACGGGCCTGTTGCAACTCATCGGGGCTCAGGACATTTTTCAGGTGTATCAGCATGGTGTTGGCTGGGGGCCGGGGTTACCGGCCTCTCTGGCTAGGGGGATATCAGTCGAACATGAGTTTGAGCGCCATCTGGATGGATCGCGCCGCGCCAGGGCTGTAGAACCCCCGGTACAGCGAATCGGCATACAACTTGTCGGTCAGGTTGGTGATGTTGAGCTTGAGAGATGTCTTCTCGTTGATCGTGTATTCGGCCATCACGTCCAAGGTGGTGAAGGCCTGCGCCGTGACGTGGCGTGCGCCTTCCGGATTTTGCTCGCCGCGGTAGTTGAGTCCACCACCAATACGCAGCTTGGGTGTCAGGCGGTAGGTGGTCCACAGGCTGGCACTGTGTTTGGGTGTCAGGCCCGGCCGGTCACCTTGCACCTGGGCTCCTGTGCCGGCAGCATTGAGTGCAACATTGCTCACGTCGATACGGGCCTCGGGAATCCAGGTCCAGGACAGGAAAGCATCCCACTTCGGGGAAATGCGCCCTGCGATGTCGACGTCCACACCTTTGGCATGGCGTTTGCCAGATAGCAGTTGCTGGGTTGCCGCCGTGTCAGGGTCGGTATTGCGCTCGTTGTATTTCTCCGTATAAAACACCGAGGTTGACAGCGAGAGCTTCCGATCGAACAGGTCCCGCTTGCTACCAATTTCGAAATTGCGACTTTGCTCGGCCGGGGTGTTGGCATCCTTCGAATTCGGACCCCCTACGCCAAACTGATAGGTATCGCCCGAAGTGTTGTAGGAGGAGCCGTAGGACACATGGAAGGATTCCACGTCACTGGGTTGGTACAGCGCGCCCAAGCGTGGGCTCCACAGGTTATCGGAGCGGTCGAAGCTGACGCCGGCAGCCGTCAGGTAGTTGGCATTGAAATTGTCGTTACGCAAACCGCCGATCAGTTTGATCGTGGGCGTCAACTCAAGCGTATCTTGCGCGTACACCCCCAGTGTGCGGGCGTTGAACTTGTTCATCTGGGCATCGCCACGCAGGTCCAGCCGTGAGTCACCGTCAAATGGCGTGCCCACCGTTGTGGTCAGGCTGGTGCTACCACCAGAGAAGTTGTTATTGCGCAGGGCATCTTCATTGGAAAAATCCACGCCGGTGATCAGCTTGTGTTTCTTGCCCATCCAGACAAAGTTGTCGCTGTAGTCGCTTTGAAGCAGCGTTGTGGTGCTGAAGGCGACGCGGCCTTTTTGCTGCCGCGTCAGAACCGTATCTGGCGTGATGTCGCTAACCGAGGTCGGGGTCGTTTGAAATCTGATCACACTGGACCACAGGTCGCGCGCGTAAATGCCGTGGCGTAGCGTGGTCTTGAGTTCGCCACTGTCCGTGAAACGGTGAATATGGCTCAACGTGCCATAGGTGGCTTTGCCACGGTTGTAGTCGCTGTTCAGGCCATAGAAATTTTTTGCTTCAAGCGTCGGCTGCAACTGTCCGTCACTCAGGATCCAGGGGTGGTTGTAGTTTGGCCGGTTATCGTATTCAAGGTGGTATAGGCCTGCGGAGAATTCGTCTGCCGTGCCAATACCCCAGCGGTAAGTTGGTGCAACCCCTTTCTTGCTGACCTTGGCGCCATAGTTGTCGGCTTCATTCGTCATCACATTCAAGCGAAATGCTGCGTTTTCTCCAGTCTTGAAGTTGAAGTCCCCGGTGAGACGCTGTTCGTTGCCTGTGCCCACGGTGGTTTTGACTTCGTGAGAGGTCATGAGGTAGGGCTGCTTGTTGACCTGGTTGACCACACCCCCAGTGGAGCCGCGACCAAACAGCATGGAAGCAGAACCCTTGAGCACTTCGACGCGGTCGTAGTTGAAGGTGTCGCGCTCATAGATGGAGGCGTCACGCAGGCCGTCCACATAAATATCGCCGGCCTGTACGAGCGAGAAGCCACGCAGGCGGATGTCCTCTTCACCCGTTTCGCCGGCCTGGAAGGTTACGCCGGCGGTGCTGTGCAGGACTTCCCTGAAGTCATCGTAGTTCCGGTCATCCATCAGGCGCTCGGTGACCACGGTGATGGATTGCGGGATGTCGCGCAGTTTCTGCGAGCCTTTGCCAAGGGTGGTTTCCGTGGCTCTCAGCGAGGTCTTGGCTTCGGGTGTTTCAGCTTTCTCCTTGACCTCTACGGTGGCCAGTGTTTTGCCGCTTTCCTGGCCGGCCTGCTGCGCCATCACATTCATGGAGCCTGCCAATAGCATGGCACCGAGCGGAAGCAGTGCGGCAGGTGCTATCGATTTATGAGCTGCTTGCGCTTGTTTTACCTGGCTTAGCAGTGTTTTTTGATTGATATTTCTACGTTTGGACATGGTTGCGCCTTGACTAAAAAGTTGTGTGGCTGGCTACAACCGGTCGCCATCCTGGATGGCAAGGCGCTGCTGGCTTGAAATAGGAAATAACTCTAGAGAATTCTAATGCGAATCAATCTCATTTGTGTCTATTGCGTAAATTATTTTTGCTGTTGGCTTAAGGCGGCGTGTTTGAAGGACTGGATGCCGCTGCAAGACTGCGGCAATTGATCTGCCGAGCAAGATGCGGGAGTGCGTTTATCTGGGCGGTTTGCCCGATGCCAACTTGCCGTGCCCATGGGCAGACAGTTGATGCAATGCGTGCAGGGAGGAAAGTGGCAGCCAGCCTGAAGGGCGCGGCTGCCAGGAGGACACGGGTTGGATTACGCGGGCAAGGAGAGGGGCAAGGAAAGGAGGCTGGGCATTTGCAGCACTCGCCTGCATGTGGGCAGGCGAGTGCTGCTCCCGTAGTTGACGGCCTGACGCTGTGCGCGAGCGCAGGCAGTTGCAGAGGGTGCCTCCCCCTGCACTAGAGCGGGATCAGCTCAACTCGCCCATCTGGCTTTGCAGGTAGTTCTGCAGGCCCACCTTTTCCAGCAATTCGATCTGGGTTTCGAGGAAGTCGATGTGCTCCTCGGTATCGTCCAGAATGCCTTGCAGCAGGTCGCGCGACACGTAGTCGCGCACGCTTTCGCAGTGGGCGATGCCGTCCTTGATGGTGGCTTGCGCGCCTTGTTCGGCCTTGAGGTCGCAGGCCAGGATTTCGGGCACGTCTTCACCCACATTGATCTTGGCCAGATCCTGCAGATTGGGCAGGCCGTCGAGCATGAAGATGCGGTCCATCAACTGGTCGGCATGCTTCATCTCGCCCATGGACTCGTCGTATTCCTTCTTGGCCAGTTTGTCCAGCCCCCAGTGCTTGAGCATGCGGTAGTGCAGGAAATACTGGTTGATGGCGGTCAGCTCGTTCTTGAGCTGGGCCTGAAGGTGGGAAATGACTTTGGCGTCACCTTTCATGTTGGTTTCTCCTTGTTGCAATCGTTTGATTGTCCACATTTGCGAAGTGCATGGCTGCTGATTTGAAATTGACGACCTCCGGACCTGTTCTCAAGGCAAGACCCCATTCATTTGTAGCTATGGCAATTAATAAGTTGCAAATGAGAATCGTTCGCATATACTTGACTTCAAGTTTTGCCTTTACGGCGTGCCTGAGACTCTGGCTCGGGCTACGTAGGGCAATCGCCCGCGACCCGTGCAGGGTGCTGGTACGGCCTGACTATGCAAAGGAGAACTTCATGAGCGCACCATGCTGTTTCAAACAGGATGAGGAATACACCATGCCATGTGCAGAAGCCTTGCTGGCTGGGACGCTGGCTTTGATGACGGCGCATATTCAGACCAGTAGCGCCGAACAGCGGGAGCTGTTCGCGGGGAAAATCGTATCCAACCTGGGCAGCCTGTCGGAACTCTCCGCGCTATCAGGCTCCTTCAAGACCATGATCAGGAACCTGCGCGGTCGCTGGCAGCAGCAAACCCAGCTGGTGCAAGGCATGCAGGGGCAAGACAGGGAGCAGCATCAGTGGCACAACAGTCCCAAAGCTGTCCAATAAACCAAATGACAAGCAGGTGACCGATGTGGATCAAGCGAGGCTGAGAAACGGTGTCATGTGTCAACCCGCATGGCCAAGCGAGACTGGGGCCGCCATGTCCACCAGCGTCCCGGATGTGCTCTGCGAGCATGCTGCGCTGGTACGCATGCTCGCGGGCGTGCAAGAGCGTGTGACGTGCATGGCCCGTACACACGCGCAGGAACTGGCACAGCTGCAAAAGGAACTTTTCCTGCTGCGCGCGCAACTCGTCATTCGAGACACGGCACTGCAGATCAGCAAGGGCCGTTGGCTTTCCGACGAGTCCTGCACCGAGGATTTGCAACCCTTTCTGGATGCAGCCGACTGGGTGATCTGCCGAACGGGATGCATCAGCCAGGGCGACTACTGGCGTGAGCAGGGGATGTGCCGTCGCACGGGCAAGACCTGTGTGTTGGTCGAACTGGACATCCCTTCACCTGTCTCTGCGCATGCCGAGGTCGAAGAGACCGATCAGGCCGGCCTACTCAGTACACCAGCCGCTCGGGCCTGATCTCCTGCAGGATGGTGGTGGCGATCTCTTCGATGGATTTGGTGGTGGTCGACAGCCAGCGGATGCTGGAGCGCCGCATCATGGCCTCGGCCTCAGCCACTTCCATGCGGCAGTTTTCCAGCGATGCGTAGCGAGAATTCGGGCGGCGTTCGTTGCGGATCTCGCTCAGGCGCTCAGGGTTGATGGTCAGGCCGAAAATCTTGCTGCGGTGGGGCACCAGGGCGGGCGGCAAATGCTGGCGTTCGAAGTCCTCGGGAATCAGGGGGTAGTTGGAGGCCTTGAGGCCATACTGCATCGCCAGGTAAAGCGAGGTGGGTGTTTTGCCACTACGGCTGACGCCCACCAGAATCACGTCGGATTGCTCCAGGTCGCGATTCGACTGGCCGTCGTCATGCGCCAGTGAAAAGTTGATGGCCTCGATGCGGTCGTGGTAGGCCTGACTTTTGCTGACGTCACTGAAGCGGCCAATGCGGTGGTTCGACTTGATCTCCAGCTCCAGTTCCAGCGGTCGCACAAAAGTGCCGAACATGTCCAGCAGCATGCCTTGGCAGGTGTCCTGGATGATTTTGAGAATTTCCATGTTCACAAGCGTGGTGAACACGATCGGCTTCTTGCCCTCGGTTTCTGCCGTGTGGTTGATTTGGCGCACCGCCTGATGCGCCTTGTCCACGGTATCGATAAAGGGCAGGCGGACGTGCCTTGGACTCATTTCAAACTGGGCCAATATGGCATTGCCAAAGGTTTCGGCCGTGATGCCAGTGCCATCGGAGATGAAAAATACGGTGCGGTTGGGCATGTCGGGGCCAAGTAGTCGGATAAGCCGTTATTTTGCCGGTACGGCAAAGGCGTTGCGTGCGGGCGCCTACAATAGAGGTCAATTTAGCCGATTTTTCACCATGTTCAGCCCAGACCTACCAGAACAACGACAAAGTCTTGCTGCTTGCATGGGCGCTACCTGCTTTCCAGAGAGCAGGGCCTGGCGTACAGAACCGTTTTTAACTTCTGGAGCTTTCCCATGTCTGCACTTTTCAGCCCGACCGCCCTGGTCGTACCGTTTGAAAACCTGAGAATGACCGATGTCGAGGCCGTTGGCGGTAAAAACGCCAGCCTCGGCGAGATGATCTCGCAACTGCCGCAAGGCGTGCGCGTACCCGGCGGTTTTGCCACCACGGCCCATGCGTTTCGAGCGTTCCTGGCATTTGAAGGCCTGAACGATCGCATCAACGAGAAGCTCAACGCACTCGATACCGAAGATGTCAGGGAACTGGCCAAGGTCGGCGCCGAGATTCGTGCCATGGTGGAGGCGCAGCCCTTCCCGGCAGATCTGGACAAGGCCATGCGAACCGAATTCGCGCGCATGGTCAAGGACAACCCCCATGCGTCCTTCGCCGTACGCTCGTCGGCCACGGCAGAAGACCTGCCGGATGCCTCGTTTGCCGGCCAGCAGGAAACCTTCCTGAACGTGGTGGGCATCGAAGAGGTGCTGCACAAGATGAAGGAGGTCTTTGCTTCCCTCTACAACGATCGCGCCATCAGCTACCGTGTGCACAAGGGCTTTGCCCATGCCGACGTGGCCCTCTCTGCTGGCGTGCAGCGCATGGTGCGTTCTGACCTGGGCGCCGCAGGCGTGATGTTCACGATCGATACCGAATCCGGTTTCGAGGACGTGGTGTTCATCACCTCCAGCTATGGCCTTGGTGAAACCGTGGTGCAGGGCTCGGTCAACCCGGACGAGTTTTATGTCCACAAACCCATGCTCAGCGCAGGCAAGCGTGCCGTGATCCGTCGCAACCTGGGCTCCAAGCTGATCCAGATGGTGTTTTCCACGCCGGAGGAAAAGAAGGCCGGCGGCAAGCTGGTCAAGACCGTGGATGTACCCACCGAGCAGCGCAACCGCTATTCCCTGACCGATGCCGATGTCGAGCAACTGGCAAAGTATGCGCTGGTGATCGAGAAGCACTATGGCCGCGCCATGGACATCGAGTGGGGCAAGGATGGCGAGGACGGCCAACTGTACATTCTGCAAGCCCGGCCAGAGACAGTGAAGAGCCAGAGCAACGGCACCGAGCTTCGTTACAAGCTAAAGGGCAAGGGTACGGTGCTGGCCGAGGGACGTGCCATCGGTCAGAAGATCGGTACCGGACCGGTGCGTCTCGTGGAAAACGTCAGCGAAATGGACAAGGTCAAGCCGGGCGATGTGCTGGTGACCGATATGACGGATCCCAACTGGGAACCTGTGATGAAACGGGCCTCAGCCATCGTGACCAACCGCGGCGGCCGTACCTGCCACGCGGCCATCATTGCCCGCGAGCTGGGTATTCCTGCCGTCGTGGGCTGTGGGGATGCCACCGAGTTGCTCAAGGACGGTACGCTCGTGACAGTCAGTTGCGCCGAGGGCGATACCGGCTTCATCTATGACGGTCTGCTGGAGACCGAAGTGACCGAGACCCAGCGCGGCGAGATGCCCGAGATCGACATCAAGATCACGATGAACATCGGCAACCCGCAACTGGCTTTCGACTTTGCCCAGTTGCCCAATCACGGTGTCGGCCTGGCACGGCTGGAATTCATCATCAACAACAACATTGGCGTTCATCCCAAGGCCATTCTCGAATACCCGAACATCGATGCCGACCTCAAGAAGGCTGTTGAGTCGGTCGCCCGTGGCCATGCCTCGCCGCGTGCCTTCTATGTCGACAAGGTGGCTGAAGGTGTGGCCACGATTGCCGCAGCCTTCTGGCCCAAGCCGGTGATCGTGCGGCTGTCGGACTTCAAGAGCAATGAGTACCGCAAGCTGATCGGTGGCAGCCGTTACGAGCCCGATGAGGAGAACCCTATGCTGGGCTTCCGCGGGGCGGCACGCTATATCAGCGCCGAGTTTCGCGAGGCTTTTGCCATGGAGTGCGAAGCCATGCTGCGCGTGCGCAACGAAATGGGCCTTACCAATGTCGAACTCATGGTGCCTTTTGTTCGCACCCTGGGACAGGCCAAAAAGGTCACGGAACTGCTGGCCGACCAGGGTCTCAAGCGTGGCGTGGACGGCCTCAAGATCATCATGATGTGCGAAGTGCCGAGCAATGCAATCCTGGCCGATGAGTTCCTGGAGTACTTTGATGGATTCTCGATTGGCTCCAACGACCTGACCCAGCTCACCCTGGGGCTGGACCGTGATTCCGGGCTGGAGTTGCTGGCCGCCGATTTCGACGAGCGCGACCCGGCGGTGGAGGCCATGGTGGCCCGTGCGATCACGGCTTGCCGCAAGCAGAACAAGTATGTGGGTATCTGTGGTCAAGGACCCAGCGATCATCCAGACTTCGCCAAATGGCTGGTAGAGCAGGGCATCACCTCAATGTCGCTGAACCCGGACTCTGTGGTGGAAACCTGGCGCAAGCTCGCAGAAAAATAAGCAGCAGGGGGTTCGCAGACAGGTAATTGCCTGCCTGCGATTTCAGGGGAAACCCTCTCGGGGTTTTCCTTGTCCCTGTTCTGTTTCTCCGTGAGAACAGTCCGCATGTCACCCATACTATGAGCCGAACTCATTTGTCGGAGTCTCATGCTAATTTTGGCTTCCACTGTCAAACTGATTGCTGAAATTGCACTGATGGCCTTGCTGGGGCAAGGAGTGCTGGGCCTGCTTGCGGGCGCGAAGAAAGAGCACAACCTGTTCTACCAGATACTGCAAATTATCGGACGGCCATTCGTTGTGGTGGCGCGTTTTCTGACGCCCAGGTTCGTTCTGGAACGCCATGTGCCACTGGTCGCGTTTTTGTTGCTTTTGTTTGTTTGGTTTGCTGCAACTGTCATGCGCATCCAAATCTGTCTGGAAATTGGTGTGGCATTGTGCAAATGAGTCGCCCGCTTTCCTACCAGTTTGGCAAGCTCAAGGCGATGACACTGCTGACGCTGGGGCACAAATCACATGCCCTGAAGGTCTTTGATGCCTTGCTCCAGATCAGACCTCTGGATCGGTACGCCATGGCCAGCCGTGCGCACCTGCTCGCGCAGCTTGGCGACAAGCCTGCGGCCATCGCCAGTCTTGAACAACTGACCTCGGCCCATCCTGATCATGCGGCGGCTTGGTTCAATCTGGCCTACATGCTGGAAGATGCCAAGCGGCCGGCCGAGGCTGAACCGATGTTTCGCCGGGTGCTGGCGCTTGATCCCGGGATGGACCGCGCCTGGTATGGCCTGGCACTGGTGCTGATTCAAGAACGTCGCTTCGATGAAGCCCTGGAAGCGCTCAAGAAAAACACGGAACTGCAGCCCATGAGTCCGTTTGGCTGGTATCAGCTGGCACGGGTTCACGTCGAGCGGCGCGAACCTGATGAGGCTGTGAAGATCATTCGCCATCTCAAGGGGTTCGAGCCCAAAGTTGCCGCCCAACTGGAACGCGACACCGGATTGCGTGCGGCACCATCTGCGTGATCCGGTTATGCGGGTACTGGATGACAGGTGAACAAGCGCTGGTTACACAGCCATAAGAATCAAGGCGCAATCAGGCCTGCCAGACTCCGCATGTGAGACCGGTGGTGGTTGCGAAATGCCCGAAGGGGCCCAAGTTTGGAGGAGCTAGATGTTATGGAATTAACCGACAACCATCGCAGTTATTGGCGCAAGAACCTCAACATCACGGCGCTTCTGCTGGCAATCTGGTTCGTGGTCACGTTTGTGGTGAGTTATTTCGCACGTGATTTGAGCTTCAACTTCTTTGGCTGGCCATTCAGCTTCTGGATGGGGGCGCAAGGCTCCCTGGTGGTTTACTGCCTGATCATCTGGTTTTATGCCCGGTACATGAACAAGCTGGATATCGAGCACGGCGTTCAAGAGGACGAGGAATAATCATGGGTGGAATGCCTGGCAGTGGTGCTCGTGTCAGCAATGCGGCCGCCTACAAGGCGTTCAAGTCGAACCTGAACCAGGTGTACAAGTGGTACACGGGCGGGTTCTTCATGTTTGTGGTGGCGCTGGCGATCCTCGAGCAGATGGGCTTGCCGCGCGAGTGGATCGGCTTCATCTTCCTGTTCGCCACGATTGGCCTGTATGCGGGCATCGGCATCATGAGCCGCACCACGGATGCGGCTGAATACTATGTGGCCGGGCGCCGTGTGCCGGCCATCTACAACGGCATGGCGACGGGAGCAGACTGGATGTCCGCAGCCTCCTTTATCAGCTTGGCGGGTACCCTGTATCTGACTGGATACGGTGGTCTGGCCTTCATCATGGGCTGGACGGGGGGCTACTGCCTGGTGGCGCTGTTCCTGGCGCCGTATATGCGCAAGTTCGGGCAGTTCACTGTGCCGGATTTCCTTGGGGAGCGTTATGGCGGCAACCTGCCGCGGTTCCTCGGCATTGTGGCGGCCATTCTGTGTTCATTTACCTACGTGGTCGCACAGATCTATGGTGTGGGCCTGATCACGGCCCGGCTGATGGGGGTGGCCTTTGAGCTCGGGATTTTCCTCGGTCTTGGTGGCATCCTGGTCTGCTCGTTTCTGGGGGGCATGCGTGCGGTGACCTGGACACAGGTAGCGCAGTACATCATCCTGGTCGTGGCCTACCTGATTCCGGTGGTGTGGCTGTCTGTCAAGCAGACCAATGTGCCGGTGCCGCAGGCCGTCTACGGCTACCAGTTGCAGAAGGTCACGGCCAAGGAAAAGGAGCTGGCCAACGATCCCAAGGAACTCGAGGTTCGCGCAATATTCCAGAAGCGCTCAGATGTCCTGGCTGAAAAGCTGAAGGATCCCGCTGCCACCCTGGCCGTTGACAAGGCGGCAGCAGAAGCCAAGGTGACCAAATTGAAGGCGCTCAATGCGCCGGTGGTGGAAATCGCTGCGGCTGACAAGGCGCTGAGTAGCTTGCCCAAGGATGCCAAGGCTGCCAATGCCGCCTGGACCAAGGCGAAGGCTGCAGCCGACAACAAGGCCAAGCCGCTGAACGCGATGCCGCCGCATGCCAGCCAGTTTGCGGGTGATCCCCATGGGGATGCCGCAGCCCAGGAGGCTTTTGATGTCTCGCGTCGCAATTTTCTGGCGCTGATTTTTTGTCTGATGGTCGGTACGGCTGCGCTGCCGCATATTCTGATGCGCTATTACACCGTGCCCAGCGTGAAGGAAGCGCGTGAATCGGTCTCCTGGTCGCTGTTCTTCATCTTTTTGCTTTACTTCACGGCACCTGCACTGGCCGTGCTCGTGAAGTACGAAGTTTTCACGACCCTGGTCGGCACGCCCTTCGATCATTTGCCCGAATGGATTGCCGCCTGGAACAAGGTCGACCCCTCATTGCTGTCAGTTGTGGATGTGAACAAGGACGGCATTTTGCAACTCAACGAGATGACCATTGGCGGCGACATCATTGTGCTGGCCGGACCTGCTATCGGTGGCTTGCCCTATGTGGTGTCCGGTCTGGTGGCCGCCGGTGGCCTGGCGGCTGCACTGTCAACCGCTGACGGCTTGCTGCTGACCATTGCGAATGCGCTGAGCCATGACCTGTACTACAAGATGATCGATCCGAATGCCTCGACGGCCCGTCGCGTGACCATTTCCAAGGTTCTGCTGCTGGTGGTGGCCTTGTGTGCGGCCTACGTGGCTGCGCAGAAGCCGGCGGATATCCTGTTCCTGGTCTCTGCTGCGTTCTCGTTTGCGGCGGCAGCGTTCTTCCCGGCACTGGTGCTTGGCATTTTCTGGAAGCGTGCAACCGGTGTTGCCGCCTCCCTGGGAATGGTCGCTGGCCTGGGCACCACGTTCTACTATATGGTGACCACCCAGCCTTGGTTGCGCAGCGTCTTTGGCGTGACCTCGCCGATTCAGCTCTGGTGGGACATTCAGCCGATCTCGGCTGGCCTGTTTGGTGTGCCTGTCGGGATTGCCGTGATCGTGCTGGTCAGTCTCGTGACCCCGGCACCCAGCAAGAAGATTCAGGAACTGGTGGACCATGTGCGCTACCCCAACCTGAAAAACAGCTGATCCGCGCAGACTGTTCTGAGCGAGATGGGGGCAGAGCCCGGCAACCCCGAGGACAGCTCTACCAGGAGGCGCGAAGGGTGCTTTTTTGCCCACTGGGGTCGAGCACGGCACCCGCTCCCAAGACCGGCTCAACGCCAGCCACTGCTTTGATCTGCAATTCCCTGGCAGGTGTATCGCGCATCGATCTGGCAGATGGCGCTCAACGCACCGAGCCGCCGCGTGCCGCTGGTATCGGAGCGATGGGCGGGCTGATGGAATCAGGCTATAATCATCGGCTTCGCCTTGCTGCACCCCAATTAGACGCTGGGGGTAGCTTTTTTTGCCCGCACAGCGGGTCATCCACAAGGAGTATCAATGCGTCATTACGAAATCATTCTCATGATCCATCCGGATCAGAGCGAGCAGGTTCCAGCGATGCTGGAGCGTTACAAGGGCATGATCACTGCCGGCGGCGGCAAAGTGCACCGTGTTGAAGACTGGGGCCGTCGTCAGATGGTCTACATGATCAACAAGCTGGCCAAGGCCCATTATCTGTGTGTCAACATCGAGGCCGATCAGGCCGTGATGGCTGAACTGGAGCACGCCTTCAAGTTCAATGATGCTGTGTTGCGTCACCTGACGGTTCTGAAGAAGAAGGCCGAAACAGGCCCGTCCTCCATGATGAAGTCAGTCGAGCGTGAAGACGCCCGCAAGGCTCAACAGGCTGAATACGCTGCCCAATAGCAGTTTGCCAGCGAGGAGTGACACGGTCGCCAACCAGCTAGTCCTGACAGCGTGCATTGCAGAAGTCAAAACTCTGCGCTACACCCCGGCCGGTTTACCGGCGCTGGATCTCAGACTCGAACACGAGTCGCTGATTCAGCAAGACGGACAGGATAGACAGGTCAAGGCGCTCGTCAAGGCCATGGCATTCGGTGCCATCGCCGAGCGGCTTGCAAAGCAGGCTGTCGGCAGTGTCTGGTGGTTCAGCGGCTTTCTGACCACACCCCGCAACGGTAAGTACGTCGTATTTCAGATTCAAGAATTTAGACAAGATTAATTTTTAGGAGTCCATCATGCCCGGACCAAAACGTTTCAACAAAGACAAGCGCCCCAAGCGCAATACCCAATCCCTGCTGTTCAAGCGCAAGCGTTTCTGCCGCTTCACCGTTACCGGTGTGGAAGAGATTGACTACAAGGACATCGACACCCTGCGTGATTTCATTGCCGAAAACGGCAAGATCATTCCCGCGCGCCTGACCGGCACCCGTGCCATATTCCAGCGCCAACTCAACACCGCTATCAAGCGCGCGCGTTTCCTCGCGATGCTGCCGTACAGCGACCAGCACAAGATCTAAGGAGTAGACACATGCAAATCATTCTGCTCGAAAAGGTCGTGAACCTTGGCAATCTTGGCGAGATCGTCAAGGTCAAGGACGGTTATGCCCGCAACTTCCTGATTCCTTCCGGCCGTGCCCGTCGCGCTACTGAATCTGCCAAGGCAGAGTTCGAGGCTAAGCGCGCCGAGCTCGAAAAAGCTGCAGCTGCCAAGCTGGCCGAGTCCCAGGCACTAGGCGACAAGCTCTCCGGTACCACGCTCAAGCTGACGCAAAAAGCTGGTGTGGATGGCCGCCTGTTTGGCTCCGTGACCAACCATGACATCGCTGAAGAGCTGAATAAAAACGGCTATAAAGTTGTCAAGTCCCAGATCCGCATGCCCAACGGTCCCATCAAGATCGTCGGCGACAACACGGTCAGCGTGGCTCTGCACACGGATGTGGCCGTGGACATCACGGTGTCGGTCTACGGCGAAACCGCCTGATTCCCGCGTATCGCGAAAAAGCCGCCCGGGCCTGGCCCGGGCGGCTTTTTTATTTACTTGTCCCGTGATTTACACAGCTTGCGCACAGCTATTCACTGGCTTGTCCACATGTTTTCACTCGACGCCTAGCGATGCCCGGCGTAGCATTGGGTTAAAGAAGGAAATCACCATCCATGTCCGCTGTACTTTCTGCTGTAGGTGATGACTACGGCCAAGATCGGCAAGTTGCGCAGTTGCGCATCCCGCCGCATTCGATCGAAGCTGAATCTAGCGTGCTGGGGGGGCTTCTGCTTGATAACGAGGCCTGGGATCGTGTGGGTGACTTGTTGGTCGACAGCGATTTCTACCGCTACGAACACAAGCTGATCTATGCGGCCATGGGCATGCTTATCAACGGCAGCCGGCCTGCTGATGTGATCACGGTGTTCGAGCATTTGCAGGGTATGGGAAAAGCCGAAGAGGTAGGTGGCCTGACCTATCTCAACTCGCTAGCCCAGTATGTGCCGAGTGCGGGCAACATCCGCCGTTATGCCGAGATCGTGCGCGAGCGTTCCATCCTGCGCAAGCTGGTCAGTGCCAGCGATGAAATAGCGACCAATGCCTTCAACCCCAAGGGGCGCCCGGTGGCGGCGATCCTGGATGAGTCGGAGCAGAAAATCTTCAACATTGGCGAGGAAGGCTCGCGCATGAAGCAAGGTTTTCAGGGTATGGACACCCTGGTGGTGGACCTGCTGGACCGTGTGCAGGAAATGGCCGACAACCCGAACGATATCACCGGGGTGCCCACAGGTTTCTATGACCTGGATCGTTTGACTTCGGGCTTTCAGGCGGGCGACATGATTGTGTTGGCGGCCCGTCCCTCCATGGGCAAGACCGCGCTGGCCATCAACATCGCCGAGCATGTGGCGCTCAACGAAGGTCTGCCGGTGGCTGTGTTTTCCATGGAGATGGGGGCAGCCCAGCTTGCCGTACGTATCGTGGGCTCGATTGGTCGCATCAACCAGAGCAATTTGCGCACGGGCAAACTGTCCGATGATGAGTGGCCACGGCTGACCGAGGCGATCGAGAAGCTGCGCAACATCTCGCTGCACATCGATGAAACAGCCGGTCTGACCACCAGTGAGTTGCGGGCCAATGCCCGCCGTCTGGCACGCCAGTGCGGTCAGCTCGGGCTGATCGTGGTCGACTACCTGCAGCTCATGAGTGGCTCCAGCAGCGATGGAGAGAACCGGGCCACCGAGCTCGGTGAGATTTCGCGGGGACTCAAGATGCTGGCCAAGGAACTGAAATGTCCCCTGATCGCCTTGTCGCAGCTCA
Organism: Gammaproteobacteria bacterium; assembly: GCA_018815325.1. Lineage (GTDB taxonomy): Bacteria > Pseudomonadota > Gammaproteobacteria > Burkholderiales > Burkholderiaceae_C > JAHIYE01. Next base: position 91,362 of record JAHIYE010000011.1, on the reverse strand, counting down.
ACCGCAGCGTGGAGCAGCGTCCTGACAAGCGCCCGATGATGAGCGATTTGCGGGAGTCGGGCGCGATCGAGCAGGATGCCGACATCATCATGTTCATTTACCGTGACGAGTACTACACCAAGGACGCCTGCAAGGAGCCCGGTGTCGCTGAGGTGATCATTGCCAAGCAGCGTAACGGCCCGACCGGCACGGTCAAGCTGGCCTTCCTCAAGCCCATCACCAAGTTTGAGAGTCTGGCCAGTAATCACAGCGATGATTTCTGATGGAAATCATCGTCCAGCCCAATAAAAAAGAGCGCAAAGCGCTCTTTTTTTTATAGCACTTCGCTGGCGAAGTCGGCTAATCGGGAGCGTTCACCGCGCGCCAGCGTGATATGTCCGCTGTGTGGCCAGCCCTTGAACTTGTCCACGGCAAAGGTCAGGCCGGAGGAGCCCTCGGTCAGGTAGGGTGTGTCGATTTGCGCGAGGTTGCCCATGCAGACGATCTTGGTGCCCGGACCGGCCCGGGTGATGAGCGTCTTCATCTGCTTGGGCGTGAGGTTTTGGGCCTCATCGATGATCACGTACTTGTTGAGAAAGGTTCGTCCACGCATGAAGTTCATGCTCTTGATCTTGATGCGGCTGCGGATCAGTTCGCTGGTCGCCGCGCGACCCCATTCTCCGGCACTGGTGTCCGTCTTGCCCAGAACTTCCAGGTTGTCATCGAGTGCGCCCATCCAGGGGCCCATTTTCTCTTCTTCCGTGCCAGGCAGAAAGCCGATGTCCTCACCCACGCTCACGGTGGCGCGGGTGACGATGATCTCGGTGTAGCGCCGGTCGTCCAGCACCTGCGTCAGGCCGGCCGCCAGCGCCATCAGCGTCTTGCCGGTGCCTGCGGTGCCGGTCAGGGTAACGAAATCCACCTCTGGGTCGGTCAACAGGTTCATGGCGAAGTTCTGTTCACGGTTGCGGGTGGTTACGCCCCAGACGGCATTCTTGAGGTGATTGAAGTCCTTCAGGGTCTTGAAGACGGCCGACTTGCCCCGGATCTCGGTGACGCGGGCATACAGGATGGGCTCACCTGGCGCTTCGAAGTAGACGAACTGGTTGATCAGCAGACTCGGCACGATCGGGCCATTGATGCGGTAGAAGGTGTGCTGTCCCTGTTGCCAGCTTTCAACGGTCTGGCCATGGGTGCTCCAGAAGTCGGCTGGCAGGGCCAGCGCACCCGAGTAGAGCAGATCGCCGTCTTCCAGTGCCTTGTCGTTCTGGTAGTCGTCAGTGGCCAGCCCGAGTGCGCGTGATTTGACGCGCATGTTGATGTCCTTGGACACCAGCACCACTTCGCGCGGTGCGTATTGCTCGCGCAAGGCCTCCACCACGCCGAGAATCTGGTTGTCGGCCTTGCCCTGGGGCAGGCTGGTGGGCAGGGTGTAGTTCAGGAGCTGGGTCTGGAAGAAGAGCTTGCCGCCAGCCTCCCGGTGGCCCGTGGCATCGAGCGGCAGGCCTTTGGCCATGTCGGCTCCTGGCGCGCCGGCCAGTCCATCCAGGGTACGGCTGGTCTGGCGGGCGTTGCGCGCGACTTCGGTCATGCCTTTTTTATGGCCGTCGAGTTCCTCCAGCACGATCATGGGCAGGAAGATGTCATGCTCCTCGAAACGGAACAGGCACATCGGGTCGTGCAGCAGCACATTGGTGTCGAGCACGAACAACTTGGTCGGCCCGGTGGATTTTTTCTTCTTGGGTTTTGCTGTGGTGACAGGCGCATGCTGGTCGCGGACCTCGGTGTCGCTGCTGGCCGGAAGAGGACGCTGCTCCGTGGCGTCGTACCGCTCCGCTTGGGGGCTGCGTTCCTGTGTGTGGTCTGGCCCGCTTTTCAACTGCCGTGCCTGAGGCTTGTCTTCCATCGTGGCTCGCGACGGGCTGGCAGTCGTTTTTCGCTGTGCCCTGGATGTGGCTCTCGCGGGTGCATCGTAGGCGTCCTGGGTCAACAGGGCGGCGCGTCGGGTCGGGGCGGGTGGCAATGGCATAGGGCGTTTGACTCGCTAAGGGGGAAAAGTGAAAAAACAGGCTTTAAAAGCGAAAAAGCCACCTTGAGGCCAAGGCGGCTTTTTTCGGGGAGCGCGGTTGCAAGTTCCAACGGCATGGATTCATTATGCATGAATCCGATGACACCAATAACGTGTCGCTCCAAAACGTCAACTTAGCCTGAAAAGTCTAGCGTGACTTCTTCGCGGTTCAAGCGGCCTTTTTGAGGGCTTTGACGGCTTTGAGTACGTCATCCACATGGCCTGGAACCTTGAGTCCGCGCCATTCTTCCTTGAGCACGCCGTCGGCGCCAATCAGGAAGGTGCTGCGCTCGATGCCCTTGACCTTCTTGCCGTACATGATCTTGTTCTTGACCACGCCAAACATGTGGCACATTTTTTCCTCGGTATCGGCGATCAACTCGAACGGCAGTTCCAGCTTGGCCTTGAAGTCGTCGTGCGAGTTCATGTTGTCGCGCGACACGCCGAACACGATGGCGCCAGCCTTCACGAACTCCTTGTGCTTGTCGCGGAACTGCATGGCCTCCGTGGTGCAACCAGGCGTGTTGTCCTTGGGATAGAAATAGAGCACCACGGTTTGCCCGACGTGGGTGGTATTGGAAACCTTGATGCCACCTGTGGCAACTGCTTCGAATTCGGGGATGGGTTTGTTGACAACGATCGCCATAGACCTTACTTCTCGTGTGACAGGGGGTGTCGTTCTTGGAAGAGGCGACGGTGGTTTACCTGCTCGCCCCCACTGCGACTGCAACCTGCAATTTTACCCTGAAATCGCAGGCTTGGGTCGTTTAGGGGGATGGGGCTTCCAGTAACAGGGCTGCCAGCACATTGCGTCCCTCGCCAGCCAGTATGTTGTAGGTGCGGCAGGCTGCCTGTGTGTCCATGGTTTCCAGGCCAATTCGTTTGTCGATCAGTGGCCTGAGCCAGGCGGGCTCTGGAAAGCGCAAGCGTGAGCCGCTGCCAAAGATGACCAGTTCAGCCTCCAGTTCAGCCAGTTGGCTGAAGTGGGCTGGGCTGAGCGCGTCGAATCCGGTGCAGGGCCACTCCAGGCGCTGACCCCGGGAGCCAATGATGATGCTGGTGGTGATTTTTTCCCCATTCACACCGACCCAGCCGGGGCCATAGCCGGTGATGGCAAGGCCGTCGAATTTGTCAGGCTGGAGTTTCATGTCTGAGTCTTCCTGTGTTTGGATGCTGCAGCGCACTAAGGGCGGGCAGAACTGTGGTCAAATTATAGGTTTCGCCCGGTGCTACCGACTTCAGGAGGGACTTTGAAGACCATTCGCAAATCTGCCAAGCTGGCCAATGTCTGTTACGACATCCGCGGACCTGTCATGGACCGTGCCCGCCAGATGGAGGAAGAAGGGCACACGATCATCAAATTGAACATCGGCAATCTGGCTGTGTTCGGTTTTGATTCGCCTGAAGAAATCCGCCTGGACATGATCCGCAACTTGCCTGGTGCGGCGGCCTATTCAGACAGCAAGGGCATCTTCGCCGCCCGCAAGGCGGTGATGCAGTACACCCAGGAGCAGGGCATCAAGGGCGTCATGCTCGACGACATCTATCTGGGCAATGGCGCCAGCGAGCTGATCGTGATGGCCACCAACGCACTGCTCAACGATGGCGACGAGTTGCTGCTGCCTGCGCCAGACTACCCGCTATGGACTGCGGCGGCCAGCCTGTCGGGTGGCAAGCCCGTGCACTATATCTGTGACGAAACCAATGGCTGGATGCCTGATCTGGCCGATATCCGCGCCAAGATCACGTCCAGGACCAAGGGCATCGTCATCATCAACCCGAACAACCCGACCGGGGCCCTGTACTCGGACGAGTTGCTGAAGTCCATCGTCGAGATTGCCCGTGAGCACGGTCTGGTGATCTTTGCCGACGAGGTATACGACAAGGTCCTGTACGACGGCGTCAAGCACACGGCCCTGGCCAGCCTGAGCGAAGACGTGTTGACGTTGACCTTCAACTCGCTGTCCAAGAGCTACCGTTCTTGCGGCTACCGCGCGGGCTGGATGGTGGTGACGGGCGACAAGAAACCGGCGAAAGACTATATCGAAGGTCTCAACATGCTGTCCTCGATGCGGCTGTGCGCCAATGTGCCGGGGCAGTACGCCATTCAGACGGCACTCGGCGGCTACCAGACCATCAACGACCTGGTATGCGAAGGTGGCCGTCTGCGTCGCCAGCGTGATCTGGCCTATGAATTGATCACGGCCATCCCGGGCGTGACCTGCGTCAAGCCAAGTGCGGCGCTGTACATGTTCCCGCGGCTTGATCCGGAGATGTACCCCATTACCAATGATCAGCAGTTCATTCTCGAGCTACTGCAGGAAACGAAGGTGCTGCTGGTGCAGGGCTCGGGCTTCAACTACCCGGACAACCAGCACTTTCGCATCGTATTTCTGCCGCATGAGGATGACCTGCGCGAGGCCATTGGCCGCATAGAAAAATTCCTCGAGGTCTACCGGAAACGAAACGACTGAGGCCCGTGGGCTTGGGCTGGTATTGATATTTATACAAAGAGAAAAATGAAAGCTATTCAAGTCGGTTTGCTGGGCATCGGTACGGTGGGCAGCGGTACGTTCAACGTGCTCAAGCGCAACCAGGAAGAGATCAAACGCCGGGCTGGCCGCGGTATCGAAATCACCATGGTGGCTGATCTCGATGTCGCCAGGGCCCAGGCCGCAGTCGGTGAAGGTGTCAAGGTGGTGAACGACGCGCGTGCCGTGATCGCCAACCCCGAGATCGACATCGTGATCGAGCTCATCGGTGGCTACGGCATCGCCCGGCAACTGGTGATGGAGGCCATCGAGGCCGGCAAGCATGTGGTCACGGCCAACAAGGCGCTGCTTGCGGTTCACGGCACCGAGATTTTTGCAGCAGCGCATCGCAAGGGGGTGATGGTGGCTTTCGAGGCTGCTGTGGCCGGCGGCATTCCCATCATCAAGGCCTTGCGCGAAGGCCTGACGGCCAACAGCATCGAGTGGATCGCCGGCATCATCAACGGCACCACCAACTTCATCCTGTCAGAAATGCGGGACAAGGGGCTGGCGTTTGACGTCGTGCTCAAGGAGGCACAGCGCCTGGGTTACGCCGAGGCAGATCCGACCTTCGACATCGAGGGAGTGGACGCGGCGCACAAGGCGACCATCATGTCGGCCATTGCCTTCGGCATCCCGGTGCAGTTCGACAAGGCCTATGTCGAGGGCATCACCAAGCTTGAGGCGCAGGACATCCGTTATGCCGAGCAACTGGGCTACCGCATCAAGTTGCTGGGCATCACCAAGCGCACCCCGCATGGTGTTGAGTTGCGCGTGCACCCCAGCCTGGTGCCGACCAAGCGTTTGATCGCCAACGTCGAAGGCGCGATGAATGCCGTGGTAGTCCAGGCCGATGCGGTGGGCACCACGCTTTATTACGGCAAGGGTGCGGGCTCCGAGCCGACCGCCAGCGCCGTCATTGCCGACCTGGTCGACATCACGCGGCTGCAGACGGCCGATGCAGCGCACCGCGTGCCGCACCTGGCTTTTCAGCCCGATGCCATGAGTGATCTGCCCGTGCTGCCCATGAGCGAGGTGGTGACGAGCTACTACCTGCGCCTGCGTGTGGCGGACGAAGCCGGTGTGCTGGCCAAGGTGACGGGTTTGCTCGCGAATGCCGGCATCAACATCGACGCCGTGCTGCAGCGCGAAGCCGACGAAGTCGGCGGCGAGGGCTCCACCCAGACCGACCTGATCATCCTGACGCACGACACCCGCGAAGGCACCATGAACGAGGCGCTGGCCGAGTTGCAGGGCCTGCCGTCCGTGTTGCGGCCGATTGTCCGTATCCGCAAGGAAGAGCTGGCCTGATAACCCTGCCAGGGCTGCGCCTGTTGAAGCTCTTGCATACTGCACGCGTAACGGTTTGAATTCACAGCCCCTGCAACTGGTTCGGGGCGAATGGCATTTATGAAGTACATCAGCACCCGCGGCCACGCTGACCGCAAACAGTTTTGTGAAATCCTGCTCGAGGGCCTGGCACCCGATGGCGGGCTCTACCTGCCTGAGAACTACCCTCAGGTCAGTGCGGCCATGCTTGCCAGCTGGCGAGGTCTGTCCTATGCAGACCTGGCGTTCGAGATACTCTCGCTCTACATCGATGACATTCCCGCGACGGACCTGAAGGCGATCTGTCGCAAGACCTACACCCAGGAAGTGTTCGGCAGCAAAGAGATCACGCCGCTCAAGAAGCTGGCGGATGCCTCTACCGAAGCAGCAGGTACCGTCATGTACCTGGAAGCCCTCTCGAATGGCCCCACGCTGGCCTTCAAGGACATGGCGATGCAACTGCTGGGCAACTTGTTCGAGTACGAACTGGCGCGGCGCGGTGAAGAGCTCAACATCTTCGGTGCCACCAGTGGTGACACGGGCAGTGCGGCCGAATACGCGATGCGCGGCAAGCGGGGTGTGCGCGTCTTCATGACCAGCCCGCTGGGGCGCATGAGTCCGTTCCAGCAGGCACAGATGTTCAGCCTGCAGGACGAAAACATCCACAACATCGCCGTGGAGGGCGTGTTTGATGATTGCCAGGACATGGTCAAGGCGGTCTCCAATGATCTGGTGTTCAAGCGCAAGTACAAGATCGGCACGGTCAACTCCATCAACTGGGCACGCCTCATGGCCCAGGTGGTGTATTACTTTGCCGGGTACTTCCAAAGCACGAAATCTAATACGGACAAGGTCAGCTTCACCGTGCCCTCCGGCAACTTCGGCAATGTCTGCGCCGGCCATGTGGCTCGCATGATGGGCTTGCCGATTGAGCAGCTTGTGGTGGCCACCAACGAGAACGATGTGCTCGACGAGTTTTTCCGTACCGGCGTGTACCGCGTGCGTGGCAGCGCCGATACCCATGAGACATCGAGCCCGTCGATGGACATTTCCAAGGCCTCCAATTTCGAGCGTTTTGTGTTTGACCTGCTGGGGCGCGATGCGGGCAAGACCAAGGCCCTGTTCGGTGAGCAACTTGGCAAGACCGGGAAGTTTGATCTCAGTGCCGATCCGGTGTTTTCCGAGGCGGCCCAACGCTACGGCTTTGTCAGCGGCAAGAGCACACATGCCGACCGCCTGGCCACCATCAAGGATGTCTACACGCGCTTTGGCGTGATGGTCGATACCCATACCGCCGATGGTGTGAAAGTGGCGCGTGAGCACATCAAGCCGGATGTGCCGATGATCGTGCTGGAGACGGCCTTGCCGATCAAGTTCGCCGCCACCATCGTCGAGGCCCTGGGGCGCGAGCCCGATCGGCCGGCCAAGTTTGCCGGCATGGAGGACTTGCCCAAGCGCGTCACTTCCATGCCGGCCGATGTCGCCGCCGTGAAAGCCTATATTGCCCAGATTTGTGCATGAAAATGGACGCTAGCCCTCTGAATATCTGCCACTACAGCTATAAAAGACATAGCGTCAACGAGGTGGCCGTATGAAGGTGGTCGGCTTTGCCGGTTTTTCCGGAGCGGGCAAGACGACACTGGTCGAGCGCCTGATCCCCGAGTTGTGCCTGCAGGGCTTGCGGGTATCCGTGGTCAAGCATGCACACCACAGCTTCGATATTGACCATCCGGGCAAAGACAGCTATCGCCATCGACAGGCTGGGGCTTATGAAGTGCTGATCGCCTCGGACCAGCGTTTGGCATTGATGCGCGAGCTGACGCAATCGCGCCCCCTGACGGTGCACGAGATGCTGGGTGAACTCGACGAGGGCGTGGACTGGGTGCTTGTGGAGGGCTACAAGCAAAGCGATTTGCCCAAGGTGGAAGTCTGGCGCAGTGCCAATGGCAAACCGGTGCGTTACCCTGAGGATGCCTGCGTGGTCGCCATTGCGACCGATTCGCCCTCAGCGTTGCCGCACAGCACGGCGCTGCCCGTGCTGGACCTGGCGCGGCCTGATGACATCGTAGCCTGGTTGCTGGCGCACCAGGATCAGTTTGAATACCGTTGTGAGGCTTTGACATGAACGCGTCCCGCCCCCCGCTCAAACCTCTGGACACGGCTCTGCAGGAACTGCTTGGCTATGCCACTGCGCTGGCCGGCATCGAACAGGTCTCCACCTTCGAGGCCGACGGCCGTGTGCTCGCACAGGATGTGGTGTCCGCGCTGCACGTGCCGCCGCAGGACAACTCGGCAATGGATGGCTATGCGGTGCGCTGCGCCGAGCTCGACAAGGGCGTGCCGCTGCCGGTAAGTCAGCGCATTCCGGCCGGTGCGAGTGGCCAGCCGTTGCAGCCCGGCAGCGTGGCCCGCATCTTCACCGGGGCGCCCGTGCCCGCCGGTGCCGACGCCATCGTCATGCAGGAAGACTGCGAGTTGCTGCTGCCACCTGACGCCGCGCCCGGGACCTTAGGCAGTGTGCGCATCAGCAGCACGCCCAAGCCGGGCCAGTGGATACGCCGTGCTGGCGAAGACGTCACACGCGGCGCTGTGGTGCTCTCAAAAGGTGAGCGACTTACGCCCGCCTCACTTGGGCTGGCGGCCAGTATTGGCATGAGTTCCCTGGCGGTTCTGAGGCGCCCCCGGGTGGCCTTGTTCTCTACGGGTGATGAACTGGTGATGCCTGGTGACATTGCCCCTGAGCAGATGCCGCCCGGTGCCATCTACAACTCCAACCGGTTTTTCCTGCGTGCGCTGCTGCAGCGCCTGGGCTGCGTGGTGACCGACTTCGGCATCGTGCCTGATCAGCGCGAGGCCACGGTGGCCGCCTTGCGCGAGGCAGCGCAGCAACATGACCTGATTCTCACCAGCGGTGGCGTCTCGGTGGGGGAGGAAGACCATATCAAACCATCGGTGCAGTTGCTTGGCGAGCTGGATATCTGGCAGATCGCCATCAAGCCAGGCAAGCCTTTTGCCTACGGCAAGATTTACCGTGGCGAGGGTGAGGGCGCAGCCCGCGGCGCGCAAGACGCCTGCCATTTCGCCGGTCTGCCGGGCAACCCGGTGTCGAGCTTCATCACCTTCATGGTGCTGGTACGGCCTTTCCTGCTCAAACTGCAGGGCATCACGCAGGCCGTGCCGGTATCAATGGCGCTGCCTGCGCATTTTGACTGGTTGCGCGCCGACAAGCGCCGCGAGTTCCTGCGTGTACGCCGCAATGCCGCCGGTGGGCTGGACCTGTTCCCCAACCAGAGCTCGGGTGTGTTGACCTCGGCCGTGTGGGGCGATGGCGTGGTGGACAACCCCGCTGGCGCCACCATCGCCAAGGGAGATATGGTGCAGTTCATTTCCTTTGCGGAGTTGATGGGATGAAAGTGAACGTCAAGTACTTCGCCTCGATCCGCGAGAGTGTGGGCACCGGCAGCGAACAACTCGACACGGCAGCCGCCACGCTGGGTGCGCTGCGCGACGAACTCATTGCGCGCAGCGATGCGCATGCGCAGAGCCTGGCGCGAGGCCGCTCTGTGCGCGTGGCGCTGAACCAGGTGATGAGCGAGGAAAGTGCCATGCTGAGCGAGGGCTGCGAGGTAGCCTTCTTTCCGCCCGTCACGGGAGGTTGAAGTCATGACCGCGCGCGTCTCCATACAGCCTGCAGACTTCGATGTCAGTGCAGAAATCGCTGCCTTGCGAACACAGGACAAGCGCGTAGGGGCCGTGTGCAGCTTCATCGGGACCGTGCGCGATCGCAATGATGGTTCGGTCGTCAGCTCCATGGAACTGGAGCATTACCCCGGCATGACCGAGAAGTCCATCGAGGCCATGATTGACGAAGCCTTCAAACGTTTCGACATCTACGGTGCGCGCGTCATCCACCGGGTGGGCCTGCTGCAGCCGCTGGACCAGATCGTGCTGGTGGTGGTGAGTTCAGCACATCGCGGTGAGAGTTTTCAGGCCTGCGAATTCCTGATGGACTACCTCAAGACCCAGGCCCCGTTCTGGAAGAAAGAGCAGACACCCGAGGGGGCGCGTTGGGTCGATGCCCGCGTGAGTGACGACCAAGCCCTTGCTAAATGGGGTCTGAGCGCGCGCAATCTTTAGGGCTTGAGGCAAGCAGGGGCGTGTGGTCTGCGGCGGCTGTGCGCCTGTCGGGTGCACCGACCTCTCAGGGCCGGTCAGCGCGCACGAGCCGCGCCCGTGCATTTTCTTCCAGGCTGCAGGTCAGCAGTTCGAGCAGTGACAGCAACTGTCCTTGTTGCTCGCTGTTGAGTGGCGACAGTAATTTTGTAAAGGCCCGCTCGGCAGGTTTTTGGGCCTGGGCCAGCAGGGCCGAGCCTTCGGGGGTGAGCCTGAGAGACAGGCTGCGTCGGCTCGCGGGTGCAGCCGCGCGCGAGATCAGGCCGCGAGTTTCCAACCCGCGCAATACCCGCAAGACCGTGACCTTGTCAAAACCCAGTGCCCGCGCCAGGCTCGACTGATCCATTCCCGGGTTGACATGGAGCACGGTAAGAATGCCGAACTGGGCCGGTGTGAGGCCCACCCCCTGACACTCGGACTCGAACACGGATGCAGAGATCTGGTGCGCACGTCGCAGCAGAAAGCCGGGCCGGGCATACAAACGGGTCAGGTCATTGGTGTTCTGAGTAGTCATGCGTCTTGCTCCTGAGGTGCTTGGCACCTTCCCCCACAGGTAGATTTGATTTTTTGGACCATCTTATCAATGTTCCCGGGCTTCTTGATGATCCGCTAAGCTGCCACATGCGTGGATCAGCATCTCGTCACAGTGGGGCGGGAACAGAGATTTCAGACGGCAGACATTTCACTGGCCAGGTCGGGTACCAGTTTGAGGCGCTGCTCCAGCCAGTCCAGCAGCATGCGGATGCGCGGCAATGCCATGCGCTCCGTGGGCACCAGTGCCTTGAGCCAGATGTCCGGCAATGTATGGGGCAGCAGAATTTCCTTGAGTTGACCCGAGCGCATGGCGGGGGCTGCCAGATAGTCCGGCAGGATGGCAATACCGCGCCCGGCGATGGCAGCCTGGCAGATCGCGGCCCCATCGTTGGTGCTGAGCTTTGAGGTCACGTCAATGCCCACCAGCCCTTGCGCACTCTGAAACTCCCAGCGCGCCCCCGATGTGGTGAAAACCAGGCAGTCGTGCTCCAGCAAGTCAGCGGGTTGTTGCGGAATGCCCTTGCGCTCCAGGTAGGCCGGTGCAGCGCACAAGTGCCGCTTCATGAGGCACAGCGGCCGGCTCTGCACCCGGCCGTAAAGCTCGGGCAGCGCGCCAATCGCAATGTCAAAGCCCTCCTCGATCGGGTTGACCGAGCGGTCCGCCAGCACCACGTCCATGCTGATCATGGGTTGGGTGTGCAGAAACTCGCTGAAGATGGCGCTGAGGTAGAGCACGCTCAGCGTGGTCGGTGCCTTGATGCGGATATGGCCCTCCAGTTCGCCATGGGCCCGCGCCATGCCCGCCAGCGTGTCATCCATCTGGCGCACCAGTTGCCTTACCGTGGGCAGGTAACGCTCGCCCACGTCGGTCAGCGTCAGCTTGCGGGTTGAGCGGGTGAACAGCGGCGCACGGATGCGCCACTCCAGTTGATCGATCCGTTTGGCAATCACGGAGGGTACAAGCGCCAGCTGCCGTGCTGCGGCCGAAAAGCTGCCCGCATCGGCACTTGCGATAAAGGCCTTGAGATTGTCCAGGGTGTCCATGATTTATCTCGTTCTGGAAAAGGTGTTGGCCTGAAAAACCTGATTGTCATGCGATTTGATGCTAATTAACATGTCTGCCAGACAAATCGAAGACTTTTCCGGAGACCAGACCCCATGACGCAGACTGCCAGCACCGCATCCCCCCAGAGCTGGGCCGCGCCTTACCAGCGCATTGCCACCGAAGAGGCGTTTGCGCCGCCCGAGATGCTCGACATCTACCGCAAGATCCTGGCGAAAAAGGATGTGGACCCTGGCTTCAAGGGACTGATGGGCTTCTACATGAGCAGTCCCAGTGAGCGGGCCCAGCACATCATGCGTTGCCTGACCGACCTGGACCAGCTGCGCCTGCAGCACATGAATGAGTGCGGCATCGACAAGCAGGTGATCGCGCTTACCGCGCCCGGCGTGCAGGTCATGGACAAAGCCACTGCCGTGTCCTTCAGCCAGGTTGCCAATGACCAGCTGGCCGAGGCCGTGCGCCGCCACCCCACGCGCTTTGTCGGCATGATCGCCGTCGCCCCGCAGGATCCGGCAGCTGCTGCCAAGGAGATTGAGCGCGGTGTCAGCAAGCTCGGCATGAACGCAGTCATCATCAACTCGCACACGCAGGGTGAGTACCTGTCAGACCCCAAGTTCTGGGACATCTTTGCCGCAGCCGAGGCGCATGACGTGCCGATCTACCTGCACCCCAACTCCATGCCCGCCAACATGATCCAGTCCTTTCAGGAGTGCGGACTCGACGGGGCCATCTACGGCTTTGGCGTGGAAACCGGCATGCACGCCATGCGTATCATCACGGCCGGCGTGTTCGACCGCTTCCCCAGGCTGCAGCTGATCATCGGCCACATGGGCGAGGCCCTGCCGTTCTGGGCCTACCGGCTGGACTATATGCACCAGGCCACGGTACGCTCGCAACGCTACGAGAGTATCAAGCCGATCAAGAAGAAGCCCAGCGACTACCTGCGTGAGAACTTCACCATCACCAACAGTGGGGTGGCCTGGGAGCCCGCCATCAAGTTCTCGCAGGCCGTGCTGGGCATGGACCGCGTGATGTACGCGATGGACTACCCTTACCAATACCAGGCCGATGAAGTGCGCGCCATGGATAGCATGGACATGTCGGTCGAAGACAAGACCAAATTCTTCCAGACCAACGCCGAGCGCGTGTTCAAGATCCGCTAAGCCGCCGGGTACTCCCTCCTTCAATAGCCAGTCCGGGCACCGGTGAGCAGGGCCGTTGCCTTGCCCACCGGGCTTGTCGTTTCTGAGGGCTTTTCAAATGCAGTCAGGCCGATTAGACTCCAATGTGTGAGCATGCTAACCAAATAAGGCGCAGGATGGAGACCAAGCAGACGCAACAGACGCAACAGACGCAACAGACAACGCGCATCGCGGTGGTCGGGGGCGGCATTGCCGGCCTGGGCTTTGCGCTGGCGCTCAAGCGCCAGGGGCTGAGCTGCGATGTGTACGAGTCGGTGCCCCAGGTGCGTGAACTCGGCGTGGGCATCACACTGCTGCCACACGCCATGCGAGAGCTCGCCGGGCTGGGCCTGCAGGACAAGCTGGAGGCCGTGGCCATTGAGAACCTCGAGAGCGTGTTCTTCAACCGCTACGGCCAGTACATCTACCGCGAAGCGCGGGGCCGCCACGCGGGCTACCCCTTGCCCGAGCTGGGCATCCACCGCGGCAAGCTGCACAAGATCATGTTTGATGAAGCCCTGCTGCGGCTGGGCGCCGAGCGCATCCATACCGATCACCGCTGTGTGCAGGTGGAGCAGGACGAGAGCCGTGCCCGGCTGCACTTTGTGCGCAGTTCCAATGGCGAGGCACTGCCGGCTGTCGAGGCCGACATCGTGGTCGCCTGCGATGGTGTGAACTCGGCCGTGCGCCGCCAGTTCTACCCGGACGAGCAGGTGGCGTTTTCCGGCATCAACACCTGGCGCGGCGTTACGCGCCATGCGCCCATCCTCACGGGCAAGAGCTATATGCGCATCGGCTCCATCGAAACCGGCAAGATGGTGATCTACCCCATCGTGGATCACGTGGATGAAGAGGGCCACCAGCTCATCAACTGGATGGCCGAGATCCGCCGCGACAACGCCGCCATGAACGACTGGAACCAGACCGGCAATGTGAACGACTTCCTGGACATCTTCAAGGACTGGAAGTTTCCCTGGCTCGATGTCCCCGAGTTGATCACCCATGCCGAGCAGATTCTCGAATACCCCATGGTCGACAAGGACCCAGTCTCGCAATGGACCTTCGGCCGGGTTACCTTGATGGGGGATGCCGCTCACCCCATGTACCCGCGCGGCTCCAACGGCTCGGCCCAGGCCCTGATCGATGGCCGCACGCTGGCCGATGAGCTGGCCGGCCAAGGCAGCGGTGCCGACCCACGCGCCGCCTTGCTGGCCTATGAGGCGCTACGCCTCGAGACCACGGCCCGGGTGGTGCAGACCAACCGCTCGGTGCCGCCCGACTTCATCAACATCAAGGTGGACGAGCTCAGCGGCGGCAAGCCTTTTCGCCATATCGACGATCTCATCAGCCAGGACGAGCTGCGCCAGATATCGGACGATTACAAGAAGATAGCCGGCTTCTCGCTCGACGCCATCCGGAAGCCCTGAGCAAAAGCCGGGCGACGCTGCGCCCGGCTGGCACATGAAGTGCCTTGTATGCCTTGTGCTTTCCGCGAGGGTTGGGGTCTGCAGCGGTCAGTTTGAAAGACCGCTGTTTGACCTGTATCAACACCAATTGCTGCCCCAGCCCTTGAAATGTGCAGGCTCAGCCTAAGCTGGGAAGCAATCGGAGGATTTCATGCGGATAGACAAACTCACCACCAAATTCCAGGAAGCCTTGGGCGAGGCCCAGACGCTCGCGCTGGGCAATGACCATGCCTACATCGAACCATCACATGTGCTGGTTGCCATGCTGCGCCAGGAAGACGGCCCACGCCCCTTGCTGCAACGCGCCGGCGTGAACGTGCAGGGCCTGCTGGCCTCGGCCGAAGCGGCCATGAAGAAGCTGCCCCAGGTAGAGGGCCATGAGCAGGTGCAGGTGGGGCGCGACATGGTCACGCTGTTGCAGGCTGCCGAAAAGGAGTCCATCAAGCGCGGGGACCAGTACGTTGCCAGCGAGCTCTTTCTGCTCGCCGTGGCTGACAGCAAGGCCGATATCGGCCGCATCGCCAAGGAGAACGGGCTGACCCGCAAGTCGCTGGAGTCGGCCATCGACGCCGTGCGTGGCGGCCAGAAGGTCGACAACCCCGAGGCCGAAGGCCAGCGCGAAGCGCTCAAGAAATACACGCTCGACCTCACCGAGCGCGCCCGCATGGGCAAGCTGGACCCTGTGATCGGCCGCGACGATGAAATCCGCAGAGCCATCCAGGTGTTGCAGCGCCGCACCAAGAACAACCCCGTGCTCATCGGCGAGCCGGGCGTGGGCAAGACCGCCATTGTGGAAGGCCTGGCCCAGCGCATCGTGGCCGGCGAGGTGCCCGATTCGCTGAAAGACAAACGCGTGCTCTCGCTCGACATGGCGGCGCTGCTGGCCGGTGCCAAGTTCCGCGGCGAGTTTGAGGAGCGCCTCAAATCCGTCCTCAACGAGCTGGCCAAGGATGAAGGCAAGACCATCGTCTTCATTGACGAAATCCACACCATGGTGGGCGCCGGCAAGGCCGAGGGTGCCATGGACGCCGGCAACATGCTCAAGCCCGCCCTGGCACGCGGCGAGTTGCATTGCGTGGGCGCCACCACGCTGGATGAATACCGAAAATACATCGAGAAGGATGCTGCGCTGGAGCGCCGCTTCCAGAAGATTCTGGTGGGCGAGCCCACGGTGGAAGCTACCATTGCCATCCTGCGCGGCCTGCAGGAAAAATACGAGGTGCACCATGGCGTGCAGATCACCGACCCGGCCATCGTGGCCGCGGCCGAGTTGAGCCACCGCTACATCACCGACCGCTTCCTGCCCGACAAGGCGATCGATCTCATCGACGAGGCCGCCTCCAAGATCAAGATCGAACTCGACTCCAAGCCCGAGGTGATGGACAAGCTGGATCGCCGCATGATCCAGCTGCAGATCGAGCGCGAAGCCGTGCGCCGCGAGAAAGACGAGGCCTCGCAAAAACGCCTGGCCCTGATCGAGGAAGAGATCACCAAGCTCAAGAAGGAAATCTCCGACCTTGATGAAATCTGGCAGGCTGAAAAAGCCGAAGCACTCGGCTCCAAGGACGTGATGGAGGAGATGGACCGCATTCGCTCCCAGATCAAAACCTATACCGACAAGGGCGATTTCAACAAGGTGGCCGAGTTGCAATACGGCAAGCTGCCTGAGTTGGAGAAGCGCCTCAAGGCTGCGCAGGCTACCGAGTCCACCAAAGGCGGCGAGGGCGCCGGCCCGCGCCTGTTGCGTACCCAGGTGGGCGCTGAAGAAATTGCCGAAGTGGTGAGCCGTGCCACCGGCATTCCGGTCGCCAAGATGATGCAGGGCGAAAAAGACAAGCTGCTCATGATGGAAGACAAGCTGCACGAGCGTGTGATCGGGCAGGACGAAGCCATCTCGGCGGTTGCCAACGCCATCCGCCGTTCGCGCTCGGGCCTGAGCGACCCGAACCGTCCCACCGGCTCCTTCCTGTTCCTCGGCCCCACGGGCGTGGGCAAGACCGAGCTGTGCAAGGCGCTCGCCGGCTTCCTGTTTGACAGCGAAGAACACCTGGTGCGTGTGGACATGAGCGAGTTCATGGAGAAGCACTCCGTGGCCCGCCTGATCGGCGCGCCACCTGGCTATGTGGGCTACGAGGAGGGCGGCTACCTGACCGAAGCCGTGCGCCGCAAGCCCTACAGCGTGCTGCTGCTTGACGAGGTGGAGAAAGCCCATCCCGACGTGTTCAACGTGCTGCTGCAGGTGCTGGACGACGGCCGCCTGACGGATGGCCAGGGCCGCACCGTGGACTTCAAGAACACCGTGATCGTGATGACCAGCAACATCGGCTCGCCCATCATCCAGTCGATGAGTGGTCAGTCGTATGAAGAGGTCAAGGACGCGGTGATGGACGAGTTGAAGAACTACTTCCGTCCTGAATTCCTGAACCGCATCGACGAGACCGTGGTGTTCCATGCACTCGACGCGAAGAACATTGCCTCGATCGCCTCGATCCAGCTCAAGGTGCTGGAAGACCGCTTGCACAAGATGGACCTCTCGCTGCAGGTGTCCGACGCAGCGGTGGCCGAGCTGGCCAAGGTGGGCTTCGACCCGCTGTTCGGTGCCCGACCGCTCAAGCGCGCCATCCAGCAGCGCATCGAGAACCCGCTGTCCAAGCAGCTGCTCGAGGGCAAGTTCTTGCCCAAGGACGTGATCAAGGTGGATGTGGACCCGATCCGCGCGCCGGGACAGTTCAGCTTCGAGCGCGTTGCAGGTTGAAAGCCTGGCTGGGTCAAGCTGAATGGCGTGGATTTGCTATTGAATCAGTAGCTACCTGCGCATATTCGACGGGGCCTGCAGGCCAATTTTTTGCCTGAAAATTGAAAACCCGCTCCTGCTTTGGCAGGGGCGGGTTTTTTGCTGGCGATGCCGTGCGGGACGTACTTGACCTGCGATCGCCGTGGCAGATGTGGACCATGTCCTGAAAGAGGGGACGTGTGCAGTCGGGGCAGGTTTCCAGCATGGTGATTTCGAATAGACGCAGTTGTTTCACCATAGCGGTTCAGCGTTTCATTCGCGTGACAAGCGTGTTGCGTTCAGATACAAGTTCATGCATTGGCATGGCGTTTCGACACACGCTTGTCAAAAGCAAATGCGAAGCTATCTTTCCTTAGGTGTGATGGAAAGCGAGGAGAACAGCCATGAATACCCTGGACTATCAAATCGTCAGCACGCGGCCGATCGTGACAATGCTGCCCCGGGCACGCGTGCAGAACGGTGCGCTGCTGGCCAATCGCGCTTTGGCTGTGACCCTGGCGGCTAAAAGCCGAACTTCACCACCCGGAGGAGAGATTAGCGTTGTTCATGTGCCTACCGGCGAGGTGCTGTTTCGCAAGGTCAGCGGGTGGGGGGAGTTGGACGGTTAAGAACGTCTTCAGGGCAGGTTTTTATAGGGCAACATGGTCCGGAGAACGTCGTCCTTGAGGACCATGTGATGGTAGATGGCGGCAGCGGCATGCAAGCCGGCAAGCCAGATGATGGCGTCTCCCAGGAATTGGTGCACATCACCCCAGTCGGCCATTTTTGCGATCACGGCATTGGCAATCAGGGGCATCTCGTCAAGGCGGACACCGCCCAGCAAGGTCAACGGATGTGCCTCGCTGCCCAAGGCCAGAAAAGCCGTGACCGGCAGCGCCAACAGCAGCATCCACAGTGCCGCGTGCATCAGCTTGGCCGTCCAGTGCATCCAGGCTGCCATGGGAATTTGCGGCCTTGCAGGGCGCCGGAGAATCCAGAGCAGGCGCAGCAGGGTCAGTACCAAAACCAGTATTCCCAGGGACTCATGCCAGACAATGTCGCTTCGGGTGGAGGGATCGATGCCTTGTCGCATGAGCCGGCCAAACCCTTCCGGCCCAAGGATGAAGGCGATGGTCACGGCGATCGCTGTGAGCCAGTGAAAAAGCCGACTGAGGGCGTCGTAATGTGATGTGGAGGGCTGAGTCATGAGGTCACCATGGAAGTTGCAGCTATTGTGCGACATCTTCGTAACTCAATGATGAAGCTGTTGCTTCGGATCGATGTCGTTGCAATCCGATCCGTTAAAGTACAACCCAGCCCGGTGACGACTGAGGAAAACGTACCATGAACCCGTCGTCGTCCAAATGCATTTGACACAAACTCAAACTCATGACAACCCTGATCTACACCCACGAAGCCTGTTTCAACCACCGCCCTGGTCCGCACCACCCCGAGTCGCCGGAGCGTCTGCAGGCTGTGTTGCAGGCCCTGAAAACACCGGAGTTTGCCGATGCGCTCTGGCGTGATGCACCCATGGGCACTTTTGAGCAGGTGCTGCATATCCATACGCCGGACTATGTGGACAACGTGAAGGCGTCATCGCCCACGGACGGCTACCGGGCGCTGGATGCGGGCGACACCATCATGTCTCCGGGCTCGCTGGAGGCGGTGATGCGCTGTGTAGGTGCGGCTTGTGCCGGCGTGGACGCAGTAGTGGCCAAGGAAGTGAAGAATGTGTTCTGTGCCACGCGCCCCTGCGGTCACCACGCCGAGGCCGACCAGGCCATGGGTTTTTGTGTTTTCAACCAGGCTGCGATTGCTGCCGTGCATGCGCGTGCGCAGCATGGCATCAAGCGGGTGGCGGTGATGGACTTTGACGTGCACCACGGCAATGGCACGCAGAACTCCTTCTACGATGAGCCGGACCTGTTCTATGGCTCCTGCCATCAGTCGCAGTTTTACCCGGGCACCGGTGCGCGGCAGGAGACCGGCACGGCGCACAACATCTTCAACGTGCCCTTTCCCCGGGGCACGGGCTCGGAAGCCTTTCGCACCGCGATGGCGAACGAGATGCTGCCCGCGCTGCGTGAGTTTGCGCCAGAGCTGCTGATCATCTCGGCCGGCTTTGATGCCCACCACCTGGACCCGTTGGGCGGCCTGAAGTTCACCGACGACGATTACCACTGGATCACGGCCGAACTGATGAAGGTGGCCGACGAGACCGCTGGCGGCCGCGTGGTCTCTGTGCTGGAGGGGGGCTACAGCCTGGAAGGGCTGGCCAGTGGCACCGGCGCGCACGTGCGTGCGCTCATGGGGCGCTGATCAGGTTGCGACCAGTTCGCCGCCGAGGGCCTCGGTCAGGTCGGTGATGAGGGCGCTTAGCTCGCCGGTGGCAATCGCCACGTCGGCGTCGAAGCCGCCTTCTTCTTCGACAGTGGCATTGTCTTCAAACACGCCTTCGAGAAAGGCCACCTTCTTAAGCTGCGCGTTTTCGGTCAGCACGAAGGACACGCGCCCGTCCCAGTCCATCGCCAGCTTGGTGGGCAGCTTGCCCTGGTCAATGTGGCGGCGCATTTCCTGGTCTTCGAGATGATGGCGCGTGAACTTGACGACGGAGTTCATCTCGTCGCTGGATTTCAGCTCCACCTCGCGGCCCTGGGCGAAGTGGGCCGGCCAGGCTTCCGCGCCGCCGGTGAGCCACTGCGTCATGGAGGCCTGGGGTGAGACCTGGGTGTTCAGCGGGCTGATCTGCAGGGTGGGGAAGGCATTGACCAGCGCCGTGATCACTTCATCGGCCTTGCCCTGGCTGCCGCAGTCCAGCACCAGTCGCTTGTTTTGCAGGTCCAGCCACACCATCACACTGCCGGTCTTGCTGAAGGCCATGGGCAGCAGCTCCAGCAGGATATCGTCGCGCAGTGTGCGGCTTTCCTTGCGGCCGGGCTTGCGGCCTTCGGTGGCTTCGATGTGGGCCACACGCTCGTCGAGCCGACGCTTGATGACCGCGCCGGGCACGGCCTTGCTCTCGATCATGAAGCACAGGATGCGGTGGCCGCCCACCAGTTCGACCAGCGCGCCATGCTGCTGGCTGCGCGGCGGCACCCAGCCCACTGACTTTTGCTCTGTCGCGCCGCAGGGTACATACGGCAATTGGCTTAGCGCTTCCTCCATGTTTTCTATCGATGCGGACCAGTCGGCCCCGATGCGGTAAACCATCACGTTCTTGAACACAAATTTCCTTGGCTTGTCTGGCGGGGGATAGCCATCCCCAGCGCTTGTTGTTTATCGCGGGTAAGGGGTGAATCTTAGAGGATGGTGGATGGAGTCCGGTGAATGGTGATGGGGCAAGGACCATGAGTGCCCCATCCCGACTGAACACGACTAAACACGGATAGCTGCCGGAAGTTGCCGCTGAGTGCTTGTGACGCTGTGTTGCTGATAAACCGGGCCGACGGAAATACCGTCAGGCCCGCAGATCGCTGCGTCGTGCTTTGTCAGCGCTCAGTCACGCTTGGGAATGTTCAGCCCGGTGACCACGGCAGGCCGGGCCACAAAAGCTTCCAGCGTGCGCAACACGTTGGGGTAGTTCTTGATCTCCACCAGCTCACCGGCATCATAAAACCCGATGAGGTTGCGCACCCAGCCGAAGGTGGCGATGTCGGCAATGGTGTACGCGTCGCCCATGATCCAGGCGCGGCCTTCGAGCCGCTGGTTGAGCACACCGAGCAGGCGCTTGACTTCGGCCACATAGCGGTCACGCGGGCGCTTGTCTTCATACTCCTTGCCGGCAAACTTGTGGAAGAAGCCGAGCTGGCCAAACATGGGGCCGACGCCGCCCATTTGCCACATGACCCATTGAATGGTCTCATAGCGCGCGGCCGGGTCGGCAGGCAGGAGCTTGCCGGTTTTCTCGGCCAGGTAGATCAGGATGGCGCCGGATTCGAACAGCGCCAGCGGTTTGCCACCGGGGCCGTTGGGATCAAGAATGGCGGGGATCTTGTTGTTGGGGCTGATGGACAAAAACTCCGGTGACATCTGGTCCTGCTTGTCGAAGCTCACCAGATGCGGTTCGTAGGGCAGGCCAAGCTCCTCCAGCATGATCGAAACCTTGACGCCGTTGGGCGTGGGCAGCGAGTAGAGCTGAATCTGCTCAGGGTGCTGTGCAGGCCACTTCTGGGTGACGGGGAAGGCGCTGGGGGTGAGGGTAGAAGGTTTAGTCATGCATACATTGTCTTGGCAAGCTGTCATGTGCTGCCACCATGCCTGTGGTGCCCGGTCACGTGGTGTGGTTATTGTGGCTAATGTGGGTATAGCCCGCAGCAGAGGGCGTTCGCGGTGGAGAATTCAGAGCGGCGACTGCGGGCCGCTGCGCAGCGGCTCTGCCAGATGGGGCGGCTTGCGCAGCGTGAAGAAGCTGCGGTACAGCACCACGCTGATCACCATGCCCCAGGTCATGCCGACAAACATGCCGCCCAGCATGCCGGGCAATGTGTTGGAGCCCGCGGTCTGCACCGTGCGCGCAAACCACAGGGCACCCATCGTCATGCCCGCGAGCATCCAGCCGGAGCACATCACGTTTTGCAGAAACAGCGAGCACAGGTAGCGCCCGCAGTGCGGCCTGAGCTGGCGCAGCACGGGGATGGAGAGCAGCCCACCGGCGAGCATGCCGATGTGCATGCCGGGCAGGAACGCAAGGTGAAGCAGAAAGCTGTCCATGAAGCCGAGTGATGCAGACTGCACGCACAGGCTGTCGAGCCGGGCCGGGCCCGCGTGGTACAGGTCAAACAGCAGGCCCAGCAGCATGCCGCCAAAGCCAAGCGACAGCATCACATGCGGGGGTGACACGCCGGCCCGCTGTGGCCGTACCCAGGCCAGTGCGGCACAACCGGCCGCCACGGCGACGAGCGTGAGCACGATGATGAGACTGAGGTTCTGGTGGCCGGTGGGGCCAGTTTGGCCCAGCGACCAGAGCGTGAGCCCGGTGAGCGCAACGAGGATGGCCGGCGTGACCGCCGTGGAGCCAAAGCCGCGCATGAGCCAGTGGTTTTGAAGGTTCATGGTCACCACCTTTTGCCCGTCAACAGCGGGCGTGAACCGATCACCTCGGGTAAACCCCGTGGCAGCACTGGGGTGCGCGCATCACCATGGCGTGTGGCGAAAATGTAGGGGAACGGTGACTTCATGTGTCGAAGATACATAGAAGCTTGAACTCTAGGCTCAGTTCTCGCCCATTGAATAAACCGTTAACGAAGCGCGCATGGAATGCATGAGTGCCCGTATGTGGGCACGAAATGTTTTCTCCACGTGTCGGGTTGACTGCAACATGGTGATTTGATGAAGACTTGTCCTATAGGTTCAACCCCTGCAGCACCCAACAGTTCCTGGCTCTATCTGCTGGAGCGCTTCGACGTGGGCGTGATCCACCTCGATCTGGAGTTGCGCGTGTCGGGCATGAACGACTTTGCGCGCCGCAGCCTGCCGGTGCAGGACAAGCTTCCATTCGGCAAGATCGTGACGTCTTTTCACCCTGAGGCGGCCAGGGCCAAGGTGAAGTTTCTGCTGGGACAGGCCGAATGTCCGGTGAACAATGCGCCGCCGATGGCGATGATGATCAACATCCCTGACCGGGTGCTGCTGATCAAGGTGTCCAAGCTCGGCGATGCGCAAGGCGCCACCTGCGGGTATACCCTGGTTTTCTACGACATCACCGATGTGGTGAGTCACGAGGTGGACGATGGTGCCGCGCGCAACAGCACGCAGGAAGGTGCGGCCCCGGAGCGCAGGCAACTGCTCAAGATCCCCACCATCAAGCAAAACCGGGTGCTGCTGGTGGATGTGCCCAGTGTCTCCTTCATCCGCTCCGAGGGGCATTACACCTGGGTGCACACCAGCCAGGCCAGCCAGTTCTGCAATCTCAATATTGGTGACCTGGAGAGCCGGCTTGATGCGCAGCTCTTCATGCGCGTGCACCGCAGCTATATCGTCAACCTCTCGCATGTGGACGAGATCGTGCGCGACGATGGCCGCATGACGCTGCGCATGATGGGCTCCACGCCGGTGGAGATCCCGGTCTCGCGCGCCAGTGCGCCCAGGCTGCTGGCCCACTTGGGGCTGACTGACGCAGTGCCCGTCAAAGGCTGATCAACATACGTTCGTGCAATCTTGCTGCCGTTCGTGCAGCATGAACGACGGTTGATTGTTTTGCGTCCCGATTTGTATGAGGCGACGATAAAGTCATTCTCCTAAAGGTCATCAAGGCCATAAGAGGAGACAACGTGATTCCACCCGCATTTGACTACCATGCGCCCGTTTCCGTGGGCGAAGCCATTTCCCTGCTCTCCAGTCTGGGCGATGACGCCAAGATTCTGGCTGGCGGCCACAGCCTGCTGCCCATGATGAAGCTGCGTTTTGCGCAGCCCGGTACGCTGATCGATATCAACCGCATTCCCGAGCTGCGCGGCATCACGGAAGAGGGCGGCAAGATCCGCATTGGTGCGATGACGACCGAGAGCGAGCTGATCGACTCCCAGCTGCTGCAGGACCGCCTCCCCCTGCTGCCCGAAGCTGCGCAGCTCATTGCCGACCCCCAGGTGCGCAACCGCGGCACGATTGGCGGCGACATTGCGCATGGCGATCCGGGTAACGACCACCCCGCGATTGCGATGGCACTGGATGCCGAGTTTGTGCTGCAGGGCCCCAAGGGCGAGCGCACGGTCAAGGCAGTGGACTTCTTCCACGGCACCTACATGACCGCGCTGGCGGAAGACGAAATCCTCACGGCCATCCTGATTGCGCCATTTGCGGCTGGCACCGGCAGTGCCTACCAGAAGCTCAAACGCAAGACGGGCGACTGGGCCACCGCGGGTGCGGCCGTGGTGCTGCGCATGAGTGGCGGCAAGGTCACGCACGCCAGCATTGGCCTGACCAACGTGGCGCCCACCGCGCTGCGTGCCAGGGAGGCCGAGGCGGCGCTGATCGGCAAGGTGCTTGATGACGCCACGCTCGATGCGGCGGTCAAGGCGGTGCGCACGGTGTGTGATCCGGCTGAAGACCTGCGTGGCGACGCCGAGTACAAGACCGCCATGGCGGGCGAGATGACCAAGCGCGCGATCCGCGCCGCTGCGGCCCGCTGCAAATAAACAAGAACAAGGAGACTTTGACAATGAGCAAGAAAATTGTTTCCATGACGGTCAACGGCCGCCAGGTCGAAGAGGTGGTTGAGCCGCGCACGCTGCTGATTCACTTCCTGCGCGAGAAGATGAACCTGACCGGTGCCCACATCGGCTGCGAGACCAGCCACTGCGGCGCCTGCACGGTGGATATTGATGGCCAGTCCGTCAAGAGTTGCACCCATCTGGCGGTGCAGTGTGACGGCAGCGAGGTCAAAACGGTGGAGGGCCTGGCCAATGCTGGCGTGCTGCATGCGGTGCAGGAGGGCTTCTACAAGGAGCATGGTCTGCAGTGCGGCTTCTGCACGCCGGGCATGCTGATGCGTGCCTCGCGCCTCCTGCAGGACAACCCGAACCCGACCGAAGAAGAGGTGCGGCACGGTATGTCGGGCAACCTGTGCCGCTGCACGGGTTATCAGAACATCGTCAAGGCCGTGCTGCATGCAGCACGCGCCTTGCAGGACAACAAGGTGGCCGCGTAAGCGGTGGCCCATAACAGGAGACACACATGAACGCACCATTGAGTGACCGCGAAAAAGCCCTGATGGGCATGGGCGAGTCCCGCCTGCGCAAGGAAGATGCACGCTTTATCCAGGGCAAGGGCAACTATGTCGATGACATCAAGCTGCCCGACATGGTGCACATGGACATCGTGCGCTCGCCCGTGGCCCATGCCCGCATCAAGAAGATCAACAAGGAGGCCGCACTGCAGGTGCCGGGCGTGATTGCCGTGCTGACGGCCGAGGACCTGAAGCCACTCAAGCTGCACTGGATGCCCACGCTGGCGGGTGATGTGGCAGCCGTGCTGGCCGACGAGAAAGTGCACTTCCAGATGCAGGAGGTGGCCGTGGTGATTGCCACCGACCGCTATGCCGCGGCGGACGGTGTGGAGGCGGTGGAGGTGGAGTACGAAGAGTTGCCCGTGGTGGTGGACCCGTTCGAAGCCCTCAAGCCCGGCGCTCCGGTGATACGTGAAGACCTGGCAGGCAAGACCGAAGGTGCCCACGGCAAGCGTTATCACCACAACCACATCTTCACCTGGGATGCCGGTGACAAGGAAGCCACGGACGCGGCCTTTGCCAGCGCGCCCGTGACGGTGAAGCAGGACATGTTCTACCCCCGCGTACACCCATGCCCGCTGGAGACCTGTGGTGCAGTGGCCTCGTTCGATCCGGTGCGTGGTGAGCTCACCACTTGGATGACCAGCCAGGCACCCCACGTGGTGCGAACGGTGGTGTCGCTGCTCTCAGGCATTCCTGAATCCAAGGTGCGCATCATCTCGCCCGATATCGGGGGTGGCTTTGGCAACAAAGTGGGTATCTACCCCGGTTATGTGTGTGCCATCGTGGCCTCCATCGTGCTGGGGCGTCCCGTCAAGTGGATCGAGGACCGTATCGAGAACCTCTCCAGCACCGCGTTTGCGCGTGACTATCACATGACCGGCGAGTTGGCCGCCACGGCCGACGGCAAGATCCTGGCGCTGCGCACCAACGTGATTGCCGACCATGGTGCGTTTGATGCCTGTGCCGACCCCACCAAGTTCCCGGCAGGCATGTTCCACATCGTCTCCGGCAGCTACGACATCAAGAGTGCCTATTGCAAGGTGGATGGCGTCTACACCAACAAGGCTCCCGGAGGCGTAGCGTATCGCTGTTCCTTCCGTGTGACCGAGGCTGTTTATCTGGTGGAACGCATGGTGGATGTGCTGGCGCAAAAGCTGGGTATGGACAAGGCCGAGATCCGCGCCAAGAACTTCATCAAGAAGGAACAGTTCCCCTATACCAGCGCCTTTGGCTTCGAGTACGACTCAGGTGACTATCAGACCGCGCTGGACAAGGTGCTCAAGGCGGTGGACTACAAGGGCTTGCGCGCCGAGCAGGCCAAGAAACGTGCCGACCCGAATTGCCCCACGCTCATGGGCATTGGCCTGGTCACCTTTACCGAGGTGGTGGGGGCGGGCCCGAGCAAGATGTGCGACATTCTGGGGGTGGGCATGTTCGACTCCTGCGAGATCCGCGTGCACCCCACGGGCAGCGCGATCGCCCGCATGGGCACCATCTCCCAGGGGCAGGCACATCAGACCACCTATGCCCAGATCATTGCGACCGAGCTCGGCATTTCGTCCGAGGTGATCCAGGTGGAAGAGGGCGACACCAGCACGGCGCCTTACGGCCTGGGCACCTATGGCTCGCGTTCCACGCCGGTGGCAGGCGCAGCGATTGCCCTGGCGGCACGAAAGATCCATGCGAAGGCCAAGAAGATCGCCGCCCACCTGATGGAGGTGAGCGAGGCCGATCTTGAGTGGGAAATCGACCGCTTCAAGGTCAAGGGCAATGACGACAAGTTCAAGACCATGAAGGAGATCGCCTGGGCTGCCTACAACCAGCCAGCTCCAGGCCTGGAGCCAGGCCTGGAGGCGGTGCACTACTACGATCCACCCAACTTCACCTTCCCCTTCGGCATCTACCTCTGCGTGGTGGACATCGACAAGGGCACGGGGGAGACCAAGATTCGCCGTTTTTACGCACTCGACGACTGCGGCACCCGCATCAACCCGATGGTCATCGAGGGCCAGATTCATGGGGGTCTGACTGAGGGTTTTGCGGTCGCGATGGGTCAATTGCTGTCATTCGATAAACAGGGCAACATCCAGGGCAATACCCTGATGGACTACTTCCTGCCAACGGCTGTGGAAACGCCGAAGTGGGAAACCGACTACACGGTGACGCCTTCACCGCACCATCCGATTGGTGCCAAGGGCGTAGCCGAGTCGCCGCACGTGGGCAGCATCCCGACCTTCACCAGTGCTATGGTGGATGCCTTCGCGCACCTTGATGTGACCCACTTCAACATGCCGCACACGTCATATCGCGTGTGGCAACAACTCAAGCTAGCCGGTATAGCCACCAGCTGAGCCAGGGCTTCTTTGAGGCGGGTGCACTGAGGGGGGCCCGCCTTCTTGTTTTTTCAGAAAGTATCCATGGAAGTCACTCTCGATAAACAGTATCCAGTAGCCGCTGGCGTTGATGCAGCGTGGACCGTGTTGTCCGATATGAACGAACTGGCCACCTGCATGCCGGGGGCACAGATCACGGAAGTCATTGATGCCACACATTACAAGGGCAGCGTCCGCGTCAAGGTAGGGCCGGCTGTGGCCGCCTTTGCCGGCACGATCGAGGTGCTGGCGCTCGATCCGGCCACACGCACGCTGAAGATGATAGGCAAGGGGGCCGACAAGGGTGGCTCTTCCGCCTCAATGGAACTCACCGCCAAGCTGGTGCCGGCCGAGGGGGGTAACAGCACGCTCGAAGGCCATGCCGAAGTGATCGTGAACGGCAAGTTTGCCCAGTTTGGTGGCCGCATGATGACTTCCGTCTCCGACATGATCCTGGGCCAGTTTGCCGATGTTTTTTCGCAAAAGGCGCAGGCTTTGCAGGGCGCAGCCACACCCGGCGCGGAAGCGGGCGTTGGTCCTGAAACGACAGCGAAGCCAGCTGCCCCGGTGGTGGCCAAGGAGTTCAACGCCCTGGGCCTGGTATGGGCGCTGGTCAAGAACTTCTTTGCCGGCTTGTTCGGCAGTAAATCCTGAGCCATTTGAAACATGCCCGTGACTGATGCCATGCCTACCCCGGATGGCCTGCGTGAGCGCCTGTTCAATGCTGGCTACATCGCCGACGAGGATCTGGCCAGCCTGATCTGGATGGGGCTTTCGCTGGAGCGTCCGCTGCTGCTTGAGGGCGAGGCCGGTGTGGGCAAGACGGCGATTGCCGGGGCCTGTGCACGTGCGCTGGGCCGGCCCTTGCTGCGGCTGCAGTGCTATGAGGGGCTGGACCTGAACCAGGCGGTCTATGAGTGGAATTACAGCCGCCAGTTGCTTGAAATTCGCCTGGCAGAGGCCGGCCAGGGCGACAAGGCCCGGCTGCGCGACAACCTGTTTTCTGAAGAATTTTTGCTCGAGCGACCGCTCTTGCAGGCGATCCGATCGCCCGAACCCTGCGTGCTGCTGATCGACGAGATCGACCGGGCCGACGAGGCTTTCGAGGCTTTTTTGCTGGAGATGCTGTCCGAGTACCAGGTCACGGTGCCCGAGATCGGTACCCTCAAGGCGCGCAGCACGCCGCTGGTGATCCTGACCAGCAACGGAACACGCGACCTGTCAGATGCGCTGCGCCGGCGCTGCCTGTTCCACTATGTCGACTTTCCCACGCTGGCGCGCGAGATGCAGATCGTGCACACCCTGGTGCCCGAAGCGGCCAGGCGGCTGGTGGAAGAGGCGGTCGCCTTTGTGCAGCGATTGCGCAAGGAAGACCTCGACAAGACCCCCGGCGTGGCCGAGACACTGGACTGGGTGCGCGTGCTCTTCAAGCTGGGCCACGGGGAGCTGCCTGTGGAGCCGCAGGCCCTGGTGCCCACGCTGGCGGCCCTGCTCAAGACCCGCAATGACCGCTGGCAGGTGACGGCCGAACGTGTGGGCAAGCTGATCGACGGCCCTCGCATTGCGCAGGATGTCGGTATCGCCGGAATGCAATGAACGCTGTTGACCCGCGCCAGCAGCTGGGCGAATTCGCCCACTACCTGCGTGAGCATGGTTTTGCGCTGGGCTATGCCGAACTGGAGTTGATGGCTCGTTCGGCCGCTGCTCTTCCCCTGACGCAATGGCCCCGCATTGAATCGCTGTGGCGCGGCATTGCATCCGGTAGCCACAAGCAGTGGCTCAAGTACCCCGACCTGCACCGGGCTTTCTGGTTCCCGCACTTGGTCAAGGGTTCGACCAAAAGCTCGGGGCTGACGCGGCTTGGCCGCTCCTTGCCCGAGCTGGTGCAGCAGATGCAGAGCGAGATGGGGCAGACCCCACCTGCACCTGGCGCATCGGCCAAGCCGATCGTTGGCATGGCTGATACGCCTGGCGCGGGTGAACTGGAAGAAAGTGCAGGGCCCCAGCGCGCCCAGGGCGGCGCCAGCCGCACAGCACCGCTGGACCAGCGCGATTTTGCGGACTGGATGCCGGCTGACATGGACCGTTTTGAGCCGCTGGTTGAAGCCCTCAAGCGCCGCTTGCGCGCGCAGCTCATGCGTCGCTTGCAGCACCACCAGGAGCGTGGCCTCATCCATCTGCGCCGCTCCCTGCGCGCCGCGCTGGCCACCGGCGGTGAGCTGGTGAAGCTGCACCATGTACGACGCCAGCGCCGTCAGCCCCGCGTGACCGTGCTGGTGGATGTGAGCCGCTCGATGGAAGTGCATGCGCAGTTCTTCCTGCGCCTGAGCCGGGCCTTCGTCGAGGTGATGGATGCCCGGGCCTTTGTGTTTCATACCCGTCTGGCGGAGGTGACGCCGCTGATGAAGCGGCGCAGCGAACGCGTGCAGGAAAAAATCAACGCGGTGACCTTTGGCTTTGGTGGCGGCACGCGCATCGCTACCTGTCTGGAGGAGGCCTTGCACCTGCATCTGAGGCGTTCGCTGGCGCGTGGGGACCTGTTTCTGGTGTTCAGTGACGGCTATGACACGGATGAGCCACAGGCCCTGGCTGAGGTGTTGGCGCAGGTGCGGGCACGTGGCGCGCGTGTTGGCTGGCTGCACCCAACCGTGGCGGTGCCGCAGTCTGAGGCCATGCACCAGGCGGCCCCTTTTGTCACGCGCTTTTTGCCGGCCCACAATCTGGCCAGCCTGATGCGCTTGCCCGAGTTGCTGGCCTGAAGCTCAACTTGTCTGCTTAACCACGTAATAGCGACGAACGGAAACACGACCATGGGATGTTTGCTCAAACAAGGCGGTGGGCTCTACGCCCGCCTGCGGATCGGTGCGGTGCTGCTGGCTGCCGGTGAGGGCAGCCGCATGGGCGGCGTCGCGAAGCCGCTGATTCGCCTGCAGGGCGTGCCGCTGATCAGCCGTCAGCTCATTGCGCTCAGCGGCGCAGGGGTAGACGAGGTGGTGGTGGTCACGGGCTTTGCGCAGGCGGCGGTGGAGGCCCAGGTCGAGAGCTTTCCGGTCACGCTGGTTCACAACGCTGACTATGCGCAGGGTCAGCAGGGCTCGGTGCGTGCGGGGCTTGCCGCGCTGCGGGGCAACTTTGACGCCGTGCTGGTGGTGCTGGCGGACCAGCCGCTGATTGGCGCGGGTGACCTCACCGAGTTGATCTCGGCCTTCAAGAAGCGTCAGGCGAAAGAAGGTGGCCAGGTGGTGGTGCCGGTGGTGAATGGCCAGCGCGGCAACCCCATCCTGCTGGATGAAGAGGCGCGCACCCAGATTCTGCAGAGTGGTGCCAACCTGGGTTGCCGCCATCTGATCGAGCGCCAGCCCGAGCTGGTGTGTGTGCATGAAACCACCAACACGCGTTTCGTGACCGATCTCGACACGCTGGAGGATGTGCAGGCGCTGGCGCAGCGCACGGGCTGGCGGCTCGAATTGCCAGACCGCGGGACGACCGCGTGAGCCTCAAGGTGGCTGCCAATGGCGAGTTGCAGCAACACTGGCCGGTGCCATTGGCCGTGCACCGCTTTGCCCAGGCCGCCGAGGTCAACCCGGTGCTGGTGCGCGTTTTCAATGCGATGCGCGCGACCGACCCTGAGGCGGGTAGCGGCAGTTTTTATGCCAGCGCCGATGATTTGCTGCGCCGGGTGGACTTGCCCGAGTTCCAGTCGCTGCTGCAGTTCATCGCGGCATCCATCCAGCGGACGGCACAGCAGGCCAATGCCGGCCTGTGGCCGCCGGGGCGCAACGCGCTGCAGCTCGAACTCATGGGGGTCTGGTTCCAGATCCAGAATGGCGCGACCTTTCATGATGTCCATACCCACGGCAACTGCTCATGGTCGGGGGTGTATTACGTGCAGATTGATCCCCCAGAGGCGCGCAGCAGCCACAAGGACTTTGGTGCGCTCAACGGTGCCACGCGTTTCTACAGCCCGATGTTTCCGCTGCTCGGCGGCGCGCACATCGACATGGGCAATGCCTTTCTGCAGCAGGCCACGCTGGACGTGAACCCGGTAGAGGGTGATCTCGTGCTGTTCCCTGCGTTCCTGCCACACAAGGCCATGCCCTACGTGGGTGAGTGCGACCGCATCATCGTCTCGTTCAATGCGCAAATCCGTGCGCCGCAAGGGGACCAGTTGTTTCGCTATGCAGGCGCCTGAAGGCTGGTGCGGCGGTGGTAGCGATATTGCTATTTATTTGATAGCTATCTACGCATATTCGACTAGGGCTAGAGCCTGTTTTTCTTGTGAAAAAAGCTGGGACTCTGGCCCATCGCTGTCTTGAACATCGCTGAGAACGCGCTGTCGCTGGCATAGCCGCTGGCCTCGGCCACCTGGCTCACGGGGGTGCCACGGGCCAGCATGGGCAGGGCATGCGACAGGATGGCCTGCTGGCGCCACTGCTGGTAGCTCAGGCCCAGTTCATCCCGGAACAGCCGCGCCAGCGTGCGTTCGCTCGCCCCGACCTCGGTGGCCCACTCGGCCAGCGTGGCCCGCTCGGCGGGGGAGCGCAGCACAGCTTCGCACAGGGCACGCAGGCGTTTGTCACCGCTTTGCGGATGGGGCAGGGGGATGCCCAGTGCCTGGGTGTCTGCCTCCATGATGTCCTCCAGCACCAGTGCGCTCAGCATGGTTTCACGGTGGGAGCTCAGGGGCCGGCCTGGTGGTGCATCGAGTGCATGGATGAGTTCGCGCAGCAGGGGCGACACCATGATCATGCGGCAGACCCGCCAGTCGGCGGGTACCGCCGAGGCATCGATGTAGAGCGAGCGAAACTCGGCAGCCTCGATGACGGCAATCGTATGCAGGGCCCCGGGGGCGATCCAGACGGCCCGTGAAGGCGGCACGATGTAGGTCACCTCGTCAGGCGTGGCCACCGTCACCTGCACCAGGCCAGAGGCGCAATAGGCGAGCTGGGCCCAGGCATGGCGGTGCGGCTCGAAGTGGGTTTCCACCGGCATGCTGCGTGCCCGCAGCCGCACTGGCCTCTGCGGGCTGGGTGTGAAGCGGTCGAGGTCACCCACCGGGGTGAAGGGACGCTGGCTGGCCGGGTGATGTTTGGTGTGTGCCATGTACTTGTCTGGAATTCGATGATACATGGCGATTTGTCGCATTTCAACCTGCCTGCAGCCCACTACGATGGCGCCATGAGTACCACAAGCACACTGAACCCCTTTCCCCCTGCCGCTGGCGTGAGCCTGCGGCAGGATGCCGGCATCATTGGCCTGGTGGGGCTGGCGCACGCCAGTTCGCATTTTTCCCACCTGATATTGCCGGTGATGTACCCGGTGTTCATGAAGGAGTTCGGACTCAGCTTCTCCGAGCTGGGCCTGCTGATGTCGGCGTTTTTCGTGGTCTCTGGCATCGGGCAGGCATCGGCCGGTTTTGTGGTGGACCGCCTGGGTGCCCGGCCCGTGATGTTTGCCTCGATGGTCATTTTTGTCCTGGCCTGCGTGGCTGCGGCCACGGCGACTGGCTACAGCGGCCTGATGCTGGCGGCGGTACTTGCCGGGCTGGGCAACTCCACCTTTCACCCGGTGGACTTCACCATCCTGAACCAGCGCGTGTCCGCTGCACGGCTTGGGCATGCCTTCAGCGCGCATGGCTTGACGGGTAA
This sequence comes from Gammaproteobacteria bacterium, assembly GCA_018815325.1. Taxonomy (GTDB): domain Bacteria; phylum Pseudomonadota; class Gammaproteobacteria; order Burkholderiales; family Burkholderiaceae_C; genus JAHIYE01. The sequence goes on along the minus strand of JAHIYE010000011.1, from coordinate 58,516 downwards.
CCTCGGCTGGGCACTGGCCCCGGTGTTCATGGTGGGCATCACGGCCGCTGCGGGTTGGCGTGCGGCTTACTGGGCCGCTGCGCTGTTGTACGCGGGCATTCTGCTGCTCTTGCTGGTCAAGCGCGCGCATTTGCGCACCGAGGTGTTGGTGAAAGAGCCATCCGAAAAACCGGAGCATGACCTGGCCTTCATGAAGATGCCTGTGGTGTGGTGGTGCTTTGCATTTTTCCTGCTCTCCACCATGACGCTGGGCATGGTGCAGAACTATGCGGTGTCGGTGCTCAAGGCCTTGTACGGCGTCAGCCTGGAGGCTGCCACGATGACATTGACGGCCTACATGCTGTGTGCCGCAGCGGGCATTTTTGTGGGCGGCTTCGTGGCAGCACGCAAGCCCAACAGCGACAGGGTCGTCGCGACCTGCATGTCGGTGGGCGCTGTGTTCATGGCCTTGTGCGGCACCGGTATCTTTGGTGCCACGGGCACGATGGTGGTGCTGGCTGCCACGGGCTTTGCGATTGGTGTGGGCGGTCCGTCGCGCGACATGATGATCAAGAAGGCCACCCCCAAGGGCGCCACGGGCAGGGTCTACGGTATGGTGTATTCGGGCTTTGATGTGGGTTTTGCACTTTCCCCATTGCTTTTTGGCTTGCTCATGGACAGGGGCTGGTTCAATGCTGCGTTCTTTGGTGCAGCGGTCACGCTTTTGCTGAGTGTGGTGGCGGCCCTGAGTGTGGGCGCGAGGATCAAGCGCTAGCCCCTCATACCTCGATCTTGCCAGGGGAGGGGTGGCAGGTGTTTCGGGGCACAATTGGCGCCATGACTTCAAAAATTGCAGGCCACCTTCTCGTTGAATGCCTTGTGGCCCAAGGCGTTACCCATGCGTTTGGCGTACCCGGTGAAAGCTATCTTGCTGCACTCGACGGTTTCCATGCCCACCGCGACAAAATCCGGTTTGTCATCAACCGCCAGGAGGGCGGTGCGGCCTACATGGCCGAGGCGCATGGCAAGCTCACCGGCCGTCCGGGCGTGTGCTTCGTGACCCGGGGGCCGGGCGCCACCAATGCCTCGATCGGCGTGCACACGGCGTTCCAGGACTCCACCCCCATGGTGCTGTTTGTCGGTGATGTGGCGAGCGATACGCGCGACCGCGAGGCCTTTCAGGAGGTGGACTACAACGTTTTCTTTGGCCCGAGTACCAAGGGCATGGCCAAGCGGGTCGAGCGCATTGACGATGCCCGCCGCATCCCCGAATACGTGGCCCGGGCTTTCGCCACAGCCATGAATGGCCGGCCCGGCCCGGTGGTGCTGGTACTGCCAGAAGACATGCTGACCCACACGGTGACACAGGCTGCCTTGCCACGCATCTCCGCGGCAGAGGCTGCGATCGCGCCAGAGACCATGAGAAATCTGAGTGAGCTGCTATCGAAAGCGCAGCGTCCCATGGTCATCGCCGGCGGCAGTGGCTGGACCGCCGAGGCTGCACAAGCCTTGCAGGCATTTGCCGAACACTGGAAGCTGCCAGTGGGCAATGCCTTCCGCTTCCAGGACACCTTCGACAACCACCACCCCCTGTACGCGGGTGAGGTGGGTATTGGCATCAATCCCAAGCTGGCTGCCCGCATCAAGGACAGCGACCTGATCCTCGCCTTTGGCCCGCGCCTGGGTGAGATGACCAGCAGCGGCTACACCCTGCTGGAAGTGCCACGACCCAAGCAGCAGCTGGTGCACATCCATGTCAGCGCCGAAGAGCTCAACCGCGTCTACCAGGCAGATCTCGCCATCAATGCGAGCATGCCTGCCGCAGCCCGTGCGCTGGCAACGCTCAAGGCGCCGCCCTCCGTGGCCTGGGAGGCCTGGACGCAGGCTTGTCATGCAGATTACCTTGCCAATTTGCAGCCGCAAGCACTGCCGGGCGACATTGACATGCCCGCCATCGTGGCGAGCCTGCAAAAGCATCTGCCTGTCGATGCGGTGGTGACCAATGGCGCGGGCAACTTCGCGAGCTGGATGCACCGGTTTTTCCAGCACCACGGCTTGGTCAAGGGACACAAGACCCAGCTCGCCCCCACCAACGGCGCCATGGGCTACGGTGTGCCGGCCGGCATTGCCGCAGCCATCACAACGGGCAGAACCGTGTTCACGATTGCAGGCGACGGCGACTTCCTCATGAACGGCCAGGAGTTGGCTACCGCCGTGCAGCATGGCGCCAAGACCATCATCCTGCTGCTCAACAACGGCATGTACGGCACTATCCGCATGCACCAGGAACGTGAGTACCCTACGCATGTGAGCGGCTCGCAACTGCAGAACCCGGATTTCGTGGCACTGGCGCGTGCCTATGGCTATGCCGGGGTGCGCATCAGCCGCACCGCGGAGTTCGAGGCCGAGCTGCTGGCTGCCCTGGCGCGTCCACAGGGCACGCTGATCGAGGTGATGCTGGACCCTGAGGTCATCTCCACGCGTGGCACGCTCTCAGCCATCACCCAGGCGGCGCAAGCCCGGCAGAAATGAAAAAGGCCGGCATGCGCCGGCCTTTCAGAATCAGTGATGAACTGATTACTTGAGGTGCTTGCCGATCAGGCCAGCCATCTCGAACATGGACACTTGAGCCTTGTTGAAGATTTCCTTCAGCTTGGCGTCGGCGTTGATCATGCGCTTGTTGGCTGCGTCCTGCAGCTTGTTCTTCTTGATGTAGGTCCACAGCTTGCTGACCACCTCGGTACGCGGCAGAGCGCTGTTGCCCACCACAGCGGCCAGAGCGGCGCTGGGGGTCAAAGCTTTCATGAACGCTGCGTTCGGGGTGCGCTTTTTGGCTGGTGCCTTCTTGGCGGCCACTTTTTTCGCAGGCGCTTTTTTCGCTGCTACTTTTTTGGCTGGTGCCTTCTTGGCAGGGGCCTTCTTCGCCACTACCTTTTTCGCTGGGGCTTTTTTAGCCGGAGCTTTCTTTGCTGCTACTTTCTTCGCCGGGGCTGCCTTCTTTGCTGCAGCTTTTTTTGCCGGTGCTTTTTTTGCAGTTGCCATGATTGATTGTCCTTCTAGAAGTTGATTAATCACCAGTGAAAAACTGCTTCTCCACCGGCAATGCGGATGCTACTGGAGAAAAAACGCAATTCAAAGCGAAAAATCACTTTCTCCCCTCTGAAGTGTTGTTTTTCCATTGCGGAAATTCGGGGTGCTTTCCCTCTGGGGCAGGGCTTGCCAGCGTCCCGGTGGAGCAATTCACCCCCGGAGAGGTTGAAATTCAGATGTTTAAGGCCGGTGAAACAGCACGTTTCCCCTCTGAAAAAGGCTTCCGGCAGCGCTTTTTTACTTTGTCTGCCTGCAGGGCGGGATGTCAGAGACTTCGTTGGCGAAATTGAAAGTCTGCTCAGGATCGTCGACGCTCAGGCAAGGTTGCCAGCAGCACACCAAGCAGTGCGATGGCGAGCGCAATCCACTGGGCTAGACGGAGTGGCTCGCCCAGCACCCCAACGCCGACCAGCGTGGCGGTAATCGGCAGCATGACCGTGAATATGCCGCTCTGTGCAGCCGGAACCGTTTTCAAGCCCGCCATCCATAGCCACACGGTCCAGACGCTGGCTGCCAGTCCGTAGAACGTCAGCAAGGCCCAGGTCGGCGCCTGCACCGCTGTGAAGTCGAAACTGAGTGCTGCATACAGACCCAGAGGCGTGACGAGTGCGAAGCCCCACAGATTGATCAGTGAGGCAATCCGCCTGGGCCCGAGCGTGACTGTCAGTTGCTTCCCGATCACGGCATAGGATGCCTCACATAGCACGGCTGCAAATACGAGCAGATTGCCTAGCAGTTTGTTGTGTGTGTTGACGCTGGAGATGTCCTCTGTCAAGTCTGGTAGCTGGTTTGCCGGCTTGTAGAGCGTCAGCAAAAGCATCCCCAGTGCAGCACAGGCAATGGCCAGCCACACCCGCTGGCTGATGCGCTCACGCAAAAAGACCCAGCTCAGCAGCGCCACCACGGCAGGAATGGACGCCATGATCACGCCTGCAGAGACGGCACTTGTCATGCTCACGCCATACAGCATGAAAATCGTGAAGAGGAAGTTGCCGAGCAGTGACTCAAGAAACAGCAGCCATCGGGTGGGTGCTTGCATTGTGGGTTCGCACGCCGGCTTGGGCAGCCAGTGCAACATGGCCAGCGCACCGATGCCAAAACGCAGCCAGGCCAGCAGGAAGACGGGAAACACCAGCACCAGGGGTTTGGACAGCGCCACATAGCTGCCGACCAGACTCATGCTCAAGGCAAGGTAGCCATAGGCGATGGCGCGTTGGATTGCAGGGCTCACGTGTTGCGAAGGTGGTGTGGAACGCCGGGGATCATGCCTGAAGTCATCGGATGAGGGGCAACTGAGCGTACAGAATATTTGCCATATTGCAAAATACGATTTTCATATTAAGAAATATAAAATTGCTGCACTGCAGCTAATTTTCTCAATACGAGATATTGATTGCTACATTATGAAATTAACTTTGTAAGTTATTGAATTCATTGGGATAAATATTTGTCTTCTATAAGACATAAGATATTTACATGGTCTTCTATAAGACTTAAAGTTGTTTCATCGACTTGGATTCCGTCATCGGGGAGCAAGTCATCCGTTTCAAGTTTCAATAACCAAGGAGTGCTCCATGCCAAACCTCACCGAACAACTCAGCCGCGAACAACAAGCCGCTGCGCTCGAAAAAGACTGGGCGACGAATCCCCGCTGGAAAGGCATTGAACGCGGCTACAGCGCCGCCGATGTGGTGCGTTTGCGTGGCTCATTTCCTATCGAGTACACCGTGGCCCGCCGCGGCGCTGAGAAGCTGTGGGATCTCCTGCACACTGAGCCTTACGTCAATACGCTGGGCGCGCTCACCGGCGGCCAGGCCATGCAGCAGGTCAAGGCCGGCGTGAAGGCAATCTACCTCTCGGGCTGGCAGGTCGCCGCAGATAACAACACCTATTCAAGCATGTACCCCGACCAGTCGCTGTACCCTGTGGATTCGGTGCCCAAGGTCGTCGAAACCATCAACAACACCTTCCGCCGCGCTGACGAAATCCAGCATGCCAAGGGAATCGATGCCGGTGACAAGGACTACATCGACTACTTTGCTCCCATCGTGGCTGACGCCGAAGCCGGTTTCGGTGGTGTGCTCAATGCCTTTGAACTCATGAAGTCCATGATCAAGGCCGGTGCCGGCGCCGTGCACTGGGAAGACCAGCTCGCCTCGGTCAAGAAGTGCGGGCACATGGGTGGCAAGGTGCTGCTGCCCACCCGTGAGTCCTGTCAGAAACTGATCGCCGCCCGTATGGCCGCTGACATGATGGGTGTGCCCACGCTGGTGATCGCCCGTACCGACGCCGAGGCCGCCGACCTGCTGACCTCCGACTACGACGAGATCGACAAGCCTTTCCTGACCGGTGAACGCACCGCCGAAGGTTTCTACAAGACCCGCAAAGGCCTTGATCAGGCTGTGGCCCGTGCCAACGCCTACGCCCGTTACGCCGATCTGGTGTGGTGCGAGACCGGCACGCCCGATCTTGAATTCGCCAAGAAGTTTGCCGACGCCGTGCACAAGGTTCACCCCGGCAAGATGCTGGCCTACAACTGCTCGCCCTCATTCAACTGGAAGAAAAACCTGGACGATGCCACCATCGCCAAATTCCAGCGTGAACTGGGCGCCATGGGCTACAAGTACCAGTTCATCACCCTGGCTGGCATCCACTCCATGTGGTACAACATGTACGACCTGTCGCAAGACTACGTCAAGCGCGGCATGACGGCCTACATCGAGAAGGTGCAGGAGCCCGAATTCGCAGCACGCGACCGTGGCTATACCTTTGTTTCGCATCAGCAGGAAGTGGGCACGGGTTACTTCGACGAAGTTACCACCACGATCCAGGGCGGCAAGTCCAGTGTGACCGCGCTGACTGGCTCCACCGAAGAAGAGCAGTTCCACTGATCTCGCATCCACCCCGCAGGCTAGCCTGCGGGGTATCGGGGTTCTTGGCGCTGTGCCTGGATCCTGAGTTGGATGGTGAATGACTTTGATTAAGCAAATGCTGAATCAGATCAAAATAAACATTGAATTTACCTTATCTCTCTGCTTTCTTATATTTACTCCATTCGGGCTTAAAACTCCCGGATGAGAAACAACACGATGAGCGCACCAATCCCGTTAGCCGATGCCCAGCATCGCAACATGGCCAGCCTTCCTGAAGCAGAAGAAAGCATTATCCAAATGACCAAGAAATACAACATCCTGATCCTGGGCGCGTCTTACGGCTCACTTTTGGCCAGCAAGCTGTTGATGGCCGGCCACGATGTCAGCCTTGTGTGCCGCACTAAAACGGCCGAATTGATCAATCGCGAAGGCACCCGCGTTCGCATGCCCGTGAAAGGGCGTGAAGGCCTGGTCGAGATCGACTCACGCAAGTTGCCAGGCGAACTCAAGGCCATCACGCCGAAAGAAACTAGGCCCGAGCAATACGATCTGGTTTGTCTTGCCATGCAGGAACCCCAGTACAGTGCGAGCGGCGTGCGCGAACTGATGCACGCGATTGCCAAGGCCAAAGTTCCTTGCATGTCCATCATGAACATGCCGCCACTGCCTTATTTGGCTCGCATTCCCGGACTGACGGCAAGCGAATTGCGCGCCTGTTACCACGATGCCAGCGTCTGGGATGGTTTTGAGCCGGGTCTGATGACGCTGTGCAGCCCCGATCCGCAGGCCTTCCGCCCGCCGGAGGAAGCTCCCAATGTGTTGCAAGTCGGACTGCCTACCAACTTCAAAGTGGCGCGTTTCGACAACCCCGCTCACACGGCCATGCTTGAGCAGATGGAGGCTGATATTGCCGCCGCACAACTGACGGTCAATGGTGAGGCGCTGGATTTGCCTGTCAAGCTCAAGGTGCATGATTCCATTTTTGTGCCTTTGGCCAAGTGGGCCATGCTACTTGCGGGCAACTACCGCTGTGTGCTGGCCGATGGCATGCGCCCCATCAAGGAGGCTGTGCATGGCGATATCGAGCAGTCCCGTCAAGTTTATGAATGGGTGACTGGTCTTTGCGTGTTGCTAGGCGCTGCGCCTGAAGACATGGTGCCGTTCGAGAAATATGCCGCTGCCGGACAGGGCTTGCTCAAGCCATCCTCTGCGGCCCGCGCCTTGGCTGCGGGAGCGACGGACATCGAACGTATCGACTTGGTTGTCAAACTGGTTGCTGCACAACAGGGCTTGCATTCTGACTCGGTTGACGAGACAGTGAAGATTGTCAGCGGTCGACTCGAGCGCAACCGCAAGGCAGCCGCTGAAGCCAGCAAGAAAGAGGAGGAAGAGCTGGCGACAGTCAACTGATTCCCCAGATTATTGCGAAGGGTTTTCTGGCCCTGTGCTTCAGAATGCTGCCCACCAGCAGCCTGCAGGAGTTCATCGCAGCGCACGCCCGTCAGCATGTACACATTGCGTACATGCTGACGGGCGTTGTGCTTGGGTGTATAGGGTTAAAATCAAGAATCGGATAAGTTTTCCGGCCACAAGAGCGAGAAAGGCATTCTGGTTATGACACCGCGAACTACCACCCCCAATTTCGTGCGCCAAATGGGCTGTATTTCCGCGCGCCCATTGCGTTAAGTGCTATTAATTTCAGAGTAAGGCGCGGTTGGTACCGCGCCTTTTTTCATTTCGAGAGTAAGCAATATGGTTCAGATTACGCTTCCAGACGGTTCAAAACGCGAGTTTCCCGGCCCCGTGACGGTGGCTGAGGTGGCAGCCTCCATCGGCACGGGCCTGGCCAAGGCCGCATTGGCGGGCAAGATCGGTGACAGGGTGGTGGATACCAGCCATGTGATCACGGCTGATAGCCCGCTGTCCATCGTGACGGCCAAGGATGCCGATGGGCTGGAGGTCATTCGCCACTCGACGGCTCACCTGCTGGCCTATGCCGTCAAGGAGCTGTTCCCCGAGGCGCAGGTCACCATTGGCCCGGTGATTGAAAACGGCTTTTTTTACGACTTTTCTTACAAACGCCCGTTCACGCCCGAGGACCTGTCTGCCATCGAGAAGAAGATGACCGAGCTTGCGGCCAGGGACGAGCCGGTGGTGCGCCGTGTATTGCCCCGCGACGAGGCGGTGGCCTATTTCAAAAGCATGGGCGAGCACTACAAGGCCGAGATCATTGCCAGCATCCCGGCTAACGAAGATGTGAGTCTGTATCGCGAAGGCAAGTTTGAGGACCTGTGTCGTGGCCCGCACGTTCCCAGCACTGGCAAGCTCAAGCACTTCAAACTCATGAAAGTGGCCGGAGCTTACTGGCGAGGCGACCACCGCAATGAGATGCTGCAGCGTGTCTACGGCACCGCTTGGGCAACCAAGGACGAGTTGCAACAGTACCTGATGATGCTGGAGGAGGCTGAGAAGCGAGATCACCGCAAGCTGGGCCGGGAACTCGACCTGTTCCATATCGACGACCATGCGCCGGGTCTGGTGTTCTGGCATCCCAAGGGCTGGACGCTGTGGCAGGACGTGGAGCAGTACATGCGCAGGGTCTACCGTGACAACGGCTATCAGGAGGTCAAGGGGCCCCAGATCATCGACAAGACGCTCTGGGAGAAGACAGGGCACTGGGACAAGTACCGCGAAAACATGTTCACCACGGAGAGCGAGAAACGCGAGTATGCGCTCAAGCCGATGAACTGCCCGGGGCATATCCTGATCTTCAAGCAAGGTATCAAGAGCTACCGCGACCTGCCGCTGCGCTACGGTGAATTTGGCCAGTGCCATCGCAACGAACCCTCGGGCGGGCTGCACGGCATCATGCGCGTGCGTGGCTTTACCCAGGATGATGGTCACATCTTCTGTACCGAAGACCAGATCCTGGATGAGTGTGTGGCCTATACGACTCTGCTGCAAAAGGTCTACAAGGACTTTGGCTTCAAGAACATCATCTACAAGATTGCGACTCGCCCGGCACAACGCATCGGCAGTGATGAGGTCTGGGACAAGGCCGAGCACGCTCTGATGGAGAGCTTGCGGCGGTCAGGCTGCGAGTTCGAGATTTCTCCCGGGGAAGGGGCCTTTTATGGCCCGAAGATTGAATACACGCTCAAGGATGCGATTGGCCGGCAATGGCAGTGCGGCACGATCCAGGTCGACTTTTCCATGCCTGAGCGGCTGGATGCCGAGTACGTGGGGGAGGATGGCGCCCGCCATCGCCCCGTCATGCTGCATCGGGCCATCGTCGGCAGTCTGGAGCGTTTTATCGGGATTTTGATCGAGGAGCATGCCGGCGCGCTGCCGACCTGGCTTGCACCGGTGCAGGTCGCCGTGCTCAATATCACGGATGGGCAGGCCGATTATTGTCGCGAAATAGCGGAAAAATTAAGGAAATCGCTGCCAAATCAAGAGCTTAGAGTGATCACGGATATGCGTAATGAGAAAATTACGTATAAAATACGAGAGCATTCAATGCAAAAGTTGCCTTACATCCTGGTTGCTGGAGACAAGGAGAAGGCGGCAGGTGCTGTTGCAGTGCGCGCCCGGGGCAATCGTGACCTCGGTGTGATGTCCCTTGATGCATTTGTACAGATCATCGCGCAGGACATTGCTCACAAGTCTGTAGACTGAGCTGATGATTCGGCTCTGTATGCGATTGGTTGGTGTGCTGCGGAGCTTTCGCCACAGTGATGTGGCAAATATTTGTGAAGGATTGAACCATCGCTACTGAATTTCGTGACCGCCGTCACCGTGAAGAACGCAAACATCGTCTGAACCGTGAAATCATGGCCCCTGAAGTCCGCTTGTCAGGGCCCGACAATGAACCGCTGGGAGTGGTAAGCCTCATGGAGGCGCTGCGCTTGGCAGGTGAAGCAGATGTGGATCTGGTTGAAATTGCTGCCACGGCGAATCCGCCGGTCTGTCGCTTGATGGATTACGGCAAGTTCAAATACCAGGAACAGAAGAAGGCGGCTGAAGCGAAATCCAAGCAGAAGGTTATTGAGGTCAAGGAAATCAAGTTCCGGCCTGGTACCGACGATGGAGACTACAACATCAAGTTGCGCAACATCAAGCGCTTCCTTGATGAGGGTGACAAGTGCAAGATCACGCTGCGTTTTCGTGGGCGCGAAATCACGCACCAGGATATTGGTATGGCGCTGCTTAACCGCATGCGTGATGACTTGGCGGATCTGATCGTGGTCGAGCAGTTCCCCAAACTCGAAGGTCGGCAAATGGTCATGATGATCGCGCCGGGCAAGAAAAAGTCGGGTGGTGCTGCCAAGGCGGCAACTGAAGCGACCTGAAAGATTTAGTTTGCAGGGTTTCCTGCGGGCAATGGAAAGCAGCCGTTTGGCTGCTTTCTGAATGTGTGGGGCAGAAATGTCTTGCGCAGTTGTCGGTCAGTTGAAAGACTGGTCGCCAGCATGGTGGCTGAATAGGCTGCCAACCAAGTGGTGAGCATGACAGCTCGCCGCACAAGTGGCTCGGGGCCAACAAGTCTGGGTAGGTTCACAGACGCCTCACGAGCACAATGAAAAAGGAGCATGAAGATGCCCAAAATGAAGACCAAGAGCAGCGCGAAAAAACGTTTCCGCGTTCGTCCAGGTGGCACCGTCAAGCGCGGTCAAGCCTTCAAACGTCACATTCTGACCAAGAAGACCACCAAAAATAAACGCCATCTGCGGGGTTCAACAGCGGTGCATGAGACCAATATGGGTCACATGGCACAGATGCTGCCCGGCTTTGGTATTTAATTAACGACGAACAAGTAGTAATCACATGCCTCGCGTCAAACGTGGTGTAACGGCTCGCGCCCGCCCTAAAAAAGTTCTCGCCCTTGCCAAGGGTTTCCGCGGTCGCCGCGGTAATGTATTCCGCATCGCTAAAGAAGCGGTGATGAAGGCTGGGCAATATGCCTACCGTGATCGCCGTACCAAAAAGCGCGTATTCCGACAGTTGTGGATTGCACGTATCAACGCCGCTGCGCGTGAATGCGGTCTGACCTACAGCCAGTTCGCCAACGGTCTCAAGAAGGCTGCCATCGAAATCGACCGCAAAATGCTGGCGGATATCGCCGTGCATGACAAGGCTGCTTTTGCTGGCATCGTGGAGCAGGTCAAGGCCAAGCTGGCTGCTTGATTTTCACGGTCATTAGCTATCAATTTGGTAGCTAATGGTGCTCACGAAACAAGGGCTAGAGCTTGAATGAGCTTTAGCCCTTGTTTCATTTTGAAATCTCATTTTTGAGATCAATGTGTGCGAAGAGCCATCCAGAGAGCACGTCCCGGGAAGTTGTGCAGGTTGAACGCCTGCTCTCTAGATGTTTTTGAGAGAACGGTTTAAAGATGAATGAGTTGAATGCAATCGTCGAGAGTGCCCAGGCCGCTTTTGCTCAGGCTGCAACACCTGCTGAACTGGAGAATGCCAAGGCTGGCTTTCTGGGCAAAGCAGGGCGCATCACCGATCTGATGAAGGGGATGGCGCAGCTTTCCGTGGAGGAAAAGAAGTCGCGTGGAGCAGCCATCAACCAGGCCAAACAGGCGATCGAAGCTGCATTGACACTGCGACGCCAGGAGCTGGCCGACGTCGAGCTACAAGCACAGCTGCAGGCCGAGGCGCTGGATGTGACGCTGCCCGGTCGTCAGCGGGGCTCGGGTGGCCTGCACCCCGTGTCGCTCACCATGGAACGCGTCGAGGCGATTTTTGGTTCCATGGGCTTCGAAGTGGCTCAGGGGCCGGAAATCGAGGCTGACTGGTTCAACTTCACCGCGCTGAACACGCCGGAAGATCACCCTGCGCGTTCGATGCATGACACCTTTTACGTCGAAGGTGGTTCCGCCACGGCGCCCAATCTGCTGCGCACCCATACCAGTCCGGTGCAGGTGCGTCATGCGCTGCAGCACGTCAAACAACACAAGGCCGCGATGGATGCCGGTCAGCCCATGCCAGAGATTCGGGTCATTGCCCCGGGCCGCACCTACCGGGTGGACAGCGATGCCACCCACTCGCCCATGTTCCACCAATGCGAAGGGTTGTGGATCGGTGAAAATGTGAGCTTCAAGGATCTCAAGTTCGTCTTCACCGATTTTTGCCGGACTTTCTTCGAACGCGACGATCTGGTGCTGCGTTTCCGTCCCAGTTTCTTTCCCTTTACCGAGCCCAGCGCCGAGATTGATATCCAGTTCCAGAGTGGACCACTGGCCGGCCGCTGGCTGGAGGTGGCTGGCTCTGGCCAGGTACATCCGAATGTGGTGCGCAACATGGGGCTTGACCCCGAGAAGCACATTGGCTTTGCTTTCGGCATGGGGCTGGACCGCTTCACCATGCTGCGCTATGGCGTCAATGACCTGCGCCTGTTCTTTGACGGCGACATCCGTTTCCTGTCGCAGTTTCGTTGAAGCCCCGTTGAAATTCTGAAGATACAAAGATCCGACTATGCAATTCCCGGAATCCTGGCTGCGTGAGTTCTGCAACCCGCCGCTGAACACCGAGCAACTGGCTGAGACGCTCACCATGGCAGGCCTCGAGGTGGAAGAACTCAAACCCGTAGCACCACCTTTCACCAGCATCGTGGTGGGCGAGATCAAGGAGACTGTGCAGCATCCCAATGCCGACCGCCTTCGTGTTTGTCAAGTGGATGTAGGGCAGGGCAGTTTGCTCAATATCGTCTGTGGTGCACCGAATGCGCGAGCAGGGATCAAGGTGCCTTGTGCGATGGTTGGTGCTGAGTTGCCGCCGGGAGAGGATGGCAAGCCTTTCCTGATCAAGGTGGGCAAGCTGCGCGGTGTCGAGAGCCAGGGCATGCTCTGCTCTGCACGCGAACTCAAACTCTCCGAAGACCATGGTGGCTTGCTGGAGCTTGCCGCCGATGCCCCTCTGGGTCAGGATATCCGCGAACATCTGAAACTTGACGACACGCTGTTCACGCTGAAGCTCACGCCGAATCTGGCGCATGCCTTAAGCGTTTATGGCGTGGCGCGTGAGGTTTCCGCGTTAACAGGAGCCCCACTCAAGGAGCCAGCGTTTCCCGCTGTGCCGGTGAGTCACGCTGATACCTTGCCGGTGAGGGTGAGTGCGCCAGATCTGTGTGGGCGCTTTTCGGGTCGCATCGTGCGCAATGTCAATACCAAGGCTACTACCCCGTCGTGGATGGTGGATCGGCTTGCGCGCTGTGGCCAGCGCAGCGTTACAGCACTCGTGGACATTTCCAACTATGTGATGTTCGAGTTTGGTCGTCCTTCGCATATTTTTGACCTCGACAAGATCCATGGTGGTCTGGATGTCCGTTGGGGCAAGCCAGGTGAGCAACTCAAGCTGCTCAATGGCAATACCGTGACGGTGGACGACAAGGTCGGCGTGATCGCTGATGACGTGCAGGTTGAGTCACTGGCCGGCATCATGGGCGGTGATGCCACCGCCGTCTCGGATGACACCAAGAACGTCTATGTTGAAGCCGCTTTCTGGTGGCCCAGGGCGATTGCGGGTCGTTCACGCCGCTACAACTTCTCCACCGATGCCGGTCACCGCTTCGAGCGCGGCGTCGACCCTGGCCTGACCGTAGAGCACATTGAGCGTATCACCCAGCTGATTGTCGATATCTGTGGGCTGCCGGATACGGCGTGCGGCCCGCTGGATGATCAGCAGCTTAACTTGCCCAGGCCGCAGCCAGTCAGGCTGCGGGTGGCTCGTGCGGCACGCATCATTGGCATGCCGCTTACGCAGGCACAGTGTGTCCAGGCGCTCAAGCGTCTGGGGCTGCCCTTGAGTGAGACTGAGGGCATCATCACGGTCAGCCCCCCGAGCTACCGCTTTGACCTGCAGATCGAGGAGGACCTGATCGAAGAAGTGGCTCGTCTGGTTGGCTACAACAAGCTGCCGCATACCCCTCCGCTGGCACCCATCACGGCCAAAATCCGGCCTGAGTCGCAACGCAGCAGCTTTGCTGTGCGCCGTTCGCTGGCAGCTCTGGGGTATCAGGAAACCATCAATTTCAGCTTCTGTGAGGAGCGCTGGGAACACGAGCTGGCGGGTAACACCAATCCCATCAAGCTGCTTAACCCGATTGCCAGCCAGATGAGTGTCATGCGCTCATCCTTGCTGGGGTCTTTGTTGCAGGTACTGAAGTTCAACCTGGATCGCAGGGCTGACAGAGTGCGTGTGTTCGAGTTGGGGCGGGTTTTTTTGCGCGATGCATCCAGCAAGAGTACCGACACCACGGTTGAGGGTTTCAATCAGCCCATGCATGTGGCGGGCATGGTTTGTGGGGGCGCTGAGCAACTCCAGTGGGGAAGCAAGGATCGAGGCGTCGACTTTTTCGACGTCAAAGGGGATGTTGAGGCCTTGTTGGCCCCCCAGGTCGCGAGCTTCCATCCTGCGCAACACCCGGCAATGCATCCAGGCCGTTGCGCCCAGGTGTTTTTGCACGGCAAGCCCATTGGTTACGTGGGGGAGTTACACCCCCGCTGGCGCCAGTCTTATGAGCTCATGCAGGCACCCGTGATGTTCGAGTTGGAGCTGGATGCGGTGCTCCAGCGTGATATTCCGGCTTTCAAGGGCGTAGCCAAACACCAGTCGGTCGAGCGGGATATTGCTGTTGTGGTCTCAGAGTCGGTGAGTCATGCCGCCTTGATGCAGGCGGTCTGGTCAGCACCTACCCAGGGCTTGCTGCGTGATGCCCTGTTGTTCGATGTCTACCGCGCCAAGTTATCAAAGTCGGCACAGGATGTTGCCCTGGGCACTGGTGGTTTGCGTGACGATGAGAAAAGTCTGGCCGTGCGCCTGACACTCAACAGCGCAGAGGCGACCTTGACCGAGGAGCAGATCGAAGTTGCTGTGCAGGCCGTGGTCGAGCGCTTGGTCAAGGCGTTGGGCGCCCGTCAGCGGGTTTGATAACAGGACGATTTGGAAACATCGGGGAAAATCATGGAAATCGCTGTTGAAAGTCTGGAAACGCCTGCGCTGACAAAAGCGCAGCTTGCGGAATTGCTGTTTGAAAAAATCGGGCTGAACAAACGCGAATCCAAGGACATGATTGATGCCTTCTTCGACCTGATATCCGATAGTTTGGTAGATGGTGTGGATGTGAAGATCTCCGGTTTCGGTAACTTCCAGATCCGTACCAAGGCCCCCCGTCCAGGGCGCAACCCGCGCACCGGAGAGGCCATTCCCATCAAGGCGCGCAGGGTGGTGACCTTTCATGCCAGCCACAAACTCAAGGAGCAAATCCAGATGGAAGGCCTTGCTCCAGTGCTGCACGATTAAGTCAGCCGGACTTTATTTCGGGTCTGCTCTCAGACAGCCTTTACATGACGGGGCGACTTAGAGTAACCTAGCAGCTTTCTCTCCTACCATATTGATTTCAATGGAGAAAGCTCTCCCCTCGATCCCCGCCAAACGCTATTTCACGATCGGTGAAGTGGCGGAGCTTTGTGGTGTCAAGCCTCATGTGCTACGGTATTGGGAGCAGGAGTTCACGCAGCTGCGGCCCATGAAGCGGCGCGGCAACCGCCGTTACTACCAGCACAATGAAGTGCTCATGATCCGCCGGATTCGTGATCTGCTGTATGACCAAGGCTTCACTATCAGCGGTGCACGCAACAAGATGCAGGAGTTGCTTCAGGCGGAGCGGGACAAGCGACGTAATGGCGAGGTCATGCTGGACGGGGTTGAGGTCACGGAGTCAGGCGATTCAGACCTGGAGGATTTCGGTGACAGCCAGTTCGAAGAGCCATCGGAGATGGCACCAGAGAAACTCATGCTGCTAAGACGCGAATTGTTTGAGATTCGTGAGCTGCTTTCGGCTTCCCATTGAGGAAAGTGCAATTCGGCAGGTTATAATTCGAGGCTTGTCGGTGTGTGGCGCAGCCTGGTAGCGCACTTGCATGGGGTGCAAGGGGTCGAAGGTTCGAATCCTTTCACACCGACCATTAGACAGATTAAGGGCCTCCAAGTAGCGATACTCGGAGGCCTTTTTCATTTTGGAAATAGGGTGGCAAGCATGTGCCTGCAAACCCATTGCTGTTTGAGCAAGGGGAAAGATCAGAATAACCGCGGAAACCCTGCCATGTACCAGAGGATGAGTCCTGGTATGACCACGGGCAGCGAGAGTGCCATGAAAGTCACAATCGTAAGCATGAAGGCGTAGAGATCCTGCAGCCAGTGCTTGAACACTAGCCCGATGTCGATATTCCAGATACTTTGTTTCATAGTGATGCCTCAGACAATGCTGAGGACGGCATTGATTTCCAACTGTGGTTGGTATTGTCGTTTATACCGTCCATCCAATTGCCGCAATGGCTGGAAATGCGCGACGAATATGTATCAGATTGTTGAATCAGGGAGCTGAAGGCTCGGGAATCAGGCAATGTCCAGATGGTGGACCTGAAAGTGACCTGCACGCCGGTCGGCAAAAAACAGCTCCAGTGTTTCCTTCACTGTTTTGAAGGCAATCTCATCCCAGGGGATTTCATGCTCGGCATAGAGTCTGGCCTCCAGGCTTTCATGGCCAGGATCAAACTTATCGCTCAGTAGTTTTGCTCTATAAAACAGATGGACTTGGCCCACCCGCGCGACGTTGATGATGGTGAACAGTCCTTCCAGTTCGATTTCAGCCCCAGCCTCCTCATCAGTTTCCCGCGCAGCTCCCTCTGAAGTAGTTTCCCCCAGTTCCATGAAGCCAGCAGGCAGTGTCCACTTGCCCCAGCGTGGTTCAATATTGCGCTTGCAGAGCAGCACCCTGTCGCCCAGGTGGGGCACCGTACCCACGACGTTGAGGGGGTTCTCGTAATGAATGAGCTGGCAAGAGGGGCAGACTGCACGTTGCTTGATGTCGCCATCATCGGGGACGCGGTAAACAACAGAGGCTCCGCAATTCTTGCAGTGTTTGATCGGGCTGCGATGCATGAGCAGAAGTGTAAGTCGAAAATAAAAAAGGACTCCAGAGGAGTCCTTCTTGCAATCAGCTTAGGGTCAACTGGCTTTGCCGTGTTTGGCAATCAATGACTTGGCAGAGGCGAGAAGTTTCTTGCCGTCAAAGCCCTTCTTGTTCATGTCAGCAACCCATTCCTCGTCCACATTGCTGGAGAGCTTGATGAACTCCTGACTGTCGGAGGGTGTAATGGCATAGATCGTGCCGCCTCCCTCTGCGGTTACTTTACGGCCGGGTACATCGTTGGCTTGCTGGGTTTTACCGAGCCATCCCGATGTGGCAAGACCGGAGTTGTTGTCAATGACTTTCTTGAGATCCGGCGCGAGTGATTCGTACCTGGCCTTGTTCATGGTCATCACGAAGGTGGTGGTGTACAAGGCCGGGCTGTTGGCGGGGAATTCGCTGTGGAATTTGGTCAACTCATTCACCTTGACCGCTGGCACGACCTCCCAGGGAATTGCACAGGCATCAATCGTGCCCTTGGACAGGGCATCCGGAATCTGCGGCAGCGGCATACCGACAGGAGTAGCCCCGATGGCCTGCAGCAGTTTGGTGACTTGCCGGGTAGGACCGCGAACCTTGAGGCCCTTGAGGTCTGCAGGGGTCTTGATGAGTTTGTCCTTGGAGTGGAACATGCCGGGCCCATGCACATGCAGGGCCAGCACATGGGTATCCTTGAACTCATCGGGGGCCATGGTCTGCACATATTCCCAATAGGCCTTGGAGGTTGCCTCGGCATTGTTCATGATGAATGGCAGTTCGAAAACCTCAATCCGCGGAAAACGGCCTGCTGTG
Source organism: Gammaproteobacteria bacterium (assembly GCA_018815325.1). Taxonomy (GTDB): domain Bacteria; phylum Pseudomonadota; class Gammaproteobacteria; order Burkholderiales; family Burkholderiaceae_C; genus JAHIYE01. The sequence goes on along the minus strand of JAHIYE010000011.1, from coordinate 40,804 downwards.
TTGCCAGGCAGGGTCCACACGATATCGACCACGCCGTCTTTGGCCTGATCGTAAAGTTGTACCGGGGTGCCACCAAGTTGCATGGCAGGATAGGCCTCGAACTTGATGCGGCCACCGGACTCCTTTTCGACCTTCTCCATCCAGGGTTTGTGCATGCCCAGCCAGACAGCGGACATGGGTGACATGAAGGTGTGAAACTTCAATGTAACGGCCTGCTGGGCCAATCCGCTCAAGGCCGGGGCGCCAAGCACGGCGGCTACGGCACCTGATTTGAGAAGTGTGCGACGCTGGATCATCTGGGTCTCCTTTTTATGTCAGACCCCTAACTTACCGGAAATCATGCGACTCAGGCTTTGGGGCTAACCCTCACCCTATGAACTTCACCAGCCACAAAGAGATGGCCGGGAAAAACAGCAGCAGCAGGGTGCGTATGACATCACTTATCAAAAACGGCATAACGCCCCTGTAGCTCTCGGCGATGGGAACATCCTTGGCAATGCCGTTGACCACATACACATTCAGACCGACCGGTGGAGCCAGCAGGCCAAAGCCCACTGTCATCAGCACCATGATGCCGAACCAGATGGCGACCGACTCACGTGGCATGCCGAAATCCAGCCCGATGACCATCGGGAAAAAGATCGGGATGGTCAGCAGAATCATGGATAACTCATCCATCACCGCACCCAGCACCACGTAGAACAGCATGATGAAGGAGACAACCAGAATGGGTGACAGCCCCCACGAGGCAACGAGACTGGCCAGCTGGTTGGGCACTTGCGTCAATGCCAGCGCAGCATTCATCATGTCTGCGCCGATGAAGATCATGAAGATCATGGCTGAGCCTTCAGCGGTCGCGTAGAAGCACAGCTTGATTTTTTCGAATGTCAGCTCTCGCTTGAGCAAAGCGGCTACGAAGGTAGAGGCAGCTCCCACGGCTGCTCCTTCGGTCGGTGAAAAGAGACCGCCATAAATCCCGCCAAACACGATCAGGAAAATGATCCCGATGGGAACGACACCGAGCAATGATTTGACAGTGATCTTCTCTTGGACAACATCTTTTTCGGGTGCATGACCAGGCACCAGGCGAACATAGATAGCAATGGCAATCATGTAGCCCACCATGGCAATCAGGCCCGGCACCATGGCAGCAGCGAAGAGCTTGGCGATGTTTTGCTCGGCCAGAATGGCATAGATGACCAGGGGCACAGAGGGTGGAATGAGAATGCCAAGTGTGCCGCCGGCGGCTAGCGTGCCGGTGGACAGGCGCCCCGAATAGCCGTGGCGCTTCATCTCGGGTAGGGCCACTGACGTGATGGTGGCCGCGGTTGCCACAGAGGAGCCGCAGATGGCCCCAAAGGCTGCGCTGGCCATCACGGCGGCCATGGCCAAGCCACCGCGGAAGCGCGACATGATTGCGCTGGCAAAGCCAAAAAGCGCTTTTGAAATACCGCCCTGTGTCGCAAAGTGGCCCATCAATATGAACAGCGGGATGACGGACAGGTCATAGCTGGCGAAGCGGGCGAATGCCTGTGCATTGAGAAAATAGGACAAAGGCAACCAGCCTGCCTGTGTGACATAGCCTACGCTGCCTGCGACGAACATGGCAATGGCGATCGGTGTGCGCAGGGCCATCAATAACAGCATGATGGCGAAAATCATCAGGGTCAGGGCCAGCGGACTCATGTGCCTGCCTCTGCTTCAAGACCCATGGCTGCCTGCCACAGGCCAATCAGGGCCGTGAGGGCAATCGGGGGGACCATGAAGCAATACACGATCCACTCCGGAAAGCCGAGCATCATGCTGCTGGACTGTGTGTTCCAGGCGTTGAGCCCGCCCAGAAATGTGCGCCAGGTCAGCAGCACCATCACCAGACCCAGTAGCAGCGCACCCAGACGATCCAGCATCGCATTGGTTCGTGCACTTGCCCGGGCTGTGAAGAAGTCCACGATGATGTTGCCGCGCTTGATTTGGCACCAGGGGAGGAACAGTGCAATGGTGGCGCCTGCCGTCATGGCGGTGAGCTCAAAATCTCCCACCAGCGTCATCCCCGTGGTGTTCCGTCCCAGCAAGCTGAGGCAGGTCATCAGGGTGATGGAGGTGAGGAGCAGACCCGCCAGGATGGCACTGAACTTTGCCAGGTTCTCAAGAAATTTCAATCTCATCTCCGGCAGCTCTGGGTCTGCTCTATATCAGATCAAACGACTTTGACGCTAATGGACTCAAGCCCGCTGACGCCACCGACCAGTGTGTCGCCTGCTACAACGGCGGCGACACCTTCAGGCGTGCCAGTGTAAATGAGGTCTCCAGGCTTCAGTTCCCATGCGGTGGTCAGGTGTTCGATGATTTCACCGATGTTCCAGATCAGCTTGTTGACGTTGCTGCGCTGGCGGTCCTTGCCGTTGACCTGTACGTAGATCTCGGCGTTCTCCACATCACCGGCCTGTGCGGCAGGGGTAATGGGGCCGATCGGTGCGGCCTCGTCAAACGTCTTGCCGATGCACCAGGGACGTCCGAGTTTTTTCTGTTCGCCCTGCAGGTCACGTCGTGTCATGTCCAGGCCGACAGCATAGCCATAGATGTGCTTCTTGGCGTCAGCTGCCTTGATGTTCTTGCCGCCTACGCCAATGGCTGCAACCAATTCGATCTCATGGTGGAAATCCTTGGTCAGGCTGGGGTAGTGCAGCGTGCCGGTTTCTCCCGCCTCGAGAACCAGGCAGTTGTCGGAGGGCTTGATGAAGAAGAAAGGCGGCTCACGGCCGGTGAAGCCCATCTCTTTGGCGTGCTCCACATAGTTGCGGCCCACACAATAGAGCCGGTTGACCGGAAAGCGGTCCTTGCTGCCGACAACAGGGACGGACACGGTGGCCGGAGGAGTGATGACGAAGCTCATGAAAGCCTTTCTTCTTGATGTATGCCCAGTGCCTGATGCACTGGACGGTCTGAAAAACTGAACAGTACACATCCGCTGGGGGACTGGAATCGCACAGTTTGCCACGATGGCACCACGAAATGATCACGGGCCTCAAAATCGAATCGTACCGAACCCGAAGGCGATTCGATATACGCAGTACCCGCACCTTCCACCACGCTGTAGACGGCACCATCGGTTTGTCGACTGGCTTTGCCTTCGAAGCCTGCGGGCAGGCGCTGCATGAAGGTACCCAGTGTTGGCATGGGAGATCCGCCTGTGGCCGGGTTGACGTACCGCAGCTTGAATCCGTCCCAGGGGTCAAGCGGTGTATCGCGCTCCAGTTGATGCAGTGCCTCGCGGCTGCGTGCATAGGGATAGTTGAAGATCGGTGATGTGCCGCCAAACGGGGCATCACCCCGCACAGGGGCCATGTTGTGGCCATAGCGGGCAAAACTGCTGCCTTCTGTCCGCGACACGGTCTGGGATTTTTCTGTATTGTTCTCGGCGAAGCCTGCATCGAAGAAGCGGATCATCGGGATATCCAGCCCGTCGAGCCAGACCACGGGCTCACTGGCCTCATTGCCATGGTCGTGCCAGGTCCATTTGGGGGTGATGATGAAGTCACCCGGGTGCATGGTGGTGCGCTCGCCATCCACTGCCGTGTAGGCACCTGAGCCCTCGACGATAAAGCGCAGTGCGCTCTGGGTGTGGCGGTGGCTGGGGGCGATCTCGCCTGGCAAAATAAGCTGTAGTCCGGCATAGAGGGACTGGGTGATAGCCGACTGGCCGCGCAGGGCTGGATTCTCCAGAATCAGGACCCGGCGGATCGCCTCTTCGGCAGTAATCACTTCACCTGCCCGTTTCAAATAGGGTCTTACGTGCTCATATTTCCATAGCGCTGGAGCACATGGGGACGAGGGGGAGGTGGGTACAAGAGCATGCAAAACCTCCCACAGGGGGGTCAGGTTGTGCGGAGACATGTCCTGGTAGAGCTGTTGGCGCTGCTGGGCCGTAGGGTGTGGAGCATTCATGCGACTTCCTTCATGTGAGTGAATGGCTTGTCTGATCTGGCCTGACGGATGCAGTCGATGCCTTCACCCCGGGTAAAAGGGGCAACTTGTCAATTCATCTTCCAGCCCGGGTTTTATTGCGCAAGGCCGGACGTTTGATAAGTATACATATCAATAAGGTAATGGCAAGTGAATCATCCTGAAGGTTATATGGATAAACTGCAGGCATGGCTCAAAGCTTTGACTTCAAACATGCACCGGGACACCTGATTCGCCGAGCGCATCAGTTTGCTGTGGCTGTTTTCATGGAGGAGACGGCGGATTTTGACGTGACGCCTGTGCAGTTCGCCATCCTCAATGCGGTGATGGATGCCCCGGGGGTGGATCAGGTGACACTGGCCAGTCAGGTGGCATTTGATGCTGCAACTTCGGGCTCGGTGATCGGACGACTGGAGGCAAAAGGCTGGATTCGGCGAGTACCCGATGAACTGGACCGGCGTCGCAAGCTCTTGTGGCTGACCGCCGATGGCGAAGCAGCCGCCAAGAAGATGAAGCGCGTGGTTGGCAAGGTGCAGAGCCGCATTCTTGGGCCACTGGATGCGGGTGAGCGTGAACAGCTGCTTGCCTTGCTGGGCAAGCTGGTGTCGGGGCACGAAGGTGCCCAGGAGTCATCAGGCTGATTTGGCCAGCAGTTCGAAGTGCTCCACGACCGGTGGGGCTGCAAAGAAAGGCCCCACGATCGCACGCCACTCGGTGAAGGCGGGGGACTGCCGAAAACCTACCGTGTGGTCTTCCAGCGTGTCCCAGAAGATTTGCAGGATATAGCGCTCGGGGCTCTCAATCCCTTTGTTGACCTTGAAGCCTTGAAACCCCTTGGCCTTGGGGATGACAGTCTGGAGGCCACGTTGGATGGCTTCTTCAAAAGCTGCGTTCTGGCCTGGTTGAATGCGGATGTCGGCAAGTTCAAGAATCATGGGTGTCTCCTGATGGTTGTGCTGTGAGCCAGCAAGTCTAGCCTAGTGGTTCCGCCCTGGCTGAATGACGCCAGGACACCACCTTCATCTAGGTTCAACTGCACAGCGCCCAGCAGCAAAGGCTGCCGAAATCAACCCTTGATGATGGAGAAATAGTGCGTCGGCCAGCGATTGTGCGCATGGTCACCTAGCCAGGGAGGCCAGGAAGCTGACTCAGTGGACGGTATTTTCATCGAAGGCTAATTTCTGGATGAGCAGGCAGCCAGGGGAAAGTTGCTACCGCAAAAATGCAAGTTTCAGGTTTATCCTCTATGCCATGAAGCTTTACAACTACTTTCGCTCTTCCGCTTCTTTCCGGGTGCGTATCGCCATGGCGCTCAAAGGGCTGGATTACGAGTACCTGTCGGTGCATCTGGCGCGCGGAGATCACAAGTTGGCGACTTACGCCGAAGTATCGCCAGACCAGTTGGTGCCTTTGCTGGAATCGGATGGGCAAAGATTGACGCAGTCGCTGGCCATCATGGAGTACCTCGACGAAACCCACCCTGCACCGGCCTTGCTCCCCAAAGGGGCGCTGGAGCGGGCCCGGGTGAGGGCGCTGGCACAGTCGATAGCCTGTGAGATACATCCGCTGAACAACCTGCGGGTACTCAAGTACCTTGTCAAGCAACTCAAGGTGGACGAAGAGGCCAAGAACACCTGGTACCGCCACTGGGTGCGCGAAGGGCTTGAGAGCTTTGAGCGGCAGCTTGAAGCCCTCGCGCTGCTACGTCGAGAAGCAAAACTTGCCCCCTCGATGTACTGCTACGGAGACACACCGACGCTGGCAGATTGCTGTCTGGTGCCGCAAATCTTCAATGGCAAGCGTTTTGATGTAAATCTGGAAGGTTTGCCTCTGACCATGGCCGCTTTTGAGGCGAGCATGAAACTGGAGGCTTTCCAAAAGGCACAGCCCTCCAACTGCCCGGACTACGAGGCTTGAAGGTGTTGCGTTGAATCCTGATTGGCTGATTCCGCAGTGGCCGGTGCCGCCTCATGTACATGCGGTTTGCACGACCCGCACGGGAGGTCAGTCGGTGGCACCCTATGCCTCGCTCAACTTCGGCGATCACGTGGGAGATCATCCGCTCGATGTGGGGTCCAATCGCGCTGTGTTCCATAAGGCTATTGGCGCCAAGCCCGTGTTTCTGTCGCAAGTGCATGGCACGGTGGTGCTTGCCCTGACGGACAAGACCCCGCACGGCAGTGTGGGGGATGCCAGCATCACCAGCCAGCAGGGTGTTGCATGCACCATCATGGTGGCAGATTGCCTGCCCATTCTGTTGACGGATGAGCGGGGCAGTTTCGTGGCTGCAGCGCATGCGGGCTGGCGTGGTTTGGCGGGCACCGATGGGCATGGCGTGCTGGAGTCACTGTTTGCAGATTTTCAGTCTCCAGCCCTTGCGGGAAGGGTGGATGTTGCTTCAAAAAAGATAGCGTGGCTGGGGCCTTGTATTGGGCCGGATGTGTTTGAGGTCGGTCCCGAGGTCAAGGCGGCCTTCGTGCTGCATCAGGCCCATGCGAGCCAGTGTTTTGCGCCGTTGCCACAAAACAAGTGGCTGGCCAATTTACCGGGTCTGGCGCGTCAGCGACTACAGGCCTTGGGCATTACCGAAGTTTATGGAAATGACGGGAGTCGCCCCTGGTGCACAGTGAGCAATCCCTCAAGGTTTTTCTCCTACCGGCGGAGCGGCATCACGGGGCGTATGGCTGCCAGCATCTGGCTGGGTTAACCCGAGTGGGGCCGCCTGGGCAGCTTCGCTATTCGGGGGCAGTTTCTGCTGTGCTTGGTAGGCGGCAAGCTCGGCCACCTCCCTGGCTTTGATGGCACGGCGCCTGGCAGGCGACCCCATTAGGTAAAGCACCAATGCCACTGGCCCCAGTCCATAGAGTACAAAGGTCAACAGGCCGCCGAGAACGGTGCCGTTGGAGTGATTCGCTTCGGCGATGCCCATCATGAGGGCAACATAGAGCCAGGCGATAGGAATTAGGTACATGGTAGATCAAGTTTAAGGTACGGACTCTACGGTTCGCTTGTGAACCTGACATACTGTTGCCACAAGGAACAATTTACAGCGCAAGGAGACAGTGTGAAGCAGGACTCACCGGACTTCATGGCCCAGATGGCCCAGCAATTCCAGCAGGTTGTGGGGGATGGCTGGGCTAAAGCGTTGCATTCTTTCCATCCGCTGGATCAGCAGCATGCAGCGAATATATCTGGAGCGGGGGAGCTGCCGACGCTGACATTTTCTCCAGATAAATTGCAGGCATTGCAAAAGCAATACATGGAAGACGCCATGAGATTGTGGCGCCCGGAGCAGCAAGTGGCGCTGGACAAAAGCGACAAACGATTTGCCTCGCAGGCCTGGAGCGAAAACCCGATGGCGGCTTATTCAGCTGCTGTATACCAGATGAATGCCCGAGCCTTGAAGGGCTTGTCAGATGCGGTGCAGGCTGACGAGAAAACCCGAGCCCGGATCCACTTTGCGATTGAGCAGTGGCTGGCGGCGTCTGCGCCGAGCAACTTTCTGGCTTTCAATGCCGAGGCCCAGCAAAAGGCCATCGAGAGCCAGGGCGAGAGTATTGCCAAGGGCATGCAAAACCTGCTGCATGACATGCAGCAGGGGCATGTGTCAATGACTGACGAGAGCCTGTTTGAGGTTGGCAAGAACGTGGCAACCACCGAGGGGGCGGTGGTGTTCGAGAACGAGTTGTTTCAGTTGATTGAATACAAGCCGTTGACGCCAAAAGTATTTGAAAAACCTTTCTTGCTGATTCCACCCTGTATCAATAAATACTACATTCTGGATTTACAGCCAGAAAACTCGCTTATCCGCTATTGCGTGTCGCAAGGGCATCGCACCTTCGTGGTGAGCTGGCGCAATCCGGATGAGTCACTCGCGAACAAAACCTGGGACGATTACATTGAGGATGCTGCCATCCAGGCGATCAGTGTTACCCGCGACATCACGAAGGCAGACACCATCAACGCACTGGGGTTTTGTGTCGGTGGCACGATCCTGGGGACAGCGTTGGCCGTGCTCGCTACACGCGGCGAGAAGCCTGTGGCGAGTGCTACCTTTCTGACGTCGCTGCTGGATTTCAGTGACACCGGCATCCTGGATGTGTTCATTGACGAGGGGTTTGTCAAATACCGCGAGATGGAAATGGGGAAGGGAGGCTTGATGAAAGGCCAGGATCTAGCTTCGACCTTCAGCTTCCTGCGCCCCAATGATCTGGTCTGGAACTATGTGGTGGGCAACTACCTCAAGGGTGAAACTCCGCCCGCCTTTGACCTGCTCTACTGGAACAGCGACTCCACCAATTTGCCCGGCCCGTTTTATGCGTGGTACCTGCGCAATACCTATCTGGAGAACAATCTCATCAAGCCGGGCAAGACCACGGTGTGCGGCGAAAAAGTCGACCTGCGCAAGGTGGACATCCCGGTGTACATCTATGGCTCGCGGGAGGACCACATCGTGCCTATTGGCGGTGCTTATGCGTCTACCCAGGTGTTGCCGGGTAAAAAGCGCTTTGTCATGGGGGCTTCTGGTCACATCGCCGGAGTCATCAACCCGCCAGCCAAAAACAAGCGCAGCCATTGGATACGTGCCGATGGCAAGCTGCCGAAAACGCTTGAGCAATGGCTGGAGGGGGCCAAGGAACATCCGGGCAGTTGGTGGACAGACTGGTCCAATTGGCTCAAGCCCCATGCTGGCAAGCAAATTGCTGCACCCAAAACCTATGGGCGGGGCAAATACAAGGCTATCGAAGCGGCGCCCGGTCGTTATGTGAAACAAAAGGCTTGATCAAAGCTGATAACAGGAGAATGGACATGGAAGATATCGTCATCGTTTCTGCGGCCCGTACAGCAGTTGGCAAATTCGGCGGCACTTTGGCCAAGACACCGGCCACAGAACTGGGTGCTGCCGTGATCAAGGAGTTACTCGCACGTACGGGTGTCGCTGCCGATCAGGTGGGCGAGGTCATCCTGGGGCAGGTATTGGCCGCAGGTGTGGGGCAAAACCCGGCGCGCCAGGCGGTGATCAAAAGCGGTCTGGCGCAGGAAACCCCCGCGCTCACCATCAACGCTGTCTGCGGCTCGGGTCTCAAGGCGGTAATGCTGGCGGCCCAGGCCGTGGCTTGGGGCGACAGTGAGATCGTGATTGCCGGGGGGCAGGAGAACATGAGCGCGGCCCCCCATGTACTGCCGGGATCGCGTGATGGCCAGCGCATGGGTGACTGGAAATTGATCGACACCATGATCGTGGATGGTCTGTGGGACGTCTACAACCAGTACCACATGGGCATCACGGCGGAAAACGTGGCCAAAAAATACGCCATCAGCCGGGACATGCAGGATGCATTTGCACTGGCGAGTCAGCAAAAGGCTGCGGCAGCTCAGGATGCGGGGCGCTTCAAGGACGAGATCGTGCCGTTCAGCATTGCCCAGCGCAAGGGTGATCCAGTCATCTTTGACAGCGATGAGTTTGTCAACAAGAAAACCAATGCAGAAGCGCTGGCTGGCCTTCGTCCGGCGTTTGACAAGGCGGGTGGCGTTACAGCTGGCAATGCGTCTGGCATCAATGATGGTGCAGCAGCCGTGATGGTCATGACGGCCAGGAAGGCGGCAGCGCTGGGTCTCAAGCCGCTGGGCCGCATTGCCAGCTTTGCATCCACAGGACTGGACCCCGCCTACATGGGCATGGGCCCTGTGCCTGCCTCGCAGAAAGCCCTGCAACGCGCAGGCTGGAAGCCGGCGGACCTCGATTTGCTGGAAATCAATGAGGCCTTTGCCGCCCAGGCATGTGCCGTCAACAAAGAGATGGGCTGGGATACGAGCAAGATCAATGTCAACGGTGGCGCGATTGCCATCGGACATCCGATTGGAGCGTCTGGCTGCAGGATTCTGGTTACGCTCCTGCATGAGATGCAAAAACGTGATGCCAAAAAAGGCATTGCAAGCTTGTGCATTGGTGGGGGTATGGGGGTGGCCCTGACCATTGAACGCTAAAGCGGGATGATGGCTTGCACTTCCCAGGGTTAGGCATTGTATTGGCTTATAACCCTTATGAAATATGCGTATTAAGCTATTAATTTGATAGTATTTTAAAACGAAAGAGGAGAACAATATGAGTCAAAAAATTGCATATGTCACCGGTGGCATGGGCGGCATCGGAACGGCTATCTGCCAGCGCTTGCATACGGATGGCTTCAAGGTCATTGCAGGTTGCGGCCCTACCCGTGATCACGAGAAATGGCTGGTCGAGCAAAAGGCTCAGGGATTCACCTTTTATGCCTCGGTTGGCAATGTGGGCGACTGGGATTCCACGGTCTCGGCCTTTGACAAGGTGAAATCGGAGCATGGGCCTGTGTCTGTGCTGGTGAATAATGCAGGCATCACGCGTGATGGCCAGTTTCGCAAGATGAGCAAGGCGGACTGGGATGCGGTGATCTCCACCAACCTCAACAGCATGTTCAATGTGACCAAGCAGGTCATCGAGGGCATGATCGATGGCAACTGGGGACGCATCATCAACATCAGTTCGGTCAATGGACAGAAGGGGCAGTTTGGTCAGGTGAACTATTCCACTGCCAAGGCCGGTCTGCATGGCTTTACCATGGCGCTGGCACAGGAAGTGGCGAGCAAGGGCGTGACCGTGAACACAGTGAGCCCGGGCTATATTGGCACTGACATGGTCAAGGCGATCCGTCAGGATGTGCTGGACAAGATCGTGGCGACGATCCCGGTGAAGCGGTTGGGCGAGCCCAGCGAAATTGCTTCCATCATTGCCTGGCTGGCCTCAGAGGAGGGGGGCTACTCTACCGGAGCCGACTTCTCTGTCAATGGTGGCTTGCACATGGGTTGAGCGAGCATTAGCGACATCACGGGGCCTGACCGACAACTGTCGGCCAGGCTTTTTGTTTTCTGTACGGACGATTTTTTCCAGGCGGGCATGACCCGCCCGCTGCTCTCCCCCAGGAGCATATTGTTTTCCGCTGAGGGTGTTTATGTCGCGATGAAAAACAGGTCGATATTCCGCATGCCGACGATTCTCAATGTGTGTCTTTAGCCATATTTCCCTGACTGCTAAAGCGGCATTTTTTGTTACATTTCCCCGGGGTTTTAAGCCTGTCGCAAATACCCAAGCCATGGATCGTTGCATGCTAACCACATAGGTCTGCTTCCAAGGCTCTGAATGCACATCTTCAGAGTTGTAGATCGGGTTTTCATGAGAGCAAGGTTTTGTTGACGCTATGATTCATCTGGTTGCGCTACTTACGATAGAAATATGTAAATGTTGAAGTTGTGCTGCAACAAAGTTTTAGATCCACGCTGGCAACTGGCGGGATTAAAAAAGAGAGCTTTGCGAAAAAATAAGAAGGAGTGAGCGTTGGCAGAGGACTGTGTTGAAACATGGGGTCACTTGTACAAGTGTCTTGGCTGTGAAATTCCAGGTATCCTTCTGTCATCGGCATGAAGCAGACGCTGCAATCCGAATATATTGAGCCAGGGCAACTCCGTGTGGGGATGTTCATCGAGCTTGAACTCGGATGGATGTCCCACCCGTTTCCACGAAGTAGTTTCAAGATTGCTTCCAGTGATCAGATTGAGGTCATACGTGGACTCGGTCTCACGCTGATCCGTTACATCCCGAGTCGAAGCGACACCGCCATGTCAGGGCCGTCGTCAACCGACCCTAAGCTTCCGCCAGAACCCGTGTCACTGCCACTCAGTGACTCAGTCAATCGGCCTGCGATGCTACGCAGTGAACTGATCGCATCGCAGCAGCGCCGGTTGCAGGTCTGTGAGCGTCGATTCGGCGAGGCCAACCGACTCTATCTGGAGGTTATTGAGCGGGTTTCAGCGCAACCTCAGAGTGCGCTGGCGCAGTCGCATGCATTGATCAATGGACTGGTTGATGAGATGTCCAACTACGGTGAAACCGCCATTCGTCTCTTGTCATCAGGGCAGGGTGACCGGTCTACGACCCACCCGGTCAATGTCACCGTCATTGCCTTGTTGCTCGGTCGTGCCCTGAACCTGCCTCAGGAAGACCTTTGTGACTTGGGGATGGCTGCCTTGCTGCATGACATGGGCAAGGTGAGAACGGGGGTGCGGCTGCGATGGCTGGAAGAAGATCCCGGCACACCAGAACATCAGGTTTACCAGGCGCATGTGAAGCAGAGCGTGGCACAAGGCACAAGCATGGCGCTGCCGGACAAGGCTTTGCAAGCCATGGCCGAACACCATGAAATGTGCGACGGCACGGGGTTTCCGGCCCAACTCAAGGGCGACCAGATATCCTTGCTCGGAAAAGTCCTTGCGCTGGTGAACCGTTACGACAATCTCTGCAACCCTGATCAGCCGGTGTCCAACCTGACACCGCATGATGCGCTTGCATTGATCTATACCCAGTTCAAGTCATGTTTCGATGAGCGGGTCCTCAACACCTTTGTGCGCATGATGGGCATCTACCCGCCAGGCTCAATGATCCAGTTGACCGATGAGCGCTATGCCATGGTTGTGTCGGTCAATGCTTCACGCCCCTTGAAGCCTTCTGTGCTGGTTTATGAGCCTGCGGTTCCCAGGCATGCAGCCTTGGTTCTGGACCTGGAGCAAAGTGAGGCGACCGGTCTCAGTATCCGCCGCAGCCTCAAGCAGGGGCAGATGGGGCGTGAGGTGATGGACTATCTCTTGCCCCGCCAGCGCTATTGCTACTTTTTCGAGCAAGCCATTGACCCTGCAGTGATGGAGGCCAGAGCTTGATTTCACGGGGTTGGACTCATTTGATCGAAGGCCTGCTTGAATCCGTCCTGCTGGTTGATGCCGACAGTTTGCGTTTGCTGGCCGTCAACCGCATGGCCGCAGACTTGATTGGAACTGCGCCAAGAAAGATTGTCGGCAAGAAAGTCACCGAGCTAACGACCTCACCTGAAGATCATTACTTCTGGAAAGATGTTCAGTCTGGCCTGGCAGAAAGCATTCATTCGGACAGTTTTCTGCGCTGTGACGATGGCAGCGTGGTTCGGGTGGAGCGTCGTGTCTGCCGGATCAGTACAGACGACAACAAGCAGGTTTATGTCGTCGGACTGCGGGATCTCAGTACGCAAAGAAAGAACGAGGATGAGCTGGAAATCCTGATTGCCGAGCTCAGTGCTACGCTGGATTCATCAGCCGATGGCATTCTGGTATGTAATCTCTTTGGCGAGATACGCAACTACAACAGGAATTTTGCGAAAATCTGGGACGTTCCGGAAGAGCTGCTGTTGAACCGCAACGACAAGGCTCTCTACGCTCACCTCGCGAGCCGTGTGATCAATCCCAGGGACTATGCACGGCGACTGCTCGCCATCGCGGCCGATCCGGTGAACGAAACCCGTGATGTGCTGGTGCTGCGCTGCGGTCGCGTGGTGGAGCGCGTCACGGTTCCCAAATACAGCCGTGGACGATTGTCTGGCCGCGTATATTCTTTCCGTGATATTTCAGAGCGCGTCAAGGCCGAATCGGGCATGCGCTTGGCTGCCAAGGTATTTGAAGCCAGCCCGGATCCCATTTTTGTGACTGGACCTGATTTCAGGATTGAGGCGATTAACCCTGCCTGCGAAAGCCTGGTGGGTTGCACACAGCTGCAATTATTGGGGCACTCCTCCAAGGAGTTGTTCCAGGACACGCATGATGCGGACTTCTGGCTCAGCGTTGAACAGCAGCTGGCTGAGGTGGGGTTTTGGCACGGTGAAGTCTGGCGTGCCGCCGAGGGACAAGCGCAGTGCGCTGTTGATGTGTCATGGGTGTTGGTGCGTGACGCAGACGGTGCGGTTTCGCACACGATCGGCTATCTCAAGGACATGACGGAGAAGCTGGCCGCTCAAAATCGCATTGAAGAGCTGGCCTACAGCGATGCATTGACGGGGGTACCCAATCGCTTGCTGTTAAGCCAACGGGTTGACTATGCCTTGTCGATGGCCGAGCTTAGCGGAGGGCAATTCTCCATTCTGTTCCTGGACCTTGACCGGTTCAAGAATATCAACGACTCCATGGGTCATGCATTTGGCGACCGGGTGCTGGTGGAAGTTGCAGAACGCATGCATGAGTCACTGCGCGATGCTGACACCTTGTGCCGGCTCGGTGGCGATGAGTTCGTGATCTGTCTGCAAGTGGCTGATGCGCAAGGCGCAGAAATAGCTGCGCAGCGCTTGCTCGATGCCTTGGCACGCCCGTTCCAACTCGACGACATGAGCTTTTCTGTCGGATGCAGCATAGGCGTCGCCATGTACCCTCAGGACGGCAAGTCGCTCGATGAGTTGATCAAGTATGCTGATACGGCCATGTACCGCGTCAAGGACAGCGGCCGTGGCAGCTTCAGTTTCTACCGTCCGCAAATGCAGGTGGACATGCTCTCTCGCATGAAGATGGACCATGCGCTGCGTCATGCCATTGAGCGCGGCGTGTTCAAACTTCATTACCAGCCGCAGATTTCCATGGCGACAGGCCAAATGATCTGTGCCGAAGCGCTTATCCGGTGGAACGATCCTGAATTAGGCCAAATCTCGCCTGCGGTCTTTATTCCGCTGGCGGAAGAGTCTGGCCTCATCATCACGATTGGCAACTGGGTTCTGACAGAGGCAGTTCGACAGGCCGCACTGTGGGAGAAGCGAGGCGAGCCTGTGGTGGTGTCAATCAATGTGTCGGCCATGCAGTTTCAGCAGACCGATTTCGCCGAGCGCATCGCCTCCGTACTCCGCACGGAAGGACTTGATCCCAAGCTGCTGGAACTGGAGCTCACGGAGTCGATTTTGGTCAAGGATGCGCATGAAGCACTGGGGCGCCTGCACGCTTTGGCTGCACTTGGCGTAGGCCTGTCCATCGATGACTTTGGTACGGGCTACTCCAGCCTGGCCTACCTGAAGAAGTTCCCGATTACCAAGCTGAAGATTGACCAGTCATTCATCATGGGCCTGCCCGAGGACGAGGGAGACAGGGCCATCGTCAGTGCCACCATCGGCATGGCGCGAGCGCTCAAGCTGAAGGTGGTTGCCGAAGGAGTAGAGACCGACGAGCAGAAGGCCTGTCTGGAGCAATTCCACTGCGATGCCTTTCAGGGCTACCTGAGTTCTCCTGGTATTGATGCCGAAGAATTTGAGCAGTTCACTCAGACCTTGTCACGTGCAAAGGTCGTCGATAACGTCACACAGATGCCGGCCTACTATCCTGAACGAAGAAGAAGTCACGCCGTCCAGTAAACCTTGGGCCTGATGAAGGCGTATAGCGGGGGTGATAGTGGTGCGGCATGCCCGGGCAGGGGAAAGCCCACTGCCCTGCATGCCATCGAGCAGATGTCATTGCGTTTGCGCTTGCCGATCCAATGCCATGCCACCGCCATAGCTGCTTTGAGCAGGTGAGTCGCCGCCGAGACGGATGCGGATTGCACAGTACTTGAACTCGGGAATTTTTCCAAACGGATCAAGCGCAGAATTGGTCAATTTGTTGATCGCTGCCTCGTAGTAGCAGAAGGGCACAAAAATGGCGCCGCGCGGTGAACTGTCGTCTGCTCTTGCATAAAGCGTGACAGCACCCCGGCGCGATTCGAGCGTGATCAGGTCACCTGGCTGGGCATTCAAGTCGGCCAGATCCAGTGGGTGGATCAGGGCAATCGGATCGGGTTCGATGGCATCCAGCACGGTGGCGCGCCGTGTCATGCTGCCCGTGTGCCAATGCTCCAACTGGCGTCCTGTGATGAGCACCATCGGGTAATCGGTATCCGGTCGCTCATTCGCGGGAATGATGTCTGCTGGAACAAAGCGGCCACGGCCTGACTCCCTGGGGAAGTCCTCAACGAAAACCACCGACTGGCCAGGATCGCCTTCGGCCATGCAGGGGTACGTTACCGCATGCTCGCGTTCCAGACGATCCCAGGTGATGCCGCCAATGCTGGGCATGGTGTGGCGCATTTCGTCAAAGACCTCTGACACGTGTTTGTAATTCCAGTCCAGACCAAGGCGCGCAGCAATCTGTTGAATAATCCACAGGTCCTGCTTGGCATCGCCTGGCGGATTGAGGGCTTGACGTCCCATCTGCACGAGGCGGTCCGTGTTGGTGAACGTGCCATTTTTCTCCGGGAACGCACTTGCAGGTAGTACGACATCGGCCAGGTAGGCGGTCTCGGTCAGGAAGATATCCTGTACGACCAGGTGATCGAGCGCGGCAAGAGATTCCCTTGCATGGTTGGCATCGGGATCGGACATGGCCGGGTTCTCACCCATGACATACATGCCTCGGATGTCCCCCTTTTTGATGGCATGCATGACCTCCACCACGGTCAGGCCCGGCTGGCTGTCCAGCGTTCCCGGCTGAAGTTTCCAGGCCGACTCAAAGCGGGCTTGAACCTCGGGATCCGACACCTTCTGGTAATCCGGATACATCATCGGAATCAAACCTGCATCCGAAGCACCCTGCACATTGTTCTGGCCACGCAGGGGGTGCAGACCCGTACCGGGGCGGCCGATCTGGCCCGTCATCAAGGCCAGCGCAATCAGGCAGCGTGCATTGTCGGTGCCGTGAACGTGCTGGGAAATTCCCATGCCCCAGAGGATCATGGATTCCTTGGAGCTTGCATAGAGCCGGGCCACATACTTGATGGTCTCTGCGTCGATGCCACAAATCGGAGCCATGGCTTCTGGGCTGTAACCCTCGACATTCTTGCGCAAGTCTTCGAAGCCGATGGTGCGGCTGGCAATGAAGTCCTTGTCCACCAGATTCTCATTCACGATCACATGCATCATGGCATTGAGCATGGCGACATCGGTATCCGGCTTAAACTGCAGGAAGCGGTGTGCCATGCGGGCCATGTCCGAACGGCGTGGATCACATACCACGAGTTTGGTGCCATTTTTGACAGCATTCTTGATCCAGGTCGCTGCCACCGGATGATTGACAGTGGGGTTGGCGCCGATGACGATGACCACCTCGGCCTTGACCACATCCATCACTGGGTTGGAGACTGCCCCGGAACCAATGCCTTCGAGCAAGGCCACTACGGACGATGCATGGCACAGGCGCGTGCAATGGTCCACATTGTTGCTGCCAAATCCTGTACGCACGAGCTTCTGGAACAGGTAGGCCTCTTCATTGCTGCCTTTGGCGGAGCCGAAACCAGCCAGTGATTTCTTGCCGTGTTGATCGCGGATCTGACGCAGCTTTCCGCCGGCCACTTCAAGTGCTTCTTCCCAGGTGGCTTCGCGAAACACGTCCATGACCCGATCCGGGTCCATGCTGAAGTCACCCTGCTTGGGGGCATCGGCGCGGCGGATCAGTGGCTTGGTCAGGCGCTGCGGGTGATTGGCGTAGTCGAAGCCATAGCGTCCCTTGACACAGAGCCGGCCATGGTTGGCCGGGCCATCCCGTCCCTCGACATAGAGAATCTTGTTGTCCTTGACGTTGTAGGTCAGCTGACAGCCTACGCCGCAATACGGGCAGACTGACTCGACCTGCTTGTCGGGAACTGCGAGTGCAGCGTCCCGCGCAGGCATGAGCGCACCGGTAGGGCAGGCCTGAACACATTCACCGCAGGCCACGCACGTGGAGGTGCCCATGGGGTCATCCATGTCGAATACGATCTTGGCGTGATCACCTCTGAAAGCAAGCCCGATGACGTCGTTGACCTGCTCATCCCGGCAGGCACGCAGGCAGCGGGTGCACTGTATGCAGGCATCCAGGTTCACGGCAATGGCCGGGTGGGAAATGTCCTGTTTGACCTGCTTGCGCGCCTCGAAGCGTGGCTTGCCGACAGCCAGTTTTCGGGCCCACTGGTCTACCTCGTTCTCGCGCGTGTAGGCTGTCTCCGGCATGTCGGACAGTAGCAGTTCGAGAACCATTTTTTGTGAAGCTAGGGCACGTTCACTGTTGCTGACGACTTTCATGCCAGTGGTTGGAGTGCGGCAGCACGACGGTGCCAATACCCGCTCGCCATTGATCTCCACCATGCAGGCCCGGCAGTTACCGGCAGTTTCCATGCCCTCTTTGTAGCAAAGGTGGGGAATCTCCACCCCGACCCGTTTGGCAATCTGGATCAGCGTCTCGCTAGATCTTCCGCTCACTTCCTTGCCGTTGAGTTCAAAAGTGACAAGTGGCGCATCTAGTTGGGCCGCTTCTAGTCTGGTAATCGCGTTCATGATGTTCCTCGGTGTCCGACGGGGCTCAGGCCAGCTCGTGCGGGAAATACTTGACAACACAGTCGACCGGGTTCGGCGCAGCTTGTCCCAGGCCGCAGATCGACGCGTCGCGCATCACGTTGGAGAGGTCTGCCAGCAAGGCCAGATCCCATTTGGGCTTATCGATCAGGTCGGCCGCCTTGGCTGTACCGTTGCGGCAGGGCGTGCATTGACCGCAGGACTCGTGCTTGAAGAACTGCATGAGGTTGCGCGCTGCACCCACCGCAGTGTCCTTGTCCGAGAGCACCATCACGGCGGCAGAGCCGATGAAGCAACCATAGGGTTGCAAGGTGTCAAAGTCCAGCGGAATGTTGTTCATCGAGGCTGGCAGAATCCCCCCCGAAGCCCCGCCTGGCAGGTACGCATAGAAGGTTTGACCTTCCAGCATGCCACCGCAGTGTTCGTCGATCAACTCCTGAATCGTGATGCCGGCAGGGGCGAGTTTGACGCCTGGACTGCGAACCCGGCCAGAGACGGAAAATGAGCGCAAGCCTTTGCGGCCATTCCTGCCGTGGGAGGTGAACCAGTCGCCACCTTTTTCGAGGATCTCACGCACCCAGAACAGGGTTTCGAAATTGTGCTCCAGCGTGGGGCGACCAAACAAACCTACCTGTGCCACATAGGGGGGGCGCAGGCGAGGCATGCCGCGCTTGCCTTCGATGGATTCAATCATGGCGGATTCTTCGCCGCAGATGTAGGCACCGGCCCCGCGGCGCAAGAAAATTTCGGGCATGCCTGCCATCGGTGCTGCAGCACGCAGCTTTTGCAACTCGGATTCCAGCATGGCTCTGCAGCCATGGTATTCGTCACGCAGGTAGATGTAGATTTTGTCAATACCGACAGCCCAGGCGGCGATCAGCATGCCTTCGAGAAAACGGTGCGGGTCACGCTCAAGATAGACCCGGTCCTTGAATGTGCCGGGCTCGCCTTCATCGATATTGACGGCCATCAGGCGAGGGCCCGCCTCAGCACGAACGATGCGCCATTTGCGGCCTGCTGGAAAACCTGCGCCACCCAGACCGCGAAGGCCTGAGGTCTCCATGGTTGTGATGACGGATTCGATATCGTGCTTGCCGGAGATGCAATCCTTCAACAATGCATAGCCACCAGCAGCCAGATAAGCGGCATGGTCGATAAAGCCTTCGGGCGTGTGCTTGATGGCCGCAGCTTTGACCGTTTTCTCAACGGCGTCGCATGTGGCTCCGATGACCGGATTTTGACCGACCACTGCCACCGGAGCCTGTTCACAGCGTCCGACACATGGCGCAGCAATGACCCGAACATCCTTGCCGAGTATCTTGGGCAACTTATCGAGCAGCGTCTTTGCGCCAGCCATCTCACACGACAGGCCATCGCAAACACGAACGGTCAGCGTTGCTGGTGCGGTTTCCCCTTCTTTGACCACGTCAAAGTGATGGTAGAAGGTGGCGACCTCATAGACCTCGGTTTGAGCCAGGCGCATCTCCTGTGCCAGGGCGGCGAGATGGGCGGAAGACAAATGTCCAAAATGATCCTGCAGCTTGTGCAGGTGCTCGATCAGCATGTCTGCCTGGCGGGATTGTTGACCCAGCAGTGCCTGAACCTCTGCCAGGGCGGCCGGGTCAACCCGGCGACCTTTGGGTGCTTGTCGCTTGCGTTGCTTGGAGACCTCTTGAGCAACTATCGGAATAATTTTCTGGTTCATTCTTCTCTTGTTCCAATTCAACGGGTCTGCTCAAGCATGCAAGCCGGGTGACATGATAGGGTCAGGTCTGGCCCTGCTGCCAGAGCCCTGCCTCGTCCCACAGGTTCACCCATCCAGGTGGTTTGAGCAAATGTTTAAATCACCTTTTCGCTTCTGAGCATGGCGATGTAGTCAGCGTCATATCCAAGCTGCGTCAATACTTCTTCGGTATGCTCACCCAGCAAAGGCGAGCGTGTCACTTCTGTGGCGCTGTCTGACAGCTTGATCGGGTTGCCAACTGTCAGGTACTTGCCGCGCGTCGGATGGTCGATCTCAACGATCGTGCCGGTCTGGCGCAGGGATTCATCCTCGGAGATTTCCTTCATGGACAGAATCGGGCCACAGGGAATGTCGTACTTGTTCAGGATGTCCATGGCCTCGAACTTCGTCTTGGTCATGGTCCATTGCTCGATGCGTGCAAAAATAGGCTTGAGGTGCAACAGGCGTGCCGCAGGGGTTGCGAAAGCCTCGTCCGTGATCCAGTCTTCTTCGCCAATGACTTTGCAGACGGCGGGCCAGACAGCACCCTGTGTAATGAAATAAATATAGGCATTGGGATCGGTCTCCCAGCCCTTGCACTTGAGAATGGAGCCAGGCTGGCCACCACCAGAGGAATTGCCTGCGCGTGGAACGGCATCGCCAAACTTGCCATCGGGATACTGTGGGTACTCATGAAGCGTATGGGTACGCTCCAGACGCTGCTGATCGCGCAATTTGACGCGACACAGGTTCAGCACGGCATCCTGCATGGGGGCCAACACCTTTTGGCCGCGCCCGGTGGTCTCGCGCTGAAAGAGTGCAGCCACAATGCCGAGTGCCAGATGCAGGCCGGTACCGCTGTCACCGATCTGGGCCCCTGTGACCATCGGAGGACCGTCATCGAACCCACTGGTGGAGGCCGAACCGCCTGCGCACTGGGCGACGTTCTCATAAACCTTGCAATCTTCATATTTTCCGGGGCCAAAGCCCTTGACGGAAGCCACAATCATGCGGGGGTTGATTTTCTGGATGTGCTCCCAGGTAATACCCATGCGATCGAGTGCACCAGGCGCAAAGTTCTCAACCAGCACATCACACTCCTTGATGAGGGTGTCAAGTACGGCTTTGCCTTTGGGGTTCTTGGTGTCCAGCGTGATGGAGCGCTTGTTGTGGTTCAGCATGGTGAAATACAAGCTGTCGACGCCGGGAATGTCCCGTAATTGCCCGCGGGTCGCATCCCCTTCACCTGCACGCTCAACCTTGATCACGTCGGCGCCAAACCACGCCAGCAATTGGGTGCAAGTCGGCCCAGACTGCACATGGGTGAAATCAAGAATGCGAACGCCGTCTAATGCCTTGCTCATCAACTAACTCCTATGTGAAACAAAAACGTGGTGCAGGGGGATTTCCGCTGCTTATATTCAGAACCACTTATTTTCACACTGTTTATACCAACTTGCCGGCTACATCCATCTGTTTGGAGATGAGGTGTTTTGACTGTTTTAGGGCCGATTCATGCATGGCATGAGACAGTTTCTGGGAACACATGCCGATTTCATCATTTTGTGAATGAACGCCGTGTTCAGTTGAGCGTCTTAGACGTAAGAGTTTTGACAGGTCCTGTCTGATCAGCGCTGGCTAGCCGCTCTTCGGAAAAGGTGGAGGCCATCTAGCCTCCACCTCAATCTTGAGTCAGCAAATAGAAGCGCCGATACTCAAACCGCCTTGGCTTCGTGCATCGCTTTGATCTGCTCCTTGGTGTAGCCAAGCTCGGCCAAAACCTGGTCCGTATGCTCGCCAAGCAGGGGGGATGCAGTGATCTCTGGCTTGAGGTCAGAGAATTTGATCGGGCTGCCGATGGTGAAGTAGCTGCCGCGCACGGGGTGTGGCACCTCAACGATAGAGCCGCTCTTGCGCAGGGACTCGTCAACCAGCAACTCCTTCATGGACAGCACAGGAGCGCAGGGGATATCGAACTTGCGGAAGATGTCGACCGCTTCGTACTTGGTCTTGTCCTTGATGAAGTCTTCGATGGTGGCGAAGATGTCCATGATGTGCGGTTGACGGCCCTTGGGCGTGTTGTAGGCCGGATCGGTTTTCCACTCGGGTTTGCCCAGCGCGTCACAGATTGGCTCCCAGGCATGGCCCTGTACCGTGAAATAGATGTAGGCGTTGGGGTCGGTCTGCCAGCCCTTGCATTTCAGGATCCAGCCCGGCTGGCCGCCGCCGCCGGCATTGCCGCCGCGCGGTGTCACCTTGTCGGCGAATGCTTCCATCTCATGCGGGTACTGGGGATACTCTTCCAGGTAGCCCAGGCGCTCCAGACGCTGCTGGTCGCGCATCTTGACGCGGCACAGGTTGAGCACGGCATCCTGCATGGACACGGCGACTTTCTGACCCTTGCCGGTTTGCTGGCGGCCGATGATGGCCGTCAGAATGCCGATGGCCAGGTGCATGCCGGTGTTGGAATCACCCAGGGCTGCTGCAGAGATGGTGGGTTGGGAGTTCTCACCTTTCCACCAGCCAGTGGTGGAGGCCGAGCCGCCAGCACACTGCGCCACGTTTTCATAGACCTTGAGGTCCTCGTAGTGATGGCCTTCGCTGAAGCCTTTGACCGAGGCCAGGATCATGCCAGGGTTAAGCTTCTGGATATGCTCCCAGGTGAAGCCCATGCGGTCCAGTGCGCCAGGGCCAAAGTTCTCGACCATGACATCGGATTCCTTGATCAGCTTCTCCAGTACTTCCTTGCCTTCTGGCTTTTTTGTATCCAGCGTCAGGCCACGCTTGTTGCTGTTGAGCATGGTGAAGTACAGCGCATCGGCGTCGGGCATGTCGCGCAGCTGGCCACGGGTAACGTCGCCGGAGCCGGGACGCTCTACCTTGATCACGTCGGCGCCGAACCAGGCCAGCATCTGGGTACAGGCCGGGCCGGCTTGCACGTGGGTAAAGTCAATGATCTTGATGCCGCTAAGTGGTTTGTTTGACATTTTCATATCTCCTTGTGAATTGCTCTGGGTAACTTATTTCTTTTTCGCAGCACTGGTTGGATTCAGGCTGGTAATCCGACCGCTCTCTGTGCCGGCACCTTCGTCGATCACGGCATTGATCAGGGTCGGTTTGCGCGACTTGATGGCTTCTTCCATCGCCTTGCGCAGTTCGTCCGGCGTGGTGGCCTGCACGCCGACGCCGCCAAAGGCTTCCATCAGCATGTCATAGCGTGCGCCCTTGACGAACACGAGGGGCGACGGATCCTTGCCGCCCGTCACATTGACTTCGTCGCCGCGATATACGCCATTGTTATTCATGATGACGATACACACCGGCAGGTTGTAGCGGCAGATGGTTTCGACTTCCATGCCGCTGAAACCGAAAGCGCTGTCACCCTCGATGGCAATGACCGGTTGGCCAGACTCCACTGCGGCAGCCACGGCAAAGCCCATGCCGATGCCCATAACGCCCCAGGTGCCCACGTCCAGGCGCTTGCGAGGCTTATACATGTCGACGATGGAGCGGGTGAAGTCCAGTGCGTTGGCGCCTTCATTGACCAGCATGGCATCCGGATTGGCCTTGATGATGTCTCGCACCACGTTCAGCGAGCTGTGGTAGTTCATCACGGGCGGATTCTTCGCCAGTGTCTCTGCCATCTTTGCGACGTTCTTGTTCTTGCGCTCGGCAACGGCGTTCAGCCATTCGGCTGGCGGCTTGGCCCAGTTCGAACCCATGCCGGCGAGCAGGGCCGAGACACAGGAACCGATATCACCGACTACCGGTGCATCAATGGCCACATTGCTGTCTGCCTCGGTCGGGGAGATGTCGATCTGGATGAACTTCTGGCCACCTGCGTTTTTGTGGTCTTTGCCACCCCAGGTCTTGCCCTTGCCGTGCGAGAGTAACCAGTTCAGGCGTGCGCCGATCAGCAGCACCACATCGGCTTCCGGCAACACGAAGGAGCGGGCGGCCGAGGCCGACTGCTCATGCGTGTCGGGCAGCAGGCCCTTGGCCATGGACATGGGCAGGTAAGGGATGCCGGTCTTCTCGACCAGGGTGCGGATGTCAGCATCGGCTTGGGCATATGCTGCACCTTTGCCCAGCAAGATCAAAGGCTTCTTTGCTCCCTTGAGCAGATCCAGTGCACGCTGGACCGCATCCGGCGCCGGAATCTGGCGCGGGGCGGCATCAACCACCTTGATCAAGGAAGCCTTGCCAGCTGCAGCGTCCATGGCCTGGCCAAACAGCTTGGCTGGCAGGTCCAGATACACGCCGCCAGGGCGGCCAGAGACGGCTGAACGGATGGCACGTGCGATGCCCACGCCGATGTCTTCAGCATTGAGCACACGGAAGGCCGCCTTGCACAGGGGCTTGGCAATAGCCAACTGGTCCATTTCCTCGTAGTCACCCTGCTGCAGGTCCACAATCTCGCGCTCGCTGGAGCCGCTGATCAGGATCATGGGGAAGCAGTTCGTGGTGGCGTTGGCCAGCGCAGTCAAGCCGTTCAGAAAACCGGGGGCTGATACGGTCAAGCAGACGCCAGGCTTGCCGGTCATGAAGCCGGCGATGGCGGCGGCGTTGCCAGCGTTTTGCTCATGACGGAACGAAATCACACGCATGCCTTCAGCCTGCATCATCCGGGTCAGGTCCGTGACAGGGATGCCCGGCAGGCCGTAGATATTGGTGATCCCGTTGAGTTTCAGGGCGTCGATGACCAGATGGAAACCATCGGTCTGATCTTGTGATTGACTGTCGTTTGTCATATGAAATGTCTCTTCGTTTGGCGTAGCTAAAAATGAACTGCTCGGCTGATGGATCAGTTTCGCGTGGTCCGTGTTATCAGGTTGTTTACGCTATGGTTCTCGACGGTGGATTGCGCGGTTTTCTATATCTACTCAATCAAGTCACTTGCACCGTCGGGGTATGATAGGAGCCCCTTCAGGTTTCGCCATTGATCCGGGTCAATTTTCATGGTATTTGGCCCCCGCAACCTGACAAAGCAGACGTCCTGCCCAAACCTACTTGAGCCATCCGCTTTCATGTCGACCGTTGAGAATCACCCCGAAAAAAACATCATACGAGTTCAGCTCAAACAGAATGTTTTGTTGAAAGGGCTCGACGCGCTGCAAAACGCTGAGCTAGAGCCGCATCTGGTGGTGGTTGACTGTCATAAGGGTGATTTTTTATTGCACCAGGGCGTGCATGAGATGGAGCAATATTTCATTCTTGACGGCATCCTGAAGCGTGTGGTGACCAACCAGCAGGCCAAAGAGATGATTCTGCGTTTTGCGGACGAGCGGGACATGGAAACCAGCTATGCAGCCTGGTGTCTGAAGAAGCCGACGCCCTACAGCATTGTCTGTGTCACGAAAGCCCGTGTCGCCAAAATGCCCTTGACCCAATGGGTTGAGTTTATGGATCGACATCCGGAAGTCAAGAAACAGTTCGAATACTACGTGATGAGCTCAATGAGCGACATCATGGCGCATACGATCACACTGCATTTGCTGGATGCGCCGGGGAGGGTGCACCGTTTTTTGCGAAAGCAGCCTGAACTTTTCGATCGAATTCCCAAAAAGGAATTGGCGTCGTATTTGAATCTGTCCGCTGAGACCTTGAGCAGACTGAAGCAGCGCGGGAAAATTTGACCCACCCTTGTCAGGGCGGGCCAGTCAGACCTTAAGCGGGGTTGGATTTGATCAGCGCGTGGAACCTGGAGTTTTTCATTTCCCGCAGCTCATTGATGACCTGCGTGACCCCGGGAACAGCACCAGCAATCTTGGCCGTATCTTCAAGTTCCTGCTTGTTAAAGACCATGCCACGGAGCGTGACCACGCCGTTAGCCGATTCAATGGCGATATTGGTATTGCGTGTCTCCGCGTGATCTTTCATTTCCGCACGGATCCTGGCATCCAAAGCCAGGTTGGCCAGCGTAGCGCGTGATTCATCGCTTGGCTGGAACTCAGGGCGCGAGGCCAGCAGCTTGATTTGTTCCACACAACTGTCGACTGACAAGCGATCCGTGTTCAGAACCATGTCATAAAGGACCGGGTCGCCCCAGGTGACCCCAAATTGCTCGTGCATGCGCTGGGCATGAGCAAGGTCACTGCGACGGACTTCAGCTTCGGCAAATTCTTGGTTCAGGGTTTCCACGCTGTTCATCAGCCATTCAACCCGCTTTTCAAACGATCGGGTAATGCGCACGCAAACAATGTGCTTCACGGGGCGTAGCAGGACGGCGGAGCCCCAACCACGGATGACCACATTGCCTTTAACGGCATGGTTGAATACCTCTTCTGCTGTGTACAGCGCGAGGCTTTGTTTGTCCATGGAGAATCGTTCCACCAGGCCCGCCTTGCCTTCACGCATGCGGTTGACGAGGCTGCTGGGCACATGCATCTTTCCGGCAACGTGCTCAACCACTTCATTCGACATCTGCTGGAGTTTCAAGGCATCGGAAAGTTTGACTTCCACATCCTTGGCCAGTGAACCCATTTCCTGGGTCAGTGCAATCACGGTCATGTTATTTTTCCTAAATCAATCAACTGGACGATCTGCGTCGAACTCGTCAACCTTGGGCGGTCGAATAATTGCCAGTGCCTTTGAAATCAGGGGCCAGCACAGAAGGAGCAAGGCCAGGGTGGTGATGCTGCCAACCAAACCGTTGGAGTACATGATGGTCAGATCGCCTTGCGAAACCAGCATGGATTGGCGGAATGAGTCCTCGGCCTTGTCCCCGAGTACCAGCGCCAGCACCATCGGCGCCAAGGGGTATTCCAGCTTTTTGAACAAGTAGCCCAAGATGCCAAACAACAGCATGAACCAGATGTCCAGCATGGCGTTATGCACCGTATAGGCACCAATCGCACAAATCACGATGATGATGGGGGCGATGATCGAGAATGGAATCCGCAAAATCGAAGCGAACAACGGTACGGTTGTCAGCACCACAATCAGGCCAACCAGGTTACCCAGATACATGCTGGCGATCAGGCCCCAGACGAAGTCCTTTTGCTCAACAAACAGCAGCGGTCCAGGTTGCAGGCCCCAGATCAGCAGTCCACCCAACAGTACGGCGGCGGTAGGTGAGCCGGGGATGCCCAGCGCAAGCATTGGCAGAAGCGCTGCGGTGCCTGCGGCGTGCGCTGCGGTCTCGGGCGCAATCACGCCTTCAATCTCTCCGGTTCCAAACTTGGAGCCATTTTTGGAAATTTTCTTGGCCAAGCCGTAGCTCATGAAAGAAGCCGGTGTTGCTCCTCCGGGGGTAATGCCCATCCAGATGCCGACCATTGAACTCCTGAGGGAGGTGACCCAGAAAGCGGGAAGCTTTTTCCAGGTGGCAAGCACGATCTTCGGATCAATTTTTGCACTCTTGCCCGAGAAGGCCAGGCCCTCTTCCATGGAAAGCAGGATTTCACCGATACCAAACAAACCAATCACAGCAATCAGGAAGTCAAAGCCACGCATCAGCTCGGACCACCCAAATGTCAGGCGCAACTGGCCTGTGACCGTATCCATACCAACAGACCCCAGTGCAAAGCCCATGGTCATGGAGGCGAGAATCTTGAATGGAGAGCCTTTGCCCATGCCAACAAAACTGCAGAAGGTCAGCAGGTAGACCGCGAAGAATTCTGGTGGACCAAACTGCAGTGCGAATTTGGCAACAAGCGGGGCCAGAAAGGTGATCATGACCACCGCAACGAAAGCACCTACGAATGAAGACGTGAATGCAGCCGTCAGTGCCTCTCCCGCACGCCCTCGTTGCGCCATGGGGTAGCCATCAAAGGTGGTGGCTACAGACCATGGTTCTCCGGGGATGTTGAACAGGATGGAAGTAATCGCACCGCCGAACAAGGCACCCCAGTAGATGCACGACAGCATGACGATGGCTGAGGTGGGCGACATGGTGAAGGTCAGTGGCAACAGAATGGCGACACCATTGGCGCCCCCCAGACCTGGAAGCACGCCGATCAGCACGCCCAAGGTAATGCCGATAAACATCAGTAGCATGTTCATCGGGGTCAGGATCACCGCGAACCCGTGGAACAGCGAGTTTAATTCGTCCATTTTTTTGTATTACTCCGAGATATCAGGTTGACTGCAGGCTTTATTGCCGGTTGTGCATCCAACAGTGTTTTATGGCCGCGTTACTTTAGTAACCGAGGAAGCTCAGCATGTCGTACTCGCCTTTGAAGAGCGGTACTTTGAACCACACTTCAAACATCGAGAAAAATAGTGCATTGACTAGGAAAGCGATGATGACGCTTTTGATCCATGAAAACTTTCCGAGAATGATCATGAACAAGGCAATGTAGATAAAGGACGCAACGTAAATGCCAATGAACTGGACACCCAGGACGTAAACGCCAGCGGGCAGCAACACGGAAAGGACCCTTTTGAGTTGCTCAGCATCGACAAAGACTTCGGTATTCTTTTTCTTGCCCAACAGGGATTGGTAAAGCGTGCCCAAACCGGAAATGACCAGAATCAACCCGATGTAATAGGGGAAATAGCCAGAACCTGGGCCGTCGCTGGTCCAGCCGGCGCCTAGCTCTCGGCTGCCATAAATCACCACACCGCCCATGATCATGATGCCGATGGCCACCGCCGCATCCACGATATTGGTGGCGGGGCCTTTACCCGTGCCTTCATGGGCTTGTGTATCCGAAGAATCCATTGAGACTGCTCCTGCTGCTTGACTAAATTTGATTATGTGCAGGCGAACTCACAGAGGAGAAGCGTTACCAGTAGCTGGCATCACTTCCCCCTGCAGAGATTCGCTAAATTAACGAGGGTGCTTACTTGGCCAGGAAGCCAGCTTCCTTCATGAGGCCCATGTGAAGGGCTTCAGCGGAAGTGAGCCATTTGTCAAAGTCAGCGCCAGTCTTGAACGACTGGTTGAAAGCGCCATTTTCCATGAACTCTTTCCACTCAGGCGTTTCGCGGACTTTCTTGAACAAGTCGACGTAATACGCGCGCTGGTCGTCAGTCACACCGCCGGCCATGAAGATGCCACGCAACATCTGATAGTCAGTGGCGACGCCCGACTCTTTGCAGGTGGGAATATCGTTCCAGGACATGGTGTCAGTGACTTTTTTCTTGTAGTCCATGCGGGTGTCATCAAACACGCACAGGGGACGCAGCTTGCCGGCACGCCATTGAGCCACAGCCTCGATGGGGTTGTTGACGCTGGAGTCAATGTGTCCGCCCACGAGTTGAACTGCAACTGCACCACCCCCTTTGAACGGAATGTAGATGAACTTGGTGCCCGTGGCTTTTTCCAGGCCAACGGTCACGATCTGGTCTTCCTGTTTGGAGCCCGTACCGCCCATTTTCATCTTCAGGGGGCCAGCTGCCTTGGTGGCGTCGATGTATTCCTTGGCATTTTTGTATGGCTTCTCGGCATTCACCCAGAGCACAAACTGGTCAAGCGCCAGCATGGCGACCGGGGTCATGTCTTTCCAGTTGA
This sequence comes from Gammaproteobacteria bacterium, assembly GCA_018815325.1. Lineage (GTDB taxonomy): Bacteria > Pseudomonadota > Gammaproteobacteria > Burkholderiales > Burkholderiaceae_C > JAHIYE01. Next base: position 11,496 of record JAHIYE010000011.1, on the reverse strand, counting down.
AAGGAACGCCCGTTGCCATGGGTGTTGTGAACAAGTTCGACAACGTGATGATGATTTTGTTAGGGTCGCCCTTGGCGCCCTTGACATCCAGAAAACCTTCAGCACCCGCGCCGCCAGATTTGTTCACAACAACAAGCGACTCTTTCATGAGCTTGTGCTTGACGATGATGCCCTGGATCAGGCGAGCCATTTGGTCAGCGCCACCCCCAGTGCCGGCAGGTACGACGAATTCGACCGGCTTGGTCGGCTCCCATGCTGCCATGGCAGGTGCCGTGGCGGTCAGTGCTGCAACCGCAAGGGCTCCCAGCGTGGCTTTCATGAAGCCTGTTTTCTTACTTTTGAAGTTGGTTTTCATCTACTTGTCTCCTTAGGGTAGTTTCACCAGAAAGTGTTCGAAACCGCGCTTTTCTTGTATTCACGCTGATGGCCGCATGTTCTGACCATTCATCAAAATTTCTCTTGATGGTGGTCAAGATTATTTAAATTTACACTCTTCCTAGGGTTTGCCCGGAGTAGCTGCCATTCAAATTGTTACGGCCTGTTCCGATCGCATGATCGCGACACGAAAGCCTACTCTGAAACGTGGAAAAAGTAATGAGTGGCAACCCTTGGAGAGGGCGAAATACTTGTGTTTTTCCACTCATGTCTGCCTGCCATTGAACACGCTCCGCAGCGTGCTGGTGCCCGTCAAACCATCTGTTGTTGAGGAAGCGTCAGGCGATGGTTGTGCAGGCTCATGTTGCCTGATGACTCATGCCGTTGAAACAGCGGGCCTTCGTGCTGTGGATGGCGTTGATGAGGAAGTCCGCATCATAGGCTTTGAGCAGGTGAGGCTGCTGGGTTTCCAGATAGTGCAGCACCGGCTCTTTGGCTTCGGGGTTGGCGGCCAGGCGCTGCAGCGTGCTGGCATCCCAGTACCAGGGCAGGCCCAGTTCGTTGAAAGCGGCGTTGTAGGCCTGGCGATGGAATTCGGTGTTGAGGTCTGCCGGCTCTGGGGTGCGAGTGCTGCTGTTTGTCATGATGATCTCCTGTTGATGTTTGAAACTTCCTGGGCTGGCTGCGACGCTTCTGGGCCCAACTTGAGATGAATCGTAGAGATCGATGATGATTATGTATAGTCAATTATTTTGATAATAAGCATTACTATTAAGTAATGATTTAAAGGCAAGTCAACATGAAACATGCAACCTTCCGTCAGCTCAAGGTATTTGAGGCTGTGGCGCGGCTCTTGAGCTTTTCCCGGGCCGCGGAGGAGCTGCATCTGACGCAGCCAGCGGTGTCAACGCAGGTCAAGAAACTCGAGGGACATGTTGGGTTGCCACTGTTCGAGCAGTTGGGCAAGAAGATCTACCTCACGGCGGCAGGGGTGGAGATGCTGCATGCGAGCAGGGCGATCATCCAGCAGTTCCAGGACGTTGAAGCCACCATGGCCCAGTTCAAGGGCATCTCTGGGGGCAGGCTGAATGTGGCAGTCATCAGTGCGGGGGACTATTTTTTCCCGCGACTGCTCGTCGAGTTCGCGCGCAGCCATCAAGGCGTTACGCTGAACATGTCGGTGCATAACCGGGAGGAGTTGCTGGGCCAGCTGGAGGACAACCTGACCGATCTCGCCGTGATGGTGCGCCCGCCCCATGATCTGGATACGGTCAATGAGGCATTTGCGCCTCACCCCTATGTGATTGTGGCCGCACCGGGACACCCGCTGGCAGGCAAAAAACGCATCCCCATGTCGAGATTACTGCGTGAGCCTTTTGTCGTTCGGGAGAAAGGCTCGGATACCTGGCACTCCATGGAGGAAGCATTTGGTGATCACATTGACAAGCTCAACATTGCCATGGAGATCAAGAGCACGGAGACCATCAAGCAGGCCGTGATCGCCGGCATGGGGGTGAGTTTCCTGTCGGCCCATACCCTGAGCATGGAGCTGCAGGCCGGCACGTTGACAGTGCTGGATGTGCAGGGTTTTCCGTTGATGCTGAACTGGTATGTCGTGCATCGGAAAAACAAGCGCCTGCCACCAGTAGCCCAGGCTTTCCGCAGCTTCCTGCTGGAGCAGGGGTCTGGCCTGCTGGATCAGACCATGGGTCTGCGCAAGACGGCGGCTCGCAAATAGCCGCCAGGGCCTGCCTTAATGCAGGCGGTGCCCAATCACCAGCCCTTGCTCCCTGGCATAGTCGCCAGCGCTCATCTTCTTGCCATCCTCGGCCTTCAGCTTGAGCACTTCGATCTGTCCACCTTGAACGTTGATGAGGATGGAGGTTTCGGTGATGCGGGCGATGTCGCCGGGTTTTCCCAGCACGTCGCCATACTTGCGCACCGGGTGTTTGCGGCTGTCGAAGATGTGAACCTTCTTGCCTTCCAGTAGTGTCCAGGCACCCGGCGCAGGATTGCAGGCGCGAATCAGGTTATAGACATCGTCTGCATGATTGCACCAGTTGATCCTGGATTCGCCGGCATGAAACCAGCCTTCATAGCCCGCATGTGCCTCGTCCTGCACAATTTCCTGGTGCTCGCCCGAGACCACCCAGTCAGCAGCCTCCAGCAAGGCGCTCACGCCCATCGGGAACAGCTTGTTGAAATAGACCTCGCCCAGGGTCTCATCGGGGCCGATATCGCAGGTTTTTTGCAGGATGACCGGGCCTTCGTCCAAGCCGTCGGTGGGGCGGAAGATGGTCAAGCCGGTGTGAGCTTCACCCCGTGCAATGGCCCAGTTGATCGCCGAGGGACCCCGGTACCTGGGTAAGAGAGAGGGGTGATACTGGATGGTGCCGTGCTTCGGGATATTGAGCAGCGCCTGGGGCGCGAACTGGACAACATAGGCCATGACACCCAGATCCGGGGCCAGTTGGCGCATTGCTTCCTCGGCCTGGCCGTCGGTAAGGCTGTCGAACTGGAACACCTTGAGGCCGCGTGCCTCGGCATCAACCCGCAGTACATCCGGTTTGGCCCCGGGTTTGTCCGGTCGGCAGAACACGCCGACGACCTCGTCACCACGCTCCAGAAATGCGTCGAGCGTGGCCCTGCCGAAGTCTTGTTGGCCAATGAATGCGATTCTCATGAGCTTGTCTCCTGTTTAACGAGGCGAATTATAAATTCAGTATTTGCTTATATATGGGGCATGCGCGGAGCAAGGCCTCAGCGGAACAGGAAGTAGGCCGCCAGCATGTACAAGACCACCGCAAACGCCCGTTTAAGAGGACGAATATCCATGCGGTGTGCAGTGCGGGCACCCAATGGCGCTGTGCTCATGCTCGCCATGGCAATGACGAGCAGACCTGGCAAATACAGGTAGCCGATCGAGCCTGCGGGCATGGGGGGCAAATCCTGTCCAGCCCACATATAGCTCAGGGTGCCGGCCAGCGCGATCGGAAAGCCGAGCGCCGCCGAGGTGGCTACCGCGTTGTGAATCTTGACATTGCACCAGGTCATGAAGGGCACGGAGACAAAAGCACCGCCCGCCCCCACCAGTGCAGACAGCATGCCAATCAGCCCGCCCATGCTGAACATGCCCAGCCCTGCGGGGAGCACGCGGCTGGGCTTGGGCTTGCGGTCCAGAAACATCTGGGTGGCAGAGAAGGCCACGAAGATCGAGAACAGGATGCTCAGCAGCTTGGCCGGCATGGCCACGGCAAACTGCGCACCGAGCATGGAGCCGACCAGGATGCCGGGCGCCAGCAGCCGCACCACGGGCCACATGACCGCACCGCGCTGGTGGTGCGCGCGCACCGAGGTGATCGAGGTAAAGCAGATGGTGGCCAGGGAAGTGGCGACGGCCATCTTGACGGCATATTCTGCGGGGAAGCCCTTGGCTGTGATGATGAAGGTCATGAACGGCACCATCAGCATGCCGCCGCCAATACCCAGCAGGCCGGCCAGAAAGCCGGTACACAGTCCCAGAATAGCCAGCTCAACAATCAGTTGGGGTTCGAGATTCATGCAATTCTTGTCGTTGTTGGGTCGCAGGAGTCACTCACCCGGAATGCCCGCCACAGATAAAAGCAGGTGTCTGCAAGTGCCACCGGACCCTCATCCTGAACCGGGGGTTCAGGTGGGCGAGGTCAGCGCTGGCTTTGGGTTCATCTGACGCGAGATGATCACGCTAGCCAGGCAATGTTCCAAGCCCGGGCTCAATGAGCATTGGTTCAAGGAAATATAAAGCCCGATGAGCACTGCAGACAGGAGTGATTGTAGGCCTTGACGCAAGGAGCTGCGTCAGTGCGCGGCCTAAATCAGCCGGCCGTCACTGCCAAGGGCTTTATCCAGGCGATCTATCAGGCCGGCATGCGAGGGATCTGCTGCCGTGGTGTTGGTCGAGGGGGCCGCAGGCGCTGGCTGGCTCGGGGTTGCCAATGTGCCTGCGTCACGGTCGGCCAGATCAAAGGCGAGGTTCAGGGCGGTCAGCACGGCAATGCGGTCGCGTGCGCGCACCTTGCCCGCATCGCGAATCTTGCACATGGCGGAGTCGACTTTCTCGACGGCCTCCAGCAGGCGGGATTCCCCGCCTTCCGGGCAGCCCAGCAGATAGCTCTGCCCCATGATCTGGACTTCAAGCTGTTTCATGAGGCATCTCTTGGGCTGGTGGTGGTCTCGGGCAGGCGATCAAGCAGGGCATCCACCCGGGCACGGGCGGCGGCCAGGCGGGACTTCAGCGAGTCGCGCTCAACGGTGAGTGCCTCGAGCTGCGTCGTCAGCAGGGCATTGGTGCGCTGCAGTTCTTCATAGCGCACGAGCAGGCGCTCGACACGCTCGGTAATGGGGTCCATGGAGGGCGGATTCGACATACAACCCGCATTGTAGGGTTTGCGAAAGCATTGCATCGTAAAATGCGCATGTTGGTGCTCGCGGTGTGGTTCACATGCCGCAGTTCAACGGGAAGCAGGAGGGTTTGACGTACGTGCAGCGCTGGTCGTTGCGTGCTGCGGTCTGACCTAACCTGCGCTGCCCCCGCAACGGTAAGTGGACGAATCCCGCGATTCCGCTTCCATCACAGCCACTGAGCGTTTTGAACACGCGCTTGGGAAGGCGATGGAAGTTGCTCCACCAGCCCGGATACCGGCCAACAAGGTGGCTGCACGTGTGCGTGCAGCTTTGACGCTCATGCCCTGGCGGGGAAGCCGGGGAGGGCATTTGTTGATTGTTCTTTCTCATGAAAATCTCTCGTTTTCGAGCGCACCTGCTGGCCTTGCCACTGGTTCTTGCGCCTTTCTCTTGCGCCTATTCACAAACTTCCGGTGCAGGGGTTGTACTTAAAGAGACCCTGGTCACCGCCACGCGTTTTGCCGACACCGCCAGCGATCTGCCTTTTGGTGTCAGCGTGATTTCTTCCGAGGAAATCAAACGTTCTGGCGCAGCCACGGTCAATGAAGCCATCATGAAACTGCTGGGGGTGCCCGGGCGACAGGACTACTATGGCGGCGGCAACTATGCGCTGGATTTGCGCGGGTTTGGCACCACGTCTGACAGCAATCAGGTGGTTATCGTCGACGGTTTGAAAATGAACGAGGCCGATCTTGGTGGAACTCGTCTGGCCGGCATTCCGGTCGACTCGGTTGAGCGCATCGAGATAATCCGCGGCAGTGGCGCCGTGCTTTATGGTGAGGGGGCTACAGGCGGTGTGATCGTGATCACAACCAAGGCCGGACGTGGTGTTGCACGTAAAAATGCCGCTGAAATCTACACGGCGGCAGGCAGCTTGGGCCTGCGTGAGGCACGTGCCAGTGGCACGGTTACTGCCGGCGGGTTTTCACTGGATTTGGCCGCCAACAGGCGTGAGGCTGACAATCATCGCGATAACTTCAAGTCGGATGGTGACGGTGGCTCGGTAACGGGGCAGTGGAGCAACGAGTGGCTGCGCCTGGGCGCGCGTTATGCGCGTGACGAACTGCAGACGGGTTTGCCAGGTTCGCTGACCGCTGCGCAGTATGCCGCGAACCCACAGCAAACGACCTCACCCAATAACAATGCGAACATCAAAAATGCGCGACAAGGTGTTTTTGCCGAAGCCGCAGTGGGTAACTGGCAACTGGCGATGGACGCAGGGACGCGCAGCAAATCCCTCAACAGTTACTCGCCTACCTGGCTTACCAAATACGATATCGACGCGAATTCAGTTGCAATGCGCGCCAGGAATGAGCAGAAATTGGGGGATGTGAAAAACGTATTCATCACGGGCGTGGATGTGGCTGACTGGACGCGCAACGACCTGGGTTCAAGCAAAGGCGTTCGAAAACAGGAAAACCAGGGGCTGTACCTGAAGAACGACGTCACGCTGGCTGGCGGGACCCGCCTCAGCGCCGGTTGGCGAACTGATCAGGTCAAGAAAAGCATGTCCACAGCCACGACCCGCATTGATGAACATCCACAAGCCTGGGATATGGGCGTTTCATATCCGGTGCTGGCAGGTGTTGCACTGTACGGCCGTATTGGCCAGAGTTACCGTCTGGCCAACGTGGACGAGATTGGCTCCACCAGGACCAATGAATTCCTGCGTCCGCAAACCTCCCGTGATACCGAGTTCGGTGCACGCATGAAACGTGATGCCGCTCAACTGGATGTTCGCCTCTACCGAAGCGATCTGACAGATGAGCTCGCTTATGACGGCAATGCGAAGGGTGCGGGTTCGGGCGCTAACGTCAACCTCGATCCCACCCTGCGTCAAGGCCTGGAGCTGGAAGGCCGCTACGCGCTGAGCGCAGCCGTCAACTTGCGCCTGAATGCCGCGTTGCGGGAAGCCCGCTTTGTGAGTGGCTCCTATGCCGGCAATCGTGTGCCGCTGGTGCCAGCCAAAACCCTGGCCCTGCGCGCAGACTGGAGTCCAGCTCTGGGCCATCGGCTGGATGGCGGTGTGAACTGGGTTGCGACGCAAAATCCTGATATGGCCAACCTGTGTACCATGCCCGCCTACACCACGATGGATATGCGTTACAGCTACCAGTACAAGAACGCCGAGTTGGCACTGGGGCTCAACAACCTGACCGACAACAAGTACTACACCCAGGCATTCAGCTGTAGCGCTGGCGTGACCAGCTCCATTTACCCTGAGGCCGGGCGCACTCTCGTGGCGTCCATGCGTCTGCGCTTCTAAGGTTCACACAAAGGTTCTTATGGCAGACGACACGCTTGCACCGACCACGCTGGGGCCCCAGCGCATCGTCTGTCTGACCGAGGAGACGACCGAGTGGCTGTACCTGCTCGGGCAGGAGCGGCGCATCGTGGGCATCTCCGGCTACACGGTGCGGCCGCGCCGTGCGCGCGAGGAAAAACCCAAGGTCAGCGCTTTCCTGAGCGCCAAGATCGACAAGATTCTGGCGCTGCAGCCCGACTGCGTGTTTGGCTTTTCTGACCTGCAGGCCGACATCGCGGCCGAGCTGATTCGCAAGGGCGTGCAGGTCACGGTGTTCAACCAGCGCAGCGTGGACGAGATTTTTTCCATGCTCTACCAGGTGGCCGCGATGGTCGGGCAGGGCGAGCGCGGCCTGGCCTTGCTGACGGACATGCAGGCGAAACTCGACGCCATCCGGCAGGCTGCGGCTGCGTTGCCGCGTCGCCCCCGGGTGTTTTTTGAGGAGTGGGACGAACCCCACATCAGTGCCATCCGCTGGGTATCTGAGCTCATGGGGATCGCCGGGGGTGACGACTGCTTTCCTGAGCTGGCACTCATGCCCATGGGCAAGGACCGCATCATTGCCGACGGCGCCGAGATCGTGCGGCGCAATCCCGACATCATCATCGGCTCCTGGTGCGGCAAGAAATTCCGGCCCGAGAAGGTGGCTGCGCGTGCGGGCTGGCAAGACGTCAATGCCGTCAGGCACGGGCAGCTGTTCGAAATCAAATCGGCCGACATCCTGCAGCCCGGCCCTGCGGCACTGACTGACGGCGTTGAGCAACTACACCGCATCATCCAGAACTGGAGTGAGCATCATGGCTGAACCGCTTTCCATCGCCTTCAGCGAGTTCATCCTCGGCGGCCAGCGCAGCGGCAAGTCGCGTCGCGCCGAGGCCCTGGCGCGTGACTGGCTGGCACGCTCACCCAGCCACGAAGCCGTGCTGATTGCAACCGCCCAGGCGGGCGATGCCGAAATGCGTGAACGCATTGCGCAGCACCAGCGCGATCGTGCCGAGCGTGTGCCAGGCCTCATGACGGTGGAGGAACCCTTGCGGCTGGCCGAAGCCCTTCGCGCCCACAGCACGCCAGACACCCTGGTGCTGGTGGATTGCCTCACCTTGTGGCTCACCAACTGGCTCATGCCCATGGGGGACGCCGCAGCCATGGAGTCCAGTCAGGACGCCGCGGAATTGATGAAAAAAAGCCATGTAGCCCTTTCCCTGCAAGCGCAGTACGCTATGCTTTTGGGAGCAATCCATGATGCCCCAGGCCCCGTCGTGCTGGTCGGCAACGAGATCGGCCTCGGTGTGATTCCCATGGGCCGGGAGACCCGGATCTTTGTGGATGAACTGGGGCGGCTGAACCAGGATGTGGCCAAATCCTGTGAGCGCGTAACGCTGATGGTGGCTGGTTTGCCACTGAGCCTGAAGGGCCAGCCGTGAAGCGCATGAGCACCTTGCTGATGCTGCTGGGCTTGTTGGGCCAGTTTTTCAGCGCGCATGCCCATGCCTTGCAGATCCAGGATGACCGAGGCATCACCGTCAGCTTTGCGCAGCCGCCGCAACGCATCGTCAGCCTGCTGCCCTCGCTGACCGAGAGCATCTGCGCGCTGGACCAATGCCAGCGTCTGGTGGGGGTGGACCGCTACTCGAACTACCCGGCGGCCGTGCGGCAACTGCCCGTGCTGGGCGGCGGGCTGGACCCGAACATCGAAGGCATCGTGGCGCTCAAGCCCGATGTGGTGGTGCTGGCCACTTCTTCGCGTGCCAGCCAGCGGCTGGCGTCATTGGGCATCAAGGTGGTGGCGCTCGAGCCCAAGAGCCATGTCGATGTGCAGCGTGTGCTGCACAAGCTGGGGCTGCTGCTGGGCGTGCCCGATGAGGCCGGGGCCGCGCGCCTGTGGCGCATCATCGACGCCAGTGTCTCGGCGGCAGCCCAGTCGCTTTCTCCCAAAGCGCGCAGTGCCCGGGTGTATTTTGAAGTCAACCGCGGCCCCTACGCGGCTGGCGAATCCTCCTTCATCGGTGAAACACTGGCGCGGCTGGGCGTCAGGAATGTGGTGCCGGCTTCGCTGGGGCCTTTCCCCCGGCTCAACCCTGAATTCGTGGTGCGCGCCAACCCCGACGTGATCATGATCGGCAACCGCAGCATGCAGTCCATGGTGCCCTATCCGGGCTGGAGCAGCATGCGGGCGGTGCGTGAGCAGCGCATCTGCGTGTTCGGTGCGGACGAGGCGGATGTGCTGGTGCGCCCCGGCCCGCGCATGGCAGAAGCCGCACGCATCATGGCCCGCTGCCTTGAAGATAAGGCACGGTGAACCTGCCCATGCCTGAACAACACCATAAAACTGTCATGCTGGCCGGTACGCTGCTGCTGGCCAGCGTGGCCTTGCTGCTGCTGGGCATGAGTGTGGGCAGCACGGGGTTTGACAGCGTGCTCAACATGCAGCGTGACCCGCAGGCGCTGCAGATCGTGTGGGAGATTCGGCTGCCGCGCACGCTGGGCGCCTGGCTGGCGGGTGCGCTGCTGGGGCTGGCGGGTGCGGTGGCGCAGGGCCTGTTCCGCAACCCGCTGGCAGACCCGTATCTGCTGGGCAGCGCGTCGGGGGCTTCGCTCGGCGTGGCCTCGGCGATGGCCGTGTTTGGCGTGTCGCCTCTGGCCCTGCACTGGCTGGCACGTATCGGGCTCACCGGGGCGGCTTTTGTCGGTGCTGTGCTGGCTGTGCTGCTCACGCTGCTGTTGGCCAAGGGCGTGCAGCACACGCTGCGCCTGCTGCTGGCCGGCGTGATCGTGGGCGTGGTGCTGGGCGCCATTACCTCACTGGTCATGCTGCTCACGCCCGAGATTTTGCAATCCATGCAGTCCTTCATGCTGGGGAGCTCGGGCTTTGTGGACTGGACGGCCTGCATGGTCATGGCGGCTGTGCTGCTCGTCTGCTTGACGGGGGCCTGGATGCTGAGCCATGTGCTCGACGGCCTGGCACTGGGCGAGGCCACCGCGCAAAGCCTTGGGCTGCGGCTGCCGCAGATGCGCGTTGCCCTGGTGGCCGTGTTGGCGCTGGCCACCGGCACAGCCGTGGCGCAAACCGGGCTGATTGCGTTTGTGGGGCTGGCTGCGCCACACCTGGTGCGCTCGGTCGTCAAGACCACGCATGGGCGTCTCACGGCGCTAGCCGCGCTCATGGGGGCTGTGCTGCTGACCGCCGCCGACGTCCTCGCCCGTGGCCTTATCGCGCCGCAGGAGTTGCCCGTGGGCGTGCTTACCGCCGTGCTCGGCGGCGGCTACCTGCTGTGGCTCATGCACCGGCAACGGGGCAGGGGGGCTGGACTGTGATGCCAAATACTTCACCTGTTGCTATGCATTCAGTAGCTATTGGCGCAATGTCCATAAGGGCCAGTCTCGGAAATGCCGAGGTATTGCATGACATTTCACTGGCCCTGCCGGTGGCGCGCTGGACCAGTATCGTTGGCCCCAATGGCGCGGGCAAGTCCACCTTGCTCAAGGTGCTGGCAGGCTTGCTGCCGCACAGCGGTGAGGTGAGTCTGCTCGGCCAGCCACTGGCCACGCTGCGGCCGCGCGAGCGTGCCTGCAAGCTGTCGTGGCTGGGCCAGAACGAAGGCTCGGCCGATGACCTCACCGTGTACGACGTGGCCATGCTGGGCCGTTTGCCACACCAGCCCTGGCTGGCGGCGCCCAGTGCGGTTGACCACGCCGCCGTGGAGCAGGCGCTGCGCAGCACCCAGGCCTGGGACTGGCGTGGCCGGGCGCTGGGCCAGCTCTCGGGCGGCGAGCGCCAGCGCGTGCTGCTGGCGCGCCTGCTGGCCGTCAATGCCGACGTGCTCCTGATGGACGAACCCCTGGCCAATCTGGACCCACCGCACCAGGCCGACTGGCTGCTGCTGGTGCGTGCACTCGTGGAGCAGGGCAAGACGGTGGTGAGCGTGCTGCACGAGATCGGCATGGCGCTGCACGCGGATGAAATGGTGGTCATGGCGCAAGGCCGCGTGCGGCATCACGGTGGCTGCAACGACCCGCGCACGCACCAGGCGCTGGAAGACGTGTTCGACCACCGCGTCGCGATACATCCGCTGGGCGATCAGTGGGTCGCACTGCCTCGATAACCAACCTGGACAACGCATGCAGATCGAAACACCTCCGACCGAAAAGCGCTACGAAAAACCCGAGGGCGAACGCCGGGGTCTGTTGATCGTGCACACGGGCGACGGCAAGGGCAAGAGCACGGCGGCCTTCGGCCTGGCACTGCGCGCCTTTGGCCGCACGCACGTGCACGGCAAACTGGTGAAGATCTTCCAGTTCATGAAAGTGCCCAGCGCCCGCTTTGGAGAGCACCGCGTGTTTGAAATGCTCGCCGAAATCGGGCCACCGCCGGG
>JAHIYE010000010.1 GCA_018815325.1 Gammaproteobacteria bacterium | reverse complement strand
GCATGCGCGCTGGCCCAAGCCCACTGGAAGTTGTAACCACCCAGCCAGCCCGTCACATCCACCACCTCGCCAATGAAATACAGCCCCGGTTGCTGCTTGGCCTCCAGGGTCTGGCCCGAGAGGTCACGCGTGTCCACGCCGCCGGCCGTGACCTCGGCTTTTTTGTAGCCTTCAGTGCCACTGGGCGTGAGCTCCCAGCGCGAGAGCCGCTCGGCCAGCGCGGCCAGAGCCTTGTCGGTGGCCTCGTTCACGGGGCGCTGCCAGGCCGCATCCTGTTGCACCCAGGCATCGGCCAGTCGGGAGGGCACCAGGCCAGCCAGCTCGTTGGCAATGAGCTTGCGCGAGCGGGCCTTGGCCTCGGTGAGCGATTGCAGGATGTCGTGCTCGGGCGCCAGGTTGAGGCGGATCGGCGTGTTGGCCTGCCAGTAGCTCGATATTTGGAGAACAGCCGGGCCGCTCAGGCCGCGGTGGGTGAACAGCAAATCCTCCAGAAACGCTATTTTGGTCTTCTTGGCCCCGGTCTCGATGCTGACCGGTAGCGACAGGCCCGAGAGCTGTGCATAGGGCGCCCAGTCGGCCCCGTCAAAGGTCAGCGGCACGAGGGCAGGGCGCGGTGTGACCAGGCGCAGGCCGAACTGCTGGGCAATGCGAAAACCGAAGTCGGTGGCGCCAATCTTGGGAATGGACAGGCCACCCGTGGCCACCACCACCGAGCCGGCCCGCACCGTGCCCTGGGGGGTGTCGAGTTCGTAGCGCGCGCCGTCCTCCCCCGTGGTGCTGCGAATCTGGTTGATGCTGCAAGGCTGCCAGCGAGTTACCTTGCCTGCCTCGCATTCGGCCAGCAGCATGTTGATGAGGTCTTCGGCAGAGCGGTCGCAAAACAGCTGGCCCTTGTGCTTTTCATGCCAGGGGATGCCGTGCTTCTGCATCAGTGTGATGAAATCCTGCGGGGTGTAGCGGCTCAGGGCGCTGCGGCAGAAATGCGGGTTCTCGCTGATGAAATGCTTGTGGGGCGCAGCGGGGTCAATGTCGCGGTTGGTGAAGTTGGCGCGGCCACCGCCCGAGATGCGGATTTTCTCGGCCACCTTCTCGCTGTGGTCCACCAGCAGCACCTTCAGGCCCTGCTGGCCTGCCACCCCTGCACAAAACAGGCCGGCCGCACCGGCCCCGATCACCACAACGTCAAAAGCATGCATGGGCGCCAGTGTATTCGCCCGGCCAGACGCCCAGGTTCAGCCGGGGGTCAAGACAGGCCGGTGGCCGGGATGAATCAGGCTACGCGCGCGGTGGGCAAGGCCAGCTGGGCCAGGCCAGACAGCACATCGCCCACCACGATCACGCTGGGGCTGGCCAGCCCTTCGCGCTCAATGGTGGCGCTCAGTTGCGCCAGCGTGCACACCGCATGGCGCTGCTGCGGCAGGCTGGCATGCTGGATGATGGCCACGGGCGTGGACGGGGCCAGCCCCGTCAGCAGCTCGGCCTGAATCTGTTGCGCACCACTCACGCCCATGTAGATCACGAGGGTGAGCTTGGCGCTGCGGGCGGTGGCGGCCAGGGCCTGCCAGTCGGTGCCTGTGTCATCCGGCTTGGCGTGGCCAGTGACGAACACCACACCATGCGCATGCTCGCGGTGGGTGAGCGGTACGCCCAGCGAGGTGACGGCCGCCAGCCCGGAGGTGATGCCGTTGATGACCTCTACCGTGATGCCAGCAGCCTGCAGGTTCTCCACCTCTTCGCCGCCACGGCCGAAGATAAAGGGGTCGCCGCCCTTGAGACGTACCACGTTCTCGCCTTCTTCGACCGCGGTGATCAGGAGGCGCTCGATGAAAGACTGGGGCGTGGACTTGCAGCCCCCGCGCTTGCCCACGTGCACGACGCGCGCCGTGGGCGAGGCCATGGCCACGATGGCCGGGTTCACCAGATCGTCCACCAGCAGCACCGTCGCGCTCTGGATGGCCTTGAGCGCCTTGATGGTCAGCAACTCGGGGTCGCCCGGGCCTGCACCCACCAGGGTGCATTTACCGTGTGCGCTGAAATTGCTATTACCGAAGCCTGTGGGGGTATTCATAGTTGGGAATGCAGATGCAAGAGGTGTGCCACCTGCTGTGCAATCGGCTCGGGCACCGGGCTCAAGCCTGCCAGTACCTCGCGGGTGTAGCGGGCGGTGCTCTCGGCATCGGTGCCGGGGGGCAACTCTAGCAGCGTGGCAACAGAGCCGGGCTGGGCCTCCTGCAGCGTGCTGCACACACCTTTGAGGAAGCCGTCCATGCGCGGCATGCGGCGCGGGTCGGCCACTGGCTCGCCCTCGGTGCCGCGCAGCAGCAGGGCGTTGGATTGCATCAGCTCGAAGGTGGCCGCCATGGACACTGCGTACTCGGGGTGGGTGTAGCTGCTCACGATCAGGCTCTCACCTTCGCAGGGGTTCATGAGCTTGACCAGGCTGTGCGCCGGGTTGCGCAGGCCCACGGCGCGGCGCACGTCCAGCAGGCGCTGCAGGCCCGGGCTCAGCAGGGCCGTGGGGGCAAAGGCCACCTGCCCGTTTGCTATCTTTCTGCTAGCTGTCAGCGCTTTCAGGTCAAGGGCTTCAAGCACTTTTGAGGTGTAAACTCGGCTCGACTCGGTGGCCGTGCCGTGCACCAGAACAGGGAGCCCCTCGCGGGCCAGCAGCAGCGCCAGCAGGGGCGTGAGCACCGGCAGTTTGCGCGCGCCGTTGTAGCTGGGGATCACCACCACGGGCTTGTCCCCGGCGGGAATGAAGTTGAGCCGCTGGTAAGTGGCATCGAGAAAGCCCCCCATCTCGGTCTCGGTCTCGCCCTTGATGCGCATCGCCAGGCAAAACCCGCCAATCTCCAGATCGGTCACGCTGCCGTCGAGCACCTGGCCAAACATGTCGGCCGCCTGCTCACGCGTAAGAGGGCGCGCGCCGTCCTTGCCGCGACCGATGACCTTAATGTATTGGCTGATGCTCATGGCCTCTATTGTCTTTGATGGGAGATTACTTTGGGTTATTAGCTCATACCTCTGTTTTGTTTTTTGGGGCATGGTTGGCGATTTGTTGTTTTGTATTCCCCCACTCACACCCCCCGCCCTCTCCCGCCCCGCCGGGCGGAAGAGGGAGCCTTTGATTTTGCTTCTGCGCGCCGGTGACGGAATTACGCGGAGAGGTTGCGACCGTGTTTGGCTCGGCAAGATTTCAGGGTGCGAGTTCCGAGCGCCGGGGACGGGGTTGGATGGATGGAGATTTGCTTGCCGCTTGGCAGCTATGCGTCCTAGAATGAAACGGTGTTTCGTGGGCTGTTTAATTAACTGGCAAAGGGGCGCGACGATGAAACAAATGATGCGTGACAAGAGGTTGGCGCAATTGTCAGCGACCACGTTATCCCGCAGCGGGCGACATATACACGAAATGCATAGGGTATTTGTTAGGCTGCATACATAGCCTCTCACGCCTTCTATTTCATCTCAAACACCTGCATGAAGTCCCTTGGACTACTTGAGTTTGATCGCCTCGCGTTGATTCCACCTGCGTACTGGCCTCATCACGAGTTCTGCTTCTACCTGCACGATCAGATGCTTGAGCTGCTAGTGCAGTATGAGGCGAGTGGTGCGCACCAATGGGTAACAAGTGCCTTTGACGCCGCAGCCAAGGAATATGGAACCTCATACACAGATATCGACATACTTGAGTTGCTCAGGCAGAAGGAGTTAGTCCCCTACTACCGGCATCACATTGTCAGTCATCTGGTCTTGGGGCTAGCGGCCGACATGCTCCACTTCTTGTACGAGTCACTGATGTGCTTTGAGAAGAGAAAATTCTCGGTTGCCTACGCTCTTCTTCGGAAGCCATTGAAGGAGAATCTATTATTTTTGTCGTGGTTGTTAGGCAATGAGAACGATTTCATCACTCGCTTTGAGAAGGACAACTACAGCACTCTGAATGGCCTTAACCCAGAGCGGCGGACACAGATATTCACAGACGCAATTTCTCGGCTTCCTGTGAATGGCGCATTCGCAGCCGATCTCCTAGAGAAAATTCTCTTCTCTAAAGTACATGCACGGAGTTTCGAACCTATTTGGCAGCGGGCAACTCATCTAATCACCTCGCAAGGTACATCATTGCGCACAGAAGACTTGAACATCAATTTCATCTTTCACGACGCGTCAGCAGATGAATCGTTCGAACATCTCTACAAGAACCTACCTTATGTCATGCTTTACGCGGTGCAGGTTTCGCTTGAGTGCTTTGCGCGAGTGCTTCCCTCAAATGAGCACACTACTTCTCACCTAATTCTTACTTCGCTTGGAGCCTACGAGTGTCTCTTCGAGCGAAAACAGCGAGCAGGCATTACAGCCATGCTTGGTAGGCACCTGAAGCCCTTTCTCAAGTGCATTCATTGCGCTTCTCGTATTCGACTAACGCGCCAAAACGCAATTGATATGTATCTCCGAGAGAGGTTGACGTGCCACAAGTGCGGTTTAGAGTCTCCGCTACCGCTCTACTGGCTGTTTGCACAAGCGAATATCACGGTTAAAAGGACTTCTGAAACCACGGCGATCCTCGGAAATATCATTGATAGTCAACTTGCACAATCAACATGAGCAGCGCGCATACACTACGGGTGACCCCCTCGCGCAATCAGACGTTATACGATGTGCAGGATGGCTTAAACACGGGGCTTTGATGTAATCAAGCATGAAAAAACAGAGGCTGTCTACTGGTAGAGCATTAGTCCGAACAGTCGCTGGCAATCAGCTTGGGGACGCAATTTTCGACTTGGCCGAAGTTGCCTTAGATCAAAACCTTCCCGAGGGCGTGCTTAAAGCAACTCCCGTTGTCAGCACTCTTGTCAAGCTAGCGCGGATGGGGCAAGCTGTTTTTGAGGAACTCCACCTCAGGAAACTAGAAAACTTTTTGGTTGAATTAAATGCAGTATCAGTTGAGGAACGCGAGATACTGCTTGAGCGATACCCGGATTCATCCGAGGAGCAAAGAGTTCTGGGTGAGAACCTATTGCTGGTTCTTGAACGTCTCGATGACATAAAAAAGCCGGCGATCTTGGCTCGATTTTTCGCAGCATACATTAGGTCTGAAATCGACTACCTCACTTTTACCCGCCTCGCCCGCGCATTGGAGAGGTTCAACGTTGAACTGCTACCTCACTTGCGTCGCTTCTATACCCCCGTGGAACCTTTTATGGAAGCCTCAGAAGACATCATCCATGAGCTAAGTCTTGCGGGCTTGGTGACAGTTAGTTTGAAGCATTCGGGCCTCATTAGCGGTAGCGCGAGCTATTGTTCCTCTGAACTTGGCAAGACATTTTTGCGCATCGGCTTCGGTGTTCAACCTAGCGCAAGTTAAATACGTTCATCACTCCAGCAAACCCGTGCAGTCGGTGAAATCTATCGTTGGCTAAACAACTCCTGGTAGCTGCGGGCCGAACTGAAGCAGCAAAGTGTTCTCTTGTAATTGAGCTGTATCTCCGGCGCTCGGAGCTCGCCACCTGAAATTTTGCCGAGCCAAACGCAGTGGCAACGGCTCCCGGTAATTCCGTCACCGGCGCGCAGAAGCAAAATCAAAGCTCCCCTTTCCACCCCGGCGGGGGTGGAAAGGGGCGGGGGGGATAGGGGGGGGAATACAAAAACAAAGCACGCCAACCCATCAAACTCAAATCAAACAACAAGAATTCAAGCCGCCTGCGTCAAAGGCAAAACAGGAACCGACCGAATCATCCTCTGCAACTCCGGCACACAAGACCCACAATTCGTCCCACACTTCAAAGTACGCTTCAAGGAGTCCAGCCGTTGCTCCGGCGAGCCAACGCACTGCGACAAGTGGGCCGTAATCGCCACCTCGGTCACATTCAAACAAGCGCAGATTTGTTTGCCACGCGACTGCACGGCTACTGGCGGCGTGGCACTCGGTGACAGCAGCAGTCGGCCATAAGCTTCGGCAGGCAGCTCATCCTGCAGCAGGGTCTTGATCCAGTTCTGCGCACGGGTGTCGCCCGCCAGCATGAAGGCCTCCAGCGCGGCGTGGCCGTCGTTGCCGCGTAGCAGCTTGACGCTGCGCTGCTGGCCTTTCTTACGGTCGGCATAGCGCAGCACGGCGCCACCCTGCAGGCCCATGAGGGCTTCGATGCGGGCCAGCAGTTCATCCGGCGGGGCCTCGTGTGCGGCGGCGCGAAACAGCAGGCCGCTGCGCTCGCTGTTAACAGCATCTTCGAGCGGCGCGTTGTTGGAGAAGGGCACGCAAGAGGCAAAGGGGAACAGGGCCATGATCTCGCGCAGGGCGCTGCGCGATGCCAGCGCTTTGTCATTGGGCAGCCAGGCCACGGTGAGCAGATTCCAGGGCAGTTCGGCCTTGAGGATTTTCACCGCTGCGTGCTTGAACTCGGGCTGCTTGGACGTGGGGCAGTAGGCCGAGGTGGTGAGGGCGTTGACGCCAGCCAGGCGCTGGCCGGTACTGCCCACGCCGCTGAGAAACTCTTCCCCCCAGTGCATGGCCATGAAGGTCTGGCTCATGCCTAGTTCGCTACTGGCCTGCACAGGCACGACGATGGAGCCGCGCTTGCTGGTGACGTGCACCAGCTCGCCTTCTTTCAGCAGGCGGCGCGCCATGTCCTGCGGATGCATCTGGATCACGGGCTCGGCCACGTGGCCGAACAGGCGGCCCAGCGTGCCGGTGCGGCTCATGCCGTGCCACTGGTCGCGCAGCCGCCCGGTGGTGAGCGAGAAGGGAAAGCGCGACTCACGCGGCTCAGCCACGGGCTTGTAGAGGGTGTTGGCAAAGCGGGCGCGGCCGTCGGCGGTGGGGAAGATGCCGTCTTCATACAGGCGCTGTTTGCCGGTAGAGGCTCCTTCTGTCAGCGGCCACTGCTGGGGCTGTTGTTCCAGCAGGGTGTAGCTCATGCCGGTGATGTCGAGGTCACGTCCGCGGGTGGACTCACGGTGTTCGTTCCAGACGGATTCGGGCGTTTCGTAAGGGAAGAGTGCCTGGGGTGCCTCGGGCAGCAGCTTCTCCAGCCGGCGTGCGAAATCCACGGCGATGGACCAGTCGTGGCGCGGTCCTTCCGCAGCACGCCCGGGCGCATCGACCGCTGCGCGAACCCGGGTGATACGGCGCTCGCTGTTGGTGACCGTGCCTTCCTTCTCGCCCCAGGTGGTGGCGGGCAGCAGCAGGTCGGCATAGTCGCAGGTGGCGGTGGTGACAAAAGCCTCCTGCACGATCACCAGCTCGGCGCGCTCCATGGCGCGGCGCACGGTGGCCTGGTCGGGCATGCTTTGGGCGGGGTTGGTGCAGGCTATCCACAGTGCCTTGATCTCACCGTCGGCCGCCGCCTGGAACATTTCCACCGCGGTCTTGCCGGGTTTGTCGGGCACCGAGGGCACGCCCCACAGCGCTGCCACCTCGGCCCGGTGCGCGGGGTTGGCCAGGTCGCGGTGGGCCGACAGCAGGTTGGCCAGGCCGCCCACTTCGCGCCCGCCCATGGCATTGGGCTGGCCGGTCAGCGAGAAGGGGCCAGCACCGGGCTTGCCGATCTGGCCAGTGGCGAGGTGCAGGTTGATGAGGGCGGCGTTCTTCATGGTGCCGCTCGTGCTCTGGTTCAGGCCCTGGCAGTAGAGACTGAGCGTGGCGCTGGAAGTGGCGAACATCTTCGCAGCGCTGAGAAGGTCTTCTTTCCGGATGCCGCAGGTCTCGGCCACCATGTCGGGTGTGTAGTCGCGCACGGTGGCCTTGAGCTCGTCAAAGCCGCTGGTGTGGGCGGCGATATAGGCGGCGTCCGTCCAGCCCTCCCACAGCATGATGTGCAGCATGCCGTTGAACAGCGCCACGTCGGTGCCGGGCTGAATCGGCAGGAACAGGTCGGCGATCTCGGCGGTGTCGGTCTTGCGGGGGTCGCAGAAGATGATCTTGAGCGCGGGGTTGGCGGCCTTGGCGTCTTCGATGCGGCGAAACAGGATGGGATGCGCCCAGGCGGTGTTGGAGCCGACGATGAAGATGCACTGCGCGTGCTTGACATCGTCGTAGCAGGCCGGCGGCGCATCGGCGCCCAGTGTGAGCTTGTAGCCGGCTACCGCGCTGCTCATGCACAGGCGCGAGTTGGTGTCGATGTTGTTGCTGCCGATCAGGCCCTTGGCGAGCTTGTTGAAGACGTAGTAGTCCTCGGTGAGCAACTGGCCCGAGACGTAAAAGCCCACGGCGTCGGGGCCGTGCGTGTGGATGATGTCGGCAAAGCGCTCGCTGGCGAAGCCCAGTGCCTCGTTCCAGCTCACGGGGCGCGGGGCTGCACCACGCTGCAGGCGCCGCATGGGCTGCAGCAGCCGGGTCTGCTGCGTCACCGCCGCGCTGGCGGTGAGGTGCAGGGTGGCGCCTTTGGAGCACAGACGCCCGAAGTTGGCCGGGTGGTCTGGATCGCCTTTGACGCCGGTGATCTGGTTGCCCTGCGACTCGATCACAACCCCACAGCCCACCCCACAATAGGGGCAGGTGGATTTGGTTTGACGAACCGGCTCAGAGGTCATGCGCAATCGGTGGCTTTGTGCTTCGGACCGGCCACCGGGGGCTTGATGTCCAGGGCCAGCGTGGCCAGTTCAACCGCGTCCAGGTGCACGGCATCGTCCTGCACCTTGACGGCGAAGCGCTGGGTGCAGCCCTCGTCGGGGGCCTTGGCGCAGCCGTCATCGAGGCCGATGGTCCAGTTGTGCAGTGGGCAGGCCACGCTGGTGCCGAACACGATGCCCTGGCTCAGCGGCCCGCCCTTGTGCGGGCAGCGGTCCAGCAGGGCAAAGACCTGATCCTGGTCGTTGCGGAACACGGCCACATCCATGCCCTGGGCGCGCGCCACGCGGCGTGAACCCAGCACGGGGATGTCCTTGACGAGGCAGATTTTTTTCCATTCACTCATGATGTGCTCACTTATTGATAGCTGCTTGCGCTTTTCTGGAAAGGGCTGGAGGCCAATTTCATGCTGAAATCTTTTCAAACTGGCGGGTGTCCACCGAGGCCTTGTCGAACTCGAACCAGGGATCAGGCTCACCGTCCAGGCTGAACTGCAGGCGTTCCCACAGTGCCTTGCGTCCCTCATGGTCGTCCAGAATCTTCTTCTTCACGTAGTCCAGGCCCACGCGGTTGACGTAGTGCACGGTGCGCTCCAGGTACCAGCCTTCCTCGCGGTAGAGCTGCATGAAGGCGCCGGTGTACTCCAGCACTTCCTCGGCGGTCTTGAGCTTGGTGAAGAAATGCGCCACTTCGGTCTTGATGCCGCCGTTGCCGGCGATGTGCATCTCCCAGCCCGAATCGACGCCGATGATGCCGACGTCCTTGATGCCGGCTTCGGCACAGTTGCGCGGGCAACCGCTGACAGCGAACTTGACCTTGTGCGGGGCATACATGCGCCACATGGCACGCTCCATGTCCTTGCCCATCTGGGTGCTGTCCTGCGTGCCCATGCGGCACCACTCGGAGCCGACGCAGGTCTTTACCGTGCGCAGGGCCTTGGCGTAGGCGTGGCCGCTGGGCATGCCGATGTCGTTCCACACAGCCTGCAGGTCTTCCTTCTTCACGCCCAGCAGGTCGATGCGCTGGCCGCCGGTGACCTTGACGGTGGGGATCTTGAACTTGTCCACCGCGTTGGCGATGCGGCGCAGCTCGTCGGCGGTGGTCTCGCCGCCCCACATGCGCGGGATCACGCTGTAAGTGCCGTCCTTCTGGATGTTGGCGTGGCTGCGCTCGTTGATGTAACGGCTTTGCGGATCGTCCTTGGCCTCTTTCGGCCAGCTGCTGATGAGGTAGTAGTTCAGGGCCGGGCGGCAGCTGGAGCAGCCGTTGGGCGTGCGCCATTCCATGAACTTCTGCACTTCGGCAATGGTCAGCAGCTTGTTCTTGACGATGGCTTCACGCACGGCCTGGTGGCCATGTTCGGTGCAGCTGCACATGGCTTTCATCTTCGGCGTGGCGGAGTAGTCACCACCGGCGGTGAACATCAGGATCTGCTCGACCAGGCCGGTGCAGGAGCCGCATGAGCCGCTGGCCTTGGTGTGCTTGCGCACCTCGTCCAGGGTGAACAGGCCTTTTTCCTTGATGGCCTTGCAGATGGTGCCCTTGGTCACGCCGTTGCAGCCGCAGACCTCGTCGGTATCCGCCATGGCGGCGGCCTTGCTGTGGCCCTCATGGCCGGCGTCGCCGATGTTGGACTCGCCGAACATCAGCTTGTCGCGGATATCGTTCACGCTGCGCCCACTGCGCAGCAACTTGAAGTACCAGCTACCGTCGACGGTGTCGCCGTAGAGGCAGGCGCCAATCAGCTTGTCGTCCTTGAGCACCAGCTTCTTGTAGACGCCACCGAAGGGGTCGCTCATCACGATCTCCTCACAGCCTTCGCCGCCCATGAAGTCACCCGCGCTGAACAGGTCGATGCCGGTGACCTTGAGCTTGGTGGAGGTGAGTGAGCCGGTGTAGCGGCCGATGCCGAAATGGGCCAGGTGGTTGGCCGCCACCTTGGCCTGCTCGAACAGCGGGGCCACCAGGCCGTAGGCAATGCCGCGGTGTGCCGCGCACTCGCCGACCGAGTAGATGCGGGCATCGGTGACGGTCTGCATGGTGTCGTTCACCACGATACCTCGGCTTACATGCAGGCGCATTTTTTCGGCGAGTTCGGTGTTGGGGCGAATGCCCACGGCCATCACCACCAGGTCAGCCGGGATCTCGCTGCCATCCTTGAACTGCAGTGACATGACGCGCCCATCCTTGTCGCCGATCAGGGCCTGGGTCTGGCCACCGATGACGAATTTGAGGCCACGGTCTTCGAGCGACTTCTGCAGCAGCTTGCCCGCCACATCGTCGAGCTGGCGCTCCATCAGCCAGGGCGCCACATGAATCACGGTGACATCCATGCCGCGCAGCATCAGGCCGTTGGCAGCCTCCAGGCCCAGCAGACCACCGCCGATCACCACGGCCTTCTTGAATTTTTGCGAAGCCTCGATCATCGCGTTGGTGTCGGCAATGTCGCGGTAGGCAATCACGCCTTCCAGCTCCTTGCCGGGGATGGGCAGGATGAAGGGGTTGGAGCCCGTGCACATGAGCAGGCGGTCGTATTCGGCCTCGGTGCCGTCCTCGGCCCGCACGATGCGTTTGGTGCGATCGACCTCGATCACGCGTTTGCCGGCGTGCAGCGTGATGTGGTTTTCCTTGTACCAGTCCCAGGAGTTGAGGACGATCTCGTCCAGCGTCTGCTCGCCGGCGAGCACGGGGGAGAGCAGGATGCGGTTGTAGTTGGGGTGGGGTTCGGCACCAAAGACGGTGATGTCATACAGCTCGGGGGCGACCTTGATCAGCTCCTCGATCGTGCGCACACCGGCCATGCCGTTGCCGATCATCACGAGTTTCATTTTTTTCATGGCAAAACCTCTGTCTCAGTGTTGGTGACCGCATGCCTCAAGGAAGCCGATGAGCTCCTCGCGCAATTCGTAGTAACGGGGGTGGCCGATGAGGGCGTCCCGGGTGCGGGGGCGCTGCAGTGGCACCTCCATGATCTTGCCGATCTTGGCGCGCGGACCGTTGCTCATCATGACCACGCGGTCGGCCAGCAGAATGGCCTCGTCCACGTCGTGGGTCACCATGATGGCGGTGACGCGGTTGCGGGCCCAGACTTCCATCAGCACCTCCTGCAGCTCCCAGCGCGTGAGCGCATCCAGCATGCCGAAGGGCTCGTCGAGCAGCAGCAGCTTGGGTTGCAGCGCAAACGCGCGGGCGATGCCCACGCGCTGCTTCATGCCGTTGGAGAGCTCGCTGGCTTTTTTCTGCATGGCCGAACCCAGGCCGACGCGCTGCAGGTAGTAGCCCACCATGTCGCTGCGCTCGGCGGGTGAGGCGTGCGGGAACACGCGCGCCACACCGAGCATGACGTTCTCAAAAGCGGTCAGCCAGGGCACCAGGCTCGGGGACTGGAACACCAGCCCGCGGTCCGGGCCGGCATCGAGCACCTCGCGGCCGTCCAGCACGATCACACCTTCGGAGATGTCGGTCAGGCCGGCCATCATCGACAGCACGGTGGATTTGCCGCAGCCCGAGTGGCCGATCAGGGAGATGAATTCGCCCTTGGATATCTTCATGTCAAAACCGTCCACCACGGTTTGCGGGCCCTTGGGGGTCGGGTAGACCTTGACCACCTTGGAGAACTCGGCGTAGCGGGGGTCGTTGCTGCGTTCAGCAAGGGCCGCATCATTGGCTGCGGGTGCGAGGGGCAGCAGCCACTCATCCTCAATGCGCTCGGCCAGCGCGGCATGGCGCAGCCCCAGCAGCTTGGGCAGGGTGGGCTCGCGCTTGACGATGCTTTCGGTGGCCGGTGCCAGTGTCGGCAGCTTGATGATTTCCGCGCTTTGCATGCCGGGTCGACCGTGGGCCATGCGCAGCAGGGTCTGGGTGATCTCGCCGCGCAACTGCTGGAAGCGCTGGTTGTGGTTCATGGCCAGGCGGTCGCGTGGGCGCGGCAGGTCTACCGTGTAGGACTGTCCCAGCTTTGCGCCGGGGCCAATCTCCAGCGGGATCACGCGGTCGGCCAGCATCAGGGCCTCATCGACGTCATTGGTGATGAGCAACACCGTCTTCTGGTCTTCGCTCCAGATGCGGACAATTTCATCCTGCAGCTGGGCCCGGGTCAGGGCGTCCAGTGCCGACAGCGGCTCGTCGAGCAGCAGCATGTCCGGGTCAGTGGCCAGGGCGCGCGCGACGGAGACGCGCTGGCGCATGCCGCCCGAAAGCTGCTGGGGTTTTTTGTCAATGGCGGCAGACAGGCCCACCATGGACACGTAATGCCGGGTGCGCTCTTCGCGCTTTTCCGGACTCTCGTTGGCGAAGACGCGGTCGACGGCCAGGGCGACGTTTTCGCCGACCGTCAGCCAGGGCATCAGCGAGTAGCTCTGGAAGACGATGCCACGGTCCGGGCCAGGCTCGGTGATGGGCTTGCCATTTTTGAGGACCTGGCCGCTGTCGGCTTTGTCGAGACCTGCCAGCATGTTGATCAGCGTGGTCTTGCCGCTGCCCGAAAACCCGACGATGGCGACGAACTCGCCCGGTGCGATGTCGAGGTTGATGTTCTTGAGCACCTCGGTGCGCGAGGCGCCCTGTCCATAGCCTTTGCAGACGTCGCGCAGGCTGAGTGCCGGGATGGCTGGGACGGCGCTGATAACCGGGGCGGCTGCCTCGACCTTGTCGATGGCGGACTTGAGTGCGTTGCCCATGTGTGTTCTCCTTGGCTTAACGGCGAGCTGCAAGTTCTTGCAGGAACTGCATGATCCGGTCCAGGCCAAACCCGATCAGGCCGATGGTGAACACGGCCACCATGATGCGGCTGAGGGAGTCAGAGCTGCCGTTTTGAAACTCGTCCCAGACGAACTTGCCCAAGCCGGGGTTCTGCGCCAGCATCTCGGCGGCAATCAGTACCATCCAGCCCACGCCCAGCGAGAGGCGCATGCCCGTGAAGATGAAGGGCAGGGCAGACGGCAGGATGATCTTGCGCACCCGTGTCATCAGCGGCAGCTTGAGCACGCGGCCCACGTTCACCAGGTCCCGGTCCACCGAGGTCACGCCCACAGCGGTGTTGATCAGGGTGGGCCACAGCGAACACAGGGTGACCGTGATGGCCGAGACCAGGAAGGACTTGGCAAACATGGGCTCACCGGTGGTGACATAGGCCGCGCTCACGATCAGGGTCACGATGGGCAGCCAGGCCAGCGGGGAGACAGGCCGGAAGATTTGCACGATCGGGTTGATCGCCGCCTGCACGATGCGCGAAGAGCCGGCCAGGATGCCCAGTGGAACCGCAATCACGGTGCCAAACAGGAAGCCGGCAAAGACCGTCTTGAGACTCGTGAGAATCTGGTCCAGGTAAGTGGGCTTGCCGGTGTAGGCGCGGATGGTGGGCTGATAGCTCGGGTCTTGCGCCACCTGTTCCTTGTTGCGCTGTTCCTGCCGCTCGTAGAAGGCGATGCGGCGCTTGCGGTCGCTGAAGTAGTCCGCCCACAGGGCCTGGGTCTGCTCCATCACCTGTACCGGGCCTGGCACGGTGCCCAGACTGGTCTGGATGCGCGGTGCGACCACGCTCCAGAGGATCATGAACAGCAACAGCGAGAAGAGAGGCACGCCGAGCGAAAGCAGCAGGGCACGAGCAGCCTCTCGCGGGTCACCGCTGGCAGAGTCTTTCAAGCGTTTGAGAATGGCTTGCATGGGAGAGTCTTTCTAGGTGAGGTGATGCGCTCAGGCCTTGTCCGAGCCTTTCAGGCCGATGGGGAATTTCTTCAGGTAGTCGTTGGGCTTGCGGCCGTCGTAGGTGATGCCGTCGATGAAGCCGTCCTGCACGCCCTTGAAACCATCGGTCTTGGGCACATCCGTGGCCTTGATCTTGCCTTCGGCAATCAGCTCATTGGCTGCCTGCAGGTAGACCGCAGGCAGGTAGACTTTTTTGGCGGTATCGATGAACCAGCTGTCGGGTTTGGATTCATCGATCTGGCCCCAGCGGCGCATCTGTGTCAGGTACCAGATGGCGTCGCTGTAGAACGGATAGGTGGCGTAGTTCTTGAAGAAGACGTTGAAATCCGGGGCCGGACGCTTGTCGCCTTTTTCGTATTCAAAGGTACCGGTCATGCTGTTGCCAATGACGGCCTCATCGGCGCCCACGTAGTTGGACTTGGAGAGGATCTTCACAGCCTCGATGCGGTTGGCCATGCTGGCGTCCAGCCACTGGCCAGCCCGGATCAGGGCCTTGACCACGGCGATGTGGGTGCGTGGATTGGCCTTGGCCCAGGCGCCGGTAACGCCAAACACCTTCTCGGGGTTGTACTTCCAGATCTCGTGGTCGGTGACCACGGGCACACCAATGCCCTTGATGACGGCCTGCTGGTTCCAGGGCTCACCCACGCAATAGCCGTTGATGGTGCCGGCCTCCATGGTGGAGGGCATTTGTGGCGGTGGCGTGACCGACAGCAGCACGTCGGCTTTTTTGGTGCCGGTGATGTCGCCCGGGGTGTAGTAGCCGGGGTTCAGGCCGCCTGCGGCGAGCCAGTAGCGCAGCTCGTAGTTGTGGGTGGAGACGGGGAAGACCATGCCCATCTTGAAGGACTTGCCGTCCTTCTTCCAGGCGTCCACGACTTTCTTCAGCGCATCGGCCTTGATCGGGTGTTTGACCTTGCCGTCTTCCATGGGCAGGTACTTCTTCATTTCGGCCCACACGGCGTTCGACACCGTAATGCCGTTGCCGTTGAGGTCCATGCTGAAGGCGGTCACGACATCGGCCTTGGTGCCCACGCCAATCGTTGCGCCCAGGGGCTGGCCAGCCAGCATGTGGGCACCATCCAGCTGTCCATCGATCACGCGGTCGAGCAGCACTTTCCAGTTGGCCTGGGCTTCGAGCGTGACATACAGGCCTTCGTCTTCAAAGAAACGCTTTTCGTAGGCAATCACCAGGGGGGCGCAATCGGTCAGCTTGATGAAGCCGAATTTCAGTTCCTCTTTCTCGGGGCGCATGGCCTTCTTTTGCGCCAATGCAGCGCGTGGCAGATCCAGTGCCGCAGCACCGGTGAGTGCGACGGAGGCGGCGATGAGGCGGCGGCGGTCGATGGTGGTGGTGGTCGGTTTCATGGACAGTTCCTTTCGAGTGGAGAAGTTGCGGTGGATGTTGAAAAGCAGGAATGAAGAAAAGGGTTCAGCTCGCGAGTGCCGGGATGCGTTGGGGGGCACACAGGGCAAAGGCGTCGGCATAGGCGGCCGGATCACGACCGTCCCAGACCACGCCATCCATCAAGGTGGAGCTGCGCATCGGCTGGGCCGGCACCGGGATGTTCAGGGCCGAGGCGGCCTGCTTGTAGAGCTCGATCTGGTTGATCTGCTGGGCCACGCCGAGGTAGTCCGGGTGCTGATCGAGCAGGCCCCAGCGCTTGTGCTGGGTGAGAAACCACATGCCGTCGCTCAGGTAGGGAAAGTTCACGGCACCGTCATTGAAAAACTTCAGATGGTCGGGGTCGCTCCAGGTCTTGCCCAGGCCGTTCTGGTAGTGGCCCTGCATGCGTGGCTCGATCGCATCGACGCTGGTGTTGATGAAGGGTTTCCCGGCCAGGGTCGCGGCCGTTTTCATCCTGTTGGACAGGCTTGCATCAATCCAGCGGCTGGCTTCCAGCAGCGCCATGGTGACGGCGCGGGCGGTGTTGGGGTGGTTTTTGACGAAATCGGCGGTGCTGCCCAGTACCTTCTCGGGGTGGTCTTGCCAGACGTCCTGCGAGGTGGCGGCGGAGATGCCGGTGCCGTCCATGATGGCGCGGTGGTTCCAGGGCTCGCCGGCACTGAAACCATCCATGTTGCCAGCTTGCATGTTGCTCACCATCTGGGGTGGCGGCACCACGATGCAGTTCACGTCGGTCATCGGGTTCACGCCGGCGGAGGCCAGCCAGTAGTACAGCCACATGGCATGGGTGCCTGTGGGGAATGTATGTGCGAAGGTGTAGTCGCGTGGCGCCTTCTTCATGAGGGAGACCAGTCCCTCCAGATCGACGGCACCCTTGTCAGCCAGCGCGCGGGAGAGCGTCAGGCCCTGCCCGTTGTTGTTCAGGGTCATGAGCACCGCCATGTCTTTCCGGGGGCCGCTGACGCCCAGGTGCGCGCCATAGACCAGGCCGTAGAGCACCTGGGCAAAGTCCAGTTCGCCACTGACCAGCTTGTCGCGCACGCCGGCCCAGCTGGCTTCCCGGGTGGGAATGATCTTCACGCCGTATTTCTGGTCAAAACCCAGCACCGAGGCCATGACCACGCTGGCGCAGTCGGTCAGTGGCATGAAGCCGATCCGGACTTCTTTCTTTTCCGGTGCGTCCGAGCCGCCGGCATGTACAGCGGCGTTTGGCAGCACAGCGCTGTGGCTGGGTTGGGCTTTCTGCAGATCGGTCATGACAACGCTCCGGGCCAGGGTAAAAACAAAAAAGGCGTCCTCACAGGGCCTGATAACGTGATGTCAACGTTTCAAACCCGTGGGGACGCCTTTGTCCGGGGTGACCTGTCCTGCCCGTCGTTGGACGGAACCAGTCACATGACCTTGCGGTCTTGTGAGGGGTTATGCAAGGAGCGTGCCAGCAGAATCAAGCCTTGGCCAGACTCAAATCGCTATAAAAGTAATAGCGTACTGCTCAATGACCGTATGGGGTAAAGCGGATTTTCAAGGAGAAATCAGACGTGGCACGGATGTGGCACAGGCTTGGTGCGATGCACCAATTCAAGCCAGCAGGTCGGCCACGTCCAGGATGCGTTGCGCGACTTCGGCGAGCCGGAGGTTCTTGTCCATGGCGGTCTTGCGCATGCGGTCGTAGGCCGCCTGCTCGCTCAGTCCCTGGCTTTTCATCAGCACGGCCTTGGCGCGGTCGATGGTCTTGCGGTCGACCAGTTCGGAGCGGGCTTGCGCGAGTTCGTTGCGCAGGCCCTGTTCGTGCTGGAAGCGGGCCATGGCCACGTCCAGGATGGGACGGATACGGTCGGTAGACAGGCCGGCCACGATGTAGGCAGTGACACCGGCGGCCACGGCATCCTTGACATGCGTGGTGTCGCTGTCGTTGGTGAACATCACGATCGGGCGTCGCGCGTCGCGAGTGGCCATGACCACATGCTCCAGTGCGTCGCGCGCCTCGCTTTCAGCATCCACAATGATCATGTCGGGCTGAAGCTGTGCCAGCCGTTCGGTCAGGAACACATCGGCGGGCAGCGTAGCGACCAGATTGAAGCCGCTTTCCAGCAGACCGATGCGCAGGCTGCGTGAGCGTTCGGCCTGGCGCTGGGCGTGCTCGTCTGCCGGATCGCTGAAGACCAGATCCGATGCCACCACGACAATGCGCAAAGCTTCCTGCATGCCGCTGACTATACGCAAAATCCGGACCAGAAAAGCCGGCTTGGGCCGCTTGTGACCGTTCGCCTTGCTGTTCAGCGTTGGTGGTTCTGCGCGTAAAAACCGGCTTGACCTAAACTTCGTGCCTATGTCGAAAAACTTGTTGGTACTGGGGATTGAGTCGTCCTGTGACGAGACGGGTGTGGCGCTGGTTGAAACCCGGCATGAGGGTGTCCCCGTGCTGCTGGCAGACGCGCTGTACAGCCAGATCGAGATGCACCAGGCCTATGGTGGCGTGGTGCCGGAGCTGGCCAGTCGCGACCATATTCGCCGCGTGCTGCCACTGGCCCGGCAAGTGCTCGATGCGGCCGGCCGTGGGCTCGGCGAGGTGGATGTGGTGGCCTATACGCGCGGCCCGGGCCTGGCAGGGGCCCTGCTGGTGGGGGCCGGTGTGGCTTGTGCGCTGGGGGCCTCCCTGGGCAAGCCGGTGCTCGGCATGCACCATCTGGAAGGGCATCTGCTGTCGCCCTTTTTGAGTGCTGACCCGCCGCAGTTTCCTTTTGTGGCCTTGCTGGTATCGGGCGGCCATACGCAACTCATGCGCGTCGACGGCGTGGGTCGCTACGAGATGCTGGGTGAAACGATTGACGACGCGGCGGGTGAGGCGTTTGACAAGTCTGCCAAGCTCATGGGCCTGGGTTATCCGGGCGGGCCGGCCCTGGCCAGGCTGGCGGAGCAGGGCGATGGTGCGGCTTTCAAGCTGCCGCGGCCTTTGTTGCACAGTGGCAACCTGGATTTTTCCTTTTCGGGGCTCAAGACCGCGGTGCTGACCCAGGCCAAAAAGCTGGGTGATGCGCTGGATGCACCTGGTGTCAGCGGCGCCAGCGGCGCAAGTGCCAAGGCCGATCTGGCCGCCTCCACGCAGGCGGCGATTGTCGAGGTGCTGGTGAAAAAATCCCTCATGGCCCTCAAGCAAACCGGTCTCAAGCGGCTGGTGGTGGCGGGCGGCGTGGGGGCTAACCGCCTGCTGCGCGAGCAGTTGAATGGAGCCTGCGAGCGGCAGGGGGTGCGGGTGCATTACCCGGAACTGCATCTGTGCACCGACAACGGCGCCATGATTGCCATGGCGGCTGCCATGCGTCTGCAAGCCGGCATGCAAGAGGCCAGCGAGGTTTACGCTTTTGACGTCAAACCCCGCTGGCCTTTGGATGCGATTAATCTGGCCCCCACGCTCTCTCGCAGCGCGTAGTCGCGGCCCCCGAGAGGGCCTTCGCGGCTTCGGGCGGCCGGGCGCCGCTCAGTCGCAGCCTGTCAATGTCGTTTCAGTTGATGGCGAGCTGGGTTACCTTGCTCTCGGGCTGAACCTTGGTCAGCTTGAGCGTCAACACACCGTTTTCCAGTTTGGCTTCGCTGGCGGAGACGTCAATGTCCTCGGGCAATTCATAGGCGGCCTTGTACTTGCGCGCAGCTTCGGGCTTGCTTTCGAGGCGCACCACATTGCCTTCGATGCCGATGGTCAACTGTTCCTTGCTGATGCCTGGCATGTCAAACGACAGGGTGTAGGCCTTGTCGTCCTGCTCGATGCCATAGCTGGTTGACTGGCTGATGCCGGCCGGTGCGGCTGCCAGCGCCTCATTGAACATGCGGTTCACGGCATGGAAGTCGGGGTTGTAGCGGGTGCGGCGAATGACGGGGGTGAAGAACATGATCTAACTCCTTGAAACAAAAAACAGCTGACACACATGCAATGGGGTCTATGCCACATCACGTAAACTGCGCGGCTCCCAAACGCGATCGCCGCATGAACTGCATGTGTGAGCGTCTGGGGTTTTTACAAGAGAAATTTTGAATGAATATTTTTGTGCGACGGGTCTTGAAATCGCTGACTGTGCTGCTATTTGCGCCGGTCGTGTTGCTGGCCCATGCCGAACCCGCCCCCATCCGGATCGCGATGATCGAGGGACTGAGCGGGCCGTTTGCCAACACGGGCGAAGCGGTGTTTCGCAACCTGTACTGGGCGATTGAGCGTGTCAATGCGCGTGGCGGCGTGAAGCTGCCTGCGGCCGAGGGTGGCAGCCGTCCGCTGCTGCTGGAGCGCTACGACAGCAAGGGCCAGAACGAAGAGGCCCTGTCCACGCTGCGCTCGGCCATCGACGACGGTGTGCAGTTCGTGATGCAGGGCAACTCCTCGGCCACCGCCGCCGTGCTGATCGATGCCATCAACAAGCACAACGAACGCGAGCCGGGCAAGCGTGTGGTGTATCTCAACTACGCGGCGGTGGATCCCAGCCTGACCAACGAGAAATGCAGCTTCTGGCATTTCCGCTTCGACGCCCATGCCGACATGCGCATGGCCGCGCTGATGGACGTACTCAAGCAGGACAAGTCTGTGAAAAGTGTCTACCTGATCGGCCAGGACTACAGTTTTGGTCATGCTGTGGCCAAAGAAGCCCGGCGCCAGCTCTCCGCGCTGCGACCGGATGTGCAGATCGTGGCGGACGAGTTGCACCCCGTAGGCCGGGTGAAGGATTTCCTGCCCTATGCCGCCAAGATCAAGGCAAGCGGCGCGCAGGCGGTGATCACGGGCAACTGGGGTAATGATTTGACGCTGCTCGTGAAGGCCGCCAAAGAGGTCGGCTTTGAGGGCAAGTTCTACACCTTTTACGGCAATGCGCTCGGTGCCCCTGCCGCGATTGGCGACGCCGGCATTGGCAAGGTGATCGCGGTGGCCGACTGGCTGCCCAATGCACCGGGCGCGCCCAGTGAGGCCTTCTACCAGTCGTTCCGCCAGCGGTTCCCCAAGCCTGCGGACGACTATGTTCACATGCGCATGCAGCTCATGGTGGAGTCGCTGGTGCAGGCGATGGAAAAGGCCGGCTCCGTGCAGCCACTGGCGGTGGCGACGCAGCTCGAAAAAGCCTCGGTTTCGATGTTTGGCCAGAGCGGGACCATGCGCGCGATGGACCACCAGTTCCAGCAGCAACTGCGCGTGGGCGTGATGGACCGCCAGGGTAGTGAGGGTGTGAAGTTCGACGTGGAAGGCTCGGGCTACGGCTTTCGCGTGATCCGCACCATCTCCGCCGCGCGCGCCGAGTTGCCCAGCAGCTGCAGGATGCAGCGGCCTGCACAATGAGTTTTCACCAACAGGGGTAACACAACATGCGTCACGTCATCGAACAACTGCAGGAGTCGAAGATTCGTGAAGTGGCCAATGCCGGCCTGGGGCGCAGCGATGTGCTGGCCTTCTGGTTTGGCGAGGGTGACGAGGTCACGCCCGGGTTCATCCGGCAGGCTGCCATCGAGTCACTGCAGCGTGGCGAGACCTTCTATGCCCACAATCTGGGCCTGCTTGAGTTGCGCGAAGCCATCTCGACCTACATGAGCGCGCGCCACGGCCCGGTCGGGGTTGACCGGCTGGCCGTGACAGCGGGGGGTGTCAATGCGCTGATGCTGGCCGTCCAGATGCTGGTGGATGCGGGCGACGAGGTGGTGGCTGTCACGCCCGTCTGGCCCAACCTGACGGCGCAACCAGTGATCCTGGGTGCCCGGCTCACCTGCGTGCCACTGGCGCCAGTGAACGGGGCCTGGACGCTGGACATGGAGACACTGCTGGCGGCCATCACCCCGGCCACCAGGCTGCTGATCCTCAACGCGCCCAACAACCCGACGGGCTGGACGCTGTCTCGCGAAGAGCAGCAGCGCATCCTGGCGCATTGCCGGACCACGGGCACCTGGATTCTGGCGGATGAGGTGTATGAGCGCTTGTACTTCGGTGACATCGAGGCAGAGAACGACCCGGCGCCGGGCCGCCCCAAGCCGGGTGCCCCCCTCGGGGGGGAGGGACGCAGTCCTTCGGGGGGCGACCTCTGTGCGCCGAGTTTTCTCGATGTCGCCGCGCCGGATGACCGGCTGATGGTGGTGCACAGTTTCTCCAAGAGCTTTCTCATGACAGGGTGGCGGCTGGGCTGGCTGGTCATGCCGGCGAGCATGACGCCGCACATGGGCAAGCTGATCGAGTTCAACACCTCATGCTGCCCGGTGTTCACACAGCGCGCGGCCGTGCTGGCTCTGCAGCGCACCGACGAAGTCACACCGCAACTGGTGGCGCACCTGAAGGCCTGCCGTGATACGCTGGTGCCATTGCTGCAGGCCCTGCCGGGTGTGGAGTTGTCTCCTGCGCGAGGCGGGATGTACGCGTTTTTCAGGCTGCAGGGTTTTGATGACTCGCTGGTCACGGCCAAAAGACTGGTCACGGAAGCGGGTCTGGGGCTGGCGCCGGGTGAGGCGTTTGCGCCGCAGGCGCGGGGCTGGCTGCGCTGGTGTTTTGCTTCACAGGATCCACAGCGCCTGGTCCTGGGGGTGGAGCGGCTGAAAAACTGGCTGGATGCACAGCGTGCGCTTCGGCAGGCCTGACCTGGCATCTCATCCATCAAGAACAAAGGCACGCACATCATGGAATTTCTACCTGCCTGGCCGCCTAGTCCGAACACCCTGTTTTTCTTCGGGTTTCTGCTGTTTTGCGGCTCCATTGGGGGCTTCATGGCGCATCACTGGCCCTGGCTGCCCAGTATCACCGGCTTCATGCTCGTGGGCTTCGTGGCCGGGCCCAATGTGCTGCAGCTGTTCAGCCACCAGGATCTGGCGAGCTCTGGCATTGTGATCGATGTGGCGCTGGGCCTGATCCTTTACCGGCTGGGCCTGTCACTCGACATCAAGGAGGTGGTGCGCGACAAGTCACTGATGGTCATCTCGCTGGTCGAGTGTGCCCTCACGGGGGCCGTGGTGTATGGGCTGCTGAAGTGGATGGGCTTGCAGACGCTGCCTGCGGCCATCATTGCTGCCATTGCGATTTCGTCTTCACCCGCCGTGCTGATTCACGTGGCACACGAACTCGGGGCATCCGGCCCTGTGACTGACCGGGCCGAGGCGCTGGTGGCGCTGAACAACGTGATCGCCTTCATCGTATTTGCGGCGTTGCTGCCGGCGCTGTATGTAGAAGGCCAGGCGCCGCTGGAGACGGTGATTGGTGCGCCCCTGTATAGCCTGCTGGGCTCGGCCGTACTGGGCGGGGTGGCGGGTGTGATGCTGCATTACACCGCGCGCAGGTTCAAGCAGGCTGAGCAATACCACCTCGCGCTCGTGATCGGGGCGGTGATGCTGACCCTGGGCGCGGCGATCATGCTCAAGCTCTCGGTTTTGTTTGCACCGCTGGTGCTGGGCATGGTAGTGCGCGGCATCGAGCGCCAGGACCTGATTGCCGATATCGAGTTCGGCCCCTCCTTTGAGCTCTTTTTTATTGCCTTGTTTGTCTATGCCGGTGCCAATTTGCACGTGGCGGAGATGGTGCAGTACGCACCTGCGGCGGCCGTGTTCGTGGTCGGGCGCTCGGCTGCCAAATGGGTGGGGGTGACGGCAGCGGCTTCGGTATTCCGCTTGCCGGCACGGCAATCGATGACTTCCGGGCTGCTGCTGCTGCCTATGGCGGGGCTGGCCATCGGGCTGGTCAATACCACCATGGAGTTGTTCCCTGAGCGGGGTGCGATTGTCAGCTCCATCGTGCTGGCCGCCGTGGCGGTGATGGAAACCATTGGTCCGCCGATTGCCTCACGCGCGCTGCGCTGGTCCGGTGACCGGCTTGAAGGAGACCCGGACGAGCCCGCCAAGGCTGACAAGGCCAAGTCCGGGAAGGCGGCACAAACGCCGCCCCAGACTGGGGGGCCGCACTGATTCTGGCCGGATTCAGGCAATCGGGTTATAATTTCAAGGCTTTGCACATCGCAGAGCGCACGTCAGGGGCAGTTCCAGCGCCTGACGCAAGTTGTTAACACACAGGAAAAAACATGATCGCATCCAGTATCAAAGCCGCTGTCGTCAAAGACAACGCACGTAAAGCCGGTGACACCGGTAGTCCCGAAGTTCAGGTCGCACTGCTGACCGCTCGCATCAACGAGCTCACCCCCCACTTCAAGACCCACGCCAAGGACCACCATGGCCGCCGCGGTCTGTTGCGCATGGTGAGCCGTCGCCGCAAGCTGCTGGACTACCTCAAGTCCAAAGATGCAACTCGCTACGTCGACCTGATCGCCAAGCTGGGTCTGCGTAAGTAAGTGTTGAATTGAATGACAGACGCCTGAGTTAGTTCACTAGCTCAGGCGTTTTCTACTTCGGAGAAGACAAAAACAGAGCGAAGCTGTGTCATTCCAGGGAAATTTGAGCAAAAAATCGATTTTCGCTGGAATGGCATCGTGTTCTGTGCGGTTGACTCCGGGCTTGGGTGAGGTGGCCTGCACCTTCCAATAATGACCAGGAGAAAAACATGAGCATGTTCAATAAAGTCACCAAGACCTTCCAGTGGGGCCAGAACACGGTCACCATGGAAACCGGCGAAATCGCCCGTCAATCCACTGGCGCTGTGCTGCTGGACATGGACGGCACCGTGGTGCTGGCCACCGTGGTCGCCAAGTCCGAAGGCAAGCCCGGTCAGGACTTTTTCCCCCTGACCGTTGACTACCTTGAGAAAACCTACGCCGCAGGCAAGATCCCCGGCAGCTTTTTCAAGCGTGAAGGCCGTCCCAGCGAGTTTGAGACCCTGACCAGCCGCCTGATCGACCGTCCCATTCGCCCACTGTTCCCCGAAGGCTTCTTCAACGAAGTGCACGTGGTGATCCATACCGTGTCGCTCAACCCCGAGGTGGATGCCGACATTGCCGCCATGATCGCGGTCAGCGCTGCGTTGTCGGTCAGCGGCATTCCGTTCAGTGGCCCGATCGGTGCAGCCCGCGTGGGTTACATCAACGGTGAATACGTGTTGAACCCTGGGCAGACGCAGCGCAAAGACTCCATCATGGATCTGATTGTGGCGGGTACCGAAGCCGCTGTGCTGATGGTCGAATCCGAAGCCCAGCAGCTGTCTGAAGAAATCATGCTCGGTGCTGTGGTGTTTGGCCATGAGCAGGGCAACATTGCCATCAACGCCATCCACGAACTGGTGCGTGACGCCGGCAAGCCGGCATGGGACTGGAAAGCGCCCGCCAAAGACGAAGTCCTGATCGCCAAAGTGAACGCACTGGCTCAGGAAAAACTCGCAGCGGCCTACCAGATTCGCAACAAGCAGGCCCGTACCAAGGCCACGCGCGAAGTGACCACCTGGACCAAGGAAGGCCTGAAGGCTGAGGGGGTTGAGTTTGACGGCGTGGTGGTCGACGGCATGCTGTTCGATATCGAAGCCAAAATCGTTCGCAGCCAGATTCTGGCTGGTGAGCCCCGCATTGATGGCCGCGATACACGCACGGTCCGCCCCATCGAAATCCGCAACAGCGTGCTGCCCCGTACCCACGGGTCAGCCTTGTTCACACGCGGCGAAACCCAGGCACTGGTCGTGACCACGCTCGGTACCGAGCGCGATGCCCAGCGCATTGACGCACTGGCGGGCGAATACGAAGACCGCTTCATGCTGCACTACAACATGCCTCCCTTCGCCACCGGTGAAACCGGTCGCGTGGGTACGCCAAAGCGTCGTGAAATCGGCCACGGCCGCCTGGCCAAGCGCGCCCTCGTGGCTGTGCTGCCGAGCAAGGAGGATTTTCCGTACACCATG
Organism: Gammaproteobacteria bacterium; assembly: GCA_018815325.1. Lineage (GTDB taxonomy): Bacteria > Pseudomonadota > Gammaproteobacteria > Burkholderiales > Burkholderiaceae_C > JAHIYE01. Next base: position 202,227 of record JAHIYE010000010.1, on the reverse strand, counting down.
CGTGTGGTCTCCGAGATCACCGAGTCCAACGGTTCCTCGTCGATGGCTTCGGTCTGCGGTGGCTGCCTGTCGCTGATGGACGCTGGCGTGCCGATGAAAGCCCACGTGGCCGGCATCGCCATGGGCCTGATCAAGGAGGACAACCGCTTTGCCGTGCTGACCGACATCCTGGGTGACGAAGATCACCTGGGTGACATGGACTTCAAGGTGGCCGGTACCACCAACGGTATCACTGCGCTGCAGATGGACATCAAGATCCAGGGCATCACCAAGGAAATCATGCAGGTCGCGCTGGCTCAGGCCAAGGAAGCCCGCATGCACATCCTGGGCAAGATGCAGGAAGCCATGGGCGAAGCCAAGACCGAAGTGTCCAACTTCGCGCCCAAGCTCTACACGATGAAGATCAACCCCGAGAAGATCCGTGATGTGATCGGCAAGGGCGGTGCGGTTATCCGTGCCCTGACCGAAGAAACCGGCACCCAGATCAACATCAGTGAAGACGGCACCATCACCATCGCCTCTACGGATGGCGCCAAGGCGGATGAAGCCAAGCGCCGGATTCAGGAAATCACGGCCGAGGTCGAGATTGGCAAGGTCTACGAAGGCCCGATCACCAAGATTCTGGACTTCGGTGCCCTGGTCAATCTGCTGCCCGGCAAGGACGGCCTGCTGCACATCAGCCAGATCGCCCACGAGCGCGTCGAGAAGGTCAGCGACTACCTGTCCGAAGGCCAGATCGTGAAGGTCAAGGTGCTCGAGACCGACGAGAAGGGTCGCGTCAAGCTGTCCATGAAGGCCTTGCTGGACCGTCCGAGCCAGAACGGCGAGCAGGGCTGATCACAGCGCGAAATGCTACTAAATCGATAGCATCTTGCGGAGATGCTGCAAGGGCTATCGAGGGAAAATACCATGAAAGCGATTGAAATCACATCCTACGGTGCACCTGAGGTGCTGTGTCTGGGCGAGCGTCCGGACCCGGTACCGGCAGCAGGTGAGTTGCTGATTCGCGTGGCGGCCAGCGGCATCAACCGGCCTGACGTGTTCCAGCGCACCGGCAATTATCCGGTGCCGCCTGGTGCCTCCGATATTCCCGGCCTGGAAGTCGCGGGCGTGATCGTTGGGGGAAACGCCGCAGAACTGGCTCAGGCGGGTTTCAAGCTTGGCGACCGCGTGTGTGCGCTGGTAGCGGGTGGTGGCTATGCCGAGTTGTGCACGGCACCGATGGCGCAGACCTTGCCCTCGCCGAAAGGACTGAGTGACATCGAAGCAGCTTCACTGCCCGAGACCTTCTTCACGGTCTGGAGCAATGTGTTTGACCGTGGTCGTCTGCAAAAAGGTGAGACCCTGCTGATCCAGGGGGGCTCGAGCGGTATCGGTGTGACGGCCATCCAGTTGGCCAAGGCCATGGGTGCGACGGTGATTGTCACCGCGGGCAGTGATGAAAAATGCGCGGCTTGTCTGAAACTCGGGGCCGACCATGCGATCAACTACAAGACCCAGGATTTCAAGGAAGAGGCCAAGCGCCTCACCGATGGCAAGGGTGTTGATGTGATTCTTGACATGGTGGGCGGCAGCTATGTCGCACGCGAGGTCGAGTGTCTGGCCGAAGATGGCCGCATCGTCATCATTGCGGTACAGGGTGGCACCAAGAGCGAGTTCAATGCTGGCCTGGTGCTGCGCCGCCGTCTGACGATCACGGGCTCGACCCTGCGGCCGCGTCCCGTGGCGTTCAAGCAGGCGATTGCGCAGGCGTGTCTCAAACATGTCTGGCCGTTGATTGAATCCGGCACGATCAAGCCGGTGATCCACAGTACGTTTGCTGCAGTCGACGCAGCAGATGACACGGGGAGTGGTGCGGCGAAAGCCCACATGCTGATGGAGTCGAATCAGCACGTGGGCAAGATTGTTTTGACCTGGAATCCCGCATGAAGAAACTCATTGCCGGCAACTGGAAGATGAATGGCGACGTTGCAGCCAATGCGGTGCTGCTGCAGGAGTTGCTGTCTGGCGTCCGTGATCCGGCATGTGCCATTGCGGTCTGCGTGCCTGCGGTCTATCTGGCGCAAGTCCAGGTGCTGGTGACGGGCAGCCCGATCGAGTTGGGTGCCCAGGATGTGTCGGCGCATGAAGCTGGCGCTTATACCGGTGAAATTTCAGCGACCATGCTGAAGGACTTCGCGGTGCGCTATGCCATCGTGGGACATTCCGAGCGGCGTCAATACCATGGCGAGAGCGATGCGCAGGTTGCGGCCAAAGTCGGCAGGGCACTCGCAGCGGGCATCACGCCGATCGTGTGTGTGGGCGAAACACTGGCCGAGCGCGAGGCGGGTAAAACCGAAGAAGTGGTCAAGCGTCAGCTTGCTGCCGTGATCCATGCCAACGGGCATTGCATCAGCGAAATTGTGGTGGCTTACGAGCCCGTGTGGGCAATTGGCACGGGCAAGACGGCGACACCCGAGCAGGCGCAACAGGTGCATGCCGTGCTGCGCGCGCAACTCAAGGCGGCCACGCCGCAGGCCCAGCGCATCCAGATTCTGTACGGTGGCAGCATGAACGCAGCCAATGCCGCTGAGCTGCTCGCGCAGCCCGATATCGATGGCGGGCTGGTGGGCGGTGCTTCGCTCAAGGCCCCGGACTTTTTGAAGATCATTGCTGCAGCGCATTGAAGCGGAACGCAGTTTGCTAGATATTTAGGAGTAGAGAATGAATAACCTTGTTTTGACCATCATCCTTGCCGTGCAGATGCTGTCGGCGCTGGCCATGATCGGTCTGATCCTGATTCAACACGGAAAGGGCGCGGACATGGGCGCTGCGTTCGGTAGCGGTGGATCTGGCAGTCTGTTTGGCGCAAGTGGCAGTGCCAACTTCCTTTCGCGCACCACGGCCGTGCTGGCCACCATATTTTTCGTCTGTACCTTGTTGCTGGCTTACCTGGGCAATCTGCATCCTCAGAGTTCGGGCAGTGTGCTGGATCGTGCTGGCTTGACCGCACCTGCGCCTGCACCAACGACTGCGCCGGTGGATACGGGTCCTGCGTCGCAGATTCCTGGCAGCACAGTACCACCTGCCCAGGCGCCTGCAGCACCTGTTCCGGCACCAGTCGTGCCCGCCACGGGGGCTGGGCAGATTCCTTCGAAGTAAGTATCCTGAAAATTGCCTTTCTCCTGCGGGAAACAGGGTGATTTCAGGTTAAACTCAAAGTCTGTCTGGAAAGCCCTGGTCGCAAGACTCCTCATGCAATCCGGACACCTCAGCCGCCGTCGTGGTGAAATTGGTAGACACGCTATCTTGAGGGGGTAGTGGCGAAAGCTGTGCGAGTTCGAGTCTCGCCGACGGCACCAATCAAATGACCTGCTCATGGTTTTCATGAGCAGGCAAATGCGGTGATCAGAACGACAAGATGAACCTCGATCAGTACCTCCCCGTTCTTTTGTTCATCTTGGTCGGTATCGCGGTCGGGGTCATCCCCCAGGTGCTGGGCTATCTTCTTGGCCCCAACCGCCCTGACGCTGCCAAAAATTCCCCTTACGAGTGTGGCTTCGAAGCGTTCGAAGACGCGCGCATGAAATTCGATGTGCGCTACTACCTCGTCGCCATCCTGTTCATTCTTTTCGACCTTGAAATTGCTTTCCTGTTTCCCTGGGCGGTGGCACTCAAGGAGATTGGTGGCCTGGGTTTCTGGGCGGCCGTCGTTTTTCTGGGCATTCTGGTCGTAGGTTTTATTTACGAGTGGAAAAAAGGCGCCCTTGACTGGGAATGAACATGCCCCCCAGGTTTGCCACTTCGTGTGCTGCGTTGCTCTCCGAAGGGGCTCAGTCGCCTTGGGGCAGCGCGGCGGCGACTGCACATTTCAATAAGGATTGATGCAATGATTGAAGGCGTGATGAAAGAGGGCTTTGTCACCACGAGTTATGACTCGGTGGTGAACTGGGCCAAAACCGGCTCACTCTGGCCCATGACCTTTGGTCTGGCCTGTTGTGCGGTGGAGATGATGCATGCCGGTGCTGCGCGTTACGACATCGACCGTTTCGGCATGCTGTTTCGCCCGAGTCCGCGTCAGTCCGATCTGATGATTGTGGCAGGCACGCTGTGCAACAAGATGGCGCCTGCGCTGCGCAAGGTTTATGACCAGATGAGCGAGCCGCGCTGGGTCCTGTCCATGGGCTCGTGTGCCAATGGTGGCGGCTATTACCACTACAGTTATTCCGTGGTGCGCGGCTGTGACCGCATCGTCCCGGTGGATGTGTATGTGCCGGGTTGCCCGCCGACCGCCGAGGCCTTGCTGTACGGCATCATCCAGTTGCAGCAGAAGATTCGCCGCACCAACACCATTGCGCGTGCATAAGGGGTTTTGAATGACTGCTTTTGCTGTAAACCCTGACGCGCTCAAAGAAACGGTTGCCTCTGCGCTGGGCGCCAAGGTCAGGCGTATTGACGTCGCGCTTGGCGAAGTCACGGTCGTCGTGGCTGCGGCGGATTATCTGGCTGCTGCACAAATACTGCAAAAATCCCCCGGCTGCCAGTTTGAACAACTGATTGACCTCTGCGGGGTCGACTATTCCGAATACAAGGAGGGTGCCTATGACGGGCTGCGCTACTGTGTGGTGTCGCACCTGTTGTCGGTGAGCCTGAACCAGCGTCTGCGGCTCAAGGTGTTTGCGCCTGATGACGACATGCCGGTAGTGGACTCGGTTTGTAGTGTATGGAATGCAGCCAACTGGTTTGAACGCGAAGCGTTCGACCTGTTCGGCATCGTGTTCGATGGCCACGTCGACCTGCGCCGCATACTTACCGACTACGGCTTCATTGGTCATCCTTTCCGCAAGGATTTTCCGGTCAGTGGCCATGTCGAGATGCGCTACGACGCTGAGCAAAAGCGCGTCATCTACCAGCCTGTCACGATCGAGCCGCGCGAGATCACGCCGCGCATCATCCGTGAAGACAACTACGGCGGGTTGCATTAATCATGGCAGAAATCAAGAATTACACGCTCAACTTTGGGCCCCAGCACCCCGCGGCACACGGTGTGTTGCGACTTGTGCTTGAGCTTGACGGCGAAGTCGTCCAGCGCGCTGATCCGCATATCGGCCTGTTGCACCGGGCCACGGAAAAGCTGGCCGAGAGCAAGACCTATATCCAGTCCTTGCCCTATATGGATCGTCTCGACTATGTGTCGATGATGAGCAACGAGCACGCCTACTGTCTGGCCATCGAAAAGCTGTTGCAGATTGATGTGCCCCTCCGTGCGCAATACATCCGTGTGATGTTTGCCGAGATCACGCGATTGCTCAACCACCTGATGTGGTTGGGGGCGCACGGCTTCGACTGCGGCGCCATGAACATCCTGATCTACTGCTTCCGTGAGCGGGAGGATTTGTTCGACATGTACGAGGCTGTGTCTGGTGCGCGCATGCATGCGGCGTACTTCCGTCCTGGCGGTGTGTACCGCGACCTGCCGGACACCATGCCGCAGTACAAGGCCAACAAGATCCGCAATGCGAAGGCCATGGCCGAACTCAATGAAAATCGGCAAGGCTCCCTGCTTGACTTCATTGATAACTTCTGTGCCAAGTTCCCCGCCTATGTCGATGAATATGAAACCCTGCTGACGGACAACCGTATCTGGAAGCAGCGCACCGTGGGCATTGGCGTGGTGACGCCGGAGCGTGCCATGAACATGGGCTTTACCGGTGCCATGCTGCGTGGTTCCGGCGTGGCCTGGGATTTGCGCAAGAAGCAACCCTACGATGTGTACGACCGCATGGATTTCGACATTCCGGTAGGCAAGACGGGTGATTGTTATGACCGCTATCTGGTGCGTGTGGAAGAGATGCGCCAGTCCAACCGCATCATCCAGCAGTGTGTGAAGTGGCTGCGTGGCAACCCCGGTCCTGTCATCACCGACAACCACAAGGTAGCTGCGCCGGCACGCGAAGGCATGAAGTCGAACATGGAGGACCTGATCCACCATTTCAAGCTGTTTACCGAGGGCTTCCACGTGCCCGAGGGCGAGGCCTATGCTGCAGTTGAGCACCCCAAAGGTGAATTCGGCATTTACCTCGTGAGCGACGGCGCCAACAAGCCTTATCGCCTCAAGATTCGCGCCCCTGGCTTTGCCCATCTGGCTGGCATGGATGAACTGGCGCGTGGCCACATGATTGCCGATGCTGTTGCCATCATCGGCACCATGGATATTGTGTTTGGAGAGATTGATCGATGACCGCTGAATCCACAAAACAAGCGGGTACACCATCTCTTTCCGAGTCGATGCGTGCGCGCTTCGCCAGGGAAGTCGCCAAGTACCCCGCAGAGCAGAAGCAATCCGCTGTCATGGCCTGTCTGGCCATTGTGCAGCAGGAGTTGGGTCATGTCAGCATCGAGAACGAGAAGGCGGTTGCCGACTATCTGGGCATGCCTGTGATCGCCGTGCATGAAGTTACGACCTTCTACAACATGTACAACCAGCATCCTGTTGGTCGTTACAAGCTCAATGTGTGCACCAACCTGCCATGCCAGTTGCGCGATGGCAGCAAGGCGTTGAAGCACCTGGAGCACAAGCTCGGGATTGCCATGGGCGAAACGACGGCCGACGGCCTGTTCACCCTGCAGCAAAGTGAATGCCTGGGTGCTTGCGCCGACTCTCCTGTGATGCTGGTCAATGACCGCGCCATGTGCAGTTTCATGAGTAACGACAAACTGGATCAATTGGTCGACGGTTTGCGGGCAGAGGCCGCAGCCTCCAGTTCTTCGGCGGGGACCAAGTGATGTCAGCTGAAAAAATTCTCTCCCAGTTCCAGGCTGCAGGTATCGAGACCTGTTTCCATGGTCGCCATATCAACCCGCAGATTTATTCGGACCTCAACGGTTCGAACTGGCGGCTCAAGGACTATGAGGCTCGTGGTGGCTACCAGGCTCTGCGCAAAATCCTCGGCAAGGATGGTGGCGAAGGCCTCACGCAGGATCAGGTTATCGCCACGGTGAAGGAATCTGCCTTGCGTGGCCGTGGTGGTGCCGGTTTTCCCACCGGCCTGAAGTGGAGCTTCATGCCGCGCCAGTTTCCGGGTCAGAAATACCTGGTCTGCAACTCCGACGAGGGCGAGCCCGGTACCTGCAAGGACCGCGACATACTGCAGTTCAACCCCCATATCGTGATCGAAGGCATGGCCATCGCCGCTTATGCCATGGGCATCAGCGTAGGCTACAACTACATCCACGGCGAAATCTTCGCGAGCTACGACCGCTTTGAAGAGGCACTGGAAGAGGCGCGTGCGGCAGGTCTGCTGGGTGACAACATCCTGGGCAGCACTTTCTCTTTCCAGTTGCATGCGTCCCATGGCTTTGGCGCCTACATCTGCGGCGAAGAAACCGCGCTGCTCGAATCGCTTGAAGGCAAGAAGGGCCAACCCCGCTTCAAGCCGCCTTTTCCTGCAAGCTTCGGCCTCTATGGCAAGCCCACCACCATCAATAACACCGAAACCTTCGCGGCCGTGCCCTGGATCATCCGCAATGGCGGCCAAGCCTACCTCGATTGTGGCAAGCCCAATAACGGCGGCACCAAGATCTATTCGGTCTCAGGCGATGTCGAGTTGCCCGGCAACTACGAAGTGCCAATGGGTACACCGTTTGCCAAGCTGCTTGAAATTGCTGGCGGCGTGCGCAAGGGACGTCAGCTCAAGGCTGTGATTCCTGGCGGCTCTTCGTCACCCGTGCTGCCCGCATCCATCATGATGGACTGCACCATGGATTACGACTCCATTGCCAAGGCTGGCTCCATGCTCGGTTCGGGCGCCGTGATCGTGATGGATGACAGCCGTTGCATGGTCAAGTCGCTGCAGCGTCTGAGTTATTTCTACATGCACGAGTCCTGTGGTCAGTGCACGCCCTGTCGTGAGGGGACGGGCTGGCTGTCACGCATGGTGGACCGTATCGAGACAGGTCATGGGCGGCCAAGCGACATGGACCTGCTCAACTCGGTGGCTGACAACATTCAAGGGCGCACTATCTGCGCGCTGGGCGACGCTGCCGCCATGCCGGTGCGGGCCATGATCAAGCATTACCGGCACGAATTTGAATACCACGTAGAGCACAAGACCTGCATGGTCCCAGCCTACGTCTGAGCAGGCAATCCAATATGGTTGAAATCGAACTCGACGGCAAGAAGGTAGAGATCACTGAAGGCAGCATGATCATGCATGCGGCCGACAAGGCTGGCACCTATATCCCGCATTTCTGCTATCACAAGAAGCTCAGCATCGCGGCCAACTGCCGCATGTGCCTGGTTGATGTAGAGAAGGCGCCCAAACCGATGCCGGCCTGTGCCACTCCCGTGACGCAGGGCATGATCGTGCGTACCAAGAGTGAGAAAGCCATCAAGGCGCAGAAATCGGTGATGGAGTTTCTGCTGATCAACCATCCGCTGGACTGTCCGATCTGCGATCAGGGCGGTGAGTGCCAGCTGCAGGATCTGGCTGTTGGCTACGGCGGTTCGACTTCACGCTACGAAGAGGAAAAACGCGTGGTGTTCCACAAGGATGTGGGGCCGTTGATCTCGATGGAGGAGATGAGCCGCTGCATCCACTGCACGCGCTGCGTTCGTTTTGGCCAGGAAGTGGCTGGCGTGATGGAACTCGGCATGATTCACCGTGGCGAGCATTCCGAGATCACCACCATCGTGAACGACACCATCGATTCGGAGCTGTCGGGCAACATGATTGATATCTGCCCGGTGGGTGCGCTGACCAGCAAGCCTTTCCGCTATAGCGCCCGTACCTGGGAACTGAGCCGGCGCAAGTCGGTGAGCCCGCACGATTCGACCGGCGCCAACCTGATTGTTCAGGTCAAAGGCAACAAGGTCATGCGCGTCGTGCCCTTTGAGAACGAAGCCATCAACGAATGCTGGATCTCTGACCGTGACCGTTTCTCTTATGAGGCACTGAACAGCGATGAGCGACTGACCGCCCCCATGATCAAGCAGGGGGGCGAGTGGAAGACCGTGGACTGGCAGACGGCACTGGAATACGTGGCCAACGGCCTCAAACAGATCAAGGCCTCCCACGGTGCGGCGAGTATCGGCACACTGGTCAGCCCGCACAGCACGCTGGAGGAGCTGCACCTGGCAGGCGCGTTGATGCGCGGCCTGGGCAGCGAGAACATCGACCACCGTCTGCGTCATGCCGAATTCGGTGCTGCCACCACCGACGTGCGCTATCTTGGCATGCCGGTTGCCGGCCTGTCCCAACTGCAGCGCGTACTCGTGGTGGGCTCCAATCTGCGCAAGGACCATCCGCTGTTTGCATTGCGCATCCGGCATGCGGCACGCATGGGCGCAGCAGTCACCGCACTTGTTGCCGACACGCCTGACTGGGCGATGCCGCTTGCCAATACGATACTGTCGCCGGCATCGCATTGGGTCAGCGTTTTGGCCGATATCGCGGCAGCTGTGGCGCAGGAGAAGGGCGTGGCTGCACCGGCTGCCGGCAAGGTCAGCGACCAGGCCTTGCAAATGGCTAAATCACTGCTCGGCGGCGAGCGCAAGGCTATTCTGCTGGGCAATGCCGCTGCGCACCATGCCAAGGCATCGAGTCTGTTGACGCTGGCGAACTGGATTGCGGCCCAGACGGGCGCTACGGTGGGTTATCTGGGTGAGGCGGCCAACACGGTGGGGGCGCAGTTCGCCAATGCCATGCCTGGCGCTGGTGGCCTGCATGCGGGTCAAATGCTCGCCGGTGGTCTGAAGGCGACCGTCTTGCTGAACACCGAGCCGGTGTTCGACTCTGCGGCAGGCGCTGCCGCTGCCGCAGCACTGAACCAGAGCGAAATGGTCGTGACCCTGAGCCCATTCAAGTCGGCCAACCTGGCATTCAGCGATGTGCTGCTGCCGATTGCCCCCTTCACCGAAACATCGGGCAGCTTTGTCAACGCTGAAGGTCGTATCCAAAGCTTCCATGCCGTGGTCAAGCCGCTCGCGGAAACCCGTCCTGCCTGGAAGGTGCTGCGCGTGCTGGCCAATTTGCTCGAGTTGCCGGGCTTTGATTTTGAGTCTTCGCAGGAAGTGTTGTCGCAGATCACGGGGGCGCCCACATTGGAAGCCAGCCATGTCCCCGCCGCTCGCCTGAGCAATGCCAGCCAGTCGGACATCGATCTCACGCCTGCTGGCAAGCCACCCGTGGTGGCGACTATTTACCAACTCGACAGCATTGTGCGGCGTGCCGCGTCGCTGCAACTCACTGCGGATGCGCGTGGTGCGGCAGTGTCCAACGCCACTGAGGAGTCACTCGCATGATTGACACCATGTACAACACGGGTTGGGGGCTGATGGCCGCTGAGTGGTGGACAGGGTTGGCCTGGCCGGTGATCTGGACCCTGATCAAAATCGTGGTGGTGCTGGCTCCCCTGATGGGTTGCGTTGCCTACCTTACGCTATGGGAGCGCAAGGCCATCGGCTTCACCCAGTTGCGCAACGGTCCGAACCGTGTGGGTCCCATGGGACTGTTGACCCCCATTGCGGATGCTCTCAAGCTCCTGACAAAAGAGATCATCATGCCCGCCGCAGCCAGCAAGGGTTTGTTCCTGCTCGGCCCCATCATGACCATCATGCCGGCACTTGCGGCCTGGGCTGTGGTGCCTTTTGGGCCTGATGTGGCGCTGGCCAATGTGAACGCCGGTTTGCTGTTTCTCATGGCCATCACCTCGCTGGAGGTGTATGGCGTGATCATTGCGGGCTGGGCCTCCAACTCCAAATACGCGTTCCTTGGCGCCATGCGCGCTTCGGCCCAGATGGTGAGCTATGAGATTGCCATGGGCTTTTGCCTGGTGGTCGTGCTCATGGTGGCCGGCAGCATGAACATGACCGATATCGTGCTCAGTCAGGGTAAAGGTATGTTTGCCGACATGGGACTGAACTTCCTGTCATGGAACTGGTTGCCGCTGTTCCCGGTGTTCATTGTGTATTTCATTGCCGGCCTGGCTGAAACCAACCGTCACCCGTTTGATGTGGTGGAAGGCGAGTCTGAGATCGTGGCTGGTCACATGGTCGAGTACTCCGGCATGGCATTTGCCATGTTCTTCCTGGCTGAGTACGCCAACATGATCCTGGTGTCGATCCTGTGCGTGACCATGTTCCTGGGCGGCTGGATTTCACCGATTGACAGTGTGCTGTTCAACTGGATTCCGGGCTGGATATGGCTGGGCCTCAAGACGTTTGTCGTGGCCACCATGTTCCTGTGGGTCCGTGCAACTTTCCCGCGCTTCCGCTATGACCAGATCATGCGTCTGGGCTGGAAGGTCTTTATTCCGGTCACCCTGGTGTGGCTGCTGGTTGTAGGGGGCTGGATGCAGACCTCCTGGAACATCTGGAAATGAGATGGTGCTGAAATGACTGCTGTAGCCTCCTCGAACCCCGCCAACGTCTCGTCGTTCTCCCTGCGTGACTTCGCCTCCAGCTTTCTGCTGTTGGAGTTGTTCAAGGGCATGGCCGTGACAGGCAAGTACATGTTCAAGCGCAAGATCACGGTGCAGTTCCCTGAGGAAAAGACGCCGCTGAGTCCGCGTTTCAGGGGCCTGCATGCCCTGCGCCGCTATGAAAATGGCGAAGAGCGCTGCATTGCCTGCAAACTGTGTGAGGCGGTCTGTCCGGCCATGGCGATCACGATCGAATCCGATGTGCGCGATGACGGCTCCCGCCGCACCACGCGTTATGACATCGACCTGACCAAGTGCATCTTCTGTGGTTTCTGCGAGGAGAGCTGCCCGGTGGATTCAATCGTCGAAACCCATATTTTTGAATACCACGGTGAGAAGCGCGGTGACCTCTATTTCACCAAGGACATGCTGCTGGCTGTTGGCGATCGTTACGAAAACGAAATTGCTGCCAGCAAGGCGGCAGATGCCAAGTACCGCTGACCGATTGCCCGAAAGAAGCTTTACCCATGGATGTCAAAACCGGTCTGTTCTACGTTTTTTCAGCAGTGCTGCTGTTTGCCGCGTTTCGTGTCGTCACGGCGCGCAACCCGGTGCATGCCGCCTTGTATCTGGTCTTGGCCTTTTTCCAGGCGGCGATGGTCTGGATGCTGCTCAAGGCGGAGTTCCTGGCCATCACCCTGGTGCTGGTCTACGTGGGTGCCGTGATGGTGCTGTTCCTGTTCGTGGTGATGATGCTTGATATCAACATCGACAGCATGCGGCAAGGCTTCTGGAAAGCATTCCCCCTGGCTGCGACCGTTGGCACGCTCATCGCGCTTGAAATGGCTGCGGTGCTGATGGGCGGCTTCCGGATATCGGAAGAACCCAAGATGGCTGCCGTGATTGGACAGCCTGTGCTGGAGATATCCAACACCAAGGAACTTGGCAAGCTGCTCTATTCGCAATACATCTATCCGGTGCAGATTGCCGCCGTGATCCTGCTGGTGGCGATTGTGGCCGCCATCGCGTTGACCTTGCGTGAGCGTAAGGACAGCAAGTTCATCAACACGGCTGACCAGGTTCGCGTCAAGGCCAAAGACCGGATGCAACTGGTCAAGCTGGCTGCGACCCAGGTGCAGCCGCATGTGGCCGAGGTCGTGCCCGAGGCCGCCGCCAACGTGCCGGAGAAAAAAGCATGACCCTGACACTTGGACATTTTCTTTCGCTGGGCGCCATGCTGTTTGCCCTGTCGGTGATCGGCATTTTTCTGAACCGCAAGAACCTCATCATCTTGTTGATGGCGATTGAGCTGATGCTGCTCGCCGTCAACATGAACTTCGTGGCCTTCTCGTACTACCTGGGTGACATGCACGGCCAGATATTCGTGTTTTTCATCCTGACCGTGGCTGCTGCCGAGTCGGCGATTGGCCTGGCCATTCTGGTGCTGCTGTTCCGCAACAAGTCCAGCATCAACGTGGACGAACTCAATTCGCTTAAGGGTTGAACATGCTCCCCCACGCTATTCACTTCGTGTATTCGCTGCCCCCCGAGGGGGCGCATCCCGCCCTTGGGGCGGCCCTACGGACGGTCTAAGATGAGTCAAACCCTGTCTGCTTCAACTTTGCTGGCGGTGCCGCTGGCGCCCCTGGTCGGCGCATTGCTGGCTGGTATTTTGGGAACCTCTTTTGGTGGAAACTGGATTGGTCGTCGCCTCTCGCATTCACTCACCATTCTGGGCGTGCTGCTGGCCTTCATTCTCTCGGCCATGACGCTCAAGAGCGTAGCCCTGGATGGCGCCCGCTTCAATGAGACGCTCTACACCTGGATGGTGGTAGGTCAGCTCAAGATGGAAATCGGTTTCCTGGTCGATGGCCTGACCGCCATGATGATGTGCGTGGTGACCTTTGTCTCGCTCATGGTGCACATCTACACCATCGGCTACATGGAGGAAGACGAAGGCTACAACCGCTTCTTTGCCTACATCTCGCTGTTCACCTTCTCCATGCTGATGCTCGTGATGAGCAACAACATGCTGCAGCTGTTCTTCGGCTGGGAGGCGGTGGGCCTGGTGTCCTATCTGCTGATCGGTTTCTGGTTCAACAAGCCAACGGCGATCTTCGCCAACATGAAGGCTTTCCTGGTCAACCGTGTCGGTGACTTCGGTTTCATTCTCGGTATCGGTCTGATCGCGGCTTATGCCGGCACGCTGAACTATGGCGAAGCCTTTGCCAAGGCCGGTGAGCTGTCCCAGCTCAGTTTTCCGGGTACCGAGTGGATGCTGATCACCGTGATCTGCATCTGTCTGTTCATCGGCGCCATGGGCAAGTCGGCCCAGTTTCCGCTGCATGTCTGGCTGCCCGATTCGATGGAGGGCCCCACCCCCATCTCTGCCCTGATCCACGCTGCCACCATGGTGACGGCCGGTATTTTCATGGTGGCGCGCATGTCGCCGCTGTTTGAGCTGAGCGACACGGCGCTGAGCTTCATCATGGTCATTGGTGCCATCACGGCTCTGTTCATGGGATTTCTCGGCATCATCCAGAACGACATCAAACGCGTGGTGGCCTATTCCACACTGTCCCAACTGGGTTACATGACCGTGGCGCTGGGTGCCTCGGCCTATTCGGTGGCCGTGTTCCACCTCATGACGCACGCCTTCTTCAAGGCTTTGCTGTTCCTCGGGGCTGGATCGGTCATCATGGGCATGCACCACAATCAGGACATCCGCTGGATGGGCGGAGTGCGCAAGTACATGCCCATCACCTGGATCACTTCCTTGCTGGGTTCACTGGCCCTGATTGGCACGCCGTTGTTTGCGGGCTTCTACTCCAAGGACAGCATCATCGAAGCCGTACATGAGAGCCACCTCTGGGGTGCCGGCTTTGCCAGCTTCGCGGTGCTCGCTGGTGTGTTTGTCACAGCCTTCTATTCATTCCGTATGTATTTCCTGGTGTTCCACGGCAAGGAGCGCTATGACCAGAATCCGGATGCCCATCATGACGAGCACCATGACCACGATGAGCACCATGATCCGCACGAATCTCCTTGGGTTGTGACCGTGCCGCTGGTGCTGCTGGCCATTCCTTCGGTGGTGATCGGCTTCATGGCGATCAGTCCGATGTTGTATGGCGAGTTTTTCAAGGATGCGATCTTCGTCGATGCCGCACGGCATCCGGTGATGGAGGAGCTCGCACAGGCCTTCCATGGCCCGGTGGCCATGGCCATGCATGCCTTCACTACGCTGCCTTTCTGGCTGGCGCTGGCAGGCGTGGTCTCGTCCTACTACATGTACATGGTCAACCCGGCCTTGCCTGCCGCCATCAAGCGCGCATTCCAGCCTGTCTACACATTGCTAGAGAACAAGTACTACATGGACTGGTTTAACGAGAACGTGCTGGCCCGTGGCGCCCGCGCACTGGGCACCGGCCTGTGGAAGGGTGGCGACCAGGCCGTGATTGACGGTGGCATCGTCAACGGTTCATGGAAAGTGGTGGGCTGGATTGCGGGCTTGGCCCGTCGTATCCAGTCCGGCTTCCTCTACCACTATGCCTTCGCCATGATCCTGGGCATCTTTGTGCTCATGACGTATTTCGTGACGTGGCCGACCATCCTCGAATGGCTCAACCGATAAGGAGAACAAGAACATGGGTTTGTTGAGCCTGGCGATTTGGACGCCAATTTTCTTTGGCGTCGTGCTGTTGGCGCTGGGGCGTGACGATCAGGCGCGCGTGGTGCGCTGGGTGGCACTGATAGGCGCGCTGATCAGCTTTCTGGTCACCTTGCCCCTGTACAGCGGGTTTGAACTTGGCACCTCGGCCATGCAGTTTGTCGAGAAGGGTCCCTGGATTGATCGCTTCAATGTGAACTATCACTTGGGCGTGGACGGTATTTCCCTCTGGTTCGTGCTGCTGACGGCCTTCATCAATGTGGTGGTGGTGATCGCTGGCTGGGAGGTGATTACGCGGCGCGTGAACCAGTACATGGGCGCCTTCCTGATCCTCAGCGGACTCATGATCGGCGTCTTCTGTGCGCTCGATGGCCTGCTGTTCTATGTGTTCTTCGAGGCCACGCTGATCCCGATGTACCTGATCATCGGCATCTGGGGTGGCCCCAACAAAATCTACGCCGCGTTCAAGTTTTTCCTCTATACGCTGCTGGGTTCGTTGCTGATGCTGATCGCACTGATCTACCTCTACACCAAGTCGGGCGGCAGTTTTGACATCGCTGCCTGGCACGCCTTGCCGCTGGGCAGCACGGCGCAAACCCTGTTGTTCTTCGCCTTCTTTGCTGCTTTTGCAGTGAAGGTGCCGATGTGGCCGGTGCACACCTGGCTGCCCGATGTGCACGTCGAAGCACCCACCGGTGGCTCTGCCGTGCTGGCTGCGATCATGCTCAAGCTCGGTGCCTACGGCTTTCTGCGGTTTTCGATGCCGATCGCACCCGATGCCGCGCGTGAGTGGGCCTGGCTCATGATTGCCCTGTCATTGATCGCTGTGATCTACGTCGGTCTAGTAGCCATGGTGCAGCAGGACATGAAGAAGCTTGTGGCCTACTCCTCCGTGGCCCACATGGGCTTCGTGACACTGGGCTTTTTCATCTTCAACGACATCGGCGTAGCCGGTGGTCTGGTGCAGATGATTGCCCACGGTTTTGTCTCGGGCGCGATGTTCCTGAGTATCGGCGTGTTGTATGACCGAGTGCATTCGCGTGAGATAGCGAGCTACGGTGGCGTGGTCAACACCATGCCCAAGTTCACGGCTTTTGCCCTGCTGTTTGCCATGGCCAATTGCGGCTTGCCGGGAACGGCTGGTTTCGTGGGGGAGTGGATGGTGATTCTGGGTGCCGTCAAAGCCAACTTCTGGTTGGGCTTTGCCGCCGCAACCGCGCTGGTCTTTGGTGCCGCCTATACCTTGTGGATGTTCAAGCGTGTTTATCTCGGCCCGGTGGCCAACGATGACGTGAAAACACTGGTGGACATCAACAGCCGCGAGTTCTTCATGCTGGCCCTGCTGGCCGTGGCGGTGCTCTATATGGGCGTTTACCCGAAACCGTTCACCGATGTGATGGATGCTTCGGTAGCCGATCTGCTCAAGCATGTGGCGCTCTCCAAACTGAATTGAAAGACTGAAGATGATTGACAAACTCAGTTGGATAACGGTTTACCCCGAAATCATTCTGCTCGGCATGGCTTGCGTTGTCATGCTGTTTGACCTGGGTGTGAGCAGCGCACGCCGAACGGCTACCTATGTGCTCACCCTGATCACCCTGGCCGTGGTGGCCGTGGTGCAGGCTTTGTATGCAGACAGTGGGGCAACCTACTACGGCTTTGGCAACATGGTGGTGGTCGATACGCTGGGCAGTTGGCTCAAATGCTTTGCCACGGTGGCCGTGATGGTGACGCTGGTTTATGGCCGGCCTTATGCGGCGGATCGCGACATGCTGCGTGGCGGCGAGATGTTCTCCCTGAGCATGTTCGCACTGCTGGGCATGTTCATCATGATCTCGGGCAACAATTTCCTCGTGATCTACATGGGGCTGGAGCTTCTCACGCTCTCGAGCTATGCCCTGGTGGCGCTGCGTCGCGACCATGCCGTAGCGACCGAGGCTGCCATGAAGTATTTCGTGCTGGGTGCGCTGGCCTCGGGCTTCCTGCTCTATGGCCTGTCGATGATGTACGGTGCCACCGGCTCGCTCGACATCAATGCCGTCTTTCACGCCATCGCATCGGGCCACATCAAGCACCAGGTGCTGGTGTTCGGACTGGTCTTCGTGGTCGCTGGCCTGGCATTCAAGCTGGGTGTCGTGCCTTTCCACATGTGGATCCCGGATGTCTATCAGGGTGCGCCCACTGCCGTGACCCTCATGATTGGTGGCGCGCCCAAACTGGCGGCCTTCGCCATCTTCATTCGTCTTCTGGTCGAGGGCATGCTGCCACTGGCTTTTGACTGGCAGCAAATGCTGATGGTGCTGTCCATTGGTTCGCTCCTGATTGGTAACCTGGCGGCCATTGCACAGACCAACATCAAACGCATGCTGGCGTATTCGACGATTTCACAAATGGGTTTTGTGCTGCTTGGACTGATGTCGGGCGTGGTGGATGGCAATATTTATTCTGCCGCCAATGCCTACAGTTCGGCCATGTTCTATGTGGTCACCTATGTGCTGACCACACTGGCGAGCTTTGGCGTGATCTTGCTGTTGGCCCGGGAAGGGTTCGAGAGCGAGGAAATTGCTGATTTCGCCGGCCTGAATCAGCGCAGCCCGTTCTATGCCGCCGTGATGGCCATCTGTCTGTTTTCATTGGCAGGTATTCCGCCCATGGTCGGCTTCTATGCGAAGTTGTCCGTGCTGCAGGCCCTGATTGCGTCCGGTCAGGCCATGGACATTGGTCTGGCGATCTTCGCCGTCATGATGTCCCTGATCGGCGCCTTCTACTACCTGCGTGTCGTCAAGGTCATGTACTTTGATGCACCCATCACGGCCAGCACGGTCTCGGCGCCTATGGATGTGCGTACCGTGTTGTCCATCAACGGCGCACTCGTGCTGTTATTGGGGCTGGTGCCTGGCGGCCTGATGTCGCTGTGCGCCGAGGCAGTCTTGCAGATGCTAACGACCTGATGCCTGAGCGCGGAGTGAATTGGTGAGTCAAACTGTTTCTGTGTGGTTCGTCGTGGGGCTGGCACTGGTAGCGGCCAACCTGCCATTTGTGACGAACCGTCTGCTGGGGCTGGTACCCATGGCTTCGTCCAAGAGTTTGCCGATCCGGCTGGCCGAGCTGCTGCTGTATTACCTGTTTGTGGGGGGCATCGGCCTGTTGCTGGAGCAGCGTGCGGGCCAGATTGCGCCCCAGGGCTGGGAGTTTTACGCGATCACGGGTGCACTCTTTCTGACCCTGGCCTTTCCAGGCTTCGTTTACCGTTACCTGTTCCGACAACGTAGCTGACAGGATGGCGGCCGTTCATGGACGATCGTCATCTGATTGAAACCCGGCTGGACAGCCAGGAAATCTTCAAAGGGCATTTTCTTCACGCCTTCCGTGACACGGTGCGCTTGCCCGATGGCGGGACAGCCGTGCGGGAATACGTGACACACCCGGGCGCCGTGATGATCGTGCCTTTGCTGGAAGATGCACAGGGCGAGCTCAAACTGGTCATGGAGCGCCAGTTTCGCTATCCGGTGCAGCAGGTCATGATCGAGTTCCCCGCGGGCAAGCTGGACCCGGGTGAGGATGTGCTGGTCTGCGCCCAACGCGAACTGCTGGAGGAAACTGGCTACAGCGCCACGCAATGGGCGCGTGCGGGTGTGCTGCATCCGGTAATCTCATATTCCACGGAGTTCATCGACATCTGGTTTGCGCGCGGCCTGAGCCTGGGTGCCCGCAAGCTCGATGAGGGTGAGTTTCTCGATGTGTTCACCACCACGCCGGCCGAATTGCTGCAGTGGTGCCGGGAGGGCCGCGTGACGGATGCCAAGACACTCACAGCGGCACTGTGGCTGCAGAATGTACTGGCGGGTAGCTGGGATTTGACCTGGCAAACCCCTGGTCTCGCGTCAGCTGGTTGATAATCCGGGCATGAAAGTTCTTGACCTTCAGTGCGCGCAGCAGCATATGTTCGAAGGCTGGTTTGGCTCCGAGGCAGACTTCGCAAGCCAGCTCGATCGCCGTCTTGTCGAATGTCCGCTATGTGGTGATACGAACATCAACAAGATGCTCAGCGCCCCGAGGTTGAACCTGGGGGCTGAACAACCCGCCCAGATGCCTGTCGTGACGCAGGACCCGCCACTACAGCAGCCGGTAACCACCGACCCCACACCGCAGGCCCTGCAGGCGGCCTGGCTTGATGTGGCGCGCCGCATCGTGGCGCAAACCGAGGATGTGGGCGATCGGTTCGCCGACGAGGCCCGGAAAATCCATTACGGAGAGTCAGAGGAGCGTGGCATCCGGGGCCAGGCTTCGCGCGCCGAGACCGAGGCCCTGATTGAGGAGGGCGTGGCCGTGCTG
The DNA here is from genome assembly GCA_018815325.1 of Gammaproteobacteria bacterium. Lineage (GTDB taxonomy): Bacteria > Pseudomonadota > Gammaproteobacteria > Burkholderiales > Burkholderiaceae_C > JAHIYE01. The sequence goes on along the minus strand of JAHIYE010000010.1, from coordinate 182,825 downwards.
CCGCTGCCACTGCCCAAGCTACTCAAGGAAACGCTGCAGTAGTGCAGCTACAGGTCTTCAAGGGTACAAGCCACGCATCTCACGTGCATGCAGAATGCGGGTACAGCCCACGATGAAAGTGGCGGTGCGCAGGCTGACCTTCTTGTCCTGCGATACCTCCCAGACCGCGCCGAAGGCCTCTTTCATGATGCGCACGAGCCGGGCATTGATATCGTCCTCACTCCAGAAGAAGTTGGAGAAATCCTGTACCCATTCGAAATAGCTGACCGTGACGCCGCCGGCATTGGCAATCACGTCTGGCAGCACGAGGATGTTGCGATCCTGGAGGATGTCGTCCGCCTCGGGTGTGGTCGGGCCGTTGGCGCCTTCAATGATCATGCGTGCTTTGATGATGCCCGCATTGCTCGCCGTGATTTGCTGTTCCAGTGCCGCGGGAATCAGGATGTCGCAGTCCACGCTCCAGAATTCGTGGTTGTTCATGCGCTCGGCATGGGCGAAACCCGCCACGGTTCCAGCCTCGGCCACGTGGGCCAGCAGGGCGGGCACATCGAAGCCCTCGGCGCGATAGATAGTGCCGCCATGGTCCTGCGCCGCCACGACCCGGGCACCCGCATGGGCGAACAGCTTGGCAGCCACGCCGCCCACATTGCCCATGCCCTGCACCGCGATGCGGGCGCCGCTGATCTCCATCCCGATGTGCCGGGCCGCTTCCACACCCACCGTGAATACCCCGCGCCCAGTGGCTTCACGTCGCCCCAATGAACCACCCAGGTCCAGTGGCTTGCCCGTCACCACACCCGTCGCGGTGGAGCCCTGGTTCACCGAGTAGGTGTCCATCATCCAGGCCATGATCTGCTCGTTGGTGTTGACATCGGGTGCCGGAATATCCTTGTTCGGACCGATGATGATGCCGATTTCACTGGTGTAGCGTCGGGTCATGCGTTCCAGCTCGCCCTGCGACAGTTTCTTGGGGTCCACCCGAATGCCACCCTTGGCGCCGCCAAAGGGCACGTTCACGGCGGCGTTCTTGATCGACATCCAGGCGGAGAGGGCCATGACCTCGGAGAGTGTCACATCCTGGTGAAATCGAACGCCCCCCTTGCCCGGGCCGCGCGAGATGTTGTGCTGGACCCGGTAGCCTTCGTAATGGGCGATGGTGCCGTTGTCCATGAGGATGGGCACGTCCACGATAAGCGTCCGTTTGGGGCGCTTCAGGGTCTCTACCCAGCGTGCCAGATTACCCAGGTAGGGCTCTACCCGGTCAACCTGCTGCAGGTAGACGCCCCAGGGCCCCAGATTGTCCTGTTGCAGGTAGGAGGGCAGGGTGGAAGGGGCGGCCGTGGCATGGTCGAGAGGGTGCGACATAAGCAGAGTCCTTCTGAAAGCAGTCAGGACGCCAGCTTATGGCTATTGGCGGTGTTTGTCCAAGGCCAAGCTGCTCACAGGTTATGCGTGTATCGCATAACCTGTGGTGCGAAGAATCAAATCTTCGTCAGGACGTTGCGCAGGGTCGTGGCGAGCTCGTCGGCCACGAATTTGGCAATGTAGGCATCTGCGCCGGCGCTGCGCACATGGTCTTCATTGGCCGAGCCGGTCAGCGAGGAGTGGATGACCACAGGGATGTTGCGAAAACGCGGATCGTTCTTGATGTTGCGGGTCAGCGTGAAGCCATCCATCTCGGGCATCTCGAGGTCGGTCAGCATCAGCGCAACCTTGTCATTGATCGTCTTGCCCTCGGCAGTTGCCTGGGTGGCCATGGATTGCAGTTTTTCCCAGGCTTCCTTGCCCGTCTTGGTCATGATGTAAGGCACGCCCATGGAGGTCAAACCGTTTTCGATCAGCGAGCGGGCCACGGCAGAGTCATCGGCTGCCAGCACCACGGTACCGGGGGGCAGGTTGACCTTGGGCCCCGTGGACTTGTTGTTCGCGTCTTCCTTGTCACTGGGCATCACGTTGCGCAGAATCTGCTCGACATCCAGCACCTGGGCCAGACGTGTGTTCTCGGCATCGCCATCGAGGCGTGCAATGCTCGTGACCAGGCCGCCGCCATGGCCTTCGGCCGAGAGCACCTGTTTCCACTCGAGGCGCACGATCTCGTTGACCTCTTCCACGGCAAAAGCCTGGGTGGTGCGTGCAAACTCGGTCACCAGCAGAATGGACAGACCCTTCTGGGCCTTGCAACCGACGACAGCGGGCAGGTCGATCACCGGAATGATCTGGCCACGGATATTGGCCACGCCCATGACGTGTTTGGGCGCATTGACCATGGCCGTGATGGGCGGCATGACCAGAATTTCACGGACCTTGAAGACATTGATGCCGAACAGTTCGCGTTGCTCGGAGTCAGCGGCTTCACCAAGCCGGAACAAGAGCAGTTCGAACTTGTTGCTGGCGGTGAGGTTGGTGCGTTCGTCAATTTCGTTGAGCGCTGGTTTCATGGAAAATGTCCTGGATGAGAGGGGAATACGCGGGGAATGAGTCCCAAGCTTACACCGCCGCCATGGCTTTGTGCGACTAAAACGGGAAATCACCTAGCTGTGTCGGCGCGAGGTCTACCTACTATGTCGGCAAAGCCTGACAAGACTGTAATTCAGTTGGTAAATTGCAGCGCAGCAAGCCTTGCGTAGACGCCATCGGCCTTCACCAGGCTCTCGTGGGTGCCCTGTTCAACGATGCGGCCGTGGTCGATCACGACGATGCGATCGGCTTTTTGCACGGTGGCCAGCCGGTGTGCAATCACGAGTGTGGTGCGCCCGCGCATGGCTGACTCGAGTGCTGCCTGCACCATGCGTTCGCTTTCGGCATCCAGTGCACTGGTGGCCTCGTCGAGCAGCAGCAGTGGCGGGTTCTTGAGCATGGCGCGTGCAATCGCAATGCGCTGACGCTGGCCCCCCGAGAGCCGCACGCCGCGCTCGCCCAGAAAGGTGTCGTAGCCTTCGGGCAGGGTGGTGATGAAATCATCTGCAAACGCGGCGCGTGCTGCCGCCACTACGTCCTCATCGCTGGCACCGGGTTTGCCATAGCGGATGTTTTCCATGGCACTGGTGGAAAACACCACCGCATCCTGCGGCACGATGCCAATGTGCTGGCGCAGGTCCTGCAGCGCCATCTTGCGTGTGGCCACGCCGTCGAGCAGGATGTGTCCCTTGGCCGGGTCATAAAACCGCAACAGCAACTGGAACACCGTGCTCTTGCCCGCGCCGCTGGGGCCTACCAGGGCCACGGTCTGGCCCGGCGCGACGTCGAGGCTGAAATCACTCAGGGCAGCCTGTGCCGGCCGGGAGGGGTAGTGGAAAGTGAGGGCTTCGAATTTGATGGCGCATCCTGATTGTGACGAGAGGGCGGCAGCCGGATTTTCAGGTGAGGAGATGGGGGAGCGGCTGTCCAGCAGTTCCATCAGGCGTTCGGTCGCTCCGGCGGCGCGCAGCAAGTCGCCATAGACTTCGCCGAGTACGGCAAAGGCGCTGGCCAGGATGATCACGTAGAGCACCGTCTGTCCCAGGTGGCCCGCCGTGATGTCGCCCCGTACGACGGCTTGCGTGCCCTGGTACAGACCCCATAGCAGGGCGGCCGAGGTGGCGATGATGATGAAGGCCACCAGGATCGAACGCGCCTTGCTGCGTCGCACGGCGGTGTTGAATGCATTGTCGGTAGAGGTGTCGAAGCGGTCAGCCTCGCGTGCTTCTGCCGTGTAGCTTTGCACCACGGGAATGGCGTTCAGTACTTCAGCGGCAATCGCACTCGAATCTGCCACCCGGTCCTGGCTGGCACGCGAGAGCTTGCGCACGCGCCGCCCGAACCACAGCGCCGGCAACACGATCAGCACCAGCACCCCGAGCACCTGGAACATCACATACGGATTGGTCCATACCAGCATGCCCAGTGCACCTATGCCCATCACGAGATTGCGCAGCCCCATGGAGAGCGATGAGCCCACCACCGTCTGTACCAGCGTGGTGTCGGCGCTCAGGCGCGACAGCACCTCACCGGTCTGCGTGGTCTCGAAAAACTCGGGGCTTTGCTGTAGCACGTGGCGGTACACCGCATTGCGCAAGTCGGCCGTGACACGTTCACCCAGCCAGCTCACGAGGTAGAAGCGGAAGGCGGAAAAAATGCCCAGTGCCATGGCTACCCCAAACAGCAGGGCGAAGTGCTCCCGCAGCGCCATGACCTGCTCTCCGCGGCCCGTGGGCACAAGGCCGCCATCAATCAGGCTGCGCAAGGCCAGCGGGAACAGCAGCGTGGCGGCAGCCGCCAGCACGAGGAACAGGAGCGCCAACCCAATGCGTGTGCGGTAGGGCCGCAGAAAGGGGGTGAGGCCAGAGAGTGAGCGGGGAGCGCCTTTGGGTGCGCTGGGGGATGTGTTTGCCATGGGGCTAGTGTAGTCAAAACTTGCCCAAACAATCAAAGTCTTGACAATAGTTGACTAGGCAAGTAATAATCCAGCCATGAATGCAAAAAGCACGTCCAAGAAAGCCGTTGCCGACAAGGTTCCGGCCATCGAGTTTTACAACGCCGCGACCTACACGCCTGACGAAAGCGTTGGCTTTCTGATGAAGCGTGTCATTTCGGCTGTGAAGCAGGAGATCGAGCGCGAGCTGGAGCCCAGCGGGCTGACCAATGCCCAATGGGTGCCCTTGTTCAAGCTGGCCACCGGCTGCGCGACCACCGGGGCCGAACTCGCGCGTGAGTGCGAGCTCGATGCAGGTGCCATGACGCGCTTGCTGGACCGGCTGGAAACCAAAGGCCTGTGCCGGCGCGAGCGTTCCAGCGAAGACCGGCGCGTGGTCAATATTGAAATGACCGACGAGGGCAGGGACGCCGCCAAGGTGGTGCCCGAGGTGCTCAGCCGTGTGCAGAACGCACATCTGGCCGGTTTTACGGTGGAGGAGTTGCAAACCCTCAAAAGTTTTTTGCGCCGGATTCTCGACAACGCCCAGGCCATCCAGGCCAGCAGGGAACAACATGAAAAATAAAAGAAACCTTTCAACGCTCAAAGCCGGCGTGCTCGTGCTGGCCTTGGGCTTAAGCGCCTGTGCTGACATGTCCGGCATTGCGGCGCCGCAAGCAGCTTTGCGCGATGCGGCTTCACTGGGCTTGAACAGCATTCAGCGCAGTCCCGACATGGCCGGCGAGTGGTGGCTAGCCTTTGGCGATGCATCGCTGAACCGCCTCATGGCACAGGCGCTGCAGAGCAGCCCGAGTCTCAAGCTCGCGCAGGCCCGTTTGGCCCGCGCACAGTCGGTGAGCGAGGTGGCCGATGCCGCCACGCGGCCACAACTCAATGGCTCGCTCGACCTCACGCACCAGCGCTACACCCAAAACGGGGCGGTACCCGCGCCCTTGGCCGGTTCCATACGCGATACAGGCACACTACAACTGGGCGCCAGCTGGGAGATCGACTTCTTTGGCAAGAACCGCGCGGCACTCGATGCCGCTATCGGTACCGTCAAGGCGGCCCAGGCCGATGCACAAGCGGCCCGTGTGCTGCTGGCCAGCCAGGTGGCACGCAGTTATTTCCAGCTGATCCGTATCCATGAACAACTGCAAGTGGCCGAACGTACCTTGGCCCAGCGCGAGGAAACCCTGCGCCTGGTGCGCGACCGCGTGAATGCCGGGCTGGACACCCGTCTGGAGCTGCGGCAAAGCGAGGGGGGCCTGCCCGAAGCACGTGGGCAGATCGTGGCCCTGCAGGAGCAGGCAGCGCTGGCGGAGCATGCGCTCGCGGCCTTGATTGGAATGCCAAATAGCCATCCAGCCCATGATTTACCTGCGCTATCAGCTATTAAAAACATAGCAATTTCGTCAGCCATCCCGGCCGACCTGCTGGGGCGCCGGGCCGACATCGCCGCTGCGCGCTGGCGCGTCGAGGCCAGCACACAGGACGTGGCGAATGCCAAAACCCAGTTCTATCCCAATGTGAACCTGGTGGCCTTTGCGGGCTTCTCCAGCATCGGTCTGGATCGCCTGCTGGAGTCGGGCAGTCAGCAATGGGGTGTCGGCCCGGCCCTGCGCCTGCCGCTGTTTGATGGTGGCCGGCTGCGTGCGAACCTGCGCGGCAAGACTGCCGACCTTGATGCCGCGGTCGAGAGCTATAACGCCACCGTCATCGACGCGGTGCGCGATGCGGCCGATCAAGTAGCCTCGGTGCACTTCATTGCCAGGCAGCAGATCGAGCAGCGTGCCGCGCAGACTGCAGCTGAATCTGCCTACGAGATTGCCGTGCAGCGCTACCAGGCGGGACTGGGCAATTACCTGCAGGTGTTGTCGGCCGAAACTGCGGTGCTGAACCAGCGTCGTCAGGCCGTCGATCTCGCCGCGCGTGCCCTCGATACCCAGGTCGCGCTGATCCGCGCTTTGGGTGGCGGCTATGACAGCAGCGCAACACAGCTGGCCAGCACGCCAGCGGCAAGCCCGCGAGCCGAGATGACGGCCGCTGCCACTCTCAACTAAACCATTTCCCTATTTCATTTCCACTTATCCGGAAGAAGAGCCATCATGAGTTCATCCCACAACGACAATGTTCCACGCTCCGCTGCAGGCAATCCGAAGCGCCGCAAGGCCCTGACCGCACTGGCCAGTGTGGTCGTGCTGGCCGGTCTCGGCTGGGGCAGCTACGAGTATCTGGTGGCCAGCCACTATGAGTCCACCGACAACGCCTATGTGCAGGGCAATGTGATCCAGATCACGCCGCAGATCGGTGGCACGGTCATGGCCATCCTGGCGGACGATACCGATTTCGTGAAGGCCGGCCAGCCGCTGGTGCAACTCGACCCGGCCGATGCCAAGGTCACGCTGGATCAGGCCGAGGCCAATCTGGCGCAAACAGTGCGCCAGGTGCGCACGCTGTATGCGAACAACGCCACGCTCAGCGCCCAGATCGCCCTGCGCGAGGCCGATGTGAGCCGGGCCCGCAGCGACATCGAGCGAGCCAACGACGAACTCAACCGGCGCCAGTCGCTGGTGGGCAATGGTGCCGTTTCCCGCGAAGAGCTCAACCATTCACAAAGCCAGCTCGCCAATGCCAAAACGGCGCTGGCCGCAGCCCAGGCCGGTGTACTGGCCGCCCGGGAGCAACTCATCAGCAACCAGGCCATGACCGAGGGCACCTCACTGGAGCAGCACCCCACCGTGCAGGTGGCCGCAGCCAAGGTGCGTGAAGCCTGGCTGGCCACGCGCCGAGCCGCATTGCCTGCGCCGGTCGATGGTTTCGTGGCCAAGCGCACGGTGCAGCTGGGTCAGCGTGTAGCGGCAGGAACGCCCATGATGTCCATCATTCCGCTGCAGCAGGTCTGGGTGGATGCCAACTTCAAGGAGGTGCAGTTGCGCAACGTGCGCATCGGCCAGCCCGTGAAGCTGATCGCCGATGTCTACGGCAAGGCCGTGGAGTACCAAGGCACGGTCGCTGGGCTTGGCGCGGGAACAGGCTCTGCGTTTGCGCTGCTGCCGGCACAGAATGCCACCGGCAACTGGATCAAGGTGGTGCAGCGCCTGCCCGTGCGCATCACGATCGATGCCAAGCAACTGGAAGAACACCCGCTGCGCGTTGGCCTGTCCATGGTCGCTACGGTGGACATCAGCCAGAAGGACGGCAAGACCCTGGCCGAAGCCCAGCCCAGCCATGAGGTGGCGGCAACCCAGATCTTCAGCACGGCTGACAAGGGCGCCAATGACGTGGTGCGCCGCGTGATTGCCGCCAATGCAGGCAGCAGCAAAAACGGCAGCCGTCGGCTGCCGGCTGTCAGCCCCATGGCCGCGAGCGCTGCATTGGCCCAGGCACCCCTGGCACATTGATCCTCTCTCACTGAAGAAGGGTCCATTCACATGGCATCCGCACCCACGCATATCACCCATGCGCCGCTGGAGGGTTCAGCCCGCCTGTGGGGCACCATTGCCCTGTCGGCGGCAACCTTCATGAACGTGCTCGACACGTCCATCGCCAACGTGTCGCTGCCTGCGATCGCAGGCGACATGGGCGTGAGTCCGAACCAGGGCACCTGGGTCATCACCAGCTTTGCCGTGGCCAATGCCATTGCGGTGCCACTCACCGGCTGGCTGTCGCAGCGCTTCGGCCAGGTGCGCCTGTTCGTCCTCAGCGTGCTCCTGTTCGTCATGGCTTCGCTCTTGTGCGGCCTGGCCCCCAACATGACCACGCTGATCGCCCTGCGCGCGCTGCAGGGTTTTGTGGCCGGGCCGATGATCCCGCTGTCGCAGACCCTGCTGCTGTCCAGTTACCCCGCTGCACTGGCCGGGCTGGCGATGGCCATGTGGGCCATCACGACGCTGGTCGCGCCCGTGATGGGGCCGCTGCTCGGCGGCTGGATCACCGACAACATCTCCTGGCCGTGGATTTTCTACATCAACATCCCGGTCGGCCTGCTGGCTGCGGGCGCCAGCTGGGTGCTGTACCGCAAGCGTGAAAGCACGACGCGCAAGCTGCCCATCGACAGCATCGGGCTGGCGCTGCTGGTGGTCTGGGTAGGCTCGCTGCAGATCATGCTCGACATCGGCAAGGAGTACGACTGGTTTCACTCGGCTGAGGTGGTGGCACTTGGTGTGGTCGCACTCGTGGGCTTTGTCTTCTTCCTCATCTGGGAGCTGACCGAAGAGCACCCGGTGGTGGATCTCTCGCTGTTCAAGCGGCGCAATTTCTGGCTCGGTGCCACCACCACCGCCGTGGGCTATGGCCTGTTCTTTGGCAACGTGGTGCTGCTGCCGCTGTGGCTGCAGCAGTACATGGGCTATACCGCCACCGAGGCCGGCATCGTGCTGGCGCCGGTAGGCTTGCTGGCCATCGTGCTGTCGCCCGTGGTGGGCAAGAACATCGGCAAGGTGGACCCGCGAAAATTTGCCACCTTTGCCTTCATCGTGTTCGGGCTGGTGCTGTGGATGCGCTCGAACTTCAACACCCAGGCCGATGTCGCCACCATCCTGGTGCCCACCGTGATCCAGGGTATCGCCATGGCGTTCTTTTTCATCCCGCTGGTCACCATCACGCTCTCAGGGCTCACGCCCGACCGCATACCCGCTGCCTCCGGCCTGTCGAACTTTGTGCGGATCACGGCGGGCGCCTTCGGCACTTCGATCGCCACCACGGAGTGGGAAAACCGTGCTGCCATTCACCATGCGCAGCTCGCCGAGTCGGTCAACATGGGCAGCCAGGCGACCCAGGGTGCCCTGAGCGGGCTGGCCAGCGCGGGACTGAGTCCGCAGCAGGCCCTGGCGACCATCAACCGGCTGGTCGACCAGCAAGCTTTCATGCTCGCGGCAAACGACATCTTCTATGTCTCCGCGCTGATGTTTTTGGTGATGATCCCGCTGGTGTGGTTCACACGGCCTGCACGTGCAGGCGCCGGCAGCGCCGACGCCGCGGCGGGCGCACACTGAAGCGGCGGTGATCAGGCTTGTGACGTTGTCCAGGCCGCCACAGGGCGCCAGTGACGCACCCAGCGCGGCAGCTCGGAGGCCGGCATCGGCCTGGCGATGCCATAGCCCTGGGCCAGGTCACAACCCAGGCTCAGCAGCATTTCGCCATGGGCAATGGACTCCACGCCTTCGGCAATCACCTCGCGTTCGAAGGCCCTGGCCAGTCCGATCACGCCCAGCACAATGGCGCGGTCATCCCGGTCGATCAGCATGTCCCTGACAAAACTCTGGTCGATCTTGAGCCGCTCGACAGGCAGGCTTTTCAGGTAGGTAAGCGACGAGTAGCCTGTGCCGAAGTCATCCAGTGCAAAGCGCACGCCCAGGGCCTGGATGGCAGACATGACGCCCGAGACCTGGGCGATATCCTCCAGTGCGCTGGTTTCCAGAATCTCCAGCTCCAGCCAGTCAGGGCTGATCTCCGGGGTGCTGGCCAGCAATTCGGCCAGCCGGTTTGGAAAACCTTCGCTTTGCAACTGCAAAGCGCCAATGTTCACGCTGACCGGGATGTCCAGGCCCTGCGCTTTCCATTCAGACATCTGGCGCAAGGCGGAGGCAATCACCCATTCACCCACCGCCACACTGATCCGTCGGCCTTCGATGATGGGCAGGAAGGCGACTGGCGGCAACAGGCCCTGTATGGGGTGTTGCCAGCGAATCAGGGCTTCTGCACCGACGATCTCCCCCGTTCGCATGTTCACCTTGGGCTGGTAATGCAGCACAAACTCGTCGCCGTTCAGCGCCAGCTGGATGAACCTCAGGCTGGCCTGCCGGGACTGCATCGCCACATCGTGGGCCACGTCGAACAGGTGGATCTGGTTCTTGCCAGTCTGCTTGGCGATGAACATGGCCTGGTCGGCATGGCGCAGCAACTGGTCTGCGTCGACATGGTCCTTGGGGTACATGGTCACACCGATGCTCGCCGACACCTGCAGCAGCGCACTCCCGACCGGCGTGGGCTCGGCAGTGGCCTGCAACAGGCGGGCCAGGATGGGCTCGGCGTCCTGGGGTTCGTCCAGCCCCACCAGCACGGCCACAAACTCATCGCCTCCCATGCGCGCCAGCGAATCACCTTCACGCAGGGCTGTCTTCATGCGTTGGGACAGCGCGATCAGCAACGCATCTCCGATGGCATGACCGTGCTGGTCGTTGACAGCCTTGAAGCCGTCCAGGTCCAGAAAGGCCACCGCCAGAAACTGGCCGCTGCGCATGCTTTGCGTCATCGCCAGCTTCAGGCGGTCCGCCAGCAAGACCCGGTTGGGCAGGCCGGTCAGGGCATCGTAATGGGCGAAATGTTCCAGCTGGCGTTGCTGCTCCTTGATGGCCGTGATATCGGTGAACAGGGCGACATAGTTTTTTGTTTGCCCCTCGTTGTCACGCACCAGGCTGATGGTGAGGTGCTCCGGGTAGATTTCGCCATTCTTGCGGCGGTTCCAGACCTCGCCAGTCCAGTGGCCCTGTTCCAGCAGCAGCTTCATCCGGGCGTCATAGAACGCGGGTCCCTGACGACCCGAGTGCAGGAGCGCACGCGGGTTTTTTCCAAGGGCTTCTTCGCGGCTGAAGCCGGTGATCTCGGTGAACGCGGCGTTGACGTCCACGATGTCACCGTTGGCATCGGTGATCAGGATGCCTTCACGCGCGTTGGTGAACACACTCGCTGCCAGTTCGAGCCTGGCCTGGGCTTTCTTGCGCTCCGAGATGTCCACCGAGAGTACACAGATGCCTTCGCGAACCGGCAGGCATTGCACGTCGTACCAGCCGAGCGATGCATCGGGGAAAACGAACTCGATCTCGGCGTGCTGTGCGGTCCGCTCTTCGAGGCCTCTTTTCATCAGCAGGGACACCTGGCTTGACTTGAGGCTTGGCCAGGCTTCTGACATCGTTTTTCCAAGCAGTTCTTCGTTGGGACGGCGGTTATGTCGCGCGGCCGTCTCATTGAGATAGAGGTAGCGCCAGTCGAAGCCGATCAGTTGCACGCCTTCGAACATGCCATCGAGCGTGCCGCGAAAGCGTTCCTCGCTTGCCCGCAGCCTCGACTCGGCGCGTGCGCGACTGATCGCAATGGCCGCAATATGCGTGGCAACATCGATGCAGTGCTGATGCAGTCTGGAGGGGCGTCCGGGCTGCTGGTAGTAGATGGCAAAGGTGCCCAGCACCTGCTGCTGGATATCGAAAATGGGGGTGGACCAGCAGGCGCGCAAACCGTGCGGCAAGGCCGCAGCCTTGTAGGCGCGCCACCGTGGGTCGGTCGCAATGTCCTCGACCATCACGGACTCACCCAGGTAGGCCGCCGTGCCGCAGGAGCCGGCATTCGGGCCAATGGGCTGGCCGTCGATGGCATCTATGAAGGCTTGCGGCAAGCTCGGCCCGGCGCCATGCCGCACATGGATGCCATCAGGGTCGAGCAGCAGCAGCGAGCACAGCATGTCGGGGTTTTGACGTTCCAGGAAGCGCAACAGCACGTCCAGTGTGGCGGCCAGCGGTGCACCCTGGGCGATCATCTCAAGCGTTTCTCGCTGGCCTTCATGCAGTGCTTCGGCAAGTTTGTAGTCAGTGATGTCGTGGAAAAACAGGGACAAACCATCCCGATTGGGGTAGACCCGGCAGGCACACCAGGTAGCCAGCGACGGATAGTGCAACTGGAGTGCGGCCGACTGCTGTTGGTCGAACGCCTGGTGAAGCGCGGTGTAATAAGGCTGGTGAACGGACTCGGGAAACTCTTTCCAGATGTTCTTGCCGAGCAGGTCGGCAGGCTGGCGCTGCAGCAGTTGTCCTGCTTTTTCGTTCACATAGGTGAAGCACCAATTCGGGTCGAGCATGACGATTGCATCGGTGATGCTCTGCAGAATGGTCGCCATGTGCTGACCCGATGGGCCTGGCGTTGCGCCAGCACTTGAATTTGTATTCATGATGCCCCCTTGCTTGGCCGTTTCGCCCATGGTACGCCTAGTTCAGGGACGGCAAACAGGCAGGGAGCGAACTGGTGGGGTGCAGAAAGTTGCTAGTTATTTGAACTTGATTTTTGTCTTATTTTGGACGTTAGCCCTTTTGCTTATTGCGCGAGTAGCTATTGAAAATATAGCATTCAGGGGTTCGACAATAGCACTTGTCATGGCCATTCAGGGTGCCAGCTCCAGGGCATCAAGATTGCGTCGATGAGCTGCGTGGGCGGCGGCGGGCCACAAAAACCCATAGGCCCGCTGCCATCAATACGACCCCCAACAGCAGGCCGACCAGATCACCTGCGAGCTGGCTGATGCCCTCCCAGCGGTCTGCGAAGACAAGCCCCAGGCCGCCAAAGAGCGCGACCCAGGTCATCTCCCCCAGCAACACCGCTGTCATGTAGCGCAAGCCGGAGTAGCGGGTGGAGCCGGCCAGCAGGTTCACCGGCAGTGCCACCGGCGTGAGCAGAAAGCGGCTGATGAACACGCTCCAGCCCCCCCAGCGCCCAAACAGCCTGGCTGCGCGCAGCCAGCTGCCGGAGGCCTGAAGCCGTGCCGGCATCAGCGTGATGCCGAAGCGGCCGATCAGGTAACTGCCGCCATCACCCGCCACCGAGCCGGCCAGCGCTGCCAGCACGGCGCTCTCCAGCTCCAGCACACCCTGACTGGTGAAGGCACCTGCAGCCACCAGCAGCATTGTGGCGGGCAGGGGGATGCCCAGTGCGGCAAAGAACAGGGTGCTGGCGAGCAGCACATTGCCGTGGTTCAGCAAGCCCGTGAGCAGCAGATTACTGATCTCACTCACCGGGCGCCTCGCCGGGAGGCTGCCGATAGGTGAGGATCAGCGCCTCGATCGCCTGCCGCCCCGCGACGGGCTCGATGCCCGCTGTGGCGAACCAGACCCGCAGGCTGCGCGCATCGTTGCCAGTGGCGGGCAGCTTGAGCGCGGCACGCAGCTCTTCTTGCGGCACGCCATAGAGCTGCGCAATGTAAGGCAGCGTCATCCAGCCGCGCAGTGTCTCTACCTGTATTTCGCCACGCTCCACGCGCTTGGCAAACTCGATCTGGTGCACGGCGCGCAGGCCAAACACCAGCACCAGTACCAGGCCGGTGCCCAGGGCCAGCAGACCCAGCCAGCGCCGCGTGCGGGGCTTGATGCGTTCAGGCGGCGCAGGGCGAGGGGAGGTTGGTGGGGGCGGTGACATCAGTAGTACATGCGCAGCAAAAGCTCATACCGGCGGGCGGCCGCCTTTTCGCCGAATTCGCTGAGCTTGTCGCCAAACAGCATCACGGCGCGCGCCCGCAGTTCCACGTTCTGCCAGCCGGTGTAGCTGATCTCGGGGGTAAGTTGCCAGCTGTGGTCATCCAGGTTGATGATGGCCGTGAGTGCCGGCGTCACATAGAGCCAGTCAAACGGGTCTTTGGCGCTGGCACGCAGGTAGGCATAGTGGCGCCCCGGGTTGGCGCGGCCATAGCCTGACTGCGCGAGCGACTGCATCCTGGCCTGCGCAGCGGCCGTGCCGCCCGGCGCATAGGCATCGCTGAGCTGGCTATAGAAGGTGCTGAGTTGCGTATCGTCATAGCCCGCACCATTGCGGTAAAGCTCGGCGATCCAGGTCACCTCGCGCTCGGTGATGTAGCGTGCGCCCAAGAGCCAGCTGTCGGCGTTGAGGGTGTCGGTACGCACCGAGCCATCGGCCGCCAGCACGCGGCGGCTGGTGCTGATGGCGCGTGCCCATTCGCCATGCAGCTCAAGGTTGCTGCCGATGTTGCGCGAGAAATCCAGGCCCACGCGCTGGGGCCGGCTGCCCTCGGCTGCCCACAGCAGGTCAATGTCCGTGTCGGCCGCCAGCAGGTAGAGCCGGGCGCCTACATTGTCCTTGCCCAGCGTGCCGTAGTCGCTGTTGATGTCAGTGGTGGCCGGCAGCAGCACCGGGGTGAAACCAATGGCCGCCAGCGTGCCAGACATGGCTTTGACCCAGTCGGCGCTGGCCATCACAAAGCCTTCGCGCGAAACCGTCGGGTCGTTCGGGTCCTTGGGTCGCTCGAAAAATGCCACCGGGTTCCACGCATAGCCCTTGCCCCAGCGCTGCACCTGTTTGCCGAGGTCGAACGACAGGCCTTCGGACGGGCTGACGCGCAGGCCGCCTTCGAGCAGGTTGCCGCTGCTGCCCGCATTGAAGGCATCGTGCGCCACATTGCCGTTGACGCGCGCATAGGCGGTCAGCGTGTCGTGCTTGTATTTGCCTGCCAGCTCGAAGCCCAGGGTAGTGCGGTCCAGCTCCGTGCGCCTGGGCTGGCCAGAAAAGGTCAGCGGGTAGAGCGCCGCGCCCGGGCGCAGGCTGAAATGCTCGGCCTTGGCCTCGACAAAACCGCTGATCTCATAGGGCTTGGGTTCGATCTCCGAGAGATCAAAACTGTAGTCGGCCGCCTGCACCACTGGGATGACGGTGCAGGTGGCAGCGCCGAGCAGCAGTGCAGCCAGCGCAAGGCGCTTCACTGATGCAGCCTCACTTGCGCAACTCTTCCAGACGCGACATGAAGTTGAGCGTGAACACCTCATCCGGCACCTCACGCTTCTTGACGGCCGCATAGAGCATCACCGACTTGTAGCCCTTGTACAGCGGGCTGTCCGTCTCCACCGTGGCCGGGCGACGAATGCCGCCACCGAAGTCCTTGATGTCCTTGAAGTACAGCGTCTTCACCAGCAGGCCACTCGCGGCATAGGCTTCAATCCGGGTAGGCAACACGGTCTTGCGATCCACCGTGAGCTTGAGCCGGTCATAGGCCACGGCGCCGGTCTTGGCCTTGAGCTCCAGCAGGTAGCTCTCGCCGGCCTCGCTGGCGGCGGTCACGTCGTATTCTTCGGTGTAGTCCACGCGCAGGATGTCGGCGTTGTTGAACACGCCGCCCGTGACCGACTGCAGGCTGGTGATGCGCACCGGCTTGCCCACGTTGGGGATGTAGAGCCACATGTTGTCGCCCTGGCGCAGTGTGCTGCGGCCCTTGTCACTGGCCGGAGCGAGGAAGAGGGCGGCCACCTTGTCTCGACCCTTTTTCACCGAGTAGAGGATGAATTCCTTGCGTTTCCCGTTGGGCTCCTCGTTGATGAGCTTGCGCGTCATCTCGTAGGACTCGGGCTCCAGGTTGCGGTCCACCTTCTCCAGCAGGGCCCGGCCGTCGAGCGCCAGCGCAGCCAGCGGGGTCAATAAGGCCAGTGCAAAGAGCATCAGCAGGCGTTGGATCAGCTTCATTCTTGCTCCTTCAAACATGGCGCAGCGCCTGGATGGGGTCCATGCGCGAGGCGCGCCAGGCGGGTTGCAGGCTGGCCAGCACGGCCATGCCGATCACCAGCAACGAGACGGTAATGATCTCGGCCAGCGAGAGCGTGGGTTGCAGCGTGATGACTTGCCGCCCGAAGGGAAACTGCAGCGGGTACACATTCAGCAGCGCAACCACGGCCAGGCTCAGCAACACGCCCACGATGGCGCCCAGCAGGCCTAGCAGCAGCCCCTCGCCCACATACAGGCCCAGGATGCGCCGCGGCGGCGTGCCGATGGCCGCCAGTGTGCCGATCTCGCGGATGCGCTCGTACACCGCCATCAGCATCACGTTCATCACGCTCACCAGCACAATCGCCACCAGCATTACGCGGATGAACAGCGTCATCAGGTCGATCATGCCGGCGATGTTGGCAAACGGCGAGAGTGCCTTCCAGCTGTGTAGTTCCAGCGCAGGCTTGCCTTCCTTGTTGGTGAACTGGGCCAGGCGCGCAGCCAGCGAAGCCTCCACCTGCTCCAGCTGGTCCAGCTTGTGCAGCCGGATCGCAATCTCCATGGCCTCGGGTTCCTCCATGCGCAGCAGCTCCATGGCATCCGTGGTGTGCAGGTAGCCATCGCGCCCGCCGGGGCCAGTGACAGGCTCCAGCACGCCGCGCACCACAAAGTTCTTGCCGTTGACCGAACCTTCACGGTTGGTGGCCACCAGCACCACGGTGTCGCCGACCTTGACCTTCATGCCCTTCGCAATCAGGTCGGGGATCAGCAACTGGCCAGGCGCCACCAGCGGGCCATCGCGTGCCCCGTCGACAATGCGCGTGCGCAGGCCGGGGGTGGTGGCGTCTTCGGCTTGCGGGTCAATGCCGTTCAGGCGAATGCTCGTGGTCTCGTTGTAGTTGCTGAACATCGCACCCAGCTTCAGCCGCACCGAACTGGCGGCAATGCCGGGCGTTGCTGCGATCGCGGCCTTTACCCGTTCGATCATCTTGGGCGGCAGGTTCAGGTTCAGCGGCAGGTTGTCGACCGAGGCCACATAGCCCTTGCGGTGCACCTGCAGGTGGCCCAGCATGCTGTCGGTGATCTGCCCGACCATCACGTTCTTGAACGAGCCGGCGGCTGAGACGAACAACAGCATCGCCACCACGCCAATCGTGATGAGCCCGGTGGTGAGCAGGGTACGGCGGTGGTAGCGCATCAGGTTGCGCGCCGAGAGTTTGAGTACGGCCATCATGCGCGCTGCTCCTTGACGATGCGACCGTCTTCAAGCATCACGATGCGCTCGGCGGCCTCCATGATTTTCTGGTCGTGGGTGGAAAACACAAAGGTGGTGCCAAACTCGTCGCGCATCTGCTTCATCAGCGCGATCACATTGTGGGCGGTAGCGTGGTCCAGGTTGGCCGTGGGCTCATCGGCCAGCACCAGCTGCGGCTCTGACACCAGTGCCCGGGCCACCGCCACGCGCTGCTTCTGCCCGCCCGAGAGCTGGTCGGGCCGCTTGTGCGCCTGCTCGGCCATGCCGACGGCGTCCAGCATTTTCATGACCTGTGTGCGGCGCTTGTCTGCCGGCCAGTTGCGCACCATGAGCAGCGGGTATTCCACGTTCTCATAGGCCGACAGCACCGGCACGAGGTTGAACTCCTGGAACACAAAGCCCAGATGCTCACCCCGGAACGCTGCCGAGGCCGTGCGGTTGAGTGCCGCCACGTTGGTCCCCATCACGGTGACCGTGCCACTGCTGGGGTGGTCCAGGCAACCCACGAGGTTGAGCAGCGTTGATTTGCCGCTGCCCGATGGGCCCACAAAGGCCAGGAACTCGCGCGCCTCGATGGACAGGGTGATGTCGCTGAGTGCGGCCACCTCCACATCGCCGCTGCGGTAAATCTTCGATGCGGAAACCGCTTCGATCAAAGCCATGGCTGAACACCTTTCTTTTTGTGTTGGCGCGCACCGGGAAGCCTGGGGCAGGGTACCCGCCCCAGTATCTGTATCGTAGGGCTGGTGAAGACTTCAGCCTTGATTTGGATCAATTCGACGCGCAGTCCTTTGGCCTTGAGCCGACGAGTGGCTGCAACGCTGGCACGCCAAGGTGCCGGGGTGGCTCAGCGCTATAGCCGCAGCTTGTCTGCATATCCCGTCATCTCCAGGTAGCCGCGCCCAACCAGTCGACCCTGACTGTCCAGCAGCTCGCTCAGGCCCTCCCAGTAGATTGCGCCGGTGGATTGGCGGCTGTCGAGCTCCTGCTGGTCCAGCGCGGCCTTGACGGTGTAGCTGCCGGCAGGTGTGTGGATGCGCCACAGCACCGGGTAGCTGGCCTGGCTCTGCGGGCTGGTCCAGCCACGCAGCGGCTCGAACTGCACTTCCGCAGGCGAAAAGATGCGCGGCTCGCTGCCTTGGGCTGCCGCACGGAACGAGCCGCCGGCCCACACCGCATTGCCTGCGGCGTCCCGCAGCCTGAACGCCGTGAGCGCGCTGCCGTCCAGCAGGTTCATGCCTATCCAGTCCCAGCCCACGGCATTGGGCGCCATCAGCGCCTCGCTCCACTCATGGTCCAGCCAGGCGACGCCGGGTTGGCTGGCGTTGATCTCGAAGGTCTTGCCCTGCAGCGTGAGCGTACCGCGGGTGGCGAGCTGCGGCTGGCTGTAGTAGTAGCTGGCCTGTGCAGCATCCGGCCCCTTGCGCGAGAGGCCTTGCGCGCCCTGCAGCAGCAGCGGCTGGGTAGGGATGAAGCGCAGGTTCAAGGCAAAGTCCTGCCCCGCAATGTGGGCTGCATAGCTCGCGTCAGCCTGGCGCTGTAGCGACCAGTCGCGCAGCCGCACATCGGTGTCGGCTTCACTGGCCTGTGCCGCGTTCATGCCCGCTGTGCCTTTGATGTCTGCCATGCCCGATGCGCGCGCAATGCGCTGGTCGTGCCAGAGCTTGCCGCCCTGCAGGTCTGTGAGGGCGGCGTGGGCAAAGATGAGCTGTTTGGCCGCAAAGCGTGACTGCATGGCTTGCGTGGCATCCACACGGGAGCGGAAGAAGGTGATCTGGAAGCCGAACTCCCTTGCCCCCGATGTGGCACGGCCGGTGATGTACCACCATTCGGTACGGAAGCTGTTGTGGGCGCCGTGGTCGCGGGGGAAGCTTAGTGGCTTTTGGGGCAGGGCGTGCACGCCGCTTGCACTGGCGAGAGTGGCCAGGAGCAGGGTACGGCGACGGAGGTTTGGAGGCATTGGGGGATTTTGGCTTGTTTTGGATTTCCTGGCTTTGTATTCCCCTGCGAGCAGAAGAGTCGTAAATGCTTTACCTTCAGCCGTATTCAATGACAACTCATAAATACCACTCCATGCCAAGCTCACAAATACATCACACCGTACGCCAACAAGCCCTGGGCTTATTAGGCTGGCTCCTGCTGACCTTCGTCGCTGCAGCGATAGGCGGCTTTGCCTCCGCCAGTGCCGGCAGCTTCTACGCGCAACTCATCCGCCCGGCCTGGGCACCGCCGGGCTGGCTGTTTGGGCCGGTGTGGAGCGTGTTGTATCTGCTGATGGGCGTGTCGGCCTGGCTGGTGTGGCGCGCGCAGGGCTGGCGGGGCGCAAGAGGGGCATTGGGGCTGTTCATCGCTCAACTGGCCGTGAATGCGCTGTGGACCTGGCTGTTTTTTGTCTGGCAGCTCGGCGGCGCAGCCTTTGTGGAGATCATCGTTTTGTGGGGCTTGATCGTGGGCACGATCGTCATGTTCTACCGCCTGCACAAGCCCGCCGCCGTGCTGCTCTTGCCCTACCTGGCCTGGGTCAGTTTTGCCTGTGCGTTGACCTATGCCACTTGGCAACTGAATCCTGCGATATTGAGATAAGCACAACGCTTAACCCATGGTGTTCAGCCGAAAGTAGAAAGTGCCTCCGGCGTTCGGAACTCACCCCCTGAAATCTTGCTGTGCCAGACCCGGTGGCAACTTCTCCGCGTAATCCCGTCACCGGCGCGCAGAAGCAAAATCAAAGGCTACCTCTTCCGCCCGGCGGGGCCCTCTACAACGGCCGTGCCGTTGCGGGCCTTTGGCCGTCATGTTGCCCGCACTCGCCATGCGAGTGCTCAAGGGGCGGAGGGGTGAGTGGGGGAAGCAAACCAAGCAATGAGAATAAACCCCTAGCATCAAATCAATTCCCAAACCAGCTGTTTCGCAAACTCCAATTTCCTACAATGGAGTTATGTTCGTTCACCTCCGCCTCCATACCGAATTTTCCGTCGTTGACGGAACCAACCGAATCGACGAGATCGTCAAGGCTGCCGCAGCCGACAGTCAGCCGGCGCTGGCCATTACCGACCTGAACAACCTGTTCGGCGCGATCAAGTTCTACAAGGAGGCCCGGGGCAAGGGCGTCAAGCCGCTGATCGGGGCCGAGATCATGCTGGAGGGGCTTGGCAAGGATGCCACCCAGCTCTCGCGCATGGTGCTGCTGGTGCAGAGCCAGCAAGGCTATCTGAACCTTTCCGAGCTGCTGGCGCGGGCCTGGACGCAAAACGTGGTCAAGGCGCAGGCGGTGTGCAAGCTGGAGTGGCTGAAAGAATTGAACGAAGGCCTGGTACTGCTGTCGGGGGCACAGGCCGGGCCCGTGGGGCAGGCGCTGGTGCAGGGCGACACGGCGCGTGCGCACGAGGTGGCGCTGCAGCTGGGCAGCCTGTTTCCGCACCGGTTTTACCTGGAGCTGCAGCGCGCCGGCCGCGCGGATGACGAGGCTCACGTGATTGTGGCGGTGCAACTGGCGGCCAAGATGAAGCTGCCGGTGGTGGCTACGCACCCGGTGCAGTTCACCCTGCCGGACGATTACGAGGCGCATGAGGCGCGGGTGTGTATTTCCGAGGGTGAAATCCTGGGCAACCAGCGCCGGGTGCGCAAGTTCACACGCGAGCAGTATTTCAAGTCCTCGGCGCAGATGCAGGCGCTGTTTGCTGACGTGCCCTCGGCCATTGCCAACACGCTGGAGGTGGCGCGGCGCTGCAACCTTACGCTCACGCTGGGCAAGCCGCAGCTGCCCGAATTCCCCACGCCCGAGGTGGATGGCCGGCG
Organism: Gammaproteobacteria bacterium; assembly: GCA_018815325.1. Lineage (GTDB taxonomy): Bacteria > Pseudomonadota > Gammaproteobacteria > Burkholderiales > Burkholderiaceae_C > JAHIYE01. Next base: position 162,135 of record JAHIYE010000010.1, on the reverse strand, counting down.
CATGGCGCCGGAGGAATACTTCCGCTACACCTCGCACGAGGGCCTGAAAGAGCGGCTGTTGCACCTGTACCCCGATGAGGTCGAACGCGAGAAGCAGCGGCCGCGCTACGAGGAACGGCTGGAGTTCGAGATCGGCACCATTCTGAAGATGGGTTTCCCGGGCTACTTCCTGATCGTGGGTGATTTCATCAACTGGGCCAAGAACAATGGCTGCCCGGTGGGGCCGGGCCGGGGCTCTGGCGCGGGTTCGCTGGTGGCGTATTCGCTCAAGATCACCGATCTGGACCCGCTGCAGTACAACCTGCTGTTCGAGCGATTCCTGAACCCCGAGCGGGTATCGATGCCCGACTTCGATATCGACTTCTGCCAGACCAACCGCAACCTGGTGATCGATTACGTCAAGCAGAAATACGGCAAGGACGCTGTGAGCCAGATCGCCACCTTCGGCACCATGGCCGCGCGCGCCGCCATCCGCGACGTGGGCCGCGTGCTGGACATGAGCTACACCTTCTGCGACGGCATCAGCAAGCTGATTCCCAACAAGCCGGGTACGCACATCACGATTGACGACGCCATCAAGGCCGAGCCGATTCTGGCCGAGCGGCTGGAGAAAGAGGACGAAGTCAAGACCCTGCTGGCGCTGGCGCAAAAGCTCGAGGGCATGACGCGTAACGTGGGTATGCACGCCGGGGGGGTGCTGATCGCGCCGGGCAAGCTGACGGACTTTTGCCCGCTGTACCAGCAGCCCGGCAGCGACTCGGCGGTGAGCCAGTACGACAAGGACGACGTGGAGGCCATAGGCCTGGTGAAGTTCGACTTTTTGGGCCTGGCCACGCTCACCATCCTGGAGATCGCGCGCGAGTTCATCATGAAGCGCCACAGCGGGCAGGAGAGCTTTGCGTTCGAGAACATCCCGCTCGACGACAAGGCCACCTACCGGCTGTTCCAGGAGGGCAAGACCGAGGCCGTGTTCCAGTTTGAAAGCCGGGGCATGCAGGGCATGCTGCGCGACGCCATGCCCACCCGGCTGGAAGACCTGATTGCGCTCAACGCGCTGTACCGTCCGGGCCCGATGGACCTGATCCCCAGCTTCGTCGCGCGCAAGCACGGGCGCGAGGAGATCGAGTACCCGCACCCCATGGTGGCCGAGATGCTGAGCGAGACCTACGGCATCATGGTCTACCAGGAGCAGGTGATGCAGACCGCGCAGATTCTGGGCGGCTACTCGCTCGGCGGCGCCGACATTGCTGCGCCGCGCGATGGGCAAGAAGAAGGCCGAGGAGATGGCCGAGCACCGCCAGATTTTCCGTGACGGTGCCGCCAAGAACAACATTGGCGAGGCCAAGGCCGACGAGGTGTTCGACCTGATGGAGAAGTTCGCTGGCTACGGCTTCAACAAGTCGCACGCTGCTGCCTACTCGCTGCTGGCGTATCACACGGCCTGGCTCAAGGTGCACTACACGGCCGAGTTCTTCTGCGCCAACATGACGGTGGAGATGGACGACACCGACAAGCTGAAGGTTCTCTACGAAGATGCGCTGAAGATGGGGCTGACCTTCGAAGCACCCGATGTGAACCGCGGCCGGTACCGTTTCGAGCCGATCTCCGACAAGCAGATCCGCTACGGTCTGGGTGCCATCAAGGGCACAGGCGAGCAGGCCATTCAGGCCATCATCACCGCGCGCGAAGAAGGCGGGCCTTTCACCAGCCTGTTCGACTTCTGTGTGCGGGTAGACCGCTCACGCCTGAACAAGCGCTGCGTGGATGCGCTCATCAAGGCCGGTGCGTTTGATTCACTGCAGCTCAACCGTGCCGCCTTGATGGAGTCGGTCGACCTGGCCTTTGACTTTGCCAATGCGGCGGCGGCCAATGCCAACCAGACTGGCCTGTTCGACATGATGGACGACGACCACGGCTCCAGCACGCAGGAGCCGGAGCTCGTGGAGGTCATGCCCTGGGGCGTGAAGGAGCGGCTGACCTTCGAGAAAACGGCCGTCGGCTTTTACCTCTCGGGTCACCTGTTTGATGAAGTGGCGCGTGAGGTACGCCAGTTTGCCAAGCGCGCGATCGACGACCTGATCGACACGCGCGAGCCGCAGTTGCTGGCCGGCATCATCACCGACTTCCGCGTGATCAACGGCGCGCGTGGCAAGCTCGGGCTGTTCAAGCTCGACGACAAATCCGGCGTGATCGATGCGCGGGTGGACGAGGCCATGATGAACGCCAACCGCAACCTGTTCAAGGACGACGAACTCGTCATCGTGATGGGCAAGGTGCAGCCCGACCGCTTCTCGGGTGGCCTGCAGCTCAATGTGAACCAGGTGTGGGACCTTGCCGCGGCGCGCTGCCGCTTCGGCAAGTTCCTGCGCGTGGCGGTGAACGGCAAGGCGCCCGACATCCACCGCTTGGTCGCCGACTTTCCGCCCCGGCGCGAGGTGACGGAGCAGGGTGAACTACTGCGGGGTCTGGGCGTGCGCTTGTCGGTGCATCGCCAGAGGGATGAAGGCGGAGCCTCGGCCGAGTTGCAACTCGGCGAGGACGCCAAGTTTTTCCCGAGTGATGCTGCGCTGGCGGGCTGGATGGCGCAGGCCGATCAAGGAAAATCTGCCATTATTTATGAGTGAAATAGGCCTCTAGCCCTTTTGAGTATTGCGTGGGTAGCTATTGAATTTGTAGCTTATGGATTGTCGAAGAAGCCGCGGCTCGCTCCGGCGACTCCGGTGATCAAAACGTCCCGGATGCACGGCTGAACAGGATGAGCCTCCCCGATAATCACCCCATGTCCGACCTCCGCGAACAATGCCTGGCATTGCTGACCATTCCCGACCCGATTGCCAAGGCCCAAGGCGTGACAGCGCTTGACCTGCAGGGTCCGCTGGACACCAAAATACAAATCCCGGAAACCCAAGGTATCCCGGGCCGGCAGCCCAAGCCTGAGCTGGTGCCCCACACCCGCATCAAGCTGCTGCCCCTGACGACACCCCAAGGTCACGCTGCTCTGGTGCATTCCATCACCCACATCGAGAAGAACGCGATTGATCTGGCGCTGGACATCTGCTGGCGCTTTGCCGGGATGCCCGAGGCCTTCTACCGGGAGTGGCTGCAGGTGGCGAAGGAGGAGGCGTATCACTTCACGCTCTTGCGCGAGCATCTTGAGGGCCTGGGCTACCACTACGGCGATTTCCCGGCCCATAACGGCTTGTGGGACATGGCTGAGCGCACGCGTGGGGATGTGCTGGCCCGGGTGGCGCTGGTGCCGCGCACGCTGGAGGCGCGGGGGCTGGATGCCTCGCCGGCGGTCAAGACCAAGCTGGTGTCCATTGGCGATATGCGGGCAGGGGAGATTCTCGACATCATCCTGCGCGACGAGATTGGCCATGTGGCGGTGGGCAACCGCTGGTATGGCTGGCTGTGCGAGCAGCGTGGGCTGGAGCCGGTGCAGACCTTCGAGGCGCTGCGGCTCCAGTACAAGGCACCCAGGCTCAAGGGGCCTTTCAATCTGGCGGCGCGACGGGCTGCGGGTTTCAACGAGGCCGAACTGTCTGCCCTGCAGTAGGTGAATAAGCAGGGGAATAGGGCAGTCCTTACAATTTGCACTGGTTTGAACGATTGGATTTCACATGGCGATTTATTCTCTGGATGACTTGAGCCCGCGTATGGCGGATACCGCCTGGGTGGCGGACAGTGCCCAGGTGATGGGTGATGTGGTGATGGGGGACGAGTCCAGCGTGTGGTTTGGCACGATCGTCCGGGGTGACTCGGAGACCATCACGCTCGGACGTGGCGTCAATGTGCAGGATGCGAGCGTGCTGCATGCCGACCCGGGTGTGCCGCTCACACTGGGTGATAACGTGTCGGTGGGGCATCAGGTCATGCTGCACGGCTGCACCGTGGGCGAAGGCACGCTGATCGGTATCGGTTCTGTCGTGCTCAACCACGCGAAGATCGGCAAGCACTGCCTCGTGGGTGCCGGTTCGCTCGTGACCGAGGGCAAGGAGTTTCCCGATGGCTCGATGATCATGGGCCGCCCGGCCAAGGTGGTGCGTGAGCTCAGCCCCGAAGAGATTGCCAACCTGCAGCGCATTGCGCAGCACTACAAGGACAATGCCCGCCGCTTCAAGGCCGGGCTGAAGAAAATTGCCTGAACGGGTGAACTGAAACGAACGGAACAATTGATGATGTCATTGGCAAGGGTGGGGCTGGCACGTGTCTGAGTTGCACAAATTTATTTTCGAAGGCTTGCCTGTACGCGGGGTGTTGGTGCGGTTGACCGGTGCGTGGACCGAGATGCTGCAGCGACGCGCCTCCAACAGCACCACAGGGGCCTACCCCGAACCGGTGCAGCAGATGCTGGGTGAAATGACGGCGGCCGCCGCGTTGATGCAGTCGAACATCAAGTTCAACGGCGCGTTGGTGCTGCAAATTTTTGGCGATGGCCCGGTGAAGGTGGCCGTGGCCGAGGTGCAGTCGGACCTGAGCCTGCGTGCCACGGCGACCCTCGTGGGTGAGGTGGCACCCGATGCCACGCTGAGCCAGCTGGTCAACGTGCACAACCAGGGCCGCTGCGCGATCACGCTGGACCCGCAGAATCGCATGCCGGGCCAACAGCCCTATCAGGGTGTGGTGCCGCTGTTTGGTGATCAGGGCGAGAAGATCGAGAAGATCAGCGAGGTGCTGGAGCACTACATGCTGCAAAGCGAGCAGCTTGATACCCGGCTGGTGCTGGCGGCTGATGACAAGGTGGCAGCGGGCCTGCTGATCCAGCGCCTGCCGATGGCGGGCACGGGCAACCTGGCCGGCAGCATGGTGAGCAAGGAGAACGAGGACGAGATCGGCCTCAATGAACACTACAACCGCATTGCCATTCTGGCCGGCAGCCTCAAGCGCGAGGAGCTGCTGACGCTCGATGTGGACACCATCCTGCGCCGCCTGTTCTGGGAAGAGCAGATCACGCGCTACCCAGCTGCAACAGGTGACACGGCTCCGCGCTTTGTCTGCTCCTGCAGCCGTGAGCGTGTGAGCAAGATGATTCTGGGGCTGGGTGTGCAGGAGGCTGAGGAGATCATTGCCGAACGCGGCGACATCGAAGTGGGCTGTGAGTTCTGTGGCCAGCAATACCGCTTTGACGCGATCGACGCTGCGACCATCTTCAAGGCAGCGGAACACCAGCCGCCCTCAAGCCCCTCCGTGCAGTAGATCAGGCGCCTGCGCGGCCGAGCTTGTCGGTGAACAGGCGATGCTCGCAGACCGGGTCGCTGCACTTGTCACACACCCAGACCCAGCGCGAGGCAGCTTGTGCATCGGAGTCTGGCGCGCTGGCCGGCTGTCCTGCGTGGCGCCGGGTCAGGCGCAGTGCCTGTGCGGCGCGCCGCTCGTTGTCGCCATACAGCACCGTGTATGCCGAGCCTGATTGCTGCAGGGCTTCACGCAGCCGCGCATCCACCTGCATCCGTCTTGGTGTCTCATCCGGCGAGGCCGCTTCTGCTTGATCAAGCCCCATGAGCAGGATCAAGTCGGGGCTTGATGGGGATGCCTGTAACAGCGCCGAACCAGCCCGCAGGGCCTCGGCTTCGGGGATTACGACGACGTCGCAGGAGACGTCAGCCAGTTGCTGGGTGAGCGCGCTGGCCAGGCGGGCTTTGCCGGTGCCTGAGGCGCCCAGAATCACGACTCGCATGCGGTTTGTCATGCGGGATTATTTGCTGACCTGGACGTAGATCTCGTTGGGTTTGACCATGCCGAGCTCAAGCCGGGCCTTTTCCTCAACCATGTCGAGACCTTCCTTGAGGTCGCGCACCTCGGCTGCCAGCCGCTCATTGGCCAGCTCGGCCTCGCGATTCTTCTTCTTTTGCTCCGCGAGCTGGGCTTGCATGTTGGCCACGTTGGGCAGGCTGCCCCGACCCAGCCACAGCTGCCCGACAAAGATGAGCAGCAGCGCAATGAGCACGGCCGGAACAATACGTTGACCCATGTGCCGACTGGTGACTCAGTATGCTGCGCTGCGCTCGTTAGGCGTTCAGCGTAAGTTGTAGAACGCGTCGCGCCCGGGGTAGGTGGCGATGTCGCCCAGGTCTTCCTCGATGCGCAGCAGCTGGTTGTACTTGGCCATGCGGTCCGAGCGGGACAGCGAGCCGGTCTTGATCTGGCCGGCATTGGTGCCCACGGCGATGTCGGCAATGGTGCTGTCTTCGGTCTCGCCGGAGCGATGGCTGATCACGGCGGTGTAACCAGCGCGTTTGGCCATCTCGATGGCGGCAAAGGTTTCGGTCAGGGTGCCGATCTGGTTGATCTTGATGAGGATCGAATTGCCGATCTTCTTGTCGATGCCTTCCTTGAGGATCTTGGTATTGGTGACAAACAGATCGTCACCGACCAGCTGCACCTTGTCGCGCAGGCGATCTGACAGGATTTTCCAGCCATCCCAGTCATTCTCGGCCATGCCGTCCTCGATGCTGATGATGGGGTATTTGTCGACCCAGGTGGCCAGGATGCTGGTCCACTCTTCGGACGACAGCGTGAGGCCTTCGCCTTCGAGGTGGTACTTGCCATCCTTGTAGAACTCGCTGGCGGCACAGTCCAGGCCCAGCGCGATCTGCTCACCGGCGGTGTAGCCGGCGGCCTCGATGGCTTCCAGAATCATCTGGATGGCGGCTTCGTGGCTGGACACGTTGGGCGCAAAGCCGCCCTCGTCACCCACGGCCACGCTCATGCCCTTGTCGTGCAGGATCTTCTTGAGCGCGTGGAACACTTCGGCGCCGTAGCGCAGCGCTTCGCGAAAGCTCGGTGCCCCCACGGGAATGATCATGAACTCTTGCAGGTCGAGGTTGTTGTTGGCATGCGCGCCGCCGTTGACCACGTTCATCATGGGCACGGGCATCTGCATGCTGCCCATGCCGCCGAAGTAGCGGTACAGGGGCAGGCCGGCTTCCTCGGCCGCCGCACGGGCCACGGCCATTGAGACCGCCAGCATGGCATTGGCGCCCAGGCGGCCCTTGTTGTCGGTGCCGTCGAGGTCGATCAGGGTCTTGTCGAGGAAGGCCTGCTCGGAGGCGTCCAGGCCGAGTACGGCTTCGCTGATTTCGGTGTTGATGTTTTCCACGGCCGTGAGCACGCCCTTGCCGAGGTAGCGTTTCATGTCACCGTCGCGCAACTCGATGGCTTCGCGCGAACCGGTGGAGGCACCCGAGGGCACAGCCGCACGGCCCATGATGCCGGACTCCAGCAACACATCGCACTCGACGGTGGGGTTGCCGCGTGAATCAAGAATCTCGCGGCCGACGATATCAACAATTGCACTCATTTATTTTCTTTCTCAATCAAAAATCAAAACTGGTTTGGCGCTGAGTGAGGCTCAGACCCCTTCGACCACCACCATCCGCATGATGGCCGCACCCTGGCGTGCCGCACGGGCCTTGCCATACTCCGGGGAGGCATCAAAAGCCTTGGCGGCTTCAAAGCTGGGAAACTTGAGGATCACGAGGCGATCAGGTGTCCAGTCACCCTCGATCACCTCGACCTTGCCACCCCGTACGCAAACCTCGGCACCGTGCGCCTGCATGGCCGCGCTGGACCATTTTTTATACTCTTCGTACTGCACCGGGTTGGTGACGGTCACGTTGGCAATGATGTAGCCGCTCATTCGAAGTTGGCCTCCAGAAAAGGTGTTTTCTTGGTCACGGTGTCGAGCGCCACCAGGGTCTCGAGCAGGGCCTTCATGTGTTTGAGAGGCACTGCATTGGGACCGTCAGACAGCGCCTTGGCCGGATCGGGGTGGGTTTCCATGAACAGGCCTGCCACACCGACGGCCACGGCCGCACGTGCCAGCACCGGCACGAACTCGCGCTGGCCGCCACTGCTCGTGCCCTGGCCGCCCGGCAACTGCACCGAGTGCGTGGCATCGAATACCACGGGGGCATGGGTTTCGCGCATGATGGCCAGTGAGCGCATGTCGCTCACCAAGTTGTTGTAGCCAAAGCTCACACCACGCTCGCAGGCCATGAAGTTGTCTTCATTCAGGCCTTTTTCGCGTGCCGCAGCGCGTGCCTTGTCGATCACGTTTTTCATGTCGCCGGGGGCGAGAAACTGGCCCTTCTTGATGTTCACCGGTTTGCCGGCCTGGGCCACGGCGTGGATGAAATCGGTCTGGCGGCACAGGAAGGCGGGTGTTTGCAGCACATCCACGGCGGCGGCGACCTGCGCAATGTCGGCCTCGTTATGTACGTCGGTCAGCACCGGCACACCGATCTCGCGCCGTACCTTGGCCAGAATCTCCAGCCCCTTGTCCATGCCGGGACCGCGAAAGCTGGTGCCTGAGGAACGATTGGCCTTGTCGAAGCTGCTCTTGAAGATGAAGGGAATGCCCAGCGCCGAGGTGATTTCCCTGAGTTGGCCGGCCACGTCCATCTGCAACTGCTCGGACTCGATCACGCAGGGACCGGCAATCAGGAAGAAGCGCTGCTGCAGGCCAATATCGAAGCCGCAAAGTTTCATGAGGAGATTCCAGGACAGAAGGGGTTTGCGGCGATCATGCGACGACCTTGAGACTCTTGCCCACGGTCTGGCGGTCGCGTGCTGCCTTGACGAAGGCGTTGAACAAGGGGTGACCATTCCAGGGGGTGGACTTGAACTCGGGGTGGAACTGCACACCCATAAACCAGGGGTGCACGTTTTGCGGCAGCTCGACGATTTCGGTGAGCTGTTCGCGCTGCGTGAGGGCCGAGATCACGAGCCCCGACTTGCGCAGCGTGTCCAGGTAGTTCACATTCGCCTCGTAGCGGTGGCGGTGCCGCTCGGTTACCACATCGCCATAGATCTGGTGTGCCAGGGTGTTCGGGTCTACGTCCGAACTCTGTGCGCCCAGGCGCATGGTGCCACCAAGATCGGAGTTCGCATCCCGCGTCTTGATGGTGCCGTCGGCGTCCTTCCACTCGGTGATCAGTGCGATCACGGGGTGGGGGGTGCTGGGCTCGAACTCGGTGCTGTTGGCGTCCTGCAGGCCGGCGACGTGACGCGCGAATTCGATGGTGGCCACCTGCATGCCCAGGCAGATGCCAAGGTAAGGGATCTTGTTCTCGCGCGCGAAGCGGGCCGTGCTGATCTTGCCCTCGATACCGCGCTTGCCGAAGCCGCCAGGCACCAGGATGGCGTCGTACTTGGCCAGCCGTGAAACCGTGTCGGAGGTGATGGTCTCGGAGTCGACGTGCTCGATCTTCACCCGCACATGGTTCTTCATGCCGGCATGGCGCAGCGCCTCGTTGACCGACTTGTAGCTGTCGGACAGGTCGACATACTTGCCGACCATGGCGATCGTGACTTCGCCCTTGGGGTGCTCGGTCTCGTGCACCAGATCGTCCCAGCGCTTGAGGTTGGCCGGGGGCGTGTTCAGGCGCAGCTTGTCGCAGATCAGGCCGTCCAGGCCCTGCTCGTGCAGCATGCGGGGCACCTTGTAGATGGTGTCCACGTCCCACATGGAGATCACGCCCCATTCGGGCACGTTGGAGAACAGTGAAATCTTGGCACGCTCGTCGTCGGGAATCGGACGGTCGGCACGGCACAGCAGGGCATCGGCCTGGATGCCGATCTCGCGCAACTGCTTGGCGGTGTGCTGGGTCGGCTTGGTCTTGAGTTCGCCGGCGGCGGCAATCCAGGGCACATAGGTCAGGTGCACGAAGGCGCTGTTGTTGGGGCCGAGCTTGAGGCTGAGCTGACGCACGGCCTCCAGAAAGGGCAGCGACTCGATGTCACCCACGGTGCCGCCAATCTCGACGATGGCGACATCGACCGCGTCGGGCGTACCCATGCGGGCGCCGCGCTTGATGAAGTCCTGAATCTCATTGGTGACATGGGGGATGACCTGCACGGTCTTGCCCAGGTAGTCGCCACGGCGTTCTTTTTCGAGCACGCTCTTGTAGATCTGGCCGGTGGTGAAGTTGTTGGTTTTGCGCATGCGCGTTTCAATGAAACGCTCGTAGTGGCCGAGGTCGAGGTCGGTTTCTGCGCCGTCGTCGGTCACAAACACTTCACCGTGCTGAAACGGTGACATGGTGCCCGGATCCACGTTCAGGTAGGGATCGAGCTTGATTAAAGTGACTTTGAGGCCCCGCGATTCCAAAATCGCAGCTAAGGAGGCTGAGGCGATTCCCTTGCCAAGGGAGGACACCACACCGCCGGTGACGAAGACAAATTTGGTCATGTCAGGGGCGAACCCGAGGTTCGAGGAGGTGGTAAAGCCAGATTATAGGCGCCCGGCTGTCGATATCGGCGATCCGCGTTGTTGCAATCCTTGCAAAGGCGTTTAAGCCTTTGCTGCGAACCGCGCCTAGCGGCGCATCCGATCTCGCCAGCCGGGCCATCGTTGCAGGCAGTCTGCTACATTGCGCGCATGAATGACCTTGACGGAAAACACATTGTTCTGGGGCTGACGGGGGGCATTGCCTGCTACAAGGCGGCCGAGCTGTGCCGCTCGCTCATCAAGGCGGGGGCGACGGTGCAGGTGGTGATGACCGAGGCGGCTGCGCAGTTCATCACGCCGGTCACGATGCAGGCGCTGAGCAACCGCCCGGTCTATGGCTCGCAGTGGGATGACCGCGAGCCCAACAACATGGCGCACATCAACCTGAGCCGCGAAGCCGATGCCATCCTGATTGCGCCCTGCAGTGCCGACTTCATGGCCAAGCTGCTCCATGGGCGTGCGGACGACTTGCTGAGCCTCATGTGCCTGGCGCGCCCGATCGAATCCGTGCCCTTGCTGGTGGCGCCGGCCATGAACCGCGAGATGTGGGCGCATCCCGCCACCCAGCGCAACCTGGCGCAGCTCACTGCCGATGGCGCAACGGTGCTGGGCGTGGGCAGTGGCTTCCAGGCCTGCGGGGAAACGGGGGACGGCCGCATGCTTGAACCCGAAGAACTGCTGCATGACGTGATTGCCTTCTTTCAGCCCAAGCTGCTGGCGGGTCGGCGCGTGCTGGTGACGGCAGGGCCTACCTATGAGGCGATTGACCCCGTACGCGGTATTACCAACCTGTCGAGCGGCAAGATGGGTTTTGCCATTGCGCGCGCGGCGCAGGAGGCCGGAGCGCAGGTGACACTGGTGGCCGGGCCGGTGAGCCTGCCCACGCCGCGTGGTGTGACCCGCATGGATGTTCGCTCGGCGCAGGACATGCTGCAGGCCGTGCAGGCGCAGGTGCAGCTCAGCGATATTTTTGTGGCGACCGCAGCCGTGGCGGACTGGCGGCCTGCCAATCCCGCGGATCAGAAAATCAAGAAAGACGGTTCGGGCAACACGCCGGGGCTGAGCTTTGTTGAAAATCCCGACATTCTCGCGGGCGTGGCGCAATCAGCGCGTGCACGAAACGGCGAATTGTTCTGTGTGGGCTTTGCGGCGGAGAGCCAGGATCTCCAGGCCAATGCCCAGGCCAAGCGTGAGCGCAAGGGCGTGCCGCTGCTGGTGGGCAATATCGGCCCGGCTACTTTCGGGCAGGATGACAATGCCTTGCTGCTGGTGGACGCGCAGGGCGTGACCGATATTCCGCGCGCCTCCAAACTGGAGCTTGCTCGCAAATTGATAGCTGAAATCGCAACAAGAACAAGAGCTAAAGGCCAAAAATGATGAAAATTGATGTGAAGGTCATTGACCCTAGAATGACGGACCAATTGCCCGCCTATGCCACACCGGGCAGTGCGGGGCTGGATTTGAGGGCTTGCCTGGAGCAGCCGCTGACCCTGCAGCCCAATGCCTGGCAACTGGTGCCCACGGGCATTGCGATTTACCTGAAGGACCCGGGTGTTGCCGCCATGATCCTGCCGCGCTCGGGCCTGGGCCACAAGCATGGCATCGTGCTGGGCAACCTGGTGGGACTGATCGACAGCGACTACCAGGGCCAGCTCATGGTGAGTGCCTGGAACCGCAGTGATGTGGCTTTCACGATCGAACCCATGGAGCGTATTGCCCAGCTCGTGATCGTGCCGGTGGTGCAGGCACAGTTCAATGTGGTGGATGACTTCGCCTCCGCCAGTGAGCGGGGCGAGGGCGGCTACGGCTCGACCGGGAAGAAGTAGCTTCCCAGTTGCGAGTGACTTGGTTTAGCCGCCTTTCCCCCTTAGGGTGACAACCCCTGCGGCCCGGTTGAGCCGGTTCCACGGGGTTCCCCGAAAGGGAGCAGGGATGCAGGTGTGTGAGCTGGGTTCCTAATGCAGCGTATCGCTGCCCGGTACCTGATCGTGCAGCGGCTGGATCTTGAAAAAGCCGGTGCCAGCCGAGCCGCAGCCGATTTCCTCTTCGGTGGCTTCGCGCACGGCCTCGACCTTCAGGCTCAGCCGCAGTGCAATGCCTGCAAGCGGGTGGTTGCCGTCGAGCACCACATGTTCGGGATAGATGTCGGTCACGGTGTACAGCGCATCCCTGGGGGCATTCGGGTTGCAGCCTGCCGGCAATGACGCGCCTTCGAAGGTCAGGCCTTCCACGGTTTCAGCCGGGAACAGCGTACGCGGCTCGAGGAACAGCAACTGGTCATTGAAGTCGCCAAAGGCTTCCTCGGGTTCGAGCTGCAGGTTGATCTTGGCGCCAACTTCGTGACCTTGCAGCGCTTCTTCGATTTTTTTGAACAGATCGGTACCGCCGACCAGAAATTCGACAGGTTCGTCGAGCACGTCAAGTTCTTCGCCCAGGGTGTCCTTGAGCGTCCAGGTCAGGGCGACCACGCATTGTTGAGAGATTTCCATAGGAGAATTGTCGCAGTTTGGCGCATCATGTGCCGGAAAGTGAATGGAAAACCAGATGGATGTGAACCAAATCCTGCCGCTGCTCGGGGGAATGAGCCCCGCGCAGTTCATGAAACGGCATTGGCAAAAAAAGCCCCTGCTGGTACGCCAGGCCATCCCCGGCTTTGCGCCGGTGCTCGACCGCCGTGCCTTGTTCGAGCTCGCCAGCCGTGACGAGGTCGAATCCCGCCTGATGGTGCGTCAGCCATTGCGTGGCAAGGAGCGCTGGCGCCTGCAGCACGGGCCGTTCCTGCGGCGCGCCTTGCCGCCGCTCAAGCAGCCTGACTGGACTTTGCTGGTGCAGGGCGTCGATCTGCATGAAGACGGGTTGCACCAGTTGATGAACCAGTTTCGCTTCGTACCCGATGCCCGGCTGGATGACCTGATGATCAGCTACGCCTCGGACGGAGGGGGCGTGGGGCCGCATTTCGACAGCTACGATGTGTTCCTGCTCCAGGCCCATGGCCAGCGGCGCTGGAAGATTGGGCGGCAGAAGGACCTGAGCCTGCGCGACGATGTGCCGCTCAAAATCCTGGCTAATTTCGTGCCGGAACAGGAGTTCGTACTCGAGCCCGGCGACATGCTCTACCTGCCGCCGCGTTATGCCCACGAGGGCATCGCACTGGGCGAGTGCATGACTTATTCCATCGGTTTTCGCTCGCCTGGGCGGGGCGAGCTCGCACGCGAACTGCTGGAGCGCCTGGCAGAGGACGCACAGGACCTTGCAGGTGAGGCGCTATACCGAGACCCCAGGCAGGCGGCGGTAAGTGGTGCAGGGCAGATTCCCGCCGGCCTGCAGGATTTCGCCCGTGAGGCCCTGCAGGCGGCGTTGCAGGATCCACTGGCACTGACACGCGTCTTGGGGGAGTACCTGAGCGAGCCTAAATCCAATGTCTGGTTTGAGGCTGGTGCTGGGGTGGGTATCAGCACCGGTGTCAGACTCGATCGCCGCACCCGCATGATGTACGACGACAAACACATCTTCATCAACGGCGAGGGCTACCGCGCCGCAGGTCGCGATGCAACCCTGATGCGCCGTTTCGCTGACCAGCGTGTTTTGGGAGCGCAAGACTGTGCCCGGCTCGGGGATGAGGCGAGTGAGCTGCTGTTGGCTTGGTGTGAAGCGGGGTGGGCACATGCAGCCTGAACCGGGGCATGCCGTGGCTGCCGGCGTGGTGCCAGAGCCAGCGCCCTTGCTGCCCTCGGGGCGGCTGCAAGGGCGAGAGCTAATGGCGCAACTGGTCCGTGACGCCTTGAGCTGCGCCGCGGCTGAGGGCTGGCATGAAATCATCATCAGCGACGCCAGTTTTGCCGACTGGCCGCTGGGCGAGCGAGCGGTGGTGGCTTCCCTGGAGGCTTGGGCGAAGCCCGGGCGTCGCCTCGTCATGCTGGCGACCCGCTATGACGAAGTGCTGCGCAGGCAGGCCCGTTTCGTGAACTGGCGCAAAACCTGGAACCACCTCATTGACTGCCGAACCTGTCGTGCTCCTGATCCGCAGGATTTTCCAGGGGCGTTGTGGAGTCCGCGCTGGAGCCTGCAGCGCCTCGATGCCCGGCAAGGTGTGGTGCTGTGCGGTAGTGACGCGATGAAACTGGCGCAACTGCGGGGGCTGTTGAATGAATGGTTCCACAACAGCACACCGGGCTTTCCTGCGACCACACTGGGGCTATAGTCTGGCTGCAAAAGCGCGCATGACTCGGGGTTTTCCCCCTATAATTTGAAGCTGAGCAAAAATGCACTCGAGTTGTATTGCTCGGTCATCGCGGGTCACTGCGATGGCAATTTCCGGAAATTGTGTTCAATAACATTTATCAGGTAAAACCAAATGAAGAAATCGCTCGTTTTGGCAGCTGTGATCGCTGCTGCTGCCCTGGCTGCTTGTGGCAAAAAAGAGGAGCCGGCTCCTGCTCCTGCACCCGCACCTGCTGCTGCTCCCGCACCTGCTGACGCACCTGCTGCTGCTCCCGCCGCTGCACCTGCTGACGCTGCTGCTCCTGCCGCTGCTCCCGCTGCTGCACCTGCTGACGCTGCTGCTCCTGCCGCTGCTGACAAGAAGTAATTCTTTTTGGCCAGGCATTGCGCAGACTTCGGTTTGCGCAAGAAAAAGCCACCTTCGGGTGGCTTTTTTCATGTCGGCTCACCCGCCGGCAGAGATGCTATCCGTCAGGCAGATTTCTTAGAGGCAGAACCAGTCTGTACCCTGTACGGGGTTGGCCACGGCAATGTCCTCAGGCTCCCGGCCAAGGGCGCTGGACATGGCCTGGCGGGCCAGGTCCGGGTGGTTGTTCTGCTGACTCAGATGGGCCGCTACCAGGTGCTGCAGGGCCGGATGGCATACGGCTGCGGCGATATCGGCGGCATCCTGGTTGGAGAGATGGCCCAGCCGGCCGCCGACACGCTGCTTCAGGAAGGGGGGATAGCGGGACGTGGCCAGCATCTCCGTGTCGTGGTTGCATTCCAGCAGCAGGGCATGGCAGCCTGCCAACTGGTGCAGCACATGTGATGTGGCATGCCCCAGATCCGTGACCACACCCAGACGCGTGGCCCCGTCCGTGCAGGTCAACTGCAGGGGCTCGCGTGCATCGTGTGGCACGGTGAAGGGCATGAGTTGCAATTCGCCCAGGTCGATGGCCTCGCCATCGCGGGCCTGCTGCAGCAGGCCACCAAAATCAGCAAAATCCAGTGCCGCATGGGTGCCCTGACTCATCCAGATGGGTATCTGGTGGCGCAGGGCGAGTTGACGTGCACAGCCGATATGGTCGCCGTGCTCATGGGTGATGAACACGGCATCGATCTGGCTGGTCGCCAAGCCAGTGCGGGCCAGCCTGGTTTCCAGGTGCTTGAGTCCGAAGCCGCAGTCGATCAGCAGGCGCGTGAGGCGATGGCCGCTGGAGGCCTCGACCAGGGTGGCATTGCCCGAACTGCCGCTGCCCAGACTTCGAAAGCGCAGCATGCGGCAGGGGACTGGTCAGCGCAGGTCGTCGGCGAGTACCTTGACGATACGCTGGGCATTTTCCGAGGATTCGGGGGCGCCGTTGGCATCCAGTACCGACACCGTGGTGGTCTCGCCTTCGCTGCGCAGGGTGATGCGGTATTTCAGGGGCGCTGCGTCCTTGGGCTTGCTGCTGAACATGCGCGCAAAGAAGCCAGGCTGCTCGGCCTTGTCGGCATTGGGGGCCACGTAACGCACGAAGTAGGTGCCCTGGCCGCGATCCCGGTCTTCGACCGTGAAGCCCGTGCGATCCAGCGACAGGCCCACGCGGCGCCAGGCGCGGTCGAAGCCGTTGTCGATTTGCACCACGGGCTGGCCGTTGACAGTTGCCACGCGTGAGGTGACTTTGGCTGCGTCAGCTGCGACGAGGATCTTGGACTGCTCCTGGGTGACGCCGAGCTTGACCATCAGGCGGCGCAGGAACTCGGCCTCGAGCTCAGGGTCAACCGGGCGGGGCTGCCATACTGTGGTTGCGTTCTGCGAACTCTTGTCATTGCTGTAGACCTCGATCATGCCTCGGTGGCTGATGAAAATGTCGGTGCCACCTTCGGCATTGCGCTCAAGGCGGGTTCTGAACTTGTCGCGCTCGCCCGTGGAATACAGGCCGTCGAATATCTTGCCAAGTGCATTGCGCAGGAAGTCCTGCGGAATTTTGGCGCGGTTTTCAGCCCAGTCGGTTTCCATGATGCCGAGGTTGGCTTGTTCCAGGACCAGCAGGAAACCGTTCTCCTGCCAGAAGTCATGCACGGGCTCCCAGAGTTTGTCGACCGGGCGCTTGACCACGAGCCAGCGCTGGTTGCCAGAGCGTTCGATGCGTACATCGCCGACCGAATTGACTGCCGTGGGAATCGACTTGTCCACTTGACCGACCATGAAGGAGGACGCACTGACGGCCGTACCCGGAATCGCATAGCGGTTCTCGCGCGAAAGCTGACTCAGATCGGGCGGAATTTCCAGCGTGGGTGCCTTGGCGGCACTTTTGTAATCAACTTTGTCACTTTGCAATACAGAGCAGGCGCTCAGGGCCAAGGCGCAACTTAGCAGCGTCAGTCGGAAAATAGGCTTCACTCGGTAATCCTCAGGGTTGGCTTGGTATCAGAGCAGTCCAGCCGAGCGCAGTGCGGCTTGCACCACAGGCTGGCTGGCGGGTGACAGGGGCGTCATGGGCAGGCGCATGGTGTCATCACACAGCTTCATTTGCGCCATGGCCCATTTCACGGGAATCGGGTTGGGCTCAACGAAGAGCTGCTTGTGCAGGGGCATGAGGCGGAACTGGATTTCCATGGCGCGCTTGGCGTCCCCGGCGATGGCCGCGACGCAGAGCTCATGCATGAGCCGAGGGGCCACGTTGGCTGTGACGCTGATGTTGCCCTGACCACCGCAGAGCATGAGCGCAACCGCAGTCGGGTCGTCACCCGAGTAGACCGCAAAGCCCTTGGGTACATCACGGATCAGCCACTGGGCGCGCTCGATGTTCCCGGTGGCCTCCTTGATGCCCACGATGCCGGGAATTTGCGCCAGGCGCAGCACGGTGTCGTGTGCCATGTCTGCTACCGAGCGGCCGGGCACGTTGTACAGCACCATGGGCAATTCCACGGCCTCGATGATGGCCTTGAAGTGCTGGTACTGGCCTTCCTGCGTGGGTTTGTTGTAGTAGGGCACCACCTGCAACTGGCTGTCGGCGCCCACGTCCTTGGCGAAGCGGGCGAGTTCGATGGCCTCGGCCGTCGAGTTGGCGCCGCAGCCCGCCATGATGGGTACACGGCCTTTGGCCTGCTCCACCGACACGCGGATGATCTCGCAGTGCTCTTCCACACTCACCGTGGGCGACTCACCCGTGGTGCCCACCACGCCGATGCAATCCGTGCCCTCGGCAATGTGCCAGTCGATCAGCTTGCGAAGCGCAGGGTAGTCCACACTGCCATCTTTGTGCATGGGAGTAACCAGAGCGACGATGCTGCCTGTGAGGGTGCTGCTAGTGGGTGTCATGGGCGGGAAATTAAACGCTAAACAAGCATTCTAACTAGAGTGGGTAACGTTTTGGTGGCTGACCCGCCTCGGCAGGCAAGGCTCGCACGGCGGCCAGTCGCTGCACAAAGCGCCCGGGTTGTGCCAGGAAGCCTTCTTCATAGGCAATGGGCTGTAAATCCGCAAAGGCACGCAGCAATTCACCGCTTTGCAGCAGGAAATCCGGCCGGGAGGGTTTGCCGACGGTTTCGTTGCCGGTGCTGAAGGTCTCATAAATCAGTACGCCGCCTGGTGCCAGGCTTTGCGCCATCAACTCGAACAGGGGGCGCCATAGGTAATTGGTGACGATCACGGCATCGAAAGTTCGCACTTTGCCGTCGTGCATGAGAGGCCAGGGCGCGTTTTCAATGTCAGCCACGATGGCTTCGCCCAGCGGCGCTACTGCGACAATGGCCTCGGCTGAGCGGTCCACCCCGGTGACGGGGTGGCCGTGCGAGGCAAACCAGCGCATGTGGCGACCCTGGCCGCAGGCGATGTCGAGCACATGACCTTGCGGCGCAACCAGATGCGACCAGCGCTGCACCCAGGCCGAGGGCGGCTCGCTGCCATGCGGTAGATCGGCTGGACGGACTTGAGCTGTTTTTGAGTCTGGACTCATTGGGGCTTGACCTCTTCCTTGAGCGCGGCCAGGGCCATGCGTTCAACCAGGCCTGGGGCCAGCAGTTTGAGAAAGCGGCCGAGTTTGCCCTGCGAAGTCATGACAACCTCGCGTTGACGCCGCTGCATGCCTGCCAGGATCAGGGCTGCACACTGCTCGACGGTCATGGCCTTGTCTTCCTTCAGGCCGCTGGAGCCCGCCGGCTCACCGGATGCGTTGTAGCCCCTGTAGCGGATGTTGGTCGCCACCACACCGGGATAGGCCGTGGTGACGCTGACGCCTGCGCCTTTGAGCTCTGCACGCAAGGCTTCGAAAAAGCCTGTCATGGCAAATTTGCTCGCGCTGTAGGCGGTGCGCCCTGGCACACCGATCAGGCCGGCCAGCGAGGACACCGCCACCACGCTGCCACGGCTTGCCTTCAGATGAGGCAGGGCCGCATGGGTGCACCACACGCTGCCCCAGAGGTTGATGCGCATGAGGTCTTCGTACCAGCCCAGCTTGTCGGTTTTGACGTCTTCGAACAGGGCCTGGGCCGAAACGCCAGCGTTGTTGATCAGTGCATCGAGACGACCGAACTTGTCCAGGCTGCTGTCAATCAGTGCGCGGCACTGCGTTTGCTGCGCCACGTCGGTCGGAGCCACCAGGGTTTGCGCACCCAGTGCGGCACATTGGCTGGCTACCTCCTGCAGGCGCTTTTCATTGCGCGCAGCCAGTACCAAGGCGACGCTATCGCCATGCGATTGGGCGAGTTGCCGCGCCATCTCGGCGCCGATGCCATCGGAGGCGCCGGTGATTACTATTGTTTTCATAGCATTTATCGCCCGTATCTAGAGGGCTACAGGGTTAAATGATGAGTCAAAAGAAGCGGGCCTAGAAACAGGCCCAGAACTGGTTGCCGAGTGTGACCAGAAAATCCGGGCGTGTGTACAGGGCAAACACCAGCAGCAGCACCGCCAGGGCGGCGAGATAGGCGCTGAGCTTGTAATGCTTTTTCATCTCAGGCCATCTCAGGCAGTTTGTGCGGCCACGCGCCGCGTGATGGCCGCTTCCTTGACCGGCAGGTTGACCAAAGCCGCAAACACGCCCAGCGCGATGGCGATGTACCAGACCACATCGTAACTACC
This sequence comes from Gammaproteobacteria bacterium, assembly GCA_018815325.1. Taxonomy (GTDB): domain Bacteria; phylum Pseudomonadota; class Gammaproteobacteria; order Burkholderiales; family Burkholderiaceae_C; genus JAHIYE01. The sequence goes on along the minus strand of JAHIYE010000010.1, from coordinate 142,633 downwards.
GGTCTTGTCATAGAGCAGACCGCCCAGCCACACGCCCATGAACGAGCCGATCTGGTGGCTGAAGAACACAAAGCCACCGAGCATGGAGAAATGCGCCACGCCGAAGATCTGCGCCACGGTAGCGTTGGTAGGCGGCACGGTGGAGAGCCAGAGCAGGCCCATGATGCTGGAGAAAATGTAGACCGAGCCAGGCGTCAAGGGTGCAATCAGGAAGATCGTGATGGCAATCGAGCGCGTGATGTAGATGAAGGCCAGGATGTTTTTCTTCTGCAACTTCTGCCCCAGCACACCGGCAACATAGGTGCCGAACACATTGAAGAGGCCAATCAACGCGAGCGCATAACTCGCCACCTGGGGTGACAATCCTTTGTCGCGCAGGTAGCTGGGCATGTGCACGCCGATGAACACGACCTGGAAGCCGCAGACAAAGTAGCCTGCCATCAGCAACTGGAAGCTCGGGTATTTGAAGGCTTCCTTGAGTGCCTGCAGGATGGTCTGCTCGCGCTGCACGATGCTGCCGCCCACAAAGCCCGGTTCTCGCAGGCCCCAGGCCAGCGGCACCATCAGCAAGGAGGCCATGCCCAGAACCACGAGGGCCTCTTGCCAGCCCAGGCTGCTGATCAGGAAGCCTTCAGTCGGTACCATGAGGAACTGGCCAAAGGAGCCCGCTGCGGCGGCCACGCCCATGGCCCAGGAGCGCTTCTCGATGCTCACATTGCGGCCGATCACGCCGTAAATCACGGCATAGGTGGTACCCGCCTGCGCCATGCCCAGCAGCACCCCGGCAGAAATGGAAAACATGAAGGGGGTGGACGCGTGGGCCATGCCGACCAGTCCCAGCGCATACAGGATGGCGCCTGCAATGATGACCCGGAAGGCCCCAAAGCGGTCGGCCACCATGCCGGCAAAAATGCCTGACAGCCCCCAGCTCAGGTTCTGGATGGCAATGGCAAAGGCAAAGGTTTCGCGGCTCCAGTCCTGGGCCTGGGTAATGGGTTGTAGCCACAGGCCAAAGCCGTGGCGAATGCCCATGGAGAGGGTCACGATGGAGGCGCCGCAAATCAGGACCTGCGCCATGGAGAGGTGTTTTCGGTTGGAGCTCATTCGATAAATGTAGCCAATCCGCGGACTCACTGCCGGACAGGGATGCCGCGAGAACCTGAAACTGTATGTAAAAACAGGTGTTTTGAGATCCCGGTCTACAATCCGGCGCTATGGCAGTCAAACCAAACAGTGAATATTCAGAAGGTTCCATCCGTGTCCTCAAGGGCCTGGAGCCGGTCAAACAGCGTCCGGGCATGTACACCCGCACGGACAATCCCCTGCATGTGATCCAGGAAGTCCTGGACAACGCCGCTGACGAGGCGCTGGCAGGCCATGGCAAAAAAATCAAGGTCACCCTCCATGCGGACGGTTCGGTGAGCGTGGACGACGATGGCCGCGGCATCCCTTTCGGTATGCACCCCGAGGAGAAGGCGCCGGTGATCGAACTCGTCTTTACCCGGCTGCACGCGGGCGGCAAGTTTGACAAGGGCAAGGGCGGCGCCTACAGCTTCTCTGGCGGCCTGCACGGTGTGGGCGTCTCTGTCACCAACGCCTTGGGCAAGCGGCTGGAGGTCACCAGCTATCGCGAAGGGCAGGTGGCGCATCTCGTGTTTGAAGGTGGCGACGTGACCCAGCCGCTGAGCCTGCGACCCCATGCAGAGGGCGACCGCAAGACCGGTACCACCGTGCGGGTCTGGCCCGATGCTAAGTATTTCGAATCCAGTGCCCTGCCGATGGCCGAGCTCACCCACCTGCTGCGCAGCAAGGCTGTGCTCATGCCCGGGGTCAGCGTGACCCTCACCGTCGAGAAGACACGCGACAGCCAGACCTGGCTGTACAAGGGCGGCCTGCGCGACTACCTGGAGCAGACGCTCAGCACCGACCCGGTGATCCCCTTGTTCGAGGGCGAAGGCTTTGCCGACGCCGCGCACGACAGTTTTGCCGAGGGCGAGGGCGCCCAGTGGTGCCTGGCCTTTACCGAAGAAGGCCAGCCCGTGCGCGAGAGCTATGTGAACCTGATCCCTACCAGCGCGGGCGGCACGCATGAGAGCGGCTTGCGTGACGGTGTGTTCAATGCCGTCAAGAGTTTCATCGAGTTGCATTCGCTGCTGCCCAAAGGGGTGAAGCTGCTGCCCGAAGATGTGTTTGCGCGCGCCAGCTATGTGCTGTCGGCCAAGGTGCTTGACCCGCAGTTTCAGGGCCAGATCAAGGAGCGGCTGAACTCGCGTGACGCGGTGCGGCTGGTGTCGAGTTTTGTGCGCCCGGCGCTGGAGCTCTGGCTCAACCATCACGTGGAGTACGGCAGGAAGCTCGCCGAACTCGCCATCAAGGCCGCACAGACGCGCCAGAAGGCCGGCCAGAAGGTCGAGAAGCGCAAGGGCTCGGGCGTGGCCGTGCTGCCGGGCAAGCTGACCGACTGCGAAAGCCGCGACATCAGCCACAACGAGGTGTTTCTGGTTGAGGGCGACTCGGCCGGTGGCAGCGCCAAGATGGGACGCGACAAGGAAAGCCAGGCCATCCTGCCGTTGCGTGGCAAGGTGCTCAACACCTGGGAAGTTGAACGTGACCGCCTGTTTGCGAACACCGAAATCCATGACATCTCGGTGGCTATCGGTGTTGATCCGCATGGCCCCAACGACACACCTGACCTGTCGGGCCTGCGCTACGGCAAGGTCTGCATCCTGTCGGACGCTGATGTGGACGGCTCGCACATCCAGGTCTTGCTGCTGACGCTGTTTTTCCGCCACTTCCCCAAGCTCATCGAAGCCGGCAACGTCTATGTGGCCCGGCCTCCGCTGTTCCGCGTGGATGCTCCAGCGCGCGGCAAAAAACCGGCTTCCAAGGCCTATGCACTTGATGACGGCGAACTGACCGCTATTCTTGACAAACTGCGCAAGGAAGGCGTGCGCGAAGGCGCCTGGAGCATCAGCCGCTTCAAGGGCCTGGGCGAGATGAACGCCGAGCAGCTGTGGGAGACCACATTGAACCCCGACACGCGCCGGCTGCTGCCGGTGCAACTTGGAACCATGGATTTCCTGCAGACCGAGAACCTCATCACCAAGCTCATGGGCAAGGGGGAGGCTGCGGCCCGGCGCGAGCTCATGGAGCTGCATGGAGACAGTGTCGAGATCGATATCTGATGAGGTCCGGGATTCAATCAAGGTTTGGAATGAGGCGACTTTGGGGCGTGTTGCCCATGCTCGTCCTGGCTTTGCTGCTCCTGTTTTGGGCGCAATCGGCGCGCGCCGATGTCTGGGTCTATATGGACGAGAAGGGTGATGCACATTTCTCGACCCGGCAGCTTGATGAGCGTTATGAGCTCTTCTCGCACAGTGGGCAGGGTTTTGATACCGGCGCACCACCTGCGGATGGCCGAACCGCACGCGAAGTGGCGGTTCCTACTTCGCAACGCAGGTTACAGATATTTTTTGACGTCTCACCCAGCTACAAGAGTGTGCGGCACCACCTGCGCGAGGCCTCAAAACGCCATGACATTGACCTTGAACTGTTGCAGGCCCTGATCGCCACCGAGTCCGGTTTCGATGCCAGGGCCGTGTCGCCCAGAGGTGCCACCGGATTGATGCAGATCATGCCCGCTACTGCGCAGCGTTACGGCGTGCGGGCGGACCGACGCAGCACGGTGCAGGCCAAGCTGTTTGACCCCGATGTCAACATCGCTACGGGTGCCCGCTACCTTGCCTACCTCATCAAACTGTTTCCCGGCCAGCTGGAACTGGCGCTGGCAGCCTACAACGCGGGCGAGGGCGCGGTGCAGCGCGCCGGCAACAGAATTCCGAACTACAAGGAAACCCAGGACTACGTGGCGACCGTGATGCGCCTGTATACCCTGCTCAAGCCACCTGTGCTGGTCACTGAATTGCGCAGCACGCCTCAGCGCCTGCGCATGGAGTTGCCGGGCGGGGCGGCACGGCGCGGCAACATGCTCGCGCCGCTGCCCTCCACCGTGGCCACGAACGATACGACTGAACGCGATTATTGAAATGACTGACCAACCGATACTTGATTTTTCTGCCACGCCTCCGGGCGGCGAAGACGACTCGCTCAACCTCGCCACCTATGCCCAACGCGCCTATCTTGAATATGCGCTGAGTGTGGTCAAGGGCCGTGCGCTGCCCGATGTCTGTGACGGCCAGAAGCCCGTGCAGCGCCGCATCCTGTATTCAATGTCCCGCATGGGCCTGGGTTTTGGTGGCACCAATGGCAACACCGGTGCCAAGCCGGTCAAGTCGGCCCGCGTGGTCGGTGATGTGCTGGGCCGTTTTCACCCGCACGGAGACCAGGCTGCGTATGACGCGCTGGTGCGTATGGCGCAGGACTTCTCGCAGCGCTACCCGCTGATCGACGGGCAGGGTAATTTCGGCAGCCGCGATGGCGATGGCGCCGCGGCCATGCGTTACACCGAGGCGCGTCTGGCCAGGATCACGAGCCTGCTGCTCGACGAAATCGACGAAGGTACGGTGGACTTTGTGCCCAACTACGACGGTTCGACCGAGGAGCCCCGGCAGTTGCCGGCGCGCCTGCCCTTCACCTTGCTCAATGGTGCCAGTGGTATCGCAGTCGGCCTGGCCACCGAGATCCCGAGCCACAACCTGCGCGAGATCGCAGATGCCTGTGTGGCCCTGATCAAGACGCCGAAGCTCAGCAACGACGAGTTGTTTGCCTTGGTCAAGGGTCCCGACTATCCCGGCGGTGGTCAGATCATCAGCTTGGCCAGTGATATTGCTGACGCCTACCGCACGGGTCGCGGGTCATTGAAGGTACGGGCACGCTGGAAGATCGAAGAGCTGGCGCGTGGCCAGTGGCAGTTGGTGGTCACCGAGTTGCCGCCCGGCGTCAGCACGCAAAAGGTGCTGGAGGAAATCGAGGAGCTGACCAATCCCAAGATCAAGGCCGGCAAGAAGGCACTGTCGCAGGATCAGAACCAGCTCAAGGCCAGTGTGCTGGCGGTGCTGGACGTTGTGCGTGACGAGTCGAGCAAGGATGCTGCGGTGCGCCTGGTGTGCGAGCCCAAGACCAGCCGCATCGAGCAGCAGGAACTCATCACCACACTGCTGGCGCACACCAGTCTGGAATCCTCGGCCCCTATCAACCTCACGATGGTGGGGCTTGATGGCCGGCCCACGCAGAAGTCTTTGCGCCAGATGCTGGAGGAATGGATTGCCTTCCGCCAGATCACGATGGAGCGGCGTTCACAGCATCGCCTGGACAAGGTGCTCGACCGCATTCACATCCTCGAGGGGCGGCAGTTAGTGCTGCTCAATATCGACGAGGTGATCGCCATCATCCGCAACGCAGACGAACCCAAGCTGGCGCTGATCGATCGCTTCAAGCTCTCCGAGCGCCAGGCAGAGGACATTCTCGACATCCGGTTGCGCCAGCTTGCACGGCTCGAGACCATCAAGATCGAGCAGGAGCTTGCAGGCCTGCGCGTTGAGCAGAACAAGCTCGAGGAAATTCTCGGCAGTCCGGCTGCAATGCGCCGACTCATGGTCAAGGAAATCGAGGCCGATACCAAGCAGTTTGCCGATGCACGCCGCACCCTGATCCAGGCCGAGAAGAAGGCCGTGGCCGAAGTCAAGGTGGTGGACGAACCGGTCACGGTGGTGGTGTCGGAAAAAGGCTGGGTGCGTGCCCGCAGCGGCCATGGTCATGATGCTGCCAGCTTTGCCTTCAAGGCGGGCGACGGCCTGTACGGCACCTTCGAGTGCCGCACCGTGGATACCCTGATCGCGTTTGGCTCCAACGGGCGTGTTTACTCGGTGGCGGTGGCCGCCTTGCCGGGCGCGCGAGGCGACGGCCAGCCAGTGACCACGCTGATCGAGCTGGAGGCGGGTACCCAGCTCGCGCATTATTTCGCCGGGGCTGCCAACGCCTGGCTCTTGCTCAGTACCTCTGCGGGTTATGGCTTTCTCGCCACGGTGGAGAACATGGTCTCGCGCCAGAAGGGCGGCAAGACCTTCATCACCTGCAACGAGGGTGACACGGTGTGCCGTCCCTCACCGGCCAATGTACCGCCGCCTGCCGGGACTCTGGCGACCGCCCTGCATGCTCCGGCCACGCACGTGGCTTGCGCCTCCACCGGCGGGCGTATCCTGACCTTCGAGATCGGTGAACTCAAGCCGATGGCCAATGGCGGGCGCGGACTCACGCTGATCGACCTCGAAGCCAAGGACACGCTGGCCGGTGCTGCTGCCTATACACGCAGCGTGAAGATCGAAGGCATCGGGCGTGGCGGCAAGGCGCGTGAGGAAACGCTTGAAATCCGCAGCCTCAACAACGCCCGTGCCGCGCGTGCGCGCAAGGGCAAAGCTGCAGACCTGGGCTTCAAGCCCACCAGCATCAGCCGCGTAGAGTGAGAAGCCAGGTGGGTCGGATGCCGGCCTGGTCCGGGCACTCCCGTAAATAGCGGCAGAATGACGACATGAAACAACAGGTATTGGTGGCTGGCGGCGGGATCGGCGGGCTGGCCGCTGCGCTGGCCTGTACGCAGGCCGGCGCGCAGGTACGCCTGTTCGAGCAGGCCACGCAGTTCAGCGAGGTGGGTGCCGGTATCCAGCTTGGGCCCAATGTGGTGCGATTACTCCATGGCTGGGGCCTGGAGCAGGCGCTGGCGCAGGTGGCGGCATTTCCGTCGCAACTGCAGGTGCGTGACGTGGTTTCTGGACGCGAGCTGGGTCGTCTGCACCTGGGTGACGCCATGATGGCGCGCTATGGTGCGCCCTACGCCACCATTCACAGGGCGGATTTGCATGGTCTGCTGCTGGCGGCTGTCGAAGAGCTTAACGCGGTGAGACTCCAACTGAACAGCCGGATTGACCGGGTAATGCCCGAGCCTGATGCCGTTACCGTGCAGATGTTCGACGGGCTGCAGGTACAGGGTGATTTGCTGGTCGGGGCCGATGGCGTCTGGAGTCGCGTGCGCGAGCAGATGCTGCAGGACGGGCCCCCCCTTGCCACCGGTCATAGGGCATACCGGGCCATGGTGCCACAGACCAGTCTGCCCGAGCATCTGCGTTCGCAGGACGTCACGGTCTGGCTGGGTACCGATCTGCACCTGGTGCGCTACCCCGTGAGGGGCGGGGAGTGGCTCAATGTGGTGGCTCTGGTCGAGGATCATGTGCCCCAGGAGTTGGAACGGCGGCAGAACACCGAAACGGGTCACTGGGATCAAACCGCCAGCGGCACCGAGCTGCGTGCCGTGATGGCGCATGCCAGCAGCGAGCTGCAGGACCTGCTGCAGGCCCTCGAAAGCTGGCGTCGCTGGCCCCTGTATGACCGCACCCCATTGTGCGGCCCGCAGGAGATGGCCCAGGGCAGGGTGGCGCTGCTGGGCGATGCGGCCCATCCGATGCTGCCTTATCTGGCCCAGGGTGCGGGCATGGCGATTGAGGACGCGGCGGAACTGGGCAGTTTGCTGCTGCAAACGGGGCTCGACGGTGCGCTGACCTCGCACCGCTACGCCCTGAACCGTTGGGAGCGCAATGCCCGCGTGCAGGCCCGAGCCCGGCGCAATGGCCAGATCTTTCACGCCAGTGGGTCTCTGCGTCTGGGGCGCAATATGGCGATGAAACTGCTGGGTGAGCGTTTGCTGGATTTGCCCTGGCTGTATCAGGGTCAGGGTGGCTAAATCAATTGCAACGCATGATTGCTATATTTTTAATAGCTGGTTTGGCATTACCTATAAGGGCTACTGGCCAATTTTATTAAAAATGGTTAAATATCCGGGATGCGCAGTATTTCTCGGGCTGTCATGGCATCGAGCGGCGGTAAGCCGTGACGCGAGCGTGCCTGGTGGCAGGCATGGCAGCCTTCCTCAAATTCATGACAGGGCGAAGGGCGCCACTCGTAAATGCCGCAGGCTACCGATTGCCCAATCTTGCCGGTCAGGGCCGCACAACGGATGGGCACATGGTCGGTACCCCGCATGCGGCAAGTGCTGGCGTTGACTTCGACGGCCAGGCCTGCGGGCACGTGACCTCCCATGTCGTCGAGCTCCTGGGCGGAAAAGTCCACCCGGAAGCTGGCGCAACAGGCGCCACAACTGGTACAGGTACCCATGCTGGGTTACTGCGCCCAGTCAGGAAAAGGCAAGGCGGCCGAGCAGCAGGTACTCCATGAGCGCCTTCTGCACATGCATCCTGTTCTCGGCCTCGTCCCAGACCACGGACTGCGGGCCGTCAATGACGTCGGCTTCCACCTCTTCGCCACGGTGCGCGGGCAGGCAGTGCATGAAGAGGGCATCGGGCTTGGCCGCACGCATCATGTCGGTGTCCACGCACCAGTCGGCGAAGGCCTTGCGGCGTGCTTCGTTCTCTGCCTCGTAGCCCATGCTGGTCCAGACATCGGTGGTCACGAGGTCGGCGCCCGCACAGGCTTGCATCGGGTCCTTGAAAACCTTGTAGCAGGAGCTGTTCACGCCGGCCACGGCCTGGTCGACCTCATAGCCACGTGGCGTGCTCACATGCACGGTGAAGCCCAGCAGTTCGGCTGCCTGCAGCCAGGAGTTGGACATGTTGTTGCCGTCACCCACCCAGGCCACCGTCTTGCCCGTGATATCGCCCCGGTGCTCGATGAAGGTGAAGATGTCGGCCATGATCTGGCAGGGATGGAACTCGTTTGTCAGGCCATTGATCACCGGCACGCGGGAGTGCTCGGCAAACTTTTCGATCTTGTCCTGGCCGAAGGTGCGGATCATCACCAGGTCCACCATGCGGCTGATGACCTTGGCGCTGTCCTCAATCGGTTCGGCACGGCCCAGCTGGCTGTCGCCAGTGGTGAGATGAACCACACTGCCGCCGAGCTGGTACATGCCCGCCTCGAAGCTCACGCGCGTGCGGGTGGAGGCCTTCTCGAAGATCAAGGCCAGGGTGCGGTCGCTCAGCGAATGGTATTTCTCGTAGGCCTTGAACTTGTTCTTGATGAAGGTGGCGCGCTCGAACAGGTAGGCGTATTCGCTGGCGTTGAGGTCGTTGAATTGCAGGTAGTGTTTCATGGTCAACTTTGCTTTCAGGGAAGCCCGCTTCGTTTGAAACGGCTGTCCCGGAGGGTGTCCGGCGTTCTGTGCCGGCTATCGCGGCAACAAGCGCCGGGGTCAGTGTTGTTCGTTCAGCAGCTTTTTGACGAGTGGGCACAGGATGGCCACCACTTCATCAGCTTCTGCGAGGGTCATGATCAGCGGCGGCACCAGGCGGATCACGGTGTCGGCCGTCACGCTGATCAGCAAGCCGTGTTCGGCGCACTGCGCAGTCAGGTCGGAACAGGGCTGCTTGAGCTCCACCCCGATCATCAGACCCTGGCCGCGAATCTCCTTGAGTCCGGCCAGGCCGCCGAGCTCACGCGCCAGTGCAGCCCGGAGGTGCTCGCCCACGGCGGTGGCATTGGCCAGCAGGCCGTCTTCTTCCATGATGCGGATGGTCTCGATGCCCGCGCGCATGGCCAGCGGGTTGCCGCCAAAGGTGGTGCCGTGGTTGCCGGGCTGGAAGATGTTGGCGGCCTTGGGGCCAGCCACCACGGCGCCGATCGGCACACCCGAGCCCAGGCCCTTGGCCAGCGGCATCACATCGGGTTTGATGTCAGCCCACTGGTGGGCAAACCACTTGCCGGTACGGCCCATGCCGCATTGCACCTCGTCGATCATGAGCAGCCAGTCGCGCTCGTCGCAGAGCTGGCGTAGCTGCTTGAGGTACGCCACGTGCGCGGGTTGTATGCCCCCTTCGCCCTGGATGGCCTCCAGGAACACGGCCACCACATTGGGGTTGCCGGCCGTAGCCTGCGTCAGTTTGTCCAGATCGTTCAGCGGTACGCGGATGAAACCTTCGACCAGCGGGCCAAAGCCGGCCTGCACCTTGGGGTTGCCGGTGGCGCTCAGCGTGGCGATGCTGCGGCCGTGAAAAGCCTTCTCAAAGACCACAATCTCGGGCTTTTCGATACCTTTGTCGTGGCCGAACTTGCGCGCCAGCTTTAGCGCCGCTTCATTGGCTTCCAGCCCGGTCGAGCAGAAGAACACATTGCTCATGCCCGAGAGTTCAACCAGCTTGGCGGCCAGCGCTTCCTGGCCAGGCACATGGTAGTAGTTCGAGGTGTGGATGAGCTTGGAGATCTGGTCCTGCAGGGCCGGCACCAGCTTGTCATGGTTGTGGCCCAGGGTGTTGACGGCAATGCCGCCCAGCGCATCGAGGTAGGGCTTGCCGTTGATGTCCCAGACGCGGCAGCCTTGTCCGTGCGACAAGGCAATGGGCACGCGGCCATACGTGTTCATCACGTGGGGCGACGAAGCTTCAATGAATTGCGGGACGGCGGCGTTCATGTTTTCACACTCCGGTGAGGCACTCTGAAAATAGGTCGGCCCAACGCATGTTGGGCCGTTGAGCAGTGATTTTAGGCCAGTGGCGGCTTCAGCGGAACCATGGTGGATTGAGGGGAATCACACCGCCTCTTCTCCCCTTCGGGGACTTGCGAAAACAGGCCTCAAGTCTTATATAAGATACAATTATTGATGCGTTGCAGCAAAAGGTCAAAATTTCATCTTTTCGGTCTGCATGCCGATATTCCTTGCAGTGCAGGCAACACAATCCGGCTTGCTTTGACCAGATATTGGCTCCCTCTTCAACACGGTGCCCTGACTCCTGACTGATACTCATCCCATGGTTTCAAGCGACGCAAAAGAAGTTTTTATTCTCGGTCTGACCGCGAATGGCAAGACTTTCCGTCCCAGCGATTGGGCCGAGCGTCTGGCGGGTGTCATGAGTCAGTTCTGTCCTGGCGGCAAATTGCCTGGCAGCCATCTGCGTTATTCCCCCTGGTGCATTCCCACCACGATGAACGGGGTGAAGTGCGTTGTGGTGCATCGCGACCTGCGCGACTATGACGTCATGGCCTGGGACTTCGTGATGAACTTCGCCAAGGACAACGAGCTTCAGGTCACCGAGGCCTGTCTGATTCCCGACCCGCCTCGCAAATGACGCAGGGCGACTGCATGTCGCCGCTGTTGTGCCCTGCGAGAAATCGCAGGCAACAAAAAAGCCGTCTTTCGACGGCTTTTCGCTTTGCTGACAGCGCACCCTTTACAAACGGCGAACCCCGAGGGGTTCGTGCGATTGCCTGAAAGTCAGGCGGCTGCGGTAGCCAGGGCTTTCACCTTGGCAGACAGGCGGCTCTTGTCACGAGCAGCCTTGTTTTTGTGGAAGATGCCTTTGTCAGCCACGGTGTCCACCACGGCCTGCATCGTTGCGAAGAGTTCGGTTGCCTTGGCCTTGTCGCCAGCGACAACGGCCTTCTCGACGTTCTTCACCGCAGTGCGGTATTTGGAACGCAGCGAGGAGTTTGCGGCGTTGATCTTGACGTCCTGACGGACGCGTTTACGGCCCGACGCCAGGCGCGGGTTCTTTTTCTTGGGTTTTCCAGATGCCATATAAAGTATTCCTTGTGTCTGAGGATGTTGTCAGCAAAGCTCTCCATTGTACCAGCTTGGACATTTCAACGGCTGGGTGCCGAAAGGCGGGGCTCTGCCCGGCTACACTCGGGCCGTGACTCTCTTCAAAGCCGCCTCCACCGTCTCCCTGCTGACCTTCGTCTCACGTATCACGGGGCTGGCTCGGGAGTTGCTGATTGCCTCGACCTTTGGCGCCAGTGCCTTGACGGACGCCTTCAACGTGGCGTTTCGCATTCCCAACCTGTTTCGCCGGTTGTTTGCAGAAGGTGCCTTCAGCCAGGCTTTTGTGCCGGTGCTGGCGGCGTCTATGGCCCGGGCGGGAGAGGAGTCCACGCATCGACTGGTTGACCGGGTGGCCACGGTACTGGCCTGGGTGCTGGCTGCTACCTGCGCGGCAGGTGTGCTGGCGGCGCCTTTTCTGGTATGGGCCATGGCCAGCGGCTTGCAGCAGAATCCGCATGGCTACGAAGTCGCCGTGGTCATGACGCGCTGGATGTTTCCCTACATCGCTTTCATGTCGCTGGTGGCGCTGGCCGCGGGCGTGCTCAACACGCGTCGACGCTTTGCCGTGCCTGCAGCTACCCCGGTTTTGCTGAATCTGTCCATGATTATTGCGGCCTGGCTGGGGGCTCCCTGGTTTGCCCGTCTGGGCGTGGAGCCCATCTATGCGCTGTGTGCTGGCGTGATGCTGGGCGGGGTGCTGCAACTTGGTGCGCAGTTGCTGGCACTTAGGAGAATTGGTTATTTGCCCCGCATCGGTCTGCGCTGGGCAGCCTTGCGGCAGGCCTGGACTGACGAGTCCACCCGTAATATCGCCCGGCTCATGGTGCCGGCGCTGGTGGGGGTGAGCGTGGCGCACATCTCGACCCTCATCAACACCCAGATTGCCTCGCACCTGATCCCCGGCAGTGTCAGTTGGCTCACTTACGCCGATCGCCTGATGGAGTTCCCCACGGCGCTGCTGGGTGTCGCGCTGGGTGTCGTGCTCATGCCGCAGTTGGCCGCAGCGCGGGCCGCAGACGATGGCGCCAGGTACTCTGCCATGCTGGACTGGGGTTTGCGCATCGTGGTGTTTCTCGCCGTACCCTGTGCGGTGGCCTTGCTGACCTTTTCCCGCCCGCTGGTGGCCGTGCTATACCACTATGGTGCATTCACGGATCGCGATGTCCACCAGACCAGCATTGCGCTCATGGGCTATGGTGCGGGTCTGCTGGGGCTGGTAGCCATCAAGGTGCTGGCGCCGGGCTTTTACGCCAGCCAGGACATCAAGACGCCGGTGAAAATCGCGGTGGCCGTTCTGGTCATCACGCAACTGCTCAATCTGGTGCTGGTGCCCTGGTTTGCCCATGCGGGCCTGGCCCTGGCCATTGGCCTGGGGGCCATGATCAACGCAGGATGGCTGCTCGTAGGTCTCAGACGCCGAGGCAGCTACAAGCCCGAGCCTGGCTGGGGGGTATTTCTGCTGCAGGTGCTGGTCGCCAGTGTGCTGTTGGCGGGCTTTCTGTCCTGGGCTGCCGGGCACTTCGGTTGGACGGAAATGCGGGTTGACGCATTTAAAAGAATCGGCTTGCTGGCCCTTATCTTGTGTGGATCTGCCGCTATTTATTTTGGAGCGGTCATGGCGACCGGTCTGAGGTTGGGGCAGTTTATCCGGCGCTGACAAGGGGGCCACGCGTGCGGATTTCGATGTCTGATTCGGCATGCATATTGCATCGGTTGCAAAATGGGACTTCGGGCGTGGAAGCCAGCCCGGCAAGAGAAACTGAATGAATTTATCGTTTGCAGCCCCCACGCCGCTGGAATATTTTGAATCGCTGGTTCAAAGCGATGCGGAGTTTCCTTTGCTCGAAACGGCCATCAGCCTGGCACAAGACGAATACCCGGACATGGATGTGCAGCAGGTACTGGGCGAGGTTGACTTGATGTTCTCCCGCCTCAAACGCCGTTTGCCAGCCGATGTGGCGCCCATGCAGAAGCTGCGCACCCTGAACCAGTATTTTTTTCGGGAACTGAACTTCGGCGGCAACCTGAACGACTACTACGATCCCGACAACAGCTACCTGAACGTGATGTTGCGCACAAGGCGCGGCATTCCCATCTCACTGGCGGTTTTGTGGATGGAGCTGGCGCAGGGGCTGGGGCTGGCTGCCCGCGGTGTTGGGTTTCCGGGGCATTTCATGGTGAAGGTCAGCCTGCCCAAGGGGCAGGTGGTCATTGATCCCTTCACTGGCCAGTCACTGAGCCGGGAAGATCTGTCCGAACGGCTGGCACCCTACCAGCGTGGTCAAGGCCTGACGGATGAGTTTGAGGCGCCCTTGGGCCTGTTTCTGCAGGCCGCCACACCACGCGACATCATCGCGCGCATGCTGCGCAACCTCAAGGAAATTCACCAGACACAGGAAGACTGGCCGCGACTGGTGATGGTGCAGGACCGGCTGGTGGTGTTGCTGCCGACAGCCTGGTCCGAGGTGCGCGACCGGGGACTGGCCTATGCCGAGATGGGTAATGCGGCCCAGGCGCTGATCGACCTGGAAACCTATTTGCAGCATGCCGAGGATGGGTTGGACATGGATGCCATCGCCGAGCGCGTGGCCCAGTTGCGCCGGGCCATGAACTGAGCAGGGCGTCAGCCCGTTGTTCAGGTCACGCGCTGACGCAGAAATGGCGGAATTTGCTGGCGGTCAGATGCGTTGCCGTGAAATGCCGAAACCGCCGTGTCAATGGTGCGAGGTGGTACTGTCACATGCTGCTGTGCCCGGCTGCCAGCCAGTCGCCCGCCATGCACCAGTGACTCCTGAGGGGGCATCAGACTGTCAGGACGGGGAGCCCCCAGGCGGCTGGAACTCAGCGGCCTTGACGGGCTGGGATCATTGGCGGCCTGAACCGGATAGAGCATCGGCGTGAGCCAGTTCTTGATGGGCTCCCACTGGGCCATGTCTGTCTCGGTGCGTTGCGGCGGCAAATCGAAGATCGTCATGCCGCGTTCCAGACACTGCACATAGAGCTGGGTTTCGCGCAGTACACCGAGAAACGGCAGCTTCAGATCGTCGGCCCAGTCCTTGAGGATTTGTGCGGCGTGGGTGCGCGCATCAATGCGCATGCCGATGGCTGCCAGCTTGCAACGCCCGCTGGCTACGCGCGGCAGGGTCATGAGTTCGGCATGGCAGGCGGCAGCGGCCTCCCGGTCAAAGGCCGAACTGCACACCGGCATCAGGATGGCGTCGGAGAACATCACCATGCGAGCCAGATCAAAGCCATGCATGCCGCCCGGTGTGTCCAGCACGACATGGGTGATACCTGTGGGCACGCGCAGGATGTTCTTCTGGTCGACCACCCAGGGAGCGATGGTGGGGAGGGATGCATCACGCCGGCGCAGCCAAGCCCGGGTGGACTGCTGTCGGTCTACATCGCCCAGCATCACGGCGCTGCCATTGCGGGCGCACCAGGCAGCCAGATGCGCGGCGACAGTGCTTTTTCCACTGCCCCCTTTGCGATTAACCACGGCGATCACAGGCATGAATACTCCAGAAAAGACCCCAAGCGATAAGTTTGACTTGAAAACCGAGTTGTGTCCAGATGTTACGGTTGTGGCGTGCTAGAGGTTTTATAGCGTAATCGCATGGATTTGTCACCTGCCGCCGGCATTTGATCGGTCAAGCGCCGCATCGCGATCCCCGTTGTAATGGGCTTGGATTGTCGGACGCGTTAGCCTGTTGCTTGGCTGAAATATGCTTTAAATCGGTTCTAGCCCTTGAGATTAAAGCCTTGTCAGCTCTTGTTTTTATAGCAAGCTAGCCTGATTGCGACGCAGCCACAGGAGCAGCAAGGCACCTGCGCTGAAAGTGGCGCTGGCCATGAAGGTGTAGCCCGCGCCAAATTGGTCCCACAGCAGGCCAGCCAGCGCGCTGGCCATGAGCATGGCGATGCCACTCGCCAGGTTGAACACGCCGAATGCTGTGCCGCGCAACTCGGCCGGTGCCGCATCGGCCACCATGGTGGCGAGCAAGCCCTGGGTCATGGCCATGTGCAGGCCCCACAACAAAATCCCAGCCCACACCACCATGCCCTGATCGCTCAAGGCCAGCAGCACATTGGCGACAATCAAGACGGTCAGTCCCCAGGCCAGCAAGCGCAGATGGCTGGTCGAATCGGCCAGTTTGCCCAAGGGGTAGGCCCCGGCAGCGTAGACCAGGTTCATGGCGATCAGCACCATGGGGGTCCAGGCCAGCGGCAAGCCGCCTTGCTGGACCCGCAGCACCAGGAAAGCCTCGCTGAAGCGCGCCAGCGTGGCGAGTGCGCCGAGTACCACCACCCACCAGTAGGCTGAGGATAGTCGGCGCAGGCTATCGCGCTGAATCGGGTTGACCCGAGGGGCATCCGGCGGACTTTCGGGCTCGCGCACGCCAAAGACCAGCAAGGCCACGCACAGCACGGCAGGGATGACGGCGACCCAGAAGACAGCGCGAAAGTCGTTGGCCCAGAGCAGCATCAGTCCGATGGCGATCAGCGGGCCGAGAAAGGCACCCACGGTATCGAGTGACTGGCGCAGACCGAAGGCGGCACCGCGCAACTCGGGCGGGGCGATGTCGGCCACCAGGGCATCACGCGGGGCGCCACGGATGCCTTTGCCTACGCGGTCGAGCAGTCTGGCCACGATGACCAGCCCGGCCGTTGTGGCTAGCGCGAACAGGGGTTTGGAAACCGCACCCAGACCGTAGCCCAGCACCGCCAGGGGCTTGCGCCGGCCCCACCAGTCACTGAGGACGCCCGAGAAGACCTTGACGATCAGTGCCGTCGATTCCGCCGCCCCTTCGATCAACCCCACCGTCAACATGCTGACGCCCAGGCCCGTGACGAGAAAGACCGGCAGCAGGCTGTGGATCATCTCTGACGAGATGTCCATCAACAGGCTCACAAAACCCAGGGCCCAGATACTGGTCGGCAGGCGCCGGGGGCTTAGGTGCGGGGTGGACATGTTGTAAAAACCTGTCCGTACCCGGTTCGGGCTCTGGCAGGATCAGGCTACCACGACGGCAGCACCTTCGCCGTGTGTGGTGATGACCCCGATCTCATGGACGCTTTCGCCCAATCCGCGCAGAGTCTGGGCGGTAGCGGCAGCATGTGCCGCATCGACCACGATCACCATGCCGATGCCGTTGTTGAAGGTGCGGTTCATTTCGATATCGTCGATGCCGGCTGTTTTTTGCAGCCAGGCGAACAGCTCGGTCTGCGGCCAGCTGCCTTTGCGCAGGTGGGCTGCAGTGCCTTCGGGCAAGACGCGGGGAATGTTCTCCAGCAGGCCACCGCCGGTGATGTGGGCCAGTGCCTTGATGGGGTGGGCGGCCAGCGCGGCCAGCACGTTTTTGACATACAGGCGGGTAGGCTCCATCACGGCTTGCTTGAACGGCTTGCCATCCAGCGTCGCGGGCAGGCTGCTGCCGGCACGCTCAATGCATTTACGCACCAGGCTGAAACCATTGGAGTGCACACCGCTGGACGCCAGGCCCAGCACCACGTCACCGGGTTTGACGCTCTGGCCTGTCAGGATCTTGGACTTTTCCACCGCGCCAACGGCAAAACCGGCCAGATCGTATTCTCCAGCAGGGTACATGCCGGGCATCTCGGCGGTCTCGCCGCCAATCAGGGCGCAGCCGGAGAGCTCGCAGCCCTTGGCAATGCCGCCGACCACGGCAGCCGCCGTGTCCACATCGAGCTTGCCGCAAGCGAAGTAATCGAGGAAAAACAGCGGCTCTGCACCTTGCACCAGCACGTCGTTCACGCTCATGGCCACCAGATCGATACCCACGGTGTCGTGCATGTTCCATTCGAAAGCCAGCTTGAGCTTGGTGCCCACGCCGTCGGTGCCGGAAACCAGCACGGGCTCCTTGTAACGCTTGGGCACTTCGAACAGCGCGCCAAAACCGCCTATGCCAGCCAGCACGCCCTCACGCATGGTTTTCTTGGCCAGTGGTTTGATGCGTTCAACCAGGGCGTCTCCAGCGTCAATGTCTACGCCAGCGTCTTTGTAGGAAAGGGGGGTGGAAGAGGTAGTTGTGGTCATGAGAATGGACAGGAGTCTCTTTGTGCAGCAGACCCCGATAGAATTTGACCTGATTTTAAAGGTTTCAAGCCTTCCCCCATTTAATGCAATTTACCTCCACCCAAAAACGCGTTGCGGCCTGGACCGCCATTGCGGTCCTGATCGCGCTGATCCTGTGGTTGCTGGGCTCTGTGCTGACGCCCTTTGTGGTGGCTGCCGTGCTGGCTTATGCGCTGACACCTGTGGTGGACCGGCTCGACACGCTGTGGGGAGGGCGCATGCCCCGCCTGCTGGCCGTGATCGTGGTGGAATTGCTGCTGATCGTGATGGTGCTGGGGCTGTTGCTGCTGATCGTGCCGATTCTGGCAAAGGAGTTGCCCCTGATGCGGGCACAGGTGCCGGAGTTGCTCTACCGCCTCAATGCCACGCTAAGCCCGAGGCTGGCTCCCCTCGGAATTGATGTCGAGCTCGACGTCGAATCCATCAAGGCCTTTGTGCTGACCTATCTGAATGCGAACTTCGAAGAAGCGTTCAAGTCCGTGCTGTCGTCCCTCAAGCTGGGCGGCAGCGTTGCTTTTACGCTGATCGGCAATGCCGTGCTGATTCCGGTGGTGCTGTTTTACCTGCTCATGGACTGGCAAAAATTTGTGACCCGCAGCCAGAATCTTGTGCCACCACGCATGCGTTCAGCTTTCGATGCCTTCATGCAGGAGGCCGATGCCGTGCTGGGCCAGTACCTGCGTGGGCAGTTGCTGGTGATGCTGATCCTCGCCGTGTTCTATAGCGTGGGACTTTCCCTGTTCGGATTGGATCTGGCGCTGCCTATCGGTATTTTTACCGGCTTGGCCATTTTTGTGCCTTATCTCGGTTTTGGTTTGGGGCTGGTGTTGGCTACGCTGGCCGGGTTTCTGGAATTTGCCACCACGGTGGGGGCTGGCAGGGCAGTGCTGATGGTGGCCGTGGTGTATGGACTGGGGCAACTGGTGGAGAGCCTGTTCCTGACGCCTCGGCTGGTCGGAGAGCGCATTGGCCTGCACCCGGTAGCGGTGATTTTTGCCTTGCTGGCTTTTGGCCAGTTATTCGGCTTTGTCGGCGTTCTTGTGGCCTTGCCCGCCAGCGCGGTGTTGCTGGTGGCTTTCCGGCGCATGTACACCGGTTACCAGAGCAGCCGCTTGTACCAAGGCTGATATTAACTGATGAAGCAACTGGCACTCGATATCGGTCTGTTCGCGGGGCCAACGCTCGACAATTTCGTGGTCGGACCCAATGAGGCCGCGCTGAAACACCTGGTGCTGTGGGCCGGTTCGCAGTCCAAGGCCTCCACCCGTTCCCCTGTGCCTACATACCTTTGGGGTGCCAGTGGCAGTGGCAAGACGCATTTACTCAAGGCAGTGCGAGAAGCCTTGCGCGAGCAGGGTGCCAGGGTCGGTTGGCTGGACGCCTCCTTGCATGAGCCGCCGGCCTTCAATGATTCCTGGGCTGCGCTGCTGATGGACGAGGTGCACTTGTACAACGCCGAGCAGCAGCACATGGCCTTCAACTGGTTTGTCAATGCCCAGACCCATCACCGCTGGGTGCTTGCAGCAGGTGAACTGCCGCCCGCGGACCTGAAATTGCGCGAGGATTTGCGAACCCGCCTTGGGTGGGGCCATGTGTTTGCCCTGCAGGTGCTCAGTGAGCCCGAACGGCGTGCTGTGCTGCGGCAGGCGGCGGATGCGCGTGGCGTCTTCCTCGGCGATGAGGTAATGGACTTCATGCTCACCCGTTTCAGCCGTGATCTGGGCAGTCTGATGCAGTTGCTGGTGCAGCTCGATGGCTATGCCTTGCAGACCAAACGTGCCATCACCATTCCACTGATCCGTTCCATGCTCGAAGATGCCTGAGTGCCAATTGGCCTGACTTACCCTATGAACTTGACCCTGTTTGACCTCGACCACACCCTGTTGCCCATTGATTCGGACTATTCCTGGGGCGTCTTCACCAACACGATGGGTTGGACCGACCCGGTGGCATTTTCCAAAAAGAATGATGAGTTCTATGAACACTACCAGGCCGGTACCCTGGATGTGCATGAGTACGTGCAGTTTGCCACCGAAGCCGTGCGCCGCCAGGGGCCCGAGAAAGCGAAGACTGCCCAGGCAGAGTACATGAAAACGGTGATACAGCCCGTGATGCAGCCTGTGGCACTTGAGTTGGTACGCAAGCATCAGCAGGCCGGGGATGAGGTGGTGATCATCACGGCCACCAATGAGTTCGTCACCCGGCCCATTGCGCAGGCTTTTGGCGTGAGTGAGTTGATCGCCGTGGAACTCGAACGCGGACCAGGCCCGAACGGCGAGGAGTGGATCACTGGCAGAATCAGGGGTGTGCCATCGTTCAGGGAAGGTAAAGTCACCCGCATGGAGCAATGGTTGGCCAAGCGCCAACTGGGATGGGCCGATGTAAAGAGTACGTTTTACACGGACTCCATCAATGACCTGCCACTGCTGGAGAAAGTCAACACCCCGGTGGCAACCAACCCTGATGAGCGTTTGCGCGCCATTGCCCAAGCGCGAGGGTGGCGCATACTTGAACTGTTTTAACCCGTGGCGGGAGGGGGCTGCAGCCATGCAGGCTCCGCGTGACCCGCACAAGCTCTTGATTCAATGATCAAAAAATTTATCGACAAATTGCTGGGCAAATCGTCCACGAGTTCGACGTCGGGCAAGAAGCCCCAGTTTGGCAAGCGTGAAGAGATCGGTGTGGCCATCCACGGGATTGACCCCTCGCTGGTGGATGACCGGGCCCTCAATGTGGTCCATACACTCAAGGATGCAGGCTACGAGGCGTATGTCGTGGGTGGTGCTGTGCGGGATCTGCTGGTGGGGTTGCGACCCAAGGACTTTGACGTGGCGACCAATGCCACCCCCGAGCAGGTCAAGAGCCTGTTTCGCCGGGCCTTCATCATCGGGCGGCGCTTCCGTATCGTGCACGTGGTGTATGGCCGGGGCCGCGAGCACGAGGTGATCGAGGTCTCCACCTTCCGGGCCTATATGGACAATGCGGCGGCCGAGCAGGTGGCGGGCAATGAGCGCACCAGCAAAAGTGAGCTGGCAGGCATGAAGCATGCCGTGGACTCCACTGGGCGCGTGCTGCGCGACAACGTCTGGGGACCGCAGGAGGAAGACGCCGTGCGGCGCGATTTCACCATCAATGCGATGTATTACGACCCTGAGACCGAGATCGTGGTCGACTACCACGGGGGTCTGAAGGATGTCAAAAAGCGCATGCTGCGCATGATCGGGGACCCCGCCACCCGCTACCGCGAAGACCCCGTTCGCCTGATCCGAGCCGTGCGCTTTGCGGCCAAGCTCAGTGCGCTGGGCTTCAAGCTGGAGGCCAAGACGGCCAGTCCCTTGGTCAAGTCGCAGGAATTGCTGGCTGATGTCCCGCAAAGCCGATTATTCGATGAAATGCTCAAACTGCTGCAGACTGGGCATGCGATCGCCTCGATTGCCCAACTCAGGCAGCTCGGCATGGCGCGAGGCATCTATCCGTTGCTGGACGTGGTGGTGGAGCGGGCCGATCAGCCCTTTGTCAATGCCGCCCTGATGGACACCGATCGGCGTGTGGGAGAAGGCAAACCTGTTGCGCCCAGTTTCTTGCTGGCCTGCGCCCTGTGGGCCGATGTACGCGATGGCTGGGCTGCACGTATTCGTCAGCGCCAGCCTTCGCATCCAGCCCTGCAGGATGCGATTGACGATGTGTTCAATGCCCGTATCGGCGATGTGTCGGGGCGCGGCAAACTGGCGGCCGACATGCGCGACATCTGGATGATGCAGCCTCGTTTCGAGAAACGCGTGGGCAGTGCGCCTTTTGCATTGACCGACCAGCCTCGTTTTCGGGCCGGCTTCGATTTCATGCGCCTGCGTGCCGATGTGGCCGAGATCGATGTGGTGCTGGCCGACTGGTGGCAGGAGTTCAGCATGGCGGATGACAACCTGCGTCAGGACATGGTGGACCAGGTGCGTGAGGAACAGGGCAAGCGTCAGCGCACCCGTACGGTCAAGAGCGCTGTATCACCGCAGGCGCCAACTGAGCTGGTCCCCGAGTTGCAAAATGCTGAAGAGGCTGCTCCGCGCAAGCGCCGTCGCCGTCGTCGTCCCGGCAGCGCGAAAAGTGGCGACGGCTCGGCCGATGCTGGTCAAGCCAGCGAGCGTACCGGCAATCTGCCGGAGAATTGAGTTCCTGGGCATGCCGGCACCTCCGGTAATAACAGCCTATGTGGCACTGGGGGCCAATCTCGGAGATGCCCGAGCAACCGTGCTGCAGGCCATGGATGCGCTGGCGACAATGCCTGGTACGGTGTTGACCCGGCGCTCCTCGCTCTACCGAACGGCACCGGTGGATTCCAGCGGTCCGGACTACATCAATGCCGTGGTCGAGCTCAGCACGCAATTGGGGGCTATCGAGCTGCTGCATGCGCTGCAGCGACTGGAGCAGGCGGCAGGGCGTGAGCGCCCCTATCCAAACGCGCCGCGCACACTGGACCTGGACCTGCTGAGTTATGACAAGCTCTCCATGGAGACTGACGAGTTGGTGTTACCTCATCCGCGCATACATGAACGTGCCTTTGTGCTGGTGCCGCTGGCCGAGATCGCACCGACCAAGGTGCCAGCCGAGCAATTGGCGGCTGTTGCTGGACAAACGATCAATCGATTGAATTAAGCCGTGAATCCCGAACCTGAAATTGGATACGTGTCATTTTTCATTTGTGTAAATATATAAAATTGGCTGATGTCCAAGAACGGAATCGGAAATGAACTTCACTAACTTGCGAGTCGCAACAAAACTCTGGCTGTCCGTGGTGGCCATCATCGCGGCCCTGCTGCTGCTGATTGGATTCGCCGGTGTGAGGTCTGCCAGCCTGCAAGCCGAGGCCGACACGACGGTCGCAGCCCTCAATCTTCGACTCAAGTTGGCGAGTACCTGGGCCGGCTTGACCGAAGCGAACGCGGCACGGACAGTTGCCTCTGCGATGACATTCGATCCCAGTGTTGCCGAACGCCTGAACGCAGATATCCAGAAAACCTCCGCCAAGATCTCCGTTGTCCAGAAATCCATTGAGGAAGCACAACTTGGGCCAGCCGAAAAGGCACAAATGGGCAAGGTCGCCGCGAGTCGCAAGGCCATGATTGAAGTGCGCGACAAAGCCAGCAAGTTCAAGGAAGATGGTAACTACACCGAAGCCGTTACCGTCATCACTCAGGAATATTCACCTGCCGTCGAAGTCTATCTGGATACCTTGAATGAACTGGTCATGCTGGAAGAAAAAAGCATGGCTGATTTCGAGGCCTATATGCGCAATGAGCGCGGCCTCACGGTAAAGATTGCCGGTGCTGTGGTCCTCATTCTGATCATCGGAATTCTGGTGGGCGCAGCGGTACTGATCCGCTCCATCCGGCTGCCGCTTGCACAAGCCAATGAATTGGCGGCCCACATTGCACAGGGGGATCTGAGTGCCCACATCGATGTGACGCGAGGAGATGAATTTGGGGATTTGATGAAGTCACTGGCCGCCATGAACGAGTCCTTGGCTCGCATGGTGCAGCAGGTGCGCCAGAGCACGGACAGCATTGCCACGGCCAGTTCTGAGATCGCCACGGGCAATCAGGATCTGTCGATTCGTACCGAGCAGACGTCCAGCAATCTGCAGTCTACGGCATCGGCCATGGATGAACTGACCAGTACCGTGCAACAAAGCGCCGACAACGCACGCCAAGCCAGTGCACTGGCAGCAAGCGCCTCGACCGTCGCCGAAAAGGGCGGTAGCGTGGTGCAGCAGGTTGTTTCCACTATGGAAGAAATCAATACCAGCAGCAAGAAAATTTCAGACATCATCAGTGTGATCGACGGCATTGCATTCCAGACCAACATCCTCGCACTCAATGCTGCCGTCGAGGCCGCCCGGGCAGGTGAACAGGGCCGTGGTTTCGCCGTGGTGGCCAGTGAGGTTCGCAGCCTGGCGCAACGCAGCGCCGAGGCCGCGAAGGAAATCAAGGGCCTGATTGGCACGTCCGTGGAGAAAGTCGAGTCCGGCACCAAGCTGGTGACGGACGCCGGTAGCACCATGAGCGATATTGTCCAGTCGGTGCGGCGCGTTGCAGATGTGATTGGTGAGATCACGGCAGCTTCGGTCGAGCAGAGTTCAGGTATTGCCGATGTCAACCAGTCCATCAGCAACCTGGATCAGATGACCCAACAGAATGCCGCGTTGGTGGAGCAGAGCGCCGCGGCAGCCCAGAGCATGCGCGAACAGGCGGATCAACTTGCTCAGGCGGTTGCCGTATTCAAGATCAATGCCATGCTGCGGCAAAATCCTGCGAAAGACATCACACCCAAGCCGCAGAAGCTCGCCCTGGCCTCCATACCCGCCCCCGCACCTGCAAAAAAAGCGCTGGCTGCACCCGTTTCGCCAAAATCCAGGCCCGCAGTCTCAGCAGGCTCGGATGACGTGAGCTGGGAAAACTTCTAGTTCAAGCGGTCGCTAGGGGATGGGCGCTTGAGTGAGGCCCAGCCGATCAAGCCAGTTCAGCGATCAGTTCAATCTCGACGCAGGAGCCTTGGGGAATCTGGGCGACGCCAAAGGCGCTGCGGGCATGCGCCCCTTTGTCACCGAAAACCTGGCCAATGAGTTCGCTCGCGCCATTGGTGACGAGGTGCTGCTCGGTGAAGTCGGGCGTGGAGTTCACCAGAGACATCAGTTTCACGATGCGCTTGATGCGGTTCAAGTCACCGATGGCGCCGTGCAGTGTACCCAGCAAGTCGATTGCCACCGCACGTGCGGCAGCCTTGCCTTCTTCAGTCGTCATGTTTTTGCCGAACTGGCCCTGCCAGGGCTTGCCGTTCTGCTTTGCGGTGTGGCCGCTCAGGAACACCAGGTTGCCCGTCTGCACGAAGGGCACATAGGCTGCAGCCGGTGTAGCCACGGGGGGCAAGGTGATGTTGAGTTCAGTCAGTTTGTCGTACACGCTCATGAGAAGTCCTTTTGTTTGGTCCAGAGGGATGGGTGGATTGTCAATGATCTGTGAGGATAAGGCAGTCTTCACGATGCTGCCAGGCCAAGCTCTTCGCCGTTGGCCTCAGACCCGCTGCATCAGTTTCAATCTCGAGGCCGAAAACTGATCACCAGCGCTGGCGGAACACGACCATCCACATCACGCGGCAGGACCGCAGTTTTGTCGATGGCTTTGAGTACAGCATCGTCCCAGTTTTTTGCGCCACTTGACTTGAGCAACTTGCGACTGATGATGGTGCCGTCTGGCGAGGTTCGCACCTCCACCTCGGCCGTCGGGTTGTCGGCAATTTCATCGGTGAAGACGATATTGGGCTTGATGCGTGCCCGGATACGGCCCGCATAGCCAGCAGATGGGCCGGAAGACTGCAAGGCCGATCCACTGGCCTGGGCTCCACCAGAGGCGCCAGCCAGGCCGGCCATGCGCGCGATATTTTCCTTGCGGCGTTTTTCTTGCTGTTTGGCCTCAAGCTCCTTCTGGCGCTTTTCTTCAGCGGCTTTCTTGACTTGCTCCAGTTTTTCCTGTTCCCGTTTTTTTTCAAGTGCCTGCTTTTCCTTGAGCTCCTTCTCACGTTGGGCTTTTTCTCGTGCGAGCTTCTCTTTCTGTTTCTTTTCCAGCGCGAGCTTCTTCTCCCGTTCAAGCCGTTCTTGTTCCAGCTTCTCCTGCTCCAGTTTTTTCTTCTGTCGCTCAAGCGCGATGTCGGCATCCGGAACTTGGGGGGCGGCTTTGGGGGGCACTGGTGCCACGGGTGCCACGGGTGCGGGAGGAGGGGGGGGCGGTGCTGGCGGGGGCTCCACCAGCTTGGGCGCTGCTTGCTGGGGAATGGCTGACCACAACTCGGCTTCGGCGCTCACATTGATGTCTTTTGAGCGCCAGTTCACACCCCAGGTCAAGGCTGCGACCAGCAGTGCGTGTGCCAGCAGGGCAAAACTCAAGGCGCGCAAGGTACCTGAGCTATCGTGCGGCGCGAACTCGAAGCGATCGGTGGCAGCATGCATTCCCAGAACCCCGATCAATTGGCCAGTTGAACCGAGAGGCCCACGCGAGCCACGCCGGCGCGCTGCAGAGTGTCCATGACCTTGACCACGGCCTCGTATTTGATGTTCTTGTCAGCACTGATGATCACTGCAGAGTTGGTTGCTCCTTCCTGGGCAGATTTGACCGTGCTGGCAAGTTCCTTGAGTGGCAGGCGGGAGGTCTTGTCGTTGAGCTTGATCTCGATGGATTCATCCTTGTCAAGAATGATCTGGATAACCTGGTCGGGCTGCTTGGACGCCTTGCCCACGCTGGGCAGGTCGATCACGCTGGGCGTGATGAGCGGTGCGGTGACCATGAAGATGATGAGCAGCACCAGCATCACATCGATGAAGGGCACCATGTTGATTTCATTGATGGTGCGCCGCCCACGGCCACGGCTGACGAGAGATGGCATGGTCGTGTGCTCCCTTCAGTGTCCCGATGTGGACCGTGTGCCCACATTGCGTTGCAAAATATTGGAGAATTCCTCGATAAAGGACTCCATCTTGATGGCCACACGATCGATGTCGCGGGCAAAGCGGTTGTAGGCCACCACAGCAGGTATGGCGGCAAAGAGGCCAATGGCGGTAGCAACCAAGGCCTCTGCAATGCCGGGGGCCACGGTGGCCAGTGTGACCTGCTGCAGCGCGGTCAGACCGGTGAAGGCATGCATGATGCCCCAGACTGTGCCGAACAGGCCCACATAGGGTGAAACCGAACCAACCGAGGCGAGGAAGGACAGGTGGGTTTCCACCACATCCATCTCGCGTTGAAAACTCGCGCGCATGGCGCGCCGGGCGCCATCCATGAGTGTGCCGGCATCACTGATCTGGCGTTCGCGCAGTTTTTGGTACTCGCGCATGCCGCTGGCAAAAATCCGCTCCATCGGCCCGGACTGACGGGCATTCCGGGCCGCGGTGGAAAACAGGTCATTCAGGCTGGTACCGGACCAGAATTCACGTTCGAAATCGTCGTTGAGCGCCTGGATGCGCTTGAGCGAGAAAAACTTCTTGAAGATGGCTGTCCAACTCGACACCGAGACAAACACGAGCAGCAGCATCACGGCCTGCACCACAAAGCTGGCATTCAGTACCAGGTTCAAAATTGACAAGTCTTGGTTCATTTCAGGGTATCCAGAATGGTTTGTGGAATTCTCGCCGGCCTGTAGGTGGTGGCGTCCACCCAGCCTATGCGTATCGTGCCTTCACAGAGCATAAGAGAGCCGTCACTGCTGCCCTGTTCGCCAGGTATATGACGCATGGCCTGCTGTTCAATTGTCATCGATGCACGGCCGTACTCAAGCAGGCTGGCGGTAACAAGAAGTTTGTCGTCGAGCCGGGCTGGTTGCAGGTAACGAATCTGAGTATCACTCACCACGAACATGCCGCCTGTGGTTTCCCGCAGGGCCTGTTGGTTGATACCCAGCGAACGCAGCCATTCGGTACGGGCTCGCTCGAAGAACTTGAGGTAATTTGCATAGAACACGATGCCGCCAGCATCAGTGTCCTCCCAATACACCCTGATGGGCCAGGAAAATGCCTGCTTTTGCATCTTTCCACTCATGCCAGCAGTGTCCTTAGTCGTGCCACGGACTCTTGCAACTGCGGCATCGAGCTGGCCGTGGAGAAGCGGATGAATTTTTCTGTTTCTGCCTTGCCGAAGTCACGCCCCGGAGTGACAGCGACATGCGCACGTTTCATTACCTCGAAGGCAAAGTCCCAACTGCCCTGGACACCGAGCTTTTCGCAGGCCGCCGTACAGTCAGCCCAGGCGTAAAAAGCACCGTCGGGTAGCACGGGAACAGTCAGCCCCATGGCATTGAGTGCCGGAATGAAATAGTCTCTGCGTGCCTTGAATTCGCTTCGTCGGCGCTCGTACTCAGCCAAACTTTCTGAGTCGAAACAGGCCAGGGCTGCGTATTGCGAAACTGTGCTGGGACAGATAAACAGGTTCTGGGCAAGCCGTTCGATCACGGGTACCAGTATTTCGGGGACCACCATCCAGCCCAGTCGCCAGCCTGTCATGTTGAAGTACTTGCTGAAGCTGTTGATGCTGATGATGTCGTCATCGAGTGCCAGGACCGTCTGGCCGAAACGCGCATCAAAGCTCAGTCCCAGGTAAATTTCATCAACAACCGTTATGCCGCCTTTGGCTTGCACGATGTTGTGGATACGAGCCAGTTCGGCAGGGTCGATTGAAGTGCCGGTGGGGTTGGACGGGGAGGCCAGCATGACCCCCCGCGTGTGTTCACCCCAGGCTTCCAGTACCTTGTCTGCACTGAGCTGAAAGCGTTCTTTTGCTGTGGTCGGGATCAGTACCGCAGAACCTTCGGCCGCACTGACGAAGTGCCGGTTGCAGGGGTAGCTGGGGTCTGGCATCAGGATCTCATCACCGGCTTCGATCAGTGCCAGGCAGGCGAGTTGAAGTGCGGCCGAGGCGCCGGCTGTGACGATGATCCGGCTGGCCGGCACGGATACGCCAAAGCGACTGCCGTACCAGTCACTGATGCGTTCGCGAAGCGGTTGCAATCCTGTGGCTTGGGTGTAATGGGTCAACCCATCCCGGATGGCTTTTTCTGCGGCCTCGCGAACCCGTGGCGGAGCAGTGAAGTCGGGCTCACCGATGTTGAGGAACAACATGGGCGAGTCGCTGTGGGCAAGCTCACGAGCCAAAGCGGTGGCCGCCTTGGCCACTTCCATCACATAAAACGGCTCAATGCGTTGCGCACGGTTGGATATTTTCATCGGTACCGTTGGCGCGATTCAGACCCGGTCTGTACCGCTGGGGCGGTCGGCGGCGACCTCGGCGGCACGAAGCTGGGGCGCCAGCGTGTTGAGCACGGCATTGACGTATTTGTGTCCGTCGGTACCGCCAAACTCCTTGGCCAGTTCGATGCACTCATTGAGTACCACACGCCATGGCACATCCAGGCAATGCTGCAATTCGTAGGCGCCAATCCACATGACGCCATGTTCGACCGGTGATATCTCCTCAATGGGGCGGTCTAGCAGAGGCACGACAAGCGCATCAAGTTCGGCTGCGGCAGCGATGCAGCCGTGCAGCAAGGCATCGAAATGCGCCGCGTCGGATTTGCTGAAACCAGCCAGATCGCGGGTAAAGGCGTCGATCGCATCAGCCTCGTTGCGGCCCACCAGGTGCTGATAAAGCGCCTGCAAGGCAAATTCGCGGGAACGGCTACGGCTGGACTTGCTGGCAGCCTTGCGGGCTCCGGTACTGGTCAGCCCGGTACGGGACTGGCGTGGTGGGCGGTTGCCCGGGGTAGCTTGCTTGGTATCAGTCATCAGATTTCGTCCATCAGATTGGCCATTTCGACGGCAACACGGGCCGCGTCACGGCCTTTGTCGGTTTGCCGGGCAACAGCCTGCTCCAGGTTTTCGGTGGTCAGGATCGCATTCGCGATGGGCAACTGGTAATCCAGTGCGATGCGACTCACGCCGGCGCCCGACTCGTTGGCCACAAGTTCGAAATGGTAGGTTTCACCTCGAATGATGCAGCCCAGCGCGATCAGGGCGTCGTAGCTGGCTTTTTCCGCCATGGCCTGCAAGGCCAGTGGCACTTCAAGTGCACCGGGTACTTGTACGAGGCTAATCTGCTTTTCCTGCACCCCAAGCACGAGCAATTCGGCTTTACAGGCCTGGGCCAGGGCTTCGGTGATGCCTTCGTTGAAACGGGCCTGCACGATGCCGATGCGAAGCTTTTTGCCATCGAGACGATGGTCTTGAGGGGCGATGTTCCCTTTGTCTGCGCCAAACATAAGTGTGTCCTTGGGTTCCGTGATTCAGGGGGTGATGTAGCCGGTAATCTCCAAGCCGTAGCCAGCCATGCTCGGCATGCGGCGTGGAGTACCCATGAGGTTCATCTTGTGGACGCCGCATTCACGCAGGATCTGGGCGCCAATGCCATAGGTGCGCAAGTCCATGCGGCCACGTTCAGGGCCGTGACTGGCACGGGCCGTTCCTTCAAACTGGGCCAGCAACTGCTCGGCAGTTTCGCCGCAGTTGAGCAGGACGATCACGCCCTTGCCCTCATGGCTGATGCGGGCGAGGCAGGCATCCAGGCTC
The DNA here is from genome assembly GCA_018815325.1 of Gammaproteobacteria bacterium. Classification (GTDB taxonomy): domain Bacteria; phylum Pseudomonadota; class Gammaproteobacteria; order Burkholderiales; family Burkholderiaceae_C; genus JAHIYE01. The sequence goes on along the minus strand of JAHIYE010000010.1, from coordinate 112,942 downwards.
CAGGAGTGCATGGCGCGGCCCGCTTCCAGCGCATCGAGTACGGACAAGGGCTCATGTACCCGGGCCAGCACAGCATCATGGGCATTCCACGAACCCTTGACCAGGGCCAAGTGCAGTCCCTGCCCGGGTTTGTCCCTGAAGGCGTGTGCGGTAAATTCACCTGCAACCGTATGGATGCTGCGCGTACCGACGTTTTCTACTAAAGATTCGACCCGGCTGCGGTATTCAATCAGGTCAACAATGGTGCCGATTTTCAAGCCGTGTTCGGCAGCAAATAATTGCAGGTCGGGCAGACGGGCCATGGTGCCGTCGTCTTTCATGATTTCGCAAATCACGGAGGTTGGCGAACAGCCTGCCATGGCGGCGAGGTCGCTGCCAGCCTCGGTATGTCCGGCGCGCATGAGCACACCGCCATCGACAGCCTGCAGCGGAAAGATATGACCGGGCTGCACCAGATCATCTGGCTGTGCGTTAAGCGCTACAGCCGCTTGCACCGTGCGGGCACGGTCTGCCGCTGAAATACCGGTTGTCACACCTTCGGCAGCTTCAATCGAGACCGTGAATGCGGTCCCTTTCTTGTCGCCATTGCGTGCCACCATGGGTGGAAGTTTCAGGCGTTCGCAGCGCTCGCGCGTCAGGGTCAGGCAAATCAGGCCGCGTCCATAGCGGGCCATGAAGTTGATGGCCTCGGGTGTCACATGGTCGGCCGCCAGAACCAGGTCGCCTTCGTTCTCGCGGTCTTCTTCGTCAACCAGAATCACCATGCGTCCGGCCCGCATATCGGCGACGATGTCCTCTACCGGGGAAATGGCTACCGGGGCAAGATTAGTCATGCCTTGTCTTTCTGTGGGTTAGGTGGGCGAGGGGAATCAGCTGTGGGTTGCACAGTCGTACTGAGCATGCGCTCGACGTAGCGCGCCATCATGTCGATTTCGAGGTTCACCTTTGTGCCCTTGACCAGAGCATGCAGCGCGGTGTTTTGCACAGTATGAGGAATCAGGTTGATGCTGACCTCGCTACCAGAAGGAATATCCGTGACCTGATTGACCGTGAGGCTCACGCCATTGACGGTGATGGATCCCTTGTAAACCAGATACTTAGCCAGGTCAGACGGTGTCAGAACGCGCAACTCCCAACTTTCGCCTTTTTGAGCAAAGTAGCTGACAGTACCTGTGCCATCGACATGGCCGGACACGATATGGCCACCCAGGCGGTCATTCGCACGCAGGGCTTTTTCAAGATTGATTGGCCCGGTCTGTGCAAGCCCCGTGGTTTTGTCGAGTGACTCGGCAGAAATGTCAATGGTGAACTGGTTCTGACCAGGGTTAAACGCAGTGACGGTCATGCACGCGCCATTGAGGGCGATGCTGTCGCCCAGACCGACGTCGTCCAGGTAGCCGGCAGGGCACTCGATGGTGAGGCGCTTGCCGTGCTGTAAAGAGCTTCCCAGGTCGTGAATGGCGGCGATGCGCCCCACGCCGGTGATGATTCCGGTGAACATCAGCGTATTTTCGCAGGGAATGACGCCGTCAACCGGGGCGACCGCTAAATTCCGTGAATTAGAAACGGTCTCGCCCTGGAATCCTGGCCCGGATTCGCAAATCCGGGCCAATCTGGGCTGTTTCTTGAAATTCCAGCTGAATTCCTTGCGACAAGTCAGATAGCGGGCCCATGTTGACCATGCCCTGTCCCGAACCTAGTAGCTTTGGTGCCAGATAGAGCAGAAACTCGTCAACCAAGCCTTCACGTACCAGCGAACCGTTCAGTTTGTGCCCGGCTTCCACATGAATCTCATTGATCTCATGCGCGGCCAAATTGCGCAGCATGGCCGCCAGGTCAACCTTGTTTTGCGTCTCAGGCGATGAGCCCGGGCAGTAGATGACAGTTGCACCACGCGCTTCTAGCGCTGTTTTTCTGGCCTCATTCTCTATTGCAGCATAGATGATTACTGCGCGATCTGCTATAAAAAGAGAAGCGTCCAGTGGCGTTTCCAGGCGACTGTCAACCACGATCAGTTGGGGTTGACGTGGCGTTTCGACATCTCTCACATCGAGTCGAGGGTTGTCTTCGAGCACGGTACCAATACCTGTGAGTACAACACAGGCGCGAGCCCGCCATGCGTGGCCGTCTGCGCGGGCGGGCGCGGAGGTGATCCACTGGCTGGCTCCATTTGCCAGTGCAGTCTGACCATCCAGCGAGGCGGCAATCTTCATGCGCACCCACGGCGTTTTGCGGATCATGCGGCTGAAAAACCCGATGTTGAGTTCACGAGACTCATTGGCCCCCGGGCCGACCTCCACTTCGATGCCGGCAGCCTGCAGGCGCGCAAATCCCTGGCCAGAGACAAGGGGGTTGGGGTCGGCAATGGAGGCAACAACCCTCTTGATGCCCGCAGCGATAAGTGCATCACAGCACGGGCCGGTGCGACCATGGTGGGAGCAGGGCTCCAGGGTGACGTAGGCGGTTGCGCCCGCGACCGGATTGCCGCGCGCGGCGGCGTCAAGCAGGGCCATGATTTCTGCGTGTGGGCCGCCAACGTGTTGTGTCGCACCCTGTCCCAGGATGTAGTCATCTTGTCCGACGATGACACAACCGATGGCTGGATTGGGTGGGGGCAGATTCCGACTGGCGGCAGCAAGTTCTAGTGCGCAATGAATCAAAGTAGTCAATCCGTCACAAATAAAGAGAGGCGGTATTTGCCGGGTGACCGTTGAGCGGGTAAAACCAGCCAACTATCGGATGCCAGTCCAGCGTCACCGATATGGAATGTACTCTAAGGTCATGAGAATCCGACAAATCGGTTTTACCTTGATTGAGTTGCTGGTTGTGGTTGTCATGATGGCGATCGTGGCATCACTTGCGGTGCCCAGCTTTCAATCGTTGATGGCCCGGCGTGCTGTGTCTGCTGCTGCCGATGCTTTGATCAGCGATTTGCGCTATGCACGTTCCGAGGCAGTCAAGCGATCCACCAGGGTCAGTATTTGTCGATCTTCCAATGGTGCCTCTTGCTCCGGCGCGGCTGGCTTGTGGAAGGATGGATGGATTGTTTTTGTGGATGCTAATGGGAATGGGACTTTTGAGGCGGGGGATGAAATCGTGCGCGCCCAGCAAGCCCTGTCTTCAATTGCATCAATTGTGGGCCCGACACCTGTTAACGACCGGCCGTCCTTTACTTACCAGCCAACGGGATGGGCAAAAGCTGCGAACCAATCCTTTACCTTTACTACAACGGGGAGCGGTTCATCCAGTGCAACCCTCCTCTTATGTATCAGCAATCAAGGACGTCCCAGCGTACGGCCAGCAGGGACAACAATATGTTTGGGCTAAAAAAATCTGCTGTCTGCTTCGTATTCCCCAAGGAGGGGCAGTTTCTATCGAGACGTGAGATGGGTGCCTCCTTGATTGAGGTGCTGGTGTCAATTGTGATTGCATCCATTGCCTTGCTCGCTCTTGCAGGAGTCAATGCCGCCGCTTTGCGATATACCAAGATGTCTCAGTATCGGGCAACGGCAACTATGCTGGCCGCTGACATTGGCGAAAGAATGCGCGCCAATAAAGCTGGTTTTTTAGTCAATGGCTACCAGTATGTGACTGATTTCGCGGGGCAATCGGCAGCCCCTTTATTGCCAGCCCAGTTATGCGACACAGCCGTTTCAAGTTGTTCTGAAACTGATATTGCAACTCTGGATTTGGTGCAGTGGCGAATTTTAGTGCGCAATCAATTGCCAGAGGGCGCGGTTTTCGTTCAGCGCCAGATCGGTGATCCAACTTTGATCGCGGCAGATGTCTGGGTGGTCTGGCGCGATCCTGCTGTGGCCAGCACAGATGAGTCTCCAGCTAGTGTGAATGAGTGCCCAGATGGATTGAATAAAGGCGCTGATGCAAGTATTCGCTGTGGTTTTTTTCGGATCAATCTATGAAGAATCATGTGTTGCCTTCGCGCATGCGTGGAGTGTCCATCATTGAGATACTGATATCGCTTGTTATTGGACTGGTGGTGGTGGGGGCGGTGCTGGTCAGTTTTATCGGGTCTGGTCAGTCCAGCCGGGAGCAGTCTGCATATGCCCAGATGAGTGAAGATGCGCAGATTGCCTTTGCCATCATGTCGCGGGACCTGCTTTTGGCAGGCTATGCACAAGCAACCGGTTTGAATGCGGACTCAACTCTGGCGCGAACTTATGCGGGTAATGCCGTATTTGGCTGCGACTCCGGTTTTGTGTCGCCGAGCACAACGGGGGCTGTGGCTTGTAATGCAGCCGGTAGCAACCCGGCTTTTGAGGTGGTTTATGAGGCCGACACGAGCAATACTGTGCCAACTTCAGCCAATGTTCCATCAGATTGCCTGGGGGCTTCATTGGCTCCTCAGGTGGCTGGCACGATTACCTATTTCTTGGCGCACAACCGTTATTACGTGGCGAGTAATGCGTCCGGACGGTCCGAGTTGTATTGCGCGAGTGATAAGGCTGGGGGCACTGGGCAGCCGCTCGTCGAGAATATTGAAAGCATGAAAGTCTGGTATGGAGAGGCCAATGCGGCGGCTCCTCGGCAAATAGTCCGCTATGTGCCTGCATCGGCTGTTGCGAGCTGGGGCAGTGTGGTCAGCGTTCGAATCTGCCTGCTTATGCGCAGTCCTGAGGCAGTGCTGTCTGCAGGTGAAGGTACGGGTGGATATCTGGACTGTGATTCCGTTTCCCAGACCTCAGCTGATCGTCGTGTTCGTCGTGCATTTTTCAGTACTACGACCTTGCGCAACAAAATGGCTTTTTGATATGTCAAACCGCACGCTGGTATTTACGGTTCGAAAAAATGCGGTCATCGACAGTCAGCGCGGCATGTCGCTGATCATCGTGTTGATCATGTTGGTTGTTATTGGCTTGACTTCTGCAGCTGCTATACGTAGCGCAACGTCAGGGGAGCGCGTAACCAACAATATGCGAATGCAAAACCTTGCGCAGCAATATGCAGAGGCGGCACTGCGCTACTGCGAAACTCAAATCAGTTTGGCTGATGCGTCAAGAGTCGTAACGCTCAGAGAGTCCAATATTGTGACGACGGCCTTTGGCGCAGATGGGGCATGGAATCAAGCGGCTAGCTGGACAGGTGCCGGAGGCGCTGCAGCTTCTAAGACATCGGTGCCTTCCGCCCAACTCAAATCCGCTGACAGCTCATCACTACCCAATTCATTGCCGCAATGTGTTGTTGAAAAACAGACATTGGAAGATGGCAAAACAACGTATGTGATTACGGCCAGGGGCTTCAGCCCAGATTACACCGCAGATGCAGGCACTGGTGCCACTAAAAGTGGCTCAGTGGTGTGGCTGCAATCCATTTTGTCCTTGATCTGATCGGAGACCCAGCATGATGCTTTTTCAAACTGCTTTTGCTATGAGTCGCCATGTGATGTTCCCTGTTGTGACCATGGTTGTTCTGCTGTTGTCTGGCGTACAGGTAACAGCTCAACCTTCTCAAAAACCTCTTCTGAGTCGTTATGGTGGTGGCGTGAGCCCCAACCTCATGGTCACTATGGACGATTCAGGTTCTATGGCATTTCGGCATATGCCTGAATCGACTTTTGATGGAGGTACTTTTCTAACTTCAAATCCTGTTGGTGGCCATACTGTGCGATGGGATCCTATGGATACCTATCAGACGAACGTCAATTTTGTGGGTACCGTACCTGGCAACATCAGTTCGACCAATTATGTTTTGCGTGCTTTGCGCTCACCCGATACCAATACTATTTTTTACAACCCGGAGATTCGATATCGCCCATGGTTCCAGGTTGATGTCTCTGGCAACGCAGTTCGGCGACCAAATTCGCCGCCGACAAAGGCCTACATAGATCCGCTTGTGACAACAGGTGCTGCCGGCACGTATATTGATTTGACCCAAACTCTTGCGCAGAGCCCCGTGACTGCCACACAAGTCAATGCTGGATCCTTTGTTGTCGGTACCGTCTATACCATCATTTCTCGAGGCCCTAGCGGTAATAGGACCTCATTCACCTCAATTGGGGCTGAGAGTAATAGTGGTGGTACGGTATTCATTGCGACGGGGGCTGGTACTGGCGGTGGTTCGGCCTATATTGGCGGATATTTACCTGGTTGGTGTTACGCAAATGCTACAAATTACACAGGCACAGGCACGGGAGCGGGGGGAGGGTGTGAAACACCGACCGGTTCCTTTACTCATGATCCGGGCGTGTATTTCCGTCTAAATAAGACTGGTGGTGTTTATGGGGCAGTAAGCGACTATACAAAATACACAGGTTATACGATCAATGGGCCAAGCAGTACAACATTCACTAAGTATGAGAAACGTGATGATTGTGTTGCCTTGAGCAATTTATGTAATCAAGCTGAAGAGCGACAGAATTTTGCCAATTGGTTTACTTATTACCGTACCCGTAATTTGCTAGCGCGTGGCTCGATGGGCGAGGCTTTCAGCGAGGTCACCCTAAGTAATTTTAGGCTAGGTTATGGCCGCATTAATTCAAGCTCGACATCGATTGACGATGTATATACCAAGACAATTCAGTCTGGTGTGAGAGACTTTAATTCGACTAGAAGGGTGGAATTTTTCTCTTGGCTGGATGCGTTGCCTGCCAACAGCGGAACGCCTTTGCGTCGCGCCATGAACGATGTTGGTCAATACTATTCCCGCACTGATTCCAAGGGGCCATGGACTGATAATCCGGGCCAAACTGGAAATGTTGTCGCTGATAATAAAACTTGTCGTCGTTCTTATCAGATCATGATGACTGATGGCTATTGGAATGACAGTACGACCGGCTGGAATCCCGACGTGAGTGCGATAGGCAATATTGATAACAATATCGGGCCAGCCATCAGTGGCGGCTATACATACCAACCAGTCAGGCCTTACAAGGATGGCAGCAGCGATATGCTGGCTGACTTTGCCATGAAATATTGGTACAGTGATCTGCAGCCTGATACGAACAACAAAGTTGTCGCCTCAACTACAAACCCTGCTTACTGGCAGAACATGGTGAATTTCACGGTGGGACTCGGCGTGCGGGGCACTTTGAATCCGAAAACAGATCTGAGTGCATTGAGCAGCGATCCGCCAACCAAAGTTTGGGGAAGCGATGAGATTGATGACCTCTGGCATGCGGCGTTAAATAGCCGGGGTGAGTTTTTTAGCGCCAAAGATCCAACCGAGTTAGCCTCAGCAATTCGAACTTCGCTTGGACAGGCTGTACAGCGTGAGTTGCGAGAGGCCGGTGTTGCGGCTGCGGCCACCACTTTGCAAACCAGTAACCGCAAGTATGTACCCATGTACCGGACTGGAGATTGGACCGGTGATGTGCAGTCCATCGCGCTTGATGCAAATGGCCAACCCGGCGCTCTCATCTGGAACGCCGAAGCCAAGCTTCCACTTTGGAGTCAGCGCAAGATCTTTACGTGGGATACAGGATTGTCAACCCCAGCGGCTGTGTCATTTACCTGGGCCACTATCAGCTCCGCCAATCAGTCCGCTTTGGGGAGTATCGGCACAACATATACCAATGGACTCGTTGATTTCCTGCGTGGTAATCGCGCACAGGAGGGAGCGGGACAACCTTTCCGCCAGCGGAATGGTGTTCTCGGTGACTTCATCAATGGAACACCAGTGCTGGTTAAAGGTAACGTTGATTTGAAATATGGGACCTTGCCAACGATTGGTGCGACCTATAACGCTTTTCTTGTCCAAAAATCTTCAAGGACTGCAGTTTTGTTTTCAGGCAGTAATGATGGCATGCTCCATGCATTTAAGGATACTCTTGGGGCAACGGTGACAGAGGATGGGAAAGAGGTATTTGCGTATGTTCCGCGAACGGTATATGAGAATTTGCCAAAGTTAACCGATAAGAACTATGGCACCACCCTACCTCACCAGTTCTTTGTCGATGGCGCCCTGCAGGAGACAGATGCCTATGTAAAGGCACCTGGTGCTTCGGTGGCGAGTTGGCGTAACTATCTGGTCGGCTCATTCGGCGCTGGAGGAAGAGGGGTCTATGCTCTGGATGTAACTGATACATCGAACCTGGGGGCTGCCACGATTCGCTGGGAGTTGAATAGCAGTAACGACAGTGATCTGGGGTATGTATATTCCCCGATCGGGGTCGGTGTTTTGCCGAACGGTAAATGGGTTGCAGTGTTTGGTAATGGCTATTTCAGCGATGCTGGCAAAGCAGTTTTGTTTGTTGTGGATCTTGAGACCGCCAGCATCAACAAGCTAACTGTTGATGCCGGGCCTGGAAATGGATTGGGCGGTGTAGCGATACAGAAAGACTCGCAGGGCTACATCACAGCGCTTTTTGCCGGGGATATCAAAGGGCAGTTATGGAAAATGAACTATGACGCGACAGCCTCAAGCGGTTTCTCGATCTCCGGAGGGCTGCCATTTTTCCGGGCCTACGATAGTGCCAGCCAGCCTCAACCCATTACCCAGGCGCCCGTCATTGCGGATCATCCTTTAGGAGGGACGCTGGTTGCGTTTGGCAGTGGTCAACTACTGACGGAAGCTGATGCCAACAATGGTGCAGTACAGACGATCTACGGAGTGCGTGATCTGGCGGGTGATACTACGCCTCGTCCTCTGACTCGAAGTCAGCTGATTCCTCGTACCATCGGTGTTTTTACAGGAGCTAATGCGCAAAATTTTTATGACGTCAGCGGCGTAGCAGTGAACTGGGCAACGAGTCAAGGTTGGTTTCTTGATCTTTCAAACAGCACTGCGGGTGTGATTGCAGCTGGTATGCGAATGATTTATCCAGCTCAACTGGTCAGTAGCAAAATTGCTTTATTCGGACTGGTGGCGCCAGCTCAGAATGTACTTGTATGTGACAGCGCGACAGCACCCGGAATCAACTTATTCATCCCGTTGTTAACGGGGCAAAATCCTGAATACCCCATGTTCGATACCAATGGGGATGGAATCATCGACGCGGTGGACAAAAATTCAACTGGATTTGCAACAAATGCAGATGGTATTGACGTTTTTCTTAAAGGGGATAACAAAGATACTGGCGGCGGTGTTTGCCTACCGGGCTTTCATCGTGGTGTCGATGTATCAACAGGTAGCTCTACGATGACTTGTATTGAAGATGAGGTCACTCCTCCGGGTACAACAGCTAAGTCGATCAAAGACCGGGCTTGGCGCCGAATCATCAATCCTCCCATTCGGTAATTGGGATCAAACTAGGATCTGTTCATGTACTCAAATTGCATCAATCGCAGCTCCCTTTCATTGCGAACCTCTCGTGGATTTACCCTGATTGAAGCAATGATTGTGGTCGCAATCATTGGCATTCTCGGCGCAATCGCCTATCCGAGTTATACGGCCTACGTCCAGCGTGGCGCTCGTGCGGAAGCGCGCACGGCATTGCTGGAAGCGCAGCAATTCATGGAGCGTTATTACTCTGCAAACAATCGCTACTCAGTAACGTCGGGTGGGACCGATAGCCCAACTTTACCCGCGCGGCTGATTAGCATCCCAGTTAGTGCGCCACGCTATACGATGACGGTGGCGGTGACGAGCAACTCCTATACCTTGACCGCCACGCCCCAAGGCTCGATGACAGCGGATACTTGTGGAGCACTTACTATCACCAATACTGGTGCCCGGGGGGCAGCGGGTGATGTCACGGTGTGCTGGAAATGAATAGTAAGAGTTCTTGACTGGCGTGGCTAGCGCCTGAACTCATCTACCAAGGTCTTGAAGTCGTCAATATCTTCAAAGCGCCTGTAGACGCTGGCAAAGCGGATATAGGCAATCTTGTCGAGCTTCTTGAGTTCGCGCATCACGAGTTCCCCGACTCGTTGTGAAGGCAACTCGCGCAAGCCCAGTGTAAGCAGTTTTTCCTCGATGCGTTCAATGGCGCTGTCGATCTGCTCGGTGCTCACCGGGCGTTTGCGTAAGGCCAGGTTCATCGAAGCCAGCACTTTGATGCGGTCGTACTCGATGCGACGCCCGTCTTTCTTGACGATGGTGGGGTAGTTGACATCCGGTCGTTCATACGTGGTGAAGCGTTTTTCGCAGTCGCTGCATTGACGCCGACGCCGGATGAAGTCCCCTTCTTCGGATATCCTGGTTTCAACCACCTGGGTTTCAGAGTGGCCGCAGAAGGGGCATTTCATCGCGTCAGTAGCAAATCGCTGACTTAGCGGTAGACCGGGAAGCGGCTGGTCAGCGCATTGACCTTGGCACGTACCGCAGCAATGTTGGTCTCGTCACGCGGGTTGTCGAGCACATCCGCGATCAGGTTGGCCGTCATGCGTGCTTCCTCATCCTTGAAGCCTCGGGTGGTCATGGCGGGTGTGCCAATGCGAACGCCGCTGGTGACCATGGGCTTTTCGGGGTCATTCGGGATGGCATTCTTGTTGATGGTCATGTGGGCAGAACCCAGCACAGCCTCGGCTTCCTTGCCGGTGATGCCCTTGGAGCGGAGATCGACCAGCATCAGGTGGCTTTCCGTACGGCCACTGACGATACGAAGGCCTCGCTGGGTCAGTGTCTCGGCCACAACTTGGGCGTTTTTCAGGACCTGCTGCTGATAGGTTTTGAACTCGGGCGTCAGCGCCTCCTTGAACGCCACTGCCTTGGCCGCGATTACGTGCATCAGCGGGCCGCCTTGCAAGCCAGGGAAGATGGCGCTGTTGATGGCTTTCTCGTGTTGGGCCTTCATGAGGATGATGCCGCCGCGCGGGCCACGCAGGCTTTTGTGAGTCGTGGATGTCACCACGTCGGCATGCGGTACCGGGTTGGGGTAGACGCCTGCAGCAATGAGGCCAGCGTAATGGGCCATGTCCACCATGAAAATCGCGCCAACGTCCTTGGCTACTTTGGCAAAGCGGGCGAAGTCAATGGCCAGCGAATAGGCCGAGGCACCGGCGATGATGAGCTTCGGCTTGCTCTCTTGCGCCTTTTTCTCCATGGCGTCATAGTCGATCTCTTCCTTGGCATTCAGGCCGTAGGAAATGACGTTGAACCACTTGCCGCTCATGTTCAAGGCCATGCCATGGGTCAGGTGGCCACCTTCGGCCAGGCTCATGCCCATGATGGTGTCACCGGGCTTGAGGAAAGCCAGGAAGACAGCTTCGTTGGCCGAGGCGCCGCAATGAGGCTGCACGTTGGCGGCATCGGCACCAAAGATCTGCTTGATACGGTCAAGCGCTAATTGCTCGGCCACATCCACGTGCTCGCAGCCACCGTAGTAGCGCTTGCCAGGATAGCCCTCAGCGTATTTGTTGGTAAGTTGGGAGCCTTGTGCCGCCATGACGGCTGGCGAAGCGTAGTTTTCGCTGGCAATCAGCTCGATGTGGTGTTCTTGCCTGGCGTTTTCGGCCTGGATGGCGGCCCAGAGTTCGGGATCGGTTTGTTCTACAAGAATATTGCGGTTGTACATGGCAGTCCGGGAAGACGCTGGTCCCTGTCTGGATAAACAAGGGCTGCCCAGGCGAACGGCTAAACGCATCGGTCTTATGACCCGTGCGGTACGCTCCCCCGTGGTGTCCCACGTCAGCACAACGGGCCACTTGAGCCCGTGCGCTTATCGCCAGTCGCGTACTGTGTAAGTGTAGCTGAGAGGAAGGGCCGGGGTTCCGGCTGCCGTTTCAGCTCAGGGGTTGGCGAGGGTTGCTACCTTTTCGACATAAGCATTTGACTTGGCCGGCGAGACCACCGGGATCAACAGGGGCGGTTGGCTTGGCAAAGCGCGTCCCGTGGCAACAAGATACAGACGGGCATGCTCAGCCATGACCTTCATCGCATAGCCACCATCGTCTGGCAGGTTGGCAGCGCCAACGTAGTAGCGCAAACCGCCTTCCAGCGAGCCAGCGCGTTCGATGCACTCCTGAAGCACTTTGGTGCCTACACGCAGATTGGTCAGCGGGTCAAAGGCGGCTAGTTTTCCTCCAAAGCTTTCGTATTTGTCACTGTGCACCCGGGTCATGACCTGCATCAACCCCTGCGCACCCACGGGGCTCTGCGCAAAGGGGTTAAAGCCGGATTCCACGGCCATGACGGCAAGAATCAGGGTGGGGTCGAGCTGTATACGGGCACCGATTTCATAGGCTTCGGCAACCAAGGCACTCAGAGGCTCTGGTGCCACACGGTATTTCTTGCTGAGCCAGTAGGCGACGGCGGCCTGTTGCTTGGGCAAGTCTTTGGGATTGAGCGCAGTGGCGCGCTCAATCGCATCCGCGTCCACTTCAATACCCATGATCGTGATCTGGCGGGATTTAAGCCAACTCATCAACTGCAGCTCTCCCGCCTGTCGCAGTTCAGGCCGGGCCGTCAGGGTGATGGCGGCAAACATCACGACCAGTCCCAAGAGGGCAAAGCCGTTGTGTGTGATTTCAAAAAAGCCCTGAGCCACATCGGATGCGAAAGTCCGTATGCCTCGGCTGAGTTTTTCTGTCGCTGTCATAGCACTACCTCTTCTCGCGTGGGCCTTGTGATGAAGTACTGCTTGGCAGTGTCATGACAGAGGCACCTCGTCTGGTTGGATACGCCATCAATATCCTGCATCGTCATCCAGACATTGGCAAGAATTGATTTAGCCGGGGTCGGCAGCGGGATTCGGGTTGTCCCCTATAAAGGTCGGGGACGGGCGAATTTTAGGTGGCTCAATATATCAAGTCAAGAATATTAAAGTAAATCTATATACGTGTTAAATGTAACGAAACCGTTGAGGTCCGCGCCATGCTTGGTTGAAGTGGGGAAACGGGGTGAGATCAATCAGCTTGATTTTTTGATTGAAAATTCAATTTGAATTCGGTATCGGGCGGGACTATTCTTGCCATGCTTGTGTGAACAAGCAATCTGTCGGCAGTAGCCAGTCCCTACCTTCGGGTGGCCTGGATGAAGCGATCCCGGCAAATTTTGGAAGTAATCTCTTGCTTCCTGTGCATTGGGGACTCGACTCTCCCTTCTGCTAAACCATGACGGCATGGGCCTTGAGCCAGCTGTCGAGCCCGGCAAGTTGGCTTCAGGCCAACTCTCCGGGCTTTCTTGTATTTGGAGCCCGGAGCGTCGGCTTGGCCAAAACCCTGTGAAAATAGAGGTTTGGCTCTTATTTGCCAATCCACCTTACCCGAAGCCACCGACGTGACGCAAGCTACCTCCAAATCCCACGATACACAGCATCTGGATGTCCTGACCTCAGGGGCCTTTACGGCGCCTACTTCTGGCGAGCGAGCCGCGCGCGTGCGTGAATGGCTGGCCCGAGACCCAAGCCTCGAGCAAATGCAGGAAGTCTTTAAGGAACTGAGCGTCAAGGACAAAGGCGCGGCAAAGCCACTTCGTGAAAAGCTCGATGAAATCAAAAGAGCCAAAGGGCAGGAGGCTATTGCCGCAGAGTGGGCGCAGAAGGCCCAGTCTCTGCTGGAGACAGGCAAGCTTAATATCGCGGACGCGCTGGCCTGGCAGCGTGATGCAGCAAAGGCCGGGGCACCATTGAGCAAGGAGCCTTTGGCCGACCTCAAGAGTCAGTTGGCCGAGCGTGTCAAAGTAATTGAGGACTTGCAGCACCGGGTCCAGGTCCAGCGTGAAGCTGCCGTCTTGCTGGCTCAACGCATCGAGGTGCTGTCAACAAAGTCATGGCGTGATGCCCAAGGAGTATGGGACACCCTGCGTGCAGATGTCGCGCATTGGCAATCGCAAGCGGCAGACTTGCAGGCCGATGGCAATTGGCTCAGTGTGGATGCCAAGTTCCCCCCTCTGCTGGAGGCCTCGCGTAACCAGCTCCTGGTCGTGTGGGATGCCTTCAATGGCGCGTTGACCCAGACGGTTGCCGCAGCAGAGGATGCTTTGGCCGTCCTTCCGCCTGTGCCAGTATGGGCTGACGAATTGCGGCTGGCTCGAGGCGTGCCGCTGGAGCCGGTAACGCAGCCGGTGAAGCCAAAAATTGACCCTCAAATACGCGATAAAGCCACGAATGCAGTGCGTGAGGTGCTATCAAAATTGGAGCAAGAAATCTCTGAGGGGCATGGCAAAGCCAGTGCTGGGGCTGCTGCGGCCTTGCGTAATGCGCTCAAGGAGTTCGGTAAAGTCATTGACGGCAAGCTGGAGGGGCAAGTGCATGCGGCGCTTGCTGCGGCGGGAGAACTGGAGGGTTGGCAGCGCTGGCGTGCGGATCAGTTGCGCGAGGAGTTGGTGGTCAAGGCCGAAGGCTTGCTCAAGCGGCCTGAAGGACAAGCCGTAGGTGGGCGAAAAATGCAGGACAGCCTGCGCAGCCTGCGGGAGCAGTGGAAGCAGACGGATCAGGGGGGCGTGCCGAACCATGCGCTTTGGAAGCGCTTTGACGACGCGTGCAACGAAGCCTACAAAGTTGTGCAAGCCTGGCTGGAGAAGGTCAAGGCCGATGCGGCAGAACACAAGGCCCAGCGGCTGGCGTTGATAGCGGAGGTCAATGCATGGGCTGCCGCCAATACCACGGCACTGGATGACGATTGGAAAGGCTTCAACCGTATCCTGCACCAGTTTGCAGACCGCTGGCGCGAGGCGGGTCACCTGAGTGAGAAGGCCTTTGCCGAGATGCAGCCACTCTGGAAAGCCGCGATTGGCAATGCGGCTGCTCCGCTGGAGGCTGTGCAGAAGCAGAGCCTGGCTCGTCGCCAGGCCATGGTGGAGGAGGCTGTTGTGCTGGGTGCGGCACCAGTGCTTCGAGTCGATGCGGTCAAGGCGCTGCAACAGCATTGGCAAGCTGAGGCGCATGCCATTCCCCTTGAGCGGCGCCAGGAGCAAAAGCTTTGGGATGCATTTCGCAAGCCGATCGATGAGGCGTTCAACCGAAAGACGGCAGACAGAGAGAAAGCAGCGGCATCGCTGAGTGAGCGCGACCGTGTGGTGCTGGAGGAGGCCAAAGCGCTGGAAGCCGCCAATGCTTCGGGTGACGCGCAAAAAATCCGTTCCGCCATGGATGCCCTGGATGCCGCCTTGCGGGGGCAGGCTCAGGCCCGCGCGGCGGTACAAGCTGAGTCAGCCCATGAACCTGTTGCAGGGGCCGCGCCTGCTCAGGACGTCACGGGTGCCTCTGAGCCCAGGCCTGCTGATGAGAATGAAGTGAAAGAGTCATCTTCGCCCGAAGAGGCGCCGAGCCAAACAGCCGCGTCAGTCGCCGCACCCAAAGCTGCCCCCAAGCCGGTGGTTGCCGTGCGCGGAGATGACCGGCCTGGCATGAAAAAGGCTGAGCCAATGGTTGCGCCGCGTGGCAAGTTTGGAGACCGCAAGGACGGTGCCAGGGGCGGGGCGAGAGATTTTCGTTCCGCTGACCGTACGGAGGCACGTGGCACGCGTGGCGACACGCGTGGGCCCTGGGTGGAGGCCCCCCGTCTCGGTGATGCGGCTTTCCGGGCCCAGCGAGATGCACTGGATCATGCCCAACAGGCATTGAAAAAACTGGCCATGCAGGCACATGGAGAGGCCTTGACCCAGTTGCTCACAGCCTGGGAAAAACGCGATGTCGCCTTGCTGCCTGGCAGCAAGGAGCTCGACAACCGAACGGCAGGGGCTGCACGCAGTAGCTGGAGCCAGGCCTTGCAGCAGGCGCCCACCGGTCAGGCTGGCGAGGCCCTGCTGCGGCTGGAAATGGCGGCTGAGATACCTACCCCTGCAGAGCATCTGGATGAGCGCCGAGCCTTGCAACTGCAGTTGTTGACCCGGCGCAATGATCCCTTGCCTGCGCAAACCTGGGGGCAGGATGTAGCCCGTATCCTGGCTTGTGAACACGAGGCTGCACAGGCCCGCCGCCTGCAGAATGCCCTGAAGGTGTTGCTCAAACGCTAAGGCGCGTCCGGACTCTTGCGGAGCCTTCAGCGGCTGGTTTGGCCAGATTGGAAAAAGGCATCGAACAGTGTGCGCATTTCGGGGAATTCCTCAGAAAATCGCAAACGATTGACATGGTAGGCCTCACTGGCGACGGCAAAGAACTCGACCGCTGACGTGGCGCCGTAGCTGTCCATCCAGGGGGCAGGGCGGCCAAAGCGTTCAGCTTGAATGACTTGTTCGCGAAAGTTCAGGAATTCCTTTTGCAAGACCGTCATCCAGATGATGCGTGCTTGCCGGGCACTGCCTGCATCCATGAAGTCCGGCCACAAGGGTGGACAACCATTGGCCTCACCGTCGCGCATGTCCAGCTTGTGGGTGAATTCATGGATCACGACGTTATGGCCTGCCTCCGTACGATCTGCCCCGGCTCGTACGTCCTGCCAACTCAGTGTCACTGGGCCGCCCGTCATGGCCTCGCCTGACAGGACTTCGCTGTAGGCGTGAACCACGCCTGCAGCGTCCATCCTCTCTCGCCTTGCAACCATCCCGGTCGGATGGACCACAATGCCGACAAAATCGTCATACCAGTGGATCATCTGGTGTGCTGCTCCCATATTGAGAATCGGCAAGCAGGCTTGAGCCGAAATGGCCACGGTGATCTCATCGGTCAACTGGAGACCGTTGGCTGCGGTGAACTCCTTGACACTGAGAAACAGTTGGCAAAGCTGGCGTAGACGTGACTGTTCATCTGGCGTCAGTTGGGCTAAAAATGGGTAGCTTGATAGAGTGTGTTTCCACAGTGGTAGCGGAATCAGCCTGCGGGAGTTCATGCGCTCGCGCGTCCAGGCCATGATGCGTTCCAGCATGATGGGCTCAGACCGAGTCGGGTGACAGGCGTTGTCGGTGAACTTGAGCTTGCGGCAAATGCGGTGCCAGGCTTAATCGCAAGATCTCGGCACGTGGCGGCGTCGCTTGCATGTCCCAGTCACTCAAAACGATGCGGTGAAGGTCCCCACCGATGAGATGATCGGCGGGTTTATGGGTGTGGCCATGGATCAGCTGTGTGCACTGCGTGGTGTTCAGCCATTGGGTTGCCGCTGCTGGATCCACATCGGCATACACCGCCCCTGATTGTTTGCGTGCTTCGCTCTGCTGGCGGAGGCCTTGGGCAATGGCTTTGCGCTCAGCCAGGGGTTTGTCCAGAAATGTCCGCTGCCACTCTGTCGTTCTCACCAGGGCCCGGAACTGCATGTAGTCGGTGTCATCCAGGCAGAGCGCATCGCCGTGGGACAGCAGCCAGCGCTGGCCGGCAAATACCAGCGCGGTGGGATCCTCCAGCATGGAGATGCCGCAGGCACGAATGAAGTCAGAGCCGACCAGAAAATCCCGGTTGCCATGCATGAAAAACACGCTGCAACGCCTGGCTGCCGCCTGCAGCATGCGAACGCAGCGTTGCTCGAATGGGGATGGCTCCGAACTTTCCTGAGCCGGTGATGTGAGGACATCGTCACCGATCCAGACATCAAACAGATCCCCGAGGATGAAGATCGCATCAGCCTGGGTATGCGTCATGTAGCGCTCCCAAGCCGCCAGATTGGCGGGCTCGGAAACTTGGAGGTGCAGGTCGGAGATGAAGTCAAGCTGCTGCCAGTGTGCAGGTGCCTGCAGCTCAGACCACTTTGCCGGCAGGCTCAACGCCGTGTGCCAGGAAGTGACCGGGGACGTGGACACGGGGATTCCGTGCGGCGCTGACGAGATAGCGGCTTGGCCGGACTTATAGCGCGACAGCTTTCTCGATCACCACGTCCTCTTTCGGGACGTCATCGTGAAAGCCCTTGCGCCCGGTTGCCACGGCTGCGATCTTGTCGACCACTTCGGTACCCGAGACCACCTTGGCAAACACCGCGTAGCCCCAGCCTTGAGCGGTGGGGGCTGTGTGGTTGAGGAAACCATTGTCCGAGACGTTGATGAAGAACTGCGCAGTGGCCGAGTGTGGGTCATTGGTACGGGCCATGGCCACGGTGTAGTGGTCGTTTTTGAGGCCGTTGTTGGCTTCGTTGTCGATCGGCTTGCCGGAGGATTTCTGGTTCATGCCAGGCTCGAAACCGCCGCCCTGGACCATGAAACCGGGAATGACGCGGTGAAAAATGGTGTTGTTGTAATGGCCCTTATTCACATAGTCCAGGAAATTGGCGACGGATTTGGGCGCCTTGTCCTGGTCCAGTTCAAGCGTAATGACGCCCTGGCCAGCAATATGGAGTTCGACTTGTGGGTTGCTCATGATTTATTTCACCAATATGGCTGAGTTAATGAAGATGGGGATCTTGGGGACATCGCTTGGAAACGGTCCGCCGGCTCCCGTAGGGGTGGCTTTGATTTTGTCGATGGTATCCATGCCACTGATGACCTTGCCAAACACGGTGTAGCCATACAGCTGGGGCGCATTCAACAGGTTGGCGCGTGGCGTGTTGACATAGGTACGGCCCTGGTATTCGAAGCGGGGCACGGGGTCGCCAGGAGGAATCAGGGTGGGGTCCAGAAAGTCGTTGTCCTTCACGTTGATGAAGAACTGGGCCGTTGCAGAGTTCGGGTCATTGGTACGGGCCATGGCCAGCGTGCCCACTACATTGCGCGAGCCGCCTTTGGCCAGCGCCTCGCGCCCTTCATGTGCCACGGGCGGGCGTGTTTTCTTCTGAGCATAGGACCCGTCAAAACCACCACCCTGAACCATGAAGTTGTCGATCACGCGGTGAAACAGGGTGCCGTCGTAATGCTTGTCCTTCACATACTGAAGAAAGTTCTCTACGGTTTTAGGCGCCTTGTCTGGATAGAGCTCAACCACGAATTCACCTGCTGTCGTGGCGAATTTGACTTTAGGAGCGTCCAGGGCAAAGACGGGGAGGGTGATCAGTAGCAGGCCAGCGAGCAGCCCAACACGGCGCCGGGACAGGCCGGCCAAAGGGAGCCTCATCCGATCACGCCTTCATAGAATATTTTCCACTGGTCGCCCTCACGGACCCAGTACTGTCGTTTGGTGGGGCCAGATCGTGTGCCGTCGGTGACTTCACCAAACGTCACGACCATGGTATCGGACGCATCAGTCCAGCGCAGATAGGACAAGTCCTTGAGCTGGATGCCACGGCCGCGGACCTTGTTGAGTTCGCTGCGCAAGGCCGGTGCCCACTCGCTGAGACTTTTGCCGTTGCTGCTGAAGTCGGGTGTATAAAAGCTCAGCAGGCGATCCATGTTGCCACTCGATTTGGCGTTTTGCCAAGCCGCCAGCGTGGCCTCGAAGGGCTTGCTTTGCGCCTTCACGCTGTGATGCTGAACCCATTGGAGGGATTGCGCAATCACCACCGGCGTGGTGCGGACTTCAACCGTCTTGATGATGCGTTCCAAGTCCGGATTCGCCATGGCGACACAACCATCGGTGGCCAGAGGTGCACGGGAAAACTGGTTGGAGGGGGTGCCGTGTAGCCAGATCCCGCTGCCCGTCTTGCCGCGTTTGCTGTCCAGAACGTTGGGGTAGTTGATCGGCAAGGCGCCGGAACCGTAGAAGTCCCGCAGAGACTTGGGGTCGAGGTTGCTCGTGATGAAGTACACCCCCAGCGGGGTGCGCTGGTCACCTTCGGACTGCTTCTCGATCCCCAGCTTGCCCACTGAAATATAGTAGTCCGCAATCATGCGCAGGCCGTTGCTGCCGTTTTCGAACAGGTAAAGACGGGAGCGGGAGGCGTCCACGGCAATGGCATGCCTGTTGCGAGGGGACAGCGAAAGAAACTGGGATGGAATGGTGCCTGGCAGGGGCCGCTCGCGCAGGGCCTTGAGACGCTTTTGCGACTCATCGCGCAGTTCGGCAAGTACCGGCCCTGCACTGCGGCTGAGTTGTGGCGGGATATCGCCCAGGGTAGTCAGGGGTCTGGCGTGTGCTGCGAGCAAGTCACCGTAGACCAGTTGCGCCAGCTGGAAGTTGGGATAGTCTTTGACAAGACTGGTGGCTTTGCCCAGTGCCTCACGGGTCTGGGCTTTGCCGACCAGGCGGTACACCTCGATCAGACGTGCCTCGGCATTTCCGTTGCCAGCTGGTTTGGCTGAAGATGCCGCGGCTGACTCGGCGGGCGGTTGTTTCTTGCCGGCGATGGCGTGACCTGCCATGGCAGCCAGCAAGGCTGCAACAAGTGACAGGTGGGCAAGATTTTTCCTGTTCATGCGATATGCAAATGGGAACATCGGTACTCGGGCTCGCAGTCTCATCCGCCAGTGCTCTCCTTGATGATCAGCCAGCGGTCGCCGGTCTTGCCCAATTGAAGGACCTTGCGGCTGGATACGCTCAGTGCATCTGATTCGTACTCCTGCCGGAATTTGGCGGTGGCCATATTCCCGGAAACGCTGACATTCAAGCCTGTCAGTTTAACGCTGATATGGGCTTTTTCGGTAATTCTCAGGTGCCGCTCGGCTTCCCAGGCGCTTCGCGTCTGCTTGCCAGGAGGATCAAACTCTTTGCCATAGGCGGCCAGATAGGCCGTCATGTCTTTGGCCGACCAGGCCGCCGCCCAGGCGTGAACGGCAGCTTCGACAGCTTTGGGCGCTGCGTCTGCTGCAACGGCCGCCTTGGCCGGTGAAGGGGCCGCAGCCTTGGGGGTAACTTGTGCTGGTGCCGCAGCCGCCGTTGTGACGGCTGGCGCGGTGGCTGCGGGCTCAGGCGTTGCAGGTGCCGGGGTGGCCGGCAGCGTGGGGCGCTGACCCTTGGCGCCGGGGCTGAACAACTCACGAATCAGCGAGAGCTTGGGTGGGACAGCGGGACTGCCATCGAGTTGCAGGGCCTTGCTATAGGCCTGGCTGGCCAGCTTGGCATAGACATCGCCCAGGTTTTCATGGGCCGTGGCATAGCTCGGATTGGTACGGATTGCCATTTCCAGCGCAGCGCGAGCCTTGTCGAACTGGTTCTGGGAGGCATACAGCACCGCGAGGTTGTTGTAGGGCTCGGGCAACTCGGGATAGTCTTCCGTCAGCTTGGTGAAGGTACTGATCGCATCGTTGGTCTTGCCAGACTCGCGCTGGATGACGCCTTTGAGGAAGCGCATCTGGGGGTCACGGGGTTTTGCCGCCAGGTACTGGTCGGCTCTGGACATGGCCTCACCCAGCTTGTTCGTACTGATGAGCTTGTTGACGTCACCGTACTCATCGGCACGGGCAACGCTCAAGGACAGGGCTGCAAAACAGGCGAGCAGGGGCAGGGTGCGGGATACTATGGATCGGAGGTAGTTCATAAGCCTTTTGAGTCGAGTACGGCGTAAGCCCGGACACGGGGGCTATATACTGCGCTGAATTGTAGCCGAGGGGTGCAATTTGCTGCCCCAACCATAACCCATCCTTTTTCGTCAGCCGCTGATGACATCGATTGCGTATTCTGCTTTCGGCGCCGGCATTACAAAACATTCATGAGTTTGCGCATATACAACACGCTTTCGCGTGCGCTGGAATCATTTTCTCCGATCGAGGCGGGTCATGTCCGCATGTACGTCTGTGGCATGACGGTGTATGACCTCTGCCATCTTGGCCATGCCCGCTCCATGGTGGCTTTTGACGTGGTACAGCGCTGGTTCAAGGCCAGCGGCCTGCGCGTGACCTATGTTCGCAATGTGACTGACATTGATGACAAGATCATCAAGCGGGCCCTGGAAAACGGCGAAACCATCACCGCTTTGACCAACCGCATGGTCGAGGCCCTGCATGAGGATGCCGATGCACTGGGCATCGAGCGGCCCAGTCACGAGCCGCGTGCCACCCAGTATGTGCCGCAGATGCTGAACCTGATCGGCCTGCTGGAGCAAAAAGGCCTGGCCTACCGTGCTCCCGGTGGCGATGTGAACTACGCCGTGCGCAAGTTTCCCGGCTACGGCAGGCTCAGTGGCAAGTCGCTCGACGAGTTGCGGGCTGGCGAGCGGGTTGCCGTGCTGGATGGCAAGGAAGATCCGCTGGATTTCGTGCTCTGGAAGTCAGCCAAACCGAGTGAACCTCAAGAGGCCAAATGGAATGGCAGCTACGGAGAGGGGCGCCCAGGCTGGCACATTGAGTGCTCCGCCATGAGTTGCGAGCTGCTGGGCGAGAGCTTTGATATCCACGGCGGTGGCGCAGACCTGCAATTCCCTCACCACGAAAACGAGATCGCCCAGAGCGAGGGGGCGTTCGGCAAGCCGCTGGCCCAGGTCTGGATGCATAACGGCTTCATCAATGTGGACAGCGAGAAGATGTCCAAAAGCCTGGGCAATTTCTTCACGATCCGGGAGGTTCTCGGCCAGTACGATGCCGAGAGCGTGCGCTTTTTCATCGTCCGGACCCACTACCGCAGCCCGCTTAATTACAGCAATGTGCATCTGGACGATGCGCGAGCCTCGCTCAAACGCCTCTACACCGCACTGGATCTGGTGCCGCCCGCAGAGACGGTACTGGACTGGAGCAATCCCTTTGCGGCCCGTTTCAAGGCAGCCATGGATGAGGACTTCGGCACGCCCGAGGCCGTTGCGGTGCTGTTTGAACTGGCCACCGAAGTCAACAAGACCCACTCACCCGAACTGGCTGGTTTGCTCAAGGCGCTCGGGGGCTGCCTGGGATTGCTGCAGGGGCATCCCAAAGACTTCCTGCATGCCGGTGCCACACTCGATGAAGCGGCGATCCAGCAGTTGATCACGCAGCGCAGCCTTGCCAAAAAGGCCAAGGATTTTGCGGAGTCGGACCGCATACGCAATGAGTTGCTGGCGCAAGGCATTGTGCTCAAGGACACGCCAGCTGGCACGACCTGGGAGGTTACCCAGTGAAGCTTTTCATTGCTTTTGGCCTCCAGCCCTTGGAGCATATGTGATGGGTGCTGCTAAAAGTGTAGCAATTGAGGTGTTTACGCCAGACTACTGGGGTGATGCCTGCAAGCACCTGATGAAAAAAGACCGCGTCATGAAGCGGTTGATCCCCCAGTTCGGCGATGCTTGCCTGCAATCCCGGGGTGATGCCTTCACGACGCTGGCTCGCAGCATTGTGGGGCAACAGATATCGGTCAAGGCCGCGCAGACGGTCTGGGATCGATTTGCCAAGCTGCCGCGCAAGATGAGTGCGGCCAATGTGCTCAAGCTGAAGGTCGATGACATGCGTGCTGCGGGTCTGAGCGTACGCAAGGTGGAGTATCTGGTGGACCTGGCGCTGCACTTCGACAGCGGTGCGATCAGGGTCCAGGCCTGGGAGAGCATGGTTGATGAGGATGTCATCGCCGAGCTGGTGGGCATTCGCGGGATCGGCCGCTGGACGGCCGAAATGTTTCTCATCTTTCACCTGATGCGTCCGAATGTGTTGCCGCTCGACGATATTGGCCTGATTAACGGCATCAGCAAAAGCTATTTTTCCGACGACGTGGTCAGCCGCAGCGATGTGCGCGAAGTGGCTGCCGCATGGGATCCCTATTGCAGTGTCGCAACTTGGTATATTTGGCGCTCTCTCGATCCGGTCCCCGTGGCCTATTGAGTATTGAATGGAGCTGATCCGTGGCTAAAAAAACATTTCTCGATTTCGAGCAACCAATTGCCGAACTCGAATCCAAAATTGAAGAACTGCGTTATGTGCAGACCGAATCCGCGGTGGATATCTCCGAGGAGATCAACCAGCTGAGCAAAAAAAGCCAGCAGCTCACCAAGGATATCTACAGCGACCTCACGCCCTGGCGTGTGACCAAAATCGCACGGCATCCTGAGCGACCTTACACGCTGGACTACATCAACGAAATCTTCACGGATTTCGTGGAGCTGCACGGCGACAGGCATTTTGCAGATGATCTGAGCATCGTCGGTGGCCTGGCACGCTTCAATGGCATGGCCTGCATGGTGCTGGGCCAGCAAAAGGGGCGCGACACCAAAGAGCGCGGCATGCGTAACTTTGGCATGAGCAAGCCTGAGGGCTACCGAAAGGCGCTGCGTCTCATGAAGACGGCCGAAAAATTCAAGCTGCCGGTGTTTACCTTTGTGGATACGCCCGGTGCCTATCCCGGTATCGACGCCGAGGAGCGTGGCCAGTCGGAAGCCATTGGCCGCAACATTTTCGAGATGGCGCAACTCGAAGTGCCCATCATCACCACCATCATTGGCGAGGGGGGGTCTGGCGGCGCGCTGGCGATTTCGGTGGCCGATCAGGTCCTGATGCTGCAGTATTCGGTCTATTCCGTCATCAGTCCCGAAGGGTGTGCTTCTATTTTGTGGAAAACCTCGGAGAAGGCGCAGGAAGCCGCGGATGCATTGGGCATCACGGCACACCGGCTCAAGGCGCTGGGGCTGGTCGACAAGATTGTCAACGAGCCTGTGGGCGGTGCCCACCGCGACCACAAGCAGATGGCCGCTTTCCTCAAACGCGCGCTGGTGGATGCCTATCGCCAGGTTAGCGACCTCAAGGTCAAGGAGCTGCTGGATCGCCGCTATGAGCGACTCCAGAGCTACGGTCGCTACAACGACACCAAGTCCAGCAAATAATCCTGCTGCGGCCCACCGGGCTGCTGATGAGGCCGTACGGCACCGGCCAGCAGTGTGCCCCCGCGCCCACAATGTTCCAGGCTTGTTCCCCAGAACAGGCCCGGCGCGCCTGTCACACAAATGCCATTTGGATGACATGCTGATGTCACGGCAGCTTGCCAAACTTCCCGCATCAATCACGTTGCGGAGTGAATCATGGGCAGGGGTTTTGGGGAAAGCTTCGATCAGGATGTAGGCGTTAACGGTGCGCCCAACCTGACGCTGCACGAAGTCGACACCGCACGCCGCCATGTGTTCAAGTGCACCGCGGGGGCGGTGGCCATGTTGCTGGGCTCACACACGCTGGCGATGAGCGCAGGCTGGTCGCAACCACTGCCGCTAGGTTTTACGGCTGTGCCGGTGTCGGTTGCCGATACGTTGCAGGTGCCGCCGGAATATGTGGCGAACGTACTATATCGCTGGGGGGATGCCGTGGGCATGGCCGCCGGGGCGCCGGTTTTCAAGGCGGATGGCTCCAATACCTGGGAGGAGCAGACGCTTCAGGCTGGCATGCACCACGACGGCATGGCGTTTTTCCCGATCGACGGAAATCCCCGCCACGGACTACTGGCCATCAACCATGAATACACCGACGATGGCCTGCTGCATGCCGATGGCATGCAGCACTGGAGTGCCGAGAAGGTGCGCAAGTCCCAGGCTGCGCATGGGGTGAGCATCATTGAAGTGATCGAGCGGCAAGGCCAATGGCGGGTGATGCCGAAATCAGCCTTCGCCAGGCGCATCACCGCCAGCACCCCCATGGCGGTGAGCGGCCCGGCCAGGGGGCATGACTTGCTCAAGACGGAGGCAGACCCTTCAGGCAGCCACGTGCTCGGCACGCTCAATAACTGTGCTGCAGGCCAGACACCCTGGGGTACCTACCTGACTTGCGAAGAGAACTGGAATGGTTACTTCTCCGCATCGACAACCCCGAATGCCGATGAGCAACGCTATGGCTTGCGACACCAGGGCTGGGGTTATCGCTGGCACGAACATGACGAGCGTTTTGATGTGGCAAGACATCCCAATGAGCCGAACCGGTTCGGTTGGGTGGTGGAGCTCGACCCGATGGATCCAACGCACACCCCTATCAAGCGCACGGCTCTGGGGCGTATCAAGCATGAGGGGGCGATCACCACATTGAGTCAGGACGGTCGCGTAGTGGTCTACATGGGCGACGATGAGCGCTTTGAGTACATCTACAAGTTTGTCTCGCGCGACAAGGTCAAGCCTGGTGGAATCAAGGCCAATCGTGACTTGCTCGACCATGGTGCCCTGCATGTGGCCCGTTTTGATGCCGCGGGGCATGGCCGCTGGCTGGCGCTGACGCAGGGTGAAAATGGACTCACGCCCGAGAACGGATTTGCGAGCCAGGCCGACATCCTGATCCGGACCCGGCAGGCCGCCGACCAGGCTGGTGCAACCAAGATGGATCGGCCTGAATGGATCGCGGTGCACCCGCATACAGGCGAGGTGTTCGTCACACTGACGAACAACAAGCAGCGAGGCCAGCCCGGGCGGGATATCGACGAGGCCAATCCGCGTGGTGACAACATCATGGGGCACATCATCCGCTGGCGCGAGGGTCATGGTGAGTCCAATGATGCCGCAGCGCAGGATTTTCGCTGGATGCATTTTCCGCTAGCGGGCGATCCGGGCACTGACAAGCCCCCTTACCGCGGCGACGTCCAGGGCGACATGTACGGCAGCCCGGATGGACTTGCTTTCGATGCGGGCGGCATGTTGTGGATCCAGACGGACATCTCGACCTCTGCCATGCACAAGGGTTCCTGCAAGCGCATGGGCAACAACATGATGCTGTGTGCCGACCCGGTCTCGGGCCAGGCCAAGCGTTTCCTGACAGGGCCTTCGGGCTGCGAGATAACGGGACTCGCCTTCACACCGGACCGTCGCGCCGTCTTCATCAATATCCAGCACCCGGGAGAGACCGCGAGTGAGCGCAGTGACCCAGTCAACCCCCAAGCCATCAGCAACTGGCCCGATGGTCCGGCTGGGGGGCGACCGCGCTCCGCAACGGTTGTGATCCGACGCAAGGACGGCGGTGCTGTTGGCACCTGATGCAAGCAAGCCCCGCTTTTCGGGGCTTTTTTTCAAACGACATGAAACCAGCATTTGAGAGGAGAAGAAAATGAAAGAGCTACCTAACCCGACCTTCCCGTTTTCGCTTGTATTCAAAGCCAAGCCCAAAGTCCGGCAGCAGCAAGCCGTTTTGACAGCGCCAAGCCCGGCACCACGCACGTCGCCGGCTGCGGACAAGGGCATCTCGGTGGCATGGGCCAGGCATCACGATGAAGTCAGACAGGCCCAGAAGCTGCGTTACGAGGTGTTTGCCAATGAAATGGGCGCCCGGCTCAACACAACGGTGCCTGGTCATGACGTGGATCTGTTCGATGACTTCTGTGAACACCTGCTCGTGAGAGACCAGGCGAGCCAGGAAGTCATTGGTACCTACCGCGTTCTCACACCGGCACAAGCCCGGCGCGTCGGGGGAACCTACAGCGATACGGAGTTCGATCTGACACGCCTGCGTTCTCTGCGCGACCGCATGGTCGAGCTGGGTCGAAGCTGCGTCCACCCGGACCACCGGCATGGCGGTGTCATCATGGCCCTGTGGGGGGCATTGGCCGAGTTCATGGTGCGCAACCAGCTCGACACCATGGTGGGCTGTGCCAGCATTCCCATGCTGCACAACGGGGTGCTCAGTGGCGATGCCGCAGCGAGCATCTGGCGCCAGCTTAAGGCGACACACCTCGCACCGATCGAGTACCAGGTGATTCCGCGCTTGCCGCTGCCGGTGGAAGCGCTGGATGGCAGCCTGGACATCGAACCCCCGGCTCTCATCAAAGGCTATCTGAGACTCGGTGCCAAAGTGCTGGGCGCGCCCGCATGGGATCCGGATTTCAATACCGCTGACCTGCCCATGCTGATGCGCATCGCCGATCTGCCTACGCGCTACCGCAAACACTTTCTGGGGGCATGATGCGGGCCGCCTTTGACGCGATGGGGCCCTGGCATGGCGAAGGCTGGTCTGACGATGCCGGCTCGCCCGACGACGAGTTGCCGGGCAAGCGCTACCGGGCCATCTTCATCTCGGATCTGCATTTGGGCACACCAGGCTGTCAGGCGGCGGCCCTGCTGGATTTCCTCAAAAGTCACCCCAGCGACTACCTCTACCTGGTGGGGGACATCGTAGATGGCTGGCAACTACGGCGTCGCTGGTACTGGCCACAGACCCACAATGATGTGGTGCAGAAGCTCCTGCGCAGGGCGCGCAAGGGCTGTCGTGTGGTCTATGTGCCGGGGAACCATGATGAGTTTGCACGGGGTTTCGTCGGCCACCAGTTTGGAGGTATCGAGGTAGTGGAGGACGCGGTTCACACCACGGCGCAGGGGCAAGACCTGTGGGTTACGCATGGTGACTACTTCGATGGCGTGATCCAGTGTGCCAAGTGGCTGGCTTATCTGGGGGATAACCTGTACGAGTTCACGCTCAAGCTCAACCGGCACCTGAACTCGCTGCGTGCACGCATGGGCTTGCCTTACTGGTCACTTTCGGCCTACCTCAAGCAGCGTGTCAAGCAGGCACTCAACTATGTCACCGACTTTGAGGTTGCGGTGGCCAGCGAGGCACGGCGTCGCGGTCACCATGGGGTGGTCTGCGGACATATCCACCGCGCCGAGATGCGCGAAATCAACGGCACGCTGTATTGCAACGATGGCGACTGGGTGGAGAGCCGCACTGCGCTGGTGGAACACCTTGACGGGCGGCTGGAACTGCTGCAATGGGCGCCGTCGCACGAGACCCAGGGACAGGGTCACAAAAAGCAGGTGAGCGCATGAAGATCGCCCTGATCACAGACGCCTGGCTACCTCAGGTCAACGGGGTGGTGACTACGCTGGTGGAGCTGGTGCGCGAGGTTCAGTTGCTGGGGCATGAGGTGGTCGTGATACACCCGGGCTTGTTCCGCACGCGCCCATGCCCGGGCTATGACGGCATTGACCTTGCAATCCGCCCAGCCAGGCGTTTGCGCGAGATGTTGCACGAGTTGGCGCCCGATGCCATCCACCTCGCCACGGAAGGTCCCCTGGGGTGGGCGGCGCGCGCGCATTGCCTGAAACACGGTCTCGCATTCACCACGGCCTTTCACACCAAGTTTCCTGAAATTCTCAAGGCAGCCCTCAAGGTGCCCTTGGGCCTGGGTTATGGCGTTTTCCGGCACTTTCACAAACCCTCTTCTGGCGTACTGGTGCCTACCCAGGGTGTGTTGCGCATGCTCGAAAAGCGGGGTTTCAGGAACCTGCGCAGCTGGACGCATGGCGTGGATACCAGTTTGTTTTCCTTCCATGAGCAGGTCACGGTGAATCCCGCCATCGGCATCCTCGCCCGGCCCGTGTCGATGTTCGTGGGCCGGGTGTCCTATGAAAAAAATATCGAGGTATTTTTGCAGCTGGATGTGCCCGGCACCAAGGTGGTGTGCGGAGTCGGGCCACTCGAAGCCACGCTCAAGGCACGCTATCCGCAGGTTCGCTGGCTGGGCGTACTGCCGCGCGATGAACTGGCGCGCATCTATGCGGCTGCCGATGTCTTCGTGCTCCCAAGCAAATCGGAGACCTTTGGCCTGGTCATGCTCGAAGCCATGGCGTGTGGCACGCCGGTGGCGGCCTATCCGGTGGATGGGCCGATGGAAGTGCTGGGGCAAAGCACGGGCCAAGTGCGCGGGGGTGTACTCCATGATGACTTGAAGAGTGCCTGGTACCAGGCGCTGGCCGTGTCGCGCCACGAAGCACGCATGCGCTCACTGGATTTCAGCTGGCAGCGCGCTTCCGAGCTGTTTCTTTCACACCTGGTGGCTGCGCCAAAGTCGGGCAGGATGGACCAGGTCGCCAGCCTCGGCATGGCTGTCACAAGAATGTCATCCAAGCCGTGAATAATCAGATTTGTCATCAATTGGACATGGAATCGTCATCAAGCGACCTCATATGGATTTTCGGGTGAACTCCCCTTTGCCGAGCAGCGCCGAACTGCCGGGCAAGCCGTCGCCGGTTGCGCTACTCAATCGCGACCACAGCATTCTGGCCTTCAATGCGCGGGTGCTCGACTGGGCAACGCGGCCTGAAGTTCCGCTGCTGGAGCGCTTGCGCTACCTGTGCATCGTGTCATCCAACCTCGATGAGTTCTTCGAGGTTCGTGCCGAGCCGCACCTCTCTGCGAGTCAGGCGGAGGACCGCAAGGGCCTCTACACGGTGGAGACCTTCGAATCCCTGTCGATAATCATTCATAACCTGGTTGACCGGCAATATGCCTTGTACAACGACGAACTGATGCCTGCGTTTGAAAAGCAGGGCATCAAGATCGTATCGCACGGCGAGCGCAATCAGGCACAGCGGCGCTGGGTCCAGCAGTATTTCGAGCGTGAGGTGCGTCCCCTGCTGATTCCCGTTGGCCTGGATCCTGCCCATCCGTTTCCCCAGGTCGCCAACAAGTCACTCAACTTCATTGTCCGGCTCAGCGGCGAGGACGCTTTTGGTCGGGAAAACGAGATTGCCATTGTCAAGGTACCCCGTGTCCTGCCCCGGCTCATCCCCATGCCAGCCAATCTCTGTGGCAAACGCACGCTGTTCGTATCGCTTTCGAGCGTAATACGCTCGCACCTTGTTGAGTTGTTTCCTGGACGCGAGGTTGGACAGTTCTCGCAATTCCGGGTGACCCGGCATTCAGACCTGGAGGTGGACGAGGACGATGTGAAGAACCTGCGCATGGCCTTGCGTCAGGGGCTGGAGCACCGGCATTACGGCCAGGCGGTGCGGCTTGAGGTGTCGGCCGGGTGCTCGGAATTCCTCTCCAGCTTTTTGCTCAAACAATTCAACTTGCCGCCAGGGGCGCTTTACCGCGTGCATGGCCCGGTGAATCTGGTACGGTTGAACCAGCTTGTGGATCTTGTGGATGCCCCTAGCCTGCTTTTTTCTCCCTACCAGGGCTGCTATCCCAGGCAGTTGGTACCCGGGCAGTCCATCTTCGAGCGGCTCAAGCGCGGAGACGTGCTGATACACCAACCTTTCGAGAGCTTTGATGGCGTGCTGGCTTTTCTGCGTGAAGCCGTGAATGACCCGCAGGTGTTGGCTATCAAGCAGACCATTTACCGTGCCGGCAAGGATTCTGAACTGATGGACCTGCTGCGTGAAGCCGTGCGCCGTGGCAAGGAGGTCACGGTCGTGGTCGAACTCAAGGCGAGGTTCGACGAAGAGGCGAACATCAACTGGGCCGAAATGCTGGAGTCCATTGGCGCGCAGGTGGTGTATGGCGTGGTCGGGCTCAAGACCCATGCCAAGATGATGCTCATTACCCGGCGCGAAGGTCGGCAACTCAAGCATTACGCCCATCTGTCGACCGGCAATTACAACTCGGGCACGGCGCGACTTTATACCGATCTGAGTCACCTCACGGCCGATGCAGCATTGACTTCGGACGTGGAGCATATTTTTGTGCACCTCGCGAGTCAGAGCCGCCTGCCGCGGCTCAAGCGCATGTGGCTGGCACCGCTGCAATTGCACCGCAAGCTGATCGAGAAGATCAACGCACTGGCTGCGGCCGCGCAGGCAGGTCAACCGGCGCGTATCGTTGCCAAGATGAATGCCTTGACGGATGAGGCGCTGTCTTTTGCATTGATCCGGGCCGGGCAGATGGGGGTCAGGATTGACCTCATCGTGCGTGGGGCCTGCATTCTGCCGGCGCAGCTGCCGGGTGTGACCGACAACATCCACGTTCGTTCGGTCATCGGCCGCTTTCTGGAGCATTCCCGCGTGTTCTACTTTCGCACGGATGAGCAGGAGGATCTCTACCTGTCGAGTGCCGACTGGATGAACCGCAACATGATGCGCAGGATTGAACTCGCCTGGCCGGTTCTGGACCCCGCATTGCGCCAGCGCATCATCGATGAGTGTCTGGTTCCTTACCTTCATGACAAGCTCGATGCCTGGGAACTGATGTCTGGCGGCCGCTATGCGCGCATACGCGCCGCGAATCCTGCCACAGCGCATGGTGCGCAGGCGGCATTGATGTCGCGTTATTCCGCGCTGAACAGCAAGCGCAAGACCTGAGATGGACCTGATCCTGTGGCGTCATGCAGAAGCCCAGGAGTGGGTAGAGGGTTGCAACGACATGGAGCGACCATTGACGCAGCGGGGGGAGAAGCAGGCGCTTCGCATGGCAAAGTGGCTGGATCGCCAATTACCAGAAGGTACGCGTATTCTCGTGAGCCCCGCCTGCCGGGCCGAGCAGACCGCGCTGGCCCTGTCACGCAAGTACAAGGTGCGTCCTGAACTGGCTCCGGAAGCTAGCGTGGCCCAATTGCTGGAACTCGTGAACTGGCCTGTTGCCCGCCACCCGGTGCTGGTCATTGGTCATCAGCCCGTGCTGGGTCAGGTGGTGGCCCAGCTCATGCGCCTGCATGCCAGCGAATGTGTGATCAGGAAAGGGGCGGTCTGGTGGTTGCGTTACCGGGAGCGTGACGAGCAGCCCCAGACCGTGGTGCTGGCCGTCCAGTCTCCCGAGGTGATCTGAGAGGCTGGGCACAGCATTAGCCTGGGCTGGCCAGCATGGCTTATTTGCTGTCTTGTGCCAGCGGGCGGCCTGTCTTGATGGCCGGGACGGCACTGACGGCGGCGAGAAATGCGCTGTCGGTCATGGCTGCGAGTGCCTTGATGC
Source organism: Gammaproteobacteria bacterium (assembly GCA_018815325.1). Taxonomy (GTDB): domain Bacteria; phylum Pseudomonadota; class Gammaproteobacteria; order Burkholderiales; family Burkholderiaceae_C; genus JAHIYE01. Next base: position 80,896 of record JAHIYE010000010.1, on the reverse strand, counting down.
CGGCACGGATCAATTCGCTTTTCTTGACCGGGCGGGCCAGGCGGGCGCCACGCTGCTTGAGTTCGTCCAACACCCCATATTCAGGTTTTGGAATCGTGAAGCTGTCTCGAACCAGCTTGGGTTTTTTGACTTTGGCGGGTTTTTTGTCGGTTTGAGCTTGAGCAAAAGCCTGGGCGAGAGGTTTGACCGTCTTTTTTACAGCGGCTTTGGTGGCTGGCTTGACGGTTGTCTTGCGAGTAGCCGTTTTGACCAGCGCAGGTTTTTTGACGGTTTTGGTGGGGGTGGTTTTTTTGGTTGCAATTGCCATGAAATGACTCCTTGGGTGAATGATATAAACAGTATAAATAGTTTATATCGTTTAGGAAATCAGGGCGTGCAACCTTTCAGCACCAGCGTGCAGGGCATTCTTTGCCAAGCCAGGACCTCTTCACGCAGCAGATGGGCTGACTGAGGGTAGGTCTGTGCCCAGGCTGGGCTGCACGTGAGGGTAAACGTGGGTGCGGGCTGCTGCATGAACTGCAGTGTCAGCTGTTTGACGTCAGGTTCACGTCGCGCGTGACACAGTATCACGGCCAGCCGCAAGGCAAGTAACTGGCACACGGCCGCTGAATCGGTGAAGTCAAGCTCCAGTTTGCGCAGCTTGCCGCGGTGACCCAGCACCAGCAGGCTCAGGCGGTGCAACTCAGACATGGAGAAGCCGGGTGTGTCGGCATGGTCGAGGATGTAGGCGCCATGCTTGTGATAGTCGCTGTGGGAGATCAGGCTGCCCATTTCATGCAGCTGGGCGGCCCATCCCAGTTGTTTGTGGTGTTCCGTGTCGTCGCTTGGCGACAAGGGTTTGCAGGCTTGCTGAAACAGATTGCGTGCCACTTTGCCAACCCGCTGGGCGTGAGCCTTGTCGACCTCAAACTTGAGTGCCAGACGGTTGATGCTGGTGGCGCGCAAATCGGTCTGCTCGTGCTCGCGGTCGAGCAGGTCATAGAGGGCGCCGTGGCGCAATGCACCTTCTGCCGCATGCATTTCTTCGATGCCCAGCAGGTCGAATACGGCTCGCAGCACGCTGATGCCGCCGCCGATCACGGCACGTCGATCCTCTTTGAGGTTGTCCATGCGCAGCCTGTCCGCAGTTTGCGCCTTGAGCAGGCGCTCCAGTAGCCAGTCCAGCCCCTCCTGCGTGACACTGCCGGCATCCCAGCCTGCTGCTGTCAATACGTCGCTTACCGCCCCGATCGTGCCCGAGGAGCCGTAGGCCACATCCCAGGCCTCTCGTGGGTAGGCATTGAGGGCTTCATCAAGCACTGCCTTGGCGGCGATCTCGGCTGCCTTGAATGCCCTTGGCGTGAACTGGCCTTGCTCAAAATACCGCATGGACCATGCCACGCTGCCGACCCGATAGGACTCCATGACGCGGGCATCAAAAGACTGGCCCAGGATCAGTTCAGTTGAGCGTCCGCCGATGTCGACGACCAGGCGGCGTTCATCCGACTGCGGCAACATGTGCGCCACGCCCTGGTAGATCAGCCGCGCTTCTTCGCGGCCGGAGATCACGTCGATAGGGAAGCCAAGTATGTTTTGCGCATGGGCCAGGAACGCTTCGCGGTTGCGGGCTTCCCGCAGGGTCTGGGTGGCAATGGCACGGACCTGGCCCGGCTTGAAGCCGGCGAGTCGCTCACCAAATCGCGCCAGACAATCCCAGCCACGTTGCATGGCTTCGGGTGTGAGGTTGCGTTCTTCATCGAGCCCATTGCCCTGGCGAACGGTTTCCTTGAGGTATTCGTTGCGGTGGATTTGCCCGTGATCCAGGCGGCCAATTTCAAGGCGAAAGCTGTTCGAGCCCAGGTCGACAGCGGCAAGGCGGGTTCCGTTTTGCATGGATTCAGTGTGTTTCTGCCGGCCAGCATAGCATTGCCTTCGACCACTTTGGCGCGTGAGGCGGTGAAAGTCAGCCAATGACTCTGCCATCGGATGTCAGCATGCTTTGCGTCACATAGGCGTTGTTGCGTTGCAGGCCGTTGTAGCTGATCCTGAAGCCGCCCAGATCCACGCTGACGCGGCGCTGAAAAGCCTGCAAGGTGTTCTGTCGGGTTGGCGATCCCTCGATGCTGCTCATGATGTCGTGGGTGTAGCGAGCAGCCAGAAAGCCTGCGAGGCTGAGTGGGGTAGGGGGTTCGTCGAAGAGGCGTGCCAAGGTTTCCCGGTAGGCGCGCACGATGGGCTGGCTCGATGTGACCATGGGCACCACCTGGGTGGCCACGATGGGCGTGTTGCGTGCGGCGCCCATTTGCATGAGGGTTTGCAGATTCACGTCAGCCAGGGCGACCACATAGCGCTGGCGGTTTTGTTTTTCAATCCCTTGCGTGAACTGCACCAGTTCCGGTGTGCCCCCCATAAAGAGCAGGATGGCTGGTGTGCTTGCATGCAGGGCTTGGCCAGTACGCTTGAGATCCCCGTCAGGGGGCAGAGCCTGCATCCGGATCTTCAGCTGCGTGGCCATGCGTTCAACATCGTTGCGATAGTTGTCGTAATCCTGGCGGGAGGCAAATACCACCCCCAGCTCAGGCACCCCCATGACGGAGAGGGATTTCAGTGCGTGAGCTATCTGTTCCTGCCGCGAGGCAAAGATGGCAAAGGTACTTTCATCGCCTTCGGTTTCAGGGCTTTGAAGCCATGGGGCGACATGGGCGATAGCCAGGGGATCTTCGTGTAACAGCTTGCCCAGGCGGGCAGCTGTTCTGGCGCCCACGGTGCCCGACAGCGCCACGATATGGGGCTGCGCTCTGAGGGTGTCAAGCACGCCTTGCAGGGAGGCTGCGCTGCTATCCACCTCCAACGCGAGATGCTGTACCTGGCGTCCCCTGATACCCCCTTTGAGATTGATGTCCTGCCAGGCAGCGCGTGCGCCCGTCAAGAAGTCCCGTGACACATCCTGCTGCGAGGCAGACGTGTCTACCACCTGGGCGATGGTCAGGCTGCGCATGGGGCTGGTCGACTGCCTGACCTGGCCCCAGGCAGGCCAGGCAGTAGCCACACCCAGTCCAGTGATGCTACGCAACAGGCTGCGGCGGTGGAGTGGCGTGATCGAAGACGGGTAGCGGGGCTTGGGAGGGTGGGGAGGAGTCATAAATGCTATAAAAATAGTAGCTATCAGCGCAGTATTTATAAGGTCTGGGTGTCAAAAACATGGGTATTTATGAGCGACGGGTCAATCCATGACTGAGAACGCTACGCCCAGGAACTGGCTGCTCTGATACGAGGTGCCAGCATGTCAGGCCAGCATGACAGTCACATGATGACGGGATGAATAATTTATGACAATAAAATGACAATCTGGCCGGACTGGATCGTGGCAACTGTCACATTGCTGTCATGAAAACTTCTTAAAGTTTGGGCTTCCTTAACAACCTTCTAGGAGCTTCTGATGAACATGACCCTGAACCGCGCAGTCCTCGGCCTCACGGCTGTTGCCGCGCTGGCCTTGTCCGGCCACGCCAGCGCCCAGGATGCCACGGGTGCGGGTGCCAGTTTCCCGGCACCCCTGTATTCCAAGTGGGCTTCTGAATACAACAAGGCCACTGGGGCCAAGATCAACTACCAGTCTGTCGGCTCGGGTGCCGGCATTCGCCAGATCGATGCCAAAACGGTGGATTTTGGTGCTTCCGATATGCCTCTGAGCGACGAAGACCTGGCCAAGAAAAATCAGTTGCAATTTCCCACCGTCATTGGTGGCGTCGTGCCCGTGGTGAACATCCAGGGCATCACAGCAGGTCAGCTCAAGCTCAACGGCCAGGTTCTGGGCGACATCTACCTGGGCAAGATCACCAAGTGGAGCGATGCGGCCATCAAGGCCCTGAACCCCTCTTTGGCACTGCCTGATGCAGCGATTGCACCGGTGCGCCGCGCAGACGGTTCCGGCACATCCTTTATTTTCACCAACTACCTCAGCAAAGCCAATGCCGAATGGAAAACCAAGGTTGGCGAGGGCACAGCCGTGAACTGGCCCGTGGGCGCAGGTGGCAAGGGTAATGAAGGCGTGGCCGCATTTGTGGGTCGTCTGCCCAACTCGATCGGCTACGTGGAATATGCCTACGTCAAGCAAAGCAAGATGGTGTTTGCCCAAATGCAGAACCAGGCGGGCAACTTTGTCTCTCCAGATGATGTCTCCTTCAAGGCTGCCGCAGCTGGTGCGAGCTGGGACAAGAGCTTCTACCAGATTCTGACCAATCAGCCTGGCAAGGATTCATGGCCTCTGACGGGTGCGACTTTCATTCTGATGCACAAGGTGCAGGACAAGCCAGAAGCTGCTGCCGGGACGCTCAAGTTCTTCTCGTGGGCCTACAAGAATGGCGACAAGACGGCCGATGACCTCGACTACGTGCCCATGCCTGCCAGCGTGAAGGCCGCCATCGAGAAGTCCTGGGCCAACATCAAGGACAGCTCTGGCAAAGCCATTGCCTACAAGTAAATCGCAACGACCCTTGGGCATGATGAAAGCGGAGCTGAATATGTCATCTACACTTCCGGCAAATGGGGTTTCATTAGGAAACCCGGAAATATCGTCGGGAAGAACCATGATCAATCCAGAACCGCCCAAATCTGCCCGTTTCGGCCCGTTTGCCGATGTGTTGTTCGGGTGGGCCGCCAAAGGGGCGGCCCTTTTAACCCTGGGCCTGCTGGCTGGCATCATCATTTCCTTGCTGGTCGGCGCCATGCCAGCGATTGAAAAATTCGGATTGGGCTTTCTGGTTAGCCCTGTCTGGGACCCGGTGCAGGAGGATTTTGGCGGTCTAGTCATGATCTACGGCACCCTGGCGACTTCATTCATCGCCTTGCTGATTGCGGTGCCCGTGAGTTTTGGCATCGCCTTGTTTCTCACGGAAATGTCGCCCGCCTGGCTCAAGCGGCCACTGGGTACTGCCATCGAATTGCTGGCAGCTGTTCCATCTATCGTCTACGGCATGTGGGGCCTGCTTGTGTTCGGCCCCATTCTTGCCCAATATGTACAAATGCCGCTGCAGTCCATGCTCAGCGGCGTTCCTTATCTGGGGGCTCTGGTGGCTGGTCCGCCGGTGGGTATCGGTATCCTGTCGGCCGGCATCATCCTGGCCATCATGGTGATCCCCTTCATCGCCTCGGTGATGCGTGACGTGTTCGAGGTCACGCCGGCACTGCTCAAGGAATCTGCCTATGGTCTGGGTGCCACGACCTGGGAGGTTGTCTTCAAGGTGGTATTGCCTTACACCAAGGCTGGCGTCGTGGGGGGCATCATGCTGGGCTTGGGGCGTGCGATCGGTGAAACCATGGCCATCACCTTCGTGATCGGCAACATGAATCAACTGGATTCCCTGAGCCTGTTCCAGGCAGCCAACAGCATCACGTCGGCACTTGCCAATGAGTTTGCCGAGGCCTCCACCGGGCTGCATCAGGCCTCCCTGATCTACCTGGGTCTGGTGCTGTTCATGATCACCTTCGTGGTGCTTGCGCTATCGAAAGTGCTGCTGGCCCAGCTCAAAAAGAGTGAAGGGACCAAATCATGAGCATTTCACTTGACGAAGCACGAGTGGCGGCTTTCGCGCGCCGCAAGCGTGTAAATGCGATTGCGCTGACCATGTCCATGCTGGCCATGGGTTTTGGCCTGTTCTGGTTATTCTGGATTTTGTGGGAAACCCTGCGGCTGGGTGTGGGAGGTCTGGCACTGGCCACTTTCACCGAGATGACCCCGCCGCCCAATGAGGTCGGTGGTCTGGCCAATGCCATCTATGGTTCCTTCCTGATGGTGCTGTTGTCCACCTTTGTGGGTACGCCGATTGGCGTCATGGCCGGCATTTACCTGGCGGAGTACGACCCCAAGGGCTGGCTCGCTTCCGTGACACGCTTTGTCAATGACATCCTGCTGTCCGCGCCCTCCATTGTGATCGGCCTGTTTGTGTATGCAGTCATTGTGGCTCGCTACAAGACCTTTTCTGGCTGGGCGGGCGCGATGGCGCTGGCCCTCATCGTCATCCCCATCGTGATCCGCACGACCGAAAATATGCTGCAACTGGTGCCAGCCGGCTTGCGGGAAGCCGCTTACGCCCTGGGTGCGCCCAAGTGGAAAGTGATCCTCAGCATTACCATGAAGGCCGCGAGGGCCGGGATTCTCACGGGCATTCTGCTGGCGGTGGCGCGTATTTCTGGTGAAACAGCACCCCTGCTGTTCACGGCCCTGAACAACCAGTTCTGGACCTCCAACCTCGGAGATCCCATGTCCAGCTTGCCGGTCACGATTTTCAAGTTTGCGATGAGTCCTTATGAGAACTGGCAAAAGCTGGCCTGGGCCGGTGTTTTACTGATCACCGTGACGGTGCTGGGCCTGAACATTCTGGCGCGTGTACTGACTCGCAACAAGAACTGAGGGCGTTTCGCCCGCAACACACTAATCACCAAGGCTACCGGATGGACAATCTTCAGACTTCAGGTTACGCATCGAAAGTTTCAGTCAAGAACCTGGACTTTTACTACGGCAAGTTCCACGCGCTCAAGGGCATCAACCTCGAAATCCCCGAGAAGATGGTGACGGCCTTTATCGGCCCATCGGGCTGTGGAAAATCCACCTTGCTGCGGGTGTTCAACCGCATGTTCGAGCTGTACCCGGACCAGCGCGCAGAAGGTGAAATCCTGCTGGATGGTGAGAACCTGCTGACCAGTAAAAAAGACGTGGCCCTGCTGCGAGCCAAGGTCGGCATGGTGTTTCAGAAGCCCACGCCTTTCCCCATGTCGATCTACGACAACATCGCGTTCGGGGTCAAGCTGTTCGAATCTCTCAACACGACCGACATGGAAGAGCGCGTGGAATGGGCACTGCGGAAAGCGGCCCTGTGGAACGAGGTGAAGGACAAGCTCAATCAGAGCGGGGGCAGTCTGTCGGGTGGTCAGCAGCAGCGCTTGTGCATCGCCCGCGGTATTGCCATCAAGCCCGAGGTGATTCTGTTGGACGAGCCCTGTTCGGCGCTGGATCCAATTTCCACGGCCAAGATCGAAGAGCTGATCACCGAGCTCAAGAACGACTACACAGTGGTCATCGTGACCCACAACATGCAGCAGGCTGCGCGCTGCAGTGACTACACTGCCTATATGTACCTTGGTGACCTGGTGGAGTTTGGCTCGACTGAGCAGATGTTCTTCAAGCCCAAGCGAAAAGAAACAGAAGACTACATCACAGGCCGATTTGGTTAAGGAGACAGCTATGCCGGAAAAACATCTATCCACACAGTTTGACAGTGAGCTCAGCGCCGTATCCACGCGTGTCATGGAGCTCGGTGGACTGGTGGAGTCCCAGATCAGGCAGGCTATCTATGCGCTGTCGCAGTTCAGCGTTGAAGTGGCTGACCAGGTCACCGCCACGGAGCCGCGCGTCAATGCCATGGAAATCGAGATTGATCGCGAACTGTCGTCGATCATCGGGCGGCGTCAGCCCACGGCCCGCGACCTGCGTTTGCTGATGGCCATCTCCAAGGCGACCGCCAATCTGGAGCGGGTGGGCGATGAAGCTGAAAAGATTGCACGCATGGTGCGCTCCATCATCAGCAGCGGTGCTCCGCGTGCCTTGCCATCCATGGAGTTGCGTGTGGCTGCCGATCTGGCATCCAGCCTGTTGCGCAAGTCGCTTGATGCATTCGCCCGGCTCGACACCGCCGCTGCTGTTTCCATCCTCAAGGAGGACGACCAGATCGACCAGGAGTTCGGTGGCTTTGTGCGCAAGCTCGTCACTTACATGATGGAAGATCCCCGCATGATCTCTCCCAGTCTTGACCTCTTGTTCCTGGCCAAAGCGATTGAGCGCATTGGCGACCATGCCAAGAACATTGCCGAATTGATCATCTACATCGTCAAGGGCACGGACGTGCGGCATACCTCCATGGAACAGATTGAGTCCGCTGTGAAATGAAGAATCACCCCAGAGTTCTGATTGTTGAAGACGAGCCCGCTATCGCTGAACTCATCGCGGTGAACCTGCGGCATAACGGTTTTGCGCCTACTTGGGCCATGGACAGCGCCAGCGCCCAGCGCGAACTTGATGCGGTCCTGCCGGATGTCATCATGCTGGACTGGATGCTGCCGGGTGAGAGTGGGCTGACACTGGCCAAACGCTGGCGCAGTCATACCCGCACCAAAGAGGTGCCGATCATCATGCTCACCGCGCGTGGCGACGAATCTGACCGCGTTGCAGGACTCGATGCTGGGGCGGATGACTACATGGCCAAGCCATTTTCCACCAAGGAAATGCTGGCCCGCATCCGTGCCGTGCTACGGCGGCGTGCACCGGAACAGACCGAGGGCGTGGTGACGGTGGGCGATCTCATCCTGGATGCCTCCACGCACCGTGTGACCTATAACGACCAGTTGCTCAAGCTCGGACCGACGGAGTTCAAACTGCTGCATTTCCTGTTGAACCACGCGGAACGCGTGCACAGCCGCTCCCAGTTACTCGACAAGGTCTGGGGTGATCATGTGTTCATCGAGGAACGCACGGTGGATGTGCATGTGAAGCGTCTGCGCGAAGCCCTGGGTGCTGCCGGCGTGATGGTCGAAACCGTGCGTGGCGCAGGTTATCGCCTGACTGCCCAGCCTGCGGTGTCTGCCCCCGTGAGCGGGAAGTCCTGATGGCGGGGACGCCTGAGGGTCAACGACGCGTTGGTCTTTCACTCAACTGACCATCTGCCATGTTTGGGCGGTTTTTCTCTTTCCTGCTATTCCAGTTTGCCGCTGCGCTCGCGGGCTGGCTGATTGCGCCCCATGGGCGGCCTGCATTGGGTGCGCTGGTTGGGGTTTTCAGTGCAGGACTGCTTTGGGTTGCATTTGACTTGCTGCGCGGTTTTCGCGTGCTGGGGTGGCTGCGGCGCGGCGACATGTCCGACGCAGCACTGAGTGGCGGACTCTGGGGCGAAATATCGGAGCGTACGCGCAGGCTGGTGCGATCTCGCGAGCAGCAAGCGCGCGACAGTGAATTGCGCCTGCAGGAATTTCTTGCCGCCTTGCAGGCCTCTCCCAATGGGGTGGTGTTGCTGGACAGTCAGAGGCGCATCGAGTGGTTTAACCAGACTGCAGCTACGCATTTTGGCTTTGATGTGCAGCGCGATTTGCTTCAGCACTTTGGCAACCTGGTGCGCGACCCCCGCTTCGCGGCCTATTACGCCAGCCATGATTATTCCCGTGATGTCACGTTCCCGGGGCGAGGCAGCAAGCCCAACCGGCCGGTCACCTTGTCTGTCCACATCCATCCCTATGGAAAGGGGCGCCAACTGGTGCTGTCACGCGATGTGACGGCATTGGAGCAGGCTGAGGCCATGCGACGGGACTTTGTTGCCAATGTGTCGCATGAGATCCGTACGCCACTGACCGTGCTGTCCGGTTTTGTGGAAACCTTGCAGACCCTGCCGCTGGAGGAGCCCGAACGGGAGCGTTATCTTGCGCTGATGGCGCAGCAGGCTGAGCGCATGCAGATACTTGTCAATGACTTGTTGATGCTGTCCCGCCTTGAGGGCAGTCCCTTGCCCGCTGCGGATGGCTGGGTTTCCCTGAGTTCCCTGATGCAGAGACTTGAAGAGGATGCCCGTGCCCTGTCCGCAGTGCTATGCCAGGCGTCGGGAGGGCGTGCCCATGCCTTGAGTTTCGATGTTCAGGATAAGCTGGAAATTGCGGGTTCATCCAGTGAGTTGCTCAGTGCTTTGTCCAATCTGGTGAGCAATGCGATTCGCTACACCCCCTGCGGTGGCAAGGTGCATGCCAGCCTGCAGGTGCTGGAGGGGGGGCGTGCTGAGTTTGCTGTGACCGATTCTGGTCCCGGCATTGATGCAGAGCACCTGCCCCGCCTGACCGAACGTTTCTACCGCGTCGATCGCAGCCGTTCTCGTGAGTCTGGCGGCACGGGGCTGGGGCTGGCCATCGTCAAGCATGTGGCGCAACGCCATAACGCAGAGCTCATGATTGAAAGTACACCGGGCCGAGGGTCACGGTTTGCACTCATCTTCCCCTCTGGCCGGTGGCGCCAAGAGCACCGTCGGCCAGAAGCCTCACAGATGGCATCTGATCAGAGGGTCGAGATCACGTCGACATCGTTGTCGTAAACGTCGAGCCGCTTGTCATAGAGCGGAATGGTGGTGCCGTTGACGCGATTGCTCACGAGTTTTCCGAGGTCAACGTCTGCGATCACGATCTGCTCCATGTTGGGCACACCTTCAGCCGCAATGCCGTCCCGCGCGAACGGGAAATCCGACGGCGTGATGATGGCGGCCTGGCCAAAGTGCAGGCCCAGCCCCTCGACCGCCAGGTTGCCCACGGTACCCGTGACGGCAACATAAACCTGGTTTTCGATGGCGCGCGCGTGGCAGCAGTAGCGTACGCGCCAGAACCCCTGTTTGTCATCGGTGCAGGAGGGCACAAAAATGATATCGGCTCCCTGTTCGCAGACCTTGCGAGACAGTTCCGGAAACTCGATGTCGTAGCAGATCAGGATGCTGATGCGGCCATAAGGCGTATCGAATACGCGCAGGCTATGACCCGGGTCACCTTTCCACTTTTCTTTTTCCCAGCGCGTCAGGTGTATCTTGTCCTGTGTGAACACCTTGCCCTCGGGGGTGAAGAGATAGGCCGTGTTGAGCAGGTGGCCGTCGGTGATGGTGGGATGGCTGCCACCGATGATGTGGACGTTCCAGCGTGCTGCCAGCTCCTTGAACAGATCAACATAGCGCCCCGTGTAATCGTTCATGTCGCGGACCGCCTTGCGCAGGTCACTGGTGTCCATGAATGACAGCAATTGCGTCGTGAAGATTTCAGGAAACATCACGAACTGGGGTTTGTAGTCACCAGCCGCCTTCATCACGAAGCGGACCTGATTTTCAAAACCATCCCAGTCGTCAATCGATCGCAGCAAATACTGTACGGCTGCGATACGGACAGTGGTCTGCTTGGGCTTGTGTTCGGGTTCTCTGGCGAGATCGTCAGTATTCATTGTGAATTTTCCTTGGTCGTGTTCTCGCCTGGTTGCAGGCCTGTGGGACGCGATGCGTCATAGTCTGGATTGATCCAGACAATCAAGGCGGCATGACCACGCGACTCCTGATCTTCGGGTATGTAGTTCTTCATGATGCCGCAATAGCGGAAGCCTTCACGTAATTGAAAGCTCAGCACCGGGTCAGTAATGTCACCCCAAAGGACTTTTTTAGCATACAGCTCTACCGACATCTGGTCAGCCACTGCACCGTAACCCGGGAGACGACCGCAGGCAATGATGCGTCGGAGATTCAACCGTTTGCAGAGTTGCCGCCTCGCCTCGTATAGGGCGTGGCCTACGCGTTTGCCGCGCAAGCGGGGATCCACAAAAACTTCTGCCCCATAGAGCGTAAAGCCCGCTGTGTTGTGGGTGTCAAAGGTGCCTGCTGCAGTGATCTCTTTCCAGCTGTGTTCTTCTGCCCACTCATCCCAGAGGATCACGAGTGAGCTGGCACAGCCCACGATACGTCCGTTCAGCATGGCCACAAGCTGCCCCTCCGGGAACACCTCTATCTGGTGCACCAGGTGATCACGCTGCCAGGGATCGATGGACGGGTACACGTCGGCCTGGAGACGAAGCAGAATATTTATGTCAGCCGGCGTCGTCGAACGTACGAAGAGCTTGGTCATGACCTGATTATTATTCATCAGCAAGTTTTGCGTTGCTGCCACTTGGAAGTGGCGGCATGAGGTGGGATGTGTTGGCCGGCACCTGAGTTTGCTCAGGGTGCCAGGATACGCTTGTAGAGCAGTACGTTCACATCGCGGTCGACTGGGTGTTCTACCCTGCCACGGTAGTCCCAGCGTCTGAGGTTCAGTGACGGTGGCAGTCTGTCGATCTGCTCGCCATTCACGATCAACCAGTCGCAGCTGCCTGGTTTGTCAGACGTTGTCAATTCCAGTTCGCCATAGAAGCGCAAGGCGGCCACCTGGCCTCGGCTCAGGCCGTAGGTTTGCACGCAGGCGGGGTGCTGCATGATGGTGGTGACCTGGCGTACCAGCGGGACATAGCTGCGCGCGTAGTCAAGCAACGGAAGCCACAGGGTCATGAGCAGCAGCCAGCTCAGCGCGGCACCACCAGCAGGCAGCACCAGGCTTTTCCAGATGGCTGCGCGGTGACGCCCCACCCGCCATTTCACGAGCCAGCCCCAAGCCAGGGTAGCCAGTGCAGCCAGCAGAAACAAGGGAAAGGAAAAACTGGCCTCGAAGCCTGGTGCCAGCCGCATCACATTGGCGGCTGGCTGCGCAGGCACACCGGTTTGCATCGCGATCCAGACGACCCAGATGATGATGGCGCAGCCGGTGAAGAACAGCAGGGTGAACCAGTCTATCAAGGCCGCCACGCTGCGTTCCAGCGTGGGCAGGGCAAAGGCCGCGAGGGCCGCCATGGCGGGCAGGGCGAGGAGCAAGGATCGGTCTGAGGAGGTGGTGACCAGCGTGGTGCCCACTGCCACGGCCACAAACCACAAGGGCAGTGCCAGATGCCGGCTGAGCTCGCCGCTGGCAATCTGATGACGCCAGCGCCACAGCGTCCACAGGACCAGGGGCCAGGCCGGCCAGGTGAACCACAGCAGCAGGCGGCCGAGGTTGCGCCAGGGTAGCCATTGCAGCGGTGGAATCTCGATGCGCCAGTGCCACAGGTCCATCACGGTCGTCAGCACAGCCACCAGCAAGGTCAGCACGGCAATGCCGATAACCCAGCGGCCGATATGAAGCCCCTTTTGTCGCGCATGGCGTGCCCGGTCCAGGCCGTGGACCAAAGCACCTCCGGCGCCCAGGAGGATCGCCATGCTGGGGGCGCCTGAGAGGGTCAGCCCCACCAGTCCGGCCAGTCCACACAGTGCTGGCACCATGGTGCGAAACGGCAGCGCCGAGAACGCATAGAACAACAAGGCTGAGCTGCAGAGCTGCACCAGTGCTGGCGTGGTCTCGTGCGACAGCTGTGCGAGGCCCAGACAGGCGATGAGGGCGAGCAGGCCTCCGTCAGCCATCGCGCGGGCGTAATCAGGCGGGAGGGCTTCGCCGCCAAAGGCAAAGGCCACCGGCTGGGCTTTGGGGCTCAGTGCCAGGTAGTAGGTGCCCCACCAGGTGGCCAGCATGGTCAGGACCAGCAGCAGGCCGAATGGAATGCGCGCGGCAAAGTCCGGCGCAAACCAGGCGGGGGCAAGCTGCAAGGCCCAGGCGCCAAGCCAGTACGGCAACAGCCCGTCGACTTCCGGTGGCAGTCCCATGAGCTGTGGCGCCAGCCAGTCTGTGCTGCCCCGGGCCAGTTCCACCATGTAGCCGAAGGCCGCCATGTCGGCGCCTTTCCAGGGCTCGCGGCCCAGCAGTCCTGGCAGCACGTAAGCCACGCAGAACAGCAGCAAGGCCACACGGGGCAGTCGGCGGACCGCACCTTGTGCAACGATGGCGGGAGTCGGGTGGTTCACGGTGAAATGGTTTTTTTCAGGCTACATGCAAAAGGGCAGCGCGGTGACCCGGGCTGCCCTTGAGAGAGAAGCGTTTGCCAGTTTACTTGGCAGCGGTTTTGCCGAAACGGTTGCGGAACTTCTCCACGCGGCCACCCATGTTGTCCACGGATTTCTGTGTGCCCGTGTAGAAGGGGTGTGACTCGCTGGTGGTTTCCAGCTTGATGTGTGGCAACTCGCGGCCATCTTCCATCTTGATCATCTCTTTTGAGCTGGCGCAAGAGCGGGTCACGAACTTGAATCCATTGGACATGTCCTGGAAGCAAACTTCGCGGTAATTGGGGTGAATGCCATCTTTCATGATTACTCCATCAGTTGCGGCAGCCGCGCCAGCCCTTGTGCAAACCATCGCACAATAAAAAGCCGATCGTACTTGTCGCTAGAACCCAAAATTATAGCATTGCAGCCGGGCTGAAACTGGCCTGATCAACCGCCACGACGCATCATGTCGAAGAATTCGTTGTTGTTCTTGGTCGCGCGCATCTGCTTGAGCACCATTTCCATGGCCTCGACCTCGTCCATGTTGTAGAGGAACTGGCGCAGGATGCGGGTTTTTTGCAGGATTTCCGGCTGCAGCAGCAACTCTTCACGGCGGGTGCCGCTGCGGTTGAGCTGGATTGACGGGAATACACGTTTTTCGTACAGGCGGCGGTCCAGGTGGATTTCCGAGTTGCCAGTGCCCTTGAACTCTTCAAAGATCACCTCGTCCATGCGGCTGCCCGTGTCGACCAGCGCGGTGGCGATGATGGTGAGTGAGCCGCCTTCTTCCACGTTGCGGGCCGCGCCGAGGAAGCGCTTGGGGCGTTGCAGGGCGTTGGCATCGACACCGCCGGTCAGCACCTTGCCGGAGGACGGCACCACGTTGTTGTAGGCACGGGCCAGGCGGGTGATGGAGTCCAGCAGGATCACCACGTCTTTTTTCAGTTCGACCAGGCGCTTGGCACGCTCAATCACCATTTCGGCCACGTGGACGTGGCGGGCGGCGGGCTCATCAAAAGTGGAGGCAATTACCTCGCCCTTGACGGTGCGCTGCATCTCTGTCACTTCTTCAGGGCGCTCGTCAATCAAGAGCACCATCAGATAGCTGTCGGGGTAGTTGGCGGCGATGGCATGCGCAATGTGCTGCATCATCACGGTTTTGCCGCTTTTGGGCTGGGCCACGATCAGGGCGCGCTGGCCCTTGCCGATGGGCGCAATGATGTCGATGACACGCCCGGTGATGTTTTCTTCACCCTTGATGTCCTGTTCCAGCTTCATTTGCTCTTTGGGGAACAGGGGGGTGAGGTTTTCGAACATCACCTTGTGTTTGTTTTCCTCGGGTCCGCCGCCGTTGACCTTCTCCAGCTTGTTCAGCGCGAAGTAGCGTTCGCCATCCTTCGGCGTGCGAACTTCGCCCTCGATCATGTCGCCGGTGTGCAGGTTGAAGCGACGCACCTGGCTGGGGCTTATGTAGATGTCGTCAGTGCTGGCGGTGTAACTCGAATCCGGGCTGCGCAGGAAGCCGAAACCATCGGGCAATATTTCAAGCACGCCGTCCGCAAACACCTGCTCGCCGGCTTTGGCGCGCTTCTTGATGATGGCGAACATCAGTTCCTGCTTGCGCATGCGGCCGGTATTTTCAATTTCAAGCTCTTCAGCCTGCTTGAGGACTTCCGACACGTGCAGTGCCTTGAGTTCGTTTAAGTGCATGGAAAGATCCCAGAGGGGAGTTGAACGGAAATTTCAGGGGGTGATGGCGGTGTGGCAGAACAGGGCCTCACCAGCCGGGAACTCGAACTGGCCCCATGCGGGGACCAGCGATTGGGGAGATTATGACAGGAAATGGGCTGCTGGGGAACGGTACCCGGCAGCCCGGGGGAAATCAGGCCAGTTGCTGGTCAATGAAGGCTGTCAGTTGGGCTTTGCTCATGGCGCCAACCTTGGTGGCGGCGAGCTGGCCATCCTTGAACAGCATCAGGGTGGGAATGCCACGAATGCCGAACTTGGCAGGGATGTCGCGATTCTCGTCCACGTTCATCTTGGCGATCTGCAGCTTGCCTTCATAGGTGCTGGAGACTTCATCCAGGATGGGGGCAATCATCTTGCAGGGGCCACACCATTCAGCCCAGTAGTCCACGAGGACGGGTTGCTGTGATTTGAGTACATCGGCTTCAAAAGTGGCATCTGAAACGTGTTTAATGAGATCGCTGGCCATGTGGGCTCCTTTGACTGTGTGGCGTAACGGCTAAAGTTGGGTCATTGTGACAGAAACCAGGTACCCGGGTCGGGAATGCGCTTGCTCTCCATCCATCCTCTATGAACCTCCCTTTTTCGCATCCTGCGCATGAATGCTGGCTGGCGCCAGAGCGCGGCTGGCTGGCCCGCATGGCGCAGCACATGCAGGCTTGCCAGGCGCATCCGGCCCGAACCGTGGTGCTGCTGCCCTATGCCCAGCTTATGCCGGTGGCCGCGCGCCACTGGGCGCAGACCTGGCCGGATGGTTTTGCGCCGCGTTTCGAGACCACCCAGAACTGGAGTCGCAGCCTGGGCGGCTTCACGCCGGCGCCCACTGACATCTGCTTTGATGCAGCCCTCGATGTGCTCACCGCGCGCGCCATGCTGGAGCAGACCCAACTCGGGGCCCAGGCCGATGCGGCCACCCCGCTACTGGTGGAGGCGGCGCATCAGTTGGGTGCATTGGCTGCAGCCCAGGCGCCAGCCAGCCGTGCAGCCTGGGCCGCCCGTGCGCGCCAGGCTGCGCTGACCGGCATGGATGCCGGTGCGCTGGCACTGGAGGCTGCCGTGGCCCAGTTGGCTGTGGCCTGGGCGGCCCATTCGTCGTATGCGAGCGATGTGTTGTTCGAGCCGCAGGTGATGGCAGCCGTGGATTGCCTCATCGTCTTGCAGGGCTTTCAGCCTGACCCTTTGCCTCAGTCCCTGCAGGCCGCGTGGGGCGAGCGTGTGGCCATCCTCTCGCTTGATGATGCGCTGGTGCCGGCGGTTGCCGTACAGCCGCCCTCTCTGCATGCCGCGCGCGATGCCCAGGAAGAGGCGCAGCGCGCTGCGGCCTGCGTGCTGCAGCACGTCTACGCCGGACGCAGTCCGGTGGCGCTCGTGGCAACCGACCGTGCGCTGACCCGGCGCATACGCGCCATGCTGGCAGCGCAGGAGATCAGCCTGCGGGATGAGACCGGCTGGAAGCTTTCGACCAGCCGGGCCGGTGCCCATGTGATGGGCGCTCTGCGTGCCTGTGTGTGGCACGCGGCCAGCGACACGGTACTGGACTGGCTGAAGAATGCGCCGGCTTTCGACGCCGCGGGTGTGCAGGCGCTGGAGTCGCGCCTGCGGCGCCAGCCTTTGCGCGAATGGCGCCGCGTGCCCGAGGTCTTCGGCAACGACGAGCAGCTGGTCCTGAGCGCCTTGCTGGACGAAGTGCAAGCCCTGCGTGACGGACTGCAGCGTCCGCGCACCCTGCCGCAGTGGCTGCAGGCCTTGCGCGAGTTGCTGCAACACAGTGGCCAATGGGCGCTGCTGCAGGACGATGTGGCGGGCGACAAGCTGCTGGCCACCTTGCGTCTGCTTCCCGGGGCTACATTGCCTGCAGATGCCTTGTGGGCTGGGCGTCGCTGGAGCCTGATGGAATTCACGCGCTGGGTGGACCAGGCGCTGGAGGGGGCAAGCTTCACGCCCGAGTATCCGCTGCAGGAGCAGGTCGTGATCCTGCCGCTGGCCCAGATGCTGGGGCGGCCCTTTGCCGCCGTGGTGCTGCCTGGCTGCGACGAGGTGCGCCTCAATCCGTCGCCGGAACCGCCCGGTCTCTGGACGGCCGCCCAACGCCTGGCACTGGGCCTGCCCTTGCGTGAAACACTGGATGCTGCGCTGCGCGCTGCTTGGCAGCAGGCGCTGGGCACGCCCCGGGTCGATGTGCTCTGGCGCACGGGTGATGAGGGCGGCGAGCCGCTGCTGCCAAGCCCGCTGGTGCAGTTGCTGCGGCTTGAGCATGGTGGCATCCAGGCCATCGACCCGCGTGCGCAGCGCGAGGTGACTGCCATGCCGCAACGGCGGCCGGCACCGGCTGCGCCCCAGCTTCACGTCAAGCGCCTGTCGGCCAGCGCCTACAGCGACTTGCGTCATTGCCCGTACCGGTTTTTCGCGTTGCGCCAGCTGGGTCTGAAGGAGGCCGAGGAGATCGAGGGCGAACTCGACAAGCGCGATTTTGGCCTCTGGCTGCATGCGGTGCTCAAGGCTTTTCACGATCAGCTCAAGACCCAGTCGACACCGGAACTTGCCGCACGACGTGTCCTGCTGGATGCGGCAGCGTCTTCCGTCACCGCGTCCATGCGGCTGGCGCAAGATGAGTTTCTGCCTTTCCTGGCGGCCTGGCCGCGCGTGCGCGAGGGCTACCTCGAGTGGCTGGCCGAGCACGAGGCGGTTGGCCTGCGTTTTGACGAGGGTGAGCGGCCGCAGGATCTCTCGTTGGGCGAATGGACGCTGGTCGGACGGCTCGACCGGGTGGACAAGGATGCGCAGGGCGTGGTGATGGTGATTGACTACAAGACCGAGTCGCGTGACACCACCAGCAAACGCATCAAGGAGCCATTCGAGGACACCCAGCTGGCCTTCTACGCGGCCTTGATGCCGAACGACACGCTGCGTGCAGCCTATGTGAATCTGGGCGAGACAACACCGACCAAAACCTATGAACAGAACGATATCGTGGACGTCCGTGATGCGCTGATTGAAGGCATCGTGCACGACATGCAGCGTGTGGAACAAGGGGCCGCGCTGCCTGCGCTGGGAGAGGGAATGAGTTGCGAGTTTTGCGCGGCCCGTGGCCTGTGTCGCAAGGACTTCTGGGCTGATGACGTAGTGGCCGGAGAGCAGCCATGAGCAAGCCCGCCTACGAACTCAATGGCCAGCCTGTCAGCCGCGAGGACTTCTACGCGATTGCCTGCGACCCGCGCCGCCATGTCGCCGTCGAGGCCTGTGCGGGCGCAGGCAAGACCTGGATGCTGGTCTCCCGCATCCTGCGTGCCTTGCTGGAAGGGGCGGCACCGCACGAGATCCTCGCCATCACCTTCACCAAGAAGGCGGCGGGCGAGATGCGTCAACGCCTGACCGAATGGCTGGAGGCCTTTTCCCATGCCTCGCCCGAGCAACTGGAAAAAGAGTTGCGCATGCGCGGAGTCAAGCCATCGGTCGCACAGGCCATGTGCGAGCCGTTGAGAAATTTGTATCAAACCCTGCTGCTGTCGGGCCGGCCGGTGCAGATACGCACCTTCCACAGCTGGTTTGCCGCGTTGCTGCGTACGGCACCGCTGTCGGTGCTGGAGGCGCTGGGCTTGCCTGCGGCTTACGAGCTGCTGGAGGATGACGCGCAGGCGGTGGTGCAGGTGTGGCGGCCGTTTCATGCGCGCTTGCTGCGTGAGCCCGAGGTGCATCAGGATTACCTGGCCGTGGTCGCCACGCATGGGCGCTTCCAGACCGAGCGTGCGCTGGAGGCGGCGCTGCAGCGGCGTGTCGAGTTCACGCTGGCCGATGCGCAGGACACGGTGGCGGCTTCTGTGCCGAATTTTGGCGTGCAGTTTCCCGAGTTCCAGGGCGTGGACGAACCGCTGGACCTGCTGCTGGCCGACGGCCCTCTGCGTGGGGCTCTGCAGTTGGCGGCGCAGACCCTGGGCCGCGCAAGCCAGCCCAGCTTCAGCGCCAAGGGCAGCGAGCTGGAGCAGGCCCTGTCGGCCGGTGACGGCGCAGCGGTGCTGGCCGCCTTGTTGACCAGGGATGGCAGCCCGCGCAAATTCAGCGACAAGGTGGCTGGCATTGAGCAGGTGCGTGCGGCGCAGGAGCAACTCACACACGTGCTGGCCGCCGATACGCAACACGCCGCCTGGCTGTATCAGCAGCGCATGACGCGGCTGACACGGGTGTTGATCGAGGAGTTCTCCGGCCTCAAGCGCGAGCGTGGCTGGGTGGACATGAACGACGTGGAGCGCGCCGCGCTGCATGTGCTCACCGACCCGGTGCTGGGTGGCTGGGTGCAGGAGCGGCTGGATGTGCGCACGCGCCACCTGCTGATCGACGAGTTCCAGGACACCAATCCGCTGCAGTGGCAGGCGCTGCATGCCTGGCTCAGCAGCTACGCCGGCTCGGGTGGTGGGGCGACCGCGCCCAGCCTGTTCATCGTGGGCGACCCCAAGCAGAGCATCTACCGCTTCCGCCGGGCCGAGCCGCAGGTCTTCATTGCCGCGCAGCAGTTCGTGCGCGAGCTGGGTGGTGACCTGCTGAGCTGCGACCACACGCGGCGCAATGCGCCACCGGTGCTGGCGCTTGTCAACCAGGTCATGGCGCAGGCCCAGGCAGAGGGAGACTACCCGGGGTTTCGCAGCCACAGCACGGAGTCGACCGAGGCGGGTGGCACTTATGCCTTGCCGCAGATACTGCGGCCCGGGAAAGCGGCGGCTGACAGCGAGGCAGAGGCGGGCTGGCGCGACAGCCTCAGCACGCCGCGTGTGGTGCCGGAAGAAACCTTGCGCACGCTGGAGTGCCGCCAGGCCGCGCACTGGCTGGCACAGCAGATCGGACAGGGCTTGCACCAAAAGGGCGAAGGCGGCCTGCAGCCGCGGGACATCATGGTGCTGTCGCGCAAACGGGATCGTCTGGCCGTGATGCAGGAGGAACTGCGCAGCCTGCACATCCCCGCGCAGCAGCCGGAAAAGAGTGACCTGGGTGCGGCCCCCGAGGTGCAGGACATCGTGGCCCTGCTGGATGTGCTGGTCTCACCCGCGCATGACCTGTCGCTGGCACGTGCGCTGAAGTCGCCGCTGTTCGGGCTGGGTGACGAGGAACTGGTGCAGCTGGCGCTGCTGCAGCGTGCGGCGGGCAAGGCCGCGGACAGGCAGGCGGTTCCCTGGTTTGATTTGCTACAGGATCAGGAGCATCTAATGCCCAATCTGAAAGGGCTGGGGGCCATTTTGACCAGGTGGAAGGGCTGGCTCGACACACTGCCGCCGCACGATGCACTCGATGCGATGTTTGACGATGGTGATGTGCTGGCGCGCTTTGTGGCTGCCGCCCCCGCCACCCAGCGCGACACGGTGTGGTCGAACCTGCAGGCTTTGCTGTCGGCGGCCCTGCAGGTGGACGGGGCACGCTACGCCACCCCCTATGCCCTGGTGCGCGCGCTCAAGGCCGGTGGTGTGCCGGCCCCCGCGCTCGCTGATGCCGATGCGGTGCGCTTGCTGACGGTGCATGGCGCCAAGGGGCTGGAGGCCTCGCTGGTGCTGCTGCTCGACACCGATGCCCCAGCACCCAAGGCACAGACCATGGGCGTGTTGATGGACTGGCCGGGCCAGGCCGAGGCGCCTCAGAGCTTTGTCTTTCTCGCCAGCGAAAGCAGCCTGCCGCCCAGTGTGGAGGAGGCGATGGCCATCGAGCAACAGGCACGCCAGCGCGAGGAGCTCAATGCGCTGTATGTGGCGATGACGCGGGCGCAGCACCGCCTGGTGTTGTCCTCCGTGCAGCCGCATCAGGCGAACGAGGCAAGCTGGTGGCAACGCCTGCAGCCGGCGTGTGAAAGCATTGAGCTGGCGTTGACCGAAACACCCGATGGGCCGGATGAAGACCAAGGCGTGCAATGGGGTGAGGGCAAGGAGGCTGCCCGAATTTCACTGCCAATTCTTCCTGTAGCCCCCGTGGATATTGCGCAGTTAGCTATTAAAAAAGGAGCGATGCAGCCGCCTGACAGCAAGCCCTCGGTCGCGTCCCTGGTCGGCCAGGCCATGCATCGGCTGCTGGAATGGGCCGCGCTCGGGGCGCAAGGCTGGTCTGCACAGCAGGTGCAGCGCGTGGCGGCTGAATTTGCGCTGGATGAGGTGCAAGGCCAGCAGGCTGCGGAAATGGCGCTGCGCATTCTGCAAGGTGAGGGCGCCTGGGCCTGGCAGGCCAGCGGGCTCGACTGGCATGGCAACGAGGTGCCTGTCACCGTGCAGGGCACGGTGCGCCGCATTGACCGGCTGGTGCGCCGCAAAAATAAGGATGGCCCAGCCAAAGCGGGCGAATGGTGGGTGCTGGATTACAAATCGGCTGCGCAGCCGCAAGGCCGTGACGAGTTGCTGAGCCAGTTGCGTGGCTACCGTGCTGCGGTGCAGGCGGCTTGCCCGGATGAGCCGGTGCGCGCGGCCTTTCTCAGTGCCAGTGGCACGCTGGAAGAAATTGAATGACGGAGATGGAAAAGAAAAAAGTGGTGGTGATTGGTGGTGGCCCAGCCGGCCTGATGGCGGCCGAAGTGCTGCATGAGGCTGGTGTGGCGGTGCATCTGTATGACGCCATGCCCTCGGTCGGGCGCAAGTTCCTGCTTGCGGGCAAAGGGGGGCTGAACCTCACGCATTCGGATTTGTCCGATGTGTTCGCTTCGCGCTTCGGTGCCCGTCGCGAGCAGATCGAGGCCTTGCTGCAGGGCTTCGGGGCCACCCGCATGCGCGAATGGGCCAAGGAGCTGGGTATTGACACCTTTGTGGGAACCTCGGGCCGCGTGTTCCCGACCGACATGAAGGCCGCACCCCTGCTGCGTGCGTGGCTGACGCGCCTGCGCCATCCTGGCAAGGGCCCGGGTGTGCAGTTCCACATGCGGCACCGCTGGCTGGGCTGGGGGGACGATTGCCGCACGCTGCGCTTCGAGACCCCGCAGGGCGAGCAACAGGTACAGGCCGATGCCGTGGTACTCGCACTGGGCGGTGGCAGCTGGGCACGGCTGGGCTCCAACGGGGCCTGGGTGCCGCTGCTGGCGGCGCGTGGCGTCGCGGTGGCGCCGCTGCTGCCGGCCAATTGTGGCTTCGATGTGGCCGTGCTGCCCCCAGCCGGGGATGGTTTGCCGGCACAGAACCAGCCCGTGCCATTGCAGGTGGTGCCGACACCGGCGCAGCCAGGCTGGAGCGAACACTTTGTCAGCCGGTTTGCCGGCGTGCCGTTCAAGTCGGTGGCCATTGCTTTTGACAACACGCTGGGGCAGCGCTTTCACCGCAAGGGGGAGTTCGTTGCCACGGCCAGCGGGGTCGAGGGCAGCCTGATCTATGCGGCGTCCAGCCTGCTGCGCGACGAGATCATCCGCAGCGGCTACGCGATGCTGCAGCTGGACCTGTTGCCCGACATGAGCCCTGAGCGCGTGCTCGCCGAGGTTTCGCATCCGCGTGGCTCACGGTCGCTGTCGAGTCACCTCAAGAGCCGGCTCGGCATCGAAGGCATCAAGGCGGGCATCCTGCACGAACTCTTGAGCAAGGAAGACATGCACCACCCCGACAAACTCGCGGCTGCCATCAAGGCCCTGCCGCTGCGGCTGGTGGCTGCGCGCCCGCTCGACGAGGCCATCAGCAGCGCCGGCGGTGTGCTGTTCGATGTGCTGGATGAGAACCTGATGCTCGAAGCCCTGCCCGGCGTGTTCTGCGCGGGGGAGATGCTGGACTGGGAGGCACCGACGGGTGGCTACCTGCTGACGGCCTGCTTTGCCAGTGGCTACCGTGCGGGGCAGGGGGTTCGGAGATTTTTAGGCTGCTAGCCCTTGGTCTGTCTGAGCGAATTGCTATTTAAAATATAGCAATCGACTGTGAATAAGGTGACGGACCCCGACCCCGGCACTGGCTCGACAGTTAGGGCTGCTTGGTTCCCCACCTGACCCGGTTGGCCGCTTCACCATGCGGGAGGGCCCGTCGGGGTCTATTGTAAGGCGTAGCAGGGGGCGTGTCTTGACCGCGGTCAAGACGGTCTGTGGACCGTCCTTGTTAAGCTGCTGCTTTTTTGAGGAACGGCGGCAGACAGCATGGCTTTGAACAAGGACAATGATGCTCAGACACGATCAAGCCTGAATGGCTGGCTGAGGTGGCTCAAGGCCCTGAAGCCGGCTGCTGTGGCGGTGGACGGCCGTGAACGCTGGCGTACCGTCGTGGGGGCGACCGTGGGCTTGTTGTTCACCGCTGCCTGCAGCAGCCTGCTGGCCCAAATCGGCCCCTATCACCTGGGGCTGGTGGCCCCTTTGGGTGCCAGTGCCGTGCTGGTGTTTGCGGTGCCCTCCAGCCCGATGGCACAGCCCTGGGCTGTTGTCCTGGGCAACTTCAGCTCTGCGCTGGTCGGTGTGGCATGTGCCCGCCTCATTGATGAGCCCATGATCGCGGGGCCGCTGGCGGTAGGGCTCGCCATTGCCGTGATGTTTGCCTTGCGTTGCCTGCACCCACCCGGCGGGGCGATGGCGCTGACCGCGGTACTGAGCCACGCGACCGCGTTTCCGTTTGCCCTGTTTCCGGCCTTCGCGGAGTCCTTGCTGCTGGTGATGGCGGGCATGGCCTACAACAGCGCTACCGGGCGACGCTACCCACACACCCAGGCGCCGACGCCCGTGCGCACGGGGGTGGTGGACAGTTCGCCGCGATTCAGCTCGGCCGATCTTGATACGGTGCTGGCCACATACAACCAGGTACTCGATGTCAGCCGGGACGACTTGGAGAGCCTGCTGCAGCAGGCGGAAGCCGTGTCCTATGAGCGCCGGCTCGGCGTGCTCCGCTGTGCCGACATCATGTCGCGTGATCTCGTGTTGGTGCAGTACGGCTCGTCCCTGGAGGAGGCCTGGAGCCTGATGCGGCAGCACAACATCAAGGCCTTGCCGGTGGTGGACCGGGAGCGGCACATTGTGGGCATTGTCACGCTGGCCGATTTCCTGCGCCATGCCAATATGGACCAGCATGCCGGCCTGGGCCAGCGCCTGCGGGACTTCCTGGGCATGGCGGAACCGGACAAGCCCGGGACGGTGGGCGAGATCATGACGCGCATGGTGCGGGTGGCGCGCGAAGACCGGCATATCGTCGACCTGGTGCCCCTGTATTCCGAGCACGGCCACCATCACATCCCGATTGTCGATTACAGAAACCGTCTGGTCGGCATCATCACCCAGTCCGATCTGGTGCGGGCCCTGTTTCACGCGGTGGAGCCGGCTGCGGAATGAGTGTCTGTTGGGCTATTGCCCGGTCGTGACTTTCAAGCGATAGACGCGGATGGCATTGTCACGCGCCAGCTGGCGCCCCAGCTCCGGTGGCAACTGGTCCACCAGACCTCGCAGATTGTCCATGCCTTCAGAGGTGGCGCCACGCGACACACCCGCACCGGCATAAAACGAATCGCTGCCGAGCATGAAGCGGTCAGGAAACGCCTGCAGCAAGGCCATCCATTCGGGCTTGAGCTTGCCATCAGCAGCCATGGCCATGCTGGGGTGGGGGCCGGTGCGGCCCAGCCTGAAGCTCATGTACAGGTTGGGATGTGCGGTCAGCAATTGGCGCACGATGTCCGGGCCGCGTGTGCGTATCGGCTCGAACCCGACATGCGCCCAGACGATTCTGGTTTTTGGGTTGTGGGCCAGTAGGCGCTCAAACGCCGGCAGATTGCCTTGCAGCTTCGGGGGATTCGGGGGGCTCTTCAAGGGCGGCGGCAACGGCATGTCGTTCGGGACCATATCGAAATGGATGTCGATGGGCACATCGTTCTCTGCGGCAATGTCGGCCAGCAGCATCAACAGGGGGTGGTCGGCAGGCACGTTCTCGTAGGCATGCCTCGGCCCCATATTGGGCAGCGAGAGGTGCTGGACAGGGATTTCGCCGAAGCCGACAGCACCCAGTGCAATGATTTCCATGGCGCGCTGCCGGAAACTTTGACGTACGGCATCATTCACGGCTTCGGGCGACGTGTTGTGCAGCATGATGGTCAGCGAGCCTGCGCCACCCAGGGCAGCCAGGCGGCCGGGGTTGGCCTTGATGGCGGGTAACAGCTCCTCGATGTCGTAATTGGTTTTGGGGTCCAGGGTGGCCCGTGGCGGCGGCATCAGCAGTGACATGCCGATGTTCCATTGCGCCATGGCAGCCAGGGCCGATTTCTCCGAGGCGGCAAAGTCCTTGTAGGGAAGCGACTCGAAATGGGCATGGGTATCGATCAGCGGGAATGGCTGAGCCCAGGCAAGCGATGGCAGCGCCAGGAGCACAAGAGCACGGGAGAACCTGTTCATGACGTAGTCCTTCTTGAAAGGGGGAGCCGAGGCCCGGGCTTGCAGCCAGGCTAGCTGTTGATTGTGCCGCCAGTCCGGGCCCAGGTGCCTCTTCCCTGCCATGTGTTAACCCGCAAGTCCATGCTGGACAGAAGCCATGACCACCACACCTTAGAATCCCTGCATGTCCTATCTCGTGCTCGCCCGCAAGTACCGCCCCCGCAATTTCACCGAAATGGTGGGGCAGGAGCATGTGGTCAAGGCACTGAGCAATGCCCTCACCACCCAGCGGCTGCACCATGCCTACCTGTTCACCGGTACGCGGGGCGTGGGCAAGACCACCGTCTCGCGCATCCTGGCCAAGTCGCTGAACTGCCAGGGGCCGGACGGCACCGGTGGCATCACCGCCACGCCGTGTGGCGTGTGCCAGGCCTGTACCGACATCGATGCGGGCCGGTTTGTCGACTACACCGAGCTCGATGCCGCCTCCAACCGCGGTGTGGACGAGGTGCAATCGCTGCTGGAGCAGGCGGTCTACAAGCCGGTGCAGGGGCGCTTCAAGGTCTTCATGATCGACGAGGTGCACATGCTCACCAACACGGCTTTCAACGCCATGCTGAAGACGCTGGAGGAGCCACCCGAGTACCTCAAGTTCGTGCTGGCCACCACCGATCCGCAGAAAGTGCCAGTCACCGTGCTGTCACGCTGCCTGCAGTTCAACCTGCGGCCGATGGCGCCCGAGACCATCCGCGAACATTTGGTACAGGTATTGCAAGCCGAAGGCGTCGCGGCCGATGACCAGTCCCTGCGGCTGCTGGCGCGCGCCGCGCGTGGCTCCATGCGGGATGCGCTGTCGCTGACCGATCAGGCCGTGGCGTTCGGCTCGGGCCAACTCGAGGAAGCCAGTGTGCGCCAGATGCTGGGCACCGTGGACCGCTCCCATGTGTTCCGGTTGATCGATGCACTCGCGCTGGGTGACGGCAAGACCGTGGTCGAGACTTCCGAGACATTGCGTCTCAATGGTCTGAGCGCGGCCTCCACGCTGGAGGAGATGACGGTGGTGCTGCAGCGCATGGCTGTCATGCAGACTGTGCCCGCAGCGCTCGATGAGACTGACCCGGAAGCCAGCGAGACGGCGCGGCTGGCAGAGTTGATGCCACCCGACGAGACGCAGCTGCTCTACAGCCTGTGCCTGCATGGCCGCGCCGAACTCGGCCTGGCGCCCGATGACTATGCCGCCCTCACGATGGTGCTGTTGCGGCTGCTGGCCTTCAAGCCCCGGGACGGCCAGACGGCCACCGCGGAAAAAAAAACTCTGAATGACGCAGCGCGGGGTGCGACGCGTCCCGTTGCCGCCGTAGCGGCACCGGCCACACCTGCGGCCAGGCCAGCCGTGGCTCTGGTACCGGCTCCGGTTGTGGCTTCGGGGGCCGCAACTGCGCCTGTGGCACGGTCTCCAGAGCCTGAGGCCGCGCCCGAGACGCACACGGATGCCCGGCCAAACCCCCCACAGGTAGGCCCGGCGGCGCGACCGCCCGGACAGGACTTGCCGGTGCGTGCCTCAGTTCAGCCCAATAAGGAAGAAAAAAAGCCACCAGCCCTTGCTGCATCTACGCAAGCAGCTCCTGAAGTTGTAGCAGTTCCAGTGCGGCAGCAACCCGAGGCCGGTGCCCGTACGGCGCCCCGCCCCGAGGCGGGCGTCAACGCCACGGCCTCCGGCGGCACGCTGATTCCGACGGAAGAGGGCGAGTTCTGGCATGGGGTGGTGCAGCAACTCATTGCCGATGAGGTCATCACGGCGCTGGTACGCGAACTGGCCTTGCAGTCACAACTGGTGGCACGCGACACCGACCAGTGGCTGCTGCGTATCGAGCGCGAGTCGCTGAACCAGCCCACTACCCGCGAGCGCCTGCAGTCTGCGCTGCAAACGGCGGGTCATGGCGAGGTGCGGCTGGCGGTGGAGGTAGGCCGGGTGGTCGATAGCCCGGCCAAGCGCAACACGGCTGCGGCCAATGAGCGCCAGCAGGCCGCTGAGAAAATCATTTACGAAGACCCGTTCGTCCAGACGATGATGCGGGATTTTGGCGCGAAAATCGTGCCTGGCAGCATCAAGCCGCTCTGAGGCTTGATCCAACGATTCAGAAAAGGAAAACCATGTTCAACAAAGGACAACTCGCCGGCCTCATGAAGCAGGCGCAGGCGATGCAGGACAACATGAAGAAGGCCCAGGAGGAACTGGGCAGCATCGAGGTCACGGGCGAGTCTGGCTCGGGCCTGGTCAGGATTTTGATGACCTGCAAGCATGATGTGAAGCGTGTCACGATCGACCCCAGCCTGCTGGCGGACGACAAGGACATGCTCGAAGACCTGGTGGCTGCGGCTTTCAACGACGCCGTGCGCAAGGCCGAGGAGACCAGCCAGGCCAAGATGGGCAAGATCACGGCGGGGATGCCAAGCCTCCCCGGCGGCATGAAACTCCCTTTCTGACGGCTACTGCGCGGGCACATGGCGGCGTTGCGGGTCCCGTTCAGGCAATCCTCATGGACCTGGAGTCCATTCCGGTTGCCTGACACCCGCGCCTTGCCCTGAGCCCGCTCGTTACGCCGCGATACGTTTCTGCTTCTTTTTTCATACCTTCATGTCTGACGCCAATTCACTTGATGTGCTGATCCAGGCACTGCGCCGCTTGCCGGGCGTGGGGGTGAAGTCGGCCTCGCGCATGGCGTTTCATCTGCTGCAACATGACCGGGAAGGGGCCCAGGTGCTGTCGCGGGCCTTGCAGGCGGCCACGGGGTCGATCCGGCATTGCGCGCAGTGCCATACCTTCACCGAGGCCGAGGTCTGCGCCACCTGCCTCGATCCGCGGCGTGATCGCAGCAAGCTGTGCGTGGTGGAGACGCCGGCCGACCAGTCTGCGGTGGAGCGCACGGGCGCCTACAAGGGTTTGTACTTCGTGCTCATGGGCAAGCTGAGTCCGCTCGATGGCATCGGTCCCAACGACATCGGTCTCAAGAAGCTGTTCGAGCGTGCCTGTGACGGCGTGGTGCAGGAGGTCATCATGGCGACCAACTTCACGGCCGAGGGAGAGGCCACCGCCCATGTGATCAGCGAAGGACTCAAGTCGCGCGGGCTCAAGCTGACCCGGCTGGCGCGCGGCGTACCGGCTGGCAGCGAGCTGGAGTATGTGGACTTGGGCACGATTGCCCACGCCCTGGTGGATCGCCGCTGAGGCAGGGAACGAGGCAGATTCTGTGGATAATGCCCCGACGTTTCCATCTCCTTTTCTGAGTCCTTGCCTCTGACGGGCGGGCAAGCCGCCGATCAACCTTGAACAGAACCAACCTATGACGCTCATCCGTTTCAGCCTGGCTTACTGGTGTGTCCTGATTGCGGCGATTCTGCCCATTGTGTGTGCTGGCATCGCCAAATCGGGCATGTTCAACAAGCCGCGCAAGGACGGTGGCTATGACAATGACAATCCGCGTCTCTGGCTGGCACGCCAGACCGACTGGCGTGCGCGCGCCAACGCGGCGCAGGCCAACAGTTTCGAGGCGCTGCCTTTCTTCATTGGCGCAGTCATCATCGCGCAGCAGCTCGGCGCGCACCAGAGCCGGCTCGACATCCTGGCCTTTGTCTGGATCGTGCTGCGCGTGATGTACGTCATGATGTATGTGTCGGGTCTGTCCACCGTGCGCTCGCTCATCTGGACGCTGGCCTTGCTGGTCAATATCGCGATTCTGTTTCTGGGCTACCGCTGAGCGGGTTTTCCTCAGCCCGGTCGCATAATGGCCTGGTCTCTCCCTCTTCGGAGGGATGTGTCGTGACGGCATGACAGGGAATCGGGAGCGTCGTTTGCTATTTCAACGCGAAGATCGCAAGATCAGTTTCATCGGCGGGCTTATTCTGCTGGCCATCACGCTGGTCGCAGGCCTGTCAGTTTTTCTGATGATGCAAAGGCAGACTGAAGCCATTCTGGGCAACAGTCTTCAGGCTTCGCTGCAGGGGCGGGAGCGGCTGTTTGTGAGCCAGCTTGAGCGCGCTCTGTCCGATGTGCGGACGGTGGCGACCCGACCTCTCCTGATCCAGAACCTGCGTGCGTTGGAGTCTCAGTCTGGCCCCGCCAGGGAGCAGGCCCAGGCCAACCTGGAGCGCGCAGTCAGTTCTTTTCTGCAAACCGGCTTTGCCGGCTTGTCGTTTTACGATGCCCGGGGGCAACTGGTGGCCAGTGCGGGGACTTTCTCCAATCAGCCAGTCATCCGTGCACCGATCAAGGGCCATGTGCGTACCTGGTTGATGTGGCAGGAAAAGCTCCGCCTGCGTTCCAGCATGGACTTCATCGACCAACAAGGGCAACGCGCTGGTACGGTTGAAGCCGAAATCAGCTTGCCGCAACTCACCGCTGTGTTTCTCGACATGGTGTCACTCGGCAAATCCGGTGAGTTTGGGTTGTGCTTTGCCGTGCCGGACGACGCGCAGAACATGGATTGCTTCATACGGGCGATTGGCGGCAATTTGTTCAAGCGTTATCCACGTGCCATCAATGGCATACCCCTGCCGATGGATTACGCCTTGAATGGGAAAACCGGCCTCATTCATGCCAAGGATTACCGGCAGGAGGCGGTGATTGCTGCGCATGCGCCCGGGGGCTCGCTGGGGTTCGGCATGGTGCTCAAAATTGACGCGTCTGAGTTGTACCAGCCTATCACCACGCAAGTGAAACTGATTGCTCCCTTGATGTTGGGCTTGGTGTTGCTGGGCATGCTGCTGCTGGGCTTCCTGGTGGCTCCGCTGGTGCGCAAACTCGTGCGGTCTGAGCAGGCTGCACGCGATGTAAGCATCAAGTTGCAAAACAGCGAAGCGCAATTGCGTGAGATCACGGATGCGATACCGGCCAGGATAGGGTACGTTGATGCGCAACAGCGGATACGGTTCCACAATAAAGCCTACGAAGCGCTGATTCACTACTCGGATATAACGCCGGATGGGAAAGCCATGCGTGAAGTCATGGGCGAGAAACTCTATGAAATGGCTCGCCCCCGCATTGAAGAGGTGCTGAGAGGCACACCGGTAGTTTATGAACGCACTGAAACCACTGCAAATGGTGAAGTTCGGGACTTCGCTGTCAACTATTACCCGCGCTGGGGCGAAGGGGAGTCAGCAGGGAAAGTCATCGGGTTTTACTCACTCATTACGGACATTACGGAGCTCAAGCGGGTTGACCGCATGAAGAGTGAGTTTGTCTCGACTGTCAGTCACGAACTCCGCACGCCCCTCACATCGATTCGTGGCTCACTGGGCTTGATCGCTGGCGGCGTGGCTGGGGAGTTGCCCGATACGGTCAAGTCCCTGGTGGAGATTGCCAAGAAAAATTGTGAACGCCTGATCCGTCTTATCAACGATATCCTGGACATTGAAAAACTGGAGTCAGGTCAGATGAAGCTGGAGACCCAGGTGTCTGATGTCGGTGCACTGCTTGAGCAGGCACGGTTGGCTACCGAGGGGTATGGAGAGGAAAGAAAGGTGAGTCTGAGTCTGCATTGTCCAGAAGAGCGCCTGCTGGTTTGTGTGGACAGTGATCGTCTGACTCAGGTGGTGACCAACCTGTTGTCCAATGCGGTGAAATTTTCCCCTGCGGGCGACACGGTAGAGATCCATGTTTCCCGTCGGGGTTCAGATATTCGCGTCGAGGTACGCGATCATGGGCCGGGTATTCCAGACGAGTTTCGCGAGCGCATCTTCCAGAAGTTCTCCCAGGCCGACTCCACCGATTCACGCCAGAAGGGGGGCACGGGACTGGGTCTGTATATCTCCCAGGTGATTGTGGAGCGACTGGGGGGCACGATCGGTTTTGAGACGGAAGAAGGGGTGGGGACCACCTTTTACTTTGAATTGCCCGAGTGGCACGCGCTGTAGAGGCTGCCGCCAGCACCAAGACGCGAGATCGCCGGGCGGCCAAAGCTGCTGATTGGTGAAGACGCCCTTGATCACGTCTTCAACGGGAAGCTGTGCTGGATGTCATGCCGCTTGCCTTGCGCACCAATTTTGTTTGTCACGACTTGTTACCTGCCTAGGTGGAAACCCGCTCAGGAAGTTACTGATGCGTTTTTTTTCATAGGCAGCTAAGCTCACACTCATTCATAAGAATGGGGAGCTTTCATCATGCGTGACAACATTTTGCGTCGTCGACATTTCAACGTAGCGGCGGTAGCTGCTGTGGCTGGTCTGGCCGTGCCGGCATTGCGGGCCCAGCCAAAACCCGAACAATCCAAGGTTTCGATTGCCGTGGGTGGCAAGGCGGCTTTTTACTACCTGCCGCTCACGATTGCCGAGCAACTGGGCTATTTCAAGGCAGAGGGCCTGGAGGTCGAGATCAGCGACTTTGCCGGCGGCTCGCGTGCACTGCAGGCCGTGGTTGGCGGCTCGGCCGATGTAGTGAGTGGTGCCTACGAACACACCATCAACCTGCAGAACAAGGGCCAGAGCTTTCAGGCCTTTGTGCTGCAGGGCAGGGCACCCCAGATCGCGCTTGGCGTGTCGACCAAGACCATGCCGAATTACAAGACCGTGGCCGACCTGAAGGGCAAGAAGATCGGTGTGACAGCGCCCGGCTCCTCGACCAACATGATGGCCAACCTGGTGCTGTCGCGCGCGGGCGTGAAGGCCGGTGATGTGAGCTTCATCGGGGTGGGTACCTCGGCCGGCGCCTTGACGGCCATACGCTCGGGACAGATCGATGCGATCTGCAATATCGACCCTGTCATGACCATGCTGGAGCAAAAAGGCGATGTGCGCATCATCTCCGACACCCGCACCCTCAAGGGCACGCAGGATGTATTTGGTGGTCCCATGCCCGCTGGCTGCCTGTATGCCCCGATGGATTTCGTGCAGAAGCATCCCAACACGGTGCAGGCCCTGACCAATGCGATGGTGCATGCGCTCAAGTGGCTGCAGACGGCGGGGCCCAGCGACATCATCAAGACGGTGCCCGAGTCGTATCTGCTGGGGGACCGTGGTCTGTACCTGGCTTCTTTCGACAAGGTGCGCGAAGCCATTGCGCTCGATGGCATGTTCCCCGAGGGCGGTGGCAAGGTTGCCCTGCGTGCATTGGGCAGCTTTGATACCAAGCTGAAAGCCGACAAGATCGACCTGGACAAGACCTTTACCAACCAGTTTGCCCGCAAGGCCAAGGAAAAGTTCAAGGCCTGATGTGTCGGAGTTTGCGCTTGAGTTGATCGATATCAGCTGCACCTTTCGCGCGCGTGACGCTGCGAGCCAGAGTTACACGGCCGTGGCGGACACCACGCTACGTATCCGCGCTGGCGAGTTCGTGTCCGTGGTCGGCCCCACGGGTTGCGGAAAATCCACCCTGCTCAATATCGGGGCTGGCCTGCTGGCACCTACGCGTGGTGAGGTCAAGGTGTTTGGCCAGTCGCTCAAGGGCATCAACAGCCGTGCCGGCTACATGTTCCAGTCCGACGCATTGATGCCCTGGCGCAGTGCCATCGACAATGTGATGGTAGGCCTGCAGTACCGTGGTGTTCCCGAGCCACAGGCCCGGGCGCAGGCACAGGCCTGGCTGGAGCGTGTGGGGCTGGGTGGCTTTGGCGAGCGCTACCCGCACCAGCTTTCGGGTGGCATGCGCAAGCGCACCGCGCTGGCCCAGACGCTGGTGCTGGACCCAGACATCATCCTGATGGACGAGCCATTCAGCGCACTCGACATCCAGACCCGCCAACTGATGGAAGACGAGGTGCTCGAACTCTGGGCGGCCAGGAAAAAGGCTGTGCTGTTCATCACGCATGACCTCGACGAGGCCATTGCCATGAGTGACCGCGTGGTGGTGCTTTCGGCCGGTCCGGCTACCCATCCGCTGGGCGAGTTTGTGATCGACCTGCCGCGCCCGCGCAATGTCGCCGAGGTGCGTACCCAGCCGCGATTCGTTGAGCTGCATTCCCGGATATGGAACGTGCTGCGCGACGAAGTGCTCAAGGGCTACCAGCAGCAATTGCGCAAGGCGGCCTGAGTATGTGGCAACGGCTCAAACCCCAGGAGAACAATCTGCGCCTCTGGCAGCTCGGCGTTCTCTTTGTCGTGCTGGGCCTGTGGCAACTGGTTTCGCGCGATGCCCAGATGGCGTTCTTTCTCGGCGAACCGCTTCAGGTGGCCGGCCGCGTCTGGTCCTGGTTCATGCCCTGGGGCATTGGTGCGAATGCCCTGTTTCCTGATGGCCTGAGCGGCAACGCTGACATTTACCGGCATCTGGGCACCACGCTGCTGGAGACTTTTCTGGCGTTCGGCATTGGTACGGCGCTGGGCCTGGGCTTTGGCCTGTGGCTGGCGCTCGCACCTACGGCCAGCGCCATCATGGATCCTTACATCAAGGCGGCCAACGCCATGCCGCGCGTGATTCTCGCGCCCATCTTTGCGATGTGGTTTGGCCTCGGGATATGGAGCAAGGTGGCGCTGGCGGTCACGCTGGTGTTCTTTATCGTGTTCTTCAATGTCTACCAGGGGGTGCGGGAGGTCAGTCCTGTGGTGCTGGCCAATGCCCGCATGTTGGGGGCCAACCAGCGCCAGTTGCTGCGCACCGTGTACCTGCCCAGTGCGACCGCCTGGGTGTTTTCCAGCCTGCATACCTCAGTGGGGCTGGCCTTTGTGGGGGCGGTGGTGGGCGAGTACCTGGGTTCTGCGCGCGGTGTGGGCTATCTGATCTTGCAGGCCGAAGGCACCTTTGATGTGAACACGGTATTTGCCGGCATCGTGGTGCTGACCGCTTTTGCGCTGCTGCTCGACGGACTGGTGGGACGCATAGAACGCCATCTCATGACCTGGCAGCCCCGCCAGGGCGAAACCGAAAAACTTTGAATATCCTGGCTGAGCTTTCCACACCGTGCATGCTGGCTGCAGCTTGTCCCTTGCCCAGGGCCCGGGTGCGTATCCCGAAAAGCCCATCAAGTGACGGTCAGCGTTTTGACAGCTGGGTCGACTTGGATTTGCTGCGGGCGCGCTGTGATGCCGATGCCTTGCGACGGGGCTGTGGCTTCAGGTAGACCACCACACTCTGGCCCGGCTTGAAGCTGGCCGACTCATTGACCTTGTTCCAGTCGGCCACACTCGCTGTGCTCAAGCGGTAGCGCTTGGCGATGCTCTTCACCGACTCGTTCTTGCCTGCCTTGAGTATGGTACGTCGCAGCACGGTTTCGGGTGCCAGCGAGAGCTGTCCGTTGTCAGCGACATGCATGGTGACGTCCAGCTTCATCTTGTCCGAACGCGGCACCAGCAGGCTGGAGCCGGCACGGATCACCATGCGCGGCGGGATGTGGTTGACCCGGCGCAACTCGGCTTCGCTCATGTCGAAGCGTTTGGCGACATCGGCTGGTTTCATGCTCTTGGGTGCATTCCAGGCCGTCCAGCTGGCGAGCTGGCCGCCATAGGACTCCAGATTGCGCTGGAATATCTTGGCATTGTCCCAGGGCAGCAGGATTTGGGGAGTGCCAGCGGCGAGGATGACCGGGCGGTTGATCGATGGGTTCAGCGCCTTGAAGTCATCAAGCTCCACCTCGGCGAGTTTGGCGGCCAGCGCCACATCGATGTCCCGCGTGATGTCTACGCTCTGAAAGTAGGGGTGGTTCTCGATCAGCGGCAGTTGCGTGCTGAAGGCCTCGGGGCGGCTGATGATGTTCTTGACAGCCTGCAGCTTGGGCACATAGAGCCGCGTTTCCATGGGCATGTTGAGGTCAAGGTAGCCCGTTCCCAGGCCGGCGCGCTTGTTCCTGGCGATGGCGCGGCCTACATTGCCTTCGCCCCAGTTGTAGGCGGCCAGCGCCAGATGCCAGTCGCCGAACATGCCGTAGAGTTTTTGCAGGTAGTCCAATGCTGCGCGGGTGGAGGCCAGCACATCGCGGCGGTCATCGCGAAAAGCGTTCTGCTTGAGCTCGAAATACTTGCCCGTGCTGGGCATGAACTGCCACATGCCCGCGGCCTTGGCGCTGGACACGGCCTGTGGGTTGAAGGCGCTTTCGATGAAGGGCAGCAGGGCGAGCTCACCCGGCATGTTGCGCAACTCCAGCTCCTCGACCACGTGGAACAGGTATTTGCGCGAGCGCTCTGTCATGCGAAAGATGTAATCGGGTCGCGTGCTGTACCACTGCTCACGGTCGGTTACGAGGTCGTTCTGCAGATCGGGCATGAGAAAGTCACGACGGATGCGCTCCCACAGGTCGGCCGGCGCAGCCAGGCCAGTCACGCCCTGCGAACTTGCCGTGGCCTGGGAAATGGGCTGCAACGGACCACCGGGTATCAGTGGTGTGTGCGGAAGCCCGGATGCCCTCTGGGATTGGCCGGTGCGGGTGCCGGCCGGGTCCGAGTCTGTCGAGGGCTGCGAGGTGGTGCTGCAGGCTGTCAGCCACAGGACTGTGGCGCAACAGGCGAGGCGGGAAATGGTGTTCAAAACTGGTTCTTCCATTCGCGAAGTGCTGCAAACACGGAGGTTTCGCTCTTCGCCTTGGCATCAAAAGCCTGCGCGGCGTGGATCACGCTGTCCAGTCGCGAGCGCAGGAAGGGGTTGATCTCGCGTTCCAGGCGAATCGAGGAGGGCAGGGTGGGCAACTGCTGGGCGCGTTTTATCTCGCACTGTGCGGTGTACTGGCTCAGAGCCTGGTTGTCGGGCTCCACGGCACGGGCGAACTTGAGATTGCTCAAGGTGTATTCATGGGTGCAGCAGACGCGGGTGTCATCTGGAAGCGCTGCCAGGCTGTCGAGCGAGGCCAGCATCTGGGCCGGCGTGCCTTCGAACAGCCGTCCGCAGCCGCCGGAAAACAGGGTGTCGCCGCAAAACAGCAGCGGGCTGCCATCCATTTCGGGGCAGTAGTAAGCGATGTGGCCAGCCGTGTGCCCCGGCACGTCGAATACCTCAAAGCGCAGGCCCAGTACTTCCACATGATCGCCCGCGCCCAGCCGTACCAGAGGCTCGGGAATGCGTTCGCGTGCGGGACCGTAAACGCTGGCACCCGTGGCCTCACGCAGGGTGTCCACACCGCCGGTGTGATCGGCATGGTGATGGGTGACTAGAATCGCACTGAGTTGCAGGCCGTCTCGTTGCAGGGCTTGCAGCACCGGTTGAGCGTCGCCAGGGTCCACCACCACCGCCTTGCGCCCGTCGTGCAACATCCAGATGTAATTGTCGGAAAAGGCGGGAAGCGGAATAAGGTTCATGACAAAGGGAATTATAGGTTTGCATCGCTGGTTGGAAACCCCTCCGGGCTGTCATCTGCTCGAATGGGAGCAGCACCAGATGGATCGCGTGGTGGCCGATGTGTTTGGCTATCATGCCTTGCAGCTCGGTATGCCCGAGCTGGCAGCCCTTCAGGCCAACCGCATGCCGCACCGTTGGCTGGCGGGCAATACGCTTGACAGCCTCAAGGTGAAGCCTCTTCATGCCGTAGCCTCTCAGGCGGCGGCAGGGCCGCAGGATGGGCAGGAACCACTGGAGATCAGCCTGCTGACAGATTTTGCGGCGTTGCCCTTTGAGTCGGGTAGCCTGGATCTGCTGGTTTTGCCGCATGCGCTGGATCTCAGTACCGACCCGCATGCCGCCTTGCGTGAGGTAGAGCGGGTGCTGGTACCCGAGGGTAGGGTGGTTATTTGCGGCTTCAACCCCGCCAGTCTGTGGGGCTTGCGCGAACGGCGTGCCCGGCTGCTCAAACGCATGGGGTGGGGGGAGCAGTTTTTGCCCCACTCCGGCGAGTTCATTGGCTACTGGCGCTTGCGCGACTGGCTGCGCCTGCTTAGTTTCGAAGTGGAGACGGGGCAGTTCGGCTGCTACCGGCCGGCGGTGCGCAGCGAGAAGTGGCTGCACCGGTTTGCCTGGATGGACCGTCTGGGTGCGCGCTGCTGGCCGATCTTTGGGGCTGTGTATTTTGTGGTCGCAATCAAGCGCGTGCGAGGCATGCGCTTGCTGGAGCCTGCCTGGAAGACGGCCACCAGCCGGGCCAAGGCGCAGGTAACGCTGACCAACCGGACGCGTGATTGAGCATGCGGATAGCAGCAAGAGATAGCTATAAGAGGATCAGGACGTGAATACGATAGAAATTTATACCGATGGTGCCTGCAAAGGCAATCCCGGGCCGGGTGGCTGGGGCGTGCTGCTCAAGTCGGGCAGCACCGAGAAGGAGCTGTTTGGTGGCGAAACCGAAACCACCAATAACCGCATGGAATTGATGGCGGTGATCCAGGCGCTGGAGGCGCTCAAGCGGCCCTGTCATGTGGTCCTGCACGCAGACAGCCAGTATGTGCTCAAGGGCATCACGGAGTGGCTGAGCGGCTGGAAGGCCCGAGGCTGGAGGACAGCCGCGAAACAGCCCGTGAAAAACGTTGATCTGTGGCAGCAGCTGGATGCCCTGGTGGCCGGCTCGGAGCACAAGATCGACTGGCGCTGGGTGCGGGGGCACAACGGCGACCCGGGTAATGAGCGTGCTGACGAGTTGGCGAACCGGGGTGTGGAAATGGCCTTGGGGCGGCGCTAGCGACTGCGCCTTTCGGGCTGTGACCCGCTGTGGCTTGGGCTGTTTGTAAAGATCTTGCAAAGTTGAGCCGCGGCGCGGATGCTTAGTGGGAATACGCATGCGAAGCGTCTTCGCTGCTGCTACATTCGAGCGCTATTTGGCTCCCAAGTTTTCATTCCTTCTGCACCAGAGAGCTCGTGTTCATGGCCTCCAAATTCATCTATCCTGTCGTTGCCATAGCCGGCATTGCGGTCGCTTCTGGCGCAGCCTGGTGGCTTCAGAACAAGCCCGCGAGCGCTAGCGTCAAGGTCGGGTCCGACGTTCCGGCGTCTCCGGGCGCTGCTGCTGCCGCCGCGGCGGGACCCGGCAGGCCCGTGACGGTTGAGGCTGCCAAGGTAGAGACCATGCATATCGCGGATGACATGCAAGCGGTTGGCAATCTGCGTTCGCGCCAGGGTGTGGTGCTGCGTCCTGAGGTCAGTGGCCGCATCACGCAACTCAATTTCCGGGATGGCGAGCGGGTGCGCAAAGGGCAGTTGCTCGTGCAGTTCGATGATCAGTTACCACAGGCCCAGGTGAAACAAAGTCAGGCCGAGCTTTCCATCGCGACGGCCAACCACAAGCGCAACCAGGAATTGGCCAGTCAGAACTTCATCAGCATGCGCTCGGTCGAAGAGAGCGCGGCCAACCTTGAGGTCGCTCAGGCCAAGCTGGCACTGGCGCAGGCCACAGCAGCCCGGCTCAAGATATTGGCACCCTTTGACGGCATCACCGGTATCCGTCTGGTCAATGTGGGGGACTATCTCAAGGACGGATCCGATGTGGTGAACATTGAGGATATTGATGCCATCTATGCTGATTTCCGCCTGCCCGAGCGCTTCCAGACCAAGGTGCGAATCGGGCAGAAAGCCTCGGTTGTACTGGACGCCCTGCCGGGCCGCAAATTTGTTGCCACCCTGCAGGCCATTGATCCGCTGATCGATGCGAATGGACGCTCGGTGGGTGTGCGTGGCTGTATCGACAACCGTCAGTTGCAACTGCGCCCCGGCATGTTTGCCCGCGTCAACGTGGTGTTTGGCGAGCGCGACAACGCCCTGGTAGTGCCCGAGGAGGCCATCGTGCCACAAGGTGCCCGCCTGTTTGTGATCCGGCTGGATGATGGGCCTGACGGCACCAGGATCAGCCAACGGGTCGAGGTCAAGGTGGGCTTGCGCAAGCCGGGGCAGGTTGAAATTGTCGAAGGCCTGAAGGCGGGCGACAGCGTCATCACGGCTGGCCAGCAGCGGGTGCAGAAGGATGGCACGGTGGTGCGTGTGGTCGACGTAGGCAAACCTGGTGGCGGACGTCCCGGTGGACCTGGCGGGGCGGGGGGTCCAGGCGGTCCGGGTGCAGGCCCGGGTGGTAATACGCAGGGCGAACGCCCCGGCAGTGCATTGGCCGATGGCAAGCCTGTTATGTCAAGTGGCGATGCGGGCCCTAGGTCTGTCCAGCAACTAGCCACGAAGGGGGGCAAGCCGGTCCCAGTCGGCAAGGCCTCAAGCGGACCCAACCCCTGTCTGGCTGGCATGCCAGAGGGCGCCGGTCCAGGCAAGGGTGCAGGTCGACCGGGCGGCACCGGAGCTGCCGGTCGCAAGCCCGCCTGACGCCGGCCATGCTGAACTTGACTAGAGGCCACCATGCAACTTGCTGAAGTCTCCATCCGCCGCCCCGTTTTTGCGACCGTGCTGTCACTCTTGATCGTGCTGGTCGGGGCGGTCAGCTTCAGCCGCTTGTCGGTGCGTGAATATCCGAAGATCGACGAGCCCGTGGTCACTGTCAGCGTCAAGTACGCGGGCGCCTCGGCCGAAGTGATCGAATCCCAGGTCACCAAGCCGCTGGAAGACTCGATCGCAGGCATCGATGCGGTCGATGTCATCACCTCCATCAGTAGGGCTGAGCAGGCACAGATATCGGTACGTTTCCGGCTTGAGAAAGATGCCGATGCCGCTGCCGCCGAGGTGCGCGACCGCACCTCGCGCGTCCGCAACCGCTTGCCGCAGGCGATCGACGAGCCCGTGATTGCCAAGGTCGAGGCCGATGCCTTTCCCGTGATTTTTCTGGCCTTCAGCAGCGACTCGATGTCACGGCTGCAGCTTAACGACCTGATCAATCGCGTGGTGAAGTCACGGCTGCAGACCGTCACCGGTGTGGCGGACGTACGCATTTACGGCGAACGAAAGTACGCCATGCGGGTCTGGCTGGACCCCGACAAGCTGGCGGGTTACAAGCTCACCACGCAGGATGTGGAAGATGCCATCCGGCGCAGCAACCTGGAATTGCCAGCTGGTCGTATCGAATCCCAGCAACGCGAATTCAGCGTGACCTCGCAGACCGATCTGGTGCGCCCGGCCCAGTTCGCGGCCATCGTGGTGAAAAGTGTCAATGGCTTTCCTGTGCGATTGCGCGACGTTGCCCGCATTGAAGAGGCGGCGGCAGACGAACGCAGTGCGGTGCGGCTCAATGGGCGGGCCGCGGTTGCCGTGGGTGTGATTCGACAGGCGACGGCCAATCCTTTGGTCCTATCCAAGGGGGTGCGGGAAATGATGCCCCGTCTGCAAGCCGATTTGCCCGATGGCGTGCTGATCGATGTGGCCAATGACAATTCGCTGTTTATCGACCGTTCGGTCAAGAATGTCTACCACACCATCGTCGAGGCGGTGGTGCTGGTGGCACTGGTGATCTTTGTGTTCCTGCGGACCTTCCGCGCCTCCATCATTCCCATCGTCACGATTCCCGTGAGTCTGGTGGGTACTTTTGCCCTCATGGCACTGGCGGGGTTTTCGATCAATACGCTGACGCTCCTGGCACTGGTGCTGGCGATCGGACTCGTGGTGGACGACGCGATCGTGATGCTGGAGAACATCTACCGGCATATCGAGGAGGGACTCGATCCATTTTCGGCTGCGATCAAGGGCGCGCGCGAGATTGGCTTTGCCGTGATCACCATGACGGCCACGTTGGTGGCGGTCTACGCGCCGCTGGCCTTCACGCCAGGGCGCACGGGGCGCCTGTTCGTTGAGTTCGCCCTTGCGCTGGCCGGTGCGGTGGTGGTGTCGGGTCTGGTGGCGCTGACGCTCACGCCCATGATGTGCTCGCAGCTGCTCAAGCACAATCCCAAGCCCAACTGGTTTGACCGCAGCATGGAACGCTGGCTGACGGCGTTGTCGGATCGTTATGGTGCCGTGCTGCGCTGGGTCGTGACAGCGCGCTACGGATCGCCGGCTGCTGCAAGTGACAGTTCCGGTTCTCTGCTGGGGGGGCTGCTGCAGGCCCGCTGGCTGGTGGTGGGCGTCATGCTGGCCTGTGCGCTGGCCATCGCCTGGGTGTTTCCGAGCATGAAGCAGGAGCTCTCACCACTGGAGGACCGCGGCACGGTGCTGGCTACGGTGAATGCGCCGGACGGTGCCACGCTGGACTACACCAATCGCTATGCACAGGCCATCGAGAAAATCGGCCAACCCTACAAGGAGTTCGACCGCATTTTCGCCAGCGTGGGCAACCCTACCGTATCCCAGGCCAGCGTGATTTTCCGTACCGTGGATTGGGAAGATCGCAAGCGCACCACGCTCGAGTTGGCGCGCGAGATGCAGCCCAAGTTCAGCAGTCTGCCGGGTGTGATGGCATTTCCGATCACGCCGCCGTCGCTGGGCCAGGGCTTTCGCGAGCGGCCCGTGAACTTCGTGATCCAGACATCTGACAGCTACCAGAACCTCAACCTGGTGGCGCGCCAGATGATGGAAGAGATCGCCAAGAACCCTGGTATCCAGTCGCCCGACGTTGACCTGCGGCTGAACAAGCCCGAGTTGCGCATCGAGGTGGACCGCGAGAAGGCTTCCGACCTTGGTGTGAGCGTGGATGTGGTGGCCAAGGCGCTGGAGACCATGCTGGGCGGCCGCAATGTGACGCGTTACAAGCGCGATGCCGAGCAGTACGACGTGATCGTGCAGACCCAGGCCAGTGGGCGCACCACGCCGGAAAACATCGACGGAATCTATGTGCGTGGTCGCGGTGACACCATGATTCCACTGTCAGCCCTGGTCAAGGTGCGCGAAAGTGTGTCGCCGCGCGAGCTCAACCATTTTGGACAGCGTCGCTCCGTCACGATCACGGCCAACCTCTCACCCGATTACTCGCTGGGGCAAGCCCTGACCTTCATGGACCAGACTGCTAGCAAGGTGCTCAAGTCTGGCTATACCACCGACCTCAACGGCACCTCGCGTGAATTCAGGAACTCCCAAGGGGCGCTGGCCATCGTGTTCGTGCTGGCACTGCTGTTCATCTACCTGGTACTGGCGGCACAGTTTGAGAGCTTCATCGACCCACTGGTGATCATGCTGTCAGTGCCTTTGTCCATGATCGGTGCTTTGCTGGCACTTAAATGGTCAGGAGGTTCGCTCAACGTGTACTCGCAAATCGGCCTGATCACCCTGGTCGGCTTGATCACCAAGCACGGTATCTTGATTGTCGAATTCACCAACCAGTTGCGCGAACAGGGCCTGGAAATGACGGAGGCGCTGGTCAAGGCTGCGTCACAACGTCTGCGTCCCATCCTCATGACCACGGGTGCCATGGTGCTTGGTGCTTTGCCGCTGGCGATGGCGACCGGCGCTGGCGCCGAAAGCCGGATCCAGATCGGCTGGGTCATCGTTGGCGGCATGTCTCTGGGCACCCTGTTGACGATATTTGTGGTGCCCACCATGTACACGCTGTTTGCGCGCAAGCAGGTGCCGGGTGCGAACAAGACGGTTGTGGTGGAGAGGGTGGCTGTCCCACACGGGTTTGTGGCAAAGTAGGGCCGAATCGGTTCCGGCAGCTCCCGCGATAGCCGTGAGCCGCTATCGAAACCTTGAAGCGGCCCTGCATGAACCCTAGCAACGACGACCCTGAATCCGGCCTGAGCCAGGCCCACGCAGCCGAGCGCTTGCTGCGCGACGGCCCCAACTCACTGCCGGGTGGGCAGCGTCGTACGCTGGCCATGATTTTTCTTGAGACCCTGCGCGAGCCGATGTTTCTGCTCCTGATCGCAGCGGGCTCGCTGTATCTGGCTTTTGGCGACTTGCAGGAAGGCTTGATCCTGTTCGGCCTGGTGTTGGTCACGGTGGGACTGACCCTGTACCAGGAAGGCAAGACCGAGCACGCGATGGCGGCTTTGCGGGAACTCACGAGCCCACGAGCACGCGTGGTGCGCGATGGTCAGGCGCTGCGCGTGGCTGGGGCAGACGTCGTGGCCGGAGACATTCTGCTGCTGGCCGAGGGTGACCGCATTGCGGCGGATGCCACATTGCTCAGTAGCAGTGATTTGCAGGTAGACGAGTCGCTGCTGACCGGCGAGGCGATGCCGGTTGGCAAACGTGCAGCGAACGGGGATGCCCCGGCTGCGACACCTGGGGGTGACGATCTGCCATTTGTCTATTCGGGTACCCTGGTGGTGCAAGGGCAGGGCATGGCACGTGTCACGGCCACAGGTGCGCGCAGTGAGATCGGTCGCATCGGCGAGGCCCTGGGGACGCTGCAGAGCGAGAGCTCTCCGTTGAAGAAACAGATGGCCGCCCTGGTGCGCGTACTGGCTATCCTGGCCTTGGTCATGAGCCTGTTGCTCGTCATCGCCGATGGCCTGATACGTGGTGACTGGTCACAGGCCTTGCTGGCAGGCATCGCGTTGGCCATGGCCATGCTGCCGCAGGAGTTCACCGTGGTGCTGACCGTGTTGCCCGCACTGGGGGCCTGGCGCTTGTCTCACGAGAATCTGCTGGTGCGGCGCATCTCCGCAATCGAGACCTTGGGCGCCACTACGGTGCTGTGTGTCGACAAGACCGGGACGCTGACCGAGAACCGCATGACGGTTACACAACTGCATGCAGGGGATGAGAGTCTGTGCATTGACTACGATGTGACGGACGATTTGCCTGAAGCCTTTCATACGCTGGTGGAGTTTGCGATTCTCGCAAGCGAAACCGATCCGTACGACCCGATGGAGCAGGCCTTTCACCGCTTCGGGCAGCACTTCCTGGCCAATACCGAACACCTGCACCGCGATTGGGAACTCGTGCATG
Organism: Gammaproteobacteria bacterium; assembly: GCA_018815325.1. Lineage (GTDB taxonomy): Bacteria > Pseudomonadota > Gammaproteobacteria > Burkholderiales > Burkholderiaceae_C > JAHIYE01. The sequence goes on along the minus strand of JAHIYE010000010.1, from coordinate 36,810 downwards.
AATACGGGCTGACCCCTGAATTGCGTGCCATGGCGCATGTCTGGAAGGCCGTGACGGGCAGTCCCCATGTTGTGGCGGCCAAGGGCGCACCAGAAGCCATCATTGATCTGTGCCATCTGGATGCGGGCAGGCAGCAATCGGTCCTTGCCACGGTCAACCAGATGGCCGCACAAGGCCTGCGTGTGCTGGCGGTGGCGCAGGCCCGTTTTCCCGATGCACCCTGGCCCGCCATTGAGCATGACTTTGACTTCGAGTTCGTCGGGCTGCTGGGGCTGACCGATCCCTTGCGCGCTGAAGTGCCCGAGGCCGTGCGTGTATGCCGTGAAGCCGGCATTCGGGTGCTCATGATCACGGGCGACTACCCCGCTACGGCGCGCGTCATTGCACGTGAGGCTGGTCTGGCGGCGATAGAGCCCCTGTCCGGCGACACGCTGGCCAGGCTGGATGATGCAGCGCTGCAGGACGCGCTGAAGAATGCCAATGTTTGCGCCCGCATTGCCCCGGCGCAAAAGTTGCGCATCGTGCGTGCGCTCATGGCTAACGGTGAAGTCGTCGCCATGACGGGCGACGGTGTGAACGATGCCCCGGCGCTCAAGGCTGCCCATGTGGGCATTGCCATGGGCGGGCGTGGCACCGACGTGGCGCGCGAGGCGGCCTCGCTGGTGCTGCTGGACGACAACTTTGCCTCCATCGTGCGGGCCGTGCGCCAGGGGCGGCGCATCTTCGACAACCTGCGCAAGTCCATGTCCTACATTCTGGCCGTGCACGTGCCCATTGCGGGCATGGCCTTGCTGCCCGTGCTGCTGGGCTGGCCGGTCCTGCTCTATCCGCTGCATATTGCCTTTCTGGAAATCATCATCGGCCCGGCCTGCTCCATGGTGTTCGAAAACGAGCCGGCCGAGCCTGATGTGATGCGTCGTCCGCCACGCAACGCGGCGGCCCGGCTCTTCGGTGGTGCCATCCTGTTGATGGCCTTTGTGCAGGGTCTGGGCGTGTTGGCGGTGGCACTGGCCGCCTATGCCTGGGGCGTGAGCTGGCTCAGTGGGCCACAGGCGCATGCGTTTGCTTTCGCCACCCTCGTCATGGGCAATTTGTCGCTGATCTTTTCCAATCGCGCCCGTCGCAGTTCATTGTTGGCATCGTTGCGTGCGCCGAACCGGGTGCTGTGGATCGTGGCCGCAGTCACGCTGGGCTTTCTTGCGCTGTCGCTGTATCAGCCCTGGCTGGCGGGCCTGTTTCGCTTTGCGCCGCTGCCTTTGCCTGCACTGGCGGCTGCCATCGGTCTGGGGATGTCGGGCGTGTTCTGGTACGAGGCCGTCAAGTGGTGGCGTCGTCCCGCGCGTTGAGCTGCGTCTGCAAAGAATCGATTTGCTCAAGCAGCTGTAGTGCCAGCGCCGCACCGGCCAGATTGACCCCCAGGTCACGCTGCAGCCGCAGGGCGACCCGGGCGTGGCTCAGATGGGTGCCTGTAAAGCGCCAATGTTCAGGCGCATTGCCGGCTGGTGTGATCACGCCTTCCTCGACCAGCTCAACAATGCGCTCGTCCTGCACGGCACAGGCCCGGCAAAGCTCGTGCAGCGTGAGTTCAGTCAACTCTTCCAGGATGAGTCCGCGCAGCTGGGTAGATGATTCTTGGCTGTTCATGCCTGCCCTCCAAGTTTGGCGCGTGGTTGGTATGACTTGAATTGCTCCGCCATGTCGCGGTAGAACGATTTGTCCTTGTCATTCTCCGCCGGAGGCAGGGCGATCTGCAGTACAAAATAAAAGTCCCCCGGGGTCTTGGATGGAATGCCGCGACCCTTGAGCCGCAGCTTGCGCCCGGTCATGCTGCCAGGTGGAATTTTCAACTCGACGAAACCACTGGGTGTGGGAACTTCAATTTCTGCGCCCAGAGCCGCTTCCCAGGGCGCCACCGGCAGGTCGAGGTAGACATCATGCTTGTCTACCCGGTAATGCGGATGCGGCCGGAATTCGACTTCCAGGTACAAATCTCCCGGCTTGCCCTGTCCGATGCCCTGTCCACCCTGGCCTGCAAGGCGGATGTGCTGGCCGGCGCGCACGCCGCGTGGAATCACAAAGTCGATCTTGTGCTCATGTGTGGTGACATGGCCCTGTGCATCGATCTCGGGTACCCGCAGGCTGATGGAACGGGTGGCGCCTGCATAAGCATCCTCCAGATCGATCAGGATTTTGGCGTGGCGGTCTTCGCCGTGGGCATGAAATTGTGCACTTTGTGTGCTCCCGCGGGATGCCCCCCGGCTAGCGCGGAACAGCGACTCAAAGAAATCGCTATGGTCACCCATGTCCTGTCCGGCGGCGCCAGCGCCGGAAGACTCGAACCCCGCATTCCAGTCGGGCGGTGCACGGAAGTCCTGCCCAGCCTTCCAGTTGGTACCCAACTGGTCATAGGCCGCGCGCTTCTCGGGATCCTTGAGCACCTCATAGGCTTCGCCGATTTCCTTGAAGCGGGTCTCGGCTTGCGACTCCTTGCTCACGTCGGGGTGGTATTTGCGCGCCAGCTTCCGGTAGCTACGCTTGATCTCGTCCTGTGTCGCATCACGCGACAGCTCCATGATCTTGTAGTAATCCTTGTATTCCATCAATTCCCTCTCAAGGCATCTGGAACCTACTTTACTACCGTGCAGCGCTGCAGGCTGTCTGGGCCTGCAGCGTTTGTTGATCTAAATCACAGCCTCGAACATCATCACGTCGACTTCATCACCGGTCGCCACATTGCCCTGGTCATGGTGCAGCACGATCAGGCCATTGGCCTGCACCATGGAGCTCAGCACGCCCGAGCCCTGGTTGCCCGTGGTTCTGACCTGCAGCGCGCCGTCGGCTGCCGTAACGACGGTACCGCGCTGGTATTCGGTGCGTCCCGGCTTTTTGCGGATCGGCTCCAGGCTGCGTGCCTTGAGCAGGGGCAGCGGGTTGGCGCGAGCGCCCATCAGCTGCAGCAGGGCGGGGCGAACGAAGGCGAGGAAGGTCACCATCACGGCTACCGGATTGCCCGGCAGGCCGAATAGTACAGATTGGTCGATACGGCCGACCGCCATCGGCCGTCCCGGCCGCATGGCAATGCGCCAGAAGGCCACATCACCGAGTTTCTTCATCATGGTCTTGGTGAAATCAGCCTCTCCCACGCTGACACCACCACTGGTGATGATGGCATCTGCCTCCGCGGCCGCTTTGACAAATGCGGCTTCCAGCAAGGCGGGGTCATCACGCACCACGCCCATGTCGAGCACCTCGCAGCCCAGTCGCGTGAGCAGGCCAAACACGGTGTAGCGGTTGCTGTCGTAGACGGCACCCTCACGGGGCGGTTCGCCCAGACTCAGGATCTCATCGCCAGTGGAAAAGTAGGCGACCTTCAGGCGGCGATAGACCTGTACGGAATCAATGCCTAAACTGGCCAATAGCCCTTGTGCAGCGGGCCCAATGCGCTCACCTTTTTGTAGCGCTGCATGGCCCTCCATGAGGTCTTCTCCCTTGAAGCGGCGGTTGTCACCGGCCTGCAGGAGATCGGGCGGAATCGACACCAGGTCATCGCTGACGGTGGCGAGCTCTTGCGGTACCACGGTGTCCAGCCCGGCGGGCATGATGGCACCGGTCATGATGCGCACGCACTCGTCGGCTGCCACATGTCCTTGCCAGGCCTTGCCAGCCAGCGCCGTGCCGACGGACTTGAGCTGCAGGGCTTCGCCGCGCTTGAGCTGGGCACCACTGAAGGCATAGCCGTCCATGGCGGAGTTGTCGTGCGGTGGCACGCTGAGAGGGGAGATGACGTCCTGTGCGAGCACCCGGCCCAGTGCCTCGAAAATGCCGACCTTCGTGGTCTCCTTCACGGGTTGCACGAGTTGCGCGAGAAACGCGTTGACGGCAGAGGCACTCAGGCTCCTGGGGTCGTAGCCTTGCAGTTCGGCGGCAATCTGTTCAATGCTTTTCATGAGCCCTCGAGCGCATGCAGTTCGGCCAGCGTATTGGCGTTGTAGAAGCTGCGTGGGTCATCCCCGGGCACATTGAAGGGCACGATGGCCGTCTTGTGCTGGGCGGTCCAGGCGTCAATCTTGCGTCCGCCGCCGCGGGTGAACGCTGACAGGCTCTCCAGCAGGTCGGACTGCAGCAGGCAGAACACCGGTTGGCTACGCAGCACGAGCGCGCCGCTTTTGTCCGGTTCGGGCGCAGCAGCCATGGCGATCTCGGCATGGTTGTGCTCCAGGGCCTCGGCCAGACGCTGAACCAGATCGAGCGGAAACAGCGGTGTGTCGCAGGGGGTGGTCACCATGTAGCGGGTTTCGCAGCGCTCCAGCCCGGTCAGAAAGCCCGCCAGTGGACCGGCATAGTCGTCGAGCACATCAGGCCATACCGGTGCGCCGAAAGCCTCGTAGGCAGCCAGGTTGCGGTTGGCGTTGATCATCACGTTGCCGGTCTGCATCTGCAGGCGGATCAGCGTGTGCAGGGCCAGTGGCATGCCGTTGAAGTTCTGCAGGCCCTTGTCCACCCCGCCCATGCGGGAGCCTTTGCCGCCGGCCAGGACCAGGCCTGTGATGTCTTGTAAGTCAATCATGAGTCAGTTTTAAGAAGCCGGGTTGTGGGTGAGTGTGGGGCAAGCTGGTCTGCGCCGGGCAGCCCCAAGCAGACTGCAGCCCCCTCGGGGGGCAGGGAGCCACACGCAGTGGGCGAGCGCAGGGGCAGGCTGGTCTGCGCCGGGCAGCCCCAAGCAGACTGCGGCCCCCTCGGGGGGCAGGGAGCCACACGCAGTGGGCGACCGTGGGGGCAACATTCAACCTCCGATATAGCTCATTTCAACGCGACGAGGGCTGCCATCGCTGGCATCAGGCGGCATGGCAGCGCGGAGCTCTGAGTAGCGGTCACTGCGGCCCTGCCAGATATGCCCCAATGCCGAGGCCAAGTCGGCGTCGCTGGCCTCGCCGCGCAGCAGCGAGCGCAGGTCGTAGCCCTTGCTGGCAAACAGGCACAGATAGAGCTGGCCCTCGGTGGACAGGCGTGCGCGGTTGCAGTCCTGACAAAAAGCGTGCGTGACGCTGCTGATCACGCCGATTTCGCCCAGGCGGGGGTCGTATTGGCCAGCGGCATCGGTAAAGCCCCAGCGTTCGGCTGTTTCACCGGGTGAGCTCGGATCGAGTTGCACCAGCGGCAGTTCACTGTGGATGAGCTTGACAACGTCGGCAGAGGGCAACACCTCGTTCATGCGCCAGCCGTTGGTGGCGCCTACGTCCATGTACTCGATAAAGCGCAAGACCATGCCCGTGCCCATGAAGCGTCGCGCCATGGGCAGGATTTCATGCTCGTTGGTGCCACGCTTGACTACCATGTTGATCTTGATGGGCCCGAGCCCCGCCTCCTGCGCGGCGTCGATGCCGGCCAGCACATCGGCTACCGGAAAGTCGACATCGTTCATGGTGCGGAACACCGCGTCATCGAGTCCATCCAGGCTGACCGTGACGCGCTGCAGGCCGGCGGCCTTGAGCGCGCGGGCCTTGCGCGCGAGCAGCGAGCCGTTGGTGGTCAGGGTCAGGTCCAGCGGCTCGCCCTCCAGTGTGCGCAGGGCGGAAAGCTGCTCGATCAGCACCTCAATGTTTTTGCGCAGCAACGGCTCTCCGCCCGTGAGCCGGATCTTTTTGACGCCATGGGCCACGAACACCCTGGCCAGCCGCGTGATTTCCTCGAACGAGAGTAGCGAGGCGTGCGGCAGGTAGTTGTAGTTCTTGTCAAATACTTCCTTGGGCATGCAGTAGTTGCAGCGGAAGTTGCAGCGGTCGGTCACACTGATGCGCAGATCGCGCAGTGGGCGACCCAAGCGGTCAGTCAGCAGGCCAGTTGCCGCGATGCGCGTGCCAGCCGAGAAGGCCGCAGGCGGTGGTGCCAGCGAGGCAATGCGCTGATCAACCAATGGAATGACGCGTTCTGACATGAGATGTATTGTCCTAGGCCGGTAACAATCCTGCGCGCAGAGGTTCAAATGCCCTTTGCAAACCGGCATTAATCGATAAGTATACGCAGCGACAGGGCGGTGGCGTTTCCACGCCAGAGCGGCTCAACGGCGGGTGATCGTGACCACGGCTGTGCGGGGGCCGCCAGGCGCCCAAAGTGCCAGATGTCCTCAGGATGCAGCCAGTGGGCTGCGTGCTTGATGCATTGGCGAAGCAGTTGCAGCGCTGGTTTCAGCCGGACTGCCCAGCACGGAGTAGGCCGTTGCGTTTTCCTGTAGCCAGCGCTGGGACAGATCGCTGTTTTGCTGTCGGGGATGAAAATCGCGGCGCAGGTACTCGCGCCAGGGCCTGTAGGTCTGGCGAATCAGCCCGCGCTGACCAAACAGGAAGTGCATGGCACTGCGCCAGGTGCGCCATTGCCACAAACTGCCGTCGCGGCGCAGGTTATTAAGGGTCTGGCGCAGGGTGTCACCAAGAAAGATCAGGGTGATGCGCTTGAACCAGGTGATGCGCCATTCATGGCTACCCCCCAAGGCCTGGTATAGGTCGAAGGCGGTGCTTTTGTGCTCGGCCTCTTCCGCACTGTGCCAGAGCCAAAGCTTGGCCAGGCGGGGTTCGGTGTCTTTCAGCAGGTCATGGTTGCGCAATATCCATTCGGCAAAAATGGCTGTGAAGTGCTCATTGGCCGCCGTGATGCCCAGGCCGTGGCGTGGGTCCATGTCCTCCATCACCTTGAGCCGCTCCCTGGCCCGGGGCTCCCAGTCGTTGACGAGGCCGTGTTTTTCAATCTGTGCATTGAACAGGGCGTGGATGCGCCTGTGGGTGGCCTCCTGACCGATGAAGCCCTGTACTTCCGCTTTGAATTTGTCCTGCTCCCATGACGGCAGGTCCGCCATGCCTTTGCGTACCGAGTCAATGAAGAACTGTTCGCCAACGGGAAAACTCATCGACAGCGCGTTGAAAAAAGCAGTCAGAAAAGGATCCCCGTTGCACCAATGGCGTGGAACGGGTGTTTCCAGATCGATGAGCAGACGTCGTACTGCAAGGGCTGTCATGGCAATTCCGTGATGAATGGCAATAGGTACGTGGCCGTACCGCTAAAGTTTCATCTTGCGCTGTCAGTGTGGTACTGTCAAGTACCAACATAAGTGCCAATGTAATTGCACATCAATTTGCATGCTGGATGTCATGAATTCCACAACGGTGTCGGCTGAACGTAAAAACCATCGTCAACGGCTGTTCGAGGGCATGGCGCTGTCCCTGGCGCACAAGAACTATGCCGAAACGACGATTGCTGACATCGTGCGTGAGGCGGGTGTGTCGCGGCGCACTTTTTATGAACACTTTGACAGCCAGGCCGAATGCTTGATCGCGCTTTATGAAGCCGCCAGCCATAACGCGTTGAAGGTGCTGCGCGCGGCGATCGATCCTGGGCATGCCTGGCAGGTCCAGGTCGAGCGCGCCATGGCGGCCTACCTGGATTGCCTGGCCAGCAATCCGCTGTTGATGCGCACCCTGTACGTGGAAATCCTGGCGCTGGGCGCATCGGGTCTGGCGGCCCGGCGTCGCGTGAACGACGAAGTGGTTGATTTCATGCTGACCGTCATCAATGCGAAGCCGCAGCGACCTGTGTTATCCCGTGACATGGCACTGGCTGTCGTGGGGGGCGTGAATGAGCTGGTGCTGCTGGCGATCGAGCAGGACACGGTGCAGGATTTACCCCGCATCGCTGCCACCGTGAGTAGGCTGGTGCAGGCGGTCACCCGTCAGGTTGAGCGTGAGAAATCAGCTTAGCCCCTGACGTGTATGAATTTATGGCTACTTGAAATGTAGCAATAAGAAAGCCCGCCGAAGCGGGCTTTCTTGTGTGAACACAGGGGTTTTAGCCGCCGTGCAGTTTCATCATCAGCGGCACGATCAGCAGCGCCACGATGTTGATGATCTTGATCAGCGGGTTCACGGCCGGGCCGGCAGTGTCCTTGTAGGGGTCGCCAACGGTGTCACCGGTCACGGCCGCCTTGTGGGTTTCGGAGCCCTTGCCGCCATGATGGCCGTCTTCGATGTATTTCTTGGCGTTGTCCCAGGCCCCGCCGCCGGTGCACATGGAGATGGCCACGAACAGTCCCGTCACGATGGTGCCCATGAGCAGGCCGCCCAGGGCCGCCGGACCCAGCAGCAGACCAACGAGGATTGGCACGATCACAGGCAGCAGGGACGGGATCATCATTTCCTTGATGGCGGCCGTGGTCAGCATGTCGACAGCGGTGTCGTATTCCGGCTTGCCCGTGCCGTCCATGATGCCCTTGATATCGCGGAACTGGCGGCGTACCTCCACCACCACAGCCCCTGCCGCGCGGCCCACGGCTTCCATGGCCATGGCTCCAAAGAGGTAGGGGATCAGGCCGCCGATGAACAGGCCGATGATGACCATCGGGTTGCTCAGGTCGAAGGTGATGACCTTGCCGTAGGCTTCCAGCTTGTGGGTGTAGTCGGCAAACAGCACGAGTGCAGCCAGGCCGGCCGAGCCGATGGCGTAGCCTTTGGTCACGGCTTTGGTGGTGTTGCCTACCGCATCCAGCGGGTCGGTGATATCCCGCACACTGGCGGGCATGTCAGCCATTTCGGCAATGCCACCCGCGTTGTCGGTGATGGGGCCATAAGCGTCCAAGGCCACCACGATGCCCGCCATGCTCAGCATGGAGGTGGCAGCGATCGCGATACCGTACAGGCCAGCCAGCGCGTAGGCGGTGTAGATCGCAAGGCAGACAAAGATCACGGGCCAGGCGGTCGAGCGCATGGACACGCCCAGGCCGGCGATGATGTTGGTGCCGTGACCGGTGGTGGAGGCTTGTGCAATGTGTTGCACAGGGGCGTACTGGGTGCCGGTGTAGTACTCGGTAATCCACACCAGTGCACCGGTCAGGATCAGGCCAACAGCGCAGGAGCCGAACAGGGCCATCTGACTGCCTGTCACCTTGATGGCGTTGTCGGGCATGAGCCAGACGGTCACGCCATAAAACGCGATCAGGGACAAGCCGCCAGCCACGGCCAGACCTTTGTAGAGGGCCGGCATCACATTGGTCATGCCAGGCGAGGCCTTGACGAAGAAGCAACCGATGATCGAGGCGATGATGGACACTGCGCCCAGGGCCAGCGGATAGATCACGGCACTGGTGCCGACCGATGTGAGCAGCAGGGCGCCCAGCACCATGGTGGCGATCAGCGTGACCGCATAGGTCTCGAACAGGTCGGCCGCCATGCCGGCGCAGTCACCCACGTTGTCGCCCACGTTGTCGGCAATCACGGCCGGGTTGCGTGGATCGTCTTCGGGAATGCCGGCTTCCACCTTGCCCACCAGGTCGGCACCTACGTCAGCGCCTTTGGTAAAGATGCCGCCGCCCAGTCGGGCAAAGATCGAAATCAGCGAGGAGCCGAAGGCAAAGCCGATCAGCGGGTTGAGCATATGCGCCAGGTTTTTGTCGGGGGTCATCGCGCCATTGCCGACCAGAAACCAGTAAAAGCCGGTGACGCCCAGCAGGCCAAGCCCGACCACCAGCATGCCGGTGATGGCGCCGCCGCGGAAGGCCACATCCAGTGCCGGGCCAATGCCCTTGGTGGCGGCCTGGGCCGTGCGTACATTGGCACGTACCGAGACGTTCATGCCAATAAAGCCGCAGGCGCCGGAGAGCACCGCACCAATGATGAAGCCTACCGCTGAAAGCCCGTCGAGAAAGACGCCAATCAGGATGGCCAGCACCACACCCACCATGGCAATGGTTTTGTACTGCCTTGCAAGATAAGCGGCTGCACCGGTCTGAATGGCGGCTGCAATTTCCTGCATCCGCGCATTGCCTGCGTCCTGGGAAAGAATCCAGCTGCGAGCCCAGAAGCCGTAAACCACGGCGACCAGTCCGCAAACGAGCGCCAGAATGAGCGCTGAGTTGCCTGTCATATCAATCTCCTCTTGTTGTATCGCTTGAGGGTGGCAACGCAGGGGGCGGAGCCACCGATGCGTTGCTTCCTCGTCGCGTTTCAACCTCAGGGTCTGACAGAACGATTGGCCAACGGCCGGACTGTAACGTGAAAAGAGCGGTTTCTGATGACCCGTAAGTGACGAGCAAGTAAAATCAGGGTTAATACCGATCTGTTATTGACTTACTTACGCAAAGAAACAACCATGTCCCTGGATAACGTCACCCCTGGCAAGAATGTTCCCGAAGCTTTCAATGTGATCATCGAAATCCCGATGAACGCCGATCCGATCAAGTACGAGGTGGACAAGGAAACCGGCGCCATTTTTGTGGACCGTTTCATGAGCACGGCCATGCACTACCCGACCAACTACGGTTATGTACCCAAAACCATTTCGGGTGATGGTGACCCGGTCGATGTGCTGGTGATCACGCCGGTGCCGCTGATTCCGGGCGTGGTGGTGCCATGCCGTGCCATCGGTATCCTGATGATGGAAGACGAGGCAGGCATGGACGGCAAGGTGCTGGCTGTGCCCACCGACAAGATTCTTTCCATTTACACGCAGTGGCAAAAGCCCGAAGATCTGAATCCGATGCGCCTGAAGACCATTGCCCATTTCTTTGAGCACTACAAGGATCTGGAGCCCGGCAAGTGGGTCAAAGTGCATGGATGGGAAGGTGTTGAGTCCGCGAAGAAGGAAATTCTCGACGGCATCGCCAACTACGAGAAGTCGTTGGCCTGAAGCGCTTTCGGGGCCTTATCCCCTTATTCCTTATCTGGGGCCCTGATTCAAGTCGGCCCATTTTGTGCCGATATCCATCCTGAGTGGCACGCCTGTATCCGCAGGTGTGCCTGCCGTATTTACTGTCGTACTTAGGCGGTCACGTACAGCAGGAACGCCAGTGTGGCGATGACCCTGTAAGCTTGACCGCTGTGACAGAACCAGCGAGATGGAAACCATGCACGATACCGTTATGAGCCGGGATGACAGCCAGCAGGCAGCACAAGATGCCGCATCATCGGGGCAGTACCTGAGCCTGCGTCTGGGCAAGGAAGAGTACGCCATCGACATTCTGGGGGTGCAGGAGATCCGCTCCTATGAAGAGCCCACCCGGATGGTGAACGCCCCGCATTTCGTCAAAGGCGTGATCAACCTGCGCGGCGTGATCGTGCCCATCGTGGATCTGCGACTCAAGCTTGAGCTGGAGAAGGTCGAGTACAACGAGTTCACCGTGGTCATCATCCTCAATGTGCAGGGCAGCATCATTGGTGCCGTCGTGGACTCGGTCTCCGATGTAGTAACGCTCAATCGCAAGGCGATCAGTCCGGCGCCCCAGTTCCAGAGCACCATTGATGAGCGTTTCATCACCGGCTTGGCGAATGTGGGCGACCGCATGCTCATCGTAATGAACATGGACACCCTGATGAGCAATGCTGAAATGGGGATCGTGCAGCAAGCGCTGCCGGTCTGAGGGGCGGACTCTGCAAGCACACGCCTGCTGCCAGGCGTTCATGCCCGGCGACTCGCTCGTGCGCCAGTCTTCCCCGACATGGCAAGTAGCCATTCCCTGACAAAACAACGGGTCGAAGCAGATGGGACGCGCAAACCATGGCGAAACCGGCCGACTTGGTCAATAATTTCGTGATGCAGGTTTATCCCTGTACGCAATACGTGCCATGTTCCTCTGAGGAGACCCGATGTTCATTGAGGGTAGGAATGATCGGATACTGATCATTGACGATGACCCCACGATCCTGCTCTTGCTGGACATGATGCTGCGGGCCGAAGGCTACAAGAACATTGAGTTGCTGGAGGACTCGCGCCAAGCGCGTAACATCTACCGCAGCCAGCCTGCAGACCTGATTCTGCTGGACATCAACATGCCTCACCTCAGCGGGTTTGAGGTGATGGAGCAGTTGACGGGTCTTGAGGATCCCTTGCTGGCCCCGATTCTGGTCTTGACAGCTGACCATGGGCGCGAGTCTTTGCTGCAGTCGTTTGCCAGCGGCGCCCGCGACTATATTTCCAAACCGTTTGACCGACTCGAACTGGTGGCCCGTGTGGAGAATCTGCTCGCGGTCCAGCGTGGGCGGCGCGCGATTTACGAACAGAAAACCCTGTTGCAGGAACTCGTGATGCTGCGCACCAATGAACTGCTGGAGTCCAACCAGCAGCTTCAGGCCAAAGTCAGTGCGCTTAAAAATGCCGAGGCGGCCATGAGTCTGGCGCGTGAGGACTTGCGTGAACTGGTGGGGCACCAGGAGACCATTCGCGAAGATGAACGCAAAAGGATTGCCCGCGAAATCCACGATGAACTGGGCAGCCTGCTCACGGGCATCAAGGCCTGTTTGTCGGTCATGGGGGAGCATGGGGGCAGAACTGGCAAGACGACCCAGCAACTCCTCGACGATGCCACCGGACTGGCCAACACGGCGATCGATACGGTACGCCGCGTGATCACGGATCTGCGCCCCAGTGTGCTGGACCACCTGGGCTTGTGGTCTGGGCTGGAATGGTATGTCTCGCAGACAGCCGCCCGCACCGGGCTGGCGTGTGACTTTCAGGTCGACGAGAGCACCAGCAGTCTGGAGATCAACCCTGAATGCAGCACCATGCTGTTCCGGATCGTGCAGGAGGCCCTGACCAACGTGGTGCGTCATGCCGAAGCAAGCCATGTGACCGTGCATGCGACACAGCGTGACGGGAATGTGGTGATCGAAGTGGCCGACGATGGCAAGGGTATCGCCGCCGAAAGACTCCAGAGCCGCCGCTCTTTCGGTTTGCAGGGCATGCGTGAGCGTGCCCAATATTTCGGCGGACAATTCAGTATTCAACCGGGAAAGGAGTGCGGGACCGTGGTACTTGTTCAGTGCCCGCTGCAAAAAACCAATGGCTGACGAAAAGATCAAGGTGTTGCTGGTCGATGACCACGTAGTCGTACGGAATGGCTTGAGCCTCATGCTGGGCTCATCGCCAGACATTGAGGTAGCCGGCGAGGCTTCCACGGCCGATGAAGCCCGTACCATGGTGCAGGCGAATGAATACGATGTGGTACTCATGGACATTGGCTTGCCCGACAAGAACGGGCTTGAGCTGCTCAAGCTGGTCAAGGCTGACAAGCCGACGCTGGCCGTGCTGATGTTCAGCATGTACGCAGAAGAAATCTACGCCGTGCGCGCACTCAAGCTGGGGGCGGCGGGCTACCTCACCAAAAACAGCCCCGTGGATGTGGTGCTGGCAGCGGTGCGCAAGGCGGCTTCGGGCGGCAAGTATGTGAGCCCGGCGCTCACGGAGCAACTCGCCGGCATGGTGGGGCGGCCGCACATGCAATCGCATCACGCGCTGTCAAACCGCGAACTGGAAGTGCTGCGCCTGATTGCCGGCGGCGAGAGTCTGATCAGCATCGGGCAGCGGCTGCACCTCAGCCCCAGTACCGTGACCACCTACCGCTCCCGGATTCTCGAAAAGATGGGTCTCGGCAGCAACGCCGAGTTGGCGCGCTACGCGCTGGAAAACGGACTACTTGTCTAGTCTGGTTGGCGGTCAAAGCACAGTCAAGTCAGTCTGCGAAAGTGAGTATGCAAACAAGGGTGGGGCCTGGGTTTGGCCGTTGATTGCGCTGACATGCTTAAGTAGATCACCTGATTGGCCGATACCCTAAGGATGGTTAGCATGCAGATTACGCGAGCCTGCTGGAATAGCCGGTTGCGATGATGCAACGGCCTGCGTTATTACGCGTAAATCGAGAAATAGTTCTGGGGGCTGGACACGTCCATTTCAATGGTGGATGTTGTCTTGTGAAGTAGAAAAACCATTAACACGGCAATACATCGATGAACAATCTGAAGATTTCCACTCGGCTGACCATTCTGGTTGGTCTTCTTTCTGCTCTCCTGATTGTGATTGGCGGCATTGGCCTGTTCGGGCTCAGTCAATCCAACGGGGCACTGAAATCCGTTTACGAAGATAACGCCGTGCCCGAGGGGCAGATTGCCGAGATTCAGAATCTGCTGCAGGACAACCGACTGGCCATTGCCTCCAGCCTGTCCAATCCGATCCCCGATTTTGTCAATGCAAACATGGCCAAGGTAGAGGCCAATATTGTGAAGGTTAATGAGCTATGGGTAGCCTATATGGCGACGAACATGCGCCCTGAAGAAGCTGAGGTGGCCAAAAAATTCAATGAGGATCGAATCAAATTTGTAGAGGAAGCCGTCAAGCCAGCAGTTGCGGCCCTGAAAACCTTCAATGTGGGGGCTGCGGAAATAATCGTGCTGGAAAAAGTCCAGCCCTTGTATGAGCCGGTGGGGGCTGGCATCAACAAGCTGCTCAAACTGCAACTCCAGTATGGCAAGGAAGAATACGAAGCCTCAAATGCCCGCTTCAACACCATCCGTATCGTCACCATCGTTGCCATAGCCCTGGGTGTGCTGTTTGCCGTGCTGTTTGGCCTGGCGCTGATCCGTGGCATATCGCGTGCCTTGAGTCAGGCTGTCGATGTTTCCAATGCCGTGGCCCAGGGGGATTTAAGCCACACCATCCGTGCGGAAGGCAAGGACGAAGTGGCCCAGTTGCTGACTTCTCTCTCAGCCATGCAGGACAGCCTGGTCAAGGTCGTCTCAAGCGTTCGCGAGGGCTCAGAGAGTGTGGCCACGGCCAGCTCAGAAATAGCGCAAGGCAATAACGACCTCAGTGCGCGTACCGAGCAGCAGGCCAGCGCGCTGGAGCAGACAGCTTCCTCCATGGAGGAGCTCAGCTCTACCGTCAAGCAAAACGCCGACAACGCGCGTCAGGCCAACCAGTTGGCTTTGACGGCCAGTACGGTGGCTGTCAAAGGCGGCGAGGTTGTGCATGAGGTGGTTGAGACCATGAAGGGCATCAACGACTCATCACGCAAGATCAGCGACATCATCAGTGTGATCGACGGCATTGCCTTCCAGACCAACATTCTGGCGCTCAATGCAGCGGTAGAAGCCGCACGAGCCGGTGAACAGGGCCGAGGCTTTGCCGTGGTGGCCTCTGAGGTGCGTTCCCTGGCAGGGCGCTCCGCCGAAGCCGCCAAGGAGATCAAGGGGCTGATCGGTGCCAGTGTCGAACGTGTGGAGCAGGGCACTGCATTGGTGGACAAGGCCGGTGAGACCATGACCGAAGTGGTCAGCGCCATCAGGCGCGTGACCGACCTCATGGGCGAGATCAGTGCAGCCAGCACCGAGCAAAGCCAGGGAGTCGCCCAGGTAGGCGAAGCTGTGACCAGCATGGACCAGGTGACGCAGCAAAACGCTGCGTTGGTGGAAGAAATGGCCGCTGCGGCCAGCAGCCTCAAGGGGCAGGCGCAGGATCTTGTCAGCACCGTGGCTGTTTTCAAATTGTCCGCCGGCGAACCCTCCATGCAGCAGCAACTTGCTGCGCCCATGCGAGCAGTCGCCCAATTAACGCATTCTTCAGGCGCTGCTTCCGCAGGCATCAACCTCGACAATGCGATCAAAGCCCACGCGGAATGGCGGACCAGGCTGCGTACGGCGATCCTGCACAAAGACACGCTGGATGCCGAGACCATCAGCCGGGATGACTGCTGTGAGTTGGGCAAGTGGATGCATGGTGCTGGGCAATCCCAGTACGGCGGCAAGCCTTCCTTCATGCATTTGCTGGGTGCGCACCGCGAGTTTCACCAGTCTGCGGGCAAGGTGGCCGCAACCATTAACAGCGGGGCGTATGACGTCGCCGAGCAGCAGTTGGGCAGCAATACCGATTTCTCGCGCGCCTCCAGTAAGGTCACGACAGCGGTGGTTCAGCTCAAGAATGAATTGAAGCCTGGACGCTAAGCCTGGTCAAAGACTGGCGTTTTCCTGCCCCTTCAAGCTAAGGGGCATTTTCAGAGGGAGTTGCGACCCACAAGCTTGCAACTGACAAGTGAGGCAGGTGGGCTGCCGCTCTCAGTGTCTGAGCGGTACCTTGCCCATCACAGCGTGCCCCAGACCAGTTTGGCGCGGCGCCGGCCCAACGGATGTCATACCGACCGGTTTGTCGCTTAACCCCTTCAAAATTTTCACGAATTTTGCGATGGCGACGGCACAGCGTCATCTTTAGCATCTTGCCTATCAACGCATTCTGAGACTTGAGGCTGCTATTTTCTCGCCAGCCTGAGCGGGTCTCGGTGTGCACCCGTGTGCGAGAGTCCGCACGCAGCCTGATTTCATGACGCCTTTGCATACAGGAGTAGGTGCTAATTTGAGTGAACCAGCAATGGGTGAGGAAGTGCAGTTGGCTTTGCCTGCACTGCAAGATCGACTGGACCAACTCCCGAATGCGGCGTGGCGCTTTGTGGTGGCCCTGGCCGCAGCAAAGGCGCTGGTGCCATCGCCCCTGTCCGTGACCACACACCATGCATAAACAAAAAATCCAAGTGCTGCTGGTCGAGGGACACAAGGTGGTGCGCCAGGGCCTGTGCCTGATGCTTGCCTCGGCAGATGACATTGAAGTGGCGGGGACAGTGTCCACTGCGGCCGAAGCCTGGAACAGGCTGCAAGAAATCAAGGTTGATGTGGTGCTCATGAATGTGGGCCTGCCGGACAAGAGCGGGCTTGGGCTTCTCAAACAAATCAGGTTGTCCCGACCCACACAGGCTGTGTTGCTGTTCAGCATGTATGCCGATGAGATTTATGCCTTGCGTGCCTTGATGCTGGGGGCTTCGGGCTATCTCACCGAGAACAGCTCTGTAAGGACGGTGACATCCGCCATTCGCTGTGTCGCATCAGGCTACAGCTATCTTGACGCCACGTTGAACTCGGCTGGAGCCGAGTTGTCTCCAAGCCTGGTTGATGGACCTGCGTAAGCCTGTTTGAACGCTTACGCCTGACTCGCCAAAGCTGTGTCCAGCTGGCCAGGATGGGCTTCGCGTGTTCAAGGTGTGGCAGATGGGGGTTGTGCCAGCCTAACGCGTTTGGCGAAATGGGCTGCGGTCTGACAGTTCGTCGAGATAACCCGATATCCCTTCGCCCTCGCGATGCAGGAAGCGCTCGACCGCATCGGCAAAGTCCGGGTGCGCCAGCCAGTGGGCGCTGGTGGTTTTGACGGGCAACAGGGCGCGCGCCATTTTGTGTTCGCCTTGGGCGCCACCTTCAAAGCGCTGGTAGCCATGCTCGATGCACCACTGCAAGGGCTGGTAGTAGCAGGCCTCGAAATGCAAGCAGTCGACCCGCTCCAGCGCACCCCAATAGCGACCATAAGCGACGCGGTCTGATGGCGTTGTTTGATTTTTATGGCCAAATTGGCCATCAGCCCTTTCCCTGTATGCGCTAATAGCTATCAAACTTGTAGCAATCGGATGCGGCCTTCCATCGGTGTCACGTTCTGCCACGAATAGCAGCCAGTTCTCGGGCATGGTCTCGGCCATGCGGGTGAAGAAGTCGCGGCTCAGGTAAGGGGCGTTGCCATGCTCCAGGTAGGTGCGCTCGTAGCATTGGTAGAAGAAATCCCAGTCCTGCGGCGAAATGTCCCGCCCCAGCGACCAGCGAAAGCGAACGCCGGCCTGCGCCACCTTGCGGCGCTCCTGCCGGATTTTCTTGCGCTTGTCCTGGCTCAGACTGGCAAGGAAGTCGTCAAAGTCGCGGAACGGTTTCATCACAGCTTGTGCTCGCAAGCCAGCAGTTGAAAGCCCAAGCGCCAGATTTCCCGCCGGGCCGCCCCCAGGAAAATCAACCCCCTCGTGAGGCAGCGAGGACATGCCGGTGCCGAGCGTGGGGGCCAGATTTTCCGCCGGGCCGCCCCCAGGAAAATCAACCCCCTCGTGAGGCAGCGAGGACATGCCAGTGCCGAGCGTGGGGGCCAGATTTTCCGCCGGGCCGCCCCCAGGAAAATCAACCCCCTCGGGGGGCAGTGAGGACACGCCAGTGCCGAGCGTGGGGGCCACATTCTTCCAGTGAAACTGCACCGTATGGCGCAGCAGCAGGCCCGCGCTGGTGCAGGCGGCAACATCTTCGTCACTCGCGAACAGCAGGTGCAGGGAGGACAGGCCCTCTCCCTCAGACCAGGCGATCAGGGTTTTTGCCAATGTCTCTCGCGTGGCCGCATCACGTGCGAGCAGCCGGGTGCCGGGAACGGGGGTGAAGGGCACGGCCACCAGCGCCTTGGGGTAATAGGCCATGCCGTGCTGGGCATAGGCATTGGCCCAGGCCCAGTCGAATACATACTCGCCATAGGAGTGGTCCTTGAGGTACAGGGCGCAGGCGGCCACAAGGGTATCGTCACTGCCTTGGCTGACGGGTGTGTCGGCCCCGCTGCGTTGCCACAGTGTGATGAACCGTGGCGACCAGCCGGTGGCAGGGCTGGCACTGCCGCTGGCATGCAAAGCCGCCAGGTATTCGTGGCGCATGAAGGGCGTGGCGTGGCTCTGGTGTGCCAGCAGCGTGTTCCACTGAGCGGCGTCCACCTCCAGCGGCGAAGACAGTACCCGGATGACATAATCGGCTGCACTCACATCAGCTCCTGTTGGCGCTGGGTTTGCCCGGCGCAAGCCGGTTCGCGTGCCGGGCAGTGCGGCAGCAATCCAAACGTAATCTTGTTGTTTTCATGACTCTCAAAATCTGTGTTGCCCAGCTGAATTTTGTCGTCGGTGACATGGCTGGCAATTCGCAAAAAATCATCGATGCTGCCCGCAGCGCATATGCTGCCGGTACACGTCTGCTGCTCACGCCTGAACTCTCCATTTGTGGCTATGCGGCCGAAGACCTGTTTTTGCGCTCGTCCTTCATTGCTGCCTGTGATGATGCCGTGAAAACAGTGGCCCGCGAGTTGGCCGGGTTAAAAGGCATGGCGGTTGTGGTGGGACATCCTACAGGCGGCGACAACCGGACCCGCTCAGTGGCGGTGCAAAGCCGCTACAACGCTGCCAGCGTGCTGCGCGAGGGCGAGGTAGTGGCCCGTTATGCCAAGCACGAGCTGCCGAACTACCAGGTTTTTGATGAGCGGCGCTACTTCACCCCAGGCAACCAGGCCTGCGTGTTCGACGCGGGGGAGGGGGCTGACAAGGTCCGCGTGGGTTTGCTGATTTGTGAGGATGCCTGGTTTGATGCGCCCGCCCGCTTGGCCAGGGAGGCTGGCGCGCAACTGCTGGCCGTGATCAACGCCTCGCCATTTCACGTGGGCAAGGGAGATGAGCGCGAGCAGATGATGCGCCTGCGAGTGAACGACTGTGGTCTGCCGCTGGTTTATGCGCACTTGGTCGGCGGACAGGACGAGGTGGTGTTCGAGGGGCACTCATTTGCACTCAATGCTGATGGCGCACTGGCGGGGCGTGCGCCAAGCTTCGAAGAAAACCTGTTCGACGTTCACGCCGAAGCTGGCCATAACGCCATTGTGTTGAGCGCAAGCACGGGGCCGTTGAGGACGCCGGAAGCGGACCTGTGGGGCGCACTCGTACTGGGCGTGCGCGACTACATTGGCAAGAACGGCTTTCCCGGCGTGATCCTGGGGTTGTCGGGCGGCATAGATTCGGCCCTGGTGCTGGCCGTGGCCGTAGACGCGCTGGGCAAGGACCGGGTGCGCGCTGTCATGATGCCGTCCCCGTATACGGCCGATATCAGCTGGATCGATGCGCGCGAGATGGCCGAGCGCCTGGGTGTGCGTTACGACGAAATCTCCATCGTGCCGGAATTCGAGGCGTTCAAGGCCTCGCTGGCGCAGGAGTTCAAGGGGCTGGCCGAAGACACGACAGAGGAGAACATCCAGGCCCGCATCCGCGGCACACTGCTGATGGCTTTGTCCAACAAGTTCGGCAGCATCGTGCTGACGACCGGCAACAAATCAGAAATGGCCACGGGCTACTGCACGCTGTACGGCGATATGGCGGGCGGTTTTGCCGTGATCAAGGACCTGGTCAAGACCACCGTGTTCCGAATGGCGCGCTGGCGCAATGCCCATGATCCTTATGGCTGCGGCAGCAAGCCGATTCCCGAGCGGATCATCACCCGGCCGCCCAGCGCCGAACTGCGGCCCGACCAGACCGATCAGGACAGCCTGCCGCCCTACGAGGTGCTCGATGCGATCCTGGAGCGCTACATGGAAAACGACCAGGATATCGAGACCATCGTCGCCGCGGGTTTTTCCCGTGAAGACGTGGAGCGGGTGACGCGCCTGATTCGTGTCAATGAATACAAGCGCAGACAGGCGCCGATCGGCATTCGGGTAACCCATCGGAGCTTTGGCAAGGATTGGCGTTATCCTATAACCAGCAAGTTCAGGGCCTGATTGACGGCTGCAAGCCTTGCACGGACCCTGAACACCGGCCCGCCTGGCTTTGCCTGGCAGGGTCCCGCGTAAACAGATTCACAGGAGACTCAGATTGAAGCAAATTACCGCCATCATCAAACCGTTCAAGCTCGAAGAAGTGCGTGAGGCGCTTGCCGAATGTGGTGTCACGGGGCTGACGGTCGTTGAGGTCAAGGGCTTTGGCCGTCAGAAGGGACACACCGAGTTGTACCGGGGCGCCGAATACGTGGTGGATTTCCTGCCCAAGGTCAAGGTCGAGGTGGTTGTCAAGACCGAAGATGTCGATCTGTGCGTGGATGCGATTGTGAAGGCCGCCCATACCGGTAAGATCGGTGACGGCAAGATCTTTGTCTCCAGTGTGGAGCGGGTCATCCGCATCCGCACGGGTGAGCAGGACGAATCTGCCATCTGACCACACGCAGGCCAGGCGGCTGTGCCAATTGGCTCAGATGCCGTCCAGGCGTGCTTCGGGTGACATGCCGGCGGCCGTGACCAGGGTTTTGAGCAGAGTTTCTGCTTCCGTGCCGGTCTGGATCAGTTGCATTTGCGGGGCACTGAGCAGTTGCTGTTCTATGGTGCTGTCCAGAAACGCCAGCAGGCGGTCGTAATAGCCTGCGGTGTTGAGCAGGCCCACAGGCTTGTCGTGATAACCCAGCTGGCGCCAGGTCCAGACTTCAAACAGCTCCTCAAAGGTGCCAATTCCGCCGGCCATGGCCAGGAATGCGTCGGCGTGCTCGGCCATCATGCGCTTGCGGTCATGCATGGTGTCGACGATATGCAGCTCAGTACAGTCATGGTTGGCCCATTCTTTCTCGACCAGGGCTTGGGGAATGATGCCGACCACACGCCCACCCGCCTTGAGCGTGGCTTGCGCCACAATGCCCATCAGCCCCCCTTTGCCGCCGCCATAGACGAGCTGTCCCTGGTGTTGACCGATCCAGTTGCCCACGGTGCGCGCGGCTTCGGCAAAGGCAGGGTTGAGCCCGGGGCGAGAGCCGCAGTACACACAGACAGAAAATGCCGGCGTCATATCGCAAACCTCTGGAAAAAGGCAGAAAACCAGATGCCGACGCACAGCAGCAGACTCAGCAGAACGGCCGCGCTGCCCATGTCCTTGGCCCGTTTGGAGAGGTCGTGCCAGTCGGGACCAATGCGGTCGATCGCGGTTTCTATGCCTGTATTGAGTAATTCCACGATCATCACGAGGATGACCGAGCCTGCCAGCAACGCCGTTTCAGGCCAGTTATTGCCCAGCCACATAGACAGTGGCAGCAGCACCAAGGCGGCCAGGGCCTCCTGGCGAAAGGCTTTCTCGCCCCAGCCCGCTTGTAGTCCCTCGATGGAGTAGCCCATGGCATGCCACAGGCGGTTGAGTCCGCTGCGATTTTTCTGGGGGTTGCTGTGTGTCGTGTCGTCTGATATCGGCATGCCTTGATTGTCGCCGACCTTTGTGACACCTACCGGCTCATGGGGGCTGAGCTGACCAGCCGGGTGCCGGCCAGGGCGTCATGCCAGAACTGCTGCTGGGGATGAAACCGGCTCAATAGCGCCCATACGCAGACCCAGCCCAGCGTGAGCACGGCGATCTCGCCTCCTGAGAGTTTGAACGGTGCCGTCGCCGCTAGGACAGGGATAAACCAGAGCCAACTCAAGAGGTAGCGTGCAAAGGCGCGTGCCTGCGACACGGGCTGGCCGTGTCGATCCACCAGCCGGATATTCCAGGTTTTCATGGCCAGGGTCTGCCCCTTTGCCCAGAACCAGGTGAAATAAATCCCGAAGACCACAAACAGAAAGGCTTGCTGTGCATGGCGGTTGTCCATTGCATTTCGGGTTTGTGTCAGGGCGCTGAACAGATAGCCGGCAAGAAACACCACACCGAACATCAGCATGCCCTCGTAGAGCCAGCAGGCCATTCGCCGCAAGAGGCCTGGGGTATTCATGTCCGGGCGCTGTATGCCCTCAGCGGGAGCGGCTTGAACACCCCGGGGGTTGGTTTCTATCGTCATCCGAAAATTTATTTCTTCTCTGGCACAGGTTCGGCAGCGGGGCGCGGCAGCAAGGTGTTGTGGTCAAGCTTGCGAGGTACATCGGCCAGCTTGGGCGAGGACTTGGTGGATTTGCCGGCAACAGGTATTTTGACCAGCTTTTGAGCCGGAACCGGCTTGATGGCCGTTGCCGCACCTTTGTCCTTGGGGCCGGCCTTGGCGGCCAGCTTCTTTTTCTCGTCGGGACTGAGCGCCTGATAGGCCTCCCAGTTGGCAGTTTTCTCGGCCGGGGCGAGCTTTTGCGTCTCCGCATAGTTCAAGCGGGCCTGGGCACGTTGCTGCCGGCTAAGTGTCACCCACTCGGTCATGCGGCTGTGCAGCTTGGCTTGTTCAGCCGGGGGCAGGCTCGAATGATTTTTTGAAATGGCAAGCCATTTGCGCTTCTGGCTCTCACTCAAACCAGACCAATTGGCAGCCAGGGGTTTGAGTGCCGCTTGCTGTGCCGGGCTCAATTCCTTCCAGTCGGGCTTGGTCACAGCTGGCGCTGCACGTGAGGTAACCCGCAGTGGCGGCGGTGATTTGCTGGCGGATGGGGCTGCGCTTGGCATGCCTGTGTCCTGAGCCAGTGCGCTCGGGGCAGACATGTTGAGCACGGCGAGCAGCAGAAAAACCGAGACGCCTGTTGTTACAGCAGGCGTCTGGAAGACTTGGAATTTGCAGAAAGGGGGCGCTCCGTTCATGGCTATTGACGGATTGGTGGCGCTTGCTCTCGACTGGATTTGAGAAACTGGAGGAAGCCGGGGTCCGTATAGGCAGCTGGCGGCAGGTCGTCCGTCAGGAGTGCGGCATCGATTTCCGCGAGTTCATTGGCGCGGTTGTCGTTCTGGATCATGGTGATACTGATCAACCCGGCCACAAGTGCCAGCAGAGGAAGCACCGATGCAATACGGCTCCACAGTCCGGGCTCATCCTGGCCCATGGTCATCGTTGCCGCGCCGCCAGACAGGGCGAGACTGGATGCGGTGCGTGTCTGGACTGCCTTGAGGCGGTCCAGTGCCTGCAAGCGTGCCACGCGCAGGCGCTCAGTAATGTCGTGAGGCAGGGTGTCGGTGCTCTGCGACAGTCGTGCCGTCACCTTGAGCGCAAAGCGCTCCTGAAGCAACTGGTTCTGATAGTTTGGTGTATTGCTCATAGTCGTATCCCTTTTGCCCCCAGGGCCTTGCTGAGGGCGTGAACGGCTCTGGAACAGTGCGTTTTGACGCTGCCCTCCGAACAACCCATGGCGGCAGCAGTTTCTGCCACGTCCAATTCCTCCCAGTAACGCATGAGAAAGGCTTCCCGTTGACGTGCCGGTAGTTCCTGAATCTCGGTCTCTATTTCACGCAAGATCTGGGCCCGTTCCGTCGAGGTTTCTGCACTTTCGACCTGGCTAGAGTTTCCTTGCAGGTTCAAATTTTCCAGTAAATCGAATTCCCCGTCATCACCGGGGGCGTCGAAATCGCTCATATTGGAAAACAGGGCGTTGCGGGATTTCTGTCGGCGAAACCAGTCCAGTGTGGAATTGGACAGGATGCGCTGGAACAGCATGGGCAGTTCAGCCACCGGTTTATGAGCGTAATGCTCCGCCAGCTTCATCATGCTGTCCTGCACGATGTCCAGCGCTGACTCCTCGTTTCGCACGTGATAGACGGAACGTTTGAAGGCCCGTTTTTCAACGCTTTTCAGAAAGTCTGAGAGTTCTTGTTCAGTTGCCAAGAGCAATGGGCCGGGGTGGCGAAGTGGTGGTCATGTCTCTTTTGGGGTTGCCTGGTGATGTCCAGAGGCACCAATTTAGGCAAATTATGGCACCGCAAGCCATATTTTCTATGTGGTGGGCTTCTTTTTCGATTGGTGCAGTGCGATAATATTGAATGCAATAAATGGCAAACGGGTCAAGGTCCGGCGCTGCAAGCAAGGCGCCCATGGCTTTGGTCTCAAGTCCCGACGCGACGCCACAAGTGTTGGCGAAGGGGCACCCAAGGTTTTTCGTTAGAGAAATTCACAAAGGTTCATCATGGAAATATCAAAAGCCGAAATCGCTTCGGCGGCTGCCGCAACGTCCTCAGCCAAAACCGCCGCCGGTACTGAAGAACTCCGGGGCGCCGAGATTCTTGTCAAAGCACTGCAAGCCGAAGCAGTGAAATACATCTGGGGTTACCCAGGTGGTGCCGTGCTGCACATCTACGACGCTTTTTACAAACAAGACACCATTCAGCACGTGCTCGTCCGTCATGAGCAGGCTGCTGTGCACGCCGCAGACGGGTATGCACGCGCGACCGGCGATGTCGGCGTTGCGCTGGTGACTTCCGGTCCGGGCGTTACCAATGCGATCACCGGGATTGCCACGGCCTACATGGACAGCATTCCCATGGTGATCATCACCGGCCAGGTGCCTACGCATGCGATTGGCCTGGATGCTTTCCAGGAGTGCGACACCGTTGGTATCACGCGCCCCATCGTGAAGCACAACTTCCTGGTCAAGGACGCGAACGATCTGGCCATCACCATCAAGAAGGCATTTCACATCGCCCGTAGCGGTCGTCCCGGACCGGTGGTGGTGGACATTCCGAAGGACGTGTCTTTCAAGAAGGTGCCTTATGAAGGCTACCCCGACACGGTGGAAATGCGTTCCTACAACCCGGTCCGCAAAGGCCACGGCGGGCAGATTCGCAAGGCGCTGCAGCTTTTGCTGGCAGCCAAGCGGCCTTATATCTACACCGGCGGTGGCGTGCTCCTGAGTAATGCCTCGGCCGAGTTGCGCACACTGGTCGACATGCTGGGCTATCCCTGCACCAATACCCTGATGGGCCTGGGCGCCTACCCCGCCAGTGACCGCAAGTTCCTGGGCATGCTGGGTATGCACGGCACGATCGAGGCCAACAACGCCATGCAGAACTGCGATGTGCTGTTGGCGGTAGGGGCCCGGTTTGACGACCGCGTGATTGGTAACCCCAAGCACTTTGCCCAGAACGAGCGCAAGATCATCCATATCGACATCGATCCGTCGAGCATCTCCAAGCGGGTCAAGGTTGACATCCCGATCGTGGGTGATGTGAAAGAGGTGCTGAGCGAGATGATCGCCATGATCAAGGAGAGCGCGATCAAGCCCGATGCGAATGCCCTGGGTGCCTGGTGGGACACGATTGAGACCTGGCGCAAGCGCGACTGCCTCAAGTACGACCACGGCAGCAAGGATGTGATCAAGCCCCAGTACGTGGTGGAGACCCTCTGGAACATGACCAAGGATGTCGATACCTACATCACATCCGACGTGGGGCAGCATCAGATGTGGGCTGCGCAGTACTATCGTTTTGACGAGCCGCGCCGCTGGATCAACTCGGGTGGCCTGGGCACCATGGGCGTCGGTATTCCCTATGCCATGGGTATCAAGCTGGCCAAGCCTGAGAGCGAGGTGTTCTGTATCACGGGTGAGGGCTCGGTACAGATGTGTATCCAGGAGCTCTCAACCTGCCTGCAGTACAACACGCCTATCAAGATCATTTCTCTGAACAATCGCTACCTGGGTATGGTTCGGCAGTGGCAGGAAATTGATTACGAGGGCCGGTACAGTCACAGCTACATGGATGCCCTGCCGAACTTCGTGAAGCTGGCTGAGGCCTACGGTCATGTCGGCATGCTGATCGAGCGTGCGCAAGATGTGGAGCCTGCCTTGCGTGAAGCCCGCAAACTCAAGGATCGTACGGTTTTCATGGACTTCCGTACCGATCCGACTGAAAACGTGTTCCCGATGGTGAAAGCCGGTATGGGTATCACGGAAATGCTGCTGGGTTCTGAAGACCTCTGACCCATACCCCCTCAACTTTTTGACGAATCTATTGTTTGCCAAGCCCTGCGGTTACCGCTGCAGGGGGAGGGCAGCGAAAAGAGGAATCTATCCATATGAAACACATCATTGCAGTTTTGCTCGAGAACGAGCCCGGCGCCCTGTCGCGCGTGGTGGGCCTGTTCTCCGCACGTGGTTACAACATCGAGTCTTTGACCGTTGCCCCCACGGAAGATCCCAGCCTGTCCCGCATGACAATCCAGACCGCCGGTTCGGATGACGTCATCGAGCAGATCACCAAGCACCTGAACCGCCTCATCGAGGTGGTCAAGGTGGTGGACCTGACCGAAGGTGCCTACACCGAGCGCGAGCTCATGATGGTGAAGGTGCGGGCAGTGGGCAAGGAACGTGAAGAAATGAAGCGCTTGGCCGACATCTTTCGCGGCCGCATCATTGATGTCACGGACAAGAGCTACACCATCGAATTGACCGGGGACCAGTCCAAGAACGACGCGTTTCTGGAAGCGATTGAGAGCGGTGCAATTCTGGAAACAGTGCGCACGGGCGCCAGCGGTATTGGCCGCGGTGAGCGTATCCTGCGCGTTTAATTTTTACCAAGGAGAAAAGTGTGAAAGTTTTTTATGACAAAGACTGTGATCTGAGCCTGATCAAGGGCAAGACGGTCGCCATCATTGGCTACGGCTCGCAAGGCCACGCACATGCCCAGAACCTGAATGACAGCGGCGTGAAAGTGGTGGTTGGCCTGCGCAAGGGCGGTGCTTCCTGGCCCAAGGTCGAAAAGGCCGGTCTCAAGGTCGCTGAAGTCGCTGACGCAGTGAAATCTGCCGACGTGGTCATGATCCTGCTGCCCGATGAGCAGATCGCCACCGTGTACAAGAACGATGTCGAGCCCAACATCAAGCAGGGTGCCTCCCTGGTGTTTGCCCATGGCTTTAACGTCCACTACGGCTTTGTCACGCCGCGTGCCGATCTTGACGTCTGGATGGTGGCGCCCAAGGCTCCCGGCCATACCGTGCGTGGTACCTATGCCCAGGGTGGCGGTGTACCCCATCTGGTCGCTGTGCACCAGGACAAGTCTGGCAAGGCCCGTGATCTGGCGCTGAGCTATGCCATGGCCAATGGTGGCGGCAAGGCCGGCATCATCGAGACCAACTTCCGCGAAGAGACCGAGACCGATCTGTTCGGTGAGCAGGCTGTGCTGTGCGGCGGCACGGTCGAACTCATCAAGGCGGGTTTCGAGACGCTGGTGGAAGCTGGCTATGCGCCTGAGATGGCCTACTTCGAATGCCTGCACGAACTCAAACTGATCGTGGACATGATCTATGAAGGCGGTATCGCTAACATGAACTACTCGATCTCCAACAATGCCGAGTACGGCGAGTATGTGACCGGCCCGCGCATCGTGACGGAAGAGACCAAGAAGGCCATGAAGCAGTGCCTGAAGGACATCCAGACCGGTGAATATGCCAAGAGTTTTATTCTGGAGAACACGGCTGGCGCCCCCACGTTGCTGAGCCGCCGCCGCCTGAATGCCGAGCACCAGATCGAGATCGTGGGCGCCAAGTTGCGCGCGATGATGCCCTGGATCGCCAAGAACAAGCTGGTTGATCAGACGCGAAACTAAGCTGCGCTGGTGACAACGGGGGGGCTTTGCCATTTCTTTGGCAAAGCCCCCGTTTGTCAAATTGACTGATGGTGGCATGCGTGCCATGCTGTTTTTGTCCTTTGATCGCTGAGTCCTATCTTGCCAGACCGTTCTGCTGTTCTCCTGCAATATGTGCTGCCCAAGCGGGCCTTGACCGTGTTGGGTGGCTGGATCGCGTCTGCGCGCGCCGGTGTGTTGACAACCTGGCTGATCAGCTGGTTTGTGGGGCGCTATGGCGTCAACATGGCCGAGGCGGCGAACGACGATATTGGCAGTTATCCGAGCTTCAACGAATTTTTCACCCGGGCCCTGAAGCCTGGCGTCCGGCCTCTGGCTGCCGCTGATCTGGTGTGCCCCGTGGATGGAGCCATCAGCCAGTTCGGGCGCATAGAGCGGGATCAGATATTCCAGGCCAAGGGGCACGCTTATTCCACCACGGCACTGGTCGGGGGCGATGCTGAACTGGCCGCACAGTTTCAGGATGGCAGTTTTGCCACGCTGTACCTCAGTCCACGTGACTACCATCGCATTCACATGCCTTGCGATGGACGCCTCAAACGCATGATTTATGTGCCTGGGGATCTCTTTTCCGTCAACCCGGCCACAGCACGTGGTGTACCAGGGCTATTCGCGCGGAATGAGCGAGTCGTGTGTGTGTTCGATGCGCCTGCAGGTTCTGCAGTCGGTCCGTTTGTACTCGTTCTGGTGGGAGCTACCATCGTCGGCAGTATGGCTACCGTCTGGCATGGGGTCGTCAACCCCCCGCGGCTTGCCGATGTACGCGAATGGCAGTATGAAGATCAGCAGATACTGCTTCGGCAGGGTGAGGAGATGGGACGATTTCTGCTGGGCTCCACGGTGGTGATGCTGTTTCCCAAGAGCACGCTGGCATTCAATGCCCTGTGGCAGCCAGCCAAAGCCATTTGTCTGGGGGAAGAAATGGCGCGCTACGCCCACTCGACATAAAGCCACGTATCACGAAGCACTCTCCACCCTCGTTTGCGCAAGGGTACAGTATTGACACAGAGG
Organism: Gammaproteobacteria bacterium; assembly: GCA_018815325.1. Lineage (GTDB taxonomy): Bacteria > Pseudomonadota > Gammaproteobacteria > Burkholderiales > Burkholderiaceae_C > JAHIYE01. The sequence continues at coordinate 8,114 of JAHIYE010000010.1, read as the reverse complement.
GCTATTGTGCTGGCTGCCGTACACTCCACGGCATGTCATGTCCTCACAAAGAACACATTCCGGATACCAAGATGCCTGCACGAGGGGCTGCACATTTGATCAAGATGAAAGGCCAACGTTATGCATGATGGAGCTGACTCCGAATTCGACAATCCCGAGGCGGTCGTTGTGCGCAAGCGCCGTAAGGGCATTTACATCCTGCCCAACCTGTTCACGTTGGCCGCATTGTTCGGGGGGTTCTACGCTATTGTCATGGCCATGAATGGCCGTTATGACCTTGCTGCTGTGGGCATTTTTGTCGCCATGGTGCTCGACAGCCTCGATGGGCGCGTGGCGCGCATGACCAATACCCAGAGTGCCTTTGGTGAACAGATGGACTCGCTCTCGGATATGGTCTCGTTTGGTGCGGCACCGGCCCTCATTTCCTATGAGTGGGCGCTCAAGGGGCTGGGGCGCTGGGGCTGGATCGCTGCGTTTGTCTACTGCGCCTGTGCAGCGCTCCGTTTGGCGCGCTTCAATGTCAACACGGCAGTCGTGGACAAGCGCTATTTCCAGGGTTTGCCATCACCTGCGGCAGCGGCTTTGGTTGCGGGCTTTATTGGCCTGATGACAGACCTGGGTGTGAAGGGTGAGAGCGTGCCATGGGTGATGTTCGGTTTTACGCTGTATGCGGGGCTGACCATGGTTACCAATGTACCTTTCTACAGCTTCAAGGATGTGCACATGAAAAAGAGCGTGCCATTTGCAGCCATTGTGCTGATTGCGCTGGCGATTGCCGTCATCAACATCGATCCTCCCATCGTGTTGTTTGCCGTGTTCGTGCTCTATGGGGTCAGCGGCTATGTGATCTACGGCTGGCGCCGAGTCAAGGGGCAACCGGTCAGTGTGATCAGCATCTCGACCGATGAGCCGGATGAGCGGGGGCTCCACAAATAGTCCGTCCCCAGCTTTGGCATGCCCGCAGGTGCTGCAAGGCGGAAATTTTTATGGTACATTGAACGCATGAAGAAAATTGCACTAGCACTACTGCTGGATCGCCAACACGGGCGGAGACAGTAGCGCACGCGCACTTTTTTCCAACAAGGCCCGTATGCATCCGCAGCGGGCCTTTTTGTTTTGTGTTTTCAAATTTCAGGTGACAGGTCAACAGGAGAATGAGATGACTGACAAATTGATCATTTTTGATACCACCTTGCGGGATGGCGAACAGTCACCTGGCGCATCCATGACGAAGGATGAAAAGCTGCGTATTGCCCGCCAGCTTGAGCGTCTCAAGGTGGATGTGATTGAGGCCGGGTTTGCGGCCAGCTCCAATGGTGACTTCGAGGCGGTCCAGGCCATTGCCAATGTCATCAAGGACTCGACGATCTGCTCGCTGTCTCGCGCCAATGACCGTGACATCTCCCGTGCCGCCGAGGCACTCAAGGGGGCCAACCACTCGCGCGTTCACACCTTTATTGCCACCTCCGCACTGCACATGGAGAAAAAGCTGCGCATGACACCTGAGCAGGTGCTGGAGCAGGCCAAGTTGTCGGTGCGCTTTGCCCGCAACCTCGTGGCGGATGTGGAGTTCAGCCCAGAGGATGGCTATCGCAGCGACATGGACTTCCTGTGTCGGGTGCTTGAGGCCGTGATCAAGGAGGGCGCGACCACGCTCAACATCCCGGACACGGTTGGCTATGCCGTGCCCGAGTTGTATGGGAACTTCATCAAGACCCTGCGTGAGCGTGTTCCCAATTCCGACAAGGCGATCTGGTCAGTGCACTGCCATAACGATTTGGGCATGGCGGTGGCGAACTCACTGGCCGGCGTCAAGATCGGTGGTGCACGCCAGGTCGAGTGCACGATCAATGGACTGGGGGAGCGGGCTGGCAACTGCTCGCTTGAAGAGATCGTCATGGCGGTCAAGACGCGCCGTGACTATTTCGGTTTGGACCTTGGCATCGACACCAAGCAGATCTTGGCGGCCAGTCGCCTGGTGAGCCAGACCACAGGTTTTGTGGTGCAGCCCAACAAGGCCGTGGTGGGTGCAAACGCATTCGCCCATGCCTCCGGCATCCATCAGGATGGCGTGCTCAAGGCGCGGGATACCTACGAAATCATGCGGGCAGAGGATGTGGGCTGGAGCACCAACAAGATCGTGCTGGGCAAACTCAGCGGGCGCAATGCGTTCAAGCAGCGCTTGCAGGAACTCGGTGTCCAGCTTGAGAGTGAGGCCGATATCAATCTGGCGTTTGCCAAGTTCAAGGAGTTGGCAGATCGCAAGAGCGAGATCTTTGATGAGGACATCCTGGCCCTGGTCACCGACGAAAGCGTCACACATGCACAGGAACAGTATGGGTTTGTCTCCTTGTCGCAACACAGTGAAACGGGTGAGCGACCCCAGGCGAGCATTGTTTTCACGGTGAATGGACAGGAAGTCAAGAGCGCCTCCGACGGCAACGGCCCAGTGGATGCCTCCATGAAAGCCATCGAAGCGCATGTCAAAAGCGGTGCGGAAATGGTGCTCTATTCAGTCAATGCCATCAGTGGCTCCACTGAGAGCCAGGGGGAAGTGACGGTAAGATTACAAAACAGTGGACGGGTTGTTAATGGTGTTGGCGCCGACCCGGATATCGTGGTGGCATCTGCCAAGGCTTATCTCAGTGCACTCAACAAGTTACAAAGCAAAGCTGATCGGGTTGCTGCTCAAGGCTGACAAAAGCGGTCACTTCTCATGCCTTTTCTAAAAAAGCCGCGCAAGTAGTTGATCTTGCGCGGTTTTTTTTATAAACTCCTTACATCCTGAATCAATTCTGAGGATGCATAAATGATCAGACGCCTGCTTGCTGGAACCTATTTGAACCGAATCGTCTGTTGTCTGGGCGTTTCCTCTCTGATCATGATGTTGGCTGTGCCGGTGGCGTACGCCGGCACCAGCAAGCAAGTAGTCAGCAAAAGCGCCAAGAGCAAGGTGATCTCCAAGCGCCGGGTGTCAAAAACGGTGGTGGTCAGCAAGCGCCGTGCCGTGGTGCAGATATCCTCCAGATCAAGCAGGCCATCAAATGGTCATATGGCTGGCTTGCAAAGTTCACATGACAACCTTTCCCTGAAGTCGAGTGTGGCCCTCGTGGTTGATCAGGATACCAACGAAGTCTTGTTCAGCAAGAACGAGCAGGCAATTCTGCCCATTGCATCCCTTACCAAGCTCATGACGGGCTTGCTCATCAGTGAGGCCGCCCTGCCCATGGATGAGATGATCACGATCACGCAGGACGATGTGGATACCGAGAAGGGCAGCTCATCGCGTTTGCGCGTAGGTACCGTGTTGAGCCGTGGGGAACTGCTTCACCTTGCACTGATGTCTAGCGAGAACCGGGCTGCGAATGCCTTGGGGCGGACTTATCCGGGTGGTCTTTCCACATTTGTGGGGCTGATGAACAGCAAGGCGCGCATGCTCGGCATGAACGACACCAGCTATGTTGAGCCGACCGGACTGTCCAGTCATAACCAATCCAGCGCCAAGGACTTGGCCGTACTCGTGAATACGGCATACTCCGACCCCCTGCTGCGTGAGTTGACCACCTCACCCAGTCACCAGGTGGCGGTCGGTCGGCGCACGCTCCAGTACAACAACACCAATCGATTGGTGAAAAACCCCAGTTGGGATATCGGCTTGCAAAAGACAGGCTATATCTCCGAGGCGGGGCAATGCCTGGTGATGCAGGCCAAGGTGGCCGGTCGCAAACTCATCATGGTTTTCCTTGACTCAGCTGGAAAACTTACCCGTATTGCCGATGCCGAGCGTGTGCGGCGCTGGGTTGAAAGAATTCCCGTCACGACCAGTGCCAACACACTGACAGCGGTGGCCAGCGTCAATTAATTGATCACGCCGTGATAAGCAAAGGGCCGGTTCAACCGGCTCTTTTTATTTCAGCGAGAAGCCGTTGCGGGCTTGTGCCCCAGGATCGCCGAGATCTCCTCGGTGACCGCTTGCAGCTTGGGCAGCCATCCCTCATCCAGCCGCCCTGTCGGGGCTGAGATCGAGAGGCCTGCGACCAGCTTGTCCTGGTCATCATAGATGCCTGAAGCCATGCAGTGCACGCCAAGCTCCAGTTCTTCGTTGTCATGCGCGCTGCCATACTGCCGGACCTTGGCGAGTTCGCGCTCCAGGGCGGGTAGTTGCGTGATGCTGTTCTTGGTGTGGCCATGCAGACCGGTACGCGTGGCATAGGCCCGTACGCGCTGTGGGTCATCTGCAGCAAGAAAGAGCTTGCCGACAGAGGTCAGGTGCAAGGGGGCACGACCACCGATGGCACGAACCACCTGCATGCCGGAGCGCTCGCTATAGGCGCGCTCGATGTACACGATCTCATCACCCTGACGCATGCTCAGGTTCACCGGCTGCTGGATCAGCTTGTGCAATTCCCGCATGGGAGCCATGGCAGCATCACGCACGTTGAGGCGGCCTTTGACGAGATTGCCGAGTTCAAGCAGGCGCATGCCCAGCCGGTAGCTACCAGGTTGGGCACGGTCAACGAAGCGACCCGTGGCCAGGTCGTTCAAAATGCGGTGTGTGGTGGAAGGGTGCAGACCTGATTTTTCGCTAATTTCCTTGAGCGACACGGCTTCTTCTCGTGAAGCCAGTACATCAATCAAGGTGAACATCCGTTCGATCACCTGAACAGATGGCGTCGCCGGAACATGGGGATCTTTTTTTTTCATGAGAATTTCTTGATGGGGTACTGCCATCTTACCTTGTGAAATTCCAAGCGGGCCAAGAAGACTGATACGGGCTACTGATCTTCGGCAAGAATGGCTTCACCGGCCTGCCACTCACCATCCACCAGAATCTGCTGGGGGGCAAAGCGGGCCTTGTAGCTCATCTTGGGGCTTTCACGAATCCAGTAGCCCAGGTAGACATAGGGCAGGTTCAACTGTCGGGCTTGCTCGATTTGCCACAGCACGCTGTAGGTACCGTAGCTGCTGTTGTCCTCAGGCTCATAAAACGTGTAGACCGCCGACAGGCCGTCTTCCAGTACATCGAGGATGGACACCATCTTCAGCGCGCCGGCGCTGCCATCTGCATGGGATTCACGGAATTCGACCAGCCGGGAGTTGACCCGACTTTGCAGCAGAAACTGGGTGTACTGGTCAATGCTGTCCTGGTCCATGCCGCCACCCGCATGACGCCCGTTCTGGTAGCGCAGGTAAAGCTGGTAATGCTCGGGTACAAAGCACAGCTTGAGTACCCGGGCCTGCAGATTGGCGTGGCGTGTTCTTGCGCGGCGCTGGCTGCGGTCCGGGCGAAACTCATTGGCCAGCACACGCAGAGGCTTGCAGGCCTGGCAGCCGTCACAGTAGGGCCGGTAGGTGAACATGCCACTGCGCCGGAAGCCCTTGGCCACGAGCTCGGAATAGGTGCTGTTATGAATCAGGTGGCTGGGAGTCGCTACCTGCGAGCGCGCTTGCCGTTCCGGCAGGTAGCTGCACGGATAAGGTGCCGTTGCATAGAACTGCAGGGTTTGAAGTGGCAGGTCCTTGAGGTGCGTCACGTTGAATCTGGCTTGGATGGCAGAATTTCACGCCAGTATAGAGCTTCGAACTGCCACTGTGGAGCAGGCTGCTCCAGCCCACAGCGAACACGCGCCAGAAAATCTGCACGCGGTATTTCCTGTGCGCCCAGTGAGGCCAGGTGTGAGGTGTTTTGCTGGCAATCGATCTGTTTGATCCCATGGTGACGGCAAAAGCCCACCAGCGCAGCCAGTGCAATCTTGGAAGCATCGGCCTGCCGGCTGAACATGGACTCGCCAAACACCGCTTTGCCCAGTGATACGCAATACAGGCCACCCACCAGTTCCCCGCCAGTCCAGACCTCCACGCTATGGGCGATGCCGGCCCGGTGGAGCTCAATGTAGGCGCGTACCATGGCTGGCAAAATCCAGGTGCCCCCCTGGCCATGGCGTGGACTGCTGGAGCAGGCCTGGATGGTTTGTTCAAAGGCGGAGTCGAAGCGGATTTCGCAATCGTGCGATTGACGGAATTTGCCGAGCGTTTTCCGCAGTGACCTGTGCAGGCGAAATTGCGCCACATCAAGCACCATGCGCGGATCGGGGCTCCACCACAGGTTGGGCTGTCCTTCGCTGAACCAGGGAAAAATACCCCGCGCATAGGCCTCACACAGGGTGGCGACGTTGAGCTCGCCGCCAGCAGCCAGCAGACCCGGCATGGGGCTGTCATGGCCCCAGGCCTGCTCGACAGGCGGAAAGGCTTCGCCAGCTTCAAGCCAGGGCAGGGTAAGGGCGGGCGTGGGCATGGCGATCACTGTAGCGGACGATTCTGGGCATCCATGCAATGGACTTGCATTTTTCTGTGAATAAATCGTGATTAGCTGGGGCTTGAAGCCGAAGCAGGGCATTGGGGCGGTAGAATACGGGCTCGTCGGGGCGTAGCGCAGCCTGGTAGCGCATCTGGTTTGGGACCAGAGGGTCGAAGGTTCGAATCCTTTCGCCCCGACCATTCATTATTTCTCTCACTCTCTGCCCGTAGCTCAGTTGGATAGAGCAACAGCCTTCTAAGCTGTGGGTCGGGGGTTCGATCCCCTCCGGGCAGGCCAGGCCTCAGCGGCCCTGGTCTCATATCTCTCCATTGTTTCAAGTAAAAAATGCCGTAAGCCCTTTTTGGATATGCGTTTATAGCTATTCAATTTATAGCAAACTGATCGATTTCCCAAGGGACAGCCAACGCTGTGCGGCGACCTGCAGGGCTTGCGTGCTGCCGGTAGCGCAGAGCGTGATGGCAGGCGTGCCGCTGTCGGTCAGCATGTTGGCCGCTTGCAGCACGCGTCTTGTTTGTCTCGCCACCGGTGCGCCGGCGTCTATCAATTGAACCTGTGGACCTAGCAGGGCCTGCAGGGTGTCATGTGCAAACGGGTAGTGGGTGCAACCCAGTACCAGGCTGTCGACCTGCCCGGTTTCAGTGCCAAATTGGCCTATAGCCCTTGTGTATTCTGTGCAGAGCGCTTCTATTTTTATAGCGTTATCCTGTTCTATCGCTGCGGCGAGGCCGTCGCAAGGCTGGCAAATGAACTCGGCCTGGCTGGACAGCGAGGCCAGCAGCATGCGGAATTTCTCGCTGGCCAGGGTGCTCCGGGTGGCCATCACCCCGATGCGACGGGTCTGGCTGCTGAGCAGGGCGGGTTTGAGGGCTGGCTCCACGCCGACGATGGGCAGGTCAGGGTGCTCGCTGCGAATGGTCTGGATGGCGGCCGCCGTGGCTGTGTTGCAGGCTACCACCAGCAGCTTGACCTGGTGCTGTGCCCGCAGGTGCCGGGCGATGACACGCGTGCGCTCGATGACATGGGCATCGTCGCGCTCTCCATAGGGCGCGTGCCCGCTGTCGGCGACATAGACAAAAGACTCCTGCGGCAACTCGTCGCGCAGGGCCTTGAGGATGCTCAAGCCCCCGATGCCGCTGTCAAAGACGCCGATGGGGCGTGCGCTGCCAGACGGGCCCACGTGTCAGGCTGAGGCGACCTTGATGCCTTTGAACTCACCGGTGGCGATTTTCTTCTGCCATTCGACCGGGCCGGTGTTGTGCACGCTGATGCCGTTGGCGTCCACGGCCACGGTCACGGGCATGTCGACCACATCAAACTCGTAGATCGCCTCCATGCCCAGGTCCGCGAAGCCCACCACCTTGGCGCTCTTGATGGCTTTGCTCACGAGGTAGGCCGCGCCGCCCACGGCCATCAGGTAGGCACTCTTGTGTTTCCTGATGGCCTCGATGGCGGTGGGGCCGCGCTCGGCCTTGCCGATCATCGAAATCAGGCCCGTCTGCGAAAGCATCATCTCGGTGAACTTGTCCATGCGGGTGGCGGTGGTAGGGCCAGCGGGGCCGACGGCCTCGCCCTTGATAGGGTCGACCGGGCCGACGTAATAGATCACACGGTTGGTGAAATCCACCGGCAGCTTCTCGCCCTTGGCCAGCATGTCCTGGATGCGCTTGTGCGCAGCGTCGCGGCCGGTCAGCATCTTGCCGTTTAGCAACAGCGTGTCGCCGGGCTTCCAACTGGCCACTTCTTCCTTGGTCAGGGTGTGCAGGTTGACCTTCTTGCTCTTGTTGTAGTCGGGCGT
>JAHIYE010000009.1 GCA_018815325.1 Gammaproteobacteria bacterium | reverse complement strand
CGTCACCATCACCGTCAAGCTGATCAACCCGATCGCCATGGAAGAAGGTCTGCGCTTCGCTATCCGCGAAGGTGGCAAGACCGTGGGCGCCGGTGTGGTTGCCAAGATCATTGCGTAATGGGAATAGTCACATAGGGGCATAGCTCAATTGGCAGAGCGTCGGTCTCCAAAACCGAAGGTTGTAGGTTCGATTCCTACTGCCCCTGCCACCTGATCACTCGTGATGGGTGGTTTTCAGGCCCGCCATGAACATGGCGGGCTTCAGCGTCTCAAGGCGGCTGATGTCGGAATGAAGAAGAAAGTGCGAGAGTAGGAAAATGGCCACATCACAAGTAGAAACTGTCAGTACAGGCGCCGATAAGGCGAAGCTAGTGGCGGCTGTGGCTTTGTTGCTCGGCGGTTTGGTGGCGTTCTACCTTCTCGGCAAGCAGGGTGCTGTTGCGCAGTGGGGTGCGTTGCTGGCGGGTCTGGCTGCAGCGGTGCTTGTGTTTTTCAGCTCCGAGTCGGGCAAGGAATTGTTTGCCTTTGGGCGGGATGCCTGGCGCGAGGTTCGCAAGGTGGTCTGGCCGGCACGCAAGGAGGCGATCCAGATGACGGCTTATGTGTTTGCCTTTGTGCTGGTGATGGCCCTGTTTCTCTGGCTGACCGACAAGACGCTCGAGTGGCTGTTTTATGACTTGATTCTGGGGTGGAAAAAGTAATGACAGATGTTGTAGAGACCCCATCAGGCGAAACGCCGGCAAAGCCGGTTAATCCGGATCTGCGTTGGTATGTGGTGCATGCCTACTCGGGTATGGAGAAGGCGGTTGAGCGCAATATCCTGGAGCGGATCGCCCGCGCCGGCATGCAGGACAAATTTGGCCGTATCCTGGTGCCCATGGAAGAAGTGGTCGAGATCAAAAACGGGCAGAAAAAGACAACCGAGCGCAAGTTCTTTCCGGGCTATGTGCTGGTTGAGATGGTCATGGATGACGACACCTGGCACCTGGTGAAGCACACCAATAAAGTGACTGGTTTTGTGGGGGGCAGTAAAAACCGCCCTGCACCGATCTCCGAAGAAGAGGTCATGAAGATCGTCAACCAGATGCAGGAAGGTGTCGAGAAGCCACGTCACAAGGTCGAGTTTGTTGTGGGCGAGTATGTCCGCGTAAAGGACGGTCCGTTCACGGACTTCAATGGCTCGGTGGAAGAGGTCAATTACGAAAAGAGCAAGGTGCGTGTGTCGGTCACGATTTTTGGCCGCGCCACGCCTGTGGAGCTTGAGTTTTCTCAGATCGAGAAAACCTGAGTTCAGTGCATTAGATGAAGCCTGGTGGATTGCGGGTCAGTCCATCCGGGCTTCAAAGGTTTGAGAGTTCGCATTTTCCGACTCGGTGCGAATGTTTGAAGTGAGTCGTTAACCCCCGGGGAGCCTGTGTCCTTCTGGACTTTGGCGCTATCACCCGCAAGGAGTAAAAGCATGGCGAAAAAAATCGTCGGTTTTGTCAAGCTGCAAGTACCAGCAGGCAAGGCCAATCCCTCACCGCCCATCGGCCCCGCATTGGGTCAGCGCGGCTTGAACATCATGGAATTCTGCAAGGCGTTCAACGCGCAGACCCAGGGTGTCGAGCCAGGTCTGCCTTTGCCGGTGGTGATCACCGCGTTTGCGGACAAGAGCTTCACCTTCATCATCAAGACGCCGCCGGCGACGACCTTGATCAAGAAGTCCATCAAGCTGGACAAGGGTTCCGCCCGTCCGCACACGGACAAGGTTGGCAAGATCACCCGCGCGCAGCTCGAGGAAATCGCCAAGACCAAGATGAAAGATCTGACGGCCGCTGATCTGGACGCTGCTGTTCGGACCATCGCTGGTTCTGCCCGCTCAATGGGCGTGAATGTGGAGGGTGTGTAAATGACCAAGCTCACCAAAAAACAAAAAGCCCAACAAGGCAAGGTTGACAGCAACAAGCTGTACGCGCTGACCGATGCCCTGAGCATGGTCAAAGAAGCTGCTACAGCGAAATTCGATGAGTCCATTGATGTCGCTGTGCAACTCGGTATCGATGCCAAGAAGTCTGACCAGGTGGTGCGTGGCGCTGTCGTGTTGCCTAACGGCACCGGCAAGACCAAGCGCGTGGCCGTGTTCGCCCAGGGCGCCAAGGCTGAAGAAGCCAAGGCCGCCGGTGCCGACATCGTTGGCATGGACGATCTGGCTGCCATGGTCAAGGCTGGCGATATGCCCTTTGACATTGTGATTGCCGCACCAGATGCGATGCGCGTCGTCGGTACGCTGGGTCAGATTCTGGGTCCGCGCGGCATGATGCCGAACCCCAAGGTCGGCACCGTGACGCCCGACGTGGCAACTGCGGTGAAAAACGCCAAGGCCGGTCAGGTGCAGTTCCGTGTTGACAAGGCCGGCATCGTGCATTCGACCATTGGTCGCCGCTCGTTTGACTCTGACAAGTTGCAAGGTAATCTGGTGGCGCTCATGGACGCGTTGACCAAGGCCAAGCCGGCGTCGAGCAAGGGTGTGTATTTGAGAAAACTGGCGGTTTCGTCGACGATGGGTGTGGGTGTCCGCGTGGACATGCAATCTGTCTCGGCGTAATCGCAAGTAGACGAAGTTTCAGTGGAGACTGGCTTGTTATCAAGTTAGTCGAAACTAAATTTGAGTGGCTTGCAAGAGTCGCTCAGTGTGGTGGGTCGTCGCAGTCGCAAGATGGTGACGGGTCATCCAAGACCGTTGGTGCGCAGCTTGACTGTGCTTAATCAAAGGGCTGAGGGTGTGCTCTCGGCTTAGCCAACGCAGATGGCGATCCCGCTGCAGATAGATTGAGTTCTGTTAACAGTTGGTCGCTGCAATGTAGCGTGTTTGAAGGCTCTGGCCAACAGACACATTTTGAAGGAGTAGACCTTGAGTCTTAATCGCAGTGAGAAAGAAGCGGTCATCAGTGATGTGACCAGCCTCGCCGCAAAAGCTCAAACGCTCGTGATGGCGGAATACCGTGGCATCACGGTCGCTGACATGACCAAACTGCGCAGCACCGCGCGCAGCAGTGGCGTCGAGTTGAGCGTGTTGAAAAACACGCTGGCTCGCCGTGCTGTTGCCGGTAGCGCATTTGAAGTCGCGTCCGACCAGATGACCGGCCCGCTGATCTACGGCTTCTCTGTCGATGCAGTGGCTGCCGCAAAAGTGGTGGCTGACTTCGCGAAAACCAATGACAAATTGGTGATTCGTGGTGGTGCATTTGCAGGCAAGGTGTTGGATGTAAACGGCGTTAAACAGCTCGCAAGCATTCCTTCCAAGGAAGTCCTGCTGGCTCAGCTGTGTGGCTTGTTGATGTCGCCTATGTCCCGTACCGCCGTGGTGCTGGGCGCCTTGGCGGCGAAAAAAGGCGAAGGCGAAGCTGTTGCCGCTTGAGCGTGCAGCACATACGTGTTAACCAATTGTTAGGAAATCAAAATGGCATTCGATAAAGACGCATTTTTGACCGCGCTGGACAGCATGACGGTCATGGAACTCAACGAGTTGGTGAAAGCCATCGAAGAGAAGTTTGGTGTGAGCGCTGCAGCCATGGCTGCTCCCGCTGCAGCTGGTGGTGGCGCTGGTGCTGCTGCTGCTGAAGAGAAGACCGAATTCAACGTGATGCTGCTTGAAGCTGGCGCCAACAAGGTGTCGGTCATCAAGGCTGTGCGTGAAATCACCGGTCTGGGCCTCAAGGAAGCCAAAGACCTGGTTGATGGCGCTCCCAAGGCCGTCAAAGAGGCTGTTGCCAAGGCTGATGCCGAGGCCGCCAAGAAGAAGCTGGAAGAAGCCGGCGCCAAGGTCGAGCTCAAGTAATCGAGCTCTGACAAGGGCTGGGGGTTCCGATAAGGGCCCCCAGCCTTTGGTGTTTGAAGAGAACACCAAAAAGTCGCGTTTCAACGCCACTTTTTAGTGTCTTCTGATCCGACTGCAGGAGATGCCTTGGTTCGGGTTGCGTGCAATGCGCAATCGTCCGCCAATGGTTGGTAGTGGCCAATCACCAAGCCTGTTGAGTGTGGTGCTCAACGCGTCAGTCGCCTTGGATTCCCAAGTCATTGCCCGGAGAACTCATGGCCTATACATATACCGAACGCAAGCGGATTCGCAAAAGTTTCGGCAGCCGCGACAGCGTGCTCGACATTCCCTATTTGCTTCAGATGCAGAAGGATGCCTATACGGCATTTCTTCAGGCTGATGCGGCCCCTAAAAAACGCACGATAGAGGGTTTGCAGGCTGCATTTGATGCCGCCTTCCCGATCGTCTCGCACAACGGCTTTGTCGAGATGAAATTTCTCGAGTACAACCTGGCCAAACCAGCGTTCGACGTGCGCGAATGTCAGACGCGTGGCTTGACCTTTGCCTCTGCTGTGCGAGCCAAGGTCCAGCTCATCATCTATGACCGTGAGTCATCCACTTCGCAGAACAAGGTGGTCAAAGAGGTCAAGGAGCAAGAGGTCTACATGGGCGAAGTCCCCTTGATGACCAACAAGGGCTCTTTCATCATCAATGGCACTGAGCGTGTGATCGTGTCTCAATTGCACCGTTCGCCTGGCGTGTTCTTCGAGCATGACAAGGGAAAAACTCACAGTTCAGGCAAGCTGCTGTTCTCGGCTCGCATCATCCCTTACCGTGGTTCATGGCTGGATTTCGAATTCGATCCGAAAGACATCCTGTACTTCCGCGTCGACCGCCGTCGCAAGATGCCCGTCACGATTCTGCTCAAAGCCATTGGCCTGAATCCTGAATCCATCCTGGCGAACTTCTTCGTCAACGACAACTTCCGCCTGATGGACAGTGGCGCCCAGATGGAGTTTGTTGCTGAACGCCTGCGCGGTGAAGTGGCACGCTTCGACATCACCGACAAGAGCGGTACAGTCGTGGTGGCCAAAGACAAGCGTGTCACGGCCCGTCATACGCGTGAAATCGAGCAGTCCGGCACCACGCACATCAGCGTGCCGGAAGACTTCCTGATTGGCCGCGTGGTGGCCCGCAACATTGTGGATGCGGAAACCGGAGAAATCATTGCCAAAGCCAATGATGAACTGACCGAAGCGCTGCTCAAAAAATTGCGCACCTCCGGCGTGCAGGATATCCAGTGCATCTACACCAACGAACTCGACCAGGGCGCCTACATTTCGCAAACCCTGCGTACGGATGAAACCGTGGACGAGTTTGCTGCCCGTGTGGCCATCTACCGCATGATGCGTCCTGGCGAGCCGCCGACGGAAGACGCCGTGCAGGCCCTGTTCCAGCGCCTCTTCTACAACCCCGACACCTACGACCTGTCGCGTGTGGGCCGTATGAAGTTCAATGCCAAGATGGGCCGTAGCGAGTCCACCGGCCCCATGGTGCTGACCAATGAAGACATCCTGGCCGTGGTGAAGATCCTGGTGGACCTGCGTAATGGCCGTGGTGAAGTCGACGATATCGACCACTTGGGCAACCGCCGCGTACGCTGCGTCGGTGAGTTGGCAGAGAACCAGTACCGTGCCGGTCTGGCGCGTATTGAAAAGGCAGTGAAGGAGCGTCTGGGTCAGGCGGAACAAGATCCGCTGATGCCGCACGACCTGATCAACAGCAAGCCTATTTCTGCAGCGCTGAAGGAATTCTTCGGTGCCTCGCAGCTGTCGCAGTTCATGGATCAGACGAATCCGCTCTCGGAAATCACCCACAAGCGTCGCGTGTCGGCGCTTGGCCCGGGCGGTTTGACGCGTGAGCGTGCTGGTTTCGAAGTGCGTGACGTGCACGTGACCCATTACGGACGTGTGTGCCCTATCGAGACGCCAGAAGGTCCGAACATCGGTCTGATCAACTCGCTGGCACTGTATGCCCGACTGAACGAGTATGGTTTCATTGAAACCCCCTACCGTCGTGTAGTGGACAGCAAGGTGACCAACGAGATTGACTACCTGTCTGCGATTGAAGAAGGCAAGTACGTGATCGCGCAGGCCAACGCTACCCTGGACAAGGATGGCAAGCTGACCGGTGATCTGGTGTCTGCCCGAGAAGCCGGCGAGTCGATTCTCGTGGGTGCTGATCGCGTGCAATACATGGACGTGTCGCCTGCGCAGATCGTCTCCGTCGCGGCCTCCCTGGTGCCCTTCCTGGAGCACGATGACGCCAACCGCGCTTTGATGGGCGCCAACATGCAGCGTCAGGCCGTGCCTGTGCTGCGTCCAGAAAAAGCCTTTGTGGGTACTGGTATCGAGCGCGTTTCCGCGATCGACTCCGGCACTGTGGTGACCGCTACGCGTGGCGGTGTGGTTGATTATGTGGATGCGACCCGTGTCGTGATTCGCGTCAATGACGCCGAGGCACAGGCGGGTGAAGTGGGTGTGGATATCTACAACCTCATCAAGTACCAGCGCTCCAACCAGAACACCAATATCCACCAGCGCCCCATCGTGAAGCGTGGCGACAAGCTGGCCAAAGGTGATGTGATTGCCGATGGCGCCTCTACCGACCTGGGTGAGCTGGCTTTGGGCCAAAACATGCTGGTGGCTTTCATGCCCTGGAACGGCTACAACTTCGAAGACTCGATTTTGATCAGCGAGCGCGTGGTGGCTGAAGACCGCTATACCTCGATTCATATCGAAGAACTCGTGGTGATGGCGCGTGATACCAAGCTGGGTGCGGAAGAGATCACACGTGACATCCCGAACCTCAGCGAACAGCAGCTCAACCGGCTGGACGAATCCGGCATCATCTATGTGGGCGCCGAAGTCATGCCAGGTGACACGCTGGTGGGCAAGGTTACGCCGAAGGGCGAGACCACGCTGACGCCAGAGGAAAAGCTGCTGCGTGCAATCTTCGGTGAGAAAGCCAGCGATGTGAAAGACACCTCGTTGCGCGTGGACCAAGGCTCGCAAGGTACCGTGATCGACGTGCAGGTTTTCACCCGCGAAGGCATCGTGCGCGACAAGCGTGCCCAGCAGATCATTGACGATGAGCTCAAGCGTTTCCGCCTGGACCTCAACGATCAGCTGCGTATTGTGGAAGCCGATGCGTTCGACCGTATCGAGAAACTGCTCAACGGCAAGATCGCCAACGGCGGCCCGCAGAAGCTGGCCAAGGGTTCGAAGATCGACAAGGCCTACCTGGCCTCGGTGGAGAAGTTCCACTGGTTCGATATCCGTCCGGCAGAAGATGATGTGGCCAACCAACTGGAAAGCATCAAGAACTCGCTGGAGCAGACCCGCCACAACTTTGACCTCGCTTTTGAAGAGAAGCGCAAGAAGCTCACGCAGGGCGACGAGTTGCCTGCAGGCGTGCTCAAGATGGTCAAGGTTTACCTGGCTGTCAAGCGCCGTTTGCAGCCTGGTGACAAGATGGCCGGCCGTCACGGTAACAAGGGTGTGGTCTCCAAGATCGTTCCGGTCGAAGACATGCCCTACATGGCCGATGGCACGCCGTGCGACATCGTACTGAACCCGCTGGGCGTGCCTTCGCGCATGAACGTGGGCCAGGTGCTGGAAGTGCATCTGGGCTGGGCTGCGAAGGGTATCGGTCAGCGTATCGGCGACATGATGCAGGCACAGGCCAAAGTGGCAGAACTGCGCAAGTACATGGAACAGCTCTACAACAACTCGGGCCGCAAGGAGGAGTTGTCCAAGCTGGGTGATGACGAGATCCTCGAGATGGCGCAGAACCTGTCTTCAGGTGTGACATTTGCCACGCCTGTGTTTGACGGTGCATCCGAAGAAGAAATCCGCACCATGCTCAAGCTGGCTTATCCGGCCGAGGTCATCAAGGCCAAGGGCCTGACGGCGGCATGTACGCAGGCCAACCTGTTTGATGGCCGCAGTGGTGAGGCGTTCGAGCGCCCGACCACGGTGGGCTATATGCACGTGCTCAAGTTGCACCACCTGGTGGACGACAAGATGCATGCACGCTCTACCGGCCCGTACAGCCTCGTTACCCAGCAACCGCTGGGCGGCAAGGCACAGTTCGGTGGCCAGCGTTTCGGTGAGATGGAGGTCTGGGCACTCGAAGCTTATGGCGCTGCCTACACCCTGCAGGAAATGCTCACGGTCAAGTCGGACGACGTCCAGGGCCGTACCAAGGTTTACGAAAAC
Organism: Gammaproteobacteria bacterium; assembly: GCA_018815325.1. Lineage (GTDB taxonomy): Bacteria > Pseudomonadota > Gammaproteobacteria > Burkholderiales > Burkholderiaceae_C > JAHIYE01. The sequence continues at coordinate 149,782 of JAHIYE010000009.1, read as the reverse complement.
ATCGTCAAGGGCGAGCACGCTATCGAAGCCGGCATGCCGGAGTCGTTCAACGTTCTGGTCAAGGAAATCCGTTCACTCGGCATTGACATCGAACTTGAGCGCAGCTAAGCGCACGAACGAAAAGGATTTAACCCATGAAATCATTACTTGACCTTTTCAAGCAGTTCACGCCGGACGAGCATTTCGATGCCATCCGGATTGGCATGGCATCGCCAGAGAAGATCCGTTCGTGGTCTTTCGGTGAGGTCAAAAAGCCTGAAACCATCAACTACCGTACCTTCAAGCCCGAGCGTGACGGTCTGTTTTGCGCCAAGATTTTTGGTCCCATCAAGGACTATGAGTGTCTTTGCGGCAAATACAAGCGCCTGAAACACCGCGGCGTGATCTGCGAGAAGTGCGGCGTGGAAGTCACGCAGACCAAGGTGCGTCGCGAACGCATGGGTCATATCGACCTGGCAGCACCTTGCGCGCACATCTGGTTCCTGAAGTCACTGCCGTCACGCCTGGGGCTCGTGCTCGACATGACCTTGCGTGACATTGAGCGTGTGTTGTACTTTGAAGCTTATGTGGTGACCGACCCCGGCATGACCCCGCTGAAGAAATTCAGCATCATGTCCGAGGACGACTACGACGCCAAGATCAAGGAATACGGTGACGAGTTCACCGCCAAGATGGGCGCTGAAGGCATCAAGGACCTGCTGCAGAGCATCGACATTGACGGCTCGATCGAGAAGCTGCGTGGCGACCTGACGGGCTCAGAGCTCAAGATCAAGAAGAACGCCAAGCGCCTCAAGGTGCTGGAGGCTTTCAAGAAGTCCGGCATCAAGCCCGAGTGGATGGTGCTCGACGTGCTGCCGGTGTTGCCACCGGATCTGCGTCCGCTGGTGCCGCTGGACGGTGGCCGCTTCGCGACCTCCGACCTGAACGATCTGTACCGTCGCGTGATCAACCGCAACAGCCGGCTGCGGCGTTTGCTGGAGTTGAAGGCCCCCGAGATCATTGCCCGCAACGAAAAGCGCATGCTGCAGGAGGCGGTGGACTCGTTGCTGGACAACGGACGTCGCGGCAAGGCCATGACGGGCGCCAACAAGCGCGCACTCAAGTCACTGGCCGACATGATCAAGGGCAAGAGCGGTCGTTTCCGTCAGAACTTGCTGGGCAAGCGTGTCGACTACTCTGGCCGTTCGGTCATCGTGGTGGGCCCCACGCTCAAACTGCATCAGTGCGGCCTGCCCAAGCTGATGGCGTTGGAACTGTTCAAGCCCTTCATCTTCTCGCGTCTCGAAGCCATGGGCATCGCGACCACCATCAAGGCGGCCAAGAAGGAAGTCGAATCCGGTACGCCCGTCGTCTGGGACATTCTGGAAGAGGTCATCAAGGAACACCCGGTGATGCTGAACCGTGCGCCTACGCTGCACCGGTTGGGTATCCAGGCGTTCGAACCGATCCTGATCGAAGGCAAGGCGATTCAGCTGCACCCGCTGGTCTGCGCGGCCTTCAACGCCGACTTCGACGGCGACCAGATGGCTGTCCACGTGCCCCTGTCGGTGGAAGCCCAGATGGAAGCCCGCACGCTGATGCTGGCGTCCAACAACGTGCTGTTCCCTGCCAGTGGTGAGCCCTCCATCGTGCCCTCGCAGGACGTGGTGCTGGGTCTGTACTACACGACCCGTGACCGCATCAACGGCAAGGGTGAAGGCCTGATCTTTGCCGACACCGGCGAAGTGCAGCGGGCCCTCGACGCGGGTGAGGTGGAACTCACTGCCCGGATCAATGTGCGTTTGACCGAGTACACCAAGGACAAGGACACCGGCGAGTTCATCCCCTCGACCAAACTGTGGGAAACCACGGCTGGCCGTGCGCTGCTCAGCGAAATCCTGCCCAAGGGATTGCCGTTCAGCAATATCAACAAGGCTTTGAAGAAGAAGGAAATTTCCAAACTCATCAACGTCTCGTTCCGCAAGTGCGGTCTCAAGGAGACCGTGGTCTTTGCCGACAAGCTGTTGCAAAACGGCTTCCGTCTGGCGACCAAGGCAGGTATCTCGATCTGTATCGATGACATGCTGGTGCCACACGAGAAGCAGGAGATCATTGAAAGCGCCGAGAAAGAAGTCAAGGACATCCAGCAACAATATGTGTCTGGTCTGGTGACCTCCGGTGAGCGTTACAACAAGGTGGTGGACATCTGGGGCAAGGCGGGCGACAAGGTCTCCAAGGTCATGATGGACCAGCTGCGTACGGAAAAGACGACCGACCGTAACGGCAAAGAGGTGGACCAGGAGTCGTTCAACTCCATCTACATGATGGCGGACTCCGGTGCTCGCGGCTCTGCTGCGCAGATTCGCCAGTTGGCAGGTATGCGGGGTCTGATGGCCAAGCCGGACGGCTCCATCATCGAGACGCCCATTACCGCGAACTTCCGCGAAGGCCTGAATGTGTTGCAGTACTTCATTTCCACCCACGGTGCCCGTAAGGGTCTCGCGGACACGGCGCTGAAGACGGCAAACTCAGGCTACCTGACGCGTCGACTGGTCGATGTGACGCAAGACCTCGTGGTGACCGAGCATGATTGCGGCACCCATGGCGGCTACCTGATGCGCGCGATCGTCGAGGGTGGTGAGGTCATCGAATCATTGCGTGACCGTATTCTGGGTCGTACCGCGGCCGAAGATGTGCTGCATCCGGAAAACCAGAGCGTGTTGGTCAAAGCGGGCGACATGATGGACGAAGATGTCATCGACGTGCTGGAAGCCCAGGGCGTGGATGAGGTCAAGGTTCGCACGGCGCTCACCTGCGAAACCCGATTTGGCATTTGTGCCAAGTGCTATGGTCGTGATTTGGGCCGTGGTGGCCTGGTCAACGGTGGTGAGGCTGTGGGTGTGATTGCGGCGCAATCCATCGGCGAGCCAGGTACCCAGCTGACCATGCGTACCTTCCACATTGGTGGTGCAGCTTCCCGTGCTGCCATCGCATCGAGCGTGGAAGCCAAGTCCAACGGTGTGATCGGCTTCAACGCCACGATGCGCTATGTGACCAACAGCAAGAAAGATCTGGTCGTGATTGCACGCTCCGGCGAAATCGTCATTCATGACGAGCATGGCCGCGAGCGTGAGCGTCACAAGGTGCCTTACGGCGCCGTGTTGGCGGTCAACGCTGACCAGCAGGTCAAGGCAGGCACGATTCTTGCCAACTGGGATCCGCTAACGCGGCCCATCATCACCGAGTTTGCCGGCAAGACAGTCTTCGAAAATGTTGAAGAAGGCCTGACGGTTGCCAAGCAGGTTGATGAAGTGACGGGCTTGTCCACGCTGGTCGTGATCGATCCGAAGCGCCGTGGCTCTGCCAAGTTGGTGCGTCCCCAGGTCAAGTTGATCGATGCCTCAGGCAGCGAAGTCAAGATTCCCGGTACGGACCACTCCGTGACCATTGGCTTCCCGGTGGGTTCGCTGATCCAGGTGCGTGATGGCCAGGACGTGGGCCCGGGCGAGGTGCTCGCGCGTATCCCGATCGAAGGTCAGAAGACCCGCGACATTACCGGCGGTCTGCCGCGTGTGGCCGAGTTGTTCGAGGCCCGTTCGCCGAAAGACAAGGGCGTGCTGGCCGAAATGACCGGTACCGTGTCCTTCGGCAAGGAGACCAAGGGCAAGATTCGCCTGCAGATCACCGATCCGGAAGGCGGCGTGCACGAGGAACTGGTGCCCAAGGAGAAGAACATCCTGGTGCACGAGGGCCAGGTGGTGAACAAGGGTGAAAGCGTCGTCGACGGGCCGGCCGATCCGCAGGACATCCTGCGTCTGCTGGGCTCGGAAGAATTGGCACGTTACATCGTGGACGAGGTGCAGGACGTTTACCGCTTGCAGGGTGTGAAGATCAATGACAAGCACATTGAAGTGATCGTGCGCCAGATGCTGCGTCGTGTCGTTGTCGAGAATGTAGGCGATTCGAGCTACATCGCTGGCGAACAGGTCGAGCGCTCGGAAATGCTCAATACCAACGACGCCCTGCGCGCCGAAGGCAAGATTCCCGCAACCTTCACCTACCTCCTGCTGGGTAATACCAAGGCATCTTTGTCCACCGACAGCTTCATCAGCGCGGCTTCCTTCCAGGAAACAACCCGCGTGCTGACCGAGGCTGCCATCATGGGCAAGCGCGACGAATTGCGTGGTCTCAAGGAGAACGTGATTGTGGGTCGCCTGATTCCTGCTGGTACAGGCATGGCTTACCATGAGGCACGCAAGATCCGCGAAAGCATGGATGATGCCGAACGCCGTGCGATTGCCGAAGCAGAAGCAGCTGAACTGGCCGAAGAAGCTGGTGAAGCCGCTCCCGATTCGGAGAGCAATGTAGGCGCTGCAAACGAATAAACTCGTTAGCTACCAAAAAGATAGCGCCCTGAGCCCGTTTAATATGGGCTCGGGGCGTTTTCTTTTGATGGATATGGCAGAAAATCGATGAAATATCGGGATGGGTGATTTTTTCATTTTGTGGACAGCGCTTGCTGTCGCGCTGTTCTGGTCATTTGGCGCCTACAACCGCCTGGTTCGCCTGCGCGCGCGGGCGATCGCGGCGTTTCCCGCGGTAGAGCACCAGTTAAGACAGTACGTGACCCTGGTCCAGGGAAACTTTCCCGCCAGTGGGCCCGGGATGGCCGCCACACAGGACCGGGTTCAGGCAGAACTGATCTCGGCATGGGCTGGCCTGGTCGGCTCCGCTGAGCAGTTTGATGCCTCCTTGCGCGCCGCACGGGGGAGTCCCCTCAATGCCTCGACCATGCACGCGTTGACGCTGGCGCAGCAAACCCTGTTCACGTCATGGTGGCGTCTCAAGGACGAGCCACATGATCTGGCGGGGGCCTTGTTGCCGGAAACCCTGCAACTGCAGTGGGACCGCATTTCACAACTGGCTGACAACGTCAGGCAAGAATTCAATGGCCATGTCGATGCGTATAACGAGGCGATTGAGCAATTTCCAGCCACGGCGCTGGCCTGGTTGTTTGGTTTCAAGCCTGCGGCGGTGATCTGAGCATGGTGCATGAGCAGCCCTGATCAATCCCTTCCGCTGTGGCGGCAGCTCCAATCCACGGCGAGCATGTTGGTGCGTATTCGTGGCGGTGCCTCCGCAACGGCAGTGCTCGCAGAAGTGTCGCCTGCATTGCGTCCAGGTGTGCAGGCTTTGCTATTCCAGGTGCTTCGTACCCTGGGGCGCGCTGAAGCACTGCGCCGCCAGCTTGTCGCACGCAATCCACCCCCGGCAGCGGATGCCCTGTTGTGCACCGCACTGGCGCTGCTATGGAGCGAGCTGGACTCACCCTATGAAGCCTTCACGCTGGTGAATCAGGCCGTGGAGGCTGCCAAGCGAACTGCGGCCGTCAAGGCGCAAGCCAATTTCGTGAATGCCTGTCTGCGCAGGTTCCTGCGCGAGCGAGAGAGCTTGGTAGCCGTCTGCGCTGCCAATCCGCTGGCGCAATGGAATCATCCACAGTGGTGGATTGAACGCTTGAAAAAAGACCACCCCAAGCACTGGCAGGCCATTCTTCAGGCCAGCAATCGTCCTGGGCCAATGAGCCTGCGTATCAATGCCAGGCAGACGGATGTGGCGGGCTATCTGGCGCGTCTGGCAACAGTCGGTATAGAGGCCCGTGCGTCAGGTCCATATGGTGTGATCCTCAGTCAGGCGTGCCACGTGCAGGAGTTGCCGGGTTTTGCGCAGGGCATGGTGTCGGTACAGGATGGGGCTGCACAAATGGCCGCGCCCTTGTTGTGCGAGGGCCTGGGCCGCAAGCAGCCCTGGCATATCCTGGATGCCTGTGCCGCTCCGGGAGGCAAGACGGCGCATCTGTTGGAGATATCCGATGCGCACGTGACGGCACTCGACATTGATCCGCAGCGCTGTGAACGCATTCACCAGAATTTGCAGAGACTGGGGCTTCAGGCTGAGGTGATTGCAGAGGATGCCTCGCACCCGGAGCGCTGGTGGGATGGTGTGCCCTACGATGCCATTTTGCTGGACGCTCCCTGCACGGCGTCGGGCATTGTGCGACGGCATCCGGATGTGCGATGGTTGCGCCGGGAAAGCGACATTGCGCAGCTGGCTGGCATCCAGTCGGAGCTGCTCAAGAAGATGTGGCCCCTGCTGAAAAACGGGGGGCGCTTGCTCTATTGCACCTGTTCCGTATTCCGGGAAGAGGGGGATGTGCAGATTCAAACGTTTCTTGCGCACAACACCGATGCGGTTTTGATGCCGTCGCCAGGGCATTTAATACCCCGCAGCGGCGTGGTTGACGGCTCTGTCCCGGACAATCAAGAGAATCATGATGGTTTCTATTACGCATTGCTGGAGAAAAGCACGCATTGACCTGGTACTGCTGCTGCTTGGTGCCTGTCTCGCAGGGGCGCTGCCGTCTGGCGTGCGCGCGCAGGCCGTGACCTCCGAGGTCACGCAATTCCAGCTGGAGGGCTCCAGCGAAGGACTCCTGCTGTCAGCTGCCGTAGCGTTTGAGCTGCCACCCAGCATCGAGGATGCCCTGCTCAAGGGGGTTTCCATGTTTTTTGTCGCACAGGCCGACGTGTACCGGGAGCGCTGGTACTGGACCGACAAGAAAGTAGCGTCCGCGGAACGCAGCATGCGATTGGTGTACCTGCCGTTGTCACGGCGCTGGCGCCTCAATGTGTCGTCCGGGAGTCTGGGGGCCATCCGGCCGGCCGTTGCGCTCAATCAAAGCTTCGACACACTGAATGAGGCCATGGCAGTCATCCAGAGGCTGTCGCGCTGGAAAATTGCGGAGGCGGACGAGATCGACGACCGGCCGCATATTGTGGTTTTTAATTTCAGGCTGGATGTGACACAACTCCCGCGGCCCCTGCAGATTGGTGCCTTGGGGCAAGCCGACTGGAGCATCTCTGTCACTGCACGCAAGCCGTATCTGCGGGAGAGCAGCAAGTGAACCTGCCGGTCGCCGGGCCGCAACAGAATGGTCGGTTTTCCCTGCAGGGGTCCCGTGCCTTGCGGTGGACTGTGGGGGTAGGAACGGCTGCCATGGTGGCGATAGGCCTGGTGCTGTTGTTTCTGCTCACTCAGGCCACCAACAACCGTGAGCTGTACGAGCAAAACTACGCTCGCCTTTTTGTGCTCAACATGGTGGTGGCCGCCCTGTTGCTGCTGGTTATCGGCTGGATCGCCTACCGGCTGGCGGCGCGGCTCAAGCAGGGGCGGTTTGGCAGTCGACTGCTGGTCAAGCTGGCTGCTATTTTCGCGTTGGCAGGTTTTGCACCGGGCTTGCTGATTTATGTCGTGTCATACCAGTTTGTCTCCCGCTCGATTGAAAGCTGGTTTGACGTGAAGGTGGAGGGCGCGCTGGATGCGGGTTTGAACCTCGGCCGCGTAACGCTCGATACCTTGTCCAATGACTTGGCCAGCAAGGCCAAGACGGCTGCGGATCAGCTGTCCAGTGTGCCGGATGCTTCTGCGGGTATTGCGCTGGAGCGAATCCGTGAACAACTGGGGGTGAGCGATGTGGTGTTGTGGGGCGCCTCGGGGCAATCGATCGCGAGTGCAGGACTGTCACGCTTTCAGTTGAATCCGGATCGCCCCTCGGCCCAACAGTTCCGGCAAGCCCGGCGTGACAAGGCCTATGCCTGGATCGACGGCGTGGATGAGGCGTCGCCAGACACCATCGACAATGGCCGCATCAAAGCGCTGGTACTGGTCAACAGCCCTGGCTTGGGAATCCTGGGGGAGGTGCGTTATCTGTACCTGGCTCGCGTGTTGCCACCCACCCTGGTAGCCAATGCGATGGCTGTGGCTGAGGCTAACCGCGAATACCAGGAGCGTGCGCTTGCACGGGATGGGCTGCGGCGTATGTACATCGGCACCTTGACGCTGACCTTGTTTCTGGCCATTTTTGGCGCGGTGCTCCTGGCCGTGCTGCTGGGCAACCAGATCGTGCGACCCCTACTGTTGCTGGCAGAGGGGGTGCGTCAGGTCGCTGCCGGCGATCTGACGCCCAAGATGGCCCTGAAGGGCAAAGATGAGCTGGGTGGTCTGACGCGCTCCTTCGCACTGATGACGCAGCAGCTCGCAGACGCGCGGCAGGCTGTGGAGGTCAGCATGGAGCAAGTCAATACAGCACGCGCCAACTTGCAGACGATTCTCGACAACCTGACGGCAGGCGTGATCGTCCTTGATGTGCACGGTGTGATCATCTCGTCCAACCCTGGTGCGACCCGTATTTTGCGGACCCCCCTGGCGGCTTACGAAGGAAAAAGGCTCGCCGACATTCAGGGCCTGGAGGAATTCGGTGCCAACGTCCAGGCCCAGTTCAACGCATTTCAGGGAGAGCGCAGCCAGCACGGGTTGGACCATTGGCAACAATCCTTTGAGCTTGGTGCAGCAACGTCAGGGACTGCCGGGCAGCAGGTTGACAGTACCGTAACCTTGGTAGCGCGGGGCGCCACGTTACCGGATTCTGGCCGCTTGCTGGTGTTTGACGATATCTCCGAGATCGTCTCTGCACAGCGATCGCAAGCCTGGGGCGAAGTGGCCCGTCGATTGGCCCATGAGATCAAGAACCCGCTTACCCCGATTCAGCTCTCGGCCGAACGGCTCGAGATGAAACTCAGCGGCAAGGTGGAGCCAGCTGAACAGGCGATCCTGACCAAGTCGGTCAAGACGATTGTGGATCAGGTTGACGCAATGAAACGGCTCGTCAATGAATTCCGGGATTACGCGAGATTGCCTGCGGCGGAACTCAAGTCGCTCGATCTCAATGTGCTGGTCACCGATGTACTGCAACTCTATGGCAACGAAAATGCCCAAGTGCCGGTGCGGGTCGAGCTGGACCCGTTGTGCCCCCTTATTCGGGGTGATGCACAGCAATTACGCCAAGTGGTACACAACCTGCTGCAAAATGCACAGGATGCCACCCAAAGCGCAGGACGTACAGGGGCTGAGAATTGTGTTGTTTTGAAAACCCTGTGGGTTGAGTCTGCCGGCCGCGTGCGCCTGAGCGTGCTCGATCATGGCGCAGGTTTTCCTGAAAAAATCCTCAAGCGTGCGTTCGAGCCGTATGTAACGACCAAGGCCAAGGGTACAGGTTTGGGCCTGGCCGTCGTCAAGAAAATCGCGGATGAGCATGGCAGCAGAGTGGATATTGCCAACCGTACTCAGGATGGATTGCTAGTGGGTGCGCAAGTATCGTTATCATTTGCTGTTGAGAGCAACGCGTCAACCTGAGCGCGGCAAAGTTACACCGAAGGGGAATGACGTAAATCATGGCAAACATTCTGGTAGTCGATGACGAACTGGGTATTCGAGATCTGCTGTGGGAAATACTGAACGACGAGGGGCATAGCGTCGAAGTGGCCGAGAACGCAGCGCAGGCGCGGGCCGCTCGCTTGCGTGAACGTCCCGACCTGGTACTGCTGGATATCTGGATGCCGGACACGGATGGTGTGACGCTGCTCAAGGAGTGGTCCACCACAGGGGCGCTCACCATGCCTGTGATCATGATGAGCGGCCACGCTACCATCGACACGGCAGTGGAGGCCACCAAGATCGGTGCGCTGGCTTTTCTCGAGAAACCCATCACCATGCAGAAGCTGCTCAAGGCGGTTGAGCAGGGGCTTGCACGAGGCCTCGTGCGAAAGCCCCTGCTCAGTAGCAGCTTGCCGCCACTGACTACTGTCGAGCCGGTTATCGGTGTCGGCCTGGCCATGATGGGGCAGCCGGTTGCTGTCGCGGTTGATGCAGGCCCCCAAGCGCAGCAAAACTTCACCCTGGACAAACCCCTGCGTGAAGCGCGTGATGATTTTGAGAAGGCCTACTTCGAGTACCACCTTGCTCAGGAAAATGGTTCCATGACCCGGGTGGCTGAAAAGACTGGCTTGGAGCGTACCCACCTCTACCGCAAGCTCAAGCAGCTCGGGGTGGACCTCTCAAGGGGAAAGCGCAGCGCGGCATGAAATGTGGTTGGATACTGCTATAATTTAAGGCTTAGGCCCGGTAGCTCAGTCGGTAGAGCAGAGGATTGAAAATCCTTGTGTCGGTGGTTCGATTCCGCCCCAGGCCACCAAACGCATAAGCCCTTGATTCGTAACAGATTCAAGGGCTTTTTTGCTTTTAACGCTGGGCGAAGCTACCAATCAACAAGACTCAGACCGATACTCAACACCGTGCGTTGACGGTTGTAGTCCACCAGTGAGTCACCATAGCCGCTGAAAAGCTGAGTATGAAAGCGCAGCCCGCTGCGCTGGTTGCTGTCCTTGCCACTTCCCAGCGCTTTGAGCCATTCGAGGCGCAGCGAACCACGTGTCACATCGTTCAGTGAGTGGCGCAGGGTGAATCCCAGCGTATTGTCCCGGTTGACATTCCACGAGCCAGATAACTCGGCCCGGCCGATATAGTCGCTGATGTCAGGGTTGTCATCGTCTCCCGCATTTTCCGGGAGGCGTTGCCAGATTTTCCCCGTCAGGGTGAATCGATCATCTTTTTCCATGCCGGCCATCAGGATGACGCGGTTCCAGCTGCGAGACAGCGGCAAGGTCTGGCCGTTGGATTGGTGGTTGAGACTGATGCCACTGTAGCGCAAGCGCCAACCGTTCGGCAATGCCGCATCAGTGGGATAGATGTAGATGATCTCCGGCTCGTGATCGGTCGTGCGGAAGGGGCGGGATATGTCGCCACTGAAAAGCTGCCAGTAAGACTGCTGTGTGTATCCAAACCACACGGAGTCGCGAAGCACGGGGCTATCACGCGTCAATAGGCCCTGGGCGATCTTGGTGCGAACAGACAGCTGGATCCGGGTTTCGGTTTCCCCGTAGGGCGTGGCCGTGGCTGTGTGACCGGCAGCGGGTGTGCTGGGGGCTGTATTGACGCTGTCAGAACCAATCAGACTCAGGCTGATGGGACGATAGCCGCGGATACCAAAGGTCCCGCAGTCACTGTCGGCTTCCAGTTCCCAGTAGCGTGACAGTTCTGACTGGTGAGGGTTTCTACATCCCTTGTCGATGCTGGTTGCCGACAAGGTGGCTGGTGCAGGTGTTTCCTCGGCCACGGGGCCGAGGGTTGAGGCAGAGGCGGGTGGGGCGTTGAACGGGGGGGCGGTTTGCTGTTGGGCCCAGCGGTCAAAGCAGGCCAGTCGGGCGGCATTGTCGTCGGTCAAGTGCATGCATTGTTGCCATGGCGCTTGAGCGGCATCGGTTACGGTCTGGGCCTGCACTATTCCCGGCGCGACAAGGCATGCGGTGCTGGCCAAAACCCGCCAGAAATGGCGACGTGCAAGCGCAGGCAGCAAATTGAAGGTCAACTTATCCATGTTCTGCGGCCGCGGTGGCGGCATCAAGGGCTTTTTGGGCGAATTCGGCGCGCAGGGCCTTGAGCTTTTCGCGTGGATCTTCCTTGATCGTGTTTTTGTCCAGTGCCATTTCGGCAATGAAGCGGCTGGGTTGGGCGGCAATCATGTCCCGCCCCTTTTTGCGCCTGCGTGTCCAGCTGACGGCCAAGCTACGCTGGGCACGCGTGATGCCCACATACATCAGGCGCCGCTCCTCCTGCAGGCGCTGCAGCAGTCCTTCGCTCATGGGGCCATCGGCGCGTCCGCTGGGGTTGTCATCGTCACCGAGCTTGAACGGCAGCAAGCCTTCTGTGACGCCCACCAGCATCACATGCGGCCATTCCAGGCCTTTGGCCGCATGCAGCGTGGACAGGGTGACGACGTTCTGGTCCTTCTCGCGCTCGCTGATGGTGGACAACAGCGACACGGTCTGGGCCACCTCAAGCAATGACTTGATCTCGCTGGAGGTGGATACGCCGGCTGCATCGTCAATTTGGCCGCCACAGCGCTGGGCCATCCAGTCACAAAATTCCATGACATTGGTCCAGCGTGAGGCTGCGAGTTTTTCACTGTCTTCGCCGTCGTACAGGTGCTTTTCGTAGCCAATATCCTTGAGCCAGTCCGCCAGGAAGGCTCGTGCATCTTCGGCGCCGTTGGTATGCCTTGCCCGGAACTCCAGATCATTCACATAGCGACCGAATTCATGCAGGCTGCCGACGGCACGGGTGTTCAACACCGAGCCCAGCGAGGGCGAGAACAGGGCTTCGAACAGGCTGAGCTTGTACTGGCTGGCAAAGGTGCCGAGCTGCTGAAGGGTCTGGTGGCCAATGCCGCGCTTTGGCGTGGTCACCGCGCGCAAAAAGGCCGGGTCATCGTCGTTGTTGATCCATAGCCTGAACCAGCCACACAGATCCTTGATCTCGGCGCGGTCGAAAAAGCTGGTACCACCTGATACCTTGTACGGGATCTGGGCCTTGCGCAAAGCCCGCTCGAAAATACGTGCCTGGTGGTTGGCCCGGTACAGGATGGCGAAGTCGCGGAACTCCTTGTGCTGGGAGCCGTCACTCGCAGTCGCGCCTGTGCCTGCGCGCAGGCTTTGAATGCGTGCCACGGTGCGTTCAGCCTCGTGTTCCTCGTTGTCTGCATCGACCACGCGCACGGGTTCTCCTTCTCCCAGGTCGCTCCACAGGTTCTTGGGATACAGCTTGGGATTGGGGCCGATCACGTTGTTGGCTGCGCGCAGGATGGCGCTGGTGGAGCGGTAGTTCTGCTCCAGCTTGATGACCTTCAGGTCGGGGAAATCGACCGGCAGTTTCTTGAGGTTGTCCAGCGTGGCGCCGCGCCAGCCGTAAATGGACTGGTCGTCATCGCCCACCGCCGTGAAGCGGGCGCCCTTGGCGTTGTTGGCCCCGACCAGAAGCTTGAGCACCTCGTACTGCGTGGCGTTGGTGTCCTGGTACTCGTCAACCAGGACATGCCCCATGAGGCCTTGCCACTTGGCCCTGACGTGCTCATGATTTTGTAGCAACTTGAGGGGCAATCCAATCAGATCATCAAAGTCGACGCTCTGGTAGGCGGTCAGCCTTTCTTCATAGCGCGCCATGATGCGGGCCGTGATGCGCTCGTTGTCGTCAGCAGCTTGCGCCTCGGCCTGCTCGGCGTTCAGCCCCATGTTTTTCCACCGGCTGATGGTCCACTGCCATTGGCGGGCCGTGGCCGCATCGGTGCTGCCACCGGCGTCTTTCAGGATACTGGTGACGTCGTCGCTGTCGAGGATGCTGAACTGGGGCTTGAGTCCCAGGGCCTCGCCGTCCTCCCGCATCATGCGCACACCGAGCGCGTGGAAGGTACAAATCACCACTTCCTTGGCGGCTTTGCCGATCAGTCCCTTGGCGCGCTCCCGCATTTCGGCGGCAGCCTTGTTGGTAAAGGTGATGGCCGCGATGCGCCTGGGCTCCAGCCCGGACTGGATCAGGCGACCGATCTTGTGGGTAATGACGCGGGTCTTGCCCGACCCGGCGCCTGCCAGAACCAGGCAGGGGCCATGCATGAAATTGACAGCTTCCTGTTGTGCGAGATTGAGGCCGGAGGGGGAAGAGGTGGACATGCAGAAATCGGGTGGGAGAGTCAGGAATGATACCGAGTGTGGGCATGGAATTTTGGACAGCCGGGCAAAGTCGATGCGACTGCTGTGACAATACGCTCCGTGCTACAAATCTTCTCAGTCACTTTTCCCTTTTTCGCACTGGTCCTGTGCGGCTATCTGGCTGCCCGCCGGCGCATGTTGCCGCTGGAGGCCATTCCCGGCTTGAACGGCTTTGTGTTGTTTTTTGCCCTGCCTTGCATGCTGTACCGCTTCGGCGCAACCACACCGATTGCCCAGTTGCTGGACGCGAGCGTGCTCTTTACCTGGCTGCTGTGCGGGCTGGTCATGGTGGGCTTCACGGTGGCCGTTACCCTGAATCGCCGCATCGGCTGGAACGATGCGTCATTTGGCGCGCTGGTGGCAGCCTTCCCCAACACCGGTTTCATGGGGGTGCCACTGCTGGTGGCCTTGCTGGGTGCGCAGGCGGCTGGGCCCATGATCGTGACGATCGTGGTTGACATGCTGGTCACCTCCTCACTGTGCATTGCGCTGTCGCGCCTGGACGGGGCCGGCACGCATGGCATGGCGGTGGCCTTGCGCAATGCGCTCAAGGGCGTGTTGTTCAACCCCATGCCTTGGGCCATTCTGCTGGGTGGGCTGGTGTCTTTCCTGCAGCTGGAGCTGCCTGGGCCAGTCACCAGCACCGTCTGGCTGCTGGCCGATGCAGCTTCTCCGACGGCGCTGTTCACCATTGGTGCCGTGCTGGCACGTTCGCAGATCGTGGCAGCCCAACATGCACATGCACCAATCCCGCTGCGCGATTACCTCCCGGTTGCGGCGTTCAAGCTGCTGCTGCACCCCCTGCTGGTGCTGCTGGTGGGGGGTGGGGCAATCCAGCTGGGGGTGCCTTTGCAGCACTCCGCACTCACGGTGATCGTGCTGGTGGCAGCGCTGCCCAGTGCCAGCAACGTGTCCATGCTGGCCGAACGCTTCGGGGCAGATAACGGGCGCATCGCCCGCATCATCCTGGTCTCCACCAGTGCTGCCTTTCTGACTTTTTCGTTCGCGGTGTCTCTGCTGCGCTGAGTGATCCGGGGCAGCAAGTCTCTGCAATGATTGCAGCAGAATTATTGTCAAAAACTATCGGCTCATTAACTCAAATTGTGTTGATTAATTGATGATCGATTTCTATACTTTCCCTGTGACTAATCGAAGCATCAATATGAATAGCATTTATCTATCAATCCTGGCGAGTTACCAGAACGCCTGCTTGCGCTGTCTGGCTAATCTGGCCTTGAGTCACTAGTGCATCGTTTGACTAACATAGGAGATGAACATGTCTGAATCCAAATGCCCCTTCTCGGGCGCCGTCATCAACCCTGCCACGAGCGGGAAAGCACAGACCAACACCGACTGGTGGCCCAATCAGCTGCGACTGAACATCCTGCATCAGCACACGAGCAAGTCAGACCCGATGGGGGAGAACTTTGATTACGCCAAGGAATTTAAGAGTCTGGATCTCGACGCTGTAGTCAAGGACCTGACGGCCCTGATGACCGACTCGCAGGACTGGTGGCCCGCGGATTGGGGCCACTATGGTGGATTGATGATTCGCATGGCATGGCACTCGGCCGGCACCTACCGGGTGGGTGACGGACGCGGCGGCGCGGGCACCGGCAACCAGCGCTTCGCACCGGTCAACAGCTGGCCTGACAACGGTAACCTGGACAAGGCCCGTCGCCTGTTGTGGCCTATCAAACAGAAATATGGCCGCAGGCTCTCCTGGGCCGACCTGATGATTCTCGCGGGAAACGTCGCCCTGGAGTCGATGGGTTTCAAGACCTTCGGTTTCGCTGGTGGCCGTGCGGACATCTGGGAGCCGGAAGAAGACATCTACTGGGGCATGGAAAAAACCTGGCTGGCCACCAGCGATAAGCCCGATAGCCGTTATTCCGGCGAGCGCCAGCTGGATAACCCGTTGGCTGCCGTGCAGATGGGCCTGATCTACGTGAACCCAGAAGGCCCGGATGGCAAGCCGGACCCGGTGGCATCCGGCCGCGATGTGCGCGAAACCTTCGCACGCATGGCCATGAATGACGAAGAGACCGTGGCCCTGGTTGCTGGCGGCCACACTTTTGGCAAGGCGCACGGCGCGGGCGATCCCCAGCTGGTCGGTGCCGAGCCGGAGGCGGCGGGCATAGAAGAGCAGGGTTTGGGCTGGACCAACAAGCTCGGCGATGGCAAGGGCGTGAATACCACGACCAGCGGTATCGAAGGCGCCTGGAAGCCGAACCCGACCAAGTGGGACAACGGCTACTTCGACATGCTGTTCGGTTACGAGTGGGAGCTGACCAAGAGCCCGGCTGGCGCCCAGCAGTGGACGCCCAAGCACTGCAAGCCCGAGCATTTGATTCCGGATGCGCACGACCCCTCGAAGAAGCACCCGCCGATGATGACCACGGCCGACATGTCCATGCGCATGGACCCGGCCTACGAGAAAATTTCGCGCCACTTCCACAAGAATCCCAAGGAGTTTGCTGACGCTTTTGCACGCGCCTGGTTCAAGCTGACGCACCGTGACATGGGCCCGCGTGCCCGCTACCTCGGCAAGCTGGTGCCGAAAGAAGTGCTGATCTGGCAGGACCCGGTTCCCGCCGTGGATCACAAGCTGGTTGACGAGAAGGACGTTACCGCGTTGAAGGCCAAGCTGTTGGCTTCCGGCTTGTCCACCTCACAACTCGCCACCACGGCCTGGGCCTCGGCGGTCACCTTCCGCGGTAGCGACATGCGGGGCGGTGCCAACGGTGCGCGCATCCGTCTGGCACCGATGAAGGACTGGGAGGTCAACCAGCCGGCCGAGCTGGCCAAGGCGCTCAAGACGCTGGAAGGCGTACAGGCCGAGTTCAACAAATCGGCTACAGGCGGCAAGAAGATCTCGCTGGCCGACGTGATTGTGCTGGGTGGCTGCGCCGCTGTTGAGGCTGCAGCCAAGAAGGCGGGCGTCGATGTGAAGGTGCCGTTTATGCCGGGACGTACCGATGCATCGCAGGATCAGACCGACGTCGAGTCCTTTGCGGCGCTCGAACCCAAGGCAGACGGCTTTCGCAACTATGTCTGCAAGGGGCTCGAAGGCGTGCAGGCAGAGATGCTCGTGGACAAGGCACAATTGTTGACGCTGACCGCGCCCGAGATGACGGTGCTGGTCGGTGGCCTGCGTGCCATGAACGTGGGTCGGCCCAAGCACGGCGTGTTCACCAAGCGCCCCGAGACGCTGAGCAACGACTTCTTCGTCAACCTGCTCGATATGAGCACGAAATGGCAGAAGTCAGGCACCGAGGGTGTGCTGGAAGGCCGGGACCGCAAGAGCGGCACAGTCAAGTGGACAGCTACCGTGGCCGATCTCGTCTTCGGCTCGAACTCGCAACTGCGCGCTGTGGCCGAGGTCTACGCCGCCAGTGACGCGCAGCAGAAGTTCGTACACGACTTCGTGGCAGCATGGAACAAGGTGATGAACCTCGACCGCTTCGATCTGGCGTGATGAGCGTGTAAGCAGAAAAAAGACAAAGGCCACCTTCGGGTGGCCTTTGTCATGGAGCCGCTAACTTTCAGAGGCCATGGCGGCTTATCCGAGGCAGCGCTCAATCGACGTGCGGCGCGAATTGACATACAGAACCCATAGCGGACCGACGACCCGAAGCAGGTGGAAACTCACGGGACGAATCAGGGGCCGGGCCAGCCTCCATGGTGCCCAGTGGGTACGGTATGATTCAGACAGTCATTGGGGAGTAGCCGCTCTTCGCTTGAAGAGGCTTGCGTCAACATACTTGGCCTTTCGGTCATGGCGTAAGCGGTTCTGAGCTTGGCAAGACCTTTGACCACTTCGCTTCCGCATTGGCCGGGGAGACGTCGTGGTCATTCGTCTTATCGTCCGGCCTTGGAATATGTCATGGAAGCTCTCTTCGTCTCTACCGGGGTTGTCGCACTGGCCGAAATCGGCGACAAGACTCAATTGCTCGCCTTTATTCTTGCAGCAAGATTCAAAAAGCCCGTACCCATCATCGCGGGCATTCTATGCGCGACCATAATTAACCACGGCCTCGCTGGCGCTCTCGGCGCATGGATAACTTCCATGGTCTCCCCTGAGATCATGCGGTGGGTACTCGGTACGTCCTTCATCGGCATGGCCATCTGGACCATGATCCCGGACAAAATTGAAGATGAGGAAACGCAAATTGCCAACAGGCTTGGCGTGTTCGGCGCTACGTTCATCACCTTCTTTTTGGCGGAGATGGGAGACAAGACCCAAATAGCTACCGTGGCATTGGCCGCCCACTACACAAGTCCCTTGTTGGTCGTGGTCGGTACAACCTTGGGCATGTTGCTCGCAGACGTTCCTGCCGTGTTCGCTGGCGACAAGTTGGCCTCAAAGATTCCCATGAAGTTGGTGCACTCCATGGCTGCCGGCATCTTTGCGCTGATGGGCATAGCGACGCTCCTGGGGGCTGGCTCAAAGTTGGGCTTTTAGCACGATAAATGACGCCTGCCTGGGCGTCGTCACGTGGGTCACCGCGTGAAGAAAAAGGGGGCCGATCAAGGGCGTTTCCTGAATATGGCCGAGCGTCCGGAATTGGGAACTTGGCGCCTCGTCAAATCGCCAGCGGATCCACATCGACAGCCCAGCGAATCAGCCCCTTGCAGGCGGGCTGGCTCCTTGTGTCATGCAGGATGGCGCTCCAATCGGAAAGAAAGCGCTGCAAGGCGACCCGTGAGCCGCTCTCGATCAGCATTTGCGCGCGCTCGACATTGGCGATGCGCTGAATGCTCATCGGCACGGCGGGGTAGAGCGTGACCTGCTGCTGGGCCGTCTCCAGCGCGGCGGCGGTTTCGCGTGCGATCGTCAAAAAGGCCTGGGCCGCTTCCTGCGTGCGGGCCTCGGCCCGCACCAGGGCCTGGAAGCTGAAAGGGGGCATGCCAGCCTGCTCTCGCTCCTCTAGCTGCTGCGCGGCAAATGCCGGGTAGTCGTGCTTTTTCAGTGCCTCGAACAGAGGATGCGTGGGATGGAAGGTCTGCACCCACATCTCGCTCTGGCCGCCTAGGCCGGCATCACGCCCGGCCCGTCCGGCAGCTTGCATCAGCAGGCTGAAGAGTCGTTCCGGCGCACGGAAGTCACTCGAAAACAGCGCACTGTCCGGGTTCACGGCGGCCACCAGGGTGATGCGGCGGAAGTCATGGCCCTTGGCAATCATCTGGGTGCCGACCAGCACGTCCACCTCACCCGCGTGGACCTGGGCCAGCTGTGACTGCAGGGCACCCTTGAGGCGTGTGCTGTCGGCATCGATCCGCGCAATCCGCACGGGCTGTCCATCTGGATGCTGTTCGTTCGCAGAGCCCGGGCGTCGCACATCAGCCAGCAGCTCGGCCAGATGTTCTTCAAGATGCTCGGTCCCACGGCCCAGGGGCTGGATATCCGGGTTGCCGCATGACGGGCAGTGGCGCGGCACACGCTCGGTCAAACCGCAATGGTGGCAGCGCAGCGTGCGGTCGATCTTGTGGAACACCCTGAAGGCGCTGCAGTGGGGGCATTCGCTCTTCCAGTCGCACTCACTGCAACCCAGCACCGGGGCATAGCCACGCCGGTTGAGAAACACCATGCTTTGTTCGCCGCGCGCCACGCGCTCGCGAAGGGCGTTGAGCAGCGGTGGGGAGAACACGGTCTTTTTGGGCTGGTGGTTCATGTCCACCCGTCGCACACGGGGGAGTGCGCTGCCATCACCGATGCGGCTTGGCATCAGCAGGCGCAGGTAGCGGCCGCCCTCTTCAGCCGGCCGACTGTGATGCCAGCTTTCCAGTGAAGGCGTGGCAGAGCCCAGCACCACCTTGGCGCCTTCAAGCCGCCCCCGGTAGACCGCGAGGTCCCGTGCGGAGTAGCGCGCACCTTCCTGCTGCTTGTAACTGGGGTCATGCTCCTCGTCCACCACGATGAGCCTGAGGGCGGGCATGGAGGCAAACACCGCCATGCGGGTGCCCAGCACAATGCGGGCTTCACCACTGTGTGCAGCCAGCCAGCTCTTGAGGCGCTGCGGGTTGGTCAGGCCGCTGTGCAGCGAGACCACGGCGTCTGCACCATACAGCGGCGCAAAGCGCTCCACAAAGCGGGCTTCAAGCTGTGGAGTGAGGTTGATCTCGGGCACCATGACCATGGCCTGGGCTTGCGGCTCGCGAGCCAGCAACTGTTCGACGCAATGCAGGTAGACCTCGGTTTTTCCGCTGCCCGTAGCGCCAAACAGCAAAAAAGGACCATCTTTCGTGTCAAATTGGGCAATGGCCCTTGTCTGTTCTGCGGTTGGTGCTACTGATTTAGTAGCGTTTGGTGCCTGAAGCTCTTCCGGCTTTACTTGCCCGGCTTTGCGCTTGAGCCGTCGTGCCAGCTGCGTGCTGCTGAGGTCGCGCAGTTGCGGTGGCAGGGCCGCCAGGGCGACCTCACCCGCCGAGCGCTGGTAATAACTGGCAGCGAACGACACCAGCTCGCGCCAGTGGGCACTCAATGGTGCGATCGCGTCCAGTGCTGCGGTAATCGCCTTGGTCTTGTCCGGGGCAATGACAGGAAGGCTGTCGTCCGTGGGCGCATCCCAAACGATGCCCAGCATCTCGCGCTTGCCCAAGGGCACGCGCACCAGTGTTCCTGGGCTGAGTGCACACTCGCTCTGATAGCTCAGCGGCCCGGCGATCTGGCTATGCGCCGGGGTCTGGACGAGTACCTGCAACCAATGGGCCATCAGAAAGTGCCGCTTGCGCGGTTTTGTTCAAGTGAACTTAGGAAGTGGGCTCTAAGTGCTTGATATAAAACAACTTTTAGGGACATTCCATGTTTCTGTGGATAACTTTGTTGATATCTGCCATGTGTCATCGCCAAAGCCTTGTTTTTCAAGGCTTTGCTTGAAATGCACACAAAAAAAGCAAAGAAATAAATCCTTATAAATCAACAGCTTAGCTTCGCTATTGCTTTTGTAGCAAGGATGCACAGATTCGGGCGTATCTTTTGCGTCGCAACACAAAATTTGTGCATAAGTGAAGAATCACCAACTAATTTCATGCCCAAAAAATGTTAGGCGATTCGTGCCGGAACAAACCTACGCACGCATTTTGCGCGAGTGGTCGTGCACGGCCTGCACCAGCACGGCGACGTTATCGGGCGGTGTGTGCTGGCTGATGCCATGTCCCAGGTTGAAGATATGGGTCGGACCGGGGCGGTCTGGCTCTGCTGTGGTCGCGCGGTGCAGAGCCCCGAAGCTGTCGAGCACATGGGCCACCTCGGCCTGGATTTGCGCCGGGTTGGCGAACAGCACATTGGGGTCGATATTGCCTTGCAAGGCCTTGCCTTCACCACCGGCCTTGCCGCCCACCAGGGTACGTGCCTGACCCAGGTTGACGGTCCAGTCCAGGCCCAGCACTTCGCAATCCAGTGGCGCCATGTCCTTGAGCCACAGGCCGCCCCCCTTGGTGAAGACGATGCGCGGCACGACCTTGCCGTCCACACCATGGCGCTTGAGCTGAGACAGCACACGTGCGGTGTAGGCCAGGCTGAATTGCTGGAATGCGCCATCCGCCAGCACACCGCCCCAGCTGTCGAAAATCATCACGGCCTGGGCCCCGGCATCGATCTGGGCGTTCAGGTAGGCTGCCACCGCATCGGCGTTGATCAGCAGCATGCGGTGCATCAGGTCCGGGCGGCTGTACATCATGGTTTTGACGAGCCGGTAGTCGTCTGAGCCCGCGCCTTCGACCATGTAGCAGGACAGGGTCCACGGGCTGCCGGAGAAGCCGATCAAGGGCACGCGGCCATTGAGGGCTTTGCGGATGGAGGTTACGGCGTCGAACACATAGCGCAGCTTGTCCATGTCGGGTACGGCAAGCTTGTCCACCGCAGCTTCATCGCGCACCGGATGGGCAAACTTGGGGCCTTCGCCCAGCGCAAAGCTCAGGCCCAGACCCATGGCGTCGGGCACGGTGAGAATGTCGCTGAACAGAATGGCGGCGTCGAGCGGGTAGCGCTCCAGTGGCTGGAGTGTGACTTCAGTGGCGTAGTCCACATTCGTGGCCAGGCCCATGAAGCTGCCAGCCTTGGCGCGCGTGTCACGGTATTCGGGCAGGTAGCGTCCGGCCTGGCGCATCAGCCAGACGGGGGTGTAGTCCGTCGCCTGGCGCAGGCAGGCGCGCAGGAAAGTGTCATTCAGGAGAGGAGGGAAGCTGGGGATGGAACTCATCCCCCAATTGTCGCCGACGTCGGGGCCGGCGTGCCAAGCCGCCTGTCAAGGCGGGGCTTTTGCTCAGCTTAGCGACTGGTCGAGAGGTTTTGCAGCCGGGCCAACTCGATCTTGAGGCACTTGTCCTGCACCACGCGCAGACCGGCTGCCCGGCACTTCACGGCGGAGGGCTCATGCGTAATGCCCTCCTGCATCCAGAGCGCCTTGGCCCCGATGCGAATGGCTTCGTCCGCAATGGGTGGGATGTCGGCGCTGTTGCGAAAGCAGTTCACGAGTTCGATCGGCTCGTGCAAGGCAGCCTCGGTCAGGCTGGCATAGACCTTTTCACCGAGGATTTCAGCTGTATTTGCGTTGGGGTTGACGGGGATGATGCGCCAGCCATGCGACTGCATGTACTGCGATACATAAAAGCTGGGTCGCTCAGGCTTGGGCGAGATGCCGACCACGGCAATGGTGCGGCAGTGGGCAAGAATGTGCTCGATGTCCGGGTTTTGGGAGGTTCTCATGACTTGTATTTTATGGAGCAGCCGTAGGGGCGGCTGAGCGGTGTACTCAAGGGCTTGCCGGCCAGTGCTTCGCCCAGTCCCTGGCGTACAAAGTTGGTCGCGGTCTTGATGTCGTCCACGCGCGCCGAGGGAATGCTGTCGATGCCGCCAGCATAGATCAGGGTGCCCTGCGGGTCGACCAGGTACATATGCGGTGTGGTGCGTGCCCCATAGGCTTTTCCCACCTTGCCATCTTCATCCATCAGCGTCGTGGTCGGCGCGGCTTTCTGGTCCACCATCCACTGCGCCATTTGTCGGGGTGGGAGATAGTCCGCACTGGCCTCTTCGGTGGAGTTCACCGCCAGCCAGACCACGCCCTTGGCGGTGAATTCCTTTTGCAAACCCTGCATGTTGGCCGAGTCATAGTGCTTGCGCACAAAAGGGCAGCCTGGGTTGGTCCACTCCAGCACCACGTGCTTGCCCCGGTAGTCGCTCAGACGCACGGTTTTCCCGCTGGTGCTGGTGAGGGTGAAATCAGGCGCTGCTTGACCGACGGCGGCTGCCCCCTGGGCGTGGCCCGCGAGAAGTAAGGCAGCTGACAAGGTGGCGAGGATTTGAAAATGGCGACGCAACACGCTGGACTCCTGATGTTTGATCTCTATTCCAAAGCAAGTGACTGGTTGGGTGGGTTGTATTTAACGGAGAGCTGTCTTGGCTTCTCAGAGCTTGGCGAGTGCTGCACGCACTTCTTCCACGCTGAGGATTTCTGACAGCAGCACGGGGGGCTGTCCAGCCTTGTAGAGCGCGTAGACCGGCACACCGTTGCGACCGAGCTGGCCCAGTGCTGCGGTAATGGCGGGGTCGCGCCGGGTCCAGTCGGCGCGGAGCAAAGCCACGTTCCTGGTGCGCAGGTCGGCCAGCACGTCGGTATCGGCCAGGGTGGTTTTCTTGTTGTACTGGCAGGTGACACACCAGGCCGCGGTGAAGTCCACAAAGACGGGCTGCCCCGAGGCCAGCAACTGCTCTACCCGGCCCGGCTCCCAGGGCTGCCACAGGGCATTGCTGGCCTGGGGGGCGGAGGGGTCGCTGAGCTTGACCACATTCGGTCCAATGGCCCAGGTTGCCCAGGCGGCGAAGGCGATGAGTACGGCGCCTAGCAGCACACGGCTACGCCCTTTCAGCGTGAGCGACCACAGCACCGCACTCAAGGCCACCAACAGGGCCAGCAGTGCACCGGCGCCGTCGATGCCGCTTTGCTGGCCCAGCACCCAGACCAGCCATGCGACGGTGGCAAACATCGGGAATGCCAGCAAATGGCGGAAGGTTTCCATCCAGGCACCCGGCCGCGGCAGCATTCTGGCAAAGGCGGGTACAAAACTGGCCAGCAGATAGGGCAGGGCCAGCCCCAGGCCGATGGACGCAAAAATCAGCAGGGCCTGCGGGGCGGGCAGACCCACGGCAAAGCCCAGCGAAGCACCCATGAAGGGCGCGGTACAGGGCGAGGCGACGGCCACGGCCAGTACGCCGGTGAGGAAAGAGTCAAGCACAGGGTGCTTGGCCTGCAGCGTGGCCACCGAGGAGGGCAGAAACTGGCCGAACTCGAACAGGCCGGCCAGGTTCAAGCCGATCAGCGTGAACAGGGCAGCCAGGCTGGCCACCACCCAGGGATTTTGCAGTTGAAAGCCCCAGCCCAGGCTCTCGCCAGCTGCGCGCAGGCCCAACAGCAGCATGCCCAATGCGACAAAACTGGCAACCACGCCAGCGGTATAGGCCAGCCCGCTGATGCGGTGGCCGCGCCTGTCATCTGCATGGCGGGTGAAGCTCACTACCTTGATGGCCAGCACCGGGAATACGCAAGGCATGAGGTTGAGAATCAGGCCTCCAATCAGCGCGCCCAGCAAGGCAGCGGCCAGCGTGAGCGACACGGCGGGCGCGGCACCCGACGCACGGTTGCCATCCAGCGCTGCCTGCAGGGCGGGTGAGACGCCCACTTTGGTGGCTCCGGCAGGCCAGGGGCCATTCACGGGAGCTTCGATCCGGTAAGCCTCAGCCCGGTAGGCCAGCACCACAGGCATCGTGGTAGGACTGTTGCTGCGCTGGGCCGAGAGTGCCACCTGGCCGGTCCAGGTGCTGCCCTGCCAGCTTTGGCTGAGGGGCGCGACGTTGTCGATCACCTCCGGGGTTTCGGGGAAGAAATCCAGGGTTTTGCCCTGCAGCGAAGCAGGCAGTCCGTTGATGCTGAGCTTGATGGACGAGCCAGCGACTTCGACCTTGCTGTCTGTACTGGCCGTCTGGCTGAGCGGCTTGGGCTGGGCGGCAAAGGCGGCTTCGAAGGCTGGCGCGTTCAGGGCGGTGGAACTGGCGGCGGGGATGCGCAGCACAAACTCACCCTCTTCAGGGATGCACTCCAGGCGGCAGATCAGCCAGACGGCCTTGAGTTTGATGTCGAGGTTGGGCGAGAGCAGCGAAGGCTTGAAGTCGGGGCCGATGGTGAGCGGCACGGGCAGCAGCACCGTGCCTTCATAGCCGTAGTTGGCCAGGGTGCCCAGCGGAATCTTGTGCGGCAGCGGCCAGGCAATGTCGCCAGCGCTTACCCCATTGGGCAGCGTCCATTCCAGCACGGTGGGCAGGCCGGAGTCGCCGGAATTCTTCCAGTAGGTGTGCCATTCAGGCTTGTGCGTGAGCTGCAGCCCGGCCCAGACGGTATTTCCCGGGGCAACTCCCTGAGGCGCATAGGCCATGAGCTCGGCCCGCATCTGGTCGGTGCTGACCACAGACTGTGGAGCGGTGATCTGGGCCTCTGACGCAAGCGACAGGAAGGTGGCTGCGAGGAAGAGAAGCGAGCCGAACAGCTGGCGCAGGCGCGAAACAGAGGTCATGAGGGCTGATGGCAGGTAGGGCGGGTATTAAACAGGTGGGTAGCGAGTATGGGAGTGCAGGGGGCTTGTGAAGTTCCCCCTGACACGGCACGCCCTGATTCTGCACCCACCAGGATCGTTCAGCAGCGGGGATGGGCCGCACCCAGCCAAATGCTTGAAAATTCTATCGGGGTCATTGACATTTATTAATTCCCGAATAAAGGTTAAAAACAAATAATAAAAAAGTATTCTGGTGCAGTGCCTTGGAGGCGCTGCAATCCGACATACGCCGTAAGGAGGATCTGCATGACAACCAGTATGGAAGCTGTCCTGACGCCCTGGGTGACGCAGCTCAAGGCCAGGGCCAATTTGCCGGTGCTGTTGCGCTGGGGTGAGGGCGACGCCCACACCAGCGGATTGCGGCTCGGTGACTTTGCCCAGCCCAAGGTGGAAATCCACATCCGCAAGGCCAGCGCCATTCCCTTGTTACTGTCACCCGGGCTGGACAGTCTGGGCGAAGCCTATGTGGAGGGCCAGATCGACGTTACCGGCCGTGTGGAGGACATTCTTGACGCCGCCCATCGGCTCTCCGAGGCCGGCTCGAACCCGGAGGGGCGTCTGGCGCGCGTGGTGCGCCACTTCAGCCACAACAAGAAAAGCGACAGCGAGGCGATCCAGTACCACTATGACGTCTCCAATGAGTTCTACCAAGCCTGGCTCGACCCGGCCATGGTGTACTCCTGCGCTTATTTTGAGACCGGCAGCGAAACCCTGGCCGAAGCCCAACAGAAGAAGATCGACCACATTCTGACCAAGCTGCAGTTGCAGCCGGACCAACGCCTGCTGGACATTGGCTGTGGCTGGGGCGCGCTGGTCCTGCGTGCCGCGGGCAAGTTTGGCGCACGCTGTGTCGGCATTACGCTGTCACAACGGCAGTTCGAGCTGGCGACCGAGCGGGTGCGCCAGGCCGGGCTGCAGGATCGCATCGAGATTCGTCTGCAGGACTACCGCGATGTGCAGGGCACGTTTGACCGTATCACCAGCGTTGGCATGTTCGAGCATGTGGGCATCAAATACCTGAAAGACTATTTTGGGCAGATCAACCGTCTGCTGACCGACGACGGCTGGGTGCTCAACCATGGCATCACCTCCACCGATGCAAACGACGGCGAAACCAGCTTCGGTGGAGGCCGTTTCATCGACCGCTATGTGTTCCCGCACGGTGAGGTGCCCCACATCAGTACCGTGCTCAAGACCATGCAGGAGGGGGGCCTGGAGGCGACCGATGTGGAGGGCTTGCGGCGCCACTATGCGCTCACCATGTCGCACTGGAGTCGCGCTTTCGAGGCCAATGCCGACAGGCTCAGGGCCATGGTGGACGAGAAGCGCTGGCGCATCTGGCGTGTCTACCTCGCTGGCTGTCAGTGGGCGTTTGAGCACGACGAGATTTCGCTCTACCAGGTGTTGTGCCGCAAGGCGGCGCGGCCGTCCGCAGGGCAGCCCTGGTCTCGCAAGTGGATGTATGCCTGAGGTGATTTAGGAAGGGTGGCCGCCACTAAGCCATGACTGGGCGACTGTCGGCCAAGGGCGCCAAGGCAGCGTCTACTGTTGCCTCGGATACTTCGGGGAGGGGATATTAAAGAGCGGCTGCGTCTGCCTCGGCCTCGGGCCATAAACGCGGGAACAGAAAGCGCAAGGCATGCTGGGGCAGGCCGAAGCGCACCTTGCCTTGCGGCGTATCCGTCTTGAGAAGCCCGCGCTTGACCAGCGCCCCAAGCGCGTCGGTGGCGCTGCGGTCACTGGTGCCCAGCATGGCCTTGAAGTCGCCTCGGCTCATGTCCTCGCCGCTGAGGAACAGATAGTGCAGCCCGCGCAGCGAATCCTGGCGTACGCCGGATTTCAACACTGTGGCTTCAAACACCAGGCAGGCTTCAATGCGTGCCTTCATCGTTTCGAAATCCAGCATGCTGGCCATGAAGTTCACCTGGTCCAGGCAGGTGTCCAGCACATAGTCAATCCAGGCAATCAGCGCCTGCTCGCTCAGGTTGCCGCGCCCGTCCAGATCGCCACGCCGCGGCACATCGGCATCGGCCAGCAGCGCGTAGTAGCGCTCCGTGCTGCGCGCGAAGCCGCGCAAGGGCGACCACAGTCCGCCGGTGTAACCTAGGGCGCTGAGCAGCGCGTGCGTGTGCAGCCGCATCACCCGGCCGTTGCCGTCAACGAACGGGTGCACCCAGCCCAGGCGATGGTGTGCTGCTGCCATGGCCACCAGCGCGGCCTCGCCACGCCGCACACCGCCATAGAAATCGGCCCAGCGCGCCAAAAAGCGCGGCACGCTGGCATGCGCCGGCGCCACATGCTGGCCTACCTTGACTTCACGCGTGCGCAAGGCGCCGGGCAGGACAGGCTCGTTTTCTGGCGTGCACAAATCCGTAGCTGGCAGCCGGCCAAACAGCTCGCGGTGCAAATCCTGCACGGCTGCGGGCGTATACAGCGCGCGCGCGCCATCCGTTCCGCTGTAACGCTGTTCCAGCACGGCCTCGGCCTCGATGTGGGCCACGGCCAAGCGCTGCTTGGCCGCTAGCGTAGCGTCTTTGGAAAAGTCTTTGCGCAGGGCTTGGTCAATCTCATGGGGACGGGTGTGTTGGCCCTCGATGCGGTTGGTGTAGTAGGAATTCATACTGCGCAGCAGGCTGCGCAACTCGGGCGGCACCCGCGTGCCCGCCAGTAGCGTGGCGACACGGGACAAGTCATGCGCCTTGGCCAGCAGCGGCTCCATGCGTGCGTCGGACGGTAGCAAGGGTTCAAACTGTTGGGGGTCGGTGTACATGGCGATATTTTGCCAACTTTATTAGGTTTGTAAACAATTGATTTGATTGATGAAAGTATACTTTTTGCCAAGTTGTTTGCCAACTATTTTGCCAAGTCTTCGCAAAATAAGGGCTGTGACCGTGGCGGACTCAGTGATTCGGGTGATTTGCCCAGTGGTGGGAGGTGAATTGACCTGTAGTCCTTGCTGGATAAGCGCCACCAGCTATCAAATACATAGTATCCGAGGTTTATGCTGGGCGGGTGGAGAGGGCTGCCACACCCACAAGGTGCATGGCGAGCCACAGCATAAGCTTTGATAATACCGGGATGCTTCCACCCCAAGCCGTCAGCGCGCACGCCATCGTGCTGGCTACCCTCAACGCCAAATACATCCATGCCTCACTGGGCCTGCGCTATCTGTTGGCCAATATGGCGCGCCATGGGGGGGGTGATCTGCGGGCGCAGACGGTACTGCGGGAGTTCACGATTGCCCGGCCCGCGCAGGACATCGTGGATGAGCTGCTGGCGCTCAATCCCCAAATCATCGGCTTTGGTGTTTACATCTGGAATGTGACTCAAACTTGTGAAGTCGTGCGTTTGCTGAAGACTGCACGGCCCGATGTCAAGGTGGTGCTGGGCGGCCCGGAGGTCAGCCATGAAACGGAGCAGCAAGACATTGTGGCCCTGGCCGACCATGTGATCACCGGCTGGGGCGATGTGAGCTTTCCCAAACTCTGCCGCGCCTTGCTGCATGGTCCCCAGCCCTTGATGAAGGTGATTGTCGGCGAACAGCCGCCGCTCGACGAGATCGTGCTGCCCTATGCGGAGTACAGCGATGCCGACCTTGCGCACCGCTTGCTGTATGTCGAGGCCTCGCGCGGCTGCCCGTTCAAGTGCGAGTTCTGCCTGAGCTCGCTTGACAAGACCGCCTGGGCCTTTGAACTGGATGCCTTTCTGGCGGAACTCGACGGCCTGTATCGGCGGGGCGCGCGCAACTTCAAATTTGTGGACCGCACTTTCAACTTGAAGATCGATGCGTCGCTGCGCATTCTGCAGTTCTTCCTGGACAAACTGAGCGAAGGCCAATTTTCCGCCGGGCCGCCCCAAGGAAAACTAGCCCCCTCGGGGGGCAGCGCAGTACGCGAAGCGACCAGCGTGGGGGCAGGCTTATTTGTACATTTCGAGGTCATCCCCGATCATTTGCCGGACCGGTTGAAGGAGATGA
The DNA here is from genome assembly GCA_018815325.1 of Gammaproteobacteria bacterium. GTDB lineage: Bacteria > Pseudomonadota > Gammaproteobacteria > Burkholderiales > Burkholderiaceae_C > JAHIYE01. Next base: position 120,724 of record JAHIYE010000009.1, on the reverse strand, counting down.
TTGCGCGCTTTCCTGCTGGCGTGCTGCAGTTTGAGGTCGGCATCCAGAGCTTCAACGTCGAGGTGCAGCAGCGCATCTCGCGCCGCCAGGACAACGACAAGACCGAGGCCAATCTACGCTGGCTGGTGGGCCGCAGCCAGGCCCATCTGCATACCGACCTGATCTTTGGCCTGCCCGGCGAAACCCTGGAGAGCTTTGCCGAGGGCTTCGACCGTTTGCACGCACTGGGGCCGCATGAAATCCAGCTCGGCATCCTCAAGCGCCTGCGCGGCACGCCGATTGCAAGGCACACCGCCGAGCATGGCATGGTGTACGACACCGAGCCGCCCTATACGGTGCGGCAGACCGCTGTGGTGGATGCGGCCACGATGCAGCGCTTCGCACGGCTGGCGCGTTACTGGGACCTCGTGGCCAATTCGGGGCGTTTCCCTGCCAGCCTGATCTTGTTGCTGCAGGGGACATCGGCATTCGGAGACTTCCTGCGCTTTGCCGACTGGCTTTGGGGCAGCACGGGTGAGACTAGCGGTTTGACGCCTGAGCGGCTGGTGGATGCACTCTTTGACTACCTCACGGGTGAGCTCAGCATGGATGCGGCCGTGGTGCGCCAGCGCCTGTTGGCAGACTACCTGGCCAGCGGTGCGCGAGCCAGCCCACGCAGCATCCGCGACCTGCTGCCAGTGCGCGCCACACCCGTGCCGCGTGCCGCGCGCACCCTTGCGGAGCGACAGGACCGGCATGCAGCAACTCCTGCAGGCTCTAAGATAGGCGCATGAAACCCCAATCCAGATTCTGGTCAGACCTGAGTACGCGCGACTTTGCGCAGCTTGATGTTGCGCGCGCCATTGCCGTATTGCCCGTGGCGGCGATCGAGCAGCATGGCCCGCACCTGCCGGTGAATGTGGACACCACCTTGGTGGAGGGCGTGGTGGCGGCCAGCCTGGCGTACCTGGCGGGCGATCTGCCGGTGCTGTTTTTGCCCACGCAAGCCGTGGGGCTGAGCCCTGAGCACCTGCGCTTTCCGGGCACGCTGTCTCTCAAAGCCGAGACGATGATTGCGTTGTGGACGCAGATCGGCGAATCAGTCGCCCGTGCCGGCATCAGCAAGCTCGTGCTGCTCAACTCGCACGGAGGCCAGGTCGGCGTGATGGACATCGTGGCACGTGACCTGCGGGCCCGGCTGGACATGCTGGTCTACAGCGTGAACTGGTACAGCCTGCCACTCAAGGATGCGCAGGGCAAGTCTGCCGAGGCCCTGTTCCCGGCCGAGGAGCATCGCTTTGGCATCCACGCGGGCGAGATCGAAACCTCGATGATGCTGGAGCTGGCCCCCGGTCAGGTGGACATGACGCAGGCACAGGACTTTGCCTCGGCTTCGCAGGCACGGGCAGAAAAATTCGAGATTCTGGGCAATGGCAGGAGCGCCAAGCTGGGCTGGCAAATGCAGGACTACAACCCGCAAGGGGCGGTGGGCAATGCTGCGGCGGCTACCGCAGAAAAGGGGCGAGTCCTGCTTGATGCGGCCGGGCGTGCGCTGGCACAGCTGCTCTCTGAAATCGATCGCCTGCCAGCGGATACGCTGGTCGAGCAGCCTGCCTTTGTGCCGCCTGCGCGGCGATGAATTTTTCGTGGCGCCGCGGTGCTGACACCCTGCACTTGAACACAATCATGTTCCTTTCATGAGCAAACTCTTCCACGCCCGCGACAAGATCTACAAGACCGTGGCGCGCCAATTGCATGGCCAGGTGCCTTGTTGGGTGTGTGGCGAACACGTGTTGCCCGCTGCCGCGACGCTGGAGCACATCAAACCCTTGAGTGAGGGGGGCAACAGCCATGCCGAAAACCTCGCCATCAGCCATGATTTCTGCAACAACCAGCGGCATGCCAGGGGCCAGGTCACGGCGTCGGTGGTGGTGCCGGGCAGGGTGCAGCAGCGCTCGGAGCTGAACGAGGCGGCCTGATGGCAGCCAGTGCTTCGCACGGTGCGCTGCGGAATGGGCGTCAGCGGTGCTAACTGCCCGGCTCTGCAGGGCTCAGGACTTTGGCAGTTTTCCCAGCCCGCCTTGTCGAGCCATATGCACCTGATGGAGCGTTATTTTTCGCACCTCCGCCTGGCTGGCCTCGATATGCGCGCGCAGCAGCATGGCCGCCTGGTCGCCACGCTTTCGCTGGATGGCCTTGAGAATCTTGGCATGTTCTTCGTAGGTGGTCTCGATGCGGGCCTGCATCGTGAAGTCAAGGCGCCGGATGATGCGGATGCGTTCCGTCACATCGCGGTGCACACGTGTCATCTCGGAGTTGCCCGCCGCCTTGACCAGCGTGCAATGAAACGCCTCGTCCCATGCGCTGACCTGCATCGCATCGGTGTTTCGCTGGGCCGCCGGCACCAGCCAGATGGCAATGAGTTCCTTGAGCAGTGAGTGGTCCACCTTGCTGTCATGGTGCAGACCTTCTTCGCAAAGCCGGTGGGCGGCCGTGGTCTCCAGCACCATGCGCAGGTCATACAGCTGCTCGAACTTCTCGAAATCAAAGGGCAGCACGCGCCAGCCGCTTCGAAAGAGCACCTCGACATAACTTTCCTGCTGCAGGCGGGTCAGGGCCTGCCGTACGGGTGTGCGTGAAACGCCGAGCCGGTCGCTGATCTCATTCTCCGAGAAGCGGTCACCCGGCAGGAGATGAAATTCGGCGATGTCGCGCTTGATCTGCTCGTACACCTCGTCGGCGCGCGAACGGTGGATTGGAGCTGTCGCAAGCACGGGGGTGTGAGGGGCAATGGCGTACACAGACAAGACTCTAGCAGCGTTGCGCTGTCAGCGAAAAGCCGGCTGCTCAAGCAGCTGGCGGCTTTGAGCGGTCCAGCCCACAATGGCGCCCTGGGCGTGCATCATCTCCACGGCCGCGGTCTTGAACTCCGGGAAGTAGCTCTCGGTGCAGTCTTCCAGCAGCAGGCAGTCGTAGCCACGGTCGTTGGCTTCACGCATCGATGTCTGGACACAGACCTCGGTCGTCACGCCCATGAAAATGAGGTGGCTGATGCCGCGTGCCTGCAGCATCTCGTGCAGGCCAGTGGCATAAAAGGCGCCCTTGCCCGGCTTGTCGAGCACGATTTCGTCAGGATGGGGGGCCAGCTCGGGGATGATCTGGTTGCCTGGTTCACCGGCCACCAGGATGCGTCCCATGGGCCCGGGGTCGCCGATGCGCAGGGTCGGATTGCCACGGTTGCGCTTGGCCGGCGGGCAGTCGGAGAGGTCAGCGCAATGCGCCTCGCGCGTGTGCACGACCAGGCCGCTGGCACGACGCCAGGCCTGCAGCACGGCTTGGCAGGCCGGCACGATGGCCGAGAGCAGCGCCACGTTGTTGCCCAGGGATTCGCCGAAGCCGCCAGGCTCGATGAAATCACGCTGCATGTCAATGATGACGAGCGCGGTGTGCGCTCGATCGAACTCGAACGCAAAGGGGTGGGCGTCGATGCGCATCATGGTGTGGGGGGCAGCAGGCTGACGTGCGCGGCCACCACGCGCCAGCCTTCGGGCGTACGGACCCAACTCTGGCTCTGGCGACCGATGCGTGATTCACCGCTGCGACGGAACTCTATATTGGCGGTAGCAAAGTCGCGGCCGAATGTCGTCAGAACAGTTCGCAGCACCTCCCGCTCCAGGCCTGTAGCGGGGCGCCCAGCCCTGAACGCAGCGATGGCATCGTAACCGTACAGGTTCTCGCCAACCCCATAGCGCAGTGTGTGAGGGCTGTTCCAGAACAGCTCGTCGAGCACAAGGACATCGTTGCTTGTAAGAGCTTGCTCATAGCGCGCAAATTGTGTGGTCACTTCGGCCAACACGTCGGGCAGGTTGATTTCCATCACAGCAGGGGCTCCTTGGGGCCGGCCACGCCAGCAGCCTGTAACTCAGCCGCTGCGCGTAACGCCAAATGTTCATTCCATGGCGCAGCAATCAGCTGAACGCCGAGTGGCATGCCGTCTGTGCCTTCCGGCCAGAGCGGCGCCACCACCACCGGGCAACCGGCAAACGAAACCGGCTGCGTGAGCAGACCCATGGACGGGCGCGTGGGATGGCGTTGTCCGCCGATGTCGATCCACTCCTGCCCGAGCAGGGTCGCGCTGACGGGGGTGGCTGGACACAGCAGAACATCCCACGTGGCAAACAGCGCATTCACCCGGTCGCGGTACAGGCGGCGAAAACGCTGCGCGCGCAGGTACCAGTGTGCGGGTTGCAGCGCACCGGCAATGAAGCGGTCAACCGAGAGCGGCTCGAAATCCTCGGCCCGGGTACGCAAATCCTGGAGGTGGAGACTGCCGCCCTCACTCGCCGTGATGATGAACGCGGCAGCACGGCCCAACGCAGCATCCGGCCATTCAACCGTCTCGCGTGCGCCGAGGACCTGCGCCGCCTGGGCGACGGCCGCCTGAGCCGGTGCGCTCGCGTTGTCCTGGAAATAGCCGCCAAGCACGCCGATGCGAAGGCCGGTCGCACCCTGCGTCAACGTACCGGCACTGGCTTGCACGCGCAGTGCATGGCAGCCAGGGTCGGCGGGGTCCGGCCCCTGCAGGGCGTCGTAGGCCAGCGCGAGCGTCTCTACGCAGTCGGCGATCGGCCCGAGGTGGTCGATGCTGTGCACAAAAGGGTAGCTGCCTCGCCGTGAGAGGCGACCGAAGGTGGGTTTCAGGCCCCAAACTCCACAGAGCGACGAGGGAACGCGAATCGAGCCATTGGTATCCGAGCCGAGCGCCAGTGGCACCTGGCCACTGGCTACCGCAGCCCCTGAGCCACCGGATGAACCACCTGAAGTGCGCGCCAGATCATGCGGGTTGCGCGTGGGCCCATAGTGCGAGTTCTCGGTGGTGAAGCCGTAGGCATATTCGTCCATGTTGAGCCCGCCCAGCAGCACGGCGCCGGCGGCTTTCAGCCGTTGCACCAGCACGGCGTCCTCGTGGGCAGGGGGCAGGCCGCGATTGATTTTGGAGCCGGCCAGCGTCGTGAGACCCTCTATGTCGAAGAGGTTTTTCACGGCATAGGGCAGGCCCGCGAGCGGCAGCACAGACTCGCCCGCCGCACGGCGCTGGTCGATGGCCGCGGCCTCGGCGCGGGCGCGTACCAGCGTGCGATCGGTGAAGGCATTGATCTTCGGCTCAGTTGCCTCGATGCGCGCGATGGCGCGCTCACAGACCTCAGCCGCCGATAACTCTCCCGCAGCCATGGCACGTAAAAGTGCAGCGCTGTTCATGGGCTGGCCTCTTGCGACGGGAACGGTGCGGGACGGTAGACTTCGGCCGGCTCGATTTCGGGCAGAAGCTGAACAGCTTCCAGCATCTGTGCCAGCGCCGTCGTGCGCCCCAGGTGCAGCGCCACGGCCTGGGTGCGTGCCTCGTCCAGCGACAGCTGGAGTGCGCGGGTGGTTGCGCGTACGTAGGCAAGGACTTCCTGTTCTTCCATGTCAGTGACCCGTGTAAGGTTGGGTAAGCGCCGCAGGGGCGACCTGCCGGCCGACCAGCCCACCGACCGCCAGCAACGCCAGCACATAGGGCAGCATGATCAGCAGCGCGTTGGGAATATGCAGCCCCATGGCCGGCAACTGGAATTGCAGCGCAGTGGCTGCGCCGAAAAGACCACAGGCGAGCAGTGTGCGCCCCAGGCGCCAGTTGCCAAAGATCACCGCGGCGATGGCCAGATAGCCCGCCCCGCTGGTCATGCCTTCTGTGAAGGTGTGGATGTCGCCGATCGAGAGAAAGCAGCCCGCGAGCGCCGACATGAAGCCGGTAAACAGGACGGCGCCGTAACGGATGCGGGTGACCTTGAGCCCGGAGTTCGCCGCAGCCTGAGGTGCCGTACCTGCAGCATGCACGGCCAGTCCGATGGACGTCGAGCGCATGACCCAGGCCACACCGATCACGAGCAGCACAGCCAGATACAGCAGCCATGTCTGGCGGAATACGTTCTCGCCCAGTACCGGGATGTCCGCAAGGCCGGGTGGCGCCCATTTCTCCAGCCCGGGGATCTCGGCGCGCGAGCGGCTGCCGAACAGTGCACGGTAACCGAGCGTGGTGGCGCCCAGCACCAGGATGTTGATGCCGATGCCCGTGACGATCTGGTTGGCGCGCAGCGTGATGCTGAGGAAAGCCTGCAGCCAGGCTATGGGCACCACGCACAGGATGCCGAACGCAAGGCCAATGAGTGGTGAACCCGTGGCCCATGAGCCCACGGCGCCTGCGAAGGCACCGGTGAGCATCATGCCTTCGACACTCATGTTGAGGACGCCGGCACGCTCACTCACGAGTTCGCCAGTGGCCGCCAGCAACAGCGGTGCGGCGAGGCGAATGCTGGAGCCGACGAAGACGGCGGCGAGTTCGGGATCCATCATTTGCGGGCCTCCATGCGCTGGATGGCGAGCGCTGCGCCGGCCAGGATCACGATGATCAGGCCCTGGATCACCACGACAAGCGCCGTGGGCACCCGCGCCACCATTTCCATGTTGATGCCACCCGAACGCAGGAAGCCGAACAGCAGCGAGCCTGCAATCACGCCGGGGACCGAGCCGCGAGCAAGCAGACCGACGACGAGGCCGTCAAAGCCGTAGCCGGACGAAAAGCCGGCTTTCAGCGTGTACTGCTCGCCTTGCAGCATGCAGGCACCTGCCAGTCCGCCGAGCGCACCGGCGGCGCACAGCACGCCCACGGTCAGCCGGTCCACGGCCATGCCGGCGCGGCGCGCGGCGCGCGCGTTCAGGCCGGTTGCGCGCAGGCGCAGGCCGAGCACCGTAAACCCCAGTACGACAGCAACGACCAATGCGCAGACGATGCCGATTGGCAAACCTGCATGAAGGGGCATCGAAGCGTCACCGAACAGCAGTGGCAACTGGGTCGGAACAGGAATTTCCAGCGATTCGGGCAGCGTTGCTGAGGTGGTCATCGGACGCCGCAGCAACTGCTCGCTCTGTACGCTGCCGTAGACCATCCATACCGCGATGAACGACAGCAACAGCGTTGCGATCACTTCGTTTGTGCCTGCCTTGACTTTCAGCATGCCTGCGATGCCGCCCCACAGCGCGCCCGCGAGGCAGGCCCCGAGCATGGGCACGATGAAAGCGAGGCCAAACGGCAGGCCGGCCACGGGCGGCCAGAGCGCGAACGCGGCGGCAGCAATGCCGCCCACTGCGATCTGACCTTCCCCGCCTACATTGGTCAGGTTCGCACGCTCGGCCAGCACAAAGCCCAGGCCGACCAGCATCAGCACCAAGGCGCGATTGATTGATGCCGCAAACGCATAGGGCGAACCCCAGGCGCCATCGGCGAAGGCCGCGACTGCCTGGCCCACGGGCACGCCCATCAGCGTGACAAGTACTCCGCCGATCAGAAATGCGATCGCCACGGCAGCCACGGACATGCCGAGCGCCGGACCGGGTCGCAGGCTGCGCCACGTAGTGAGTGCGGCGCTCATGCCAGGGCCTCTTCGTGCACCGGCGTGCGGACATCGTGCCCAGCCATCCAGGCACCGATGCGGGGACGCTCGGCCGGGTCGGCCTTGCACATACCCATCAGGCGACCGCGGTAGAGCACCACGATACGGTCGGCGACTGCCAGCAGCTCATCGAGTTCCGACGAGATAAGCAAAACACCGACGCCGCGTGCGGCAACCGCACGGATATGCCCGTAGATAGCCTCCACCGCGCCGACGTCAAGGCCGCGTGTAGCTTGTGCCGCAAGCAGAAAGCGCAGCGGATTGAGCGTGAGTTCGCGTGCGAGCACGGCCTTCTGCTGGTTGCCGCCTGAGAGGCCACCGAAGGCCACATCCGGGCTTGCGGCGCGTACGTCGAACCGTTGCATCAGCTCGCGTGACGCCTGGTTGAGTGCCTGGCGGTCCAGCAGGCCGCGCCGGCGGAAGCTGCCCAGCCGGTCCAGCATCATGTTCTCGGCCACACTCATGCCCGGCACACAGGCAAGCGCGTGGCGGTCTTCGGGTACCACGCCGCAGCCTGCGGCGGTCAATGTCTTGGGTGGCCGGCCCGTCATCTCTTCGCCGAAGATGTGAAAGCGTCCTTCGGTCGGTTTGAGCATGCCCGATAGCACGGCGCCGAGTTCGCTCTGGCCATTGCCTTCCACCCCGGCGACAGCGACGATCTCGCCCGGCGCCACCATCAGCGTGAACTTGTCGAGGCGCAGCACGCCATCCGCATCGCGAACGGTGAGTCCGTCGGCCAGCAGCGCCATCTCGCCAGGCGGCAGCGTCTCGGGTGCTGCTTTCACGGCGTGCGCCTGCGTCACGGCGGGAGCGGCTGCCTGCAGCTCGCGCTGGATCATGGCGCGTACCAGCATGTCAATTTCCTGTGCTGGCGCATCTGAACGTGCGACCACGCGACCGCCACGCAACACGGTCGCGCGGCGTGCCACCAGCCGGATCTCGGCCAGCTTGTGCGTGACGAGCACCACACCGCAACCCTGCGCAGCAACGCGTTCGCATACCGTGAGCAGCGCTTCTATTTCCTCGGGCAACAGCACGGCGGTAGGCTCGTCGAGCACAAGCAGCTTGGGCTCGCGCACCAGGCACTTGACGATCTCCACGCGCTGTCGCTCTCCCACGGACAGGTCCTGGATGCGCGCATACGGGTCAAGCGCGAGACCGTAGCGCTCGCGCATGTTGTCCAGCCTGGCGGCCCAGCCACGGCGGTCTAGTACGCCGTGAGACTGGCCGAGCAGCATGTTGTCGACGACTGTCAGGTCCGGTACAAGGCTGAAATGCTGGTGCACCATCGCGATGCCATGGGCCAGTGCATCAGCGGGCGAGCGCGGGGTGTAGGGCACACCGTTGAGCTCCATCTGCCCTGCGTCCGGGCTGTGCACGCCAAACACCAGATTACACAGCGTGGACTTCCCGGCACCGTTCTCGCCGAGCAGGCAGTGCACCTCACCCGGCATCAGCGCCAGCGAGACATCCGCCAGCGCCTGCAGCGAGCCGAAACGCTTGGCGAGACCCTCCAGCCGCAGCAGCGGCGCCACAGAGGGTGGCGTCGCCTGTGCGCCTGCGCCCGTACCGGTGACAGCCTCGATACGCACGGTGATCAGCCCTCCAGCACCTTGATCTTGCCGCTGAGGATGTCCTTCTTGATCTCTTCCAGCTTCTTCTTCATCTCAGGTGTGGCACCGCACACGACCATGTCCGAAGCTTTGGCGCCCATGGCCAGACCGAACGGCTTGTAGCCAGCTTTCCACGAGCCTTTTGCAGCCTCGGAAATGGCGTACTGCACCTGGTAGCCCACACCCGTGATGCTGTACGCGTTGTACAGCGGGTCGGTGCCGCAGCGGTCGGTATAGCTGCCGACGATCTTCGTGCCTTTCTCCTTGGCCGCCTGCTCCATGCCGCGCAGACCCAGGTTGAGGATGTGGTAGTGGACGTCGGCGCCTTGCGCAATGGCGGCGAGGGTGGCTTCCTTGGACTTCGCTACGTTGTCAAAGTCACCCGTGTAGTTCTCGAAGTACTTGATCTTAGGATTGATGTACTTGGCCCCGTTGCCGAACTCCTTGCCGGCGTTCACGATTGAGGGGATCTCCATGCCACCCACGTAGCTCACGGCGCCGTTCTTCGATAACATCGCGGCGGCGGCACCGGCGACGAAGGCAATTTCAGCCTGCTTCACATCGTAGCCCGCCACGTTCGGCATATCTTCTGCCTTGTTGCCGCCCACGATGGAAAACTTGGTGTTGGGAAAGCGCTTGGCAACCTTCATCACGGCGGCCTGCGTCTGGCCACCCACGCCAATCACCAGCTTGTTCTTGGAGGCGAGGTTTGTCAGGGCCTGCTCCATATCGGCGTAGTTGATGTTTTCAATCATCTGCACCTTGATCTTGTCGCCGTACTCCTTCTGCGCGGCGACCAGACCATCGTAGCCGGATTCCATCCAGCCTTTGTCCGATTTGGAGCCCGGGATCAGGATGCCCACGGCCAGCGGGTCTGCTGCATACGCCATGGGCGTCAACACCAGGGCGGCGGCCGCTGCGGCGGCCAGGGTGAAATTGCGACGAGACGGGAATGAAATCTTCATGGCATACCTTTCGCTTAGTGATGAGTGAAGTAAATAACTAATTACTTACAGAGCCATGCCCTGCAATAACAGTGCCAGTGTTTATGTGCCGTTGGCGGTCGAAGTCGGCCCGCAAATGGTGCGTTCGCACCAACTTGCGGCGGTGCATGCCCTTTAACCGAACGCAAACGGAGCCACGATGAAACGTCACCCCTACCTTCCCGATAACCGCCCCGAAGGCAGTCTCGGTCTCGGCCACCAGTACTACTGGGTTGCAAGCGAGCATGAGGTTGATATGTCCACGGAGCCACCCGCGCCCCTGCGCGCGCGCATCACCGCGCAGCCGCAGAACGTGGTGCTGGACCTGCGCCGCACCGCCATCGTCATCATTGATCTGCAGAACGATTTTTGTGCCCAGGGTGGCTGGGTCGATTCGCTGGGCCTGGACTACACCGCGGACCGCACGCCCATTGCCCCGCTGCAAAAGCTGTTGCCCGCGCTGCGCACGGCTGGGGTGCCCGTGATCTGGGTGAACTGGGGCAACCGGCCCGACCTGGCCAATATGCCGCCCAACCAGATCCACCTCTACGACAATGGCGGCGCCGGCGTCGGCCTGGGTTACCCGCTGCCCGGTGGTGGTGGCAATGTGCTGGAGAAAGGCGCCTGGGCCGCCGCGGTGGTCGATGAACTCAAGCCCGTCGATGGTGACTACTGTGTGGACAAGCACCGCATCAGCGGCTTCTGGGACACGCCGCTGGACAGCATGCTGCGCAACCTGGGCATCAAGAGCATCCTGTTCGCGGGCTGCAACACCGACCAGTGCGTATTGCACACGCTCACCGATGCGAACTTCCTCGGCTACGGTTGCCTCATGCTGGAGGACTGTTGTGCCACCAGCTCGCCCGACTTTTGTGCCGAAGCGACGATCTGGAACGTGAAGAAGTGCTTCGGCTTCGTGACCGACTCCACACAGGTTCTGAAAGCGTTGCCGAACCAATGAGTGCATCCTCATCTCCTTCAGGTGCCTTTGTGCCCGGGCCACGCTGTCTGCGCGAGGCCACTGGCACTGGCGTGCTGGATGGCGTGCGCGTGGCCGTCAAGGACCTGATCAACGTGGCCGGCACGCCGACGACCTGCGGCAACCCTGATTGGGCCGCCAGCCACGCCACTCCCACGGAGGACGCGTTTTGCGTGGCGGCGCTGCGCGCTGCCGGTGCATGCGTCATCGGCAAGACGGTCACGGATGAACTGGCCTTCAGCCTGGAGGGCGAGAATGCGTTCCATGGCACGCCGCGCAACCCTGCCGCGCCGGACAGGTTGCCAGGCGGTTCGTCCAGCGGCTCCGCCGTGGCGGTGGCGGGCAGCGAGGCAGACCTTGCGCTGGGTACCGACACGGGCGGCTCGGTGCGTGTACCCGCTTCCTACTGCGGGGCCTATGCCATGCGGCCGACGCACGGGCGTATCCCCCTGTCCGGCGTACTGCCGTTCGCGTCCAGCTACGACACCGTCGGCTGGTTTGCACGCGATGCAGCGCTGCTGCGCGATGCCGGCGACGTGCTGTTCGGCGTACAGCGCCGGCCTCTGGCTGCGCCATTGCGGCTGTGTTTGGCTGAAGACGCGCTCGCACTGGCAGAGCCTGACGTTGAGCAGGCATTGAGCGCGTGGGCACTCGCGGCCGGTATCACGGAGTCGCGCCAGGCCTTTGGAGCGCCCTGGCGCGAGGCGCTGGGGGCTTACACCGTGCTGCAGGGGCTCGAAATCCGTGAGAGTCTGGGCCCCTGGATACGCGAGCGACAGCCCGTCTTTGGGCCAGCGATCACCCCGCGCTTCGCGAGTGCGCTGGCGCTCGACCCCGCCCTGGAGGCGCCATTGCGCCACTGGCGCCAGAAGATGGCAAGTGAGCTCGTGGCCCGGCTGGGGCCCGATGAGGCCTGGCTGCTGCCCGCTGCACCCGGCGTGGCGTTGCCCGTGACGGCTGGCGCTGTGGCGCGTGGCGCTTTCTATGAGCGTGCCCTGGCACTTGGCTCCCTGGCGGGGCATGCAGGCTTGCCGCAGGTGGTGTTGCCGCTCGCGCATGTGCATGGCCTGCCGGCGGGCGTCTCCTTCATCGCCGCGCCCGGTCAGGACGAACGTCTGTTGGCTCTGGCGGTCGCGCTCGCGCAAACAGAAATAGAAAGGAGGCCGTTTTGACATCGGGTTCATCCGGCAAGGTGCCGGCCCTCGACGAGGCCTGTGCGAAGCGTGATCCGGCGCGCGCGCGCGCGCGCCTGCTGCAAGCCGCTGTTGATGAGTTCTCCACACACGGTCACAGCGGTGCCCGCACCGAGCGGATTGCGCAGCGTGCTGGCATCAACATCCGCATGCTGTACCACTACTACGGGAGCAAGGACGATCTCTACGTCACGGTGCTGGAAACCGTGCTGGCGGAATTGCGGCACGACGAACTGCAGATTGATGCGAATGCACTGCCGCCGACGGAGGGCTTGCTGTGCATCTTTGACTTTGTGGCGGACCATTTCGCTGCGCACCCGAAGCTGCGCAAGCTGCTGGCTTTCGAGAACCTGAACGAAGCCCGGTACCTCGCACGGTCCGGGCGGATTCCCAAAATGGCCTCGCCGGTGTTGGGCCTTATCCGCAAACTGCTCTCCCGGGGGGCGGCCACGGGTGAGGTGCGGGCGGGTGTCGATGCGCTGCACCTCTACGTGGTGATGGTCAGCCTCTCTTACTATGGCCGTGCGCATGCCTTCACGCTTTCGCGCATCTTCAACAGGGATTTGCACAAAGCTGCCTGGCAGCGGGAGCACCGCAAGCTCACACGCGCCATGCTTGCGGCCTTTCTCGCGCCTGAAGGCTAGCCGGGCGTGTGACATTAGCGCCGTACCTCGCGCTGGAAGATCTCCAGGCTGCGCTTCTTGGTGCTGATGAAGCTGGGCTCCGACAGGGTTTCGACTGTGCGTGGCCGGGCATCGCCGTAGGGCAGGATTTCGGCAACCCGGGTGGGGCGCTTGGTCAGCAGCAGCACCTGGTCGGCCAGGTAAACGGCTTCCTCCAGGTCGTGCGACACCAGCAGCATGGTGGTGCCGGTCTGCATGAACACTTCCTGCAGCTTCTCGCGGATGAACAGCGTCATCTCGAAGTCAAGGGCCGAGAAGGGTTCATCAAGGAACAGCACCTCGGGGTTGTTGGCCAGTGCACGCATGATGGATGCGGTTTGCTGCTGGCCGCCTGACAACTCATAGGGATAGCGGTTCAGGTCGAACTTCACATCGAAAGAGGCAACCAGCTCGGCCATGCGGCGATCGACTTCCGCCTTGCTTCTGCCTTCGAGCTTGAGCGGGTAAGCGATGTTGTCGATGGTGCGCATCCAGGGGAACATGGCCTCGCGGTAGTTCTGGAAGACGTAGCCGATCTTGGTGTCCTTCAGGCTCTTGCCGTCGAACAGGATCTCGCCACTGTCGATAGGCACCAGACCCGCAATCATGTTGATCAGCGTGGACTTGCCGCAACCGTTGGGGCCGAACACCGAGACGATCTTGTGCTTGGGGATGTCGAGATCAAACTGATCGTACAGCGGCCAGCCGGCAAAGTACTTGGTGAGGCCACGAATGGTGATGTGCGTGCCGGCCGGGCCGGGCTTGAAGACCGGCTGCGGGACATCAGCGAAGAACGGGGCGTTGAGTACGGCAGACATATCAGATTCTCCAGGGGCTGTGTTCGGGGGAGGTGGCCGCCAGGCCGCTATCGGTGCATGGGGCGCTAGGGCTGGGTGTTGCTCTCATCTGCCACTCCAGTGCACGATGCGGCGCTCGGCCATCAGGAACAGGATGTTGAGCGCGTAGCCCAGCGCGCCGGCCGCCAGGATGGAGGCATACATGTCCTTCACGTTCATCACCTGCTGCGAATTGATGATGCGGTTGCCCAGACCACTGTCGGCACCAATGAACATCTCGGCCACGATCACGATCACCAGTGCCATCGAAACGGCTGAGCGCAAGCCCACGAAGCTCGGTTGCAGGCTTTCCCACACCAGCACGTCCTTGAAGATTTGCCAGCGCGATGCCCCCATGACCTTGGCCGCCATCACGCGCTGCTTGCGGGCATTGATCACACCGTAAGCGCTGTTGAAGACCACGATCAGCAGGGCACCAAAGGCGGCAATCGCGACCTTGTTGATATCGGACACGCCAAAGATCATCAGGAACAGCGGGATCAGCGCCGACGAAGGCGTGGAGCGGAAGAAGTCAATCAGGAACTCCACGCTGCGGTAGGCTTTTTCGTTGCTGCCCAGCAGCACGCCCAGGGGCATGCCGATGACCGCCGCAATCAGAAAGGCCTCGACCGTGCGCCACACTGTGACGGCAAAGTCTTTCAGCAGGGGCCCACCGGCCAGGCCATTGACCAGTGCACCGAGCGCATCCAGCGGTGGCGGCAGCAACAGGGCCTTGATAAAGCCCGTGCGGACGGCCAGGTCCCACAGGATGAACAACACCACCGGACCGATGAGGGGCAGGAAGCGTTCCCACTGCGGCTTGCGCGGTGGCGCAGCCGGTGCGTTGGCTGCCGGCGGCACCCAGGGCCTGGGCTGCACCGGAGTGGGTGCTGCCGCCGGGCTGGATGTCTCGATGGGGGAAGTGTTGTCCATCGTGCTCAGCCCTTGTAAAGCATGCTGTCGACCATCAGGCGCGAGCTGAAGATGCCCTTGTCGCTGAACAGGTCGAAGAACTTCTGGAAGTGCGCCACGTCGGCCGGTGTGAACTCGTTGTACATGGTGTACGCGGCAAGCGGTACTTCGCTCGTCAGTGCGCCCTCAATCGGGGTGTAGCCTTTGAGGAACTTGCGGGCTTCGGTCGACTTGGCGCGGACATAGGCCACGCCCTTGCCGTAGGCCGTGATGAATTTTTTGGCTTCGTCGGGATACTTCTTGATGAATGAAGCCGTGAGCGAGGCCGAGCCGCCAAACCAGGGTGCCTTGGGATTGCCCAGCACGTAGTGCGCGATCACACCAGCCTCGAGTGTGCGGGTGGTGCCGTTCAGGCGACCAATGGTCCCCGTCGGCTCCAGCGTGTAGGCGCCATCAATTTGTCCACCCGCGATTGCGGCCACGTGTTGGCCGATGGGCAGCTCGACCACGGTAGCGCCCGTGGCACCTCCGCGTTCCAGCACGGTCTTGGCCAGGGTGACGTTTTGAATGCCAGGGCCGGATGCGATGCGCTTGCCCTTGAGGTCGGCAATGGTCTTGGCCGTGCTGCCAACCGGCACGATCACTTCGTCGAGCACGTTGTCCACATTGCTCGGGTTGGAGCAGAAAATCTTGAAAGTGCCCGGCTGTGCGAGTTCGCCGATCGCAATGTTGGCCGACCCTGTGCCATTGGCGCTGCCATCGCAACGGTCAGACAGCATGGCCTCCATGATCTGCTGGGCGCCGGCGAACTTGAGCACCTCCACGTTCAGGCCGGCCTCCTTGAAATAGCCCAGCTCAACAGCCGAGTAGAAGGGCAGGCCCGCCGCAATGGGCCAGTAGCCGATGCGGATTTTGGGGCCGCTTTGCGCACGCACGATGGCGGGGGCGGCCATCACACCCAGGGCAGCCGCACCACCAATCAGAAGCTGGCGGCGGTTGGGTGTGGCAGAGGTCGGGGAAGCGGTGTCCTGGATGACGGTTGACAGGGTTTTGTTCATGGTGTGATTCCTTTGCATGGTTAAGGGATGAAGTGATCTGATTCGTGTGGCAAGGGGTCAGGAGCCCGCTGCTTTCTGACGTGAGGCCATGTAAGCGCGCCAGCCGCCGTATGGGGTCACGTCCTGTGCGTTTTCCAGCGCATGGCCTTCGCAGATGAACCCGGTAACCCAGCTGCCGTCCGCCAACTCCAGTTGTCCCAGCCCCAGTGGCGCGGGGATCAGTGCCAGAAAACTGCCAACCTGCTCCAGCGGCATGTCCCAGACCTCCAGCGCAATGGCCGCGCCGTCTGTGGCGGTGCGCTTGAGGCCGGGCTTGGGCGGGCTGGTATCGGGCAAGGCATACAGGCGGTAATGGGGTGCGGTGTTGGTGCTGCGCACCAAGCGGGCGCCGCGCTCGGTGAGTTGGCCGTTCAGAGGCATGCCCGAGAGGTGAGCCCCCACCACAGCCAGGTGCATTGACGTTGGGGCCGTGTGGATGCCGGCGATGGACTCAGGTGCCGGTAAGGCTTCACCGGTTGCGCCCAGGGGCAGGCCCGTGGCGTGGTGATAGCGTTGACCGAGCTCTGCCAGTTGCCAGTCGCTGCCGCAAGGGCCGATCAGCGTGATCCCAAACGGCAGGCCATCCGGACGGATGCTGCTGGGCACGGAGATCGCCGCATAGTCGAGCAGATTGACAAAATTGGTGTACGCACCCAGCTGGCGATTGAGCTTCACCGGGTCGGCCTGCATTTGCGCAAGGGTGTAGTGGGTGGGTGCGGTGGGCACCAGCAGCACGTCGATGCCGCCCCACATGGCTGCAGCCTGTTGCCCCAGTGCATGCAGCTGGGTCTGCGCTTCAAACACATCCGCTGCGTTGTATTGGCGCCCGCTGGCAATGATGCTGCGCACCGGCTCGATCACCTCGTCTTCATGCGCATCAAAAAATGGTCGGATGGCGGTATAGCGCTCGGCCACCAGTGCGCTCTCATAGAGCAAGGTGGCTGCCTGTGCCAGCGGCGTGTAGTCAATCGTCACTGGCGTGCCGCCCAAAGCCTTGAGACTTTCCAGCGCTTGCGAGAAGGCCTCCTCGGCAAGCAGGTCGCCATAAAACTCCAGCCGGGAAGGCACGCCAAACCGGAAGCTGCTGCCCCACGCCGTGCCAGCGAGAGACAGGCTGCGCGAGAACGGGTCCAGCGGATCGTGGCCGATGGCCGCGTGCAGCACGCGTGCCGCCACACTGACCGTGCGCGCGAAAATCGAGACGCAGTCCACGCTTTGGGCTGCGGGCAATACGCCACGGGTGCTGATCAAACCCTTGCTCGGCTTGATGCCCACAATGTTGTTGAGCCCGGCCGGGACACGACCCGAGCCGGCCGTATCCGTCCCCAGTGCGAAATCGACCTGGCCAGTAGCCACCACATAGGCCGAGCCCGAGCTGGAGCCGCCAGACACATAAAGGGGGTCAATGGCGTTGGGCACGGCACCATAAGGAGAGCGTGTGCCATTGAGGCCGCAGGCAAACTGGTCCAGATTGGTTTTGCCCAGCAGGCTTGCACCAGCCTGGAGCAGGCGGCTCACCACCGCGGCATGCTGTGGCGGGGTGTGGGCAAAAGCCGGGCAGGCCGCGGTGGTGGGCATGCCCTGAACGTCTACGTTGTCTTTGACCGCAAAGCGCAGTCCCGCCAAGGGTCCCGCGTCCTGCTCGCAGATGGGCTCAGCGGGCGTTGAAATCCAGGCCTGCGGTGCATGCCCGTCAGCGCCTGACGACGTGGTACGGCGTGTTTGAGGTTGGGGTGAGGACACCATTTTGATGCATTCCATCTTGTATCCAAGACTGAATGCAAAGACCATGCCAGCTTGAAACACGAAACGTGTTGCCAGTTTTCTTGCAGGGGCCTTGCTCTGGAAACGGGGTGGTGAACAGAAGTGACCCCTTGATGAGGTGCGTCAGCAGGTGCTGCAACTAAGGGCGGATGGAGGGATGAGGCGCAGCGCAAAGGCCAGATGTGCGGATGTGCCCTTCGCACCAAACTGGCACAGCGATGGCAATGCAGCGGATGCGCTGGTGAATCAACCCGGTTTTGTGCCGCCCGTCCGGTTTTGGGGCTGCATCACAACGGCCGCTGAGGCACGGTGATGCGCGTGTGCCCTACCGCCAGGTCTTCTGGCTTGCCGATGTGGTGGAGCGTGCCAGAGTCAGACGGGCAAAGTGCCTGGCTTGGGCGTGACTGCGGAAAAAAAGTGGAAGCCACTGCGCCCTGCGGTTTTGGCCCTGTACATCGCACGGTCTGCGTTGGCAAGGATGCCACTCGCGGTGTCTCCATCATCCGGATATTGGCTGATGCCGATACTGACGCTTACACGCAGTGCGTGATCCCCGAACAGAATCTCGGGCTTGAGGGCCTCCATCAGTTTTTCAGCTATCTCGGCAACATGTTCACGGTGTGTCGGGTCATCCAGCAGGATGACGAACTCGTCACCGCCCAGTCGCGCCACAGTATCCACTTCGCGCACAGCGGCAGCCAGACGCGAAGCCACTGCCTTCAGTACCGCATCGCCGACATCATGGCCCAGACGGTCGTTGATGGCTTTGAAATGGTCAAGGTCAATGAACAGCAGCGCGACCCTCTGGTTATTACGGCGGGCGCGTACCAAGGCGTGTTCCAGCCGGTCCTGAAACAGCCGGCGATTGGGCAGGCCGGTCAGCACATCATGTTGCACCAGATGCTCAAGCCTGGTGCGGCTGTTCTGCATCTGGGCCAGATGCTGGCTGATCTCGGTCTGCATCAGCTTGAAGCTGCTCGCCAGAGCACCGATCTCATCCTGCCGTTCCACAGGCAGGTCGTCGGCAAGCTGTCGCTCATTGGCGAAGCGTTGCATGGCAACGCTCATGGCGTTGATGGGACGGGTGACGGCACGCGCCACCAGCGCGGCTACCAGGATACAAATCAGGCACAGGGCACCCACGATCTGCAGCGTGGCGGCGCCGAGCCTGTCGGTCTTCTCCAGCACCGCAGCCAACGGTTGCGCCAGGCCGATGATGAAGCTGCTGTCGTCAGACGCGCCCGAGGCCTTCAGGCGGAGGAAAGCCGCCAGAACAGGGGTTTCGGCATAGCGCCCTGAGCTGGCTTCAAGCAGTACTTCGCGGGCTTTGCCCGTGACAAGATCCTGGGTCGCCGCAAACTCGTCCTGTATCAGTACGCGCCGGCCCTTGTCAAAGCCGAAGGTCTGTGAACTGTCAGGGTGGATCAGGTAGTCCCCCTTGCTGTTCGTGAGGAAAAGCTGAAACTCCGTCGGGATATCTTTCGCGAGCAGGGCAAACAGTCCATTGAGATCGACACTGATGAGAACCAGCCCGAGGGAACGCTCCTGCTGGTCGACGATCGGTGTGGCCAGTTGCACGGTGGGTTGCCCCAGGCCGGCATGTGCGCCGCGTTCGTGATTGATGACGATGCGCGACAGATAGGTCGAGCCTGCGGGCAACCTGAGGGTGTCAAAGACATAGCCAAAGTGCCCCTTCTCCTGCAGATCATCCCCGGTGACGCGAACCAGTTGATTGACATCGCGGTCAAGCCGCACGCGCTCCATGCCGTTATCACTGGCCGAAATCAGGCGAATCTGGAAATAGCCCGGGTTGGCTTCCATCATCAGCCGGAACAGGGTGGCCAGCTGATCTTCCGCGGCCCGATCGGGTTGTTGCAGGATGGACAAGGCCGCAGGGTGTGCCGCCAGCACGTGAAGATTGCGCGAGACTTCCTCGCGCATCAGGGTCATGCGGCGGGCGATCACCTGGGTTGACGTCAGCAGCTCGGTTTTTGCCGATTGCACCAGCAGGCCACGGCTGACGTCGTAGGCGTAATAGCCCGTGACGCCGGCCGCCAGTACGCCGACCACGGCAAGCAACAGGCCAAGCCTGAGAGCGATGCCAAACTTCATGGCAAGAGCACCCTGCTGGCCCGGTAACCGGACACGATCCGTTCCCACAGCAGTTCCCTGCGCTCGACATTTTCAACCGGTTCCAGCCATATCAACTGGTCGGTAGGTCGCTGAGTCGGTGCGGGCGACGTGGTGTTGGCCAGGCCCTGGCGCACTACCAGGGCCTGGCCGGCTTCTTTTTCAAGCATGTAGTTGATCCAGGCCTCGGCCAGCGCCTTGTTTCTGGCGCCACGCGTGATCGTCCAGCAGTCGAGCCAGGCCAGCGCACCTTCCTTCGGAATGACATAGCCCACGTCGGCGCCGGCCTGTTTGAGCAGCTGCAGTTGCTGTGTACCGTAGTTGGCCAGCATCAACGCCGCCCCCTGGCGCAGGAACAGTTCCACCGATTCGTCAGGGTGCGTATAAAAACTCAGGGCGTTGCGGCGCAAGGCAATCAACTGGTCCACGGCAGCCGGCCAGTCCTGCGGGGTGAGTCGAAAGGGTGTCTTCTTTCCCAACGACTGCATGGCCAGCGAAAAATTATGGGTGCCGCTGTTGTAGGCGAGCACCTTGCCGCGGTAACGGGGATCCCACAGCGCGGTGATGGAGTCGGGCGCATCGGTGACTTGCTTGCGGTCGTAGATCAGGCCCATCTCGGCATAGGTATAGGGGATGGCATAGACACTGGAGCCATGCACGATGCCGGGGATGGCCTTCAGATCGCGGAAGCGCGGCAATTGTGTGGCGAGGTTGGGCAGGGCCGCCGTGTTGATGGGGAGCACCAGTTCGCGACTGACATAGCGCTGCAGTTCGGCGGTGTTGACCGCGAACACATCAAAGTCCTGTGCCTGGTGCGTGCTGATTTTTTCCCACAGCGCATCGTCCGTATCGATCAGGGTGACTTCAACCCTGCTGCCCGTGCGCTGCTCGAAAACCTTGACCAGATCGGCATCGGCATAACCTGGCCAGGTCAGTACGCGCAGTGTGTCGCCCGCAAAAACAGCCGTGCAGAGAAAGGTAGCTGCGAGCATGGCAAGAAGCCGGGAGAAGCAATGGGGCCGGGTCATGCGATCAAGCAGGTTCACAAGGTCTGGAAGATGGGACGAATCAAGTCTAGCGTAGATAAAGGCAGGAAATCGGATCAAGCGCAGCGTCTTTTTGTAGGTGTTCCATGACATGCCGTCGGTGTGATGGAGGCTTGCCAGGCGCGGTGTTTCGGCCGGGGCTTGTCCGGGTTGGAAGCAGGAGTTTGCAAGGGGTACATTGCCGCTGACCTCAGCACCTGGAGGCCAGTCTCCCCGAGGCGCCCGAATCTTCAGCCGCCATGGTGAACGTGAGTTAAACATCCCGCTGACGTCTGGCACAGTCATTGCGTAGGGTAAGAGCATGAATGCCCATGACCTTCATGTCCTGAAGACGCCTGATGATGGCGACAACCCGCTGTGGCAAAGCCAGCTGGAGTTGCTGCTGGAGTCCACCGGCGAAGGGATTTTCGGGATCGATCTGGAGGGCAACTGCAACTTCATCAACCGGGCTGGGGCTCGCATGCTGGGCTGGGAGCCCAGCGAGGTGCGCGGGTGCAACATGCACGAGCTGACCCACCATTCGCACCCGGATGGCAGTCCTTACCCCGCGCGGGACTGCCCCATCTTCAATGCCTTTCGCCAGGGCCTGCCCTGCCGTATCGACACCGAGGTGTTCTGGCACCGCGAGCGCCATGCGTTCCCGGTGGAGTATTCCAGCTACCCCATCATGGACGAAGGCCAGGTACGAGGGGCGGTCATCACCTTTGTGGATATCACCGAGCGCAGGCGTATTGCCGATGCACTGCAACTTGCGAAGAGTGAGCTCGAAATCCGGGTGCAGGAGCGCACACAGGCCCTGTCGGTTGCGCTGGGGCAGCTGCGCGAGTTGGCGGCCTACTCGGAGAAGGTGAGAGAAGACGAGCGGACCCGGATCGCGCGCGAGGTCCACGACGAATTGGGCAGCTTGCTGGTGGCGCTCAAAATGGATGTGAACTGGATGGACAAGCGGCTGGGTGAGCAACTGCAGCGCAGTTCACAGGAAGCGGAAGACATGCGGACACGGATGCGCTGCAAATGCCAGAACATGAGTCGCCAGATTGAAAGTGCGGTCGACAACGTGGGCCGCATCATCACGGATCTGCGTCCCAGCATCCTGGATCACCAGGGCCTCTGGGCCGCGCTGGAGTGGCAGGCCCAGGAGTTCGTGCAGTCGGCCGAGCTGGAGCTCGAATGGCAATTGGCCGTGGACGACGAGGCACTGGCGCTGCCCGAGCCGCTGGCCATGGCCGTGTTCCGCATCTTCCAGGAAATGCTGAGCAATGTGGGTCGACACGCACGCGCGCAGCGCCTGAAGGTGCAGATCGCAATGCAGGGCGGCTTGCTCACGCTGTCGGTGCAGGACGATGGTCGGGGCGCCGCGCCACAGGTCTTTGAAGCCGCCGATGCCTACGGCGTGATGGGCATGCGCGAGCGGGCGCGTCACTTCGGCGGTCGCATCGACATCACCAGCACACCGGGTGAGGGCACGCAGATGTGCCTGAGCGTGTCGACAGAACCGGCCACCCCGGCGGTGGCCATCACATCCGGGTCCCCGGCATGAGTGCAGCAGAGCTCGACCCCGGTCCGGACACCATTCGCGTGCTGATTGGCGACGACCACCGCATCGTGCGCGAAGGGCTCAAGCAGGTGCTGGCCGATGCGCCGGATGTGACAGTGGTCGCAGAGGCGCCGAGCGGGCCAGAGGTACTGGCGCGGGTCGCGGCGTTGTGTGCACCGGGCGGCGCCGGCTTGGGGCTGGTGTTGCTCGACATCGCGATGCCGGGCCTCGATGGGCTCGATGTGCTGCAGACGCTCAAGCATGAGCATCCGCAGTTGCCGGTGCTCATGCTCAGCACCTACCCGGAGAAGCAGTACGCGGTGCGCTGCATCCGGCTCGGCGCCAGCGGCTACCTCAACAAAAGCGCCGACCCGGACGACATGCTGGCTGCCGTGCGCAAGGCAGCCGGTGGCGGCATTTATCTCACCGAAGCGACGGCGCAGGCGCTCGCTTCGGCCATAGGCCAGGCCAGCGCCAAGGCTGGTCTGGAAGCCCTGTCGCACCGCGAACACCAGGTCTACCGCCTGCTGACCCAGGGGCGCACGGTGAGCGAGATTGGTGCGCAACTCGGGCTGGCGCCCAATACGGTGAGCACTTACCGTGCACGCATTCTCGAGAAGACCGGCGCAACCAATGATGTGGAGCTCGCGCTCTACGCTGAACGCCATGCGCGCAGCCCCGTCGCGGGGCCTCAACCGGCCTGAAAGCCGCTTCCAGCAAGGGTTTGTAGGGCTGGCACTACATTGCGTGGGGCTGGCAAGCGCGAAATATTGTGCTGCAGCATGAGTTGGCCCGCAGCTTGCACGGCTAGCTGCACCATTCACTTGCGAGGTGCTCCATGACCCCTGAATACGATCCCTTTGATGCCGACCGTCCGCTGACCATGCGTTGTGACTGCGGCCGCCCCCACACCGTGGCTGATCACATCCAGACCTTCGGTGCGGCCCACGAGCTTGCGCCCGGTCGCCTGGTGCAGAACACCGGGATGAACGCACAAGAGCAGCGCGCAGCCGATTTCATGGAAGCGACGCTGGTCAAGGCCCTGTTCCCGAATGAGCCGGTGCGCCGGGCCTTCCTCAAGGCGGTGGGCCGCCGCACCGCCATGGCCGCCATCGCCAGCATGTTCCCCATGGGCGCGATGCAGGCCCTGGCGCAGGACAGGAAACCACTGGAGAAGACCGACCTGAAGATCGGCTTCCTGCCCATCACCTGCGCCACGCCGCTGGTGGCTGCCGACCCCTTGGGCTTCTATGCCAAGGAAGGCCTGAAGGTGACCCTCAACCGCACAGCAGGCTGGGCAGTCGTGCGCGACAAGACCCTGGCAGGCGAGTTCGATGCCTCGCACATGCTTTCGCCCATGCCGCTGGCGATCAGCATGGGCCTGGGCGCCGACGCCACGCCCATGGTCATGCCCGCGATTGAAAACATCAACGGCAACGCCATCACCCTGCACGTCAAGCACAAGGAGAACCGTGATCCGAAGAAGTGGAAGGGCATGAAGTTCGCGATCCCCTTTGACTACTCGATGCACAACTTCCTGCTGCGCTACTACCTGGCGGAGAATGGACTGGACCCGGATACCGATGTGCAGCTGCGCGTGATGGCGCCGCCTGACATGGTGGCCAACCTGCGTGCCGAGAACATTGACGGCTTCATCGTCGCCGAGCCTTTCAACCAGCGTGCCGTGTTCGATGGCGTGGGCTTCATCCACAAGCTCACCAGCGAACTCTGGGACAACCACCCGTGTTGCGCCTTTGCTGCCACGCGCAAGTTTGTCGAGACCAACCCCAACACCTTTGCCGCGCTGTTCCGGGCCATCGTCACGTCCACCCTGCACTGCTCCCAGATGGACAACCGCAAGGCCGTGGCCGCGGCGATTGCCGGCCCCAACTACCTCAACCAGCCGATCACCGTGCTGGAGCAGGTGTTGCTGGGGCGGTTCGCCGACGGACTGGGCAGCGTGCGCAACGAGCCCAACCGCATCAACTTCGACCCCTTCCCCTGGCAGTCGATGGCGGTGTGGATGCTCACGCAGATGAAGCGCTGGGGCTATGTGAAGCAGGACATCAACTACGCCCAGGTGGCCGAGCAGGTGTTTCTCGCCACCGATGCGCGCAAGCGCATGGCCGAGCTGGGCTTCACGGCGCCCAAGACCAACAGCAAGACCCACGTGATCATGGGGAAAACCTTTGACCCCGCCAAGCCCGAGGCCTACGTGAAGTCGTTCGCCATCGGCAAGGCCTGAGCCATTCAGCACCACGCTGGTGCCGGTGCCGAACGGCGGTGCGCGGCCATGCGCTGCCGCACCGGGCGTCTGGCGCACGCGTGGTTCACGGAGCCGATGGTCAGCAGGGTGTTGATGTCCCTTTGGTCGCCAGCCTGTAGGGCCAGCCCTACACCCCGTCGATGGGCGTTGCACGAAAAACGGCCGCCTTCAGAAAAACTGGGCCAGAACCACTGAACTGGCCCGGCGCTTGCTCAGATCAACCTATCTTCAACTCAAGAGGTGTGCCATGTCCGAATTCTTCGATCCCTACAACGCCGACCGTCCGCTCATGATGAAGTGCAGCTGTGGGCGCGACCACACCGCGGCCGAACACCAGGCTGAGCAGGCCAGTGCCGAGCAGGCGACGCGCACCTTGCGCGAGCGCAGCGAAACGGCCGAATTCGAGGCCTACAGCAATGAGTTCATTGAAGCCACGCTGGTCAAGGCGCTGTTTCCGCAAGACGACATGCGCCGCCGCTTCCTGCGCGCCGTGGGCAAGGGCACGGCCATGGCCGCCATCTCCAGCCTGTTGCCGGTGGCGAGCCTGCAGGCCATGGCGCAGGAGAAACAAGGCGCACTGGAGAAAACCAATCTGAAGATCGGGTTCATCCCGATCACCTGTGCCACTCCGCTGATCATGGCCAAGCCGCTGGGCTTCTATGAGAAGCAGGGCCTCAACGTGGACGTGATCAAGACCGCAGGCTGGGCGCTGATCCGCGACAAGATGATCAACAAGGAGTACGACGCCACGCACTTCCTCTCGCCCATGCCGCTGGCGATCTCCATGGGGGTGGGCTCCAACCCCGTGCCCATGAACGTGGCGACGATCCAGAACACCAACGGCCAGGCGATCACGCTGCACGTGAAGCACAAGGACAAGCGCGATCCCAAACAGTGGAAGGGTTTCAAGTTCGGCGTACCGTTCGAGTACTCGATGCACAACTTCCTGCTGCGCTACTACCTGGCCGAAGCCGGAATCAACCCCGACACCGATGTCCAGATCCGCGTCGTTCCACCACCCGAGATGGTGGCCAACCTGCGTGCCGGCAACATCGACGGTTACCTCGGCCCCGATCCGTTCAACCAGCGCGCGGTGTACGACGAAGTGGGCTTCCTGCACATCCTCACCAAGGATTTGTGGGAGGGTCACCCCTGCTGCGCCTTCGGCACCAGCACCGAGTTCATCACGCAGAACCCCAATACCTTCGCGGCACTTTACCGCGCGGTGCTCACAGCGGCGGCCATGGCGCGCCAGTCGAAGAACCGCGAGCTGATCGCCAAGGTGATCTCGCCCCAGGCCTATCTGAACCAGCCCGAAACCGTGGTGGCGCAGGTGCTCACCGGCCGCTTTGCCGACGGTCTCGGAAAGGTGCAGACCGTGCCTGACCGCGCCGACTTCGATCCCATGCCGTGGCAGAGCATGGCGGTGTGGATGCTCACGCAGATGCAGCGCTGGGGCTATGTGAAAGGCGAGGTGAACTACAAGCAGATCGCCGAGAAGGTCTTCCTGATCACCGATGCGCGCAAACACATGAAGGATCTTGGCATGGAGTTCAAGGCCGGCTCGGGCTACACCAAGCACACCATCATGGGCAAGGAGTTTGACCCGGCCAAGGCCGCCGCCTATGCCAAGAGCTTCGCCATCAGCAAGGCGGCGTGACCATGAAGACCGCACACCTGAACCTGCGCGCTGCGCTGGTCTCCGTGATCCTCTTTGTCGTGTTCGTCGGCGCCTGGCAGCTCAGCACGTCGGCGCCTTCGGTGGGCGGGTCCAGTGCGGGCATGACGGTTGAAGAGATCGAGTACGCCAAGATGATGGGCAAGGCCCCGGGTACGGAGAAAACCAGCGGCTTTCCGCAGCCGCTGGAGGTGGCCAGGACCAGCTGGGAGCAGCTGTCCAACCCCTTCTACGACAACGGGCCCAACGACAAGGGCATCGGCATCCAGCTGGCGTACTCGCTGGCCCGCGTGGCCCTGGGTTTCCTGCTGGCCATGGCGGTGGCGATTCCTCTTGGCTTCCTGATCGGCATGTCGCCGCTGATGCAAAAGGCCTTCGACCCGTTCATCCAGGTCTTGAAGCCCATCAGCCCCCTGGCCTGGATGCCGCTGGCGCTCTACACCCTCAAGGACTCCAATGTCAGCGGCGTGTTCGTGATCTTCATCTGCTCGATCTGGCCGATGCTGCTCAACACCGCCTTTGGTGTCTCGGCTGTCAAGCGCGAATGGCTCAACGTGGCCAGCACGCTGGAGGTCAGCCCGCTGCGCAAGGCTTTCCAGGTGATTCTGCCGGCAGCCGCACCGACCATCCTCACCGGCATGCGCATCAGCATGGGCATCGCCTGGCTGGTGATCGTCGCGGCCGAGATGCTGGTGGGGGGAACCGGCATTGGCTACTTCGTCTGGAACGAATGGAACAACCTCTCGCTCACCAACGTGATCTTCGCGATCCTGGTCATCGGAGTGGTCGGCATGCTGCTTGACCTGGCCTTTGGCCAGTTGCAAAAGGCGGTGACCTATGTGGAGTGATGTGTCATTGCGCGATGCCATCAGCACGGGCAGACGAGGTACTTCTCAACGAAAGGCTCCCAACGTGGACGGCTTCCTCAAAATCGAACAACTCAGCAAGGCCTATGTCGCGACCAAACCGGTGTTCGCCGATGTGTCGTTCACGCTCGACAAGGGCGAGTTCGTCTGCATCATCGGGCACTCAGGCTGCGGCAAGACGACCATCCTCAACGTGCTCGCGGGGCTGGACACGGCCAGCTCGGGCAACGTCTTCATGGATGGCCGCGAAATCGCCGGGCCGAGCCTGGAGCGTGGCGTCGTCTTCCAGGGCCATGCGTTGATGCCCTGGCTCACCGTACGTCTGAACATCGCGTTTGCCGTCAAGTCGCGTTGGCCAGAATGGAGCAGAGCCCAGGTCAACGAACAGGTTGAAAAGCATGTGGCCATGGTGGGCCTGAGTGCCGCCATCGACAAGAAACCCAGCCAGCTCTCGGGCGGCATGAAGCAGCGCGTGGGCATTGCCCGGGCGTTCACCATCCAGCCCAAGATGCTGCTGCTGGATGAGCCCTTTGGTGCGCTCGATGCACTGACCCGGGGCACGATCCAGGACGAGCTCATGACCATCGTGCGCCAGACCCAGCAAACCGTCTTCATGATCACCCATGAAGTGGACGAGGCCATTCTGCTGGCCGACCGCATTCTGCTCATGAGCAATGGCGCCGAGACGGACACGGGCTATGTGCCAGGCGGCATCGCCGAAGTGGTGGTCAACCCCTTGCCGCGCGAGCGCACCCGTACCGGCTTGCACCATCTCGAGGGGTATTACGAGTTGCGCAACCACATTGTCGATTTTCTGGTGACCCGTGCCACCGCGCACTGACCAGCATTTTTTCACTCTCTATTTCTCTCTATTTATTTCCATTTTTTATTTACTTCAACTGAAAGCAAGGAGCCAAGCATGAACCGCAACGACGTCACAGAAAAAATCATCGCCACCAAAGTGTCCAAAGGCATCAAATGGGAAGCCGTGGGCAAGAAGGTCGGCCTGAGCAAGGAGTGGGTCACCGCCGCCTGCCTGGGCCAGATGACGCTGGACGAGAAGCAGTCCAAGATCATCGGCAAAATATTCGGCCTGACGGCTGAAGAGCAGAAATGGCTGCAGGTTGTTCCCTACAAGGGCTCGCTGCCAACGTCCATCCCTGCCGATCCCCTGATCTATCGCCTGTATGAAGTGGTGAGCGTCTACGGCACCACCATGAAAGAACTGATCCATGAAGAATTCGGCGACGGCATCATGAGCGCGATCGACTTCAGCATGGACATCCAGCGCGAAGCCGATCCCAAGGGCGACCGCGTCAACGTGGTGCTGTCGGGCAAGTTCCTGCCCTACAAGCAGTACTGATCGTACTGAGCTGCAGGGATCGTCAGCGCGCCGCCGCCTTCGCCCGGGTGGCGGCGGGGCTCGCGCCGGCCTGCAGCGATTTCAGAATATGCGCCAGTGTCTGCAGCGCATCATCGGGGGCCTGGTCAAACTGTGCCCGGATGATGGCGCCGTCTACGGCAAGTGCAATCGCCTGGGCTTGCTGCCCGCGTTGCCGGGCGGGTGGCAACAGGGCTGCAATCGCAGACACCATGTCCTGCTTGTGGCGGCGTGATATCGCTACGACTTCGGGCAGCACAGCACCCAGCTCGCTCACGCTGTTGATGAAGGCGCAGCCGCGAAAGCCCTCATCCCCCAGCCACTCGGCCAGCGCCGGAACCAGGGCATCAAGCTGGTTGCCATGGCGGTGCAGGGCATCCACGAACCAGGCCATCCAGTGCGCGTGACGGTATTCCAGGAAGGCGAGGATGAGGTCGTTCTTGCTGGGGAAATGCCGGTAGAAGGTGACTTTGGTGACGCCCGACTCTGCAATCACGCGGTCAATGCCTGTTGCACGAATCCCCTCCTTGTAAAACAGCGCATGCGCGCACAGCAGGATGCGTTCCCGGGCAGGGGGTGGTGGAGCAACGGTTTTTTGTGAGCGGGGCATGCACTGATTGTAGACAGATCTGTCTACTTTGGATAAACTGCCCATGTAGACAGACCTGTCTACATAACGCATGCACAAGGACATCATGATGGAAACCAAACCCCCGCTGCCTCCCTTCACGCTCGAATCCGCCACGCAGAAGGTTCGCATGGCCGAAGACGCCTGGAACACGCGCGACCCGGATCGCGTGGTGCTGGTCTATACCGAGGACACGCACTGGCGAAACCGTGCAGAGTTTCCCGTGGGGCGAGCCCAGGTGCACGAGTTCCTGGTGCGCAAATGGGTGCGGGAGCTTGACTACCGGCTGATCAAGGAGCTCTGGGCGTTTTCAGACAATCGCATTGCCGTTCGCTTTGCCTATGAATGGCATGACGATGGTGGGCAGTGGTTTCGCAGCTACGGCAACGAGAACTGGGAGTTCACGGCCCAGGGCTTCATGGCGAACCGCCATGCCAGCATCAACGATCTGCCCATCAAGGCGTCAGAGCGCAAGTTCTTCTGGCCGCTGGGCCGGCGTCCCGATGACCATCCGGGCTTGAGCGAACTGGGGCTATGAAGAGCTGAGCAGGTAAGCCGGGCCCGTCAGGCGGGCGCTCCCGCCTGCCGGGCGGGCTGCGCCCGTGCAAACGCATCCAGTGCATTGCAGTGCGCCATGATCCGGTCGATGGTGCGCGTAGCCGGAATACTGATTTTCAAAACCTGCACCATGGACATGATGCTGGCCAGACAGATGTCGGCCATGGTGGGCTGATCGCCGTGGCAAAAGTCGCCCGTGTCAGCCTCCGTGGCTAGCCGCTGCTCCAGCGCCGCTAGCCCGGTGCTGAACCAGTGGGTCTGCCAGGCCTTCCATGCCGCATCGTCAATCCCATTGCCACTTCCACTTCCATTGCCACTGGCAAGCTGCTTCCTCACACGCGGCGTGATGAGCGGGTGGGTGTCAGACACCAGCATGCCTGCCAGCGAGCGCACGCGCGCACGGCCATGGAGGTCGCTGGGCAAGAGGGGCGGCGTGGGCTGGGCTTCTTCCAGAAACTCCAGGATGGCCAGGGACTGGGTGATGGGTGCATGGCCCGGTTCGACCAGGGACGGAATGCCCCCGAGCGGATTGATCTTCAGGTAGGCTGCGCTGCGCTGCTCACCCGCATCCATGTTGATGAAATGCTCATGCGCCGTCAGGCCCTTGAGGTTGAGCGCCACTCGCACACGAAACGTGGCGGAGGAACGCCAGAAGGCATAGAGCTCAAGCCCGGAAATGTCTGCCATGAAAAACCTTTTGAAGAGAATGCCGCAGGTAATTCTATGCAGTCGGTTCAGTGCAGTGTCAGCGGCAGGGAGGTGGTTTTCACCCGCACGATGGCCGCTCTGGCCTCATAAGGCACGGGCGTGCAACCCGTGATGTCGGCCGCAATGGTGATGGCCTGGCGTGCGATCGGCTCAATGAACCGGCTGGCCTGCCCGTCGATGGTGATGCAGTCGCCCAGGGCGTGGATGTGGGCATCACTCGTGCGCAGGGTCTGCGGGTTCACCGCAATTCCGTTTTGCCAGGCCAAGCCGGCGCTCTGTGCCAGTCGCCCCGGCGTTTGCAGCCCCGTGGCGGCAATCACCTGATCCGCCGCGAAGCGCCGGCCGCAGGCGGTTGTGACGCGAAAGCGCCCGGCCACTTTTTCCACACTCGCCACCTCTACGTTCCCAACAAAGTTGATGGGCAGGTCTTGCCAGGCTTGCAGTACCTTTTGCCCGGCCCGCTCGGTCTGCCAGCGCGCCAGGGGTTCGGCCTGGACATCGAGCAGGGTGATGCGGTGGCCGCCCAGCGCCAGGTCGTTGGCCAGCTCGCTGCCCACCAGGCCGGCACCCACGATCAACACGTCTTTTGGCCCGGATTCGTCGACATGGCCCAGCGCGGCGCGCAGCTGCAGGTAGGCCCCCAGGTGGTTGATGCGCCAGCACAGCGATGGCGGCATGGCCGGCGGCAGCACCGCCTGTGCGCCGTGTGCCAGCACCAGCTGCGCATAAGGCAGCGTGCCGCGCGTGGTGCGCAGTTGCCGGGTGTCCGGACAGATGCGGATGGCCTGGGTGTGCGGCAGCAGGCGAACCTGCAGCCGCTGTGCCGCTGCAGCACCGCTCTCGCGCACCAGTTTTTCACGCGACAGCTTGCGCGCCATGGCGATCGAGAGTTGCGGTTTGTCGTACACATCGCCCGCGCAGGCCGTCACGATGGTGATGGGCAGCTCGGCATCTGCCTTGCGCAAGGTTTCGGCCAGTTGCCAGCCGGCCCGGCCGGCGCCAACGATGACCACCCCGGGCTTATGCCGCTGGCGAGTCGATGAAGCAGCCGGGGCACAGTCACCCACCTGGGCGCGCAGGGCATCCAGGCTGGGCGGGGCATAAAGTTCGAAATCCGATTTGCTCACGCCGCACAGCGGGCAAGACCAGTCTTCGGGGATGTCACTGAAGCGGGTGCCGGCTGCCAGCCCGCTGTCGGGGTCACCCTCGGCCTCGTCGTAGATATAGCCGCAGGCATGGCAGATGTATTGTTGCCACGGACTCAGTGCCTGCACGGCTTCGGAGATGGCGTTTAGTGCGCTCATGCCGGCATCTCCTCGGCACTCAGGCGCGCCATCTCCTTGCGCAGGTGCTTGATGGCCGGTGTGACGATGGCCACAAAGTGCGACTCGCGCACGCGCCGCTGCACCTCCGAGCTCATCAGGTAGCCGCGCGCACCCTGGTGCAGCAGGGCAGACTGGGCAGCCCGCAGGCATAGCTCGGCGCCATGCGCGCGTGCGTCGAGCACGTCGATGAAAAAGTCATTGGAGCTGTCGAACGGCGTCTCGGCCAGGCGCATCACACGCTGCGTCAGGCCGTCCAGCTCGGCCTGCAGCGTATCGGGCCGGTCTTCGAGAAACTGGTTCACATGGCCAAGCTGCGGCTCCACCGCCCACATGGAGTCGATCGCACCCTGCGTGATGCCCACCGCCATGCCGCACTGGAGCATCACAAACGCGGCGCGTATGCGGGCAATGGTGGGCTTGGTGGGGTCGGCCATGATCTCGTCTGCACCAATGAAAAGGTCCTTTACCCGCACACCATAAGTACCCGTGCCCTCCATGGCCGAGAAGCTGGGGCACTCGCGCAACTCCACGCCCGGCGCATCGCAGCGCAGCAGGAACATTACTTCCCGCGACGCGGATGCGGCGCTTCCTGTTGCAGCGGCGGGCTGCTCGCCATCCATCACCGCCGCAATGGCGCCAAAGTAATGGTCGGGCCCCAGGTTGCTGACCCAGGGCAGCGTGCCGTTGACGATGTAGCCACCCTCCACAGGAACCGCCTTGAGCAGCAGGCTCTCAATCTGCGCATAACTCTTCATCGGGTTGGACAGGGCCGTGCCGCCCAGACGCTCGCCGCGGCTGTGCTGCATGAGTGCCTCGCCCATCAGCGCCGGGTTGCCCGATTGCTGCATGTACAGGCCGCACACCGCCTGGCACCACATCATGAAGCCGGTGGCGCCGCACACGCGAGACACCTCGGCCATGGCCTGGATCGCCAGGCCGTAGTTGCCCGGGCCTGCGGGTGCGTCCAGGTGCGCGCTCATGGCACCCAGTGCACCCAGTTGCAGCAACACCGCCGCAGGGTAGTGGCCCTCGCGGTCAATGGCCTCTACCTGCTGTTGCAGCGGCCCCTGTGCCACCTCGCGCACGGCGGCCAGCAGGGCATCGGCCGCCAGGGGCGGTGCAGCAGTCAGGTCACGGGGCAGGTCGGCGGGGTTCATGCGGGCTCCTTGGGTAGTGGCGGGTGTATGCAGGCTTGGCTGGGCTCAGTCAGCCAGGCCGATGGTGAACGGAATCGGGTTGCGCAGGGTGTTGGCCACCGGCGAGTAGTAGTTGGCGTGCTGCACGATCTCGTCCAGCACCTCGCGCGGCGCGTCGCCCTCTACCAGCACCTTCACGCGGATCGCCTGGAAGCCCATCTCGGGGGGTGTCTTCTGCAGCGCGCCATCGGCGCCCCAGGCGGCGGGGTTGCCAATGTCGCCCTCCAGAAACACCTCCAGCTTGGTCAGCTTCACCTGCTTCCAGGTGGCCACGGCGGTGATGCCCACGGCCAGGCAGCCACCCAGACCCGAGAGCACAATCTCGCCCGGTGCGGGCGCCGTGTCCTGGCCGAACAGGTGCAGCGGCTCATCCACCACCACCGGCGCATGGTTGCCCACCGTGCTGAGCGAGCGGTACTGGCCCTCCATCACGGTGTGGACCTTGTTGGTGCCGCGGCTGGCGGGGTTGTTGCGGCCTTTCTCGGCAAAGGCCATCAGGCCGTCGCGGTCGATCGGGCGCAGGTAGGCCTTGACAGTGGTGACGGAGGCAGTGGGTTCCAGCAGTTCAGCGGAGGACATGTGTTTTTCCTTTTTCAAGAGACAGGGTTGGTAATAGAGGGGCGGTGCGACAGCCATGCGTGACAGCGCGTGCGGTCTCAGGCCGCCATCGCGAGTGCAGGCTTGGCGCGCGTGCTCTTGGCGGTGGGCAGGCCAGACTCGATGGGCAGGCTGTCGTCGCGCGACCATTCGTTCCACGAGCCAAAGTACATGCGCACATCGCCAAAGCCCGCCTGCTTGAGGGCCAGGAAGGTGTTGGAGGCGCGGGCACCCTTGAAGCAATAGAGGTACACCGTGTCGTCGGGGCTGATGCCCTGGGTGGCGCACTCGGCGCGCACTTCGTCGGGCGACTTGAACATCGGGCCCTGCGCGGTGGGCTTCATGAAGCGGTACCACTCCACCCACTTGGCGCCGGGCAGGCGGCCCTTGCGCGGGGCAAAGTCCTTGCCATAGGGGCTGGAGCTGTCGCCAATCCATTCGTCCACGTCGCGCACGTCGAGCAGCACGGTGTCGGTGCCCAGTACGGCGGCCACGTCCTCCTTGGTCAGCATCACGTCGGCCATGGGCAGGTTGGCGGGGAAAGTAGCAGGCACCGGCGTCACCGTCTCGGTGGAGACCGGCAGGCCGGCCGCCTTCCAGGCCGAGAAGCCGCCGTTGAGCACCTTGATCTTGGGGTAGCCCAGCCAGGTGAGCAGGTAGTAGCCGCGGCAGGATTGGCCGTAGCCACTGTTCAGCGCGTCTTCGTAAAACACGGCGGTCTCCTTGCCCGACAGGCCCACGGCACCCAGGTGGGTGGCAAAAGTGGCCTTGAGCTCCTTCAGCCCCTCAGGGGTGGAGGTGGCGAGAAAGGTAAAGGTCTCACGCAGGTTCACCGCGCCCGGGATGTGGCCCAGGGCATAGGTGTCGGCATCGCGCGTGTCGATGACGACCACCGGCTCGCTGGCTTGCAGGGCTTGCAGCTCGGCGGGAGAAATCAGAACAGTGGAAACTGTGGCGGGAGTGGTCGCTGTGCTCATGGTGTCCTCTCAACGGGTTGAAGGCAGATGCCTGTGTTGCTTATTGCAACCCCCGTGCCATGCAGCGGTGTCGATAAAAATTATTATAAAAAGTGGCTGTAGCCCTTTTGCAGTATGCGCAAGTAGCTATTAAAAAAGGAGCAAATCAGGAGGTGCTGGTTGTTGGCCGGCGAGGCTGTGTCGACAATGTTGATGGAATGTCGACATTGTGTGAGCTGGGGTTTGGGCTGGAGTTCAGTGAGCGGCGATTATTGACCCTCAACGTTTTTCGATGGGCTCAGCTGATGACTGGTTTGCAGCGATTCTGTTGAAAAACTCGCAGAGCTCGCTGCGAATTGATTTTGCTAAAAAATCAACCTTTCAGAACGGCTCAGGATCGACGATCGAGGGGCAGCTAATGGTTTGATGACCCCTAAATTCTTGAGAAATTTTGTTCAGTCGAGTTTTTCAACAGAATACAGCGGTTGCGGTCGGTCGCGTCGGACAGCGCAAGGACCGCTTGCACCCACCTAGCGGCCGCTGGGTCTTTATGGCAATGAAGCGACAAGGACACACATGGCCGATCTTCACTGAAGGTGCGCAGAAACGGTGAATGTGGTGTCGCAGGGTGCTTCGCGTAACCTTGCGCCTCTATTCATGTCCCGACGGATCAGGCGCCACCCCTCGTAGGCGATGGCTTCATGTAGTCCGGAAGAGGCCCGACAGGGCTTTGAGCCCTGATTCGGCGACAGTTGAAGTCATTGTTGTCAGGTCGGAACGAAATCGGAGGGCGGTGACACGAGGGTCAATCGGCCGCTCCGGCGCTGGTACGTCAGCCATGTTGAACACTGCCACCTGGCGCTCCGCGAAGCTCAGGTCGTAGCGCCGATCCAACTTCTCGCTGAATTCGCTTCCAAGTGCGGTCGCGATGTTCGACCAAAGACGTTGTCGAAGGTCACCTTCATCATGAAGAGCCGCGTCAATCTTGGTCGCCAAATCCATAACACCAACACCGTTCGTCAGAGGCTGGAGAAGCAGCGAGGCGACCAGCCCAAGACCCGCTGACGGAACGGCCAGTTGTTCGAGCGAAAATTCGTGAACGCGCGCCCCACCTTGCGTGGCCTTCACTTCAAGTACACCGCCAAGCCACGAGAAGTCGAATCGCTCGAATGTGTTTGCGTGCCACGCCCGGACTGCGGCCGAAACGTTGACGGATTGGACGATGACGAAGAGTTCCGCCCAAAGACCGGCAATCTCACGCCCACCCGGAGCGTTCATTGCGCGAAAGAGGTTAAGCAACGACCTCACGCACGACTCGATGTCCGGAGTCTTCGCAGCGTCTGGGAGCTGTTCAATCGCAGCTCCCACACACCTGACGAAAAGTTCGTACAGTTCTGGAACTGCCGTATCGCATGCGATGAGCGCGAACTGCCCGTCCACGGGGCCCGCTGCAGATTGAACTCGGCAGGTAACATGAAACTGGATGCTCAGGTGTTTCAGAGTGGTCCCGGGCGTGTATGTGGCAGCGCTGGAGTCGCTGACGAGGAAAATCGGCGCACCGTCGGCACTCTTTGCCAAGAAGTCATTCCGGCGCGCGCCAACCGGTACCGCCGCGAACTCAGTAGAGGATGTGGCGGATACCAGCGCCTGAAACCCTTCGTACAAGTCCATCAGCCGCGCGCCTCTACCAGCAAGTCTTTACCGAAGCGCTTGGGCACACGCAGCGCGTACCAGGCGACATTTCGGATATCGGCCAAGTCAGCCCGGTTCAGGTGGTGACCAAGGTCGAACCGCCGCAACTGTAGCGAAAGGCGGTCTGGGGTGAAGAAGCTCTTGTCGTTGACTGAGTTCGCGCTCGCGCTGAAGTATTGGTTGATGGGTGCCCATGGATGGCTGGCGGCGAGAGTTCCAGTACCAACACGACTTCTGTAGCCAGCCTTCAGGTTGTTCATTAGGTACACGTCAACCTTCAGTGATGGGTCCTTGGCCAGCAGACTGCCAAGCGCTACAAGCATTGCACCGTGTTCCTCGGCATCGCCGGGGTCCTTCACCTCGACCTTCAGTAAGAAATCGTCGAGCACTGTTTTCAGCGGGACGGCTTCGATGAGGTCATTGGGAGACCGACCCTTAGCAGGAGCTAGCTGCGGAATCGTCGCCGCGTTGACGCGTGTGAAGCCTGCGCTCCAGTGATTTTCAACGTCATCCAACAGCTTGTGATTGACCGCAACCGCCGCGGCATCTCGATGAAGGACGCTCGGAACCATCCACTCGTCGACGAGCACTCGACGAGTGCCGAGACCGATAACGTTGAGTCGCGTGGGCCTAAGCATCTGGGTCAGGATGAAGTCCCGCCGCCAGTCCCGCAGGGGTTTCCCTCGATGCTTCTCGAGCGCCTCTCGGATGAAGTCCTCGTGCTCGATGTACTCGGTGAATGCCTGCCGTACACCGGCTTGCAAGAACACCCGGCACAGACCGAGATAGGACTTCTTGTAGCCAAAGAAACGCGCCCGCTGCTGCAAGGTATCCGCAGCGGGTGAGCCACCGAGCGCACGGGGCATATACGTAATACAGAGGCCTTCCACGGTGTACCCGCGGTCAAGGTTTGCACCGCCGATAAGAATCCAGTAGCGCGTGGCTGTCCAATCGACCTCATTGGCCTCGGGAGTGCTATTGACCTCCGCATGGTCGAGATCTGTGAAGACATCCTCGACCATTGCCTCGATGAGGTCCCCCAGTGGCTTGATGTCCGTGTAGGTTTTGGCGAGCGAAACGTACTCCGATTGGAAGATGGCCGCGACGGCTGCCGGCTTCGTCGTGTGCTCGTCTCCAATCATCTTCTTCAGGCTTCGATACGCCCTCTCCACCCAGCCTTTGTAGACCTTGTGTGATGCTGTAGCCGCCGCAGGATGAACCATCATCGAACGGTTTCGGTCCTTCGGCTTGAGGCTATTCCGGTCGCGCGTCAACGCGTGCTGAGCCGCAACAAGCAAGAAATATCGGAGCGCGCTCAGAAGACTCTTCGGTGGACTCTTCAGCGGAGTCTGCGCGGTCGGCACATCGCCGGGAGGTATGTCCACCGTCAAGTCCGTAGTTCTCTTGAAGAAGGCATGGCCGCCCGTATAGCCGTCGCCTGGCGTTACGAGCTCGGAGAATGAAGGATTGAGAAGGTCTGTCTGGGCCAAAAGCAGATTGGCCTGAGGTGTTGCCGTGTACTGAAGGTACGAGTGATGCGGTAGCACGTCGCGCAAACCGAGTATGCGCTCGTAGGTCGTGCTCATTGCCGTTGCCGGCACCCGGTTCGTGCGAATTCTGCTGGCGTTCGTGTTGAGGCTCGCCTGGTCGCTCTCATCGTCCACGATGAGCGTTGGCACGTCGGTGAGGTTTACGGAGCCAAGCACCTCGGTGAGCTTGTCGAGGTGCCCGCCATGCTTGAGGACAGTGACTAGCAGCGACTTGCGCGAATGTTTCTTGCGCCAGTCGTCAATCCGGCCTTCAATTTGCGAGCGCAGCTTCTTAGTTGGATTGGAGAAGTGGTGCCAATGGTCGCTGCCATTCACCAGACCGAGGTCCTTCTTCAAGCGGTCCTCGGACTGGCTTCGGAGCGTATTCTTCGTGCCCGCCAACACAATGACCAGTCCATAGCCGTTGTCCCGGGCCAGAGCGATCACGGTCTCGAACGACATTGTCTTGCCGCTTTGAACATACCCCACTACCAGGCCAGTTTCGCGGCCGGCAGGTTCAGTGGGAGGCAAGCAGCGACCAAGGATGCACAAGGACTCGTGCAGCACGGACTTGGGCCCGGACGTCAGCTCTTTGATGTTCGGACCGTTCGGGTCCGCCGCCTTGCTTTCGAGGAAGGCGTCAGTGAAGTCCTTGGGCTTAGGCTCCCACAGCAGGGGAGGCTTCACGGTTTTCAGTATTTGGATCGTGGTTGCCATTCGTCATTGGGGCACGGGCCAGCGCACCTCTCAGTAGGTAGTTGAAGTGGTATAGGACACTCTCGGGTGGGTTTCCCGAAAGGTCCTCGGAGAGCAACAAGGAAATGCTTACTGCTGTGGCGACGCGCAAAAACAGTTCCACGTTCTCGTTGTTTGCACCAAGGAACTCGACTGAGAATGGATGCGCCAGGGACAGGTCGATGCCGAGGCGCCGTACTCTGTCCTCATCTCCTGCCACGACATCATCCTTGGCGACGGAGACCCAGTCCTCGCGTGCAGGGTCGATAGACGTTCTGAGCGTAACGACCCACCTGTACGTCCCATCGTCAAGTGTCACCGTGCGCTCAGAGGCCTTAAGGTCGACTTCCGCCAGCGCCGGTGGCAGCGTCTCAGGGGCCGCGGGATGCTTGCGCGCGTCGACCAGCAGAGGGGCGACGTCATCAGCGAGGTGCTTTGCGACCGTGTCAGTCGCAGCGGCGGCTCGAGCCCCAATGGTCTTGCGGGACGGCAGCGCCCGATAGTTTTCAGCTTGCGCAATAAGGTCTAGCGGCTCTGCCTCGAGTGCGGCTTTTAGGTGCTCTAGGAATATGTCTTCGTACTCTTCCCAGCGAAAGCCATCCTTGGTGTGGCTGACTTCGAAGCCTTCGACGTGCAACTCACCGAATAGGCGCTGGTATTGGTAGCTGTTGGTTTGCTTGAAGATGAAGCTGGGCCGGTAGGTTTCGTCGTAACTGCCCTCGATGAGGCGGTCGCGCCGAAACAGTGCGAACCCAGCGTACGGCGTCGAGCCGACCTCTCTGAGCGCAGCAAAACCTGTGACTCGCTGCCCCTTGCCAAAGTCCAGATCTATCAACTTCGTCCACTCGACCGGTTCGGCATCTGGAATCGGCGCGCCAGGCGACGAGTACGGAACGGCCGTGAGAACCGACGCAGATGTGTACGCCAATTGCTCCGTGTTGAAGGTCAACTCAAGCCGGCCGTCGCGCAGGAACATTCGATAAATACTCGCCAGGTGCTCTTTTATCTTTCCGACGGTTCGGCCTTGCGGAACGTGGTGCAGGCCGCGCATCGTCACAACGGTGTACGGTGCAGGTGACATTTCCTCTCGAACAATCGTGTCCAAGCTTTCGATGCGGTTGTCAATGATGCGTCGTATGTCGAAGGCAATGGTGCGTTCTACCTGCTCCCCGAGCGCCTTTGTGCGCACGCTCCACGTCTGCGCGAACCAACACGCCGCGCTCTTCATGCCCATTCCGAATTCGGACAAGCCGCTCCGGTCCGTCGGGACCTGTGCAGTTCGGAAGGCACGCGGGAAGTCGGCTGCGGAGATGCCGGCAGCATTGTCGGTAACGACTATCAAGCCTGGGCCTGAGGTGTCCATACGGACATCTACCTTAAGTTTGTAGTCAGGGCCGTGCAGCGCAACAAGCGCATCTCTGTTGCTCACGTAGCTCTGCACCGCGTTGTCGATGAACTCCGCGATTGCGAACCATGGCTTGTAGTTCAGGTGCCGGAGCACCGACAGCATTGTTACTTCAGGCCGGATTTCGATAGGTCCCAGGTCGCCTGCTACGGGCATTAGGCCACCTCGAGTTCTTTGCGCTTGCGCTTTACCTCGGCCGGTGTGTGAGTGCCTAGCAGTGCTTTGGCCACCACTTCCACGACCTTCGAATTAACAGCGTTACCAAGGGCGGCGAACGCCTTGGTTGGGCTATCAGGGAGCTTCTTGAGTTCGTCGAGGCTCTGGAGGCGCGCGCACTCGTGGGGGGTCATGTAGCGCTTCTGCCAGCCGATGATGGGGACCTGCGTGTCCGTCATCGCAATCAAGCTGGGAGCGGTAGTGCGGCGCTTGACACGAACGCCGGAAGCTCGGAATTGAATGACGTAGTCCCAGATGTTTCGCTTGCCGCCTTTGATGTTCCACTCGAGCTTTTGGAGGCTTGACGGGAACTTCAGAACTTTTGGCAGCCAAGGGTCAATCCAGGTCTTGTTGTCGTCATAAAACTGGCGGTTTTGCCGGATGAAGTCCTGCTTCCACTTTGGGAACTTCGCCTGTGGCGTACGAGCATGACTCGGAAGCGCCGCCCACCGCTCCTCGAAAGTCTTCAGGTACCCAATCTTTGCCCCGTGGCTACCCTTGAAGCCCTGCAGTCCGTCGTATCCGTATTGCTTTTGTAGCTCGTGGGGAGTGGTCTCCTCGTACGGGTAGGTTGCACCCCACTCCATTGACCAGAGCGGAAACGACGGAAGTTCCACAGTGGACGGGGCGGCATTCAGGAACGCGTCCCAGGTCTCTAGGCACTCATTTACTTGGGCGGACAGCTTCTTCGCGTTGGCGGGCTTATCGTCGAGCACGGTATCGATGTTGGTGTCGGCGTCGCAGGTCTTAGGCCAAGCGAATGCATCGAGCGGCAGTAGGGAACCCACGATGTAGACGCGTTCACGAATCTGCGGAATGCCGAAGTTGTGTGGCGAGAAGCGCTCGGCTCGTATGTGATACCCAAGTTGCTCGCCGAGAATCTTCTGGATTTCCGCCCACGTACGGCCTTCGTCATGCTTCAGCAGATTGGGGACGTTCTCAAGGATGAAGTAGGTAGGCTTCTTCTCCTGGAGGATGGAGGCGACATTGAAGAACAGATTGCCCTGCTCGGTGCACTCGAAGCCCAACTGCTCGCCAGCCTTGGAAAATGGCTGGCATGGAAAGCCCGCAGTCAGAACGTCATGATCCGGGACATCCTGCGGATGGACAAGCGTGATGTCGCCTTCCGGCCTCAGGCCGAAGTTCTCTTTGTAGAGGTCGCGAAGGTGCTCCTTCCACTCGGCCGCGAAGACACATTTTCCACCGAGGCGGTCCAGCGCCAGATGGAACCCGCCGAGGCCAGCGAACAGGTCGATGAAGCGAAAGTTAAGCATCTTCGTTGTGTCTGTGTTGGTTAACGTATCGTGCGAGCCGAAGACTCTGCCGCCTATACGAATATTAAGCACACGCAAGCTGGACCGGATGCAGCACCCCCACTGAACCGGAGTTAACCCATTGCGCCGCCGGTTCCTGCAAAGATGGCGCTCATTGCTGCCTACGCGCGTTGAAGGCCTATTTGAGTTACTGACATATGATAAACGTGAAATTAGATCATGCTGGTGACGCTCTTGGCAATTGGGATGAAGACTAGCGGGTGCGGCGCTCATGTAATTTCAAGTAGGAGATCGGTCGGCCACACTGGGATTGCTCCGGCAACTATCAAATGCCCGATGCCGGCGTCGAAGCGACCCTCTGTGCGGCAGTCCGTCGAATGGCCGGTCATTGCCGGCCGCAGTCGCTCCGATCGTGGGGCATGAATGACTCTGACCAGCCTGAGTCGGACTTTGATTA
Organism: Gammaproteobacteria bacterium; assembly: GCA_018815325.1. Lineage (GTDB taxonomy): Bacteria > Pseudomonadota > Gammaproteobacteria > Burkholderiales > Burkholderiaceae_C > JAHIYE01. The sequence goes on along the minus strand of JAHIYE010000009.1, from coordinate 79,036 downwards.
CAAACCTGTGAACCTCCGTTCCTGCCGAAAACAGGCAGCCGACAACGCCTCATCGCCCAGGGTTTTGCGGCGCTGCTCTTTTCAGCCGGTACCCAAACTGCCGCAGTGCAGAACCAGCACGCTCTGCAACTCCTCCGCACTGTGAGAATCCGCAGCTCGGTGGCGCTCCCACCTATCCCGACAGCTAGAGCCCCTTTTCCACCATATCCAGCAGCCGCTGGCCGAAGGCCTGGAAGTGCGGGCCCACGGGTGCTGCCAGCGGGCCATCCACCACCAGCATGGCCAGGCCGTGCACGGCGGACCAAGCCAGTATCTCGGCGCCGGGGCGCTTGGCGGCGGGCATGATGCCGGCCGCCACCAGTTGGTCGACCGCATCGCACAGCAGCTCATAGGGGTTGCGCCCGCCCGGCCCTGCCGTAGGCCATTCGGGCGTGGCCTGAATCAGCTTGTCAGAGCGCGCAAACGCCGTGCGAAACAAGCCCGGCTCGGCCTGGGCGAAGCGCAGGTAGCCGGTGCCCACGGCGCGTACGCTGGCGCGGGCATGGTCGGCCGGTGAGAGGCCCGGCGGGATGGCGGCCAGCTCGTCTTCCATGGCCTTGGCCACTGCAGACAAAGACTCTGCACGCACCGCCTGCAGCAGATCCTGCTGGCTGGCGAAGTGGCGGTAGGCCGCATTGGGCGCCACGCCCGCCTGGCGGGTGGCCTCGCGCAGCTTGACGGCTGCGGGGCCCCCTTCGCGGGCCAGCGCCATGCCGGCTTCCAGCAGGGCGCGGCGCAGGTCGCCATGGCGGTAGGTGTCACGTGTGGGGGGGGCGGAAGAGGTGGACATGAATGAGGATGTGGACACTGTCCATTATCCATGGTATTCTTTTGTGTACGCTGTACACAATGAGTGTTCGTCACGGCCAAAACCAGCCAAAACAAGGCGTTGCGGCATCTTTAACCTGAAGGAAAGCAGACCATGTCCACCACCAACACCGTCACACTGCACCGGGTACTACGGGCGCCACCAGAGCGCGTCTACCGGGCATTCCTGGAGCCCGATGCCATGAGCAAATGGGTGGCGCCCTACGGCTTCACCTGCAAGATCTCTCACCTGGATGCCAGGGTGGGCGGCAGCTACAAGATGGCGTTCACCAATTTCGGCACGGGCGGCAGCCACAGCTTTGGGGGGGAATACCTGGAGCTGCTACCCGCCAGCAAGATTTGCTACACCGACAAGTTTGACGACCCAAACCTGCCTGGTGAGATGAAGATCACAGTCACCCTCAAGCCTGTGACCTGTGGCACCGAGTTGCGTATCGTGGTGGAAGGGCTGCCCGCCGTCATCCCCGTCGAGATGTGCTACCTGGGCTGGCAAGAGTCACTGGCCCAGCTTGCCAAACTGGTCGAGCCGGAAATCCCCAACTAAGCAAGGAGCTACACATGAAAGTCGAACCCTACCTGTTTTTCAACGGCCGCTGCGAAGAGGCCATTGCCTTCTACAAGGAGGCACTGGGCGCAGAAGTGACGCTGCAGATGCGCATGAACGAGGCCCCAGACCCGCCGCCGCCGGGGGCCATTCCGCCCGGGTTTGAAAACAAGATCATGCACGCCAACCTGCGCATTGGCAGCACCATGCTGATGGTGTCAGACGGCAACAGCAATATGCAGCCCAGTTTCAAGGGCTTTTCGCTGTCGCTGGGCGTGGCCGATGCGGCCGAGGCTGAGCGCAGCTTCAACGCGCTGCTGCAAGGCGGCGGCAAAGTGACGATGCCGCTGGGCAAGACTTTTTGGTCCCCCGCCTTCGGCATGCTGGAAGACCGCTTTGGCGTGGGCTGGATGGTGATCGTGCCTGCCTGATGCAGGTAAGTAAGACATGACGATCTTGATGGAAAAGAAAGGATAGAACGATGACCTCGACAACTTACAGCGGCAGCTGCCACTGCGGCCAGATCAAATTTGAAGTGGAGGGCGAACTGAGTAGCGCCATGGACTGCAACTGCTCCATCTGCCAGCGCAAGGGCTCACTCATGTGGTTTGTGCCGCGCACCCAACTGCGCCTGCTGACGCCGCCCGAAGCCATGCGCAGCTACACCTTCAACAAGCACGTCATCAAGCACCTGTTTTGCCCCACGTGCGGCATGCATCCCTATGGCGAGGGCATCGACCCCAAGGGCAACGCCATGGCGGCCGTGAACATACGCTGCCTGGAGGGCGTGGATCTTTCTGCCATGGCGGTGCACCACTACGATGGGCGCGCGGTGTAGCAGGCAATTCAGGCGGTCGGCGGCGCGCTCAGCGGTGAGCCATCGGCTGCCAGGGTTTCGCCCTTGCGCTCGACGATCAGGCCATAGGCGTGGGGTTGGCGGTGCAGGTCAAAGTTGAAGGTGGTGCGTTTGTACACGGCGCAAAAGTCCAGGTCGCAGCGGGCGATGGCCACCTCGTCGCCCTTGGTGAGGCACCGGGCCACCACCTCGCCCGAGGGGGCGATGATGCAACTGCCGCCGATGCTGTCCACGCCTTCTTCCACCCCGGCTTCGCTGACCAGCTCGGCGTAGCCCAGGTAAAAGCCACGCCCAGCTCGCGCGACAGCGTGAGCCAAGCCGGGGATGTCAGGGCGGATTGAAAAATACATCCGATAACTGTTGTATCGTCAATGGATGAAGGAAATTGACCTTGTGCACGCGTTGGCCGTATCGGCGCAACGAATTGGCTCCCCATCTCCGTAGCGCGTAAATGCCATGAATTGCCTGGACACCGCATGGAAAAACCACGCCGCCGAGCTGCGGTCCTGGCTTCGCCACCGGCTTGGCCAGCCTCAGGACGTGGACGACCTGATGCAGGACTTGTTCATGAAGGCCTTGCGCCAGGGAGACAGGTTTTGCAGTGTTCAAAATGCAAGGGCCTGGCTTTTCGAGGTTGCCCGTAACGCGCTGGCTGATCGTTTGAAGCTCAAACGGGAGATGGTGGAGCTGCCTGACGATTTGCCTGCCGTCTTGCCGGAGGATGCCCCCGTGGACAAGCTCACGGCCTGTCTGCCGCGGGTGTTGTCAGAGCTCAAAGGGTCAGACCGGGAAGCCATCGTGCTGTGCGACTTGGAGGGCCTGTCACAGGCAGACTATGCGGCCCGGGTTGGCCTCAACCTCAGTACCGCGAAATCTCGCCTCCAGCGTGCGCGACAACGCCTTCATGAGCGCATGACCATCGCCTGTCAGGTCAAGGTGGATGAGGCCGGTCATGTTGAGGATTTTGTGCCGCGCCCACTGCTTGATCAGCCGGGTGAGCGCTGAGGCGCCCTGCCAAGGGATCGGGGCCCGGCCTGTCGCCTGTTCTCCAGGTAGTTACAAAATAATTTCTTGATAAGTGCGTCTTTTTGATGTGTCAGTCGTCTTCACTGACATGAACGCACACACGCTTTCCATCAAAGCCTGGCCCCGTCGCCAACCTGCGGCCTTCCTCATGCTCGCAGCCATGGTGTGGATCGCCATCTACCAGGCCTTGAACCCGGTGTCAGAAGCCTTGGTGGCTTGGTTGCCGGTGGAACGTGACAGCCATCTGGGTGGAGCGCTCCAGTTTTTCCTCTACGACACCCCGAAAGTGTTGATGCTGCTCACCGGTGTCGTCTTCGTCATGGGCATGGTCAACAGCTACTTCACACCCGAGCGCACCCGTGCCTTGCTGGCTGGCCGCACCGAGGGCGTGGCGAATGTGATGGCAGCCAGCCTGGGGATCGTGACGCCGTTTTGCTCCTGCTCGGCGGTGCCGCTGTTCATCGGGTTCGTGCAGGCCGGGGTGCCGCTGGGGGTGACCTTCTCTTTCCTGATTGCAGCCCCCATGGTGAATGAGGTGGCGCTCACGCTGCTGTTTGGCATGTTCGGCTGGAAGGTGGCACTGCTCTACCTCGGCCTGGGGCTGTCGGTGGCCATTGCGGCGGGCTGGGTCATCGGGCGCCTGAAGATGGAGGCCCACCTGGAAGACTGGGTACGCGACATGCCCAGGATGTCCGCCGGGTTTGAAGCGGCGGACATCACCCTGGCCGACCGTGTGCAGGCAGGTTTTGCTTCGGTGTACGAGATCGTGGGCAAGGTCTGGCCCTACATCCTGGCGGGCATCGCCATTGGCGCCGGTATTCACGGTTATGTACCGCAGGACTTCATGGCCAGCTTCATGGGCAAGGACGCCTGGTGGTCGGTGCCCCTGGCCGTTGTCATTGGTGTGCCGATGTACACCAATGCGGCTGGCGTGATTCCGATCGTGCAGGCCCTGCTGGCCAAAGGTGCGGCGCTGGGCACGGTGCTGGCCTTCATGATGAGCGTGATTGCACTGTCGCTGCCGGAGATGATCATCCTGCGCAAGGTGCTCAAGGTTCGGCTGATCGCGACCTTCGCCGGGGTGGTGGCTGCAGGCATCTTGCTGGTGGGCTTTGTTTTCAACGCGGTCTTGTGACCTTCTGACGCATCAAAAACAAGGAGACTGAAACAATGACAAAGTTCTGGATGGCGCTGGCTGTGAGCGCTGCCACGCTGATCAGCGGCCCTGCGCGGGCGGTGGAGGTGAGCTTCCGGCCCATCGCGCCAGGTGTGTACGCCCACGTTGGCGATACCGGGGGCCGCACGTATGAAAACGAGGGCCTGAATGCCAACATCGGCCTGGTGGTGACCAAAGACGGTGCGGTGCTGATCGACCCGGGCGCTAGCTTCCAGAGCGCACGCCAGATTGCCGAAGCGGCCAGGAAGGTCTCGCCACAACCCATCAAGTGGGTCATCAACACCGGCGGGCAGGATCATCGCTGGCTGGGCAACGGTTACTTCAAGGCCCATGGGGCCGAGATCATCGCCCATGCCGACGCCGAGGCTGACATGAAGGCGCGGGCGCAGGAGCATCTGAGCGGCTTGAAGCCGGTCTTGAAGGAGCGACTGGATGGCACCGAACCCGCTTATGCCACGCGGTGGTTGCAAGGGCCTGAAAACAAGCTGGAGTTCGGTGGCGTCGTGATCGAGGTGAAGCACCGCCACGGCGGCCACACGCCGGGTGACAGCTTGGTCTGGTTGCCGCAGAGCGGCGTGATGCTCACCGGCGACGTGGTCTATGTGGACCGGACTCTTGGTCTGCTCCCGGTGAGCAGCACCAGGGCCTGGCTGGAATCTTTCGCGGTGATTGATCAGATCCAGCCCACGGTTATCGTCCCCGGTCACGGCAATGTGACCGATCTGGCCACGGCTCGCAAAGACACACGGGACCTCTTGTTGGCGCTGCGCCGGCAGATGGGCAAAGCCGTGGAGCAAGGCACTGATCTCAGCGCAGCGGTCAAAGGGTTTGACGGTGCGCCGTTCAAACATCTGCAACATGCGGACGTGTGGCTGCCCCAGTTGGCCAACCTCACTTACCTCGAAATGGAGCGCGAGTGAGCGCCCAATAACAAGTCATCCCCTTTTAATCTCACATCAAGGACTCATCATGGACATCAAGGTACTCGGCACAGGTTGTGCCAACTGCAAAAACACCATCGCGCTGATTGACCAGGTGGCGAAGGCCAGAGGCGTGACAGTCAGTCTGGAAAAGGTCGAAGAACTGCGCGACATCATGGGCTACGGTGTGATGAGCACGCCTGGCGTTGTGATCAACGGTAAAGTGGTTCATGCGGGTGGCGTGCCCAGCCGTGACAAGGTGGAAAGCTGGCTCGGCGCCTGAGCCGGGTTGCTCAAGGAGTGACCCTGTCGACCCCGTCGTTTTACGGCGTCACCTTTTTCAAGCGATAGCTAAACTGCCGCACCGTCAACCCCAGGGCCTGCGCCGCGCGGGACTGGTTGCCGCGGTGCAGGGCCAATACCCGCTGCAACTCCTCCACACTGTGTGAATCCGCAGGCAGGTAGCCGCGCACCAGCGGGGCGCCGGTGGCGGGCTGCGTGGGTGCCGCGCCGGGCGAGGCGGCCGGGCGCGGCAGCTCGTGCGGGTGGACGGGCTCTACACCCGCACGCGGCAAAAAGCGCTCCAGCTCGGTGGCGGTGACCAGGGTGCTGTCGGTCAGCAGCACCAGCCGCTCGATCACGTTGCCCAACTCGCGGATGTTGCCGGGCCAGGGGTGGGCCTGCAGCCGCGCCAGCGCCGCGGGCGAGAGGTTGACGTTGCGCTGGTTGGCCTGGTTGGCGCGATTCACAAAATGGATGGCCAGGGTGCGGATGTCTTCGGGCCGCTCGCGCAGGGACGGCAGCCGGATGGGGATGACGTTGAGGCGGTAGAACAGGTCGCGCCGGAAGCTGCCGTGGGCCACTTCGGTTTCCAGGTCGCGGTGGGTGGCGGCCACCAGTCGCACATCGACCTTGATCTCCCGCTTGCCGCCCAGCCGCACGATGGTGCCCTCCTGCAGCGTGCGCAGCAGCTTGGTCTGCATGGCCAGCGGCATGTCGCCGATCTCATCCAGGAAGATGGTGCCGCGGTCGGCCTGCTCAAACCAGCCGGCCCGTGCGCTGGCAGCGCCGGTGAAGGCGCCGCGTTCGTAGCCGAAGAGCTCGGATTCGAACAGCGTGTCGGGAATGGCCGCGCAATTGACCTTGATGAAGGGGGCATCGCGGCGTTGGCTGGAGAGGTGCAGCGCGCGCGCAAACAGCTCCTTGCCGGTGCCGGACTCGCCCAGCAGCAGCACGCTGGCCTGGGCCTGCGAGACCCGCTCCAGCTCGCCCAGTGCCTGCAGCAGCGCGGACGAGCTGCCGATGATGCCATAGCGCACAGCGGCGGCGTCGAGCGCGTGGGTGAGCAGGGCGTTGCGGGTTTCCAGCTCGCGGGTTTTTTCCTGCATCAGGGTTTGCAGTTGCAGCACCTGCCCGGCCAGCGTGGCCAGGATCTGCAGCAGCGCCATGTCGTCATTGAGGTGGCGCAGCCGGCTGCGGATGCGGTGGCAGGCCAGCACGCCCACGGTCTGGTGGTTGGCCTCGATGGGCAGCGCCATGAAGGCCACGGTTTCATCCGGCAACTGGCTGCGTGCCACGGAGCGGGCCAGGAACTGGGGCTCGCCGTCGATGTCCTGCACCAGCATGGGCTGGCCGGTGGCAAGCACCCGGCCGGTAATGCCTTCGCCGGGCGCGTAGACGCCGCGTGCCATCTCGGCCCGCGTGAGGCCGTAGGCGTAAACAATGCGCGCGGTGGCCTCCCTGGCCGGTGAGTCGGTGTCGCGCAGCACAATGCGTCCGCGGTTCAAGCCCAGCAACTCCGACATGAGGTGCAGCATCTCGCGCAGCACCACATCAGGGGCCAGGCTTTTGCCGATCAGCCGCATCACCTCGCGCATCAGCAGCAGTTCCTGTGCGCGCCACTGGGGGTCGGGCGGCAGGCTGGCGTCAGCGGTGGCGGCTGTAGGGGTCAGGGTGGGGGCCATGCTTCATGACTAGCAAGAAGCTGGCCTGACTCAGGCATCGCGCGCGAGGCGCAGGCCGGAGAACTGCCAGCGCGTCGCCGGCGGGAAGAAGTTGCGGTAGGTGGCGCGGATATGGCTGGCCGGCGTGGCACACGAGCCACCGCGCAGCACATGCTGGCCGCACATGAACTTGCCGTTGTACTCGCCCACGGCGCCAGCGGTGGGCTGAAAGCCGGGGTAAGGCCCGTAGTCGCTGCGGGTCCACTCCCACACATCGCCAAAAGCCTGGGCGAGCAAACCCTCGGCGCGCGCGGGTTTGGGGGCGAGGGGGTGCAGGGCGCCACTCTCCAGGAAATTGCCGGCGCGGGGTGCATCGCGCGCGGCAATCTCCCACTCGGCTTCGGTCGGCAGCCGGGCGCCGGCCCAGCGCGCAAACGCCTCGGCCTCGAAAAAGCTCACGTGGCAGACCGGTGTATCGGGATCAACGGCCACTTCGCCATGCAGGGTGAAAACACGCCATTGCCCGGCATCCTGGGTCCAGTAAGCGGGGGCCTGCCAGCCCTGTTGCGTGACAGCATCCCAGCCGGCGGAAAGCCACAGTTCGGGGCGACGGTAGCCACCGTCGTCGATGAACTCGATGAAGTCGCCGTGGGTCACGGGCTGCGAGGCGATCTGGAAAGCATCGAGCCAGACCCGGTGGCGAGGGGTTTCGTTGTCGAAGGCAAAGGTTGGCCCGTCATGGCCCATCTCACGCAGCCCCTCAGCGAAAGAGAGCCATTGCATCTTGCTGCTGCGCACTGAGGTGAGGGGCCATTGCTTCTGGTAGGCCGGCTTTTGCGGGTTGCGCGAGAGCAGGTGCTTGAGGTCAGTCAGGATGAGTTCCTGGTGCTGCTGCTCGTGGTGCAGGCCCAGCTCAATCAGCTGCGCAGTTTGCCCGGCCAAAGCGGGTTGCTGCATCAGGGTGAGCATGGCCTGGTCAACATGGTGGCGATAGGCCAGCACCTCGTCCAGGCCGGGGCGGGACAGCATGCCGCGCTCGGGACGCGGGTGCTTGTCGCCCACCGCGTTGTAGTACGAGTTGAAGAGCACGCGGAAGGCGGGGTTGAAGTCGCCATAGCCCGGCAGGTGGGGGGCCAGCACAAAGGTTTCAAAAAACCAGCTGGTGTGTGCCAGATGCCACTTGACCGGGCTGGCGTCCGGCATCGACTGGATGGCGCAGTCTTCTGCCGAGAGTGGCGCCGCGAGCGCTTCGGTGGCCTGGCGAATGGCACGGTAGGTCGTGCTGTGTTCCTGAAGGATGTGGGCTCGTTGCCGTGCCGGCGTCGAATCGGGTGATGGATTCACAGATGCCTCCCTGGGTTGAGTCTCCGTGAGGGTAGTTTAGTCAACCAAGATTGGCCCTGCCGGATCAAGGGCGGGCGCGACGCTGTTCAGGCGTAAGTGACCCAGGACGCCAGGTCCGGGCGGTCCAGGTGCGGCAGGGTGTTGTAGGTCTGCAGGGTGTGGCGCTTGGGGTTGAAGGCGAACTCGGTCACGGCGCTGTTGCGGATGCGCAGGTTGAGCTCGATGATGGTCTCGGGGGTGGTGCCCAGCACATGGCCGACCGCCGTGGCAATGGGCCCGCCACTGGAGACGATGAGCACATTGCCCTCATGGTGCTTGCGCACATGGGCCAGTGCACCGGTCACGCCGGCCAGAAACTCGGGGTATGTCGGCATGCCTTTTGGACTGACCACACCGTTCATCCATTGCGTGAGGCCGTCGCGCAGCAGGCGGAAGTGGTGGCGGTAGAGCTCGGGGGTGTCGGGCTTTTCAAGCTTGTGCGGGTGGATGGCGGCAATCACCGCCTCGCTGTCATATTCGTTGAGGCCCGGCCACAGCAGGGGGGCGCCAGCGGTCGATGCCGCTTGCTGCGGGTTGGCAAGGCCCAGCCCTTCGGCAATGCCGGCCCAGGTTTGCGCGTGGCGGCGCAGGGTGCCGGTGATCACGGCGTCAAACGTCAGCCCGCGCTCACGCCAGTACTCGCCGAGCCGCACACTTTGCTTCTGACCCAGCTCGCTCAGGTTGTCGTAGTCCTGCGCGCCAAATGAGGCCTGGCCATGGCGCACGAGGTAGAGAGTTCCCATCCGGCTATTGTGGCAAAAATCAGGCTCCAGCCCTTGTCACTCAAGCGACCTTAGCTATCAATTCAGGAGTGGACTGGAATGCAATGTGACCGGCCCTTTGGGCGTGTGCAGCTGCGCCGTGAGGCGTGCGGAGCCACTGTGCACGGCCACGCTTGACAGGCCGATGGCGCGGTAGGCGTTGCTGAGGGCATCGGCCTGCGGGTGCGTGACGGCGAGGCTTTGCAGGTGGACGCCGCTGTCCGGCATGCCCTGCACAGGGTGTGTGGGGCCCCACTGGATGAGTGTGGGCAGGCAGCCGTCAAACAGGCGTTCGCCATCCTCGCGCACCGTGATCTGCCACTGCAGCAGGCCAGCGGGCGTGGGGCGGGAGGCCTGCAGCACCTCGCCGCGTGCTATGCCCTGTGCCTGGAGCACGGCCACGGCGGCCGGCGCATCCGGCACGCTGGTGACAAAGTGCACCAGTTGCGGCCCGTCGCGGGCGATGCGCGCGCGCAAGGCGGGGTCATCCATGTCGAACCAGCGACGGCTTCCCGGCGGGCGGGTGGGCGTGGCGGCCGGGTTGATGGCGATGATCTCGAAGTAGGCGGCGGGAAACGCTGGTGAGGTGATCTTGAACAGACGGTTGTGCGTGCCCATCAGCGGGTGCTCGCCGCCCGGCCCGGGCGTGATGCCGAGCGTGGCCTCACACCATTGCACGCCTTCGTTGAGCGAGGCGGCCATGACCACCAGATGGTCGACCGTGGCCATCACAGCTGTACCTTTCCGTCGATGCAGGTCACGCTCTGGCCACCGACCCAGACCTGGCCGCTGGCGCCGCGCTCAATGTGCACGCGCCCGGCGCGGCCCAGGCAGGTGCCTTGCGCCGCGAGGTAGCGCTCGGGCAGGTGGCCCTCAGCGATCAGCCATTGCGCGAGACTGGCGTTGAGGCTGCCGGTGACGGGGTCCTCATTGATGCCGACAGGGGCGGCAAAGCCGCGCACCTCCAGATCCGGCGTGGCCAGTGCGGCGTGGTCAGCTGCATGGTCGGCAAAGGCACGTGCTTCGCGGTTTGATCGTGCTATTAAATTAGTAGCTGCTGGCGCAGACTCTACGGCGGCTACGCCCACTTTTTGCTGCATGCTTTTGAGGGCCAGATGATCCGGCTCCAGCGTCAGCACGGTGTCGGTGCTGTCGAGCAGCAGGCCCAGCCAGACCGGGCCGTTGTCCAGCAGTTGCGCGGCGAGCACCTGCGCCGGTGCCAGGCCCAGTGCGGTGATGACCTTGGCGAGCAGCTCGGGGCTCGGCGTGCTGCGTTTGAGCGGAGGCGCGGCAAACGCCAGACTGGCGCCGTGACGACGGATGCTGACCAGCCCGACCTGGCATTCCTGCACGATGACCTCGCTTGCCTTGGGGGCTTCCCCCGTCGCACCTGACGCTTGCGGGGTGCGTTCTGCGATACCTGACGCTCGCGGGGTGCCCCCCGCTTCCAGCCACGCATGGCAACTGCCCAGCGTGGGGTGGCCTGCAAACGGCAGCTCGCCGCCGGGCGTGAAGATGCGCACACGGTAGTCGGCGCCGGCGTCTGTACCAGCTTGTGTGGGCGGCAGCACGAAGGTGGTTTCCGACAGATTGGTCCAGCGCGCAAAGCGCTGCATGGCGTCATCGCTCAGGCCGCTGCCATCCAGCACCACGGCCAGCGGGTTGCCGAAATAAGGCGTGTCAGTGAACACGTCGACCTGTTTGAAGGGCCGTGCCGTGCCGATGGTGTGGGGGCTGTGGGTGGACAGGCTCATGCCATGTGCTCCTTGATGACGGCCGCGAGTGCGGCCACGCCGCGCTGAATCTCCTCAGCGCTTGCGGTGACGAAGGACAGGCGCAGCGTGCGCGCATCGGCCTGGTCGGCATAGAAGGCGGTGCCTGGCACAAAGGCCACACCCTTGTCGACGGCCTTTGGCAGCAGGGCGGTGGCATCCATGCCGGCGGGCAGGCGGGCCCAGAGGAACATGCCGCCAGCGGGCTGGTTCCAGCTGACTTCGGGCGGCATGTGCTGCGTGAGCGCGGCCAGCATCGCATCGCGCTGCGCCTTGTACAGCGCACGGATGAGGGGCACATGGCGCTCCAGAAAACCGTCCTTCATGACCTCGGCCACCACGCGCTGGTTGAAGCCGGGGCTGTGCAGGTCGGCCGCCTGCTTGGCCTGCAGCAGCTTGGGGAACACCGATGCCGGTGCCACCAGATAGCCCAGGCGCAGGCTGGGTGCCAGCACCTTGGAGAACGAGCCGAGGTAGATGCAGCCGTCCGGGTTGCGCGCCGTCAGGGGCGCGGGTGGCGGGGCGTCGAACCAGAGCTCGCCATAGGGGTTGTCCTCGATCAGGGGCAGGCCCTGCTCTGCCGCACAGCGTGTGAGCGCGGCGCGACGCGCCTCGCTCATGCTGCGGCCGGTGGGGTTCTGGAAGTTGGGCAGCACGTAAAGAAAGCGGGCGCGGGCATGTTCCTGTTCGGCCAGCGTGTCCAGTGTGCGCTGGAGGGCGGCGATATCAATGCCTTCCTCGTCGCTCGCCACGCTCTGCACCCTGGGCTCCATCGGCGCGAAGGCCTGCAGCGCACCGAGGTAGGTGGGGGTCTCCACCAGCACGCGGCTGCCCTTGTCGATCAGCACCTTGGCCACCAGGTCCAGGCCCTGCTGCGAGCCGGTGGTGATGAGCACCTGGGCCGGGTCCACCGGCCAGGGCAGCGAGGCCGCCACCATCTCGCGCAGCGGCGCATAGCCTTCGCTGGCGGCGTATTGGAGTGCGGCGCTGGCGTCGTCGCGCAGCACCTTGGCGCAGGCCGTGGCAAAGGCCTCCACCGGAAAAGTCCTGGGCGAGGGCAGGCCGCCGGCAAAGCTGATGATGCCGGGGCGCTCGGTGACCTTGAGCAGCTCGCGCAGCACCGAAGGGTTCATGCCGGCCGCGCGCTCTGCCAGGACCCAGGGGCTGGCGGCGAGGACGGCGGAGCTGAGAGGTGCGCTCATGGTGTGTGTTCCAGGGGTTGCAGAGTTGGACGAGGTGTGTGGATAGGCATTTTGCGGCCAATGAAGACAACGGCCACGACGGCGAGGCCAAACCCCGCGGTGAAACCGTCCAGTGTTTCGCCCAAAAGGGGCACGGCGAACAGCATGGACAGGAATGGCTGCAGCAGCTGCACCTGGCTCACCCGCACTGTGCCACCGAGTGCCAGCCCGCGGTACCAGGCAAAAAAGCCCAGCCACATGGAGAACACGGCTACATAAGCAAAGCCACCCCATGCTATTGGTTTAATAGCTGCTTGCGGCCATTCCATAAGGGCTAGAGGTAGATTTAAGGGGAAAGACATGAGCAAGGCCCAGCAGATTACATGCTCGGCGCGCAGACGCCGCGAGAGTTGCGCACCCACGCCATAGCCCACCGCCGCACTGGCCATGGCCAGCAGCAGCAAACCATCGGCCCAGGCGAGAGACAGGCCGCCCTGGCCCGAACGCAGAATCGCAAACAGCACCACCAGTGCGGTGCCGCTGGCTGCGCAGAGCCAGAAGCCCACGGAGGGACGCTGCCGGTGAAGCCAGGCCCCCACGGCGGCGGTGGCCAGTGGCAGCACGCCGACGATCACGCTCGCATGCACCGCCTCGACATGGCGCATGGCGATGGAGGTGAAGAGCGGGAACCCGAACACCACGCCGAGCGCCACCACGGCCAGCGGCGCCCAGTCGGCGCGCTGGGGCCAGGGCGCCCGCGTGGCGAGCAAAAAGATGGCCGATAACACGGCGGCCACGACAGCCCGGCCACTGGCGATAAACACGCCCGAAAACTGGGGTGCCTCAGGTGTGCCGACGGCCAGCCGTGTCATGGGGAGCGTCAGCGCGAAGATGACCACGCCGAGCGCGCCGAGCCAGAGGCCGCGGCGAAGGTCATGGATTGAAGCTTGGGACATGATCAGAAGGTGCCCATCCAGAGGGCCGTGAGCACCAGCACGGCAGCCATGCCGCGGTTGAACCAGCGCAGCCGGGCAAAGGTTTGCGCCGGACCGCTGAGCCAGTCGCGCAAGAGCGAGCCGACCAGCGCATAGGTCAGGTTGCTCAGCAGGCCAAAGGCCAGCATCAGCGGCAGGATGAGTGCAAAGCGCGCCATCGCATCGCTGTGTCCTGCCAGCCAGCCGGCCACCACGGTGAGTGCCAGCATCCAGGCTTTGATGTTGAGGAACTGCAGCATCACGCCTTGCCCGAAGGTGACGTCGAGCCGCGAGGCATCAGCCTGCGCCAACTGGCTGGAGCGGGCCAGCTTGGCGGCCAGCCACAGCAGGTAGACGATGCCCATGGCCTGGATGGCCAGGCGCAGCGGTGGTAGTGCCACCACCATGGCGCCTAGCCCACCGGCGCAAAGGCTGAACAGCAGGCCCCAGCCCACGGGCACGGCCAGCACGAAATGCATGGCACCGCGCAGGCCGCGATTCGCCGCGAGCGCGGTGGACAAGGTGGTGTTGGGGCCGGGCGTGAAGCTCGCGGCCGTGGTCAGCACCAGCAAGGCGGTCAATTCAGCAACATCCATCGCGCAGGGTCTCCTGTGGCAAGGCCTTGACTTTACCGTGCAGACCAGCACACTATCAATACAGTTTTTCAGACAATCACTCATTCTGTACTGCTCGCGTTGACAGCACAGCCAGGTTTCAAGAGGTATGCCATGTTGATGAAAGCACAGTCGCAATCCCTGACCGAGCAACTCGCCGGGCGCTTCGCCGAGCGCATTCGCGACCGGCTGCTGGCGCCGGGGACACGCTTGCCCTCGGTGCGCCAGTGCGCGCTGCAGCAGGGCGTGAGCCCTTCCACCGTGGTGGCCGCCTACGACCAGTTGCTGGCGCAGGGACTGGTGGAGGCCCGTCGTAACCGTGGGTTCTTCGTGCGGGAGATGCTTGCAGCCCATGAAATATATCCGCAGGGCGCTGCCAATGCAGTGGCAACGGAAGGCACCGGCGGACGGGCGCAGCAGCATGTCCCGGTGGACGCGACGGCCCTCATCCGTGGCATGTTCCAGGGCAGCAGCGACAAGCCCCAGCCTGGCATGGGGGCGTTTCCACCGGACTGGCTGGAGACTGCCTTCATGCCGGCCGCCGTGCGCCGCGTGACCAGCACGAAGGCGTTGCAGGCGTTCTCGTTGCAATACGGTGAGCCTGCCGGAGACACGGGCTTGCGCAAGTCGCTGTCGCAAAAGCTGACAGGGCTGAACGTGAATGCCTCGCCCCAGCAGATCATCACCACCGTGGGGGCCACGCAGGCGCTGGACATCGTGAGCCGCACCCTGCTGCGCGCGGGCGATCCGGTGATGGTGGAGGAGCCGGGTTGGGCCATCGAGTTTGCGCGCCTGGCGGCGCTGGGCATGCGCATCCTGCCGGTGCCGCGCCGGGCGGACGGCCCCGATCTGGAGGTGATGGCACGCTACTGCAAGGAGCACAGCCCGAAGCTGTTTGTGAGTGTCAGCGTGTTCCACAACCCCACGGGCTATTGCCTCACGCCGGCCAGCGCGCACCGCGTGCTGCAACTGGCCAACCAGTACAACTTTCATATCGTCGAGGACGATACCTACAGCCACATCGCGCCTGAGCATGCAACGCGCCTGTGCGCGCTGGACAACCTGCAGCGCACGATTTACGTGAGCGGCTTTGCCAAGATTCTGGCACCAGGCTGGCGTGTCGGCTTTTTGGCGGCGGCGCCGGAACTGGTGGAGCGGCTGCTGAACACAAAGCTGCTCACGACCTTGACCACACCGGCCCTGCTGGAGAAGGCCCTGGCCTGGTGCATCGACCAGGGGCAGCTGCGCCGCCATGCCGAGCGCATACGCACCCGGCTCGACCTGGCCCGCACGCGCAGCGTGCGTCTGGCCCTGTCGCATGGCTGCAGTTTTGCGGCGCCGCCGGCCGGCCTGTTCGGCTGGGTGGATACGGGGGTGGATACCGATGCATTGGCGCAGCGCATGCTCGATGAGGGCTATCTGCTGGCGCCGGGCGGGCTGTTTCATGCCATGCGCCAGCCCAGCACGCTGATGCGGGTGAATTTTGCGACCACGCAGGATGCGCAGTTCTGGCGGGTCTTTGCGCGCCTGCGCGATGCGATGTGAGGCTGCGCCTCAGGCGGGTGGGCCTGGCTGGTCAGTACGCCGCTGGAAGGTGGTCAGTGTGCGCAGCAGGGCCCGGTTGATATCCTCGATGCTCAACTCATGTGTCTGGCACAGCTGGGCGGTGGCCTGCGTGTCTGGCGTTTCCAGGGCCATGGCAATCTCGAGGTAGGGGTAGTAGGGGCCACTGTGCTTCAGCAGGGCACTGAGGGTGCGCTCGGGCAGGGGCAGGTGTTGCAGTGCCATGTCCAGTGGCTCGCCCAGCAGCAGGTCGATTTGTGAAAACATGCCGCACATGTAAATTTCGCGGCGCAGGTTGTCTTCAGCACCCGCGTTCATCAAGTGTTCCATCAGGCGGCCACGCAGCACCATGGCACTGCGGATGGGTACCAGGTCAAGCTCGTGGCTGGCGGTGGGCAATTGCGTCTGCAGCCAATGCTTGATGCGGGTGTAGCCAAGCACCATCAGGCCCTGGCGAAGCGTCTCGATCTCCTGACGCAGGCCCAGGCCGGCGGAGTTGGTGTAGCGCAGGAAGCGGTAGGCCAGTATGGGTTGTTCATTGAAGCTGTGTTCGATCTCATCAATGGATGCGTCGGCATCGATCGCGTCGACCAGCTTGGCCAAGGCGGGCTGGCTGGGCTGGATGAGCTGGTGAGGCAGGCTGTGCAGCACGTCGTCAGTGGGCCAGCCAGCCAGTGCCCAGGCGCCCTGCTCATCCAGACAGTGATGGGCCAGCACGCGGCTGGCCACACCCTCGTATATCTGTCCTGCTGCGACGGGGCTGTTGAGTTCGGCCGGCGGTTCTGGCAGATGACCGGGGGTATGGCCGAGCGCGATGCGCATGGCGATGCCCGCCTGCTCCGGAGTTAATGTCACCAGGGTGCGGGCAAAACAGCGTGCCAGCGCCGCACTGGGCTGCTGGCCAGGCTCGCCCTGCCAGACAAGCTGCATGCCGCGCTGGTGCGCCTGGTGCACGCGTTGCGCCATGGCCGCGTCGGCCAGCCAGGATTGGGGAACCTTGATCCAGGCCACATCCGTCGCGCCGTGCGCAAGGATGTCGGCCAGCAGGCCAGGTGCCTGCACGCTCAGCAGGAGCTGGGGCGCTTGCTGTGACCAGGATTCCTTGAGGGTGCTGAGCAGATGCTCGGCATCGAAGTGGCTGTCTTCGGTGGATGCAATAAAAAGCTGGAAACCGGCAAGCTGGCGCAAGGGGCTCCAGAGGGCTTGGTACCCCAGGCTGATGCCACCGAGAACTGTTTGGGCCATGGACTTATGTGTCAGTTGAAGTAGTTGAACAATGAGAGGCGCTGCACCTGGGCGTAGGACTTCAGTGCAGCTTCATAACCGGTCTGCTTGTTCTGGAAATCAGAGATGGCACTCACCATGTCCAGATCCTCGGAGCGTACGCGGTCATTTTCAAGTTGCAGCGTGCGTGTTTCCTGTGAATTGCTGATGGAGTCTGCACGGTTCAGCAAGGCACCAGCCTGCGTGCGCGCAGAACTCATGCGATTGATGCTGGCGTCAATTTGGACCAGGGCATTCTGGATGGCTTGCGTGAGGCCGGGTTGCGTACTGGGGGCATTGGAGATGGTGGAAATCATGCTGTCCATCATTTCGAACACGTTCATGGTGGCCTGGGCAGGCGGACGGGCCAGCGCACTGGTGCCTATGGTGAGCGTGTCACCGGTCTGGGGTGAGCCGTTGGTGGCAAAAGACAGCGTGTGGGTCGGATCCAGCGGGTCGTTGATTGCAATCGTTTGTCCGGCTGTATAGGGTTGCGCTGCGGCCAGGACGGCCGCGGGTGCGACACGGCTGACGGTGTAGGTGGTAGTGGGCCCGACCGTGGTGAATTGCACGGTGTAGTCATTGCCAGCGGTGAAGGTGGTGGGGTTGGTGACCTGTCCCTGGTCGGTCCATATCTGGCCGGCTGCTGCACTTTGGCCGGTGATGTTGAAGTAACCGTTGTCTTTGGCAATATTCTCGAAAATAACATGGCCGTCCATCGAGATCGGCAAACTGACGTCGCTGGCTGAAGCCTGGCCGCGAATTCCCTGGAAATCCACGGAAGTGGCGTTGTCTACAAAGGGCGAACCATTGCTGCCCAGTCCGCTGAACAGCGGCAAGCCTGCGATGTTCGTGGAGTTGGCCACCTTGAGAATCTCATCGCGCAGTCCGCGCATTTCCTGTACCAGGCTGGTGCGGTCATTGGCCGACATGGCGGCACTGCCGGCCTGCACGGTCAGCTCGCGAAAGCGTTGCAGCGACACATTGGCAGAACCCAGCGTGGATTCGATTTGACTGATCGTGTCACGCTGCGCTGAAAGTGTGCGCTGTTCCATCTTGATGCGTTCAATACGCGTGGTGGCACGCTCGGCGACCGATGCGGCCACCGGGTCATCACTGCTGCGCAAAACGCGCTTGCCCGATGTGAGTTGCTCCTGGCTGGCGGCCAGGTCATTTTGCCGCGCGGTCAGATTGTCCAGCGCGTTGTCATACATGTTGGCGGTGCCGATTCTCATGTCTTGTACCTTTCGTCCGTGCGGTAGTCAGTCATCGGACCGCTTGCAGCAAGGAGTCGAAAATAGCCTGCGATACCTGAAGCATTTTTCCTGACGCTTGATACGACTGCTGGAACTGAATGAGTTTGGCCGCTTCTTCATCCAGGTTGACGCCCGAGATGGCGGCGCGCGCCTGTTCTGCGTCAGTGACCAGTGATTTGGAAATTTCGGCAGCAGCCTTTCCGCCTTGAACGGCAATGCCGATGTCGGACAGCACGTTGGCGTAGATGTCGCTGATGGGCGAACTGCTGATCAGCGGGGCCGACTTGTCACGCAAGTTGAGCATGGCCCGGGCATTGCCGGCATCGCTCGTGACCGGTCCCGTCAGGTTGGTGCCACCAGGGACCACAATGGAAGAGTCGTTCGCCTGTACGGTGATCGTGTCACCGGCTGCAGGCACCCCTTTCAGTGACAAGGTCCAGCCGTTGTAGGTGATAGGCTGTCCTGGGTAGTAGGACACGGTAGCACCGACAGCAGGGACAGCACCGGCGACAGTAAAGCCGCCTGCACCGTCAAAGGTCAGGGTCACGGTGGCAGACAGATTTGGATTGGCCTGGGAGGCCTGCAGGTTGTCGAGTGCAAGCGAACCGGTGTTGGTTGCCGCCGGAACTGCCACCACGGCGTTGGCCATCGCCAGCTTCGTGGGGGAGGTGATGGCTGAGGCAATTCGACCGGCGGCAGCGCTTTGCCGGATGGTAAACGTGTCTCCCGCAGCCAGTGTGGCACTGGCATTGGTGAATTCAAAGTCGAGGCCATCCGCCGTCGCGGCGACAACCGCAGAAGGCGGGTTGCTGAAGGCGAAGGGGCCACCTGCCAGGGTGCTGCCATCGGACAGGCGTGTGATGTTGACCGTACCAGCACCGGTGCCGGCGTTGTAGGAGGCAACAGACACTACATAGTCTGAACGAACCAGGGCTGTGGGGTCAACGTTGCCGGTTGTCGGGTTCACGCTCACATTCAGCGTTGCCGTGCCTGCGTTGGCGCTGGTGGGTTCTACTGGGATCAGGTTGAAGACATTGCCGCCCGCCGTGCCGCTCAAGTCAACACCCAGCTGGTTTTGCTTGTTAAGGGCATCGCCCACGGTGAGTGCCATTTTCCAGAGCTGGTCTTTTGCCAGCTGCAGATCGGTATTCTGGAATTTCATCAGGCCAGACAACTCGCCGCCCCCTAATGAGCTTTCGCCCAGCGTGGCATCTTGCCCGTTTTGCCGGAAATACAGAACCTGTCTCGTCGGATCCAGCGAGTTCGGCTTCAACACCACGGAAGCACTGTTTGCGCCCGACACCAGCGGTTGACCGCCGGCGACCATGACGGTAACTGTCCCATCCGAAGAGGGGATGCTGGAGGTCTGGATGTACTTGTTCAGGTCCCGCACCAGTTGATCGCGGGCGTCCATCAGGTCATTGGGGGTCTGTCCGGAGCCCGTGGCGTCCCCAATCTGCTTGTTGACGGCGGCGATCTGTGTCGCAAGGCTGTTAATGGCCGCCACACTTCCCTTGAGCTGTGCGGTGACGCTGTTCTGGATTTCATCCAGATTGGATGACGCGGTGCGGAAACGCGCAGCCAATTCATCGGCACGCGACAGGACTACCGAGCGTGCCGAGAGGTCGGTGGGGCTCTGAACCACGTCTGAAAAAGCATTGAGAAACTGGTTGATGCCGGAGCCAAGTCCGGCCGTTCCTGTCGGGAAAACCTGCTCGAGCTGGCTCAGCCTTTGATAGCGTGCCGCATCAGACGAGCTGATGGCGGTTGCCACGGCAACCTGACGAGACTGGAAGTCGTTGTAATTGCGGACAACGGTGGTGACATCAACGCCGTTGCCGTAGAAGCCGCTGCCCGTGAATTGGCCAGGCCGAGTCGTCGTGACCACGGACTGCCGTGAATACCCGGCCGTGTTGACGTTGGCAATATTGTGGCCAGCGGTATTGAGCGCAGCCTGGTTGGCAGCGAGGGCGCTGGTGCCGATACTGAGCAGGCCTGCCATGCTGACCTCTTAGGCTTGGGCACGCTGCAATTGCAGCGTGGTGTTGATGGCGCGACTGAGCTTGGAGGCATAGTCGGGGTCAGTGGCATAGCCTGCCTTCTGCAGTCCGTTGGCATAGGCATACGCCGAGTCGGTCTGCTGTCGGGCCTGGGCGTAGCGCGGACTCTCGGAGATCAGCCGGGCATAGTCGCGGAAGGAGTCTGCGTACGAGTCATAAGCACGGAACTTGGCCACGGTTTTCTGTGCCGTGCCGTTGACGTATTCGGTCGTGGTGACTTCGGCTACCTTGCCTGTCCAGCCGGCGCCGGCCTTGATGCCGAAAAGGTTGAAGGAGTTGCTGCCGTCAGCCTTGGTGATTTCGCGCCGGCCCCAGCCGGTCTCGTGGCCTGCCTGGCCCAGCATGTAGCCGGCCGGGATGCCGCTGGTTTTTTCCACCTGCGCGGCGACCGCGGCATGTTGTTGCACAAAGCTGCTTTGAGTGGCCGTGGGCGGCGCATAAGCGGCGACGGAAGCCGTGCGTTGCAGACGGCTGAGCTTGTCAGCCGTGCCTTTGCCGGACGTGGCCGCATTGGGGTCGGCTGGCACCGTCTGGCGTGACAGTTGCTGGGCAATCAGGTCGGAGAGGCCGCCGGGCATGCCCGACATCTGGACCGCAAACTGCTGATCCAGCAAGTCGGTGCCGAGTTTGGTGCCTTCACCGTCCATCATGCCGGACTGCATGGTGGCGTCCCGCATGCTCTTGAGCAGCTCGCGCATGAACAGTGACTCGAACTGTTTCGCGGCTTCCTTGATGGCCCCCTGGCCGTCCTGGCCAGCCAGATACTTCAGGTCATTGAGCGAGCGGCCGTCAGCAGCCAGCGCATTGGATGAGCTGATGTTCATATCAGATGACCTCCAGTTCCGCATTCAGTGCGCCTGCAGCCTTGATGGCCTGCAGGATGGCCAGCAGGTCCTGCGGCGTGGCACCCAGTGCATTGAGGGCACGAACCACGTCGGACAGCTGTGGGGACTCTGGAACCTGAATCAGGATGCCAGGCTCCTGTTTGATCTGGATGTTGGACTTCTCGGTCACCACGGTTTGCCCGCCAGTGGACAGGGCGTTGGGCTGACTGATGACGGGGGTCGAGCTGATGCTGATGGACAGGTTGCCGTGTGCGATGGCGCAGGGGCCGAGCGTGACAGCCTGGTTCATCACGATCGAGCCGGTGCGGGCATTGATCACGATCTTGGCAGCTGGAACGGAGTTCTCGAGCTTGAGTTCTTCCAGTTCGGCAATGAAGGTAACGCGTGCGTTGGCGTCGGTGGGCGCCCTGACCTGCACCGTGCGACCATCGAGTGCACGTGCGGCTTCGGGGCCGAAACGCCGGTTGACGGCCTGAGCGACTCGGTGTGCAGTCTGGAAGTCGGAGGCATTCAGATCGAGGTTGATGCTGTCACCCTCCTGCAGTGGTGTGGGGATGGATCGCTCAACCTGGGCACCATTCGGAATGCGGCCGGCACTGAGGTGGTTGACCTGGACCTTGCTGCCGCCCGAGGAGGCGCCAGCGCCGGCAACCACCAGGCTACCCTGAGCCAGCGCATAGACCTCACCATCCGCACCCCGCATGGGGGTGGAAATCAGCATGCCGCCCTTGAGGGATTTGGAGTTGCCGAGTGACGAAACGTTGACGTCGATGGTCTGGCCGGGGCGGGCAAATGCAGGTAATTGCGCCGTCACGAGTACGGCCGCGACGTTCTTGAGTTGCAGCTGTGTCAGGGAGGCGGCTGGCAGGGTGATGCCCAGCTGTTGCAGGTAATTGTTCAGGCCCTGACTGGTGTAGGGCATCTGCGTGGTCTGATCGCCCGTGCCGTCGAGTCCCACGACCAGTCCGAAACCGGTCAACTGGTTGCTGCGCACGCCCTGGATTGCCGCAATTTCCTTGATGCGGCTCGCCTGCGCCACGCCCGACACCAGCAGGCAAGACAGCAGCAACAAGCTGGCCAGCTGTTTGAGTTGGTGAAGAGTATGGGTATTCATGTGGGCAATCATGGGGTCAGGTGGTCTGAAACAGAGTCACGTGATCAAATTTTGGCGGCAATCACCAGGGCAGAAAGCTCAAAAAGAACCGTGACAACCAGCCAAATGTTTGGGCTTCGGCCTGCGCACCGCGTCCTTTGGACTCGATCCGGGCGTTGGCCACCTTGGTCGAGCTCACGATGTTGCCTGGCTGGATGGCCAGTGGATCCACCGTGCCGGAGAAGCGCAGCACGTCAACATTCTGGTTGACGCCAATCTGCTTGTCGCCGGAGACGACCAGATGACCGTTGGGCAGCACGTCGATCACCGTGGCGGTGATCGATCCCGAGAAGGTGTTGGCGCTTTCGGTACCGCCCTTGCCGGCAAAGTCGTTGGCTGACGTTGTGCCGATGCTCAGATTGGAGCGGTCGATCGGAGAAATGAGTGGCAATGCACTTATGCCGGCCGAGGCACTGGAAGTCCGGTTGACTGTGGAGGTGGACTTCTGGCTCGCGGTGATGTTCTCGACGATCTGGATCGTCACTGTGTCACCCACAACACGTGCGCGGCGGTCTTCAAATGAGGGGCGGTAGCTGGCAGTTTGAAACAAGCTACCCGTCACGGGGCGTGCAGCCGGTGCGGCTGTCGGTATCGGTGCTGCCGCCTTGGGTTCGACAAAATCGACTTTGACCGCTTGCGGCATGGTTTCGCAGGCGCTCAGCAGCGCAACACCGAGCGCCACAACGCCAAGGCGCAAGAAGGCGACCAGTCGCGATGTAGGGAAGCTTGCTTTCATGAGTTCGTGTTTCCGTGAGCGGTGATGCATAAGACCCTGGTGGATCAAAGCTGGCCCAGTTTCTGGAGCATCTGGTCAGAGGTTTGAATGGCCTTGGAGTTCATCTCATAGGCCCGCTGGGTCTGGATCATTGAAACCAGTTCCTGCACCACGTTGACGTTGGAGGTTTCCACAAAGCCCTGCATGACGGTGCCCATGCCGTTGACGCCGGGGGTGCCGGTATTGGGTTGGCCGGAGGCCACGCTTTCGGCAAAGAGGTTCTGCCCACGAGGTTCCAGGCCAGCCGGATTGACGAAGCTGGCCAGTGCGATGGTGCCGATGGGTTGGGGTGCGGTGCTGCCGGGGACGGATGCGGTGACAGCGCCGTCGGCGCCGATCGTGATGCTCAGCGCGTTGGCAGGTACCGAGATGCCGTTGGCAATGGGGTAGCCCGAGTTGGTGACCACACGCCCCTGGTTGTCGATCTGGAACGAGCCGTCGCGGGTGTAGGCGAGCGTGCCATCGGGCATGGTCACCTGGAAAAAGCCATTGCCCTGGATGGCCACGTCCAGGTTATTGTTGGATTGCTGGACATTGCCTTGGGAGAAGTTGCGGCTGGTCGCTACGGTGCGCACGCCAAGGCCAACCTGCAGACCGGTGGGCAATTGTGATTGTTCGGAGCTGTTGGAGCCAACCTGCCGAAGATTCTGGTACATCAGATCTTCGAACATGGCGTGCGAGCGCTTGAAGCCAGTGGTGGATACGTTGGCCAGGTTATTGGAGATGACGTCCAGCTGCATTTGCTGGGCTTCCATGCCTGTTTTGGAAATCCAGAGAGAGTTGATCATGATGATTCCTTTGGAACGGGGCGGGCGCGGACGGCCTAGCCTTGCAGGCCCAGCAGCTGGCCTGCAGAGCGGTCATTGGATTCGGCGGTTTGAAGCAGACGCATCTGGGTTTCAAACTGTCGAGCGGACTGGATCATCCCCACCATGGTTTCGATAGGGTTTACGTTGGAGCCTTCGAGCACGCCGACCTGGAGCTTGGCGTTGGCGTCGGTGGGCAGGGCATCACCGGACTGGGCACGAAATAATCCGTCTTCACCCCGCTTGAGAGGGTCATCCGCATTGGGCGTGATCATCTTGAGCCGGCCGATGCTGGTGGGCGCTTGCGTGCCCGTGCGGGCACTGACGGTGCCGTCGGATCCAATGCTGACCTCCGCACCAGTCGGCACTACCAGGGGAGCGCCCCCGTCTGACAGGACTGTCAGTCCGTTGCTGGTTTGCAGATTCCCGGTGGTGGAAACCTCAAACGAACCGTTGCGGGTATAGGCTTCCACGCCATCGAGCGCCTGAACCGAAAACCATGCGTTGCCTTGCGCCATGGCGTCCAGGCTGCGTCCGGTCCGCTGCACCGATCCAGGGGTGTCGAGCGCGCCTGATGTGGCCTCCAGCGCAAAAACGCGGGTGGATGCGCCATCGCCACGCAAAGGCACGGCCCGGAAGGAAGACAATTCGGCCCGGAAACCATTGGTGGAGGCGTTGGCCAGGTTGTTCGACAGCACGGCCTGGCGCTGGGCAGCCGCATTGGCTCCTGTCATGGCGGTGTAAATCAGGCGATCCATGGTTATTCGTCTCCGGGTGGGTCAGCGTCGATTAGCGCAGCTGAGTCAGGGCGGACAGCGCCTGGTCCTGGGTTTTGATGGTTTGCACGTTAGCTTGATAAGCACGCTGTGCGGTCATCATGTTGACCAGCTCTGCTGTCAAGTCGACGTTGGAGTCTTCCAGTGCGCCAGAACGCACAGAGCCCAGACTGGCGGTGCCCGGTGTGCCAGGCGTGGCAACGCCTGAGGCATTGGTCGCAATCCAGTTACCACCGCCGACCGGCTGGAGGCCCTGGTTATTTCGGAAGGACACCAGCTGGATTTGACAGGCGTCCACACTGCGACCATTGGAGTAACGGGCCGTGATAACGCCATCTTCGGAGATCTTGATTCCGGTGAATGAGCCATCGGGGTTGCCGTCCTGGGCCAGGGTGGTCACACCAAAAGAAGACGCATACTGGGTTGAACCCTCCACAGTGAGCGTGGATGCAAAAGTGCCGATGGCCGCGTTTGGCGAAGTCAGCGTGATTGGCACCGTGCCGGTGGGGGCTACCAGTTTGCCGGTAGCGTCGAACTGCATCGTGGTGATGTTCGTTGCAGTGGCAGTAGCGGCACTCGTCGGATCGGTATACATCTCCCATTGATTCAGAATAGGCGGGCCGGGAGCGTCTGCAACTTTTCGCATGTAAACCTTGACGTCAATCGGACTGCCTTGCGTGTCATAGGCGGTGATCGACGTACCATAGGTCGTGAGGGCGGTGTTGGGTGTCACAGCATTCCATACCGCTGCGCGGGCATCCAGATTGAACTGCATGGTGAGCTTGCTGCTGGCCGTGGGGCTGTTGCTGGAGCTGGTGTCAATCTTCAGAGGCCCAACGGTCTGTCCGCCTGTGAGGCTGTAGTTGATGCCGTGCAGCTTTTCACCGTTGTTGTTGACGATGAAGCCGGCATTGTCGAGCTTGAAAATGCCTGCGCGGCTGTATAGGGATGGGTTGTCCTTGTCCTGTCCCTGCGCGTTGAGCGGAATCAAGGGGAAGAACCCGTTGCCGTTGATGGCCAGGTCCAGTTCGTTGCCAGTAACGGAGATGTTGCCTTGGGAGAACTCCTGGGAAACGGCGGCCACTTCAACACCGATGCCGGCGGATCCGCCTGATCCACCTGCACCGACTGTCGAAGCGATCACCTCGGAGAATTCTGCGCGTGATTTCTTGGCGCCTGCTGTACCGGCATTGGCGATGTTGTTGCCGATGACGTCGAGATTTTTGCTTGCTGCGTTCAAGCCTGAAAGACCGGTCTGAAAAGCCATGATGTATGTTTCTTTCTAGAAAATAGCTGACGATGGGTTGAGTATTTCTCGGGCGCGAAGCTTTTAGAAAATGGCTTTGACCGCGCTATATGGAACGCTGTTGCCATTACGCAGTTGCATGTTCATGAGGCCGTTCTCATTGCTGACGGACGTAATGGTGTCGAGGACCTCGGGCGTAGAAGAAACGGTCTGGGTGCCCTGTTTGGCACTGACACTGAATGTCAATGCCTGACCGTTATATTCAGAGGCATCCCAGGAGAATGTCTGGCGACCGCCAGTCTGTGGACCAAGCTCCAGTTTGTCGAGCAGCTGACCACCCGGCGTCATGACCTCGACGGTGACTGAATCAGCGTTTCCTGCGAGGTTGAAGGCGCCTTTTGCAACGCCGTTGTAGTTGGACATCGTGTTGCCGTCTACCGCAACATAGTGGCCGACCATGGAAGATCCCTGCAGGATTTGCATCGAGATGAATTGAGACGACATGCTCTTCATGGTTTCGTTGAGCTGATTAATGCCGGTGACGGTGTTGATTTGCGCCATCTGACTGGTCATCTGGGCGTTGTCCATCGGATTCATCGGATCCTGGTTTTGCAATTGCGACACCAGCAGTTTCAGGAACCGGTCCTGCG
This sequence comes from Gammaproteobacteria bacterium, assembly GCA_018815325.1. Classification (GTDB taxonomy): domain Bacteria; phylum Pseudomonadota; class Gammaproteobacteria; order Burkholderiales; family Burkholderiaceae_C; genus JAHIYE01. Next base: position 52,625 of record JAHIYE010000009.1, on the reverse strand, counting down.
CTGCATTGGCATCACTGAGTGCCTGGTTCGAGCTGGAGGTCAGACCGGAGAGTGCTGCGGTCGAGCTATTGTTGACACTGCTGATAGCCATGGTGGTTACTTTCTAAAATTTCACTGACCCATTTGCAGGGTTTTGAGAAGCAGCGTCTTGGCCGTGTTCATGACTTCAACGTTGTTCTGGTATGAGCGCGAAGCGGAAATCATGTTGACCATCTCTTCGACGGGGTTCACGTTGGAATAGGTCACATAACCTTGTGCATCAGCAGATGGATGGCTGGGGTTATGGACTTTGCGGCCCGGCTCGTTACTCTCCTTGATGGAGGTGACCCGCACACCGGAAGATGCTTCTGACCCCATGGGTTCGGTCTGAAAAACCACCTGCCGTCCCTTGTAGGCCTGCCCATCAGGTCCTGCGACCGCGTCTGCGTTCGCCAGGTTGCTGGCGACCACGTTGAGGCGTTGTGACTGGGCACTGACAGCACTGCCAGAGACACTGAAAATTGAGAACATGGACATGGTGATGAATCTCCGCAGCTGTTTGGTTGCGTTATTGCCCCGTAATGGCACTCAGCAAGGTTTTGGACTGGCTGTTGATGAAGCGCAGGGTTGACTCGTAGCGAACCGAGTTGTCGACAAAGTTGGCGCGCTCGCGGTCCAGGTCCACACTGTTGCCGTCCATGCTGGGTTGGGTTTGGGCAACATAGGCCAGCCGGGGGGCGCCACCCGTCGCCCCGGTCAGGGGAATGTGACGGGAATTGGTGGTGCCGCTACCGGACAACTGGGGGCTGCCACTGGCTTCACTCATGGCTTCCTTGAAATCCAGGTCCCGGGCGGCATAGCCCGGGGTGTCGGCGTTGGCGATGTTGCTGGCAATGACGCGTTGACGTTCTGCGCGCAGCACCAGGGCCTTGGCATGAAAGTCCAGTCCATTGGTCATTTGAGCAAACATGAAACACCTCAACTTTCTGTGAGAGCCGGTCCAGAAGGCAGTCCCGGGGGCCGATGTCTGGCAATTATGGGAAAAACTTTAATTTTTGATGCCGTGAATAAGTGGGTGAACGGCCTGTATTTGGGTGCTTTGTCCATGCTGTCGCTGTCTATAGTTTCAAGCGTGATCAACCCACAGGCGACTGTGTCCCAGTGCCTGTTCTGAATAGGGAGTGCCCCATGTTTGACTGGATGAGAAGTTCGTTTGCGCGATACGGGAGCATGCGCTCCGCGCTGCTGGCGATGCTCATGGGCGTCACCATGGGCGCGCATGGACAGGTGCCGGAAGCAGCGCCTGAGTTCATCGGCGCCACGCAGCGCTGGCTCGACAGTGAGGTCGCGAATGCCAACCCGTCAGGCTCAGCCCCTCTGCGAATGGAAGTCTCCATTGGAAATATCGACTCTCGCCTGCGCCTGGCCCGTTGCGCCAAGGTGGAACCCTATATGCCTGCGGGTATGCGACTGTGGGGGAGAACCCGTCTGGGCATTCGCTGTGTAGACGGCCAGTCACGCTGGAACGTCTTCATGCCTGTGACCGTCAAGGCATATGGGCAGGCCTGGGTACTCAAGGGCAATGCCTCGGCCGGGGCCATCCTGACCGAGGACGACGTCATGGAGGCGGAAGTGGACTGGGCCGAGGACAACAGCCCCGTCATTACAAATGCATCCCAGTGGGTGGGCCAGGTGACCATGCGCCCGCTCATGGCGGGGCAGGCTTTGCGGCAGGGTATGCTGAGGCCGGCCCAGGTGTTCCAGGCCGGTGCGATGGTACGTATCATTGCCCAGGGCGGCGGTTTCCAGATCAGCTCGGATGGACAGGCTTTGTCTGCCGGGGTGGTTGGGCAGCGCGCCCGTGTGCGGGTGGATAATGGCCGTGTGATGTCAGCCTTGGTGCTGGATGCCCGTACAGTCCAGGTCGAAATATGAAGAAAATTGTAGAAATCTCTCAAGTCGGCTGCGATCGTGCCGATAGCTATCGTACGAGGCTACATATCAGGTAGTTTTGGAGAATGCAATGAAGATAGGTCAACCATCAGATACGTCAGTAGCGCTCACACCGCCAGCGACGCCCAAAGCCGGGCAAAGCAGCGGTGCAAGCCCTACTCGGGAAGCTCAGACGGCGGGTGTTGCCGTCACGATGTCCGCGCGGGCACGTGAACTGGAGCAGACCAGCAGAACAGAAACCGAACAGGTCGACACCGAGAAGGTGGAGTCTGTTCGTGCGGCCATTCAGCAGGGCACCTATGTGGTGAATCCCGAGGCAATTGCCGACAAGCTGCTGGCCAATGCCAAGGAAATGCTGGACAGAACTCGCAGCTGATCGTTGCAGTCATTAGGGATTACCTCACCATGCCGCTGCCACAAGTTGAAAATGCACTGACACAAGCCGAGTTGCGGCTTGATGCGGTTTCCAATGCCCTTTTAGCCAGTGATCTGACTGAACTGGACTTGGTCAGTGATCAGCTCAGGCAGACAGCGATGGAGATCTCCAGGCTGCTTCAGGGGGTAGAACCGGCCATTCTGCGTCAGCCTGCGCTGAGGTTGCGTATCAAACGGATCGCCGGGGGGGTGCAGCACCAGCGCGAAGCCCTGATTCGGCGCGCGGTCACGGTTGAAAGAGGCTTGCATGTCCTGGTTGAGGGCGCCCAGCCCGCCGCAACCTATGCGAATGCATCTGGTCCGTATGCAAGCAGCGGAAAATCCAGCGGAGCTTTCAAGCTGCTCGTAGCTTGAAGCGGGGTTTTTCTCGGCTTCACAGCCGATTCCTGTCACAAAGAAAATAGGCCCTCAACGGGCCTATTGGTCTTTTCCGAAGCTTCAGTGCGCGCGCATCTTGGCGCGTAGTCGCGCAATCGACTGGCTGTGCAGCTGGCATACCCGGGACTCCGTTACGCCCAGAACCGAGGCAATTTCCTTCAGGTTCATGTCATTCTCGTAGTACATGCTCATGATGTACTGCTCACGCTCGGGCAGGGTCTTGATGGCGTTGACAAGCGATTGGCGAAGTCGCTGGTCCCGCAGCACGTTCATCGGGTCGGCATCACTGTCGCCGACATGGCGATCAAGAAAGCCGCCCTCATCATCGTTGTCTCCCCTCATGTCTTCCAGGTACACGAGTTGGGTGCCGCGAACTTTGCCGAGCAGACTCTGGTAGTCAGACAGGTCCATGCCCAACTCCGCAGCGATTTCAGACTCTGTAGGACTGCGGCCGAGTTGGTGTTCAAGTCGGCGCAAAGCCTGCTCGATCTCTTTCTGGCTCTTGCGGGAGCCACGAGACATCCAGTCGTTCTCGCGCAACTCATCGATCATGGCGCCGCGGATTCGCTGCGTGGCGAAGGTCTCGAACTGGACGCCTTGCGAGGCTTCAAAGCGTACAAGCGCTTCGGAGAGTCCGATCAACCCAACCTGGATCAGGTCATCTACCTGGACATTGGCAGGCAGCTTGGCCATCATGTGATGGGCCAGTCGCCGCACCAGTGGCGAATACTGCCGAATCATCGCATCGCGATCTAACTGGCCTTTTGCGGTGTACATCAGTGACTCCCCAGAAGTTTGTTATGCACATGATGAGTGTCCGGTTCCCGGGGGCTACCCATGGTGTCGCGGTACAAGGACTTGGCATTTTCCAGCAGGCGTGTTGAAAGCAGGCTGATCTCATCCGAAGGAGACTCATCGGACAAGTGAGCCGGTACACTTTGAGCATCGAGCTTGTAGCCAAGATAGGTCATGGCGCATTCACGCAAACGCTGGCTCATGGTCTGACTCAAATCAACATTATTGCTGCGAACGGGAAAGGGCATGATGGAGGCAATTGTCGGCTTTAAATTGGCGTCTAGCAAAAGACGCTTGAGAGCCTGGTATGCGCTGACAAGCGACCTCTGCATCGATGATACAGCGAGCAGGGGTTCAAGACCGCTGTCCGGCAATAAGGAAACCAGCGCTTCGGTTGGGGCATAGATCACCAATACGCCGTAACGGGGGAAAAGCTTGCCGAGTTGTTGCAGGGCATCGTCGGAGTCAAGCCCGGCCTCGGTCAGAATATCCAGTCCATGTGCCGAAGGGATGACCGACCAGGGCATCTGATCGGCCAGTACGTTCCCGTACCAGTGGGAGTCATCCATCAGGTTGGCCAAGCCAGGGTTTTCCGCGCTTTCGGTGGTGGTTGCATCGAGAACGGCAACCGAGTAGCCAGACTCGAAAATGGCTGTGCAAAGACTCCAGAGCAGTGGCAGCTCGTCTTGCTGATCGCCATGGCTTGCCATGGCGATCACTCGCGCTGCATTGGGCGCAGCGAGAAGACGCAAGCCATCGGCCTGGCTGATGCTGGAGTCAAGCATCAAAGTGACCCTGTGGTTGAAGTTGGCGCGAAGACTGGCTGAAGAAGAAACCCAGGTCCGTGCCCTTCGGATCAAAGGCGGAGTTCCCAGGTGCCCGCATGGAGATGCGCACCAGCTTGTTGGCATCAGCAGATTCCCAATCCTCTGGGACGCGCTGACCGGTGGTCACGCCACGCAAGAGCAGCTGGTGACGGATGGCGGCATCCAGTGCCGGTCCGAGCTTGACGGCCTCATCAATTTTTGACAGCACAGCCTGTTGAACCCCCGTGGATTTGAAGGAGGAAACCACATCATCCAGGGTGTCACCATGTCCGCCGGCATTGAGAACCAGCAAACGGTTGACATTGGGGAGTTCGAGAGCATCGAGCATGTCCCGCTTGCGGGGGTCGCGAGGGGCCAGACCGGTGGTGTCGATCAAAATCATTTTCTTGCTGGACAGCAGGCTCAGCAAGTCCTGCAAGGCCGCCCGGTCATGAGCCAGATGTGCAACCACGCCCAGCATGCGACCGTAGGCACGCAATTGCTCGTGAGCACCAACGCGGTAAGTGTCCAGTGTGATCAGCCCGACACTGGCCGCGCCATACGTGCGGGCACACAGTCCGGCCAACTTGGCGGCCGTCGTGGTTTTGCCTACACCCGTTGCGCCGACCAGGGCGTAAATGCCACCTTCGTCGTGCAAGGGGCGCAGACCTTCGTCCGTCTTCAAATTGCGCTGCAGTACGTCCATGACCCAATGGATGGATTCGGTTGCATCAATGTCGGTAGGCATGCGCTCGAGGACGGAGCGTGCCAAGGCGGGCGAGTAGCCGGAACGAATCAGTTTGAGCATCCAGTTGGACTGGATGGGATTCTGGCGTGCCTGGCCAAGCCAGGTCAGCGTGTTGAAGCGATCCTCGATCATCTCCTTCATGGCATGCAGCTCATCAAAAATACCTTTTGATGTCGCGGGTGTCATGGCCGTCTGCGCCGACTCTGCGGCGGGTGTCTGCTTCAGCGCCGGCTCAACCGGTGCATGCCGGACCATGATAGGTTTTGTGCCGGTGCCAGCCTGCGTTGTGGGGCGCTGGGTCTGTATGGGTGCAGCTGGTGCCGTAGCTGCTGGCATGGCAGGTGCAGTCTCTTTGCGTGCTACCGCATCCTCCTGGCGGCGGCGCAACATTCTTTCCCGAACGTAGTCCTGAAAGGACAGGGTGCTCATGGCGAGCTGTGCCGCATCCTCGGCAACCGGGCTGGCAGGATCCTGGGCCCTGGTGCGCGCCAGTTGCCGCTGGGCGGCTGTAGGCTCGCTGAAACGGGCCTGGGCCACAGCCGGCTGGTCCATTGCGCTGAGCGTGTGCTCTGTGGTAGCGACGACCTCGACGCCATGATCCGTCTGGCGGTTGGAAAGAATCAGCGTGCCTTCACCGAAGGCCATGCGGGCTTTTGCCAGTGCTTCACGAGAAGTGGGGGCGGTAAATCGTTGGAAGTTCATGCTGTGGCACCTCTGAGAATCGGACCAATGCGGATGGTGTGGGTTTCTGGAATTTCACTGTGTGCAAGAACCTGCAGGCGCGGCGCGACACGACGCACCAGCTTGGAGATGGCACTGCGGATTTGATCGGGAACGAGCAGGCAGGCGGGAATGCCGATCTCCTCTTGTTTCAGCGCAACCTCAGCAGCTGAGCGGGTCAGCATCTCTGCTACGCCGGGGTCAAGTGCAGGGGCTACCGTATTCCCGAGTGACTGCACCAGCAGACGCTCAAGTGACGGATCTATCGCGATGACATTGAGTTCGCGCGAAGGGCCGTAGATCTGTTGCACGATGGCTGGTGAGAGAGCCACCCTCACACGACGAGCAAGTTCGGCGGGATCAGTGGTCGTGCCTGCGTGTTCTGCGAGCGATTCGATGATGGTTCGAATGTCCCGGATGTGAACAGACTCATCCAGCAACAATTGCAGAACTTTCTGGAATGCTGCGATGGATACCATTTTGGGGACGACTTCATCAATCAATTTGGGAGCCAATTTACTGACATGTTCGATCAGTTGTTGCGTTTCTGTGCGGCTCAATAATTTGGAGGCATGCACTTGCATCAAGTGTGACAAATGCGTGGCCATCACGGTCTCGGGATCAACGACCGTAAACCCTGCCATTTGTGCCGCTTCCTTCTGATTGGCATCAATCCAGTGTGCTGGTAATCCGAATGCAGGGTCGGTGGTGGCTGTGCCGATGAGGGGCGTTGAGACGCCGCCAGGGTTGATGGCAAGGAACAAGCCCGGGAATGCCTCGCCCTCACCGACAATGACACCGCGCAACGTGAGTCTGTATGCGCTGGGTTTGAGCTCAAGGTTATCGCGCACATGAACAGCCGGTGGCAGAAACCCAACCTCTTGGGCAAATTTTCGACGCACGCCCTTGATGCGTGTTAGAAGGTCACCTTGGCGGTTCTTGTCAACAAGTGCAATCAAGCGGTAGCCGAGCTCAAGGCCGAGTTGGTCAACAGGCTGAAGGTCGTCCCAGGTGGCTTCGCCATCGGTTATGGCCGGGGCAGGGATGGTCTCGGGATCAACGACAGGGGGCTTGTTGGCCAGAAGCCAGGCGCCCCAGCCAATGAGCAGCGCTATGCCCACAAACACCATGTGTGGCATGCCGGGAATCATCCCGAGGATGCCCATGATGAGGGCAGTCACAGCCAAAATACGGGGAGAGGCAAACATCTGGTTCACGATCTGTTTGCTGATATCGTTATCTTTCCCGACGCGCGAGACGACCATGGCGGCAGCGACTGAAATCAGAAGTCCTGGGATCTGGGCAACCAACGCGTCGCCTACAGCCAGCAGAATGTAGGTGTCAGCTGCACGTGAAGCACTCAAACCGTGCTGCAGTATGCCAATGGCAAACCCGCCAAAGATGTTGATCAGCAGGATCAAAATGCCAGCAATGGCATCGCCCCGCACGAACTTGGCTGCACCATCCATGGAGCCAAAGAAATTGGCTTCCTCGGCAACCTCGGCACGCCTGCGCTTGGCTTCGTCTTCATTGATCAGTCCGGCATTGAGGTCGGCATCAACTGCCATCTGTTTGCCGGGCATGGCATCCAGGGTGAAGCGGGCTGACACTTCGGCGATCCGCTCGGAGCCTTTGGTCACGACGACAAAGTTGATCACCACCAAAATCGCGAAAACGATCAAGCCGACGGCAAAATTCCCGCCAATCAGGAAGTGACCGAACGCTTCGATAACGCTTCCTGCTGCGCCGGCCCCGGTGTGTCCTTCCAGCAAAACTACCCGGGTCGATGCCACGTTCAATGACAGTCGCATCAGGGTTGTCAACAACAGCACGGAAGGGAAGGCCGCAAAGTCGAGTGGGCGCAGCATGTAAGCGGCCACCATCATCACCATCAGGGCAACTGAGATATTGAGTGTAAAAAACACATCCAGCAGCCAAGGCGGGAGTGGCAAAACCATCATTCCAAGAATCGCCATGACCATGATGGGTGCCGAGATGCCCTGAAGCATGGCGCCGGGATTTAACCACTCCGGCAAATTTTTGATCCGCAGCGTCATGGCTTGGATGCTTTCGTTGTGATGTTGGCTTGAGGGTCAAGCTCGGCGGGAACAAAGGGTTCGGGCATATCCGCAGGCATCGGACCTTCACCACGCATGGCTGCCTTGAGTCTGTAGACATATGCCAGTACCTGGGCAACGGCGGTATAGAGGCCAGACGGGATATCCTGATTGAGCTCGGAGTTTGCGTACAGCGCACGTGCCAGCATGGGTGACTGCAGCACCGGAATGGCGTTGTTCTTGGCCAGGTCCCGTATCCTCATGGCCAGCATGTCGGCACCTTTGGAGATGACTTGTGGGGCACGCATGCTTTTCTCGTCGTATTTGATTGCCACTGCAAAGTGAGTCGGGTTCATCACCACGAAGTCAGCCTTGGGAACTTCTCGAATGCTGTTGCCGTTGGCGATCTCGCGTTGCCGGGCACGCCGTTTGCTTTTCACCTCCGGATTTCCCTCTGATTCCTTGTGCTCCTCTTTGACCTCCTGATGCGACATCTTGAGGCGGGACTTATGCAGGTAAGCCTGAAGCGGAATGTCAACGAGCGTCACGGTCACGATCACAAGCAGGAGCAAACCCATGCCTGCACTCAGCCAATCTGCCAGGTATTGGATGATGGCGGCTGAGGGTTGGCGAACCAATGTGGCAACACCTTGCATGCTGGAGTTGAAATAGGACGTGGCAATGGTGATCAGAATTGTCGTGAGGAATACCAGCTTGAGAACGTCAGTAACCTTCTCCTTGCTGAATAGCTTTCCAAAACCAGACAATGGATTGATACGACTGAAGTCCGGCGTCAATGGCTTGAAACTCGTAACCCAGCCCCCTGTAGCGATCGAACTGCCCAAGGCTACCGTCAGGACGATCGCAGCGAACAGGACACAAACGATGATGCCAATAAATGCCATGGTCTCCAGACGCACGAGCATGTCGGCAGGCTGAATAATGGACGCTGCGTTGAAGGAGAGCTGCTGACTCAGACCCAGCTTGAATCGCTCGAACATGAGCGGTGAGGCAGCCATCAAGACGAGGCCGCCTGTACCCAGTATTGCCAAGTGTGACAGGTACTTGGAGCGTAAGACCTGGCCGTCTTCGCGCGCTTTTTTAAGCTTGCGTTCCGAAGCGGGTAAATTACGGTCCTGGCTACTGGAGTCCATGATGATGGGGCTGTGAAGTTCCCATCATTGTCCCCAAGGGCCAGAAAAACTAAAGGTCAAAAAGGAGGCTTTTGACCCGCTTGTTCCGGCATCCCGTTGCCGGTGCCGTAAGGCTCAAAAGCCGAGACTGGCGAGGAGATCGTCAACCTGGGATTGATCGGTGACAACATCAGGATTCCCGGCCACATCGACAACAGGGCCAGCCAGTGCCGGCTTGTATTCGGTTGGTACGGGTTTGATGCTTTCTGGCGGCGCGGTTTGGATCAACAATTGAACCAGTTGCTCCTCGATAGAAGCTGCCAGACTGACTACTTTAGCAATGACCTGACCGGTTAAATCATGAAAATCCTGTGCCATCATGATCTCGGTCAGATGCTGGTCGATTTCCTTGGTTGACTGCTCAACGTCGGTCAGGAAGTTCATGACATGCCCTTTGGCCACAGCCGCAACAGGGTCCTGAACAATCAGTGCCGTGATGCGCCTGGTCTCTGCAGCGATGTGGTCATCAGCGCTTTTGGCCTGATCCACGCGATTGAGAACCTTTTCGGCGGCCTCTCCAGTGAGCCTTGCGATATATGACAGCCTGCTCTTGGCGTCCGGGATTTCTCCAGCCCAGCTTTGCACTTTCTCAGTTAATCCAAGACCGCTGAGGGAATCGTGCAATTGACGCGTCAAAAGCCCGATTTTCTGGTGCACATCGGGTGAGGAGCCATCTGGATTTTGTGTCATGTCGCTCGCCTGCATGAGATTACTGCAATCCTGTTTTCTTGAGAATGTGGAGTAATTTGTCTTCGAGCGTCGCTTTGGTGAAGGGTTTTACGATGTAGCCGGCCGCACCCTGCTGCGCCGCAAGCACAATGTCCTCCTTGCGTGCCTCAGCGGTCACCATCAAAACCGGAATGTGCTTGAGTTTTTCATCCTTCTTGACTTCGGCCAGCAACTGAAAGCCGTTCATGTTGGGCATGTTGATGTCGCTGACCACGAAGTCAAACTTGCTGGATCGCAGTTTCGCCAAGGCAACAACACCATCCTCAGCTTCGTCGGCTTCGGTAAAACCGATTTCTTTGAGCAAGTTCCGTACGATCCGCCGCATGGTGGAGAAGTCGTCAACGACTAAAAAACGAAGTTCATTGGCCATAGGTATTTCTTTCAGTGGCGGGCAGCCCGATTATTGTCTGTTCGTAACGGTACATAAAGTTTCAAGGCGTTTGTTTGGGTTCCGGCTTTTCTTCAGTCTGCCCCGAATCTGCACCTGTCAGGACTGGGGTACGAGAACTGCCAATCAGCCGCTCCTCGGCCTCACGCGTCATCACAATGATACTGATTCTACGGTTGGTCGGGCTCAGGGGGTTTTGGGTGTCAAGAAGATTACTTGAGGCTAGCCCGACCACCCTGGCAAGTTTGTCATCTGGCATGCCTGCGGCGGCAAGTTCACGGCGGGATGCGTTGGCCCGGTCTGCAGATAGCTCCCAGTTGCTATAACCGCGATCCCCATTGCCGTAGGCTGCACGATCAGTGTGCCCATCCAGACTGATTTTATTCTCGACGCCATTCAATGCGCTGCCAATTTCTCTCAAGATATCCCGCATATAGGGTTTGACCACGGCACTGCCGCTGTCAAACATGGGGCGTTTCTGATCGTCGACGATCTGGATTTGAAGCCCGTCTGGCGTTGTTTCCAGCCTGATTTGCGAGCTGAACTCGCCCAGTTTGGGGTTGTTGCTGATGAGCGAACGGATTTTAGTGCTCAACGCGGTGAGCTTCTGTTCGTCCTGACGCGCCAGTTCGGCCTTCAGCGCCTCAGCACCAAACTTCCGTTTCACAGGGTCGTTGCCGGCCCCTTGTTGCGACTGACCTGTCACCAGGGTCAGATCTTTGCCGCCGCCAGGCAGGATGCTGTTGCTGCTGCCTGCGCCACTGCCACCCGCCATGGAGACCTTCAGCGGCGCACTGAAATAGTCCGACAGGCCCTTGAGGTCACCTTTGGAGGTGGAACCCAACAGCCACATGAGCAGGAAAAAGGCCATCATTGCGGTGACAAAATCGGCATAGGCAATTTTCCATGCGCCACCATGGGCGGAATGGCCAGCCTTCTTGACCTTCTTGACGATGATCGGCTGCAGTTTTTTGGGATCCCCGGCCACGTCAAACTCCAGTAGGCTTATTTTTTACCACGGACATGGCCTTCAAGCTCAATAAAGCTTGGCCGCTCGGTTGAGAACAAGACCTTGCGGCCGAACTCGATCGCGGTTGTCGGGTTGTAGCCTTGCATGCTTGCGAGCAATGTTGTCTTGATGCATTGCAGTTCTTTTGCGCTGTCTTCCATTTTCTGTTCCAGCAAGCCGCCCAAGGGTTCGACCACGCCATAAGCCAGAAGAATACCAAGAAAGGTGCCGACCAGGGCGGAAGCAATCATGCCGCCGAGCACCGCAGGCGGCTGGCCAACAGAACCCATGGTGTTGACAACGCCAAGAACCGCCGCCACGATGCCAAATGCAGGCAGAGCGCCGGCTAGGCGAGTGATAGCAGCAACGGGGGCGTGCGCCTCCTGATGATGAGTCTCAATCTCGCTGTCCATCAGAGATTCGATTTCATGCGCATTCAAATTGCCTGAGACCATCATCCTGAGATAGTCGGTCATGAACTCGACAACATGGTGATCATTGCCAACGGATGGGAATTTCTGAAAAACAGTGGATTCATGGGGAGATTCCACATCCTTCTCGATGGCCATTAACCCTTCCTTGCGCGCTTTTTGAAGGATATCGTAAAGTAGTGCAAGCAACTCAAGATAGCGAGCCTTGGTGTATTTTGAACTTTTGAGTGCCTGGGGGATGAGCGCAATGGTTGCCTTCAATACCTTGGGTTGGTTGTTGACTGCAAACGCGCCCAAGGCGCCACCAAAAATTGTGATGAGCTCAAAGGGCAGTGCTTCCAGGATGACCTTGATATTGCCGCCGTGAAAGACGTAAACACCGAAGATGCAGCCCATGGAGACGACGTAACCGACGATAACTATCATGTTCGTGCCATGTCAAAATAAAAAGATACAACCATAGCTAAACGGCAAACTATGTCATGCGTGGATTCATTCTATGGGATCAAAGTAGCCTGAGAAAACAAGAAAAAGGCTCGTAATGAGCCTTTATATGGGTGTTAAGTTCGGGAGCTTCGTGATCAGTGCAGCAAGATTCCACCAGCTACTGCACTCTTGCCGGCGCGTGCAGGTGGCACGCAAAGTCCACAGACAAAGTTTCTGGAGTTCTCGTAAGGCTCGGTTACAAAGTGTCCGCCACACGTGGAGCAGCGTGTCATCGACAGCATATTGTTGTCAATGAACTTCACCAGACGCCAAGCGCGCGTGATGGACAGGATGGCTTCAACGCCACAGGAAGCAATCTGTTCCGTGTAGAGCTTGTAAGCCTTCATGATGGCATCAATATCCTCCATGGCACTGACTTTCGTCAGGTATTCGTAGGTATTGAGGAAGAGGGATGCATGGATATTTGGCTGCCAAGTCAGGAACCATTCGGTCGAGAACGGCAGCTGACCTTTGGAGGGTGATTTGCCGGCGACTTCTTTGTACAGGCGCAAAAGCCGTTCGTAGGAAAGTTCGGTTTCGCTCTCGAGAATCTGCAACCGTGCCCCCATTTGAATGAGCGCTACAGCTCGCTCAATCTGCCTGGACTCATTCAATACGCTTTTGGCAACCATGTTGGATCTCCGGAAAATATTAGAAGTGCAAGCGGCAGAGGCTTATATGGCTTCGGCGAAACGGCCGGCCATCAAGATGTTGGCATGAAGTCGGGTTGTCGCATCGTTATCCACCTTGCCCACGTTATGGTTCGTAAGCAGGTTCCACACGATGTCGTCGTCCACGCGGAATCGGCAAAGCAGCATGTTGCCGGAAGCGATTTTCAGAATCTGGGCCGATGAAAGGTTGGCAATCAGGTCGGCTGCTTCTTCAGACATGCCCAAGCGGAACAGTGCCTCACCACGGTCATTGCGGATCAGGTTCTGTGCCAGCATCAGGTAGGTTAGGTTGGCTTCCCGGATTTCAGCCAAGATTTGGTCGCTCGTCATATTGCACTCCTTCTGTGGGGCAGTCACGCCGTGATTACGTTGGAGTCAATTCTGGGCGGAAGCTCAAGAAACTTGAATCGGTGTCTGCCTGTTTGCGTTGTCGGGTGTGGAGTGAGGGGTTGTAAGGAAAATTCCTACATGAGGCGAGTGATACGGTACATATGCGGCGGGAAAACTCATCATTTCTGCGCTTGAGCAGGGCAACTTGTCTCTAAACTCTGAATTCAGTGATGCATATTCAACAACCGTGTTTCGAGAGAATATGAATAAGCATCGTGAGATGTTGGCAGACTTCGAGCTTGGGTGTTCGTTCTGGGCTGATGCCTGTAGCGTCGTTCTGGGCGGTGTGAGCCCTAGTGCGCTGACTTTAAATCCGTAGACCACAAGGCCGTTGCGCACCCCGGTACCCATGCATGTGGATGCATGTGGAATGATCTAGTGAATGAGTTCAGGAGTCGAAGATGCGAGATAAGTCAATCTACGTTACTCAGCCATACCTGCCTCCGCTGGAGGAGTTCATACCCTATTTAGAGGAAATCTGGGAGAACAAGGTTCTTACAAATGGGGGGCCGTTTCACCAGCAGCTGGAGGCATCGTTGTGCGAATACCTGGGAGTTGAGCACATTGCGCTGTTCACAAATGGAACAATTGCATTGGTGACCGCTCTTCAGGCGTTGAGGGTTACAGGCGAAGTTATCACGACGCCATACTCCTTTGTGGCCACGTCGCACTCCTTGTTATGGAATGGGATCAAGCCGGTATTCGTTGACATCGACCCGAACACACTTAATCTGGATCCCGAAAAAATAGAAGCCGCCATTACGCCGCAAACTACCGCCATCATGCCGGTTCATTGCTATGGGCATCCATGTGATGTTGAGTCAATCCAGCGGATAGCGGACAACTACAACCTCAAAATAATCTATGACGCAGCACATGCCTTTGGTGTAGAGGACGCAGGGGGAAGTACTCTCAGGCATGGTGACCTATCGGTTTTGAGTTTTCATGCGACCAAGGTGTTCAATACCTTTGAGGGAGGGGCCATTGTTTGTCCTGATGCCAAGACAAAAACAAGCATAGACAGGTTGAAGAATTTCGGCCATGTGGGTGAGACTACCGTAGTGGCCCCAGGCATCAATGGGAAGATGAGTGAATTCAATGCGGCACTTGGTTTGTTGCAACTGAAGCACATTGACAAAGCGCTCCTGCAGCGCAAGGCTGTTGATGCGGCATATCGTGAGCGGCTGAAAAACGTCAAAGGCATCAGCTGTGTAAGTAACGAGGCAGAGAAGACGCCCAACTATGCGTACTTTCCGATTCTCGTTCAGGACAGCTATCCCATCAGCCGAGACGTGCTGTATCAAGGTCTCAAGGATCAAGGTATTCACCCGCGGCGTTACTTTTATCCCTTGATATCCGAATTTCCTATGTACAGAGGCTTGAAGTCGGCTGACAAGATAAATTTACCGGTGGCAATGGCGGCCTCGCAGCAGGTGTTGTGCTTGCCAATTTATCCTGACCTGGATATTTCTGTGGTGGATGAAATCACCCAATTCATTGCTGCCCAGGCTGCGTGAGAAATTCAGACTACCGGTTAGTAGTGAGGCATACATGAAATTGGCCATCATGCAGCCCTATTTCCTTCCCTACTTAGGGTATTTCCAGCTCATGTCTGCAGTTGACAAGTTTGTCATTTTTGATGACGTCAATTACATCCAGCGGGGCTGGATAAATCGCAACAGAATTCTGTTGAATGGTGAGGCGCATACATTCACGATTCCCCTGGTTGGGGCAAGTCAGAATCGTCAGATATGCGACCTCGAGCTTGCGCCAGGTCCGTGGCGCCCCAAACTTCTCCGAACAATACAACTGGCATATGCCAGGGCCCCGCATTTTCATCAGACGTTCGAACTGTGTGAGCAAATAATCAATTGCGATTCACCAATGCTGGATGGCTACATCTTGAATAGTCTGGAGCTGCTTGCGCAGAGGCTCCAGATTGGCGCGTCGGTCGTGACCAGTTCCCGGGTTTACAAAAATTCAGAACTGAAGGGCCAGATGAGAATACTGGACATTTGTCAGCGTGAACAAGCGGATGTTTATGTCAACGCACCTGGCGGGGCCAGTTTATACAGCCAGCAGATGTTCGAAGAAAAGGCCATCAAGCTGCTTATTTTGTATCCGGAAGAGTTGCTGTATCAACAGTTTCGTGATGAAAATATAGCCGGATTGTCGGTGCTGGATGTCTTGATGTTTAACAGCGTAGACGTCGTCAAAGAGTTGCTGCAAAAGAGAAGTCTGGTTGCCCCGGGTGCTTCGGAATTGGCGGGAGTTTAATGCTATGAGCAAGGTCATCATATTTGGTGTTCAAGACAATGCTGAACTGGCCCACTACTATTTGAAGAGCGACTCCCCCCACGAAGTCGTGGCCTTCTGTGTGAATCAGCACTATGTACCGACGAGCGGCGAGTTCCAAGGTTTGCCTGTGGTGGCTTTTGAAGATGTCACTTCCCGATTCCGCCCCGATGAGTATGTGTTCTTTGCCCCACTGGCTCCCAACAAAATGAATCGTGAGCGGGAACGGGTCTACAACGAGATCAAGGGAAAGCAATATTCGATGATCAGTTATGTGAGCAGCAAAGCCACAACATTTGAGAATGAGATTGGGGAAAACTGCTTCATTCTGGAAGACAACACCCTTCAGCCGTTTACCAAAATTGGCAACAACGTAATGCTATGGAGCGGTAACCACATTGGTCATCATGGCGTTATTCATGATCATGTGACTTTTACTTCGCATGTAGTTATGTCTGGACATTGCAATATTGGCTCCTACAGTTTTTTCGGCGTGAACTCGACATTGCGAAATGGACTGAAGATCGCTGAGGGAAGCTTTATTGCGATGGCCTCAGCAGTGATGGAGGATACGGAGGCATGGAGTGTCTACAAAGGAAATCCGGCGGAGAAAATGAAAATTCCCAGTACACGGGTTAAGTTTTAAAGGCCTCCAGAATGGCTTGTATCTTGGATGGATATGGAGTGCACGCATGAGTAACGGTTACTGTTCTACGCAAGACATGGCGTTCTATAAGCGGTCAGGCTATCTGGTGGCCAAAAACATCTTGCCCGAGGCGCAGATTGCTGAAATTCATCATGAAATAGCCCGGATTTTATTGGGGCAAATCAGATATCTGGATCCAGGTACACATTTGAGCACCTCGGGGAATTCGGTGTATGAGCTGTTACGAGCCTTGTTCAAGAAAGATCAAGGCCGCTACCTTGCGTGCTTGCGGTTGATTGCGCGCCTGTACAGTTTGCAATCTTTGATGATGCACCCAGCGATCCTGGCATACACGAAGGCGTTAGGTATTGAAATGCCTGTCATGCAGTCGAGGACTGTGTTTCATGTGATGGCCAACCAATTGAAATTTCCAAATGGTTACTTTGGTTTTGATGTGCATCAGGACTGGCCTTCTTTGCAAAGTAGCCTGGACATGATCACGGTCTGGATTCCACTGGTGGATGTTGATGCAGAACTGTTCCCCATAGAGGTAATACCAGGAAGTCATTTGAACGGCTTGGTCAAGGGCGGGGTATCTGAGCACATCAGCACAATTGATCCGTTGGCATATAACGAGTCGGATTTTGTCCGTCTGGAAGCAAGTCGAGGCGATGTGATTTTCATGACGGCCTTCAATCTGCATCGCAGCGTGGTGGATGGGCGTGATCATGATGTACGACTTGCCGCCAGCTGCCGCTATGAAAACGCGATGGAGAGACATGTTGTAGAGCATGCATATCCCTACTGTCAACACAATATTGTGAAGCGTGAGCTGATTGTCGAGAATTTTCCGACACGTGATCAAGTCCAGGCGATTTTCCAGCCATAACTAACGGATTTCTTTGAGTAAAAGGCGGTGCCAGATGACGTGGCTAAAGCGAGGACTGATTTTCGATCCCGGCGTGCAGGCACCTTGGGTACATTCACATGCGCAAGTTCCAACCGCGTTCGAGATGCCACACTGTATTCGAGTTTTTTATGCAGGACGCAATCAAAAAGGAACCAGCTTTATTACCTATGTTGATGTAAATAAGGATGATCCAGCTTGCATTGAATACGTACACAACGCACCGATTCTGCCCTTGGGTAAAACGGGGACCTTTGATGACGAGGGCATGATGCCCAGTGAGGTTGTCGTCGATAAAGAGACGGTGTACATGTACTACAGTGGCTGGAATCGGCGGCTAACCAGTCCCTATCACAATGCAACGGGTCTGTTGGTCAGTCAGGATGGCGGGAACTCGTTTGAACGTGCATTTGAAGGCCCGGTGCTGGACCGGATTCCAACCGAACCCTATCTGGCGGTTACGCCAACAGTGCTGATTGACGACGGTGTATGGAAGATGTGGTACGTCTCAGGTCTTTCCTGGCAAGAGATAGAGGGGAAGTTTGAGCCGGTTTATGTGATCAAGCACGCCTATTCGTCCGATGGTGTCAGCTGGGTTCGTCCGCCCGAAGTTTGTATTCCCCCCAAGCATGAGCTTGAGGCATTTTCCAGGCCTTGTGTCATCAAGGACGGGGCGCTGTACAAGATGTGGTTCTGTTTTCGGGAGAGTGTCGACTATCGGGGGGGGCGTGGAAGTTATAGGTTAGGTTATGCAGAATCTGAAGATGGCTTTAGCTGGGTGCGCAAGGACCATCTGGTGGACTGGATGCGTGAGGCTGAGGCCTGGGAGTGTGAGATGCAATGCTACCCGCATGTGATCGATGTCGAATCTGGGCGCGGGAAAAAGAGGTATATGTTCTATAACGGAAATGGCTTTGGTCGCAGTGGCTTTGGCTATGCAGAGTGGCAGGAATAACCGAGGATTGCAGATTAGATATGGATACACAGCAACAAACATATGCGTTGGAGACAACCGCCAACACGAAGCAGCAAGAGAGCAGAAACAGGCTGATGGAGTTGTTCAAAAACAGCCCTTTGCCAAGTCCCGATTTGCTATTCAATCTGGGGCTGTATACGCGCTCATCTTTGCTGGTGAAGTTCCTCGTGATGTACGAGGTCTATCAAAAATTCCTGAATGTGCCTGGCGTGATCATGGAGTTTGGTACATGGTGGGGACAAAATCTGGTGTTGCTGGAGAACTTGCGTTCGATACTTGAGCCATTTAACAAGCAAAGAAAAATTATCGGCTTTGACACCTACTCGGGCTATCCCTTACCTACGGACGCAGATGGAAATAGCGCGGTTTGGCAGGAAGGCTCATATGCGACTTCAGCAGATTATGTGGAGTACCTGGAGGAGCTGATCAAGACGCATGAGGCCGGCAATGTGCTTGGTCATCTCCAGGGGGTACACCAGTTGGTGAAAGGTGATGTGATTCAAAAAGTGCCTGAATACTTCACGCAGCATCCAGAAACAATCGTCGCGTTTGCGTATTTCGACATGGGTCTATATGAGCCAACCAAGGTAGCGCTGAACACGATTAAATCCCATATGGTGAGCGGAAGTGTGATTCTCCTGGATGAGCTGACTTGGCCCGAAGCTCCTGGAGAGGCGCTGGCTTTCAAAGAGTTGTTTCGGCCGAACGAATACAGCATAGAAAAAATAAAACTCTACCCATCAAAAACAATTGTGACCATGAAATGACCATGGAACTTAAGCAGTTTAGTCGTCGAATGAAGGAGAAGGGCTGGGTCCTGCTCCAGGGGCTTGTGCCCCCCAATTTGATCGCGCGGATGACAATCGATCTGGAGGCGGCTTACCTGCATTGCCGCGCTATCCAGGAGCTCAATGGAATAGCGGGTGACACCGAAAATACGGTTCATCATCTGATCGGGCAGGGAGCCAGTTTCCTGGAGTACCTGGATGGACATTACATCCATCCCTATCTGGAGCAGCATTTTTCAGGAAACTATGTGCTCAATTCTTTTGGGGCCGCACTGAACAAACAGCAGACGAAAAACTACGCGCACAACATACACAGGGATGTTCGGTCCTACTCCAGAGAGTTTCCTTTGATCATCAATACGCTGGTGATGCTGGATGATTTCACCGAGGAAAATGGTGCAACCCTGCTGTTGAGCGGTTCTCATCTGCTGGAGGAAAAGCCCGAGGAGGGCTATTTTTCTGCTTATGCAGAGCCAATACTCGGGCCGGCCGGCAGCATCTTGATATTTGATTCAAATGTTTGGCATGCGGCCGGCAAGAGCCGGTCATTCACGAACCGGCGCTCCGTGACGCCAATGTATTCGCGTCCTTTTGTGAAGTCACAGTTCGACTATCCGCGTGTTCTGGGGTATGAGCGTGGCGCTGAGTTCTCTGAGCTGACCCGTCAAGTGTTGGGATACAACGCCAGGATACCCGCCAGCCTCGATGAATGGTATCAACCGCCCGCAAAGCGTATGTACAAAAGCAATCAGGGGTGAGGAATGCGAGATTACAACCGGGAATTTGAAGAAACTGTGCAGCGCAAGTATGCGTATGACTTTGACTATTTGATGCATGACTACCTCTTGCGCGAGTTTTCCCCGCAGTTCAGTGGGGACAGCGCTTTGGAGTTAGGGTGCTTCGAGGGGGAGTTCACGGCTAAGTTGACCGAGCATTTCTCCATGGTTACGGTGATCGAGGCTTCTTCCGAATTGATAGAGAAGGCGAAGATACGGACATCATCTGTGCCTCAGTTCGTGCTGTCTACCTTTGAGACCGCGAATCTCGATGAAAAAAAATTCGATGCTGTCTTCTTGATGCACACGCTAGAGCATTTGGATGAGCCGCAGTTCGTGTTAAAGAGGATCCGGGACTGGCTAAAGCCTACGGGCCGGCTGTACGTTGTTGTACCAAATGCAAATGCAATATCACGTCAAATTGCGGTCAAAATGGGAGCGGTTGACTATCAGACTTGTGTAACGCCAGGGGAGTTTTTACACGGACATCGGCGTACCTACACTTTAGATGGTCTGGAGCATGAAATTAAGCAAAGTGGCTTGAGACTGGAGAAGAGTGGGGGCGTCTTCTTCAAGCCGTTCGCAAATTTTCAATTTGACAAGATGCTCAAGCACAGCGTGATAGACGCCGCTTATCTTGATGGCTGCTATGAGTTAGGGAAAAAGTATCCTGACTTCTGTGCCAGTATTTATGCCATTTGCCACTGAAGGCAAATGGCATAAGGTATCCGCGACAGCGTGATTCGTGATGAACTAAGTTTTTATACCCCGTCTCCAGCAGCCGCTTAACCGGTAGAGTTGCCTGTCTCAACGTCAATAAGTGCGGGTGGAAGGTCATTGCACCAACGCTGCCACATTGTGCGCAATGTGGCCTCAATGCTGTCTGCATATAGTTGGGGTTGCCCTATGGGTGAGGCAGCAAGACGTGCGCGCATACTGGCGCGAATCTCGGCCAGCGAGTTCAGATTCGCGGCCCAGAACAGCCCCTTGCTGATGAACTCTTCGATGCTTGTCGCGATGAATTCATCGAGTCCCCAAAAGTGTATTTCAGAGGCGCCTGCGCGACTGGCTGGGGTGTCGCCAGCCAATGTCAGGGTGGGAACGCCCATCCATGCAGCATGATGGATTGTGGTTCCTCCGCTATAGGGGAAGGTGTCAAGGCAGATATCAACCTGGTGGTGAAGACCCAGGTAGTCCTGCATTGGCAGGCGAGGATAAAAAACCAGTCGATCGCGAAGAATGCCTTCTTGGGAAAAACTTGCTATTAACGCGTCTTGGCGATCCAGTGGTATGGATCCCAGCACCATTCTGGCGTTCGGGATGCTGCGCAGAAGGATGGACCACAAGGCAATCACAGAGGTATTGAGTTTGCTCGTCCTGTTAAAGCTTCCAAAAGTAATGTAGCCATTTTTTTGTGCTGGCAAAGCATGGATATCTGGGGCCTGTTGATCAGGCTGGAAAATGGCCGATACGGGCAAGAAGGCTGACTTCTCGGTGAATTGCCAGTCCATCTTGCCGGGAGGTATCCAGAAGTGATCACAGAAATGGTAGTCCATGGCCTGCAGCCCCGTAGTACCAGGATATCCCATCCAACTGGCCTGGATGGGAGCCGGCTTTCTGGCGAAGGTGAGCAAGCGGTTGTGAGCCGTATGGCCAGATAGATCGAGCAAAATATCTATGCCATCGGTGCGGATGTGATCGGCCAATTCGGATTCGTTCAAGTAGGCCACGTCGTGCCAATTTGCGAAATAAGTACGAATTCTCTCTGTTACGTCATCTTTAGCGGTATGCGTGTAATAAGCGTGGAGTGACAGAGAGTTGTAGTCGCGCAGATATCTGAGCACAGGTTCGAGAAAACTCGCAATCGCATGGTTGCAAAAGTCACCTGACACAATGCCTATTTGGAGTTGGCGGGTGGGGTCTTTTGTATTGCGATGTGGCTTCCAACTAGGGCGCAGAGGGGCTTCAAAGAGCTCACCAAATGCAAGGTGCTCGGCGAATAGGGCGCTGGGGTCGAGCATGACATCATGGCTGAGGCAGAAGAGCAAGTTGCTATGAGTGAACGCCCAGTCAGGTCGTGACTCCAGGGCCTTGCGAAAGCAGAGTTGTGCTTCTGCAAGCTTTCCCTCATCCTTCAAAATACTTCCGTAATTGTTATTGAGGCTGGGATTGGTCGGGTTTCTATCAAGCGCTTTTCGATAGAAGGATTGCGCTACAGAAAGTGCATCATGCTGCTTGAGGAGTTCACACAAACATATCAGTGAGTCCATGTCATCGGGGTTGAGGTCAACGGCACGACGCAGGTTTGCGATAGCCGCTGGAATTTCCCCTTTGGCTTCCAGTATCTTGGCGAGGTTGAAGTGAGCTTTGGCATAGCCCGGCTCAATTTCCAAAGCACGGCGACAAAGGCGCTCGGCTTCCGCTAATTGTTTGTTGAGTTTTAGCAGCCCGGCCAAATTATTGAGGGCTTTTGCATAGTCGGGTGCGATTGACAAAGCAGTACGTAGGCAGACTTCGGCTTCATCAAGACGGTCAAGGGCCAATAAGGATGTGCCCAGATTGTTATGCAGCGCGGCGTCACCTGGTTGCAAGCGGATTGCTTTCTGAGTGGCCGCCAAGGAGTCGTCAAGTCGCGATTGCGCCTGGTAAACGGCCCCCAACACTTTCCATCCAAAAGGATGCCTGGGGTATTGACTCGTTAAAGTAAGAGACAACGCCTCTGCTTGATCCAGATGTTGCTGGCCGAAGAGCTTGGCAAGGCGCTCAAGCTCTCTGGGCGGTGGATCGTTTCGGGAAGATAGATGGGGGCGGGACATCAGCTTGTTTCAATTGGGGATTGGGTGTTTTCAACTGATAGCGCAGCGGATGATTCATCACCATGTAGCGTATCAATAAGTGCGGCGGGCAAGTCATTGCACCATCGCTGCCATATGGCACGAAATGCGGCCTCAAGGCTGGCGGCATACACAGCGGGTTGGCCCAAGGGGGAGGCTTCAAGCCGTGCCCGCATGTTGGCGCGGATATCAGCCAGCGAGGTGAGATTTTCAGCCCAGAATAGTCCCTTGTTGATGAACTCCTCAATGCTTGATGCGATGAAATCATCCAGTCCCCAAAAGTGCATTTCAGCAGCTCCTGCGCGGCTTGTTGGGGTTTCGCCAGCCAGAGTCAGAGTGGGCACGCCCATCCATGCCGCATGATGGATCGTGGTGCCTCCGCTGTAGGGAAAGGTGTCCAGGCAGATATCGATCTGATGATGCAAGCCCAGGTAGTCTTGCATCGATAGCCGGGGATAAAAAATCAGCCGGTCCGGCTCGATGCCTTGCCGGGAAAAACATTCAATTAGCGCGTGCTGACGATCTGGAGATATGGATCCCAGCAACATTCTGGAATTGGGTAGGCCACGCAAAAGCATTGACCACAGTGCAATGACAGAGTCATTGATTTTGTTGGGCCGGTTAAAACTGGCGAATGTGATGTAGCCTTTTTCCTTGGCGGGCAGCACATTGATAGCCGGAGCGTGTTCGCTAGGCAGGAAAATGGCCGAAACAGGCAATAGAACTGATTTCTCCGTAAATTGCCAGCCCAGTTGAGGGGGTATCCAAAAATGGTCGCAGAAGTGGTAGTCCATCGCCTGCAGTCCTGTCGTTCCAGGGTAGCCCATCCAACTTGCCTGAATAGGGGCAGGTTTTCTGGCGAAAGCAAGAAGACGGTTGTGGGCAGTGTGACCAGAAAGGTCTATCAGGATGTCAATGCCATCGGAGCGAATTTGATCCGCCAAGTTCGCCGCCGACAAATGGGCTATGGCATGCCAATGCGGGAAATAGCCCCGAAGGCGTATGGTCACATTGTCGTTAATCGTGTTTGTGTAATAGGCGTGGAGTGAAAGGGACTTGGAGCGGGATAAATGCTTGAGTACGGGCTCCAGGAAGTTGGCAATAGCATGGTGGTATAGATCACCCGAAACGATGCCTATTTTGAGTATTCGATGAGGATCTTTGCTGTTTTCATGCGGGCGCCAACTTGGGCGCAGGGGCGCTTCGAATCGCTCGCCAAATGCCAAGTGTTCTGCAAATATGGCTTGGGCGTCAAGCATGACATCATGACTGAGGGAAAAAAGCAGATTGCTGTGAGCTGCGTCCCAATCCGGGCGAAGTTCCAGTGCTTTTCGAAAGTGGTGTGCAGACTCGGGTGTCAGTCCTAGGTATTGCAAACTAATGGCCAGATTGCTATGGGCTTCAGCCCAGTCTGGTCTGAGCTTGAGAGACTCGTGATACGAGCCCACGGCTTGGAGCCACTTGTCTTGTGCGTGATAGATATTTCCTAGATTCTGATGGGCATTTGCCATGTTCGGCTGAATGGCAAGTGCCTGCTTGCATATCAACTCGGCGTCCTTGAGTTGACCAAGCTGCTTGAGCGCATTTGCCATATTGTTGTAGGCATCTGCATGATGGGGATTGATGGTCAGGCCCTTGGAGTAGCTTTCCACTGCTTTGGCCGGAGCTCCTTGCAATTGGTAGGCATAACCGAGATTGAAGTGGGCTTCCCAGTCATGCGGTAGAAGCTCGACGGCCTTTATCTTGGCCTGTAATGACTCATCCAAACGCCCAAGTGCCTGCAGGACAAGCCCCTTGACTTTCCAGCCCAGGCCAAATTCGGGGCATTGTCGCAGTAGCTTGAGTATCCGTATTTCAGCCGAACCATACTGCGCCTTCTTGTACAAGCGAAGAATGCTGTTAATCTCCTTCTCACGTGAGCCATTAGCAAGTGCAGAAGATCGTGGCATGTGCGCTATCAATGAGGGTCAAAGCCGGATGCATGGAGCTGAAACCACACGCATCAGACGGGCAAATACAAATACCCTTCCGAACAAATTGGACTAAATTTAGTCAGGAGAAGGCCGATATCTAGATTATTGGCGTAAAAGTGCCAGTACGCCTTGGGGCAGCTGATTCGCTTGAGCAACCATTGCCGTTCCTGCTTGCTGCAAGATTTGCGAGCGTGAGAGGTTTGCCGTTTCCATGGCGTAGTCGGCATCAACGATGCGTCCACGTGCCGCGGCAGAGTTTTCGGCGCCGACGCGCAAGTTGGCGATAACTTGCTCAAAGCGGTTTTGTGAGGCACCCCAGGTAGCGCGAATCGTTGTCATGGTGTTGATGTCGGTATCAATCGCCGTTAACTGTGCCGAGGCTGTTGCATTTGTGGAGCCCAGGGTCGTTGCTGTCTGACTGGCAGCGCCGACAGACACAGTGATCACATCTCCTGCATTGGCACCTACTTGGAATTGTGAGCTCACAGCAGCCAGGACCGATACACCGTTGAATTTTGTGGAGCTGAGAATCCGGGTGTTTTCTGCAGCAAGGAGCACATATTCAGCATCCAGCGAGGCGAGATCGGCGCCGGTGTTTGTACCGTTGGCGCCTTGTACCGCGAGTTCGCGCATGCGTTGTAAATTCGAGGAGATGGCGCCCAGTGCACCCTCCGCTGTTTGTGCCATGGATATAGCATCATTCGCATTGCGAATGGCCACATTCATGCCGCGGGTCTGAGTGTCCATGCGCTCGGCAATGGCAAGGCCGGCGGCATCGTCTTTGGCGCTGTTGACACGCAAGCCTGAAGACAGCCGCTGCATGGATGTCTGCAGAGAGCTGGATGATGTCGACAGGTTGCGCTGCGCATTCAACGAAGCGACGTTGGTGTTGATCGATGCTGCCATTTGTAGCTCCTTTAAAGCTGAGTAGTTCCGGGCTAATCCCCGATGGTGTCAGCTCCTGCGCCGACTTAAGTACACGGTCAGCAAATTCTGAAGAAACTTGAACTTCTTGTTTGCCAGATAAAAGCGGGGAAAGCGGGTTAATTCCGATGTTTCGGGGCTGAGAATTTCAATTAGCCCTTAAGTTTCCAGCAATTTTGGCCGAAAGCTAATCCAACGGGTTCTTCAACTAGGGCTCGTCGTCCGGCTGGTGCCATGGGGGCGTCCCGGTCTAATCCTATCAGCAGGGCTGGAGGGGCATGGCAGGAATGCCGGATTAACTTAGCTTTAAAGGAGCTTCAAATGTCTAGTATCAATACAAACGTTGCATCGATGACTGGCCAACGCTGGCTGGCAAATACCGGTGTTTCCCTGCAGTCTGCCATGGCGCGTCTGTCTTCAGGCTTGCGTGTCAACAGCGCCAAAGACGATGCCGCCGGCATGGCAATTGCAGCCGGCCTGGAGGCACAAGCCCGCGGCATGAATGTGGCCATTCGCAATGCGAATGATGCTATCTCCATGGCGGCAACTGCTGACGGCGCACTCGGCACCATCGCTAACAACCTGCAGCGTATGCGTGAATTGGCTGTGCAGGGTGCCAATGCTGGTGCGAACACCACGGCGCTGACGGCTGAGTGGGGACTGCTCCAGGCGGAAAATACCCGAATCATTGGTGGCACAAGTTTCAATGGTGTGAACTTGATGGCAGCAGTCTCTTCGACCTTTCAGGTTGGGGCCAATACCGCTGATACCATCACGGTTACGACCACAGCTGCTTCGCAAACGTCGGCTGCAGGCACGCTGAGCATTGCGACTGCTGATGCCGATATCACGGCTATCAACGCCGTGCGTGCAACCTGGGGTGCTACACAGAATCGTTTTGAGTCAGTGGTGGCCAATCTGCGCGTGGGGGCAGAGAATTTCTCGGCTGCTCGTGGTCGTATCATGGATGCTGACTACGCCATGGAGACAGCGAATCTGTCACGTGCGCAAGTGCTCCAGCAAGCGGGTACGGCCATGGTGGCGCAGGCCAATCAAGGTCCACAGGGTGTTCTCGCCTTGTTGCGTTAAGCACGGCAAGAAAGGTCGGGGTGGAACTCCCCGGCTTTTCAATAGCGGCGATTGGCGTATGCCAACGCCGCTTTTTGGCGTTTTCGAAGTCGCGATTCCGCACTAGACTTAGTATCGTAGGAGGCCAATATGGCAATATCATCACCGGGTGTCGGCAGTGGTCTGGATGTCAACAGCATCGTCTCGCAGCTGGTTGCAATTGAGAAGCAGCCTTTGCAGCCATTGCAGGTCAAGGCCAGCACCCTCCAAACGCAGCTGTCTTTGTACGGAAGTATCAAGTCGCAGGTTTCGGCTCTAGGGGATGCGGCTGCAGCACTCGCGACCACGGATGGCTGGGCGCAATACAAGGCAACGTCTTCGAATACATCAGCCGTTACAGCTACGGCAAGCTCTTCGGCTGCGCCAGCGATATTTGGCTTTGAGGTGACGCAGCTGGCGCGTGCCCAAACAACCGCCTCGCGCAACATCGCAACGGGAGGAACACTCGGAATTGCCGGTGAAACGGGTGATCTGACGATTGAACTGGGCAACTGGAGTACAGGCAGCTTTGTTGGGGCAGGCGGACCTGTTGCAGTCAGTATCAATGGGGATGATTCACTCACGGTGATCGCAGGAAAGATCAACGCGGCCAATGCGGGTGTGGCTGCTACGGTGCTGCGCAGTGGTACACAGGAGCGTCTGGTTTTTCGATCGAGTACCACGGGGGAGGCGGCTGGATTCCAAATCTCTTCGAGTGGGTTTGCTGGCTTGGACAGCCTTTCTTTCACAAGTTTGGCGAATCCTCCGGGCAGCACTGCCGGCATGGAATTGGGGCAGTCAGGGCTGGATGCAACTGCAAAACTCAATGGAGTTGCGATTCAGTCGGCAACCAATGTCCTGACAGATATCGTCCCTGGCCTTACACTCAAATTGAACCAGGTAACGACTGCACCCGTGGACATCACGGTCGAGCAGGATCAGGAAGCCTTGCAGAAAAAGGTTCAAGCTTTGGCTGATGCATTCACCGCGTTGAACAAGACACTTACTGACTCCACCAAGTATGTGCCAGGGGGCAGGTCAGGCGCGCTTCAGGGAGACTCCACTACCGTGGGCATTCAAAGTGTATTGAATAGCGTACTTAATTCTGGCAGCCTTGGATCAACTTTCTCCCGGCTTTCCGAGGTGGGTCTGGAGCGCCAGGCCGATGGCTCACTGACGCTGAACACGGCCAAGCTGACGACAGCCATGAAGGATATGAGCAATCTTCAAAACTTATTCACGACAAACAATGGAGATGCCACCACCAATGGCTTTGGTCTCAAATTCCGAGACTTTGCCAAGGGGTTGATTGCATCCGACGGTACGGTTACGAATAAGTCCACCGCAATTCAGGGCTCGATCACACGAAATACGGATGAGCAAACCAGGGTGACGGACCGGGCGGCCCGCGTAGAGACGCAACTCCGCAAGCAATACTCGGATCTGGATGCGCGGATGGTGCAAATGCAATCCTTAGGCTCATTTGTGACGGCTCAACTGGCGCAATGGAATAAAACTAGCTGAAATTGAATAAAAGTGGTCTTGAGTTACCCGTAGATATGCCGATAAATTAAATATCGAGCACACAACCGGAATTCAAGATGTTCACACCAGTCAATATGCGCTCTGCAAATGCTTACCGGACAGTAAGTGTAGAAACCTCTGTGACAGGGGCGGATCCCCATCAGTTGGTTGGCCTTCTCTACGATGCGTTGTTGCAGTCGGTGGGTAAGGCCAAGGTGGCAATCGAGGCGAACGACATTGCAGGAAAAGGTCAGGCAATTGGGCGTGCTGTACGCTTGATCGAAGAAGGCTTGAAGGCTGCACTGAACGATGCGCAAGGTGGAGAGTTGGCTGCCAATCTTCGTGGTTTATATGACTATTGCATCGTGAGGCTTTCCGAAGCAAATCTGCATACGGACAAGAGCATGCTGGAAGAAGTTGAGCAATTGATTCGCCCCGTCGCTGAGGCTTGGAATCAAATCCGCAGCGAAGTCACAACCACGCCAGGATCCCAGGTCGGCAAGGGGGCTTGAGATGACAAAGACCCTGATTGACTATTACAAGGCCATCGAGGTCAGCAGCCGTGGAATGCTGGATGCCGCCAAGGCTGAGGACTGGGAAGAAGTTGTCAGGTTTGAGGGGGTTTGTGCGGTACTTATCGAGCAGCTACGCGTCAGGGCACATAGCGAAGAGTTGCTCCCTCAGCAGCGACTGGAAAAGTCGAAGATCATGCAACGGATACTGCACAATGATGCGCAGGTTCGCTATTTGGCTGAGCCGTGGCTGGCGCATCTGGACAGAGAAATTGGCAGCCAACAGGTGATTCTTCATTAGCGGTTGAGTGTCACCCCAGGTTTTTGAGGGCAATGGCGGTCAGAGCGTCGCCAAGGCAAAAACAGGTGTCCGTCTTGAGGGGTTCAGGGAGCAGGCGCAATTCCTTGAATTTCTGTTTCAGTACCTTGCTGCGCTCTCGCTCCATGCAGCAGTGGTTGGGGCATGCAGCCGATCTTCGGGGTGATCGACTCAAGGGCAGCCCACAGCGACGGGTAATCGCCTTGGGTCACTTGCACCATGCATACAGCACGCCCCCGCACTTCCGGGGAAAATCTGTCTGATTTGGTGCAGATACCGTAATCTATTCACGCTTGGAGCTTCCTCAACTCCCGGGGCGACTCAGAAGGCATGTTTTTCACAAACATTGCGTGATGACTGGGCTTTTTCAGACTTGCATGTTCATGATGTCTGTATAAGCTTGAACCATGCGGTTGCGAACATGTAGCGTGGCCTGAAAGCCTATCTGGGCCTTTTGTATCGCAACCATGGTTTCTTCGAGGCTGACCTTTGGGTTTTCCAGTTGAACCTCTCTTTGTAGACGCGTGGCTTCATTTTGAGTCTGGCTAACTGAGCTGAGGGCAGATTTGAGCGCACCCGAGAATCCGCCGACCTGCGCAGACGTGGCTTGCGACGTGCCGGATATTGGGGCAATACCCATGCGCGAAGTCAGTGGCATCGACGAGGCTGAGATTTTAAGATCCATATCAGGGCTTCCCGGGAAGTAATGGGGTGACTGATGCTAGCAACGACCCAGGAAAAGTTGAATTTGAAGTAGGGGGTAAATCCGGGGCTTATCAACCTAATGTTTTCGGGGGGAGGTCGAATAATTGGCGGCATCGATATGCCCTTAGGCACCACGTTACGGAAAGCAATATGACTGCCGCCGCCACAATCCCTGTTAACCTGTCTTTCGCCGATAGATTGTCCGGGCTGGATCGGGGTCAAATGCTTCGGTTGGCCTTGGGCGTGGCTCTTTTTGTGGCTATCGGCATCGTCGGGCTTGTCATGGGGCGACAGGCCGAGTGGCGGGTGCTATACGCTAATCTCGCAGATAAAGATGGGGGGGCCATCATTGCGCAGCTGTCCCAGATGAATGTGCCTTATAAGTATGCCGAGGGTGGCGGAGCCATTTTGGTGCCGGCTGATCGCGTGCATGATGCAAGGCTGCGGTTGGCATCGCAGGGGCTGCCCAAGGGGTCAGTAGCAGGCTTCGAAATGATGGAGGCCAACCGGTTTGGCATGACTCAATTTCAGGAGCGGCTAACATTTCAGCGCGGACTTGAAGGTGAGTTAACGCGTTCGATCCAGTCACTATCTTCTATTCAGAGTGCCCGTGTGCATCTGGCCTTGCCAAACCAGAATGGATTCTTCAGGGAGCAACAGAAGCCATCAGCATCTGTTCTGGTGAGCCTCTATCCAGGCAGGGCGCTTGAAAAGTCGCAGTTGTCTGGCATTGTTCACCTGGTTTCTTCGAGCGTGCCTGAAATGAATCCAGCTGCAGTCAGCGTGCTGGACGATACGGGGAAGCTGCTGTCAATGCCAGGAGACAAAGCTGATGGAGCTGCGAGTGCCGTGGATGCTCAGCAGTTGCAGTATGTGCAGCAAATAGAGCAGATGTACAGCAAGCGCATTCTTGATATTCTTGAGCCAGTGGTTGGGCGACAGAATATCAAAGCGCAAGTCAGTGCTGAAGTGGACTTCACTCAGGTCGAGTCGACTTCCGAGTCGCATAGGCCCAATCAGGGACCAGATGCGGGAGCCATCCGGAGTCAGCAGCTGGTTGAAAGCAATGGTGCGGGTGCAGGAGCGCCTCCGGCCGGCGTACCGGGTGCAACAACAAATCAGCCCCCCAGTCCTGCAGCGGCACCCATCAATGGACCGGCGCAGACCTTGGCCCCCGCGGCTGGTGCTGCAGCAGCAAATGCTGGGAGTTCGAAGCGCGAGTCCATCATTAATTATGAGGTTGACAAGACTGTCAAGGTCGTGCGTGCAGGAACAGGTGTTGTGAAGCGCCTCAGTGCCGCTGTGGTGGTCAATCACCAGAGCAAAACGGATGCTAAGGGAAAGGTCACAACGGTGCCTCTTACAGAGCAGCAGATTGAACAGATGACTGCGCTTGTACGTGAGACAATTGGTTTCAGTAAGGACCGAGGTGACTCCGTGAACCTTATGAATGCTCCATTTACTGTTGAGCAAGTTGTTCAGGTTGAGGTGCCGCTCTGGAGGCAGCCTGAAATACAGGAGCTGGTCCGTAGTTTTGCATGGCCAGTCGGAACCTTGTTGTTCGCCATGCTGGTTCTGGTGGGTTTGATCCGCCCTGCCGCTAAAGCCATGGCTAAACCTCCGGTCAAAATGAGAAACAATACGCTGGACGCTGTTTTGGCAGAAGAGCCTGAGCGGCCGCAATTGCCTGCGCCAGCTAAGTCAGCGATTCCACTGGGTCCAACCGTTGAGGAATTACGCCTAGAAGATGCTCGTAAATTGACAAGGGACAATCCTGCGGCAGTTGCGAATATCATCAAGGGCTGGGTAAGTGGCGAGGGTGCCGCCTGAGGGCGCTGAGCTGATAGAACATGGCACAAGATTCCAGCCTGCAAGATGCTGCAATTCTCCTTATGTCTCTGGGAGAGGAGGAGGCGTCGGAGGTCTTTAAGCATTTATCACCCAAAGAAGTCCAAAAACTGGGCGAGGCGATAGCAAAGACCAAAACCATTTCGCGGGAGCGGGTTGACGAAGTCGTGGACAAGTTCACGTCAGTGGCGGCCTCGCAAAGTCTGTTGGTGTCAGATTCGGGTGACTATGTGCGTTCGGTGCTGAAGCGGGCGCTGGGGGATGATAAGGCCGCGCTGCTAATTGATCGAATTTTGCAAGGGGGCGACGTTTCAGGCATTGAGAGTCTGAAATGGATGGATCCTTTGTCAGTGGCCGAATTGCTTCGCAATGAACACCCCCAGATTGTGGCCGCTATTCTGGTGCATCTTGATTACGACCAGGCTGTCGACGTCCTCAGGCATCTCACGGAGCGTCAACGCAATGAGGTTATGTTGCGCATAGCGACCATGGAGGGTATTCAGCCGACAGCACTCAAGGATCTGAATGAGGTCCTCTTCAAGGTTCTGGCGGGTGGGGACAAGGTCCGAAAATCCTCGCTCGGAGGTGTCAAAACTGCGGCGGAGATGATCAATCTGATGGGAACCGTCATTGAGGGCACGGTAATTGAGTCAATCCGCTCACATGATGCAGACTTGGCCCAGAAGATCATGGACAAGATGTTTGTGTTTGATGATGTCATCAAGCTCGATGACAAGGCCATACAGATGGTGCTCAAAGAGGTGGCTTCTGATGCCTTGATTGTTGCACTCAAAGGGGCTCAGCCCGCGCTCAAGGATAAATTCCTTGCCAATATGTCTTCGCGTGCGGCTGACACCATGCGGGAAGACCTTGAGTCACGCGGTCCGATGCGCCTTTCTGAAGTGGAAGCGCAGCAGAAAGAAATATTGAAAACTGTCCGACGCCTTGCCGATGAGGGGCAAATCGTGATTGGCGGTGGCGCTGAAGATGCGATGGTTTGATCATGCGTAGCTCTACTCGATTCATTCCTGGCGAACAAATTGACGATATTTCCCAGTGGAGATTCCATGGGGTGGATGCGGCCTCTTTGTTGCTGGCTGCTCGGAAAGATGTGCGTGATGTCCCTCCCACGCCAACGCCCGAAGCCATAAGAGAGGAAGCTTATGCCGAAGGTTTTGCGCAAGGTCATGCTCAGGCCACCCTGGAGGGGCAGCGTCAAATAAAAGATCAAATTGATAACCAAGGGGCGGAGGCTGCAAAACGTTTTGCGGAGATATTTGAATCGGCAAAGATCCAGCTGGAGGAGCTGGAGCAGGTCATGGCGCGGGGTGTTCTTGATCTTGCTTGTGAATTGGCGCGTCAGGTATTGCGTCATGAATTGGCGGTTAATCCTCACGCGTTACAGCCTGTTGTGCGAGAGGCGCTGGGGCTGCTGACAACGGATGGAAAGGGCGCTGTCGTGCGCCTAAATTCCTTGGATTTAGAGGTGTTGGAAGATCCTTTGCGTGAAGAGTTTGCTGGTCTGGCGCTGACTTTTGTGGCTGATGCGGCGGTGGCCCGCGGAGGTTGCCTCGTGGAATCGGCGGGCGCGGTTGTGGACGGTGGCCTGGAGAAAAGGTGGATGCGTGCAATAGCCAACCTGGGGCTGTCTACGCCTTGGGAGGAGCCGGTCAATGAACAATGATGCAGCGGTTGGCAGGTGGGAACGGTTTTTGGGTGATGCGTGTCAACGCGTCAGTACTGGTAGCTCGCTGGAGGTGAGAGGAACGTTGACGCGATTGACAGGATTGGTGTTGGAAGCCGCCGGGATTCGAGTGCCTGTCGGGTCTCAATGCATGGTATCGCTGAAGAATCAACCTGCGGTGCTGGCCGAGGTCGTTGGATTCTCAGGGGATCGTGCCTTCCTGATGCCCGCAGGGGATGTCCATGGGCTGACAAGTGGCGCAAGTGTGGTGCCAGCGGCGGCTTATGTCCCTGTTCCGCGTCTGGGAGATGTTGAGTCCATCGACCACCGGGCATCCACTGGCATGCTCCGCTTGCCTTTGGGGGAGGGCTTGTTAGGCCGCGTGGTGGACGCGCAAGGCATGCCAATGGATCGTATGGGTCCACTAACCGGCGTGGCCGCATTACCTCTGGATCGAAAGCAAATCAATGCGATGGATAGGGCGCCGGTACGAGTGGCATTGGATACAGGGATCAAGGCAATCAATGCCTTATTGACGATTGGCCGTGGACAACGGATAGGCTTGTTTGCGGGTTCTGGCGTCGGGAAAAGCGTATTGCTTGGGATGATGGCTCGCTATACAGAGGCCGATGTGATTGTGGTTGGCTTGATCGGTGAACGGGGGCGTGAGGTCAAGGAGTTCATTGAAGATATTTTGGGCGCTGATGGCCGCGCACGATCAGTAGTGGTTGCTGCTCCTGCAGACGCGCCTCCTTTGCTGCGTATGCAGGGCGCGGCCTATGCGACGGCAGTTGCAGAAAGCTTCCGAGATCAAGGTAAGCACGTGTTGTTGCTCATGGATTCATTGACGCGGTATGCGATGGCGCAGCGAGAGATTGCGCTGGCCATAGGTGAACCGCCCGCTACCAAAGGCTATCCGCCCTCTTGTTTTGCAAAGCTTCCGCAATTGGTTGAGCGAAGTGGCAATGGGTTGAATGGCGTGGGCTCTATCACGGCTTTTTACACGGTGCTTTCGGAAGGGGATGACCAGCAGGACCCTATCGCAGATGCTGCCAGAGCTATTCTGGATGGGCATATTGTTCTCTCCAGGTCGTTGGCGGAATCGGGGCATTACCCGGCAATCGATATTGAGCAATCGGCTTCACGAGTAATGCATAACGTGGTGTCCCGGGCGGACTTTGAAATGGCTCGTAGATTCCGGGCTGTTGGCTCTCGTTATGAACGAGGACGGGACTTGATCCAGATTGGGGCCTATGTCTGCGGTTCAGACCCCGCGCTGGATGAGTCAGTTCAGTTGCATGATGCGATGGCCGAGTTTCTGCAGCAAGATATGCATGTGTCGGCTTCGCTTGCAGAAAGTGTGAAAGAGATGGCTGCTGCAATCTCAGTAGGCGAGCTCGCCGCAGCATGATGGTCCAAACCTTGAGAGCCAACAATGTCAGGTTTGCATAGTATCCGGTTAGCTATTGACGTTGCTACGAAAAAGCGTGATCAGTTGAGTAAAGAGCTGGCTGAAATTCAGAAAACCATGCTGTTTTCGCAAGGACAACTGGAGCAGTTACAGGCCTATTCGGGAGATACGGATGCGCGATGGACGAGTGTGGCAAGAGTTTGTGCCACACCTGAATTAATGCGGCATCACTACCAGTTCATGGACCGACTTCATCATGCGATGGGTTTGCAGGAAGGTGTTTTGCGCGATTTGTTGCGACGGGCCGATGTGGCTAGAAAAGTCCTGCTGGATGCCGAGTTCCGTCTCAATGGCTTGAAGCGAATTCTTGCAACAAGACAGGCAGAAGCAATGGCCGGGCAAGTGCGCAGAGAGCAAAAGCAGACTGATGAATTTGCGGCTATGCAGTTTCGAAGAGTAATGGGTGAAAATCAATTGGAGAATCCACATGAGCATTGAACGCATTAGCAATCCCGTTGGAAATAAGGCGACGGGATCTGATGGTCACCATGCCAAGACGAAGGGGCATGCTGTGGGAGACGCCAGTTCGACTGTGCCAGGGGACTTCTTGTCTTTCATGAGTGAGCTTGAGGCTGACGCAGGGACAGATTCAGATAGCGTCTTGCTGGCGACGGGTGGCATTTTGCCCGATATGCCGGTGACGCCACTATTGCCGGATTCCTCGGATCCTTCACTTGTTTTGGTTGGAGCGAAACCGGTTGTAGAGGCGGGAATTCCAGAGGAGCCGGCCGACCTGAGTATGCTATTGGCATCGCAGTCCATGGTGCAGGGCGGGGTACCTGGCGGCATGCAAAGTGTTGCGGTGTCAGATGTGCCGGTATCGCATGGGATCACGCGTGCTGCTACTGAGGTTTCTCCGCAGGGAATTGCATCAACATCCAAACTCCAAGCTCCCCAATCGGGCGTGAAAGAGAGTCCCGGTCTGGCTGGGATTCAAGCGCAAGTTGACACTGTATCGAGCGCGGGTAATCTTGTCGCCAAGCCATCGCCAAATGTCAGCGCCAAAAGCAGCATAAGTAATGTTGACTCAAGTAAAGCAGCGACTGCGCCAGATTGGCGGGATGCCAGGATGACGCAAGGAGTTAATGTCATTGACCAGGCAGTAGCGCGACCTGAGATGGTTCTGCCGGTAGCTGCTGGGGAGCTTGGATTCCGGCAGCAGGAAAAGTTGTCAGAAAAGGCTGTTGCCAAGCAGGTTGGAGGGGCTTCCGACGGAGCTTGGGGTGCGCAAGCTTTGTTTGCCACTGCACGGGTCGAAACGCCAACTGCCGTGGTAAATGCGGCCTTGCCATCGCCGGAAATCCTGGTGGCGGAGCAGGTGAGTTACTGGGCGTCACATGATGTTCAAAATGCGGAGCTGAAGCTTGATGGCTTTGGCAAAGATGCGGTAGAAGTCAGTATTGCGTTGCGGGGCAATGAGGCGCATGTGGCCTTCAGGACAGATCAGGCGGCGACTCGCGATCTTTTGGAGGCTACAGTTCCTCATCTTGAGGAGATGTTGAAGACCGAAGGCTTGCTTCTCTCCGGTGTTTCCGTGGGGGCGTCTGGGCAACAGGATGGACGGGGTACACAAGATCGTCAACCACGATTTTCTGAGAACGCAAGGCAGATGCGGATCACAGTGCCGGATCCGGTTTCGACTCAGAGTGTGTCGCGCGAAGTACGGAACTCAGGGAAGACGGTTGACCTGTTTGTATAGCAATTATCAGAAGCCATCCATCGGCTATGTATGCCATGTATTTTTGCCGCTAATCTCGGTACTGTCACCATGAACATGCTCAATAATGGCTTGTATAAGTGGGCGGGAATTCATAAGCCGGACGATGACAGTCCGGACTCTTAAGGAAATAGTGTGTCAGATAAACCCAATTCGGCAGAAAATGCTGTTGCGCCGCCAAAAAAAAGCAAGAAAATGCTCCTGATCATCGTAGGGAGTGTTCTGCTCCTGGCGTTAGCAGCAGGTGGGGGCTGGCTCTATTTGATTAGCCGTCAGCATGCCTCGCTCGATGGTGAGGAGGAGGTGCATGTAAAGGTGGAGCCCAAAGGCCCGCCGACGTACCTTCCACTTGACAACATGATCGTGAATTTGGCAAACCCAGGGGGCGAGAAGGTTGCTCAAGTCGGTGTGACACTGGAACTTGCGGACGCCAAGGCGCCTGAGAAGGTCAAGGTGTATCTTCCGGCGATTCGTAGTGACATACTGTTGATATTGTCACAGCGAACAGCAGAAGAGTTGCTGCAGCGAGAGGGTAAAGAAAAACTTGCTGCCGATATCTTGGTGGAAGCATCGCGCCACTTTGTGGGGGGCGAGGCAGATCAGAAAAAGCCTGAAGAAAACCCGGTGCGGGGGGTTCTCTTTTCCAGTTTCATTGTGCAGTGATAACGAAGCAGGAACGTTTGTATGAGTGAATCTTTTCTTTCCCAGGAAGAAGTCGATGCACTCCTTGAGGGAGTGACTGGCGAGAGCCAGAAAACGACAGAGGATGAGCCCGAAGCGGGGGAGATTCGCTCATACAACATGTCTAGCCAAGAGCGGATCGTTCGTGGCCGCATGCCGACGATGGAGATCGTCAACGAAAGATTTGCGCGAAATTTGCGCATCGGCTTGTTCAACTTCATACGAAGAAGCCCAGAGATATCCGTAGGTCCTGTAGCGGTACAGCGGTACAGCGCATTTTTACGTGAGTTAGCAGTGCCGACAAATTTCAACATCATGGCGATTAGGCCGCTGCGTGGCAGTGGTCTTATCGTTTTTGAGCCGTCGCTGGTTTTTGGTGTGATTGACACGCTGTATGGTGGAATCGGCAAGTTTCAAACCCGCATTGAAGGGCGTGATTTTTCCGCGACGGAGCAGCGGGTGATTAATCGCATGGTGACCGTTGTGACGGAAGAGTACAAAAAGGCCTGGAAGGGAATTTATCCGCTCGAGTTGGACTATCAGCGTTCCGAGATGCAGCCTCAGTTTGCGAATGTGGCCACCCCCAGCGAAATTGTGATTTGCACTTCATTCCAATTGGAAATTGGCGAGATTACCGGGGCGATTCACTTCTGCATGCCCTATGCAACGCTGGAGCCTATTCGGGATGTGCTGTATTCGTCGACACAAGGTGATGCCATTGAAATGGATCGTCGCTGGGTAAACGTTTTGACGCGCGAAATTCAGGCTGCGGAAGTTACCTTGGTCGCCGTCTTGGCGCAAGCGGATGCAACAGTAGAAGAGTTGCTATCCATGAAGGTGGGCGATTTCATTGAACTGGATCGAGAGCCTCGTATTCAGGCTGCTGTTGATGGTGTCCCCGTGTTTGAGTGTCAATATGGGACACATAATGCCAAATACGCCATCAGGATTGACAAGAGTCTGAGAGGGAACGATCAAAACTGGATGGGAGAACGGCATGGCGGTTGAAGAAAAACCCGGCGAAGATGACGGTATGGCGGATTGGGCGGAAGCGCTCATGGAGCAGAAAAGCTCAGACGACGGTGGGTCGGCGGCGGAGCCTGGCGGTGTGCTCTCAGGAGATGCGCCCAGGCCATTTTCTGGAGGAGGTGCGTCCGCAGATGGAACGACCAATGACATTAACATGGTGCTTGATATCCCGGTTCAACTCTCGGTTGAGTTGGGGCGCACCAAGGTGCCGATCAAGCATATCTTGCAGCTTGGACAAGGTTCTGTCGTTGAGCTGGATGCATTGGCCGGTGAACCTATGGATGTGCTGGTCAACGGATACCTGATCGCCCAAGGGGAGGTCGTGGTGGTGAATGACAAATTTGGTATCCGGCTCACTGATGTGGTGACGCCGTCCGAGAGGCTGCGCCGAGTCAGTAAAGGTTAGTGTTCCATATGACACAGACGTTTATTTCGGTTGTCGCATTTCTGGTGCTTTTGGGCTTGATTCCCGTGGCAATCAAATGGATGCAGCGACGCGCTCAGGGGGGCGCTGCGACATCTGCAACAGCAGCAAAAATCATTTCTGCGGTCGCGGTTGGCCCTCATCAGCGCGTGGTAACTGTAGAAGTAGGTCCGGAAGGTGGCAGAACATGGCTTGTGCTCGGCGTGACGACGCAGTCAGTGACTTGCTTGCACAGCATGGATGTGGATTTGAACGCAGCTAGAGACCCAGTCTCAGCCTTACCGCAAGTAGCCCGGCAATTGTGATGAGATCATTATTGTTGATGCGACGAAGTATTCTGGCGTTTTGGAAGCTTCGAATGTTGCGACGCATTTTTGCTGGCGTCATGGTGCTGCTGGGGCATTCTGCCGTGATGGCGCAGGCCGCAGGGCAGCTTCCATTGCTGGTCGGCTCGGGCGCGTCAGGCGTCAGCTTCTCGGTGCCGATCCAGACGCTGCTCTTTTTTACGGCCTTGTCATTTCTCCCGGCCGTATTGCTCATGATGACGGGATTTACCCGTATCGTGATTGTTCTTTCATTGTTGCGGCAAGCACTGGGGACGCAGTCTGCACCACCTAATCAGGTGATTGTCGGGCTTTCGCTTTTTCTTACTTTTTTTGTCATGGGACCTACCTTGGATAAGGTCTACAACGAAGCCTACCTGCCCTATAGCCAGAATACTATTGCGTTTGAAGAGGCGCTGGCAAAAGCTGAGGATCCTATGCGTCAATTCATGGTCAAACAGACGCGGCAGTCAGATTTCGCTTTGTTTGCCAAATTGGCCAAACTGGAGCCTAACGCCCAGATTCAGAGTGCACCAATCCGTGTCCTCGTCCCCGCCTTTGTCACGAGTGAGCTTAAATCAGCATTCCAGATTGGATTCATGATTTTTATTCCATTTCTGGTAATTGATATTGTGGTGTCCAGCGTGTTGATGTCACTAGGCATGATGATGTTGTCACCGGTGCTGGTGGCCTTGCCATTCAAGTTGATGCTATTTGTATTGGCGGATGGCTGGAATCTTCTGATTGGCTCACTCGCAGCCAGTTTTGTAACCTGAGGCTGAAAAATGAATGCGCAAATGGTATTGACCATGGGGCAGGAGGCTCTTTTGACGCTGCTGATGGTCTCCGCGCCTATCTTGCTAACTGTTTTGGTGATTGGTCTGCTGGTCAGCCTGTTCCAGGCTGTGACACAAATTCAGGAGGCTACCCTGGTATTTGTACCAAAGTTGGTTGCTGCTGTTGCTGTATTTGCCTTGGCCGGTCCTTGGATGTTGAATATTCTTGTTGAGTACATACGTCGCACCATCGAGTCGATTCCATCTGTGGTGTCGTGACCTGGATTGAACGAGTGTGATTACATTCACGGAGTCTCAACTTGTTGCGTGGCTGTCGCCCATACTCTGGCCTTTCTTGCGGGTACTTGCAGTGTTCACGACTGCGCCAATCTTTTCCATTAAATCAGTTCCCATTCGAGTACGTGTGGGATTGGCTTTTTTCATCGCGGTCGCTGCACAAGCGAGCTTGGAGAATCAACCTGTAATCAGCATGAATGGGCCTGAGGCTATGGGCGCCGTGGTGCAACAGGTCGGCATTGGGCTCGCGATTGGATTTGCGGTTCGGACCATGATGGCGGTATTTGAGTTGGCAGGAGAGATGGTCGGTCTCCAGATGGGGCTTAACTTCGCTTCATTCTTTGATCCCACCAGCAATGCACAAGTCAGCGCCATGGCGCGCTTTTTCGCCTATATGGCGTCCCTGCTGTTTATTGTTTTGAATGGCCATTTGATGGTGTTAATGGCAGTCATCAGAAGTTTTGAAGCATTCCCTGTGAATCAAAACTTTCTTGAGGCAAACAAGCGCTTGAATCTGTACCAGCTAGGCACAGATTTGTTTGCCAGTGCACTTTGGATGGCATTGCCCATGGTGGGCATGCTTATTTTTGTGAACTTGGCGCTGGGAATCGTTTCTCGTGTTGCGCCCCAAATCAATATCTATTCGATTGGCTTTCCCATTACCATTCTGGTTGGAATTATTGGGGTGGTGGTGACACTCCCCATGCTCGACCAGCCATTTATGAGCCTGATGGAACGGGCAATCGGCCTGTTTCTGGGGAGATAGATGCGAGGCAAGAACTAAACCAGTTCGTTGCGTATGGCGTATACGGTCAGCTCCGCATTATTCGATAGCTTGAGTTTTTCCAAGACGCGTGAGCGATAGACACTGACCGTTTTGGGGCTGAGCATCAACTCTTCTGCAATTTCTGAAAGGCGCTTGCCGGATGCAATTTTTAGCAAGGTTTGAAGCTCACGTTCAGAAAGTGATGCGTGTAGCGCCAAATCAGTCGGTGAGGAAAGACTTTCCACCAGCATTTGTGATACTTCTGCGGTGACATATTTCCGTCCCTGCGCAATGGTACGTACGGCATTGATCAGATTGTCAGGATCGCCTGCTTTGTTCAGATAGCCTTGCGCCCCGGCGCGCAGGCAACGAATGGCATATTGATCCTCGGGGAACATGGAAACCATCAGTACTTTGGTGGGGGATTCGGATTCGCGCAGGCTGGCTAATACCTCCATGCCGCCCCTGCCTGGCAGATTGATGTCAAGGACAAGCACATCACAGGGGTTAGATCGTAATACCTCACGCACTTCGGCGTAGCTTCCTGCTTCAGCGACAACCTGAATGTCGACGGCTTCGGAGAGTGTGTCACGGATTCCGCGGCGCACCACGGCATGGTCATCACAAAGAACAACTCGAATCATTGAAAGGTATCCTGGTTATTCTGCAAAGGTACGGGGGTCAATGGGACAGACAAGATGATAGAGGTGCCTATGCCGCTTGGACAACTGACGTCTAACCAGCCACCCACAGACTTGGCGCGCTCGCTCAAGCCTTTCAGTCCAAACGCCTTGGCCTTGTCCAGGTTGGATGGGGTAATTCCAATCCCATTATCTGAAACCTCAAGTGTCAAAACATCCTCCGCATCAGTAAGGTCTATTGTGACCTGATCACACTGTGCGTACTTGGAGATGTTGGTCAGGGCTTCTTGTGCAGTGCGGTAGGCGGTCAGCTGTACCTCCTTGGAGATAACCTCTTTGGCGAGATTAGCTCTGAAGGCCGTACGAATGCCGGTGCGCTTTTCGAAGCTGCCAGCCAGCCAATAAACGGCAGCCTCGAGTCCTTGGTCAAGGATCGCTGGACGCAAGTTCATCATGATGCGTTGGCTGGCACCTAAGGCATGCTGAAGCATTTCGGTCGCTGCATCAATATGACTTTGGGTAACGGGATCAGATGTATGGCGCTCGATCCAGGAAAGATCCAGTTTGACCGCTGCCAGTGCGCCTCCAATATCGTCATGAATTTCCCTGGCTATCGCAGCACGTTCTTGCTCGATGGTGGATTGCAAATGTTCAGCGAAGTTGGCCAGGCGACGCTCTGATGCGGCAAGCTCAGCGTCGGCCTTTTCCTTTGCACGTCGGGCATCTTGCACCTCAATCGCTCGGCGAATCACTTGTGCAAGTTTGGCAGTGTCATCCTTGAGCAGGTAGTCGCTCATTCCGAGCTTGATCGCGGCTACCGCTGCGGACTCGCCGATCGCGCCTGACAGCAGGATGAACGGCGGCCGGTGCGACTGGTCAGACAAGGCCTCCCACGCATCAAGTGCAGTAAATCCGGGCAAGCGATAGTCGGCAAGGATGACGTCAAATGCGAATTTTTCGATTTGTAGGCGAAACTCGACAAGGGTTTCCACTCGATCCATGCTGAACTCGAGTCCTGATTTGCGCAGTGATAGCTGCACCAGCTCGTGATCCAGGTCGGAGTCCTCAAGGTGCAGAATTCGTAGCATGGCGTTAGGGTTTCAGTTCGTATATTCGGCAGTATGATTGCCTGCAGGAGTTAAAGCGAGATGTACGGGGAAAAAGCAGCCTGTAGCGTAGATCAAAAAGACTCGATTTGCCTTCATTTTTACCCAATCGAGCCGATTACTGATAATCTAGTTCGCTGGAAAGTTTAATGCCGCAAGACAGCGTTGTGGGTGATTTGATCGTCGGACCAGAGGAGTGGAGACAATGCAACCAACATCGACAATGACAACTGTGCCTGCCGTTCAATTGCCTGTAATGCTTGTGGCGGATGTTCAGGACTCTCTGCTTGTGGTTGTGCAT
Organism: Gammaproteobacteria bacterium; assembly: GCA_018815325.1. Lineage (GTDB taxonomy): Bacteria > Pseudomonadota > Gammaproteobacteria > Burkholderiales > Burkholderiaceae_C > JAHIYE01. The sequence goes on along the minus strand of JAHIYE010000009.1, from coordinate 10,107 downwards.
GATCTGAATCGGCTTGATGGCCTGTTGGCACATACGATGGAGAACCTGATGCAACGGTTCACCAGCGCCAGTGCGAACTTGGCCGATCCAGGCTTGGCAGATGCGAAAGAGCTCGATGGCGTGCGCAGCGCTTTGCGTGCGGCAGTTACGGAGTTGCAATTCCAGGACATGGCGTCGCAATTGATCAATCACACATCAAAAATCCTTCAAGGTTGCGCTTATCGGCTGGCTTCTGAGTCGATGGGGCTGGAGGATGGCGAAGCGCTTCCTTTTGTAGAAGATGTTCCTGAGCGTCCCAACCCTGTCACACAGGATGAAATGGAAGCGGGCTCAGTCGAGCTGTTTTGACATTTGTATCCAACCCTAATAACTGATTTCCGGAGCCTCACATGCCTTTAATTCTCGCAGTCGATGACTCACCATCCATGCGCAAGATGGTTTCTTTTACCTTGACAGGAGCCGGTTACCAGGTGGTGGAGGCGGTAGATGGGCAAGATGCCTACGAAAAGGCTCAACAGCAGACGTTTGATTTGGTTTTAACCGATCAGAACATGCCTCGTCTGGATGGGCTGGGTTTGACGCGCAAGCTGCGCGAGCACCCGCAATTCAAAACCATTCCAATATTGGTATTGACCACGGAATCCAGTGACTTAATGAAGCAGGCAGGCCGCGCTGCAGGCGCCACGGGATGGCTCGTTAAACCTTTTGATCCAGCGCGCTTGCTGGATGTCATCAAAAAAGTGATTCGATGAATCAATAGCTGACAGAGCAGCTAATAAAGGAGTAATTGGGTATGGCAGATACGCATCAGGAATCTGGCGGAGCAGGTGATTTTGACCTGAGTCAGTTCTATCAAATTTTCTTTGAAGAAGCAGCAGAAAACCTGGATCTGATGGAGCAGATGCTGCTCAATTTGAACCTTGAGGCCGCAGATGATGAAGAGTTGAATGGCATTTTTCGCTGTGCTCATTCAGTTAAGGGCGGGGCCGCGACGTTCGGATTCTCTGATGTGGCTGAACTGACGCATCAGATGGAGTCTTTGCTCGACAAATTGCGTCGTCATGAACTGCAGCCAAATGCCATGATGGTTGATGTCTTGCTGGAGTCTGCAGACGCCTCAAGAGGTCTGCTGGCGAGACATCAGGCGGGTGGCGAAGGAGAGGTGCCGTCAACGGCAGATCTGGTGCGTCGAATCAGTGAGTTAGCCTCGGGAGGCGCCCATATTGAGGCGCCTGCAGCGTCTGTTGCTGTGCCTGCTGCTCCTGCGGTTGCTCCGACGCCAGTTGCTCAGCCTGTCAGTGTCGCCGCTCCTGTTGTTCCAGCAGGGCCCAAGTCAAGTCGCTCGTTGGTTATCGCCATTGGCCCCCTGACAGTACCTGAACAAGCCGATGCAATTAAAGAGCTGTTCCGGGATATCGCAGGGTTAGGACAAATTCGGGATGCGGTGAGCGACCGGCCAGATACCCGAGTTTTCGAGGTGGATACCAACTCTGCGGATGACGATTTACTGGATTTATTCGCATTTCATGTTTCAAGAGATCAGATTGTCATCAAAGAAGTTGGCACCGACGCCGCTGTCAATCCATATGATGATGATCCGCTGCCCGGTGCTCCATTGGCGCCGCTGCCAGGGTTCGGCTTTTTCGATGGGTCCCCCGGAGCACCAACGGCGCCTGCTTCAGCATCGGAAGCCAAAGCGACGGCCAAGCCGGGAGTCAAACCTGTTGCACCTGCGGCTCAACCCGAGGCGGCAACCATTCGCGTCGCAATCAGCAAGGTTGATCAATTGATCAACCTTGTGGGGGAGTTGGTCATTACACAGGCCATGCTGGCACAGAACAGCCGGGCACTTGATCCAGCCGTCTACCAGCAACTGCTCGCCGGATTGGCGGACCTAGATCGCAATACACGCGACTTGCAGGAGTCGGTGATGTCGATCCGGATGATTCCGATGTCTATCGTGTTCAGCCGTTTCCCGAGGATGTTGCGGGATCTTGCCTCGAAATTGGGTAAAAAAGTGGAGTTCGTGACGCAGGGTGAGGCGACCGAGCTTGACAAGGGCTTGGTGGAGAAAATCACCGATCCATTGACACATTTGGTCCGCAATAGCTGTGACCATGGAGTTGAGATGCCGGCCGATCGTGTTGCCGCCGGCAAGCCTGAAAGTGGCACGATTACCTTGTCTGCCTCACACCAAGGGGGCTCTATCGTGATCGAGGTCCGCGATGATGGTCGTGGCTTGTCCCGAGAGAAAATTCTGGAGAAAGCGCGTGAGCGAGGTCTTGATGTCTCGGATCAGATGCCTGATTCGGAAGTTTGGCAATTGATCTTCGCCCCGGGTTTTTCTACAGCAGCCGTGGTCACGGATGTGTCCGGTCGCGGTGTCGGTATGGATGTTGTAAAGAAGAACATCGCGGCCTTGAATGGTACGGTGGAGATCGAGTCTTCTGAAGGCTTTGGGATGCGTGTGGCTGTGCGCCTGCCACTGACCCTGGCCATCATGGATGGCATGTCGGTTGGTGTGGGCAATGAGGTGTATTTGTTGCCGCTGTCTTCGGTCGTGGAGTCTTTTCAGGTCAAGTCCGATGCCGTTAGTACGGTCGGGCAGGGCTCGCAGTTGGTCAAAGTGCGCGACGAATACATGCCAGTTATTGAACTGGAAAAAGTATTTCAGATCCCTCGCTTTGGTTCGGAAAAGGCGAGCGACATCATGGTCGTCGTTGAATTTGATGGCAGCCGTGTTGCCTTGCTTGTTGATGAATTACTGGGGCAGCAACAGGTGGTGGTGAAAAACCTGGAATCGAACTATCGCAAGGTACCGAACGTATCGGGTGCCACGATTCTCGGGGACGGCAAAGTTGCCCTGATTCTGGATACTGGCGCATTGGTTCGCCGCTCGCGGCACTAAGCTGCTAGTTCACAGGAGATCAATATGGGAGCGATGGAAAAAATGGACGAGATGAATGCCACAGGTGCACGCGAATATCTGACGTTTAGACTGGATCAGGAAGAGTACGGCATTGATATCCTGAAAGTACAGGAGATTCGTGGTTACGAGCCGCCGACCCGGATTGCGAACGTGCCTGAATTCATCAAAGGCGTGGTCAATCTTCGCGGAACGATAGTTCCGATTGTTGACATGCGCCTGAAATTCAATTGCTCCAAGGCCGAGTACAACGATTTCACGGTTGTCATCATCCTTAACCTGGGAACCAGGATTGTCGGGATTGTGGTGGATTCGGTCAGTGACGTGATGGAGCTTCCTCCTGAAAGCCTGAAGGCCGCGCCCGAGATCGACAGCGTGATTGACAGCAGTGCCGTACTGGGGCTCGGTTCGCTGGGGGATCGAATGTTGATTCTCTTGGACATTGAAAAACTCATGTCAAGTGTTGACATGGGGTTGGTAGCTATTCCGGAGTAAATAGCGTGGCTTGTGCGTTGTCGGAATTTTAGAAAATGACTATGCGTAAGCAAGGCAGTTTGTGGGCATCGGCACAGGGCCTCGCAGGAGGTGCATCTGAAGTCGGTACAGGTGGTGATCAAGCACGAGAGTTTGTATGGACCAGTGCTGATTTTGATCGGGTGCAGACGCTGATTTATCAGCGTGCCGGCATCAATCTGCACGATGGAAAACATGCGATGGTCTATAGCCGGCTGTCACGGCGTTTGCGTGAGACAGGCTATCAAAGTTTTCGTGACTACCTTGGCTGGTTGGAGGGGCATGATGGACCTGAGTGGCAGGAATTCATCAATGCGTTGACCACCAATCTCACTTCTTTTTTCCGTGAGCAGCATCATTTCGAAATCCTTGCCAGTCATCTGAAATCAAAACCAGCTAACACGGCGTGGCGAGTTTGGTGCAATGCTGCCTCAACCGGAGAGGAGCCTTATTCCATCATCATGACGGCTGTAGACGTTCTTGGAGCGAAGGCGGACTTCAAGTTGTGGGCCAGTGATATTGATTCGAAAGTGCTGGCTTCGGCTGCGCGTGGCGTGTATCGTCTGGACAATATCAAAGGTGTTGATGCCGAGCAGCTGGAGCGCTACTTCATGCGCGGCAAGGGGGCGAATGAGGGCATGGCGAGGGTCAAGCCTGAACTGCAACGGTTTGTTGAGTTTTTGAGTGTGAATCTCATTCGTGATGATTGGCCATTTCGAGATCCTTTCGATGTGGTGTTTTGTCGCAATGTGATGATTTACTTTGATGCGCAGACGCAGCGCAAGGTGCTGGAGCGTATCCACCGAGTCATGAAGCCTGGAGGGCTACTGTTTGTGGGGCACTCAGAGAACTTCAATGAGTCGCGTGATCTGTTCGTCTTGCGCGGCAAAACGGTATACGAGCGTCGTTAGGTCGCCCATTTCAAGGCAAGAAACACATGACTCTGCTCGAATCTAAGGCTGCTTCGTCCATGTCGCGTCCGCATCAGAGCCTCCAGGCTGGCAAGGTTTTACCCAGTGGGCGGGTTTCACGGGTAGATCAACTCAAGGCGCAACCACGTAAGCCAGGGGAAGCATCGTTCTTTTACAACGACCATCATTTTCAATATGACGCCGTCAAGGTTCTGCCTGGTGAATACTATGTGTCGTCCGAGGATCTGGTCGTCATGACGGTGCTGGGGTCCTGTATTTCTGCGTGCATCTGGGACGGCAAGGTTCGTGCTGGTGGCATGAATCACTTCATGTTGCCAGACGGGGACAATGCTGATGGTTTTGGTCGTTACGGCTCTTATGCAATGGAGTTGTTGATCAATGAAATGCTCAAGCTGGGCGCACGCCGTGAGTCGATGCAAGCGAAGATATTTGGCGGCGCTCAAGTCATGGCCGGTTTCACTACAATGAATGTAGGGGAGCGTAATACCAAGTTTGTGCTTGACTATTTGCAGACTGAGCGAATTCCGGTTGTTTCGCAGGATGTTCTGGACATCCATCCCCGAAAAGTTTGCTTCTTCCCTGTAACGGGTAAAGCACTGGTCAAGCGCTTGGCGCACTCTCATCCCGAGACCTTGGCGGTGGAGGAGCGTCGCGGGAATGCTGCCGTAGTCGCGAAATCTACTTCGGGTGGCTCTGTGGATCTGTTCTGAGGTAATTTTGAAGAAGATACGTGTGATAGTGGTCGACGATTCGGCCTTGGTCAGAAGCCTGCTGGCCGAAATCATCAATCGCCAGAGTGATATGGAGTGTGTAGGCACGGCGAATGATCCGCTTGTGGCCCGGGAGATGATTCGGGAGCTCAATCCTGATGTGATCACCCTGGACGTCGAGATGCCTCGCATGGATGGCCTGGACTTTCTGGGGCGACTCATGCGTTTGAGGCCGATGCCTGTGGTCATGATTTCTACATTGACTGAACGGGGCGCCGAAGTCACCATGCGGGCATTGGAGTTGGGTGCGGTGGACTTCGTTGCGAAACCGCGCATCGGTTTGGCTGATGGCATTAAAGAGTTGTCGGCCCAGATTGTGGATAAAGTTCGCGTAGCGGCATCAGCGCAGATCAAGCGCATGGCGCCTGTAGCCTCGGTCTCCGCGGATGGGGTTATCCCGGTTCGATCAGAACTTACACCCTTAGGCCGCTTATCGACTGAAAAATTGATTTGCATAGGGGCCTCAACGGGGGGGACGGAGGCGATCAAGGAAATATTGGTTCGCTTACCGGCAGACTCACCTGGGATCGTAATCACGCAGCACATGCCACCAGGATTTACCACCAGTTTTGCAGCGCGTTTGAATAATCTGTGCCAAATCAAGGTGCAAGAGGCCGTGAATGGTGCGCGGATCCTGCCGGGACATGCGTATATTGCCCCCGGCGGTAAGCAATTCAGGCTTGACCGCAGTGGTGCGAATTATGTCGCCGTGGTCGAGGATGGTGAGCTGGTGAACCGGCACAAGCCCTCGGTAGAAGTGTTGTTCAAGTCTGCTGCCCGGGTCGTGGGGCGCAATGCGCTGGGCATCATGCTGACGGGTATGGGCAATGATGGTGCCAAGGCGATGCGTGAAATGAAAGATGCAGGTAGCTACAACTATGTGCAGGATGAAGCCAGCTGTATCGTGTTTGGCATGCCACGCGAAGCCATTGCACACGGAGCGGCTGATGAGGTCTTGCCACTGACTGAGATCGCGCCGGCTGTGCTAACCAGGTTGAGCGCCTCCACCGATCGGTACCGTGTCTGAGCATCGGTGAGCACTCATTGGCTTATCGAGGGGCCAGTTTCTCCCAGCGCGAAAGTACGGCGGTCATTTCCTCTTCGATTGCCGCATCGCGTTTGTAAAGCTCCGTCGCACGTTGCGGATCCTTGCTGAACAAGGTGCCGTCAGCCAACTCTTCCCTTAATGAGGCTTGCTCTCGTTCCAGTCGGTCCAGTAATTGAGGGAGGGTGTCCAGTTCCCTCTGCTCCTTGAAGTTGAGTTTGTTAGAGCCTGCAGGCTTGAGGGGCGAAGCTGATTCGCTGGATTTTGGGGGCGTGGCCCTTTTGGATGTTGCGTCGGGCACTATTGAATTGGTAGCATTCAGAAGCGCTTTGCTGCGACGTGATTGTGTCAGCCAGTCTTGAACGCCGCCTTCGTATTCGCGCCAGCGCCCCTCCCCCTCGAACGCAATCGTGCTGGTGACTACGTTGTCAAGAAAAGTACGGTCATGGCTGACCAGAAACACGGTGCCTGCATAATTTTGGAGGAGCTCTTCCAGCAGCTCTAACGTATCTATGTCCAGATCGTTGGTAGGTTCGTCGAGAACCAGTACATTGGCGGGAAGTGCAAACAGACGGGCCAGCAGCAGGCGATTGCGCTCACCGCCCGATAGTGATCGAACAGGGGAGGTTGCGCGGGCGGGTGAAAACAAGAAGTCGCCCAAATAGCTTTTGACGTGTTTACGTTGATTGCCTATCTCAATCCACTCGCTCCCGGGGCTGATGAAGTCTTCCAGGGTGGCATCCAGATCCAAGGCATTCCGCATCTGGTCGAAGTACGCAACCTGCAGATTTGCGCCCTGGCGGACTTTGCCGCTATCAGGTTGGAGCTCTCCCAGAATAAGCTTCAGCAGTGTCGTCTTCCCTGCGCCATTGGGGCCGATCAGACCGATCTTGTCTCCTCGCAGAACGGTTGCAGAGAAGTTGTTGACAATTTTCTTGTCGCCAAATGACTTGCTGACCTCAGTTAACTCTGCCACCAGCTTTCCACTGGGGGCGCCCGAGGCAACATCCATTTTGACGCTGCCTACAGCTGTGCGCCGTGCCATGCGGTTGGTGCGTAGCTGTTCAAGTCGACTGATGCGACTCTGACTCCGGGTGCGGCGCGCTTCCACCCCTTTTCTTACCCAGACCTCCTCTTGTGCCAGCAATTTGTCGGCCTTGGCGCTGACAACAGCCTCCTGCGCGAGTTGATCTTCCTTCTGCAGCAGATACTGGGCAAAGTTACCCGGATAGGAGAGCAAGTGTCCTCGGTCCAGTTCAACAATACGTGTGGCGACGCGATCCAGGAAGGCGCGGTCGTGGGTAATGGTCACGATGCTGCCTTTGAATTCGACCAGCAGGTTTTCTAGCCATTCAATGGAATCAAGGTCTAGGTGATTGGTTGGCTCATCTAGGAGCAGAACGTCAGGTCGCGTAACAAGGGCCTGCGCCAAGGCCACGCGCTTCTTGGTGCCGCCGGAGAGTGTGCCGATCAATGCGACTGGGTCCAGGTGCAGGCGATGCAGTGTTTCCTCTACCCGTTGCGACCAGTTCCAGCCATCTCGGGCTTCGATTTCACTTTGCAGGGCATCCAGGTCTCCCGTGCCGAGGGAGTACTGATCTATCAGTTCAATGACCCTGGAAAGGCCAGAGCTGACGGCCGTAAAAACTGTCGCTTGTTGATCAAGAACGGGCTCCTGGGAAACATAGGCAATACGAAGGCCTTGCTGAAATTGCAGAGTGCCGTCATCAGGTTTCTCCAATTCCCCCAGAATTTTCAGCAGTGAGGATTTGCCGGCGCCATTGCGGCCGATGAGTCCGACCCGTTCGCCTGCTTCGAGTGAAAAGTCCGTCTTGTCGAGAAGTGGGACATGGCCAAAGGCCAGTTGTGCGTTCAGTAAGGTGATGAGTGCCATAGGGTGAGGATTATCCTCGTGCAGGACTGAATCGCCGTGGCGGGTTATTTGTATGGACGTGCTTCGCGACGAAGCTCGTTGCTTTGCAGACGAGAAACGATGCATGCCTAGCCTGGATCAGATGTCATCTATCGGCTGTTAGCAATGAGCACCTCTCACCTGATGAGGGGAGCATCCTCATGCGAGGGAAGTTTAAAGATTATTTGCGCCGATGAAAACTCATGCTATAGTCATGGGCTTCGCTTCTGAAATTCAAATTAATTTTGATTACAAGGTGAGGGCGCTGGATGAGAGGCTTACACAGGGGTTGCAAGCGGTAAATGCCGGAAGCGAAAAAACTCAGTGTGTTGACGGAGTCGAAAAAAGCGTGTTATAATTCAAGGCTTCGCTGATCGCAGTGAAGCAAACGTAAGGCGTCAAGTTTTACGGTGGTTCCTTAAAAATATACAGCCGATAAGCGTGGGCGTTTGAAGGCGATTGCCAAGTTCTTCGGAACCAAGTCTTGATTGACTTGCAAACGCTCATGAGAATAGAAGTGAAGTTCACTTCAATTCCGTTTTTATGAGTTGCTTAGAAATAAGCGAAAAAATTCAAGATCGAACTATAGAGTTTGATCCTGGCTCAGATTGAACGCTGGCGGAATGCTTTACACATGCAAGTCGAACGGCAGCACGGGAGCAATCCTGGTGGCGAGTGGCGAACGGGTGAGTAATATATCGGAACGTGCCCAGTCGTGGGGGATAACGTAGCGAAAGCTACGCTAATACCGCATACGATCTATGGATGAAAGCGGGGGATCGCAAGACCTCGCGCGATTGGAGCGGCCGATATCAGATTAGGTAGTTGGTGGGGTAAAAGCCTACCAAGCCTGCGATCTGTAGCTGGTCTGAGAGGACGACCAGCCACACTGGAACTGAGACACGGTCCAGACTCCTACGGGAGGCAGCAGTGGGGAATTTTGGACAATGGGCGCAAGCCTGATCCAGCAATGCCGCGTGCAGGATGAAGGCCTTCGGGTTGTAAACTGCTTTTGTACGGAACGAAAAGACTCTGGTTAATACCTGGGGTCCATGACGGTACCGTAAGAATAAGCACCGGCTAACTACGTGCCAGCAGCCGCGGTAATACGTAGGGTGCGAGCGTTAATCGGAATTACTGGGCGTAAAGCGTGCGCAGGCGGTTATGTAAGACAGATGTGAAATCCCCGGGCTCAACCTGGGACCTGCATTTGTGACTGCATAGCTAGAGTACGGTAGAGGGGGATGGAATTCCGCGTGTAGCAGTGAAATGCGTAGATATGCGGAGGAACACCGATGGCGAAGGCAATCCCCTGGACCTGTACTGACGCTCATGCACGAAAGCGTGGGGAGCAAACAGGATTAGATACCCTGGTAGTCCACGCCCTAAACGATGTCAACTGGTTGTTGGGTCTTCACTGACTCAGTAACGAAGCTAACGCGTGAAGTTGACCGCCTGGGGAGTACGGCCGCAAGGTTGAAACTCAAAGGAATTGACGGGGACCCGCACAAGCGGTGGATGATGTGGTTTAATTCGATGCAACGCGAAAAACCTTACCCACCTTTGACATGTACGGAACTCGCCAGAGATGGCTTGGTGCTCGAAAGAGAGCCGTAACACAGGTGCTGCATGGCTGTCGTCAGCTCGTGTCGTGAGATGTTGGGTTAAGTCCCGCAACGAGCGCAACCCTTGTCATTAGTTGCTACATTTAGTTGGGCACTCTAATGAGACTGCCGGTGACAAACCGGAGGAAGGTGGGGATGACGTCAAGTCCTCATGGCCCTTATAGGTGGGGCTACACACGTCATACAATGGCTGGTACAAAGGGTTGCCAACCCGCGAGGGGGAGCTAATCCCATAAAGCCAGTCGTAGTCCGGATCGCAGTCTGCAACTCGACTGCGTGAAGTCGGAATCGCTAGTAATCGTGGATCAGAATGTCACGGTGAATACGTTCCCGGGTCTTGTACACACCGCCCGTCACACCATGGGAGCGGGTTCTGCCAGAAGT
>JAHIYE010000008.1 GCA_018815325.1 Gammaproteobacteria bacterium | reverse complement strand
TGATGCCCGCCGCACCCGCCGAAAGCACGCTGGTGCTGGAACTCGACGAAGCCCGGGCCCTGTCGCAGCTCAACCGCTGGGCTGGCCTGCCGCTGCCCATCAATGCATCCTGCTGGCATGAGGGTGCCCTGATGCTGCGCTTGCGCGGCGCCCAGGCCGCAGTGGCAGCAGCAGAAAAAACAATGGGTGGCCAGCGCATGGAGCCCGCCACCGCGCAGCAGCTGTGGGCGGCCGTGCGCGAGCAGACCGTGCCATTTTTTGCATTGCAGGGTGAGGAGGTCCTGTGGCGCCTGAGCGTGGCAGATACAGCCGCGGCACTGGGACTGGGCTCCACGCTGATCGAGTGGGGTGGCGCGCAGCGCTGGATCAAGGGCTCGGTCGCTGATGAACCCAGAGTGCGCGCTGCCGCCCTGGCTGCGGGTGGCCATGCCACGCTGTTCCGCGGTGGCGACAAATCGGTGGGTGTCTTTACCCCGCTGGCGCCGGCCTTGCACAACATTCATCAAGCGCTCAAGAAGCAGTTTGACCCTGCTGGCATATTCAACCGCGGCCGCCAATTCGCCGACTACTGATGCAGACCAACCTCGCCCCCGAATACCAGAACACCGCCGACGGTCAGGCGGCCGAAGCCATTTTGCGCAAGTGCGTGCATTGCGGCTTCTGCACCGCCACCTGCCCGACCTACCAGTTGCTAGGCGACGAGCTCGACGGTCCACGTGGCCGCATCTACCTGATGAAGCAGGTGCTCGAAGGCGTAACGCCAACACGCAAGACGCAGCAGCACCTGGACCGCTGCCTGACCTGCCGCAACTGCGAGAGCACCTGTCCCTCGGGCGTGGACTATGGCCATCTGGTGGACATCGGCCGCAAGCTGGTCGATGCCAAGGTGCCGCGTCCCCTGCCTGAGCGCGCTGTGCGCTGGGCCTTGAAGGAAGGACTGCCTTCGCCACTGTTCGGCCCGGCCATGAAGATGGGCCAGCTTGTGCGCAACCTGCTGCCTGCTTCGCTCAAGGCCAAGGTGCCAGCGGCGCAGGATGCGGGTGCCTGGCCCACGCGTGAGCATGCCCGCAAGGTGCTCATGCTGGCGGGCTGTGTGCAGCCCGCGATGATGCCCAACATCAACAGTGCCACCGCCCGCGTGCTCGATGCCGCAGGCATCCAGACCGTGGTGGCGCCCAAGGCCGGCTGCTGCGGCGCCGTCAAGTTCCACCTTAACGACCAGGATGGCGGCAAGAACGAGATGCGTGCCAACATCGACGCCTGGTGGCCGCATGTCGAGTCAGGCATCGAGTCCATCATCATGAATGCCTCGGGCTGCGGCGTGACCGTCAAGGAATACGGCCACATCCTGCAGGACGACCCGGTCTATGCCACCAAGGCCGCACGCATCAGCGCACTCACCAAAGACCTCAGCGAGTGGCTGCCCGAGCTGGCGGACAAACTGCGCGGCAAGGTGTCGGCACAGGGCGGGCAGGTGGCTTTTCACCCGCCCTGTACCCTGCAGCACGGCCAGCAGTTGCGCGGTGGCGTGGAAAAACATCTGGGCGCGCTGGGCTTCAAGGTCAACATTGCCAGCAATGAATCACACCTGTGCTGCGGCTCTGCGGGCACTTACTCCGTCTTGAATCCCAAGCTGGCTTACGAGTTGCGTGATCGCAAGCTGGGTGTGCTCGGCGAGATGCAGCCCGCGCTTATCGTGTCGGCCAACATCGGCTGCATCACGCATTTGCAGAGTGGTACCGCCACGCCGGTGAAACACTGGGTCGAGCTGCTGGATGCAGCCCTGCAAGACGGAACAAGCTGATCAGGCCCTGTCAGCTATAAAAATAATAGCTAACGGCGCTTGCTCCATAAGGGCTAGAGGCCTATTTTGTTGTTAAACCGGAGAAAATCCGGTTTCAGCGGCGGCGCATGGGCAGCACCGAGAGCAAGGCGGCCAGCAAAATGAGCGCCCCTCCCAGCAGGGTGCGCTGAGAGAGCTCAGCTGCACCCAGCGCGACCGATGAGACGCTTGCAAACACCACCTCGGACAGCATGATCAGCGAGGTGGTGCTCGCGCGCAGCCGGGCCGCGCCATATTGCAGCCCCAGGTTACCGGCCAGAAAAGCCAGGCTCAGCATCAGTGCCAGGCCTGCCCAGTCGGTACTCAGCATCGGGGGCGGGCTGACCAGACCCAGTCGCAGGCCCGCAAAGGCGGCGAGCAGTGACATCACGGTGCCGCCACCGAACAAGGCCAGCATGCGCGAGGCGGCGGGCGTCTCGTTGAGGTGACGCAGCAAGACGTTGGTCAGCGCGAAGCACAAGCCGCCGGCCAGGGCCAGCCAGTCCGCCAGGCTCTCGGGCACCGGCCAGGGCACCGCCGGTGTCTTGAGCACCACCACGAGCCCGCACAGGGCCAGCGCGAGCTGCAACAGCGAAGCCGTACGGGGCCGCTCACCGAGGATGAGCCAGGCCAGCAGCACGACCCAGGCCGGCATCAGGTAGAACAGCAGAACCACGCGGACCACATCGCCGGTGGTCACCGCCCAGTTGAAGCCCACATTGGTCAGGCCGGCCGCCAGCATCAGCAGCCAGAGCATCGGGTGTTTCATCAGGCCGCGCCAGGCCGATGGCTTGAACAGCAGCAGGTAGATCAACGCAAAGCTGTAGATCAGCGCCGTGGCCCATAGCGGGTGCAAGCCGTGGCTGAGGAGTTCGCGAAACGGCCACCACGACACGCCCCACACAAAGGCGTTGAGCAGCAGGGCCGTGGCGGGGAGCAGGGGGTTGTTGGTCATGCAGGTCAGGAGCGCGCGCTGCCGGCTGGCGACAAGACGTGTGCAGGTCGCGCCGTTTGCCTCAGCCGTGAAAGTTGTCGTTGCGGGCGATGTCCATCAGATGATCGACCTCGTCCTTGTGCACGATGCAGTTGCGGGCATGCCAGCGCTGGATGAGCCACATGAAGCCGGCGACCACGAGGCCAAAGGCGGTGATGGCACCAAAAGCCGACAGGCCCATGCCGGTGGAGAGGCTGTAAAAAGCACCCAGGCCCAGGATGCAGGCTTGTTCGTTGAAGTTTTGTACCGCGATCGAGCGGCCCGAGCCCATGAGGTTGTGGCCCCGGTGCTGCAGCAGCGCATTCATGGGTACCACGAGGAAGCCGCCCAGGCCACCCAGCAGCACGAGGAAGGGCGCAGCCACCCAGACATCGGTGATGAAGTTCAGCAAAATGACCAGCACACCCATCGCAATGCCCAGCGGCATCACGCGTGGCGCGTCCTCGAGCTTCATGCGCATGGAGGCCACCACGGCGCCTACCGCCGTGCCGATGGCCACCACGCCAACCAGCGAGGAGGCTTCGGTCACGCTGTAGCCCAGTGCCACTGAAGCCCAGGCCAGCACGATGTAGCGCAGGTTGCCGCTCACACCCCAGAACAGCGTGGTGGTGGAGAGGGAAATCTGCCCCAGCCGGTCACGCCACAGTCGTGCATTGCAGGTCCAGAAATCAGGCAACAGGCTCAGCATCAGCTTGGGCAGCGGGCGCATTTCCACGCCGGTGTGCGGAATGCGGGTGTTGAACCAGGCCGCCAGCACGTAGACAAAGATCAACACGCTGATTGCTGCCTCGGGTGCCGTGTCAATGCCGGTGTTGATGAATGGCAGGTCCAGTGACAGCAGCGAGCTGGACACATGGACGCCTACCAGCTGCCCACCCACCAGCACACCGAGAATGATCGAGGCAATGGTCAGGCCTTCGATCCAGCCGTTGGCCTTCACCAGTTGCGAGGCCGGCAGCAGCTCGGTCAGGATGCCGTATTTGGCCGGCGAGTAGGCCGCCGCACCCAGCCCCACGACGGCGTAAGCCATCAGCGGGTGCGTGCCAAACAGCATGAACAGGCAGCCTGCGATCTTGATGAAATTGCTGTACAGCATCACCTGGCCCTTGGGCCTGGCATCGGCAAAAGCGCCCACGAAGGGCGCCAGCACCACATAGAAGAGGGCAAACATCGGCACCAGGGCGGCCTGTTGCCATTCGGCAGCGCCGCTTGTACGAAGCAATTGAACCGCGGCCACAAAAAGGGCATTGTCGGCCAGCGAGCTGAAAAACTGCGCTGACATGATGGTGTAAAAACCGCGTTTCATGAAAGACTGGGATGCATCAGTGTGGCTGATGACTGGCTATTTAGGGGCATCTCCGAACGACAAAGGGTTATAGCACGCCCGCTGGTGTCAAAATCGCTCCCAATATCTGCTTGATTTCCGGCTTGCCCGGTTTTTTGTACCCGCCCATGCCCCGTCCAATCCAGGCCACCATCCATACCGAAGCCCTGCGCCACAACCTGGCACGGGCCCGCCAGTCGCAGCCCGACGCACGGGTCTGGGCGGTGGTCAAGGCCAATGCCTATGGCCACGGCATCGAGCATGCGTTCGAGGGTCTGCGCGCGGCCGACGGCTTTGCGCTGCTGAACCTGGACGAGGCGCAGCGCGTGCGGGCGCTGGGCTGGCGCGGGCCCATTTTGCTGCTGGAGGGCGTGTTCGAGCAGCGCGACCTGGAGCTGTGCTCGCGACTGGACCTCTGGCATGTGGTGCATTGCAATGAGCAGATCGACATGCTGGCCACGCACAAGACCCATGTGCCGCACCGCGTGTTCCTCAAGATGAACTCCGGCATGAACCGCCTGGGCTTCATGCCCCAGCGCTTCCGCGCTGCCTGGACCCGCCTCAACGCGCTGCCGCAGGTGGACGAGATTTCGTTCATGACCCATTTCAGCGACGCCGATGGCCCCAAAGGTGTGGCCGCCCAGCTGGCCACCTTCAACAGCGTCACGCAGGATTTGCCCGGCGAGCGCTCCCTCAGCAACAGCGCCGCCACCCTGCGCTACCCACTGGTGGGCACGGCGCCTGCCAACGAGCGCGTGGCCTCCGACTGGCTGCGCCCCGGCATCGTGCTCTACGGCAGCTCACCTGATTTTCCGGACCACAGTGCTACCGACTGGGGCCTGCAGCCGGCCATGACGCTCAGCAGCAAACTCATCGCCACGCAAGACCTCGCGGTGGGTGACACCGTGGGCTACGGCTCCAACTACACCGCACAGCAGCCCATGCGCATTGGTGTGGTGGCCTGCGGTTATGCCGATGGCTATATGCGCGCCAGCGCCGGCAACAACGAGCACGGTACCCCGGTGCTGGTCAACGGCGTGCGCACCCGCACCGTGGGCCGCGTCAGCATGGACATGATCACGGTGGACCTCACTCCTGTGCCCGACGCGGGCTTTGGCAGTGAGGTGACTTTGTGGGGGCAGTCTTCCAGCGGTGTGGTGTTGCCGATAGATGAGGTGGCCGCAGCGGGCGGCACCGTGGGGTATGAG
Source organism: Gammaproteobacteria bacterium (assembly GCA_018815325.1). Taxonomy (GTDB): domain Bacteria; phylum Pseudomonadota; class Gammaproteobacteria; order Burkholderiales; family Burkholderiaceae_C; genus JAHIYE01. Next base: position 71,777 of record JAHIYE010000008.1, on the reverse strand, counting down.
TTGATGTGTGCTTTGGCGCCGCGGGTGCCGGTGGTGGTGGCTGACTAGTTTTGTATTGCACCTCAGGATTGACAACCGTGTGATGGTGGTTCGGTTCCGCCCAAGGCCACTAGTCATAAAAAATCATCGGAATTAGAAGCCCTGCTATTCAAAAGATAGTGGGTTTTTTCTTTGTGGTGTTGCTTGTAGGTAATCTGTAGGGAATTTATCCAAATCCAGTCCTATACGCAGGGCGTGACGCCCCCAGACACGACCCGCGTGTCTCACATGAATATGGGATTACAGCTCCTGAATTTGTAGAAATAATCAGTGACGAGTCGCATCCGACAACATAATTTAAGACACCTCTTATGAAATCAATTTTTCTTTGCCTGGCTTTAGGTGATCAACATTTCAGCATTGTCTTTGTATGTCTCAAGCAACTCAAATAAGGTGGGGAATTTCAAAATGAAACGCATTCTTATCCTTCTGGGTTTAATCGGCATCTTTGGGACCAGTCCATTGCTGGCTGTTGCAGCCGATACCGATTCGAATGTCGTGAGCCCTCAGGCAATAGAGCTGGCTCGGACCTTACCTTTGGTCGATGTGCATTTCCATTTCATGTACAACATGACCCCAGGAGAGCTCAAGGAGAGGATGGATAAACACAATATCCAGTGGGTGGTGGGGGCTGGAGCGGTTGAAGGATTTACAGGCACAGAATCCTTTGAACGTGACCTGATGGTCAAGCGATTACTGGGACAGAGGTATCTACCTTCAGTGGGATGGATGTCGATTCGCAGGGCTGACTCTGATGAAGGCAATGCGAGGATTTATACCGATCCGGCAAATGCCCGTCGTGAATCTCTACTCAAGCTTCTTGATGAACAACTTACCGCTGAGCCACAAGCTGTCTTCAGCGAGTTGCATGCCAATGCGGAATCTTCTTCAACAATTTTGCATCTCAAGCGTCGCCTGCCGACGGATGCGCCTTTGTTTGTCGAACTCTATAAATTGGGTGTCAAGCACCAGCGCCCCTTACCCTTGCATATGCAGTGGCACCCAGATTCCGTTGAGCGCCTCGGCAAGCTGCTGGCATCTGATCGGAAAGGCGCAGTCTTACTATCTCATTGTGGCAAGGATACCGAAGCGAATCAGATTCGTGCATTTTTTCAACTGCATCCCAATGTTTATTGCGACCTGAGTTATCGCAGTCTTCCTCAGACATTGCGTGAGAGCCAGACAGACCCAGCTAGAACAATCTATTGGGGTAAGAGCATGTTTGAGAATGCAGGGGCAAAACAAGAATGGATACAGTTGATTGAGGATTTTCCTGACCGTTTTATGGTCGGAGTGGACGATGTGCATCGCTGGGGCACTTATGACGATGTCGTCGACTCTATTCGCACAGGATTACTTCCCTTCTTAAAGCCGGAAACTGCCGCTAAGGTTGCTTACCAGAATGCTGTCCAACTCTTCCGACTGAAACAATAGGACAGCACAGCGTCTCGCCAAAAAAATGGCAGCATAACCTAGCTATAAATGTAAACAAATCGCTATACACATTGCTACGGAAACACCCATGCAAAAAGTTGCTTTCATATTCGGACTGATTGTTCTCTTCCATTTAACTTCTTCACCAGCATTTGCACAGTCAAGCTTCATGTACGGGGGCTCCATTGGTGCATATCCAGACTTGAAGTTCCCGGCTGAAGCCAAAGAAATGGGACTTTTTGCCTCCAAAAGCAATGGGGCTTTCAAGCCCGAAAGTGAAGGGCCATTTCCGGCGGTGGTGCTGGCGCATACCTGTGGCGGCTTGCAGCCACACATCACCGACCGAGCAAAGGAACTGTTAGCTGCGGGCTATCTTGTACTGATTCTGGACTCTTATGGACCACGGAATCACACCTCGTTCTGTTTGCCTAGTGGTGTACTGGCTCCACGTGTGTACAAAGACGCCTATGACGCACTACAACATCTCAGCCAGATGAAGGAGGTAGATGCTTCCCGCATTTATCTGGTTGGTTTATCGCTGGGCAGTTTCGTAGCAGCATCTGTTTCAAGTCCAGAAGTTGCATATTGGATTGGTGCAAAAATGCGTTTTCGGGCATCGGTGGGATGGTATGGAAGCTGTACGTTTGACACCGGTCGAGGTAAGTGGGAGTTGATCCACTCCGACCTGGACAAACCTGTCCTGATGTTGATGGCCAAGAACGATGACGAAACGCCGATCAAGGACTGTTTCCCCTTGCTGGATAACCTTAAGGCTGCGGGGAAACCAGTTTCTTGGCATGTTTATGAAGACGTGACCCATGGTTGGGACAAGAGCGACGCACGACGCGGATATTCCTACAACGAAGAAGCAACCAAAGATGCCATGCGCAGGACGGTTGAGTTCTTGAAGCAGAACTGACGCTTGGTGTTGCAGGCTGGTTCTTACTGAACAAGGCAAGGGGCATTTGGGCGATCCCGGGAATTCGGCATAGGGTAGGGCAAGGAAGACCAGCGCAATGCCCGAAAACATCAACAGGCTAGCGCCGCCTCAACCCCAACATCATCACCGCCCCCACCACCAACGCCGCCCCCACCAACTGCATGGGCGCAATGGCTTGACCGAGGATTAGCCAGGCCAGCACAAGCGCGAACACCGGCTCCACGTTCATGATGGGTGAGCTGCCCACCACGCCGAGCTTGGGCAGTAGGGTGAACATGATGGTGAAGGCCGTGCCGTAGAGAAAGGTCAGCACCGCCAGGCCCCACCAGCCGGACGCTGCATGCGGCAGGTGAAAGCCGCCTTGCACCCACACGCCTGAGAGTGCAAATACGCTCACGATGCCCATGGTGATGGCGGTGCGCACGCGGCCATCCACATCGGCGGCCTCGTGCTGGGTCAGCACGAGGGCCAGGCCGAAGGTGGCGGCGGCGGTGAGCGCGAAGGCCACGCCCGCGCCGATGCGGGCCCATTGCCCGGCTGCGCCGAGGCCGGAGGCGGCGCCCAGCACATCCAGCGCCAAGGCCAGCCCAAGCAGGATGACGGGCATGGCGATCAGCACGGCGCGTTCAGGCACGCGGCGGTAGATGGCCCAGGCCCAGAACGCGGTCCACAGCGGGTAGGTGTTGAAGGCCAGCAGTGCCAGCGCCACCGGCAGGCGAGCGACCGAGGAGTAAAGGCACAGGCTTTGCACGCTGACCAGCAGGCCGATGACGGGCAGCACGCGACGGTGCCGAGCCGTGAAAGCCAGCGGCACACCTTGCAGGAAGATCAGCGCAGCCACCACTGCGGCGGTGACGCCGCTGCGAACGGCGACAGCCGTGGCCACGTCCAGTCCGCTGTTGAAGGCAATGCGTGCGGCCACATGGTTGCCGCCCATCATGCAGGCGACCAGCAGCAAAGTGAGGAATGCGGCGCGGTTCAGGGAACGGTGGGGTGAAGTCATAAGATGTTGAGCGCCGCCAGGCCGCCCCAAGGCGTGAAGGCCCCGTCGGGGGGCAGCGAGGACACGTTAGTGCCGAGCGTGGGGGCCATCAGTACAGCCCCCGCACCTGGGCCTGCACCCGCGCGAGACCCAGCAGGGTGTCGATCCAGGGGGTGGGAGTGTTCGTCAGGGTGCCAAGCTCCTGCACGGCGGTGACAAGGGCATCCAGCTCGACCGGTCTGCCGGCTTCGGTGTCCTGCAGCATTGAGGTTTTGACCGCGCCGAGCTTGCGGGTCACGGCCTGGCGGTCTTCGGGCTTCTCGGCGATCGGGATGCCGATGCGCGTACCGATCTCGCGCGCCTCCAGCATGACGCGGGTGATGAAGGCACTGAGCAGCGGGTCGTCAATGATCCGGTCCATGGTGGCACCGGTAAGGGCGCTGATCGGGTTCATGGTCATGTTGCCCCAGAGCTTGTACCAGACGTCTTTCTGGATTTGTGGCGACACATCGGCCTCGAAACCGGCACGCGTCAGCAGCTCGGCGAGCTCGGCGACACGTTTGCTCACCCGGCCATCGGGCGCCCCGATGATGAGGCGTCGGCCCGCATGGTGGCGCACCTGGCCCGGTGCGTCGAGTGAGCAGCTGGCGTGCACCACGCAGCCGATCAGCTGGGTGGCGGGAATAGCCGCCGCAATCGCGCCCGTCGGGTCTACCGCCTGCAGGCGACGGCCCTGCAGTGCGCCGCCGAAGCCCTCGAAAAACCACCAGGGAACACCGTTCATGGCGCACAGCACCTGGGTTTCGGGTCCGATCAGGGGGGCAATGTGGCGCGCCACCTCCAGCAGGGCCGGGGCCTTGACGGCAATCACCACCAGGTCCTGTACACCCAGCTCGGCGGGGGCAGCGCTGGCCTGGACCGGCCAGCACCCGGCGCGTGGCGTATCAGAGGCTGCATCCGGGAGCGTCTGCAGGCGCAAGCCCTGCTGCTGCAGGGCGCTCAGCGTATTGCCGCGTGCGACCACGCTGATGTGGCAACCCGCCGCAGCCAGTGCGGCACCGATCCAGCCGCCAATGGCGCCAGCCCCGTAGATGCAAACGCGCGAGTACGAAGTTGCAGTCATTCTTGGCATTTCCCCTTGTCCTTTGTCATTGGTTTGCTATGGTTTTAATAGTAATCGACAGCCGGGACGATCATCCCCGGTCTAGAAATTCACGCGGACCGGTGTGTTCAGGGCTCAAACAGCGGGTGGATATTGCTGTGTTTGGCGTCGAAGAGTTCGCGCCCCTCGTCAATCTGCAGGGTGATGCCGATGTGGCGTGCCGAGAACACCGGCGCAAAGTGGGCCTTGACGCGCATCAGCAGGTTGTCCCCGGTCTTTTTCACCAGGGCCTCCGAGCGCCCGGCGGCGATGCGCAGGTTCAGGTAGACGAAGGCACAGTCATGCTGGCCGTCGGCGACGGCGAAATGGCTGGCCGGGTAGGCGAACACGCGGGTGCCGCCAGGTGGAAAAATCTGCACGCCAGTTTCGTCGGTTTGGGCCAGGATCTCGTCGGCAAGACTGCGGCACAACACGCCCATGTCGGTCGCGCTGTCCAGGTTGGCGGTGTAGTGGATGACAAGGTGCGGCATGGCGTGAGCTGAGTAGCAGGGTGCGAGGCCTTGGCATCAGTCCCTGGGAGTGGATGAGTCGAATATCGAATATCAAATGACGGGTGCTGCAAGCGTACAGGAAAGTTGTGGTGCTGCACATGCACATGCACATGCATCGGTTGACGGCAGACTACACTGCCACTAATGTCACTTGCCTGCGTCATTTTGTTTTTGCTGAAGTAATGTCTGATCGTCACGCCGTCATGTCTCACGAACCTGCGATAGATCCACGTTGTTGCCCCCTGTGCGGGCAGGCCAACCAGTGCGCCATGGAGCTGGAGCGCAACACGGGCGTGAAGCAGCCGCCCTGCTGGTGCACCCAGGCCCGCTTTGACGCGGCGCTGCTGGCCCGCGTGCCGGAGCAGGCGTCTGGCAAGGCCTGCATCTGCGCAGCCTGCGCCCAGGACAAGACGGCATGATGGGCTGGCTGGACCGTTTCCCGCTACTCTGGTTAGCCGTGCTGGCCATCTGGATGGGGGTGGCACCCATCACGCCCGAACCACACCTGATTGAAAAGCTGCGCCTGCTCAGCCTGGGCGAACTCGTGCGCCCCCTCGATATTTTTGACTTGTTCCTGCACGCCACGCCGCTGGTGTTGCTGATCATCAAGCTGGGGCGGCGCTTTGCCCGAGGTCCGGCGGACCCCGCTGCCTAGCGTCGCGCTGCCAGCGCGGGCCGGCACAAAGTACCATCCGGGCATGGCCAAAGAAAAAACCGTCTACACCTGCACCGAGTGCGGGGGCACCAGCCCCAAGTGGCTGGGCAAGTGCCCGCACTGCAACGCCTGGAACACCTTGATCGAATCGGTCGCTGAGAGCAGCGCGCCCGCGAAAAACCGTTTTGCCTCATTGGCCAAAACGGCGGAAGTGGCGACGCTGGCCGACATCGAGGCTACCGATGTGGCGCGCACGCCCACGGGCATGGATGAACTGGACCGGGTGCTCGGCGGCGGCATGGTGGAGGGCGGCGTGGTACTGATCGGGGGTGACCCGGGCATTGGCAAGTCCACGCTGCTGCTGCAGGCACTCGACGCCCTGCAGCGCGCGGGACAGAGCACGCTGTATGTCACCGGCGAGGAGAGTGGCGCCCAGGTGGCCTTGCGCTCGCGGCGGCTGGGGCTGGACAACTCGCAGGTCAAGGTGCTGGCGGAAATCCAGCTCGAAAAAATGCTGGCCACGCTGGACGCTGCCCGGCCTGACATTGCGGTGATCGACTCGATCCAGACGGTCTATTCCGAGCAACTCACTTCGGCACCGGGCTCGGTCGCGCAGGTGCGTGAATGCGCCGCGCACCTGACGCGCGCGGCCAAGGCCAGCGGCACCTGCATTGTGCTGGTTGGCCACGTCACCAAAGAGGGCGCGCTGGCCGGGCCGCGCGTGCTGGAGCACATGGTGGACACGGTGCTGTATTTCGAGGGTGACACGCATTCGACCTTCCGGCTGGTGCGGGCGATCAAGAACCGTTTTGGCGCGGTCAATGAGATCGGTGTGTTTGCCATGACCGAGCGTGGCCTCAAAGGCGTCTCCAACCCCAGTGCGATCTTTCTGAGCCAGCACAGCGAGCCGGTGCCGGGCAGTTGCGTGATGGTGACGCTGGAAGGCACGCGCCCGATGCTGGTGGAAATCCAGGCCCTGGTGGACAGCGGTGGCCCGAGCCCACGGCGACTCTCCGTGGGACTGGATCGGGACCGTCTGGCCATGCTGCTGGCCGTGCTGCACCGTCATGCGGGCGTGGCCTGCATGGACCAGGATGTGTTCGTCAACGCGGTGGGCGGTGTGCGCATCAGCGAGCCGGCGGCCGATCTGGCGGTGATGCTGGCCATTACCTCCAGCTTGCGCGGCAAGCCCCTGCCCAAGGGCTTCATCGCGTTTGGCGAGGTGGGGCTGGCGGGTGAGGTGCGGCCCGCGCCGCGCGGTCAGGAGCGGCTGAAGGAAGCAGCCAAGCTGGGTTTCAGCGTGGCCGTGGTGCCCAAGGCCAATGCACCCAAGAAGCCCATCGAGGGGCTGGTGATTCACGCCGTGGAGCGGGTGGAGGAGGCCATGGAAGTGGTGCGCTCGCTGAGCTAGGGGCTTCGCACGTGAAAAAATAGCGTGGACAGACCCTAAGCCAATGCCGGCTTGGGGTCGGCCGCGGGCAGCTCTACCCAGAAGGTGCTGCCGCGGCCTTCCCCGCTTTCCAGACCCATCGTGCCGTGCATGTCGCGGACCAGTTGGCGTGTGATCACCAGGCCGATGCCAGTGCCCTCGATCGGTCCCATCTCGGCGCCCAAGCGGTTGAAGGGCTGAAACAGCTGTGCCTGTTTGGTGGCCGGGATGCCTGGCCCCGTGTCGTGCACCGCAAACCGGATACCGGTGGCGCTGCGCTCGCAGCGCACGCGCACCTCACCCTGCTCACGGTTGTACTTGATGGCGTTGGAGATCAGGTTGTTCAGCACCTGCAGCAGCCGGCGACGGTCTGCCGTCACCAGAGCGCCCGAAGGGGGGGGCTCAAAAACCAGCCCGATTTGCCGGGCTTCTGCAGCGTGCTGGTGCTGGGACTGGCAGGCTGCCAGCAAGGTGGCGGGCGCGAGCGCTTCAAGCTGCATCTCTATATCGCCGGACTCGATGCGTGCCAGGTCGAGCACGTCATTCACGAGCGCCAACAGGTGGTCTCCGGCGTGCCGGATTTCATGGGCGCTGCTCATGATGTCGCTGGGCAGGTCGTTGCGCATCTCCATGAGTTGGGCATAGCCCAGGATGGCATTGAGCGGCGTGCGCAGTTCATGGCTCATGCTGGAGAGGAAATCGCTCTTGGCCTGGTTGGCTGCCTCGGCGGAACCCAGCGCGACGCGCAAGGCTTCTTCCGTGGCCTTGCGCTGGGTGATGTCGCGTGCGACGGAGATGAAGTGCATCACCTGGCCGTTTTCGTCGCGCACCACATCGGAGCCGACAGTGGTCCAGAAAGTCCGTCCATCTTTGGCATAGTTGAGAATTTCGGTGGTGGCGCGTTCACGCTTTTGTCGACTCAGGTCGATCACGGCGGCTGCCTTGGGATCGGTTTTGGGGCCCCGGAGCACCTCGCCGGGTCTGCGACCGGCCACCTCTTCCAGCGTGTAGCCTGTGGTGCGTACAAAGCTCGGGTTGACCCACTCAATCTGGCCCTGTACGTTCATGATCATCACCGCGTCTTCGATGTGGGCGACGGCCAGGGCAAGTTTGTGGTTCAGTGCAGCGCCTTCTCGCAAGGCGAGCAGATGGGTCGACTGCGCCTGACGCAACTGGATGTTCTGCCGCGCACTCCGGTCGTTTCTGAACGCACTCATGCTGATGTAGACCAGAAAGATCAGCAATATGGCGCCCATGGCGCTGAAGATGCCTGTGTCCTCGACGAACAGTCGGACAATCAGCGGCAGTAACAGCGGGACGGTGAACAGGAGTGCGGACACGCGGTCCATGGCCATGGCGGTGACAGCGCCGGCCGCCACGCCGGCGAGCACCACGCTGAAGAGGGCTTGGTAGGCGATGTCGTGCGAAGGAAAGATCAACAGGCTTGACAAGCCCCAGGCGATGCCAGCCGCTGCCACGGCAAGCCGAAAGCGGCGCAGCCAAAGGCCGGCATCGGAATTTTCTGCGGATGTGCGCTTGTACCCTAGCCCGGCCAGGCCGCCAATGAGCAGCACGAGCAACAAGCCGCTGATCCAGGTCAGCAGCATGGGCCGGTCCACGCGCTCCCATAACAGCGTTGTCAGCACGATGCCGGCCAATGCGCCGCCAGCAGGCCCGGCGGGTACCCCGGCATACAACTGGCGCACCTGCTCGGACTGGAAGTCCAGGGGGTGGGCTGCACGGGCAGTGATCGGGGCCGTCGCGGACATGTTCAGGGTCGAACTGGATAAGGCTGGGCAAGGCTTCAAATCATAGGGACAGTGAGCCCGGGCAAGTCTGCAGCCAGGCCAGGAGCAGGTCATTGTAGAGGCAGCCCAGCCTGTGCCAGGGGCATGCCTGAGCTTGATCAGGATCAATCGGCGCACCGGCTTTTTCTGGACAATGGCTTTCATGCAAATCGTCCCTCTCTGTTGCGCATGAACTGGCTGCAGAAAGTCACCCCCATACGCCGTGCCGCAGCAGGGCTGGAGTGGGCTTTGTGGCGCAAGCTGCCGCTGATCTTTGCGCTGGGTACGGCGCTGCCGCTGGCCGGCTTGGGTCTGCTGCACCTGATGATGGATATCAACACGCCCGCCGATGAGCGCTGGCTGCAGATGGCGAACTACGTGGTCATCGGCATCGTGGTGTTTCACTGGACGGCCGTACTCACCGTGGGCATTGGTTGCGTGGTGGTCATGATCATGAAGGGGCCAGCCTACACCGCCGACAGCTATACGGTGTCGCACAGTGACAAGCCCCGGCTGGTGAGCGAAGAAGACGAGGAGTCCTGAAGCCGTCAGATTCATGGCGCACGATGTGATGATGCATGCCGGCCCAATCTGGCAACCCTAGAATGAAGCCAGGAGGACATGACAACATGACATCACTCACGCGTGAAGCGGCCAGCTGCTTGCTGGAGCTGGCCATGAACAAGGCCCGGCAGGAATTCAGGAAACCGGTTTGTGTATCGGTATGCGATGCGCAGGGCTTTCTGCTCGCCTTTGTGCGCATGGAAGGCGCGCCGGTGCGCAGCATCCAGATTTCGCAGGGCAAGGCCTACAGCGCGGCCCGCATGGGCGTGTCGACACAGGCCGTGCTGGCACGCCTCAAGAACGAAGGCATCGAGATCGGCTATTTCTGCGATCCCTTGCTGACGGCGTTGCCAGGCGGCACGCCGCTGAAGGATGCGGCTGGCAAGCTGGTCGGCGCGATTGGCGTCAGTGGTCTGACCTCTGCGGAAGACCAGCTCGTGACTGACGCTGTGGCGGCCCAATTCCCGGGTTGAACGCGGTGACGCGGTATGAGGCCATGGCATGAAAACAGTCCGGTTGCCCGGTGGTGAGACTGTGCCAGCCCTGGGGCAGGGCACCTGGAACATGGGTGATAGCACGGCAGCTCGCGCCGGGGAGATCGCTGCACTTCAACTCGGTCTGGATCTTGGCTTGACGCTGATTGACACGGCTGAAATGTATGGCGAGGGACGCGCTGAAATGCTGGTCGGTGAGGCGTTGGCAGGTCGGCGTGACGAGGCGTTCATCGTGAGCAAGGTCTACCCGCACAACGCTTCGGCACGGGCGCCGTGGCGGCCTGCGAACGCAGCCTGCAACGGCTGGGCACCGACCGGATCGATCTGTATCTGCTGCACTGGCGGGGGCAGGTGCCGCTGGCCGAAACGCTGGAGGCTTTCGACGCATTGCAACGCGCTGGCAAGATCCGGCATTTCGGCGTGAGCAACCTTGATCTGGCCGACATGCAGGCGCTCTGGCGTGCGCCGCATGGCCCCTCCGTTGCGGTCAACCAGGTGCTTTACAACCTGCAGCGCCGGGGCATCGAGTGGGATTTGCTGCCCTGGTTACGCCGCCAGGGGGTTCCAGTCATGGCCTATTCGCCGATTGAGCAAGGGCAGTTGCTGCGAGACCCGAAACTCAGGAATTTCGCAAAGCGCCACGGCATGACCTGCACCCAGGCTGCGCTGGCGTGGCTGCTGTCGGGTGAGGGTGTCATTGCCATTCCGAAGGCCAGCCACGTCGAGCGGGTCCGTGAAAATGCGGCGGCGCGTGACATCCACCTCACAGCATCCCAACTGGATGAGCTGAACAATTTGTTCGCACCACCCAGTGGCCCCAGCCCGCTCGAAATGATTTGAGCCCCGAGCCCATGCTGGCCGGGCACTGTTAAGTAATCTTTAATCTGCGGTCCCTACCATGCAGGACATGGAGGTGACTCATGCATTCATTGATTTCTTTCTTCTGTCGCGCACTGCTTCTGGGTGGGTTTGTTCTCGGTCCGCTGGCGCAGGCCGGCACACCAGCCGAGCAACTCGCGGGCTATGCCACACAAGCCGGCGCGCCAGCTCAGCCGACGCGCGGCCAGCAACTCTTCACCACCCGGCACGGCAAGGACTGGAGTTGCGCGTCATGTCATACCGCCAGCCCCACGGTGGACGGCAAGCATGCCAGCACGGGCAAGCTGATACGACCCATGGCACCCGCCTTCAATCCGGAGCGTTTTACGGACGCGGCAAAAACAGAAAAATGGTTTCGCCGCAATTGCAATGACGTGATGGGACGTGAATGTACGCCAGGGGAAAAAGCGGATGTGCTGGCCTGGCTGCTGACGCTCAAGTGATGCAACACCCGCCATCTTTTCGAAAGACCCGCATGTCACATTCAATATTCATCCGACGCGCACTGGGCAGCCTGGCGGCAGCCGCCGCCATGGCCGCTGCGCATGCAGACACGACGGGCGTGCGCGGGGCAACCCTGCCCACCTACCAGCAGGAGTGCGCTGCCTGCCATATCGCTTACCCGCCAGGCCTGTTGCCAGCAGCTTCGTGGCAACGGTTAATGGGGTCGCTTGGGCAGCATTTCGGCACCGACGCCTCGCTGGACGATGCCAGTGTGAGTGCCATCAGTGCCTGGCTCAAGGTCAACTCGGGCACCTATAAGCGCGTAAGTGAGGAGCCACCACAGGATCGCATTACCAGGTCGGCCTGGTTCCTGCGAAAACACAATGCCCATGAGGTGCCGCCCGAGGTCTGGAGGCGTCCGGCCGTAGGCAGTGCGTCCAACTGCGCTGCCTGTCACGGCAACGCGGCGCAGGGGCAATTCAGTGAACGTGACATCAGGATTCCGAGGTAAACCATGAAAAATCTGCAGACAACCATTACGGTATGGGATGCTCCGCTCCGGGTGTTTCACTGGCTGATGGTGCTGAGCTTTGCCGGCGCCTACCTCACATCCGAGAGCGAGCATTGGCGTCTTGTGCACGTGACCCTGGGCTACACCCTGGGTGGGCTGGTCGCGTTTCGCCTGGTGTGGGGTCTGCTGGGAACGCGCTATGCCCGCTTTGGGGGTTTTGTGCGTGGCCCGGCGGCCATCCTGCGCTATCTTCGTTCACTGCTGGGCAGCAGGCCCGAACACCATGTCGGGCACAACCCGGCGGGTGCGATTGCCATTGTGTTGCTGCTGTTGTCGAGCATGGCGATCGTATTGACAGGCTGGGCCAACTACAACGACTTGGGTGGCGACTGGCTTGAAGAACTGCACGAAGGCGCGGCGAACTTCATGTTGACCGTGGTCGGGGTGCATGTGGCTGGGGTTGTGCTGGCAAGCTGGCGGCACCGCGAAAATCTGGTGCTGTCCATGGTGAATGGTAAAAAGGCAGGGGCACCGAACGAGGGCATCCGCTGGACCTGGCGTCCGCTGGCGGCGCTCATCCTGGTGGCGGTGCTGGGTTTCTGGTGGCTGCAATGGCAGGGGCGCCCCTCGGGCGCCGATGTGTCCGGTGGGGCCGTGGCCACGGAGAAAGCACAATACGGGGCACATGACCGTGACAGCGACTGAAGCCCGGGCATGATGAGCGGCTGGCTATTTTGGAGTTGATGGATGCGCATCCTGCTGGCAGAAGATGACCCGATACTCGGCGACGGCCTGCGTGCCGGCTTGCGCCAGCAGGGCTTTCAGGTTGACTGGGTGCGCGATGGCGTCGCGGCTGAGCGGGAACTGGCCTCGGGCGTCTATGCCGCTGGCGTGCTTGACCTTGGCCTGCCCCTGAAGGATGGACTGGATGTGCTGCGCACCCTGCGTGCCAGCCGGGTCACCACGCCGGTGCTGGTGCTGACCGCGCGTGATGCGGTGCCTGACCGCATCCGCGGACTGGATCTGGGTGCGGATGACTATGTGGTCAAGCCAGTGGACCTGTATGAGCTGGGTGCGCGACTGCGCTCACTGGTGCGGCGTGCGCATGGCCAGACACAGGACATGCTGCGTTGCGGAGCGGTATTGCTCAACCCGGCTGCCCGGCAGGTCAGTCTGCAGGGCGAGCTGGTGCCGCTGTCGATGCGTGAGTTCGATCTGCTCCATGCCCTCATGCTCAATGCGGGCCGCGTGATGTCGCGCGAGCAGCTTGAGCAGCAGCTCTACAGCTGGGGGCATGAAGTGGAAAGCAACACGATCGAGGTCTATATCCATCACCTTCGCCGCAAGCTGCAGCCGGACCTGATTCAGACGGTGCGGGGCGTGGGCTACACCGTGCTGCGAACACCGGAGCGCGTATGAAGTTGATGCACTCTCTGCGCTCCTTGCAGGCGCGTTTGCTGGCGCTGGTGCTGGGACTGGTTACCCTGGTGTGGCTGGGCGCGGCGGTCATGACCTGGTACGACGCGCGGCATGAGCTCGATGAACTGCTCGATGGGCACCTGGCCCAGGCCGCCGCCCTGCTGGTGGTGCAGCATGTCAGGCCCCACGAGGACAACGACAACGACGGCGACGACAGGGTGGCCCATGCCCCTTCGCTGCACAAATACGCGCCCAAGGTGGCATTCCAGGTCTTTCACGAGGGCGCACTGCTGGTGCGCTCGGCCAATGCCGGTACGACCCCGATGTCAGCAGTGACAGATGGCTATGCCACTGTGCGCCAGTCGGCTGGCACACAGTGGCGCGTCTTCGCCACCCGGGGTGCGGAAAACGATGTGCAGGTCTATGTCGGGGAGCAGGTGGCCTCGCGCAACTCGATTCTCTGGGCGGTGCTGCGCAGCATGCTGTGGCCTTTGATCATCGCGTTGCCGTTGCTGGCGCTGGCGGGCTGGTGGGCCGTGCGACAGGGGCTGAACCCGATGCGTCAACTCAGCCATGCGCTGGGCCACCGGCGGCCGCAGGCACTGGAGCCTGTGGTGCTCGCTGACATGCCGACAGAAATGCGACCACTGGTCGATGCACTGAATGCACTGTTCGAACGTATCGGGCACATGGTGGAGCTGGAGCGCCGTTTCACAGCCGATGCCGCCCATGAACTGCGCACCCCGATCGCCGCGATTCGCACCCAGGCCCAGGTGGCATTGGGCGCCGGCAGCGATGTCGCCGAGCGGGAGCATGCACTCCGGGCCACCCTGGCTGGATGCGACCGGGCCACACGGCTGGTTGAGCAGCTATTGACGCTGGCGCGCCTGGAGGCTGCGCCTGCAGCCCATGCCGCCAAGGTGGACCTGGGTGGCGTGGCACGGCGGGTTGCTGCTGAGCTGGCGCCTGGGGCATTGAGGCGTCACCAGACGCTGGAACTCGAAGCTGACACGCCTTGCGCCGTGGCCGGCGATGACATGCTGACGGGGGTGCTGCTGCGTAATCTGATGGACAACGCCCTGCGTTACAGCCCGGAGGGCGCCCGGATCCGGGTCAGCCTGACCGTCGAGTCGGGTCAACCGGTGCTGCGCGTGGAAGACAGCGGGGCGGGCATGACCGGGGAGCAGATGGCCCGGCTGGGTGAGCGCTTTTACCGTGTGCCGGGTCATGAGCAGCCGGGCAGCGGCTTGGGCTGGTCGATTGTCAGAAGAGTCGGGGCCGTGCTCGGTGTGCGGCTTGAGGTGGCGCGCTCAAGCGGGCTGGGCGGACTGGCGGTCTCGGTCTGGTGGCCCGCCCAGCCAATCAATCAGCCCTAAGCAATACCCGCAAAGCGGCTGGCTTGCAGTCCTGAGAAAATCAGGGACATGAATTTCCAACAAATACTGAATCGTGTGGTCTATCCACTGGTCGGCGTAGGGCTGGTAGCCGCCGCCTACCGGGTTTATGGCTGGGGGGGCGTGGCGCTGGTCGTGAGTGTGCTCGTGATGTGGCTATTGCTGCACCTCACCCGCACCATGCAGGTCCTCAAGCGGGCGGCCAACCGGCCCATTGGCTACGTGGACAGCGCCGTGATGCTCAATGCCAAGCTCAAGCCGGGGGTGAGCCTGCTGCATGTGGTGGCCATGACGCGTGCACTGGGTGAGCTGTGTTCGCCGAAAGACAGCCAGCCCGAGCTGTTTCGCTGGACCGACGGCAGCCAGTCGCATGTGACCTGCGAGTTTCTCGAAGGCAAGCTGGTGAAGTGGGTGTTGTTCCGCCCCGAGCAGGCCGCTCAGCCGGAGCCCGGCCCGACACCGTAAAATTGTCAGATTTGCAAGCTTTGCGCCAGCACCTAAGGAAACACATATGAGCTCCCTGCCCCCTTCAATGGCCGACCGCGACGGAAAGATCTGGATGGATGGCCAGATGGTGGATTGGCGCGACGCCAAGATCCATGTGCTGACGCACACCCTGCACTATGGCTGTGGCGCCTTCGAGGGCGTAAGGGCCTACAACACGGCCAATGGCACGGCGATCTTCCGCCTGGAAGAACACACCGAGCGCCTGTTCAACAGCGCCAAGATCCTGCGCATGAAAATTCCTTTCACCAAGGAAGAGGTCAACGAGGCCCAGAAAGCCGTGGTGCGCGAGAACAAGCTCGAGAGCTGCTACCTGCGCCCGCTGACCTGGATTGGCTCGCAAAAACTGGGTGTCAGCCCCAAGGGCAATACCATCCACCTGATGGTGGCGGCCTGGGCCTGGGGTGCTTACCTGGGTGAGGATGGCATGAAGCGTGGCATCCGCGTCAAGACCTCCAGCTACACGCGCCACCACGTCAACATCACGATGACGCAGGCCAAGGCGGTGAGCAATTACACCAACTCCATTCTCGCTAACATGGAGGCACTCGACGACGGCTACGACGAAGCGTTGTTGCTCGATGCCTCGGGCTTCGTGAGTGAAGGCGCGGGCGAAAACATCTTTGTGATCAAGGGCGGTGTGATCTATACGCCCGACCTCTCGGCCGGTGCGCTCAACGGCATCACCCGCAACACGGTGTTCCATATCGCCAAGGATCTGGGCCTGGAGATCGTGCAAAAGCGCATCACCCGCGACGAGGTCTACATTGCCGACGAGGCCTTTTTCACTGGCACGGCAGCCGAAGTCACCCCGATCCGCGAACTCGACCGCATCGAGATCGGTACCGGCTCGCGTGGCCCCCTCACCGAGAAAATCCAGAGCGCGTTCTTTGACATCGTCAATGGCCGCAATCCCAAGTACGCTCACTGGCTCACGAAAGTCTGACCATGACCCAAGCTGTTGTTCAATTGCTGGCCCAGGACCTCAACGCACAAGGCGGTGTCTACTGCCCGCGCCCTGAGGCCGGCATGAAGCTGTGGAATACCCACCCCAAGGTTTACCTGGATGTGGCCCACACCGGCGAAGCCAAGTGCCCTTACTGCGGCACCGTGTACAAGCTCAAGGAAGGCGAGCATTTCGCCGCACACCATTGAGGCCGAGCCGCAGCGCGGCAAGTCTGCACAGGTAGACCCGACGTGAGCGAGCATGTGACAAAACAGACCGCTCGCGCAAGCGAGTCACTGGTCATCGCGCCGCAGTGGATCGGCGACGCGGTCATGACCGAGCCCCTGCTGCGACGCCTGCAGGCGCGCGGTGAACGGATCACCGTCGGTGCCTTGCCCTGGGTGGCGCCGGTTTACCGGGCCATGCCGCAAGTGGCCGAGGTGGTTGAATTCCCTTTTGCCCATGGTGGGCTGCAATTCAAGGCGCGGCGCAGCCTGGCGCGCCAGTTTGATGGCCGTTTCGATACCGCCTACGTCTGTCCCAATTCCCTCAAGAGCGCTCTGCTGCCCTTTCTGGCCAGCATTCCCAAGCGTGTGGGCTATCTGGGTGAGGCCCGTATCGGCCTGCTCACACACCGCCTGAAAAATCCGCCCAAGGACAAGCGTCCGCCGATGGTGGCCTTTTACTCGGCGCTCAGTGGTGAGACGGATGTGGCCGACGACCGGCCGCGCCTGCAGGTGGCGCAGTCCGATCTGGCAGCGGCGCTGGCCCGGCAGGGCCTGCAGCGCGCGGCCTACTATGTGTTTGTGCCAGGCGCCGAATACGGCCCGGCCAAGCGCTGGCCGGCTGGCCATTTCGCCGAGCTGGCGCGCCAGCTTGCGCTGCCCGTGCTGTTGCTGGGCTCCGGCAAGGAGGCCGCGCTGTGCGAGGACATTGCAGCACAGGCCAATGCCGGCCGGCCCGGCCAATGCCGCAGCCTGGCCGGAACCACCAGCCTGAGCGAGGCCTTCAGCCTGATCGCCGGGGCGAAATCGGTGATCAGCAACGACACCGGGCTGATGCATGTGGCCGCCGCACTGGCTGTGCCGCAGGTGGCCGTGTTCGGCTCCTCCAGTCCCCTGCATACCCCGCCGCTGAGCGACAAGGCGCACGTTCTGTGGCTCAAGAACGCGCCCGATTACCAGCCACCGCTGGATTGCGCACCGTGTTTCGAGCGCGAGTGCCCGCTGGGGCACATGCGCTGCCTCAACGATCTGAGTGCAGCCAGGGTGCTAGAAAATTTATAGCTTCTGGCGCAATGCCATCAAGGGCTGGAGCCCATTTTCTTGAGTAAATCGGCGGCCTCGGCCGTGATGCGCTGGATTAACTCGCCTGCTGCTGGAATGTCCCGTACCAGCCCCACGGCTTCGCCCACGGTGGCATGGGCCCGTGTGAAATCGCCCGCAGCCACGCCCGCGTCGTAATCCGACCGTGCCGCTGCGGGCTGCTGGCTCAATTCGTCCAGCCTACCCTCCCACTGCTGGTGCAAGGGGTTGCGGATGGCACGAAAGTCATAGGGCACGGGCCAGTTCTTGCGCCGCAGGATGTCGAACACGCTGCTGCGCGCCGTGCCGTCACCGCTGGTGGCAAGTGCCTGTGTCTTGGCACCAGCAGGCGCCAGACTCTCCTGCGTGGCCCACAGGCGTGAGCCGATCAGCGCGCCATCGGCTCCCAGCACCCGTGCTGCCGCCAGACCACGGCCATCTGCAATGCCGCCGGCGGCCAGCAACAGCGTGTCCGGTGAATGCGCAGCCAGCCAGTCCGCCAGCTCGGGTACAAAACTCAGGGTGGCGCGGCCGTTGAGGGCGTTCATGCCGTGGCCTCCGGCCTCGGCGCCCTGGGCAACCAGGACATCGGCACCGGCCTCCAGTGCCTGCGGCACCTGCTCCAGACGCTGTACCTGGCAGATCAACCGCGCGCCGGTGGCCTTGATGCGTTGGGCGTAGGGCAGGGGGTCGCCAAAGGAGAGCATGACGGCGCTGGGCCGGTGGGGCTGGGCCAGCAGCCAGTCCAGCGCCGAAGCCTCTTCGTCAAGCTTCCAGGTGATGAAGCCACAGCCGAGGCGTGCCAGGTTTTCGGCGGAGGCGGCCAGCTCACAGGCCAGGGTGTACTGGGCCCGGGTCCAGGCCAGATCGCCGTAGCCGCCGCCGACCAGGCCAAGCGCGCCTGCTTCAGCGCAGGCTGCCGCGAGGGCGCCGCCGCTGGCCAGCGCCATGGGGGCGAGCACGATGGGTGTGTTGAGGGGAAACAGGTCGGTGAGTCGTGTTTGCATGCCCGCATTGTGAACGGAGTACTCAGCGTGGCGAAACAGGCGAAAAAAAAGCCACCCTTGCGGGTGGCTTTATAAAGTCCCCGAAGGGACGTCGTTGGAAACCTGGAGATCAGAGCCCGGACTGTGAAGTTGTTGTGTCCCTGGGCTCTGGATCACTGTGACAGCAGTTGAAGCAACTTTACCGTCTCGCCCCCTCATTCACCATCCCATGAATGTGGGATAGCGTTTGAATAGTGTGTCAAATTGAGACTTTCGATACCTCCCCCGGGTATCCGCATCCGTGAATCAGGTCGTTGAGACAGGTAGTTCGATCACAAAGCACGCGCCACCACCGGCATGGTCTTCGCAGCGCACCTGACCGCCGTGGCGGCTCGTGATGGACTTGACCAGTGCCAGGCCCAGGCCCACACCGCCGGCATGCTCGGATGCACCGGGCAGGCGGTAAAAGGGCTCGAAAATCCGCTCATGCAAATGGGCGGGTACGCCGGGACCCCGGTCACAGACCCGCACCACAGCCATGGCGCCGTGCCGCTGCAGGTTGACACTGACCTCGCCCGCACCATGGCGCCGGGCGTTTTCCAGCAAATTACGCATCGCACGGCGCAGCAGCTTGGCGACACCCTGCACCTGCAATGCTTCGCCGCTGGTCTGCACATCGAGGGTGGCGTCAATGCGTGCGCACTCCTCGGCGGCCAGTCCCGTCAGGTCAACGGATTCAATGGTGCCCAGATCGGCTTCTCGTGCATCCAGCCGGCTGGCCAGCAGGATTTCATCGACCAGCTGGTCAAGTTCGGTGATATTGCGGGAGATCTCATCCTTGAAGGCGGAGGAAGCGCTTGGTCCCATGAGCTCCAGCCCCATGCGGATGCGTGTGAGGGGTGAGCGCAGCTCGTGCGAAGCATTGGCCAGCAGGGCCTTGTGCGAATTCAGCAGGACCTGCACGCGCTCGGCGGCGATGTTGAAGCGACTGGCCAGGAATGCGACCTCATCACGACCATCCTCGGGCAAGCGGAGTGACAGATCACCCTCGCCCCAGCGCTCCACGCCGCGTTGCAGGGTTTCCAGCCGTTTGGTGAGGCGACGCACCACAGGGTAGGCACCCAGGGCGACGGCTGCGGCCACCAGCACCAGCAGCCAGACCAGATCGAAGGGCGGCTGCCACCAGGACTGCCCATGCATGGGCATGGGCGGGGGGCGGCCGCTGCGGGGCGGCAACTGGATAAACAGCGTGCGACCATCCGAAGTGGGAACCTCGAACTCAATGCCTTGGCCGGGAATCAGGATGGGACGCGCACGGGCCTGACCGATGATCGCGCCCGAGGCATCACGCAGCACGAGCTCACGCAGGGGACGTTGCGCAAACTGGCGCTCTGATTCCATGCGCCAGAGCCAGCCAAACAGCAGGGTCAGCAGCAGTACGGTGGCGACGACGGCAAGCCAGATGCGCAGGTACAGGCGCTGGTTCAAGGGCGTACTCATGACAGGCGAGGAGGCTTGCCGATCAGTCCTGCTGGCGGGCGAAGACATAGCCGACGCCACGCACGGTCAGGATGCGCTTGGGTGATTTGGGATCGAGTTCGATGGCGGCCCGGATGCGGCCCATGTGGACGTCGATGGAGCGGTCGAAGGCGTCGAGTTCGCGGCCGCGTACGGCCTCCATGATCTGTTCACGCGTCAGCACACGCCCGGCCCGTTCGGCCAGCGCGATCAGCAGGTCGAACTGGTAGGAGGTCAGGTCGCATGGCTGACCGGCGACGGTGACGGTGCGCGCATCGCGGTCGATCTCGAGCGTGCCGAACTGCAGCAGGCGTGAAGCGGCAGGCGTTGCGCCCGGTACGCGGCGCCGCAGCACGGCCCGGATGCGGGCTAGCAGCTCGCGTGGCTCAAAGGGCTTTGGCAGGTAGTCATCGGCGCCCACCTCCAGACCAATGATGCGGTCCATCGAGTCGCCCTTGGCCGTGAGCATGAGCACTGGCACCTGGGCAACCTCGCCACTCATGGTGCGGATGCGGCGGCAGACTTCGAGCCCGTCCATGTCAGGCAGCATCAGGTCCAGGATCACGAGTTCGGGCTGCGGGTTGCCAGCCGGGTTTTGCAGCAGATCCAGGCCGCTCTGCGCGTCATTGGCGTGGGTCACCGCAAAGCCGGACTGTCCCAGGTATTCGCTCACCATCTGGGCCAGGCGGCTATCGTCTTCAATCATCAACAGGGGTTGGCTCATGGGGGCAGTCTAGGTGGAGGCCGCATCAAGCGCTTGAAGCGGCGGTAAAGTTAAGTAAAAGGGCGCGGACGGTTCCGTATTGGCTTCTGTGAAGGGGTTATCTGGTTATCCGGATGAGCGCAAGGGCGAGCGACTCAGGCCTTGTGGACGCGTGACGCCAGCCAGACCAGCAAGAGCACGGGGACACCCAGCATGGCGGTGGCGGTGAAAAAGTGGCTGTAGCCGAAATGGTCCACATACTGACCGGAAAACCCGGCCAGCCATTTGGGCAGCAGCAGCATCATGGAGCTGAACAGCGCGTACTGCGTGGCCGAGTAGTTGATGTTGGTGAGGCTAGACAGGTAGGCAATGAAGGCGGCCGAGGCGATGCCGCTGGAGAGGTTGTCGGCCGAAATCACGAAGATGAGCCCGGTCAGGTCATGGCCGCGCGATCCGAGCCAGGCAAACAGCAGGTTGCTGGCCGCGCTGAGCACTGCGCCTAGCATCAGCACGCGCATCACACCGAATCGCATCGACAGCACACCGCCGATGAAGGCCCCCACCAGTGTCATGACCACGCCGAAGACCTTGGTGACGGCAGCAACCTCGTCCTTGGTATAGCCCATGTCGACATAAAAGGGGTTGGCCATGATGCCCATGACGACGTCGCTGATGCGGTAGATCGCAATCAGCCCGAGGATCAGGCCGGCCTGCCAGCGGTAGCGACGCAGAAAATCAGCAAAGGGATCGATCAATGCGCTCTTGAGCCATTCGGTCATGTTGCGGGCCGGGGGCAGTTCGCGGTGTGTGGGCTCCGGCGAGAACAGCACGGTCAGAGCGCCCAGCAGCATGCTGCCTGCCATCACGAGGTAGGCCGTTGCCCAGGCACCCTGTTGGTAGGTGGTGGTGACGTTTGCGGGCACGATCACCTCGGCCCGCGCTGCAATCCAGAGCACGCCGGCGCCGGCCCAGATCATCGCCAGCCGGTAGCCGGTCTGGTAGGCCGCGGCCAGCGCTGCCTGGCGCTCGGTCCCGGCGGATTCGATGCGAAAGGCGTCGAGGGCAATGTCCTGGGTGGCCGAGCCAAAGGCGACCAGCAGCGCACACCAGACCACGGGTTGCAGGGCCAGTCGGGGATCGTTGAAGGCCATGCCGGCCAGACCGGCTGCAATGACGCACTGCGAGAGCAGCAACCAGCTGCGCCGGCGTCCCATCAGGTGGGTCAGCAGGGGGATGGGCAGGCGGTCCACCAGTGGGGCCCAGACCCACTTGAAGGCATAGGCCAGACCCACCCAGCTCAGGTAGCCGATGGTGGTGCGGTCGATGCCGGCTTCGCGCAGGCGGAAACTCAGGGTGCCCAGCACCAGCAGCAAGGGCAGGCCGGCGGAAAACCCCAGCAGCAGCATGCGGATGGTGGGGGCCTCAAGATAGACCTTGAACGTCTCGATCCAGGAGGGCTTGATACGGCTGCTTTCGGGCGCACTTGTTGTCATGCAGGAATAATACGCGCAGCCGTGCGGCTTATTGTTGCGTGTCCGGCTTTCTACTTTATGTTTTCACCATGAATCGTCACCGTCTTTGGATTGCAACTTCGAGAGGCCGTTGGGCGGGCTGGACCCTGGCGGGCACGTTGCTGTTGTTGTCGCCATTTGCGCTCACGCAGGCGGTCGCGCGCGAGGGCGTCGAGGTCGGGCAGAACTCGGCCTTCAGCAAGCTGGTGCCGGCCGAGGATGTGGAGCGTTCGGCGGCCCAGCAGTTTGCCCAGCTGCAATCCCAGGCCAAGGCCAAGAATGCACTGGCCTCACGCGACGATCCCCAGTTGCAGCGTTTGCGCGAGATTGCCAAAAAGATCATTCCCTTCAGCCTGGAGTGGAACCCGCGGGCCAAGGACTGGAAATGGGAGGTCAGCCTGATCAGCTCCCCCCAGATCAATGCGTTCTGCATGCCGGGTGGCAAGATTGCCTTCTATACCGGCATCCTCGACAAACTCAAGCTCAGTGACGACGAGGTGGCCATGGTGATGGGCCATGAGGTGGCCCATGCCTTGCGCGAGCATGCACGCGAGCGCATGGGCAAGACCGCGGTGACGCATGGCGCGGCAAGGATCGGCGGTGCCTTGCTGGCAGGCGTGTTCGGCATAGACCCGAACCTGACCGACATGCTCGCACGAGGCGGCGCCAACCTGCTGACGCTGGAGTTCAGCCGGGAAGATGAATCCGAAGCCGACCTGGTGGGCATGGAGCTGGCGGCGCGGGCCGGGTTTGATCCGCGCGCGGGCGTCACGCTGTGGCAGAAGATGAGTGCGGCTAACAAGGGGGCGCCACCGCAATGGCTTTCCACCCACCCCTCTGGCGGCAGCCGTATTGCAGAGATCGAGAGGAACCTGCCCAGGGTCATGCCGCTGTATGAGCGGGCGCGCCGCTGAGGCAACTGCGCAGTCCGGTGACGAGAGGGCAACGCTGCTGGAGCACAGCGACAGGAATCATCAGGCTGCGGAGTATTTTTTCCGCATTCAGACGCTCCGTGCATCGAGCATCAATGGATTTGCTATTAAATAAGTAGCGCTGATGCGCCGAAATATAGCGGGTAAACCCGGTCCAGGCGGTAACGCAAGCCTGCATGACCTGTGCTATGTTTACTGACCTGACACCAGTCGCATGGAGTTTTGATGCAGTTCATGGCAAGCGCGGTCCCGGGGTCCGGACCAGGCAAGGATCTTGTGGTGGCTCGACGCTGGGTTGTTGCATCGGCGCTGGCGTACGTTCTGCTGTGGTTCTTTTCGTGGCGCGGCATCAATGTACAGGTAGCGCACTTTCTGCCGCTGCACACGACGCTGGAAACCGGTGCCATCATCATTGCCATGCTGGGCTTTGGCATTGCCTGGAATGCCTATGCGCAAGAGCGCCCGGGCAATATCGTGTTGATGGGGGCGGTGCTGCTTGGTACGGGGCTGCTTGATCTGGCTCATGCCCTGTCGTATGCCGGCATGCCGGACTTTGTGACGCCAGCCAGCCCGCAAAAAGCCATCGGCTTCTGGCTCGCGGCGCGTTACCTCGCGGCATTCGGCCTGCTGACCATCGCAGTGCGACGGTGGGAGCCTTTTCTGAATTCGCAAGCGCGTCACTGGCTGCTCGGCAGTGTGCTGGGCTATGTGCTGGTGATCAGCTGGCTGCTGCTGTTCGTGCCTGAACGGGTGCCGCTTTTTTTTGTCAATGGCGAGGGGCTGACACCCCTGAAGGTGGGACTTGAGTACACCCTGGTGCTGATATATGGCATGGCAGCGGTGCTGTTTTACCGGCAGGTGCGCAGCCAGGCGCAATTCAATGCGTCGGCCCTGTTTGCCGCCGCCGCCATTGCCGCATTGTCAGAGCTTTGCTTCACCCTATATGCCTCAGTGACAGATATCTTCAATACCACGGGCCATATCTACAAAATCGCCAGTTACTACTTCATCTACCGCGCCATTTTCACGGACTGTGTGCGCCAGCCATTCGAAGCCCTGCACGCGGCGCTAAACAAGGAAAAAGAATGGTCGGCTGAGCAGCACTCGCTGGTGCGAACGCTCGACCTGCTGGAGGAGGCCGTGCTTGAGCTGAACCGCAAGGGCCGGGTGATCAGCGCGAACAGCGGGTGGTGGCAGCTGATCGGCAGCAAACCGTCTGCCAACTACCAGTTGCTGGACAGCATTCATGAAGAGGATCGCAGCGCCTTCGAATTGCACCTGACCGGTTTGATGGCCGGTAGCAAGGATGAATTCCGGGGACGCTTTCGTATCCGGACCAATGCCCGTACCGAACAGTGGATGGAGTGCCGGTTTGTGGCTGAAATGGACGAGGATGGTCAGGTGCGAGGTGCAAGAGGTGTATTGCGCGACATCACCAAGAGCTATATGCAGGAGCGTCACATCACGCATATGGCACTGCATGATGCGTTGACGAATCTGCCTAACAGGGTGTTGCTGGAAGACCGCATCAAGCAGGCGATCCAGATCGCTACCCGGAGCGGAGACCGTGTGGCCATCTGTTTCATCGATCTGGATCACTTCAAGAACATCAACGACACCTATGGGCACAAGCTGGGGGATGCCTTGCTGCTGATACTGTCCCGGGTGCTCAAGGAAAATTTGCGTGATGTGGATACGTTGGCGCGCTGGGGCGGTGACGAGTTTGTGGTGCTGTTGCCCGGACTGGCCTCGGCCGATGCAGTGCGCCTGGTGGCGCAGAAGCTGGTCGACGTCATGCGTCAGTCTTTCGAACTCGAAGACCTGGAGGTCAGCATCACCTTCAGCATGGGCATCGCGGTTTATCCAGACGATGAGGGTGAGGGCGATATAGACAGTTTGCTGGCGCAAGCCGACCGCGCCATGTTCTACGCCAAATCGCAAGGGCGCAACAACTACCAGTTGTTTTCCGACATGTCGAGCAAGGGGCTGGGCAAGAAGGAACTCTATATTCAGGCACGGTTAGCGCAGGCCATTCGGGAAAAACGCATCGCAGTCTGGTTCCAGCCCTTGCTGGCTGCGCAAGCTGGGCCGGATGGCCGCCCGCAACTGGCAGGGGTCGAGGCATTGGCGCGCTGGCACGACCCTGAGTTTGGCTGGATATCGCCAGGCAGCTTCATCCCGATGGCCGAGAACCTTGGACTGATTGGCGAGTTGGGGGACTCAGTCCGGCAGCAGGCGCTGGCGCATTTCCGTGCATGGCGCGAAGTGCATCCCGGGTTGACCCTGTCCATCAACATTTCCAAGCGCCAGTTGTTCGCGCCGGATTTCACGAAAGCCTTGCTGGACGATGTCGAGCGTCACGGACTTGCGCCCAGCACCGTGGTTCTTGAGGTGACCGAGTCAGTGGCCTTGATGGATGTGGAGTTTGCCGAAGACCGTCTGCGGCAACTCGCTGCGGCTGGCTTTACGCTGTCGATCGATGATTTCGGTACCGGCTATGCGTCACTCTCTCAACTGCATGAGTTGCCTATTGGTGAGCTCAAGATTGACATCTCCTTCGTGCGCCGCATACATATGCCCGAAGGGCTTCGCATGGCGCAGGCCATCATCAATCTTGCGCAGGCACTGCGCTTGCGTACGGTGGCCGAAGGTGTGGAAGATGAGGCCACGGCAGCCATCCTGTGCAAGCTGGGCGTGGATGTTCTGCAGGGGTATTACTTTGCACGCCCTTGTCCTGCCGATGAGTTCGTGAAGCTGCCGATGTTTGGTGGCACACATGTTTAAAGCCCATTTTCATGGTGTTGCCCGGCGCAAGCAATTGCATGAGCCGGGGACAAAACTGAGGACGCATGAAGCATGTGGTCACCAGCATTCACTGTGAATATCAGGAGCATGGGTCTTGCACTGGCGCTGACTCTGATGGCTGTCCCCTCCCATTCAGTCTGGCTGTCCGTGTGCGACAACCAGCCGGCCGGGGTGCTGGCCCAGCCGGCCAAGGGCTATCGCACCCATGTCTGGACGGTGCAGGGGCAGTTGACGCTGCTGCAAATCACAGCCGAACGCCCCGAGCTGGCCAACTGTCATCTCAGGGAGCTCAAAGAGCTGAGCGACGAGGTGCGCTGGGCTTCTCTGGTGGCGCCACTGGATGCCCGGGTGTACAACCTGATCCTGCAAGGCACGGAGCAGAATGGACAGTTCGCTGTCAACGAAGTCATCGTGCCAGAAGTTGTTGTCCCTGCACCGGCACCGGCACCGGCTCCCGCCGTCGCGCAGACGGCGCCCGTGAGTCCTGAGGCGGCACCAGGCAAGCCGATTCCCCCGCAGACACCGAAATTCCGCCCTGGTCGCAGCGCCTGGTTCTGGTCGCCCGCCCGCTGGCTTGAAACGCCTGAACAAATTTTCAGCAGCCAGCAGGAGCACGACCTGCGCCGTATCTACATCACCGTACCCGTGGAACAGGATGCGGTACGCCATCCCGCAGAGCTGGCCAGTTTCATTCGACAGGCCCAGGCCAGGCGGCTGGAGGTCTGGGCGGTGGTAGGTGACCCTGCGGCCGTGTTGCGGGATGGCCAGGCAGGCTTTGCCCGCATGGCCGGTGCCTATGCCGCCTTCAACCGGGAAAATGATGCAAAACTGGCTGGGCTGCAGCTGGATGTTGAGCCCTATTTGCTGCCCGGTTACCAGCTTGCTCCGCGTCGCTGGCAGGACATCTACATCGAGATGGTGCAGCGCATTCGTGCAGCTGCGCCCGAGGTGGACGTGGATGTGGCGGTGCCCTTCTGGTGGGGCGAGGACAAAAGTGGTGGCGCCACATTTCTGGCGAAGCTGGCTGGGGCGGTCAACAGCCTGACCGTGATGGATTACCGCACCGACGAAGAGGAAATCATCCGATTTGCTGAACCTTTTTTAGCCTGGGGTCAGCGCTACGACAAAGCGGTGTATATAGCGCTCGAAGCACTGCCTATCGCTGATGAAATGCGTCGCCATTTTTATAGCGCGCCCACGGCCGAACTATGGCATATGTCGCTGGCTGGAAAGGACGTGCTGCTGTTGCTGGACAAGCCCGTCAGCCTTGAGCAGGCGCGAGGTTTCAAGTTTCAGCGTACCAGCTTCTTTCTGGGTTCAAGCGTGAGTTTTTCTGGTCAAAAACCGAAACTGATGGCTTTGTTACCCGTGCTGGAGACACGATTCAAGCACTGGACCTCATTTGCCGGAATGGCCTTGCACGGGATTGAATAGCTTGGGGTTCGCCGCAAGCCGCAAGTTGGCTCTTCATTGGAGCGTCAATTCCCGCCTTGCAGCAACAGTTTCACCGGGCCTTTGGCACTGCCGAGCACAATGTGCTTACCCACCTGAGTGGCGGCCAAACCGGCGGGCGTGACCGAAGCCAATTGAAGGCCGGCAGGAATGCTGACAGTGAGTCCCGTGATGGTGCTGGGAAGCATCAGGGAAATGGTGCGTCCGTTGTCCTCCAGGTCACACTCAACCTTGTTCCGGGCTGACCACCAGTCGCCAAACTCACGCAGCGAGCCGAACCAGGAATAGGGTCGGACGGCCTCGACGAAGCCACGCTCAAACTCGAATTTGTGATCCAGTACGTCGGTGTGAATGAGCACCATGAACATGCCGCCGTAGCGGCTGATCTTTTTCGACAGCGCTATGGCCGAACCCAGCCTGTCACCCAGTTTGGGAGAGGCCTCGTCTTCCACCGTCACAGGAAATTCGAAAACCTCCAGTTCGCTTTTGACATTGCGGTTGTAGTTGAGTTGAAACGGCAGATGGGTCAGCGAGTTGTTGGCGGTTACCGATGAGCTGTAGCGGTAGCCGGTGGCCTGCAAGAGTTGCGGCATGGAATAAGGGTTACGCAGATGCCCGGGCCGGAAGGAGACCACCGAGCTGCCAGGCGTGAAGTGGTCAAGCAGGAATTTGCTGACCCGGAGTTCCCCCAGCAAAGTGCCATTTTCGGTAGCGAGCTGTTTTTTCACGAAGGGCTGGTAATCCGGATATTGCTCAGTGCCGGTGCCGATCGGGAACTTGTCCATGGATTGGGAGTGGGCGATGGAGTGGCTACCAATCTCTACACCCAGTCTCTGTAGCTCTTTCAGGTACAAAACGCCTTGCGCGTTGAAGAAGATGTCGTCATTCCAGTCCTTGATGTATTTCACCTGGATGAAGTGAGTCGCGGGAATGCCCTGGCTCTTTTCGAACCCGGCATAGCTCACCGCATTTTTCATCGAGCGGGTGTAGTCAATGTCGTGCGAGATCACCACGGCGAGGGACTTGCCCGCTGGCACCGTGGACAGTGTCACGGCCTGCGGGTTGGCTTCCAGGTAGATGTTCTTGACCAGCCGCAGCAGGACATCAAGCGAAGGCTCGAAATCGTTGACATAACTTCGTGCAATGCCCTCTTCCCGGTTGTTGTAACCCTTGAGCAACAAAAATCCCAAATCCATGCCCAGTGCATAGGCGCGGCCTTTGGCAAAAGTTTTTTGCGTGACGGCGGCGCTGCCATCCTCGAACACGGCCAGCGGCGGATTGCGGGGATTGGTGTAGCCGTAGGTGCCGACCAGCAAGTCCGGTCGTGCAGGGTTGCCGACGGGGATGTGAATTTCCTTGGGGTCGGTAAAGCCGGCGGCGAGAGGTTGACTGGTGTCAAAACGGATCTCGGTGTGCTTGGCCGCGACAGCGGCCTCGAACCCGAACAACTCATTCATGCCCCCGCCCACGACATGGCTGCCGATCAGGGTGCCGCGCTCACGCGCGAACTCGGCAAGCACACGCAGGGCCTCGGGCTCCAGAGAGCCACCCGAGATCGTGGGGTAGACCAGTATGGCCTTGTGCTGGATGGCTTGGCGGTAGTCGCGCGTGATCCTGAATGGCACACCGATCGTTTTCAGTCCGTGTGCGAGACCGAGCCAGGAGGAGTCGGGGTCGGTGAGCAAGATCGCGAGACGCTCTTTCCCACCCTGATCAAACTGCGTCCACGCGGTCGGAACAGCGGGCTGCACCAGGCTGGGTTCGTTTGGACCGGCGACACCCTCAAAGCGGTAGATATCGTCTTTGCCGAGCCCGGTCTTGCCAAGAAAGAGGTAGCCAGCCAGCGTCAGCAGCAGGCCCAGCGCCGTCGCCAGGGCAATGCGTTTCAGCCATGGAGCAGACGAGGGCTTATTCACGAGGAGAGTTTTCGTTTGGCCAGCACACTGGCCAGCCAGAAATCGGCCGGCTGTTTGATGAGTATTCTGAGCTGTAGCCCATGTTGAATATGCCTGGAAAGCTATTAATTCAGTAGCAAATGGGTTGCCGCCCCGATGCTTGTGTCGACTGCAAGGGTTCCCAGCGTGCGTCCAGGTTGCCGTTTCATTTGGGTCGTCCGTTCAACCTGTGTTCCCCTAAATTGGGTAGCGCCAACCGTATGTTTTGATCAGTGACTCAACTACGTGAATGAGCGCTACAGCTTGAAGTCATATTCCATCGTGACAGGGGCGTGGTCTGAAAACTTCTCGGTCTTGTAGATGTGCTCGGACCGTGCCAGGCTGGCCAGTGCGGGCGTGGCAAGGTGATAGTCCAGACGCCACCCCACGTTTTTGGCATAGGCCTGTCCACGGTTGCTCCACCAAGTGTAAGCGTCATCGGTTGCGGTGGGTTGCAGCTGACGGTAGACGTCGATCAGGCAGGCCTCGGTGAGCAGGCGGGTCATCCAGGCACGCTCCTCGGGCAGAAAGCCGGAGTTCTTCTTGTTGCCTTTCCAGTTCTTGAGATCGATCTCCTGGTGGGCAATGTTCACGTCGCCGCAGAGGATGAACTCGCGCTCCTGCTTGAGGCGCGTGAGATGCGGGTACATGGCATCGAGAAACCGGTACTTGGCCTGTTGACGTTCTTCGCCGGATGAGCCGCTGGGAAAGTAGCAACTGATAATCGAACGCTTGCTGGTGGCGGTGTCGAAGCGCAGTTCCATATAGCGGCCTTCGGCATCGAATTCGGGGTTGTCAAAACCCGTGATGACCGCACTGGGCTCGTGACGGGTGTAGACGCCGACGCCGGAATAGCCTTTCTTCTCGGCGAAATGGAAGTAGCCTTTGAGGCCGGCAAGCTCCTCGAATCGACCTGCGACATCGTCGGCTTGGGCCTTCACCTCCTGCACGCAAATACAATCAGGTTTGACGGCGGCAAGCCAGGGCTCAAGCCCTTTGCTGGTAGCGGAGCGGATGCCGTTGAGGTTGAGGCTGCTGAGTTTGAACAAGGAATTCCCCATGTCAGGTGGTAAGACAAAAGCGGCTGGCACTCAGCCGCAGGACAGTTTGGCGCAGGATTTTGTGCAATTCGCCGTGGATTGCGGCGTGCTCCGGTTTGGCGAGTTCAAAACCAAGGCGGGTCGCATGAGCCCCTACTTTTTCAATGCCGGGCTGTTTGATGATGGTGCCAAGCTCGGTCGTCTGGCTGGATTTTATGCCCAGCGGCTGCTGCAAAGCGGGATCGAGTTCGACATGATCTTTGGCCCGGCTTACAAAGGCATCCCTCTGGGGGCGGCGCTGGCAGTGGAGTTGGCGCGGCTGGGGCGCAATGTGCCGTTTGCCTACAACCGCAAGGAAGCCAAGGACCATGGAGAAGGAGGCACGCTTGTGGGTGCGCCGCTCAAGGGCCGGGTATTGATTGTGGACGATGTGATGTCGGCGGGTACCGCCGCGCGTGAATCGATCGCGCTGATTCGGGCGGCCGGTGCCGTGCCGCACGGGGTGGTCATTGCGCTGGATCGCCAGGAGAAGGCGACCGAAAATGGGCAGGACGTCGACCACAGCGCCGTGCAATACGTGCGAGGGCAGTTGGGACTACAGGTTTGTGCGATTGCGAAGCTGTCGGATTTGCTGCAATATCTTGAGCAACACAGTCAGGAGGGTCTGGCTGCTGATCACCAACGTGTGCTGACTTACCGGCAGCGTTATGGCGTCGATGAAGGGTAAGCATGCAGCAATCGGGAAAACGCCTGGCAGCAGGCGTTGTACTGGCAGGGGTGGGGAGTCTCGTGTCCGCACTGGCCCAGGCGCAGGTGATTTACACCTGCGTAGATGCACGCGGCCGCAAGCTGACCGCCGACCGACCCATCCCGGAATGCATGGATCGGGAGCAGAAGCTGCTCAACTCCAGTGGTGCCGTGAAGGGAAAAATGGGCCCCAGCCTGACCGCGCAGGAACGCGCAGAGCAGGAAGAGCGGGATAAACAAGCGGCTGAAGAGCAAGCCCGGCTGAATGAGGAAAAGAGGCGAGACCGTGCCTTGCTGGTTCGCTTTCCCAACAAGGAAGCCCATGACAAGGAGCGTGTGGAAGCGCTGGCCCAGATCAACCAGGTCAAACAGGCGGCCATTCAGCATGTGAAAGACTTGCTGCGGCAGCGCGAGGTTCTCGACACCGAGATGGAGTTTTACAAGAAGGACCCAAGCCGGGCGCCCGCTGCCCTGCGTCGACAGGTGGATGCCAACAGCCAGAACATGGCGGCCCAAGGACGCTTTATTGCCATGCGGGACGGGGAGCTCAACAGGATGAATGAACGTTTCGACGAGGAGTTGGTGCGACTGCGGCAGTTGTGGTCACAACAGGCCCTGACGGGGCCTGTTGTGACCACCAAAAAGCGTTAGCGGGTTTAACCAAGTCGTTTGCGCAGCAAGTCATTGACTTGCTGGGGATTGGCCTTGCCTTGGCTGCCCTTCATGATCTGCCCGACCAGGGCATTCAGCGCCTTGCTGTTGCCGGCCTTGTATTGTTCGACGTTCTTGGGGTTGGCGGCAAGCACGTCGTCAACGATTTGCTCCAGTGCGCCGGTATCGTTCATTTGCTTGAGGCCTTTGGACTCGATGAGGGCGTCAACGTCAGAGCCTTCCTGGTTCCACAAGGCCTCGAAAATCTGGCGCGCCGCGCTATTGGAGATGGTGCTGTCGGAGATGCGAATGATCAGCTGGGCCAGCTGGCTGGCGCTGACCGGTGCCTGCTCGATGCCGGCTTCGCTGGCATTGAGACGGCGTGACAACTCGCCCATGATCCAGTTGCTGGCCAGTTTGGGCTGGCCGCAGGCGGCTGCCGCGGCCTCGAAATAGGCCGCCATGGCCTTGCTCTGTGTCAGTGTGCTGGCGTCATAGTCCGGCAAGCCGTAGTCGCTCACAAAGCGGGTCGCCATCGCACGCGGCAACTCGGTCATGTTGGCGCGCACACGATCCACCCACGCATCCGCAATCACCAGCGGGGGCAGATCCGGGTCGGGGAAGTAGCGGTAGTCCGCCGCGTCTTCCTTGGTTCGCATGGCGCGGGTTTCGCCGCTGTCGGGGTCGAACAGCACGGTAGCCTGCTGGATGGCGTGACCATCCTCGATCTGCTCGATCTGCCAGCGCACCTCGAAGTCGATCGCTTGCTGCATGAACTTGAAGCTGTTGAGGTTCTTGATCTCGCGCCGCGTGCCCAGTGGGGCGCCCGGCTTGCGCACCGAAACGTTGGCGTCGCAGCGGAAGCTGCCCTCCTGCATGTTGCCGTCGCAGATGCCGATCCAGGTGACGATCTTGTGCAACTCTTTGGCGTAGGCCACAGCCTCTTCGCCGGAGCGCATGTCGGGCTCGGTAACGATCTCCAGCAGTGGCGTGCCGGCGCGATTGAGGTCGATGCCGGACTGGCCGCCGCCGCCCAATGACGAATCTTCGTGCAGGGATTTGCCGGCATCTTCTTCCAGATGCGCGCGCACCAGTCGTACGGTCTTTTTCTCGTCGCCGAGGTAGAAGGTCACTTCGCCCCCTTGCACCACCGGGATCTCGAACTGGCTGATCTGGTAGCCCTTGGGGAGGTCGGGATAGAAGTAGTTCTTGCGCGCGAAGATGCTCCTGGGGGCGATGTGCGATCCGATGGCCAGGCCAAACTGGATGGCACGCTCCACGGCACCCTTGTTCATCACGGGCAGGGTGCCGGGCAAGGCCAGATCGACGGCGCAGGCCTGGGTGTTGGGCTCGGCGCCGAATGCGGTCGGCGCGCGGCTGAAGATTTTCGACTGGGTGGAGAGCTGGGCATGGGTCTCGAAGCCGATCACGACTTCATAGCCCATGACGAGCGGGGCCGTGACAGGTTGGGAGGAGGACTGGGTATCTTTCATCGCGTTCATCTCAGACACCACGCGGCTTGCGGGTGTGGAAATCGGTGGCCTGTTGCAGCTGGTGCGCCATGTTGAGCAGCCGGGCCTCTTGCAGGTAGTTGCCGATCAGTTGCAGTCCGACGGGCATGCCATCCTGCCCGAAGCCCGCAGGCACACTCATGCCGGGCAGGCCAGCCAGCGAGGCCGGCAGGGTGAAGATGTCGGCCAGGTAGTTGGCCACCGGGTCGGCAGATTTTTCGCCGAGTTTCCACGCCACCGTGGGCGCCACCGGGCCGGCGATCACATCGCAGGACTTGAAGGCCTGCTGGAAGTCGTCGGCAATCATGCGGCGGATTTTTTGTGCCTGCAGGTAGTAGGCGTCGTAGTAGCCGTGCGACAGCACATAAGTGCCGATCATGATGCGGCGTTTCACCTCGTCGCCGAAACCTTCGGCGCGGGTCTTCTTGTACATGTCGACGAGGTCTGTGTATTTATCGGCCCGGTGGCCGAACTTCACGCCGTCAAAGCGCGAGAGGTTGGAACTGGCCTCGGCGGGGGCAATGATGTAGTACACCGGAATGGACAGCTCGGTGCGTGGCAGCGAGATCGGCACCAGCTGGGCGCCCAGTTGCTCGTACTGCTTGAGCGCGGCATCGACGGCGGCACGCACATCGGACGCCAGGCCTTCGCCGAAAAACTCGGTCGGGATGCCGATACGCAGGCCCTTGAGTGAGTTCTGAAGGCTGCGGCTGAAATCCTCCGCTGGTGTGTCGAGCGAGGTGGAGTCGCGGTCCGGATCGGGGCCGCACATGGCCGACAGCAGCAGGGCGCAATCTTCAGCCGTGCGTGCCATCGGGCCTGCCTGGTCGAGGCTGGAGGCGAAGGCAATCATGCCGTAGCGCGAGGCCCGGCCATAGGTGGGCTTGATGCCGGTGATGCCGCAAAACGAGGCGGGCTGACGGATCGAGCCGCCTGTATCGGTGCCGGTGGCAGCCGGTACCAGCCGGGCCGCCACGGCTGCCGCGCTGCCGCCGGAGGAGCCACCGGGGATGCGCTGGCTGTCCCAGGGGTTGTGCACCGGTGCAAAGGCGGAGTTTTCATTGGATGAACCCATTGCGAACTCGTCGCAATTCAGTTTGCCCAGGGTCACTGCGCCCTGTTGCGCCAGGCGTGCGACCACGGTGGCGTCAAACGGCGAGCGATAGCCTTCAAGCATGCGCGAGCCGGCGGTGCTGGCAAAAGCCTGGTCCACAAAAATGTCCTTGTGGCCAATCGGCACACCCTCCAGGGCACCTGCTGTGCCAGCGGCAATGCGCTGGTCGGCCTGGCGTGCCTGGGTCAGCGTGGCCTCCTCGTCGATGGCAAGGAAGGCGCCCAGCGAAGCCTGGGCTTGGGCCCGGGCGAGAAAGTGCTGCGCCACTTCCACGGCGGATACCTGGCGCGTGCGCAACTGGGCCGCGAGCTGGGCTACGGTGAGGTCATGCAGCGAATGTGTGTCTTGCGTCATCTCGGGGTTTACTCAATCTTTACTCGATTACTTTGGGCACCAGGAACAGGCCGCGTTCAACCGCCGGAGCGTTGCGCTGGTTCGCCTCCCGGTTGTCGGGCTCGCTTGCCACATCGTCGCGCAGGCGCAGGGCTACTGTCTGGATGGTGTCTAGTGGGTGCGCCAGGGGCTCGATGCCCGTGGTATCCACGGCGCGCATCTTCTCGACGATGTCGAAAAACCCGTTAATTTGTGTCAGCATGCGCTCGCTTTCGTCGGGCTGAAGCTCCAGCCGGGCAAGGTTGGCAATGCGGGATATATCGGAAATGGTCAGTGACATGGGCAGATTCAGGGTTGAAACCGGGTGTAAGGTCTCTGGGGACAGGGACTTCAAACCGGCTTGCTCAGAGGCGATAGGGTATTATCCCGCCTTTAATGCAGGATCAGCAAAATTGCGACTTGCGACAGTTGTTTGACGTTTTTTTGACCAGCAAACTGGGTGATGGATGGCACGAAGTGCACCATGCCCACAGAGAGGACTTGTGATGTTTGGAGCATTTCGTCGGTACTTTTCCACCGACCTGGCAATTGACCTCGGTACCGCCAACACGCTGATATACGTTCGGGACAGGGGCATTGTGCTTGACGAGCCCTCGGTTGTTGCGATCCGCCACGAGGGTGGTCCGCAAGGCAAGAAAACCATTCAGGCCGTTGGTAGCGAAGCCAAGGCCATGCTCGGCAAGGTGCCGGGCAATATCGAGGCGATCCGCCCGATGAAGGACGGCGTGATCGCCGACTTCACCGTCACCGAGCAGATGCTCAAGCAGTTCATCAAGATGGTGCATCCGCGCGGCGTGTTCAAGCCCAGCCCGCGCATCATCATCTGCGTGCCCTGCGGCTCTACCCAGGTGGAGCGTCGGGCCATTCGCGAGTCGGCGCTCGGCGCGGGCGCCTCTGACGTATTCCTGATCGAAGAGCCGATGGCTGCCGCCATCGGTGCCGGCCTGCCGGTGAGCGAAGCCAGTGGCTCCATGGTGGTGGACATCGGCGGTGGTACCACCGAGGTGGGTGTGATCTCGCTCGGCGGCATGGTCTACAAGGGCAGCGTACGTGTGGGCGGCGACAAGTTCGACGAAGCCATCATCAGCTACATCCGTCGCAACTACGGCATGCTGATCGGTGAGCCTACGGCCGAGGCCATCAAGAAAAACATCGGTTCTGCCTTCCCCGGCTCGGAAGTCAAGGAAATGGAGGTGCGTGGTCGCAACCTGTCGGAAGGTGTGCCGCGCAGCTTCACCATCTCCAGCAACGAGATCCTCGAAGCCCTGACCGATCCTCTCAACAACATCGTCTCGGCCGTGAAGAACGCGCTGGAGCAGACGCCGCCCGAGTTGGGCGCCGACATTGCCGACCGCGGCATGATGCTCACCGGCGGTGGCGCGCTCTTGCGCGATCTTGACCGCTTGCTGGCCGAAGAAACCGGGCTGCCGGTGCTGGTGGCCGAAGACCCGCTGACCTGCGTGGTCCGGGGGTGCGGCATCGCGCTGGAGCGCATGGAGCGGCTGGGCTCCATCTTCACCAGCGAATAAGCGTCGGGAGCGGCGATGCCTCTCGGTACGCTGGACCGCTCGCCGCCGCCCTTCTTCAGGCAGGGCCCGTCAGCGCTGTCCAAACTCACGGTGTTCAGTGCGCTGGCTTTGTTCCTGATGGTGGCTGACGTGCGCTTCACCATCAGCAAACCCTTGCGCACGGTCCTGGCAACGGCGATTTACCCCCTGCAATGGCTGGTGTTCAAGCCGGTCGAGTGGTCGCGCGATGCCAGTCAATACATCGAGACGCTCACTGCGGCCCAGGCCGATGCAGGTCGAGTCCGGCTCAAGCTGGCACAGCAATCCGAACGGGCCAGCCTGGTCGAGCAACTGAGTCTGGAGAACACGCGTCTGCGGCAGTTGCTGGCCTTGCGCGAGCGGGTCTCCACGCCGTCCCAGGCCGCCCAGGTGCTTTACGACGCAGCTGACCCCTATACCCACAAGGTGATCATCGACATCGGGCGGCTCAATGGCGTGAGCGAAGGGTCGCCCGTGATCGACGAGTCCGGTGTGCTGGGTCAGGTCACGCGCATCTACCCCTCCGTCAGCGAAGTCACGCTGGTGATTGATCGCGATCAGGCGATACCGGTGCTCAACACCCGGACCGGTGCGCGCGGCGTGGCCTTCGGTGATGCGGGGGCGCATTCGGCGGCTCTGGAGTTGCGTTTCATGGCAACGAATGCCGATGTGCAGGCTGGTGATTTGCTGACCACCAGTGGGGTTGATGGCGTCTACCCGCCCGGTCTTCCAGTCGCCCGGGTAGAGAAGGTGGAGCAACGCACCGACTCGGCCTTCGCCAGAATTTTCTGTGTACCTGTCGGGCTGGTTCAGGGCGCGCGGCATGTGATGGTGCTCAAGCCGGTGGGAACCCAGATACCGGCACGCCCAGAGGCTGAACCTGCCGCTCAGACCGACAGCAAGAAGGCCAAGCAGAAATGATGCAGCGAGCAGGAGTCCGCCCATGATCATGCGCCCTGGCCAGCAGCTGCTGTTGCCGGCCAATCCCTTCTTCATCTGGGGCAGTCTGCTAGCGGTGTTGATGCTCAATATGCTGCAGAACATCGGCTGGTGGGGGCGCGTTGCCTGGGCACCGGACATGCTGGCCCTGGTGCTGGTGTTCTGGGGTGTACATCAGCCGCGACGTATTGGCATTGGTGTTGCCTTTGTCTTCGGCTTGCTGATGGACGTGCACATGGGCGGCTTGCTGGGGCAGCATGCGCTGACCTACACCATCCTGAATTTCCTGGCCATCACGATCCACCGCAGACTGCTGTGGTTTTCCGTGCCGTCGCAGGCCCTGCATGTATTGCCGCTGTTCTTTACGTCACATTTGATCGAGCTCGTGATGCGCATGATTGGCGGAGGTGCTTTCCCAGGGTTTTTGCTCCTGCTGGCACCCATCATCGAGGCATTGTTGTGGCCGCTGGTGAGTGTGGTTCTCCTATCACCCCAAAGAAGAGCGCCCGACCCGGATGCCAATCGGCCCTTGTGACGTGCTTGACGCCTGTTTACCCAAAGAGGTCCAATACAAGTTGAACCGCAAGACTGAATTGCCATGACAGAGCTGCGCAACGTCGAGGCTGATCTGAGCCGCTTTCGAACCCGGATACTGGTAGCCAGTGCCGTGGTGCTGGGTTGCTTCCTGTTGCTGGCACTACGCCTGACCTACCTGCAGGTCGTCAGGCACGAAGACCTGCTGGAACAGGCCGAGAGTAACCGCACGGCCATCGTGCCGGTGGTGCCGAACCGCGGTCTTATCATGGACCGCAACGGGGTCGTGCTGGCGACCAATTACTCGGCCTACACCCTCGAGATCACCCCCTCGAAGGTGGACAATCTTGAGAAGACGGTGGAGGAGTTGTCCGCCATTCTGGAGATCACGCACCGCGACCGGCGCCGCTTCAAAAAGCTCATGGACGAATCCAAGAGCTTTGAGTCCCTGCCCATCCGCACGCGCCTCAGCGATACGGAGGTTGCACGTTTCGCGGCCCAGCGCTTCCGTTTTCCCGGGGTGGAGATCAAGGCCCGGCTGTTTCGCAACTACCCCTATGGCGAGCTGGCCAGCCACGTGATCGGCTATATCGGACGCATCAACCAGGCGGAAAAGCAGCAGATTGAGGACAGCGAGGATTCGGCCAATTACCGTGGCACCGAATACATCGGCAAGCTCGGTGTCGAGCAGAGTTTCGAGGCCCTGCTGCATGGCCGCACGGGGGTTGAATCGGTCGAAACTTCGGCGGGCGGGCGGGCCGTGCGCAAACTCGCGAGTGCACCCGCTACCCGGGGAGATGCCGTGATGCTGTCGATAGACATCAAGCTGCAGAACCTGATCGAGACCATGTTCGGCAGCCGGCGTGGCGCCATGGTGGTGCTGGACCCGAAGACGGGCCAGGTGCTGGCGTTTGTGAGCAAGCCCACGTTTGACCCCAATCTGTTTGTCGAAGGCATTGACTCGGAAAGCTGGCAGGCGCTCAACGAGTCGCTGGAGAAGCCGCTGCTCAACCGGGCCTTGCGCGGCACCTATCCGCCGGGTTCGACCTACAAGCCCTTCATGGCGCTGGCGGCACTCCAGACTGGCAAGCGCGCTCCGAGCACGATCATCAATGACAACGCGAGCTGGACATTCGGTGGCCACACCTTCCGCAGCCATGGGGATACGGCACTGGGCCCGGTTGACATGTACAAGGCGATTGTCAAATCCAGCAACGTGTATTTCTACTCACTGGCCAATGATCTGGGGGTTGATGCCATCCACGACTTCATGAAGCCGTTGGGCCTGGGGCAGCTCACGGGTATCGACATCAATGGGGAAGTACGCGGCGTGCTGCCCAGCCAGGAGTGGAAGCGCAACACCTACAAACGTCCCGAGCAACGTAAATGGTATGCGGGTGAAACCATCTCGCTGGGTATCGGGCAGGGCTACAACAGCTTCACCATGTTGCAGTTGGCCCAGGCGACCGCCATTCTGGCCAATGGCGGCATCAAGCACAAACCCCAGTTGGTGATTGCCACGCACGATGCGGGCACGGGCCAGACCGTGGAGGTGCCGCCGGCAGAGCCGGTTGATCTCGGCTTTTCACCAGCCAATGTGGCACTGGTGCGCAAAGCCATGGTGGGCGTCACGCAGGAGGGCACCTCGGCACGTGTGTTTGCCGGGGCGGCCTATCTGAGTGGCGGCAAAACGGGCACGGCACAAGCTGTGTCGATCGGACAGAAAGAAAAATACGACGCTAAAAAGCTGGAAGAGCATTTGCGCGACCATGCCTTGTACACGGCATTTGCACCGGC
Source organism: Gammaproteobacteria bacterium (assembly GCA_018815325.1). Lineage (GTDB taxonomy): Bacteria > Pseudomonadota > Gammaproteobacteria > Burkholderiales > Burkholderiaceae_C > JAHIYE01. The sequence goes on along the minus strand of JAHIYE010000008.1, from coordinate 32,285 downwards.
AGACGACCCCAAAATCGCCTTGGCCATCGTGGTGGAGAACGCCGGCTTTGGCGCCGCGGCCGCCGCACCGATTGCCCGGCGCGTCTTTGATTACCTCCTGCAGGGCGAATACCCTAACAAGGAAGACCTGGCCGCTGTGCAAAAAGGACTGGCTGCGGCACCCATCGGCAAGCCACGCCGGGTGGACGAAATTGCCTGGCCACCCGAGCCATGAGGCAATCGCACAAAAAATAAAAGGCACCGTTTCCGGTGCCTTTTACAAGCCGCATCTGCAATGGACGCGCCAAATTATTGATTGATTTTCTCAGTGTCTCCTCGGCCTCTCCGCCTCACAGGACCGGGGTCCTGTTGGTGAGTCCCTGTAATCTACGCGACAAGCGGGGCTGGCACATCAGGATTTACCCTCGCGATGCCGCATCCTCCATGATCCAGTGGGCTGCCTTCTCGGCAATCATGAGGGTTGGCGAGTTGGTGTTGCCGCTGGTGATGACGGGCATGACGCCGGCATCCACCACGCGCAGCCCGCCGATCAGACCCTGTTGCGCCCGCACCCGCAGTCGCGAATCCACGACCGCCATGGGGTCGTCGTCCCGGCCCATTTTGGTGGTGCCCACCGGGTGAAAGATGGTAGAGGCGATGTCGCCAGCCAAGCGGGCGAGTTCCTCATCACTCTGAAACTGCACGCCGGGCTTGAACTCCTGCGGCTTGAATTTTTCCAGCGCCGGTTGCGACACAATTTTGCGCGTCACCCGCAAGGAGTCAGCGGCCACTTTGCGGTCCTCGGGTGTGCTGAGGTAATTGGGGGCGATCGCGGGCGCATCCTCGAAGCGGCTGCTCTTGATTTGCACCGTGCCCCGGCTCGTGGGCTTGAGGTTGCACACGCTGGCGGTGAAGGCGTTGAAGCGGTGCAGCGGTTCGCCAAAAGCATCGAGGCTCAAGGGTTGCACGTGGTACTCGATGTTCGGATAGGGTTGTGCCGGGTCGCTGCGTGTGAAGGCGCCGAGCTGGGATGGCGCCATGCTCATGGGGCCACTGCGCCTGAGGGCATACTCCAGCCCGATCAGGGCCTTGCCCCAGAGGCTGTTGGCCATGGTGTTGAGGGTTTTGACGCCCTCAACCTGGTAGACCGAACGGATCTGCAAATGGTCCTGCAGGTTGGCACCCACGCCCGGTAGGTCCTGCACCACGGGGATACCATGTTTCTGCAGCAGTTCCGCCGGCCCCAGGCCTGAGAGTTGCAGGATCTGGGGCGAGCCGATGCTGCCGGCGCTCAGGATCACTTCGCGCGTGGCGGTGGCGGTGACCATCTCAAGCCCGTTCCATATCTGCGCTCCGGTGCAGCGCGTGCTGCCGTCGGTTTGCGTTTCCAGCACCAGCCGCGAAACCTGGGCAGTCGTCCACATTTCGAAATTGGGCCGGCCATAGCAGGTTGGCCGCAAGAAGGCCTTGGCCGTGTTCCAGCGCCAGCCAGTGCGCTGGTTGACTTCGAAGTAGCCCACGCCCTCGTTGTCGCCACGGTTGAAGTCGTCGGTGGCGGGAATGCCAGCCTGCTGGGCCGCCTGTGCAAACGCGTCGAGCACGTCCCAGCGCAGGCGCTGTTTTTCAACTCGCCATTCGCCGCCGGCCTGCTGGTGTCGCAGGACTTGGCGGTAGGTCGCCGGCAGTGCACCTTCCATATCGATCAGCTCGGGCAGTACACCCTTGGCACCGTGCAGGGCGTCGCCGCCCTTGTAGTGGTCCTCGTGGTGCTTGAAGTAGGGCAGGGTACTCTCCCAGCGCCAGGCTGGGTCACCCGTGAGGCGTGCCCACTGGTCGTAGTCGTGGGCCTGGCCCCGCATGTAGATCATGCCGTTGATGCTGGAGCAGCCGCCCAGCGTCTTGCCGCGCGGGTAGCGCAGCGTGCGCCCGTTCAGGCCGGCATCGGGCTCGGTGTTGTAGAGCCAGTCGGTGCGTGGGTTGCCGATACAGTAGAGATAGCCCACCGGGATATGGATCCAGTGGTAGTCGTCCCTGCGGCCGGCCTCGATCAGCAATACGCGTTTGCTGGCGTCCGCGCTGAGTCGGTTGGCCAGCAGGCAACCGGCAGTGCCGGCGCCGATGATGATGTAGTCAAAAGTCGTATCGCTCATTACCCATACTCCTCTGCACATTCCCTAATTGGCAACGCGCGAAACGGTCTAACCGCGGGCCACCGCGGAACCGGCTTAGCCGGGCCGCTGGTGGCGTCCCCCTGGGGGGAAGGCGGCCGCAGGCCGACTCAGGGGGGGATTTATTTCGCCGTCGGCATCACGAATTCAGCGCCCTTGCCAATGCTCTCGGGCCAGCGCTGCATGATGGATTTCTGCTTGGTGTAGAAGCGCACGCCTTCTTCGCCATAGGCATGCATGTCGCCAAACAGCGACCGCTTCCAGCCGCCAAAGCCGTGCCAGGCCATGGGCACGGGAATTGGCACGTTGATGCCGACCATGCCAACCTGGATACGGCGTGCAAACTCGCGCGCCACATGGCCGTCACGGGTGTAGCAGGCCACACCATTGCCGAACTCATGGTCGTTGACCAGTTGCACGGCGGTGGCGAAGTCGGGCACACGCACGCAGGAGTGCACCGGGCCGAAGATTTCTTCCTTGTAGATGGTCATGTCGGGCGTGACCTGGTCGAACAGCGTGCCGCCCATCCAGAAGCCCTTGTCGCAGCCGGCACCTGCAGCCGATCCTTTGAAGCTGCGGCCATCGACCAGCAGCTTGGCACCCTCCTTGACGCCTTGCTCGATGTAGCCGGTGATGCGCTGGTGCGCGATGCCTGTGACGATGGGGCCCATCTCGGCGTCGAGCTCCAGTCCATTTTTGATTTTGAGTGACTGGGCACGCTCGATCAGTTTGGGCATGATTCTGTCGGCCACATCACCCACCAGCACAGCCACCGAGATGGCCATGCAGCGCTCACCTGCTGAGCCGTAGGCCGCCCCGATCAGGCCATCCACCGCCTGTTCAAGGTCAGCATCAGGCATCACCACCATGTGGTTCTTTGCGCCTCCCAGGGCCTGCACGCGCTTGCCCTGTCGTGCGCCGGTCTCATAAATGTAGTTGGCAATCGGCGTGGAGCCCACGAAGCTGATGGCTTTCACGTCGGGGTGTTCGAGCAGCGCGTCCACCGCAGCCTTGTCACCCTGTACGACGTTGAATACGCCATCGGGCAGACCAGCCTGCTTGAGCAGCTCCGCCATGAGCAGCGAGGGCGAGGGGTCGGTCGGGCTGGGTTTGAGGATGAAGGTGTTGCCCGCAGCAATGGCCACCGGGAACATCCACATGGGCACCATCACGGGAAAGTTGAAAGGCGTGATGCCGGCCACTACACCGAGGGGCTGGCGCAGCGTCCAGTTATCCATGCCGGTGGAGACTTGGTCCGTGAAGTCGCCCTTGAGCAGTTGTGGAATGCCGCAGGCGAACTCCACGATATCAATGCCGCGCGAGACCTCGCCTTGCGCATCGGTGAACACCTTGCCATGTTCGGCCGTGATCAGGCGGGCCAGATCGTCCTTGTGGTGGTTCAGCAGCTCGAGAAATTTGAACATCACGCGCGCACGCCGCAGTGGTGGCGTGTCAGCCCAGGCGGGAAAGGCGGCCTGAGCGGCCGCTATGGCGGCGCTGACTTCGCTGCTGTTGGCCAATGCGACCTGGCCACTCACGGCGCCGGTTGCCGGGTTGAAAACGTCCTGTGCGCGGCCCGAGGCACCGGCTACGGTGCGACCTGCGATAAAGTGACCAATATTTGCTGTGCTCATTATGTTGTCTCCAGGTAATAGACCAAGTTTGCAGAAAATTCGGTGGAATTGCCAATGATTTTGGCTAAATTAAGATATAAATTAATCAAATATGAGTGCTGCTCCTGATCCCCAGACCCTGCGGGCTTTCGTGGCCGTGGCGCGGGGGGGCAACGTCTCGCGTGCGGCGCAGGAGTTGAGTTTGAGCCAGCCTGCGGTGAGCCTGCAACTCAAGGCCCTTGCGCGCAACACGGGCTTGACGCTGTTCACGCGCACGCCGCATGGCCTGCAGCTCACGCCCGATGGCGCCGCCCTGCTGCCACAAGCTGAAAAAGCGCTGGCGGCCCTCAAGGATTTTGGCCACGCTGCGCAGGGTCTGCAGTCCAGCGTGCGTGGTGTATTGCGCATCGGCACCATTCTGGACCCCGAGTTCATCCGGCTTGGGGCTTTTCTGAAAGAGCTGGTGGAGTCCGCGCCCCAGATCGAAACCGAGCTTCGCCAGGGCATGAGCGGTGCCGTGCTGGCCCAGGTGGGCAGGGGTGAGCTGGATGTGGGTTTTTACCTGGGCTTGCCTCCTGCTGAGGAGGAAAATATGGCCTCAGCCCATGCACGACATGTGCAGACAGCTACTAATTTCATAGCAAAAAAGCTGACCCACTTTACCTATCGGGTGCTGGCCCCGGCTGGCTGGGGGCCGCGGGTGCTGGGCCGCGACTGGCGCGCGCTGGCCGCCTTGCCCTGGCTGGCCACGCCACCGGCGAGTGCCCACCACCGCTTGCTGGCTGGCGTGTTTGGCCCGAACTCGCTCACCGGTGTGGAGCCCAAGCGCGTGGCGCTGGTGGACCAGGAGGCCTCGATGCTGGATCTGGTGAAGTCCGGTGTCGGCCTGAGTCTGGTGCGCGATTCGATCGCGATCCGCGAGGCCCAGGCCCGCGGGCTTGTGGTGGCCGACCGCGTAAGCCTGGCATGCGATCTGAGCTTTCTCTGCCTCAAGTCGCGGGCGGACGAGCCCGTTGTACGGGCCGCCTGGGAGGCGCTGCAGCGGGTCTGGCGCTGAGCAGCATCTTGCGTCGGCTGGCAGAGCGTCTCGCACTGTTGGACCAGAGGAGCTTAAAACATAAGCTACGACTGATGTCCGACAAGAGATCAGGGTTTCTACTTAGAAAATGCCCTGTAAACAGATGGGAAGCCTATGATGGCCGCACAACAAGGGGTAGAGCGTGAATGAAATTGTCCAGCCCATTGTGAATGACGCGTTGATCCTGCACCGCATCCAGTTTGCGGCCAACATGTCATTTCACATCCTGTTCCCAACCATCAGCATCGCGCTGGCCTGGGTGCTGCTCTTCTTCAAATTGCGCGGCAACCGCACGGGCGACCCCAAATGGATGCAGGCCTATGCGTTCTGGGTCAAGATTTTCGCGTTGACATTTGCATTGGGCGTAGTCAGCGGCATCACCATGAGCTTTCAGTTCGGCACCAACTGGCCGGGCTTCATGAAAACCGTGGGCAATATTGCCGGCCCCTTGCTGGCCTATGAGGTGCTGACAGCGTTTTTCCTGGAAGCCACGTTTCTCGGTGTGATGCTGTTCGGCATGAACCGCGTCTCGAACCGGGTCCACACCTTGGCGACCGTGCTGGTTGCGGGTGGTACCAGCTTGTCGGCGTTCTGGATTCTGGCGCTCAACAGCTGGATGCAGACCCCGGCAGGCTTCGAAATGATCGACGGTGTGGCGCATGCCACTGACTGGTGGACCATCATCTTTAACCCTTCTTTCCCCTACCGCTTTGCGCACATGATGACGGCCTGTTTTGTGACGGTGGCCTTTCTGGTGGCCGGTGTCAGCGCGTTCCGCTGGCTGCGCGGTGACCGGGTGCCCGCCGTAATGGCCGCCCTGCGTACCGGGGTGGTGATGGCAGCCGTGCTGCTACCGGTGCAGATCGTGCTGGGCGACATGCACGGTCTCAATACGCTGGAGCACCAGCCGGCCAAGGTGGCCGCCATGGAGGGCATCTGGGAGACCCAGCGCGGCGCACCCGCCGTGCTGTTTGCCTGGCCCGATGAAGCCACGCGCAGCAACCTGCATGAAATAGCGATCCCCAAGCTGGCCAGCCTTTACCTCAAGCACCATCTCGATGGCGAGGTGCAGGGGCTTAATGACTTCAAGGGCAAGCACCCACCTGTCGCCCCCGTGTTCTGGGCCTTCCGCGTGATGGTTGGCATGGGTCTGCTGATGCTCGCGGTGGGCTGGTATGCCGTCTGGCAACTCAAACGCAAGGGCACTGTGCAGCCCTGGTTGGCGCGCGTGCTGATTGGTATGACCTTCTCGGGCTGGCTGGCCACGCTGGCGGGCTGGTACGTCACCGAGGTCGGCCGCCAGCCCTATCTGGTGTATGGCGTGCTTACGACGGCCCAGGCGGCTGCCGAGTTGCCAGTGCCCATGGTGGCCACCACCCTGGCGATGTACCTGACGGTCTACGTGGTGCTGTTGCTGGCCTATGTGTTTGCGCTGTTTCACCTGGCGCGCAAGGCGGGCAAGGATGCGCCTTTAGAACCCAATGCATACGGCTCTGCTGATGCATTCAAGCCCGTCTGAAGGAGACACCATGGACATGAGTTTCAATGAGTGGTTGCCGGTGATCTTCATGGGCGTCATGGGGCTGGCGATGTTGGCCTATGTGGTGCTCGATGGCTATGACCTCGGGGTCGGCATGCTCTTGCGCAGTGCCGAAGATGAACAAAAAGACACCATGATTGCGTCCATCGGACCATTCTGGGATGCCAATGAAACCTGGCTGGTGCTGGGCGTGGGTATCCTGCTGACCTGTTTCCCGCTGGCCCACGGGGTGATCCTGGGCTCGCTGTACCTGCCGGTGGCGGTGATGCTGGTGGGACTGATCCTGCGCGGTGTGGCGTTTGATTTTCGCGTCAAGGCTCGCATCGAGCACAAGGCGGCCTGGAACAACACGTTTTTCGCGGGCTCCATGATCGCGGCCCTGTCACAGGGGTGGATGCTGGGCTTCTACATCCTGGGCCTGGATCACAGCCCCAGGGCCTATTTTTTCGCGGCCGTGATTGCCGTGTGCCTGGCTGCAGGTTATTGCTTGCTGGGGGCGACCTGGCTCATCATGAAGACCGAGGGCGACCTGCAACTGCGCGCCGTGCGCTGGGCGCAGCGGGCCTTGTGGGTCACGGCCCTGGGGGTTGCCATCATCTCGCTCATTACGCCGTGGGTCAGTCCGCGGATTTTTGACAAGTGGTTCACACTGCCCTATGTCGTACTGCTCATCCCCATTCCCGCTGCCACCGCGACCTTGTTCTGGGTGATCGGCCGCTCACTGCGCCGCTTGCCGCTGCGGTTCGCACAGGGTAACGAGTACGGTGCGAGCGTGCCATTTTTCAGCGCTATCGGGATTTTTGTGCTGGCCTTCTATGGGCTGTCGTACAGCCTGTTTCCCTACCTCGTGGTCGACCGCATCACTATCTGGCAGGCGGCGAGCGCACCAGAGTCACTCAAGATCATTCTCGCAGGCGCTCTGGTCGTGTTGCCGGCCATCATTGGCTACACGGTCTTTTCTTACCGCGTTTTCAGCGGCAAGGCGCGCGACCTCACATATGACTGATTAAGCACCCGGGCTGCAGTGCTGCAGCCCGGTATGCGCTCAGCAGGCCGCAGCCAGCAGGGCCTTGAGGCCGGTTTGCCGGGCGATGTCGCGCGCCAGGCGCCAGGCTTCGTCGGCCTTGGCGGCGCCGATGATGGGCGCGCTCTGGTCCACGAACTTGGCCTTGAGTTGCACCTCGCTCATGGGTTTTTGCGTGCTGCCGATCGCATGCTCGATGAAGATGTGATGCTCCTGGCCGTCGGTCGTCCTGATCGTGATGTCGGCCGAAGCCTCGTCGATTGAATCGTCCACGATCGCATTGACCCTGGCGCGCAGTGCGGTCACTTCGGCGCGGTTCACCACCTCGTCGGTGTACTCATGCTCACCGGCCTGGCCGTACAGCAAGCCCACTGCGCAGGAGTGGTAGACGCTGAACTTGCTCTCCAGCCCCGTGCCTGGTGTCTTCTTGCCCGTGAGTTCCAGCACCAGCGAATGCACGCGGATCGTGACCGAAGCGATGTCAGCGGCCTTGAGGCTATGCTGGTTGCGCAGTTGCACGCAGCCGTCGATGCTCGGGTGGATCACGATGCCGCAGGCAAAAGGCTTGTAGGTGTTGAGGGCGATCTCCCAGCTCTGGCCCAGGTTGTCGGTGATCTCGGACCAGTCGGTCTTGTCGGAAAACACCTGCATCAGGCCGCGTGGCGCTTCCAGCGCACGCTTGGAAGCGGTGAAGCCATGCTTGGCCAGCAGTGCCGACATCAGGCCCGCCTTGGCCGCGCCACCGGGGTGGAAGGGCTTGGTCATGGTGCCGAACTGCTCGCGCAGGCCAATGGGCTGCGAAGCGGCTATGCCGAGCGCCATCTGGGTGGCCGCGGCGTCGAGCTTGAGCAGGCGCGCGCAGGCCGCGGCGCTGCCGAGCATGCCGGTGGAGCCGGTGATGTGCCAGCCGCGGTCATAGTGGTCGGGGTAGACCGCATTGCCCACGCGGCAGGATACCTCGATGCCCAGCACCAGCGCGTCGATCAGCTCGCGGCCGGAGATGTTGAGGTGTTCGCCGAGGGCAAGCACGGCCGAGGCGACGGGGCCTGCGGGATGGATGATGGTCTTGAGATGGGTGTCGTCAAAGTCGAAGGTGTGCGAACTCACGCCGTTGAGAAATGCGGCATTGGCCATGTCCACTTTTTCCTTGCGACCCAGGATCGAGGCCTGTTGCGAGGGCGCCAGCTCCATCACACCTGCCAGCGCGGCTTGCATGGTCTCGTGTGTGGACGGGCCGATGGCACAGCCAACCCAGTTGGCGAAGGTGCGGTGAGCTTCCATGTCCACGGCTTCGCTCCAGCCGTTGGAGGGGTGGCTGACCACGAATTTCGCGAGCATCTCGGTGATGGCGGGGGCATTGGGATCAGCCTTGACGGTGGTATTGCGGGCCATGAGTCTCTTTCTTTTAGCAGCAAAGGCGGGGGGTGAAAACAATCGACGAACCAGCGCAGTGATGCAGCCAGCTCAGCACGCCAACCCGGCCGGACCTCAGGGCACGCCCAGCGGGGGCATCAGTGCTGGCACGAGTTTAGCTTTCGCTGCGTGTAGGCCACTTGTGGAGACTGCGTACCGGGGGGGTGCCTGAGGCGGTACGATGGCGTCTTCGCCCACGCACAGAACCCCCAAAACGACACCAGCCATGGCGGACAACCCACCTCGCATCAGCATCCAGCCTGGTACAGCCACCGGGCTGGCCGTGCTCGAGGGGCGCTGGACCGCAGATCAGCTGGCCGAGCCGGCAGCCTGGCACGCGCTTACGCGTGAGTTGCGGGCCCTGCAGCAACGGGCGGACTGTGGCTGGGATTTGCGCAGCGTGCAGCGGCTCGACCACACGGCCGCGCAACTGCTCTGGAACAGCTGGGGCCGGCAATGGCCAGCCGCCCTGGAAACGCTGCCGCAGCAGCTGGCCATGCTTGAGCGGGTGGCACGCCTGACAGAGCAGCCCCCGCCAGCCAGACCAATCACTTTGTGGGGCTACTTTCTGGCCCTGGGTGCGGCGATCATGCAACTGCTGGGCCATGGCCTGGATTTGCTGCGCCTGAGCGGGCAACTGCTGCTCGACCTGGGCCGCCTGCTGCGCGCGCCCCGCACCGGCCCGTGGCGCGATGTCTCGGGCCTGCTGTATCACATTGGTGCCACGGCGCTGCCGATCACGGCCTTGGTGGGTTGTCTCATCGGGGTGGTGCTGGCTTATCTGATTTCACAGCAGCTGCGCCAGTTCGGGGCCGAGCCCTTCATCGTCAATATCCTGGGTATTTCGCTGATCCGCGAGCTTGGACCCGTGCTGGCCGCGATCCTGCTGGCGGGGCGCTCCGGCTCGGCCATCACGGCGCAGATCGGTGTAATGCGCGTGACCGAGGAGCTTGATGCCATGCGTGTGCTGGGCATTGCCCATGGTTTCCGGCTGGTGCTGCCACGCGCCATGGCCATGGCGCTGGCGATGCCGCTCATCACGGTGTGGACCACGATATGGGCCCTGGTTGGCAGCGTGATTGCCGCCAACCTCGTGATGGATGTGTCACCGATTTACTTCATCACGGCGCTGCCGCGTGCAGTCGATGTGGGCAACCATTTCCTGGCGGTGGGCAAATCGGTGGTCTTTGGCGTGCTCATCGCGTTGCTGGCCTGCCACTTTGGCTTGCGCATCAAGCCCAACACGGCGAGCCTCGGGGAAGGCACCACGGCTTCGGTGGTGAGCTCGATCACGGCGGTGATCCTCGTGGATGCCTTGTTTGCCGTGCTGTTCAAGGATGTCGGCATATGAGTGGGGACCAGGAAGTCGTCGTCAAGGTCGACAAGCTCTGGTCGGTGTTTCGCACCGCCGGCCGTACCGCGGTGATTCACAAGAACCTGGACCTCACGGTGCGGGCGGGCGAACTCGTGTCCATCGTGGGCGGTTCGGGCAGCGGCAAGACGGTGCTGCTGCGGCAGATCCTGGGACTCGAGACCCCGGCACGCGGCAGCGTGACCGTGCTGGGCAAGCCGGCATCGCAACTTGGGGATGTGGGCGCGGCCAGCCGCGTGGGCATGCTGTTCCAGCAGGGTGCGCTGTTTTCGGCCTTCAACGTGCTGGAGAATGTCGGCTTTGCGCTGCGCGAACTCAAGACCCTGCCGGAAGACCTGATCCGCGATGTGGCGATGGTCAAGCTGCAGATGGTGGGGCTCAAGCCTGCGGATGCCTACAAGATGCCGGCCGATCTGTCGGGCGGCATGGTCAAGCGGGTGGCACTCGCACGGGCCCTCATCATGGACCCGCCGCTGCTGCTGCTCGACGAGCCTACCGCCGGGCTCGATCCCGACAGCGCAGACGGTTTTTGTGAGTTGCTGCGCTCGCTGCATCAGGAGTTGAGGCTTACGGTGGTGATGGTGACGCATGACCTTGATACCCTGATGGAACTCAGCACCCGTGTGGTGGTGCTGGCCGACCGCCAGGTGATCGTGAGTGGCACGGTCAAGGACGTGGTGGCGCATCCGCATCCGTTCATCCATGATTTCTTTCTGGGTGGGCGGGGCAGGCGTGCCATGGCCTTGCTGGACGAGCCCTTGCCAAGTGGCGAGAGGGAAGGTTAAAAGGAAAGCTTATGGAAAACAAAGCCCATGCACTTGCAGCCGGCATTTTTGTACTGCTGCTGACGGCGGTGCTGATCATCATGGCCGTGTGGCTGACCCGGGAAGTCGGCGTGCAAAACGAATACGCACTGTCCACGCGTGATTCCGTGACGGGGCTGCAAACACAGGCCGCCGTGCGCTTTCGTGGGGTGGCGGTTGGCAAGGTCACGGAAATTGGTTTTGATCCGCAGATCAAAGGCAATGTGCTGCTGCGCATCTCCATTTCCGAGGAGGCCCCCATTACCCGCTCCACTTTCGCCACCCTTGGGTTTCAGGGGGTGACGGGGCTGGCCTTTGTGCAGCTTGACGACTCGGGTGAATCCAGGGAGCCTCTCAAGTCCTCGGGAGAGCAGCTGGCGCGCATCCCCGTGCGGCCGGGCCTGATGAGCAAGCTCACCGATCAGGGCGTCAGTCTGGTGCTGCAACTGGAGGAGACCAGCCGGCGCATGAACCAGCTGCTGGATCCGGCGCACCAGAAAGCCATGATGAACACGGTCGAGCAACTGGGCCAGGCGGCTGCCAGTGTCAAGCAGCTTGCCAGCTATGCCGATGAGTTGGCGCGGACTCAGCTGGGGCCAAACCGGGTGGATATTCCGCAGCTCGCGCAGGAGGCGGGCGCTGCACTCAGGTCCGTACAGGATATTGCGGCCAGCGTCAGCGGCAGCGCTGATGAAGTCAAAAAACTCGCGGGCGAGTTTCGGCGCAGTGCCGAGCGGCTGAACCAGCCCGGCGGTACGCTGGATCGGCTGGCCGAAGGCGCCGAATCGCTGGCGGCCAGCGGCCAGACCCTCAACACCCGGACCCTACCCCGTGTGAACCGCATGGCGGACGAAACGGCACGCGCTGCGCGCCAGCTGGGCCGTGCCGCCAGCACGTTTGAAGAACAACCCCAGTCACTGATTCTGGGCAAAGGAGCCCCGCCACCCGGCCCGGGAGAGCCCGGCTTCGCGGCTCCGGCCGCCGCTCGATGAAAGACCTGACCGTGAACCATACCGCGATGCCATGCTGCACAACATCATTGCCAGACGTCATGCCTGGCACTATTAAAAATATAGCGTCTAGCGCAATTGGGAAAAGGGCTTTGGCCACTTTTTATCTATTTTTTCTGGTGGTTTTGGGCTTGTCAGGCTGTGCCGTCCCCCTACAAACCAACCCGTCTGTGGTTTATGACTTTGGCCCGGCCTCGGTCTCAAGTGTGGAGGCGCCTGGCTTGCGCATGCCACCGCTGGCCATGGCCGCAGTGCAAGCCCCGGCGGCATTGGACAGCACGGCCGTGCTGTACCGGCTGACCTATGTGGATGCCCGGCAGCTGCGCCCTTATTCACAGGCGCGCTGGAGCATGGCCCCGGCGCAACTGGTGGAGCAGCGCGTGCGTGCGCGGCTGGGTCAGGAGCGTGCGGTGCTCAACCCGGGTGAGGGGGCGACGCGGGTGTTGCAGATTGAACTGGACGAGTTCAGCCAGGTCTTTGAGGCACCGGCGCAAAGCGCAGGCCTGCTGCGATTGCGTGCCACGCTGCTGCAGCTCACGCCGGCGGGTGCCAGCCTGGTCGCACAGCGCAACGTGCTGGTGCAACGGCCGGCGCCCAGCGCCGATGCGCCCGGTGGGGTGCGCGCGCTCACGGCAGCCACCGATGCAGCAGCGGATGAGCTGGTGCAGTGGTTGGCGCAGTTGCGCTGAAGCCGCGTGTAGCGGGTGCAGGAACAGGGCTTTCCCCTTTCCAGAGATGGCGCCTGCACCGTAAAACGATTGTTGTGCCTGCGACGGGGCCGGTGCGTCGGCCAGCGGCCTGCATCACAGCGACTGGGCCAGGCAGTTAACAACCCCCACTGCGAAAAATGCGCGCACCGCCATGGTGCGCGCATGCGCTGAACGCACCAGAATCGTTGGCATGCAACTTGCGAATGAAGGAAACATCCACTTCAACTTCAGGAGCTTCCCCATGAGCATTGATCGTCGCAAATTCTTGTCCAAGAGTGCCACCGCAGGTGCGGTCGGGGCCGGCCTGGCTTTTCCTATGGTGGCGAAAGCCCAGCAGTCTTTCAACTGGAAGATGACAAGTGCCTATCCCAAGGGCTCGCCGTTTTATTTTGATGGCCCTGGCAGTGCGACCGACCTGGCCAAGCGCATCGATGTCATGTCTGGCGGTCGTCTCAAGATCCAGGTCTTTGGCGCAGGTGAACTGGTGCCGGCGTTTGAGGGCTTCGATGCCGTGCGGGCCGGCACGGTCGAGATGAACCATGCGAACAGCTATTTCTGGACCGGCAAGACCTTCGCGGCCCAGTATTTCACCGCCGTGCCTTTCGGCATGAACTTCCAGGGCATGAACGGCTGGCTCTACGACGGTGGCGGCATCGACCTGTGGAACGAGGTCTACGAGCCCTTTGGCATGGTGGCCATGCCTTGCGGCAACACCGGCGTGCAGATGACAGGCTGGTTCAAGAAGGAAATCAAGAGCGTGGCCGACCTCAAGGGCCTGAAGATGCGCATCCCCGGCCTGGCTGGCAAGGTCTATGCGAACCTCGGCGTGGACGTCAAGGTGCTGCCGGGCGGCGAGATTTTCCCCGCGCTGGAGCGTGGCGTGATCGATGCGGCTGAGTTTGTCGGGCCGTATCAGGACCGCCGCCTGGGGCTGCAGAAAGCAGCCAAGTTCTATCACACCACCGGTTGGCACGAGCCGGCTACCGTGTCCGAGCTGTTGATCAACAAGGCCGCCTGGCAGAAGTTGCCGAAGGACTTGCAGGCCGTGGTCGAAAATGCAGCCGCTGCCTGCAATGTGATCAGCGAGGGCTGGTGCCAGAAGGCCAACTCCGAAGCCATGGAAGATCTGATCAAGAACCAGAAGGTGATCGCCAAGCCGCTGCCGGATGCCGTTATCAAGGCCTTGCGGGTGGAAACCGAGAAGGTGCTGGCCGAGGCGGTGGCCAAGGATCCGATGACCAAGAAGGTGCATGAGTCCTACATGGCGTTCAAGGCCAAGTACGACCGTTGGTCCGGCTACAGCGAAGCGGCCTACCACGCCAAAGTGCGCGGCTGATCCACGGAGTTTTTGCATGTCCAAATCTGTGTCCGGCGTGATCGCCGGCATTGAGTCCTTCATCGACCTCATTGGAAGGGCCACCGCCTGGGTGGCCCTCTCGATGATCTCGCTGGTAGCCATCAATGTCATCCTGCGCTATTCCATGAGCGTGGGCTCCGTCTGGGGCCAGGAGCTGGAGTGGCACCTGCTGGCGGCCCTGATCCTTCTCGGCATGTGCTATGCCCTGCAGCGCGGTGATAACGTGCGGGTGGACCTGTTCTATGCGCAGTATTCACCGCGCGCCAAGTTTGTGGTGGACTTGGTGTCACACGGCCTGCTCATGGTCATTGCCGTGATCTTCATCAAGGTTTCGCTGGCCTATGTGTTCCAGGCCTATGACATTGGCGAATCTTCGCCCGACCCAGGGGGCATCCCCTACCGCTGGGTCGTCAAGTCCCTGATCCCCATTGGCTACGCGCTGCTGCTGCTCCAGACCTTCGGAGCCCTGCTGCGACTGCTTTTGACCGGTCCGAAGCCCAAGGAGAGTCATGATGTTTGACTCGCAAACCCTGGCCATCCTCATGCTCGTGAGCTTCTTCGTGCTGCTCATGATCGGGGTTCCTGTGGCCACCACGCTGGCCACGGTGGGTTTCATCTTCGGCTACCTTGGCTTTGGTGATTCGCTCTTCAACCTGCTGCCCGCACGCTTTTACGGCATCGTTGCGGGCTACCAGTGGATGGCCATTCCCTTGTTTGTCTTCATGGGTGTGATGCTGGAGAAATCCAAGCTGGCCGATGACCTGCTCGATGTCATGGGTCACATCGCCGGGGGGCTGCGGGGCGGCATGGGGGTCGGCATCATCCTGTTCGGCATCCTGATGGGTGCCACCACCGGCATCGTTGGCGCTACCGTCATCACGCTGGGCCTGCTGACCCTGCCCACGCTGATCCGGCGTGGCTACGACAAGAGCGTGGCCTGCGGCGTGATCTGCGCTTCGGGCACCCTGGGGCAAATCATCCCGCCCAGCCTGATCCTGATCCTGCTGTCCGACATCATGCAGCTGTCAGTCGGCACACTGTTTGCCGCGGCCGTGGGGCCGGGGCTGCTGCTATCGGGTGTGTACATCCTCTACATCCTGATCCGCGCCTGGATCAGTCCCGAACTCATGCCACCGATTCCGCTGGCCGAGCGCGAGGCCGTGAGTCGCAGGCAACTGTGGTTCCGCTTCTGGAAAGTGGTGGTGCCGCCGATCATGCTGGTGGTGTTTGTGCTCGGCTCGATCGTGGGCGGCATCGCGGCCCCCACCGAGGCGGCTTCCATGGGTGCCGTGGGCGCAGTGCTCATCACCATCGTGTCGCGCCGTTTCAGCATGGCCATCCTCAAGTCCGTGGCACTGGAGACCAGCAAGATCACCGCCATCATGATGTTCATCCTCATGACGGCGCAGGTGTTTGCACTGGCCTTCCGGGGCCTGCATGGCGAAGACCTGATCACTCGGATGTTCGACTTGTTGCCTGGTGGCGTGAATACGGACATCTGGTTCATGATGGCGCTGATCTTTGTGCTCGGCTTTTTCATCGAGTGGATCGAGATCAGCTACATCGCAGTGCCGCTGTTCATGCCTGTGCTGTTGAACCAGGGCGTCGATCCGGTCTGGCTGGCGATGCTGATTACGTTGAACCTGCAATCCTCTTTTCTCACGCCACCGTTTGGCTGGGCCCTGTTCTATCTCAAGGGGGTGGCGCCGCCCGAGGTGAGCATCCGAGACATCTACAAGGGGGTGATACCTTTTATCGGCATGCAGTTCGTGGCATTGCTGCTGCTGTTCATGTACCCGCAGATTGCCCTGTGGCTGCCCAAGGCGATCGGCTGGTAAGCCCTGCCAGGCTGCGCTCTGCGTGAGTGCAGCCTGGCAGCCACCTTTGTGCTGGGGGTGTCCAGTTGCTCAGCCGGCTAGCCCGGGAAACAGCTTGAGCAGCCCGTCCGACATCACCTCGACCGCGAGTGCGGCGAGGATCAGGCCCATGAGCCGGGTCATCACGTTGATGCCAGTGCGGCCCAACCCGCGTGCGATGGGTTCGGCCAGGGTAAAGCACAGCGCCGTGGCCAACGCGATGACCACGCCATAGCCCACCAGGGTGCCAAGCTGCAGCAGGTTTTCTGCCTTGTCGGCGTAGATCACGACGGTGGACATGGTGGCCGGGCCGGTCAGCAGCGGAATGGTCAGCGGCACTACCGCGACACTGGCGCGGGCAGCCGAGCGCTCCACCGCGTCCTGCATCTCATCGGGGTTTGACTTGGATTCGACCGGGCGAGCGTTGAGCATGCTGAGTGCCGAGATCAGCAGCAACATGCCGCCACCCACCTGGAAGCTGGCCAGCGAGATGCTGAAGAAGGCCAGGATCTCCAGACCCAGCAGGGCGCAGGTGGCGATCACCGCAAACGCGCTGAAGGAGGATATCCAGATGGTGCGCTGACGCTGTTCGCGCGAAAACCCATTCGTATAGTGAATGAAAAAGGGCACGATCGCCAAAGGGTTGACGATGGCCAGCAGGGTGATGAGGGGCTTGAGATCCATGGCGTGTCTGCCGTGCGTTGGACGCTTGTGAGGCTGACCTAGCGGCCGCCGGTCACATCAATGAATGAGCCCGTGCTGTAGCTGGAAGCGTCCGACATGAGCCAGACAATGGCCTGGGCCACCTCCTCCGCACTGCCGGCCCGTTGCATGGGTACCAGCGGCGCCATTTCCCTGGCGCGGTTGGGTTGGCCGCCGGAGGCGTGGATCTCGGTCTCGATGATGCCGGGGCGCACTGCATTGACGCGCACCCCCTCGGTGGCCACTTCCTTGGCCAGGCCCACCGTGAAGGTGTCGATCGCGCCCTTGGCGGCGGCGTAGTCCACGTACTGGCCGGGGCCGCCCAGGCGGGCCGCCACGCTGGAGAGGTTGACGATGCTGCCGCCCGCGCCGCCATGGCGCGTGCTCATGCGGCGCACCGCCTCGCGTGCGCACAGGAAGCTGCCCATGATGTTGATGTCAAACATGCGGCGCAGCCGGGCAAAGCTCATGTCGTCGACCCGGCTGGCATGGTCCACCACACCAGCGTTGTTGACCAGGCAATTCAGACGCCCGAGCTTGGCATCCACTTTCTCGAACATGGCCATGACCTGGGCTTCATCGGCCACATCGGCCTGCACCGTGATGGCCGTGCCGCCGGCGGCACGGATCTGTCGTACCACCTCGTCGGCCGCCAGTGAATTGTGGGTGTAGTTCACGGCCACGGCATAGCCTCGCTGGGCGGCCAGCAAGGCCGTGGCGGCACCGATGCCGCGAGAGCCGCCAGTGATCAGGACGATGGGGTTCATGGTGCTTCCCGTCTAAGTGAATGAGTTGCCAAAAAGCCGCGTGTGCCGGAAAACCCTTTCCTCAGAAGGGCTGCCGCGACGCAGCGCATGCCGTGACGATACACGAGACGTCCTGCATGCGCGAGGCATGGACTGCAGCTTGCACACGAATCCGGCAGAATGCCTGCACTGTCAGCGAACAACAACCAGGAGACGTTTTGGAAAAGACCGTGGATTACTACTTTGCGCCCCACAGCCCGTGGACCTATCTCGGTCACGCACGCTTCGCCGCCATGGTGAAAGCCTCTGGCGCCAAGGTTCGCGTGCTGCCGGTGGACCTGGGGGGCAAGATCTTTCCGTCCTCGGGTGGTTTGCCGGTGGGGCAGCGCCCGCCCCAGCGCCAGGCCTACCGGCTGGTGGAGCTCAAGCGCTACAGCGAGCATCTGAAGCTGCCGCTGAACCTCAAGCCCAAATTTTTCCCGGTCAACGGTGACGATGCCGCTTGCCTGATCATTGCGGTGGAGCTGCGCGACGGTGTGGCGGCAGCGATGCAACTGACGGCCGCGGTACTGGCTGCCGTCTGGGCGCAGGAGCGCAATATTGCCGATGACAAGGAGCTGATCAAGCTCCTCGGAGAATGCGGCCTGAGCCCGGACCGGCTGGAGCAGTCGCACAGCCAGACCGTGCGCGAGCGCTACGAAGCCAATACCGAGGCCGCGATGGCGGCCGGTGTGTTCGGTGCGCCGAGCTACTGCATTGATGGCGAGATTTTCTGGGGCCAGGACCGGCTCGATTTTGTGGAGCGCAAACTCAAGGCGCAATGAATGTTAATGACAACAAGGAGGACTCAGCAATGAGCAATTGGATCGATCTCAAAGCCGCCGACGGCGTGGTGTTTCCGGCCTACGTGGCGCAACCCGCGGGCAAGCCCAAGGGCGCGGTGGTGGTGTTGCAGGAAATCTTCGGCGTGAACTCGCACATCCGTTCAGTGGCAGACGGCTATGCTGCCGCGGGCTATCTGGCGGTCGCACCCTCGACCTTTCACCGGGCCAAGCCGGGTGTCGAGCTGGGCTACAGCCAGGAGGACATGACCGCGGGCTTTGCGCTGAAGACGGCCATCGAAGAGTTGCCCGCTCCTGGCGTGATGCAGGACATTGAGGCGACCATCCAGCATGCTGCACAGGCGGGCAAGGTCGGCATCGTCGGCTACTGCTGGGGGGGCTTGCTGACCTGGCGTTCGGCCTGCCAGCTCAAGGGTCTCAGCGCTGCCGTGCCCTATTACGGCGGTGGCATGACGGCCGAGGCCGACGCGGCACGTAAGCCGCTGTGCCCGGTGCTGGCCCACTTCGGTGACCAGGACCACTGGATCCCGCTGGACACGGTGGAGGCGTTCAAGAAGGCGCAATCGGGTGTGGAGGTGCATGTCTACCAGGCCAACCACGGCTTCAACTGTGACCAGCGGGGTGCCTATAACGAGGCTGCGGCCAAGCTGGCGCGCCAGCGCACCCTGGACTTTTTCGCCAAGCACCTGGCCTGACACAGGCGCCTGTGGACATGCGAACAAGGCATTTTTTCAGGCGATTTTGGCCTCTGACCCTTAATCCATGGGCGCTGGCAGCTATTTTTTTGATAGCGATAACGGGCCGGGTCCAGGCGGCCGACTACAGCGGCCCGCTGTTCGATGCGCACCTGCACTACAACGTGGAGGCCTGGGAAGGCCCGCACCCCCTGCCCGATGTGCTCGCGCGCATGCAGCGCAACGGCGTGCAGGCGGTGCTGGCCAACTCCCGACCCAACGATGGCACCAAGGCACTGGCCGAAGCACGCGAGCAGACCCAGGCGGCGGGGGTAGCCGTGGTGCCTTTCATCCGCCTCTACCGCAACCGCGCCGACTACGACAACTGGTTTCGCGACGAAACGATTTTCACCATGGTGCAGACCGAGTTTGCGCGCGGCACGGCGGCAGGTCCATACCGCGGCATCGGTGAATTTCACCTGTACGACAGCGCCAACGCCAATGGTCCGGTGGCGAAAAAGCTCATGCAGTTCGCCCAGAAGAACCAGCTTGCGGTGCTGGCGCATGTGGATGACCGGGCCATCGATCTGCTCCTGGCCCATGCACCGGGCACGCGCCTGATCTGGGCGCACACCGGAATCGGTGGCACGCCGGTGGCGCGCGTAGCGGAGCTGATGGCCAGGTACCCACAGCTCGTGGGCGAGCTGTCCTACCGGCCCGGGCTGACCTGTGAGGCGGGCAAGCTGTGCCCCGAATGGCGCGCGCTGATGCTCAAGCACCCGACCCGCTTCCTGATCGGCTCCGACACCTGGGTCAACCAGCGCTGGACGCAATATGACGACCTGATGCAGGGCTACCGGCGCTGGCTCGGTGATCTGCCTGCCGATGTCGCGCAGCGCATTGGTTGGGGCAATGGGGCGGCGCTGTTTCTGTCAGGCAAGCCCTGAGGTGCTGCTGGGAAGGCCGTGTTTGAAGGTGGGCTCAGGCGCGCGGCCAATCGGCGCAGACATGGTCCATGTGCTTGAGGATGTCACGCCAACTGATGATGCCTACGGCAGCACCAGCGTCATCCACCACGGGAATGCAGGAGATGCGGTGGGTGGTGAAGATCTTCACCGCGTCGCTGACGGAGGCGTCAGGCTTGAGGGTGATGGGCTCGCGTGTGACGACACGGTGGACCGGGATGTCCAGTGTCTTGAGGTCGCTGAGCGAGATGCGGCTGGTGTTCAGGTTCGGGCTGATGACCTTGAGCAGGTCGCGGTCCGAGATGACGCCAAACAGCTTGCCTTCCTCAACGACCAGTACATGGTGGAATTTTGCGTTGTCAAAGATCTCCTTGACCACCGACATGTGATCATCCAGCAGCACGCTGACGGGATTGACACTCATGATCTGGCTGACCTTCATTGCATGACTCCATTCGGTGACAACTGTCGTGGTGTGCAAATGGCTCCGATCCCCATGTCCTGGGAGCCTGCTGCATCATAAACTTGCCAAGCCGGTTGCCGCAACGAGATCACCGTGCTTAAGCCCTGAACTGGTATGTTTTTGCCAACCGCAGGACAATGAGGCATGTCTGCAAGATCTTCTTCCGTGATCGAATTGCCACTGTTCCCCTTGCAAACCGTGTTGTTTCCAGGCGGCTTGTTGCCGCTGCAGATTTTCGAGGTGCGCTATCTCGACATGATGGGCCGTTGCCATCTCGAACACAAGCCTTTCGGCGTGGTGTGTCTGACGCAAGGACGAGAGGTTCGGCAGCCGGCGACACCGGCCGACTCGTCGGCGCGGGAGGGCGCAGCCTTCGCGCCCGAGGCCTTTCACAAGGTGGGTACGCTGGCGAGCATCGAGAGCCTGGCTCGCCCGCAGCCGGGGTTGATGCGGGTGCACTGCGTGGGCGGGCAGCGATTCCGTTTGCGGCATGCCGAGCAGCTCAAGCACGGGCTGTGGATGGGCGAGGCGGAACTGCTGGCCCCCGACCTTGCGACGCCCATTCCGCAGGATCTCATGCCGACCCGGGTGGCGCTGGAGCAGCTGCTGGGGCAAATGCAATCCCAGGCCGAGTGGCCCGAAGACATGGCATTTCAAGCACCGTATCGCTGGGATGACTGCGGCTGGGTGGCCAATCGCTGGTGTGAAATCCTGCCGATGAACCAGACGTTCAAGCAGCAACTGCTGGAACTCGACAGTCCGCTGGTGCGTCTGGAGCTGGTGGCGGATCTGCTGGAACGCATGGCCTCCGGCAGCGACGGGTCGAGCTGATCTGGTTGATCCTGTTTGGATTCAGGACGCCGCGCGGCGGTCTGGATGGCTAACGGCCAGAGTGTTCGAGGTAGCGCTTGCGCCAGAACACCAGCACCAACGCCAGTGCGATCAGCAGCATGGCGCTCATGGCCCACCAGAAGCCACTGGAGGTGTGGATCAGCGGGAGGAAATCGAAATTCATGCCGAAGATGCCTGCAATCAGGTTCAGCGGCAGGAAGATCGCGGTCAGCACGGTGAGCGTGCGCATGATGTCGTTGGTGCGGTTGCTCTGCGCGCTGAAATGCATCTGCACTGCGGTCTCGGCGTTCTGCTCGAGCCGACGCACATGGTGCACCACGCGCTCGATGTGTTCCAGCACATCGCGGCTGCGTACATTGAGCAACTCGCGCTCGCGCTGGCTGGCGGGTGTCTGGGCGTCGGGCCAGAGCTTGAGGGCCTCGATCCAGTCCTGCACAGCCGTGCGCTGATCTTCACAGACCTGGTCGAGCTGGTGCAGCGACAGCCGGGCATCAAGCAGGGTGCCCCAGTTGTTGAAGCGGGTACGCGGATTCAGCAACTCTGCCTGCCAGTGGTCAAGCTGGCGCGTGAGTTCGCGCCGCAGTTCCAGGTAGCCATCCACCATCTGGTTGACGATGCGCAGCATCAGGTCGGCCGGACTGCTGGGCAGGCGTGGGCTGCCGAGTCCTGGTGTCCGCACGGCGCTGAGCAGTTTGCTGGCATAGGCATCGCGTACCGCGCAGTCACCCGGATGCACCGTCAGCAGCACGTTGTCGAACACCGCAAAGCCCACGGGGCTGGTGTCGATGCGTTTGAGGATGGGCGGGCCGCTGCGTTTGGCGCGCGCGGCGTCGGCCAGTTCTTGTACGGGGGCTTCGGCGCCGCTGCTGGCGGCCAGGCGGCGGAATACCAGCACATCGTATTGCGATGTGTAGTCGTAGTGCGAGGGCAGCTGGTTGTTGAGCAGATCCGAAATATGCAGGTCGACCAGCTGCATGCCGCACAGCGACTGCAGCGCGGCCTGAATCTGCGCCTGCAGGCTTGCAAATTCCTGCCGCGCACACGACATCCAGAGGTAACCCTGTTCCGGCAGGCGCAGCTCGGTGAGCGCGAGCTGTTCGTCGACTTCGGAGATGCCGCTGCTTTGGAGGGTGAAGATGCGCATGTGACGGTGTTTCGCGAATGGGAATGACGAAATCTTCTGCGGCCCT
The DNA here is from genome assembly GCA_018815325.1 of Gammaproteobacteria bacterium. Classification (GTDB taxonomy): domain Bacteria; phylum Pseudomonadota; class Gammaproteobacteria; order Burkholderiales; family Burkholderiaceae_C; genus JAHIYE01. Next base: position 9,928 of record JAHIYE010000008.1, on the reverse strand, counting down.
TGTCATGTATGCGTAGTGCGCTACTTTTTATGTAGCATTCTGGCGGCATCCAGCGCAAAGTAGGTCAATACGCCATCGGCCCCGGCCCGCTTGAAGGCAAGAAGGCTTTCCATCATGACGGCATCATGATCGAGCCAGCCGTTCTGGGCCGCTGCCTTGAGCATCGCGTATTCACCGCTGACCTGGTAGGCAAAAGTGGGGATACGAAACTCGTCCTTGACGCGACGCACCACGTCCAGATAAGGCATGCCGGGCTTGACCATCACCATGTCGGCGCCCTCGGCAATGTCCATGGCCACTTCGCGCAGTGCCTCATCGCTATTGCCGGGGTCCATCTGATAGACCTTCTTGTCATTCTTGCCCAGATTGGCGGCAGAGCCCACTGCATCTCGGAATGGCCCATAAAACGCACTCGCATATTTTGCGCTGTAGGCCATGATGCGTGTGTGGACGGCGCCATGGGCTTCAAGCGCCGTGCGTATCGCCCCGATGCGGCCATCCATCATGTCGCTGGGGGCCACGATGTCCACGCCGGCCTGTGCCTGGGTCAGCGCCTGCTGCACCAGCACCGCCACCGTGGGGTCGTTCAGGATGTAGCCCGACTCATCCAGCAGGCCATCCTGGCCGTGGCTGGTGAAGGGATCCAGTGCCACGTCAGTCATCACGCCGAGTTGGGGGAACTGCTTCTTGATTTCACGCACCACGCGCGGCACCAGTCCATCAGGGTTCAGGGCTTCACGCCCGTCAGGGGTCTTGAGTGAGGCATCGATGACGGGAAACAAGGCCATCACGGGAATACCGAGCTCCACGCATTGCTGTGCCACGGGCAGCAGCAAATCCAGGCTCAGCCGCTCCACACCCGGCATGGACGCCACAGGCTCACGCAGTTGTTTGCCATCTACCACAAACACCGGGTAGATCAGATCGTTCGGACTCAATGCGTTTTCGCGCACGAGATTGCGGGTGAAAGCGTCGCGTCGCAGCCGGCGTGGACGGCCCTGGGGATAAGGTGCATATGGGGTCATGGGGAAAATTGTGCCTGAAAGCGGAGGGTGTTTTGTAATTGAACCCCTACAAGGGTTGTGCAAAACATTCAAAGCCCCTTTTTTTATTGCTTCTAAAACGCCTTGTTTGCGGATCAAGCTTGAAACTGCAGAACAAGTTTGTTAAATTAACTGCGGGTAGTTTTACTGCCCCCCGCTTCTCCTCCCTGAGCGGGGCCTTCATGTGTGACAGCAAAAAAGGCTTACCACCCCGGCTTTGGCCGGGGTTTTTTTTGCCTGTCGTGTGTTGTCCACGTCTTTGTCGCTGGCGCGCAAATTTATGCGCCGATGAAGGCCGGACTACATGTGTGGTTAGTTGCCCAGGGTCTGCGACTAAACTTGGGCCATGCTCTGGGTCAAATCGCTACATATTGTTTTCGTTGCCAGCTGGTTCGCTGGCCTGTTCTACCTGCCCCGTATTTTTGTGAACCTGGCCCTGGTGCCGGCAGACTCCGTGGCCGAGCGCGAGCGCCTGCTGCTGATGGCGCGCAAGCTGATGAGGTTCGCCACAATGCTGGCGGTGCCGGCTATCGCGTTCGGCCTCTGGCTCTGGTTGGGCTACGGCATCGGGCGCGGACCGGGCAATGGCTGGATGCATGCCAAGCTTGCCATCGTCGTGCTGGTGCTGGGTTACCACCATGCCTGTGGCGTGATGCTGAAAAAATTCATGCGCGGAGACAACCAGCGCAGTCACATCTGGTACCGCTGGTTCAATGAACTGCCAGTGCTCTTGCTTCTGGTGGCGGTGATTCTGGTCGTGGTCAAGCCTTTCTGAGGGGTTGGCCGTGGCGCACAAGACTTCTGCATGGCCGCTGGCGCTGCTCTATGTTGCGTTGATCGTGTATGCCAGTCTCTATCCCTTTAGTGAGTGGCGCAACCAGGGGATAGAGCCCTGGATTTTTCTGGTCAGTCCCTTGCCCAGATACTGGACCGGCTTCGATGTTGCTGCCAACGCATTGGGGTACCTGCCCCTGGGCTTTCTGCTGGCATTGACAGCGTTGCGCACGGGGCATGTTCGCAGCGCCATCGCGCGCGCCACGCTGACCGCTGGCCTGCTGTCGCTGCTGATGGAAGCGACCCAGAACTACCTGCCGGCACGCGTGCCGTCAAACGTGGACTTCATGCTCAACCTGCTGGGTGCATTCGTGGGGGGGCTGCTGGCCACAGCGCTGGAGAGGCTTGGCGCGATCGACCGCTGGAGCCGCTTTCGCGAGCGCTGGTTCGTGCCCGATGCGCGGGGAGGGCTTGTACTGTTGGCGCTGTGGCCTGTGGCCCTGCTGTTTCCGGCGGCTGTTCCACTGGGCCTGGGCCAGGTGCTGGAGCGTGTGGAGGAGGGGCTTGCGGAGTTGTTCCAGGACACACCATTTCTGGACTGGCTACCCGTGCGTGACGTCGAGCTGCAGCCCTTGGTGCCCAGCGCCGAGCTGATCTGCGTAATGCTCGGCGCACTGATTCCCTGTTTGTTGGGCTACTGCATCATCCGCTCCATGGTGAGGCGCGGGATGTTTGTTGTGCTGGTCATGACGGTTGGTATTGGCGTGACGGCACTGTCGGCGGCGCTGAGCTATGGCCCCAGCCATGCCTGGGCCTGGTTCAGCCTGCCGGTGCAGGCCGGGCTGGGCGCCGCCTTCGCCAGTGCCATGCTGCTGCTGCCTGCGACGCGACGCGTCAGTGCTGCACTGGTGCTGCTGTCGCTGGGCATCTACCTGAGCTTGTTGAACCAGGCGCCGACCAGCGCGTATTTCTACCAGACGCTGCAAACCTGGGAGCAGGGGCAATTTGTCCGCTTCAACGGTCTGGCCCAATGGCTGGGCTGGCTATGGCCTTACGCCGCGCTGGTTTACGTGCTGGCCCGGGTCGGGCGGCGCGAGTCGTAAAACTAGAATGCAGGAATGAACGAAAACACGCCCGACACAACCCTTGCCGCCGAGTCTTATTACGGGCGGCATATTTTTTTCTGTCTCAATGAACGCAAGAACGGCGAAGAGTGTTGTGCCCAGCACAAGGCGCAGGAAGGCTTTGACCGGTGCAAGTCCATGGTCAAGGCGGCCGGGCTGGCAGGTCCGGGCAAGGTGCGCGTGAACAAGGCGGGTTGCCTGGATCGTTGTGCTGCAGGGCCGGTGGCTGTGGTCTACCCGGAGGCTGTCTGGTACACCTTTGTGGACACCCATGACATTGATGAAATCGTGGAGTCGCACCTGAAGAACGGTCAGGTGGTGGAGCGTCTGCTCACGCCGCCCGGCGTGGGGCGCTGAGCATGAATGCGCAGACCGAAAAGCTGAATCCGCTAGGCCCCGCCGGTGTGTTGCAGGTTTTGCGGGATGCTCCGGTGCTGGATGACGGGGCGTCGCCTCGGGGTGTGGCCGTAATTGCGCACCCGCATCCATTGTTTGGCGGCACCATGGACAACAAGGTGGTGCAAACGCTGGCGCGCGCCTTTGTGCAGTGCGGTTGGGTGGCGGTGCGTTTCAACTTTCGCGGTGTCGGCGCCAGCGAGGGAGTCTTTGACGAGGGACGCGGCGAGACCGAAGACTATCTGGCCATCGTGCGTCAGCTGGCACCTGCGGGGGCCCTGGCCTTGGCGGGGTTCTCCTTTGGCTCTTTTGTCACAACGCGCGCCTTGCAGAGCTTGTGGCCGCAGCGAATAATTGAAAAAGTCGTGCTGATTGGTACAGCCGCGAGCCGCTTTGAAGTGGCGCAACTGCCGGCCGAAGCGCATGAGCGTACCTTGGTGGTGCATGGCGAACAGGATGACACGGTGCCGCTGGCCGATGTCATGGCATGGGCACGCCCTCAATCCCTGCCGGTGACGGTAGTGCCAGGCGGCGGCCATTTCTTTCACGGACAATTACCCTTGTTGAAGAGTCTGGTGGTTCGCCATCTGAGTTCGACAGCGACTTGAAGATGCCGCCCTTGCCAGCAGGCCGGCTTGCTGGTCATGCAGGCAGGTGTTTGCCAATAACCCGAAGGATTCCTTTCCCCGATGAAACTCAAACTGAAGTCTTTTCTTTTTTCCCTGGTTGCCGGCCTGAGCCTGTCGGTGTCTGCCCAGATGCCTCAGCCACCGGAAATTGCGGCACGCTCCTACATGCTGCTGGATGTCACGGCCAACCAGGTGCTGGCGGCCAAGGATATTGATTCGCCGGTCGAGCCGGCGTCGCTGACCAAGCTCATGACCGCGTACCTTGTTTTCGATGCGCTGCGAAACAAGAAGATTGATTTGAAGCAGACCTTTCCGGTCAGTGAGCGTGCCTGGAAAATGCCCGGCTCGCGCATGTTCATTGACCCGAAGATGCAGGTGGCGGTGGAGGATTTGCTCAAGGGCCTGATCGTTCAGTCAGGCAACGATGCCACCGTGGCGTTGGCTGAAGGGGTGGCAGGTAGCGTTGAACGCTTCGTTCAGTTAATGAACGAGCAGGCCCGTGTGCTGGGCATGAAAGCCACAAGCTACAAGAACCCGGAAGGGCTGACCGAACCAGGGCATACGACGACCGTGCGCGACTTGAGCATTCTCGCGACCCGGATCATGCGGGACTTCCCCGACTATGTGACCTACTACGCCATCAAGAAATACCGCTACCCCGGCACGCCGGCAGCCAACGACACCAATCGGAACCTGCTGCTGTTCAGGGACCCTTCCGTCGATGGTCTCAAAACGGGTCATACCGATGCCGCGGGCTACTGCCTGATCGCCACCGCAAGGCGGGAGTTTCCGAATCTCGGGCCGCAGGGTACGGTTGGTGGCCGACGCCTGCTTGCCATCGTGATGGGTACTGACAGCGAGAACGCCCGTGCCAACGAATCACAGAAATTGCTCAATTGGGGCTACACCGCCTTCGAGGCCATCAAGCTGTTCGATGCCAACCAGCCCGTGGTCGCGCCTGATGTCTGGAAAGGCACAACGAAAACCCTGAAGATGGGTCGCCCGGAGGGGGTGGTGGTGGCTGTTCCTGCCGGCAGTGGCAGCAAGATCAAGACGAAGGTGGCGCGCCCCGACCCCCTTGTGGCGCCATATGTGAAAGGTCAGGCGGTTGCAACGCTGGTGGTCAGTGCGGATGACCGCCCGCTGGTGGAGGTGCCGCTGCTGGCGCTGGAGGCGGTCGATGAGGCCGGGCTGTTGGGCCGGGCTTGGGATGGCCTGCGCCTGTGGATCAAGTAGCCGGATGTAAGTGAGTGGCCGCACGCATCCGGTGTCGAAAGGCGTTGCGAAGATGCGGCTCACCTGCTATAGTAGAAGGCTTTTCGGAAATTCCGAAGGGATTCACGTTTTCGTTTTAATTTCCAAACGTTTAGGGACGTTTATACATGCCAACCATTAACCAGCTAGTCCGTCAGGGTCGCGAGGTCGAAAAGATCAAGTCCAAGAGCCCCGCGATGGAAAACTCCCCGCAGCGTCGCGGTGTGTGCACCCGTGTGTACACCACGACCCCCAAGAAGCCAAACTCCGCTTTGCGTAAGGTTGCCAAAGTGCGCCTGACCAACGGGTTTGAAGTCATTTCCTACATCGGTGGTGAAGGTCACAACCTGCAGGAGCACTCTGTGGTGCTCGTGCGCGGCGGTCGTGTCAAGGATCTGCCGGGTGTGCGTTACCACATCGTGCGTGGCTCGCTCGACCTGCAAGGCGTGAAAGACCGCAAGCAGTCGCGTTCCAAGTACGGTGCCAAGCGTCCCAAGAAGGCTTAATTGCCGTCGCGCACCGGGGAAGCGCTAATTTCCTGAAATCGGTGTTTGCCTGCCTTGGCCGGTGGTGCAGACGAAGTGACCCGAAGCGCAAAATTGTTTGTGTGGGTCGAGTAAGTGGGGGTTTTGATAACTCTCGCGGTGTCTGAAAAGATGCCAACTGAAGCAAATGAGGTGAAAAATGCCACGTCGTCGCGAAGTCCCTAAACGTGAAATTCTGCCGGATCCTAAGTTCGGCAATATCGAGCTGTCCAAATTCATGAACGTGATCATGGAAGGCGGCAAAAAAGCGGTTGCTGAGCGCATCATTTATGGCGCGCTTGAGCAGATCGAGAAAAAGAACCCTGGCAAAGACCCGCTTGAGGCCTTTGTCATGGCCATCAACAACGTCAAGCCCATGGTGGAGGTCAAATCCCGCCGTGTGGGTGGTGCCAACTACCAGGTTCCGGTCGAGGTGCGTCCGGTTCGTCGTTTGGCCCTGTCGATGCGCTGGATCAAGGAGGCCGCCCGCAAGCGCGGCGAGAAGTCCATGGCCCTGCGTCTGGCCAATGAGTTGATGGAAGCCACGGAAGGCCGTGGCGGTGCCATGAAGAAGCGTGACGAAGTTCACCGCATGGCGGAAGCCAACAAGGCCTTCTCCCACTTCCGCTTCTAAGAGGCGGCTACTGCGGCGTTCATGTGCGTTGCGCCGGTTTGTTGTGCTTTGCACTGTCTTGCCGGCGCTTCTGACCTGAATGCTGCTTGCCACGCCGCGATGTGTGCGGCAATTGAATACGTTTGAGCAACCTAGGATCTATCATGGCTCGCCATACCCCCATTGAGCGCTATCGCAATATTGGCATTTCGGCTCACATTGACGCCGGTAAAACCACTACGACCGAGCGCATCCTTTTTTATACCGGTGTGAACCACAAGATTGGTGAGGTTCATGACGGCGCGGCCACCATGGACTGGATGGAGCAGGAGCAGGAGCGTGGCATCACGATTACCTCCGCTGCGACCACCTGTTTCTGGAAGGGCATGGACACGTCCTTGCCTGAGCACCGCATCAACATCATTGACACCCCGGGCCACGTTGACTTCACGATTGAAGTCGAGCGCTCGATGCGCGTGCTCGATGGTGCCTGCATGGTTTATTGTGCCGTGGGTGGTGTGCAGCCCCAGTCGGAAACGGTCTGGCGTCAGGCCAACAAGTACAAAGTGCCGCGTTTGGCATTTGTCAACAAGATGGATCGCACGGGCGCCAACTTTTTCAAGGTCGTGGACCAGATGAAGCTGCGCCTGAAGGCGAGCCCGGTGCCCATGGTGATTCCAATTGGTGCCGAAGAGAACTTCACCGGTGTGGTTGACCTGATCAAGATGAAGGCGATCATCTGGGACGAAGCGTCACAGGGCATGAAGTTTGACTACCGTGAAATCCCGGCCGAGTTGCTGGAGCTGGCCAAAGAGTGGCGTGAAAAGATGGTTGAGGCTGCAGCCGAAGCCTCTGAAGAACTCATGAACAAATACCTCGAAGAGGGTGAGTTGACCGAGGATGAGATCAAGCTGGGCATTCGTACCCGTACCATTGCCAGCGAAATCCAGCCCATGTACTGTGGTTCAGCCTTCAAGAACAAAGGCGTTCAGCGCATGCTGGATGCCGTGATTGAGTTCATGCCGTCGCCAGTGGACATTCCTCCAGTGACGGGCACCGATGATGATGAGGCGCCCGTTAGCCGCAAGGCTGACGATGGCGAGAAATTTTCTGCGCTGGCGTTCAAGTTGATGACGGACCCCTTTGTTGGGCAGCTGACTTTCGTGCGCGTCTACTCCGGTGTTTTGACCAAGGGTGACAGTGTCTACAACCCGATTCGCGGGAAGAAAGAGCGTATCGGCCGTATTGTGCAGATGCACGCGAACAATCGCGAAGAGGTGAATGAAATTCGTGCCGGCGATATCGCTGCCTGCGTGGGTTTGAAGGACGTCACAACAGGTGAGACGCTGTGCGACCCATCGGCCATCATCATGCTTGAACGCATGGTGTTCCCTGAGCCCGTGATTACACAGGCCGTGGAGCCAAAGACCAAGGTCGATCAGGAGAAAATGGGCATCGCCTTGCAGCGTTTGGCCCAGGAAGATCCATCTTTCCGCGTCAAAACGGATGAAGAGTCAGGCCAGACGCTGATCGCCGGTATGGGTGAGTTGCACCTTGAGATCATTGTTGACCGCATGAAGCGCGAATTCGGCGTAGAGGCCAATGTGGGCAAGCCCCAAGTGGCATACCGGGAAACGATCCGCAAGACGATCGAGGACGCGGAAGGCAAGTTTGTTCGTCAGTCCGGCGGTAAGGGCCAGTATGGTCACGTTGTGCTGAAGATTGAGCCGAATGAGCCGGGCAAGGGAATCGAATTCGTTGATGCGATCAAGGGTGGTGTGGTGCCACGTGAGTACATTCCGGCAGTCGAAAAGGGTATCCACGAGGCTGTCACGCAAGGCGTGTTGGCGGGCTATCCGGTCGTCGATGTCAAGGTTACGCTGCACTTCGGTTCTTACCATGATGTGGACTCCAACGAGTTGGCGTTCAAGATGGCTGCGATCTTTGGTTTCAAAGAGGGTTGCCGCAAGGCCGGCCCCGTGATTCTGGAGCCCATGATGGCTGTTGAGGTTGAGACCCCGGAAGACTATGCTGGTAACGTGATGGGTGATTTGTCCTCACGCCGTGGCATGGTGCAGGGTATGGACGACATGGTCGGTGGAGGCAAGGCCATCAAGGCCGAGGTGCCGCTGTCGGAAATGTTCGGCTACTCGACCACACTGCGCTCCATGTCACAAGGTCGAGCCACCTATACGATGGAGTTCAAGCATTACAGCGAAGCTCCGCGTAACGTGGCCGAAGCCATTGTGGCGTCACGCGTCAAGTAATTATTCAAGCTGTCTGCGACGGTGTGCCGCCCTGTTCCCGTGCGGGGCGATCAAGCAACATCGTGCAGACGTAAAACCTGTACACGGGAATAGCTCTTTGGAGATTTGAAAAATGGGAAAAGAAAAATTTGAACGTACCAAGCCGCACGTGAACGTCGGCACCATTGGTCACGTGGACCACGGCAAGACGACCTTGACTGCGGCGATTGCGACGGTGTTGTCTGCCAAGTTTGGTGGCGAGGCCAAGGCGTACGACCAGATTGACGCTGCGCCCGAAGAAAAGGCCCGCGGCATCACCATCAACACCGCCCACGTCGAGTACGAGACGGCCAACCGTCACTACGCCCACGTGGACTGCCCCGGTCACGCCGACTACGTCAAGAACATGATCACCGGTGCTGCCCAGATGGACGGCGCCATTCTGGTGTGTTCCGCTGCTGACGGCCCCATGCCCCAGACCCGCGAGCACATCCTGCTGGCCCGTCAGGTGGGTGTTCCGTACATCATCGTGTTCCTCAACAAGTGCGACATGGTCGACGACGCCGAACTGCTCGAGCTCGTTGAAATGGAAGTGCGCGAGCTCCTCGACAAGTACGAGTTCCCTGGCGACACCACCCCCATCATCCACGGCTCAGCCAAGCTGGCCCTGGAAGGTGACAAGGGTCCTCTGGGTGAGCAGGCCATCATGAAGCTGGCCGAAGCCTTGGACACCTACATTCCCCTGCCCGAGCGTGCTGTTGACGGCGCGTTCCTGATGCCCGTGGAAGACGTGTTCTCCATCTCCGGCCGTGGCACCGTGGTGACCGGTCGTGTGGAGCGCGGCATCGTCAAGGTCGGTGAAGAAATCGAGATCGTCGGCATCAAGCCCACGCTCAAGACCACCTGCACCGGCGTGGAAATGTTCCGCAAGCTGCTCGACCAGGGTCAAGCGGGTGACAACGTCGGTATTTTGCTGCGCGGCACCAAGCGTGAAGAGGTTGAACGCGGCCAGGTGCTGTGCAAGCCCGGCTCCATCAAGCCCCACACCCACTTCACCTCCGAGATCTATGTGCTCTCCAAGGATGAGGGTGGTCGTCACACGCCGTTCTTCAACAACTACCGCCCGCAGTTCTACTTCCGTACCACGGACGTGACCGGTGCGATCGAGTTGCCAGAAGGCAAAGAGATGGTGATGCCGGGTGACAACGTCACCATCACCGTCAAGCTGATCAACCCGATCGCCATGGAAGAAGGTCTGCGCTTCGCTATCCGCGAAGGTGGCAAGACCGTGGGCGCCGGTGTGGTTGCCAAGATCATTGCGTAAT
>JAHIYE010000007.1 GCA_018815325.1 Gammaproteobacteria bacterium | reverse complement strand
TCAACGTGTGCGTAGTGACGATTCGCTGTCTCGTACTCAACGTGTGCTGTATTAATTGTAATGCCGCGCGCACGCTCTTCAGGTGCCGCATCAATTGCTGCATAACCTTTCGCTTCGCCACCAAACTTGCGGGCCATCACCGTTGTGATTGCCGCTGTTAATGTCGTCTTACCATGATCGACGTGACCAATTGTGCCCACGTTTACGTGGGGCTTGGTACGCTCAAACTTGCCTTTTGCCATGATGAACTCCTAACCTATTTGGAAGCTGGTGTAAGGGTAAATAATTTTAACTACTATGGTGCCCATGACGCGGATCGAACGCGTGACCTCTCCCTTACCAAGGGAGTGCTCTACCACTGAGCCACATGGGCAACTTGGCGCCACCTTCGCAACACCAAAATTTCAAACTCAACAAACCAGCACCGAGAAGCAATGGAGCGGGAGACGGGAATCGAACCCGCGTCATTAGCTTGGAAGGCTAGGGTTCTACCATTGAACTACTCCCGCACGCGGAGCACAACGCACCCGACATGCCCGTCAATCAACCCCAGAAACCAAACGATCTGCCCAAAACCTTTTGCCGCCATGCCCTCGGCAACCCGCACGACAAACAACCAACAACTCACTCAAAAACTCGCTGGTGGAGAGGGCTGGATTCGAACCAGCGTACTCGTAAGAGGGCAGATTTACAGTCTGCTGCCATTAACCACTCGGCCACCTCTCCTTAGGTGAACCTCAGATTATGCCATGAAAATGTGACATTCGCGTAGTAGACCCATGTTCTGACGACCACCAGTTGATCGGCTCGCAGCCGTTTTGTCGCAAAAAGGCATTGGCCTGCGAAAAATGGCCACAGCCGATAAATGGCTGCGGCGGCCGCAAGGCAGACAAGGGCGACGGGTGATTGGCTGTCAACAACAGCCTGGGAGCGCACGGAGACCGCGCAACGACACCCCCCAGGGATTGCGCATGCGCACCCCAGAGCATGAAAACCACGGGATTGGCAGAGTCCTGCACCGCCTCAAGAATTAAATTAGTTAGCACTTGCCAACCAAATTTCGCATGGCTGGCGGGCTGCGACTGCTCAACCGTCAGACAGGTGTTGAGCAACAGCACACCTTGTGCGGCCCACTGCGCCAGAGAGCCGTTGGCCGGGACCGCCTCGCCACCATCGCGTGCAATCTCCTTGAAAATATTGCGCAAGGAGGGCGGCAGTCTCACCCCCGGAGCAACCGAGAAAGCCAAGCCTTCCGCCTGGCCCGGTCCATGGTAGGGGTCCTGGCCCAGAATAACCACCCTGACCCGCGACAATGGCGTCAACGCCAGCGCGCGAAAGGGCTCAGACGGATAGATCGTGGCCCCTGCATCGAGCCTTTGCCGTATGAACGTCTCAAGCTCTACAGCCGCCTCCGTAGCCAGAAAACGGTCAACTACAGGCCGCCAGTCCTGGGCCACCGGCCAACTTCGTGGTGCCCATGCCGTCAGGCAGGGCGCATCAGCAAACAGATCGAGGGAGGCGCTCACTTGCCGAATAGCGCAAACAGAGCCTCACCCGGGTCCGCCGCACGCATAAAGGCCTCGCCCACGAGAAACGCATGGACACCCGCTGCGCCTAAACGCAACACGTCATCGCGTGTCTGGACGCCGCTCTCGGTCACCAACAAGCGATCCGAAGGCACCTCCTTGAGCAGAGACAGGGTAGTATCGAGCGTCACCTCAAAGGTGCGCAGGTTGCGGTTATTGACGCCAATCAGAGGCGTTTTGAGCCTGAGTGCCCGCATCAATTCGGCGCGATCATGCACCTCCACCAGCACCGCCATGTCCAGGCTCCGTGCAATGGCCTCGAGCTCAACCATCTGAGCATCATCCAGACAAGCCGCAATCAGCAAAATGCAGTCCGCCCCCATGGCGCGGGCTTCATATATTTGGTAGGGGTCCACCATGAAGTCCTTGCGCAGCACAGGCAACTGGCAGGAGGCACGCGCCTGCTTGAGATAGTCGACACTGCCCTGGAAGAACTGCTTGTCAGTCAGCACCGACAAACATGCTGCACCATGCTCGGCGTAGCTTTGTGCAATATCGGCAGGAATAAAGTCTTCACGCAGCACCCCCTTGGAAGGGCTGGCTTTTTTGATTTCGGCTATCACGGCAGGCCGGCCGGCAGCAATCTGGGCTCGCATGGCCCCGACGAAATCACGCGTCAGAATGCGCGACTCGGCGTCGGCCCGCATGACCTCCAGCGATTTCTTTTTGACTGCAGCGGCAATTTCTTCGCGCTTGACTGCAACGATCTTGTTCAGGATATCGGACATGGTGGGCAAATGCCTCAGGTTGATGTGCCCAGCGACTGTGTCAGGGCAGCGAATTCGTTGAGTTTGGCCCGGGCTGCCCCGGACTCGATGGCGGCCATGGCACGCTGCAGGCCAGTCTCGATGGAATCGACCACGTTGGCCGCATACAAGGCCACGCCCGCATTGAGCGCCACGATGTCGCGTGCCGCCCCGGTCTGGTTGTCCAGCACGGACAGCAGCATGTCGCGCGAATCCTGCGGTGTATCTACCCGCAGCGCACGGCTGCCGGCCATGGTGAGGCCGAAATCCTCAGGATGCACCTCATATTCGGAAATCTGCCCGTTTCGGAGCTCGCCGACCAGGGTGGCCGCACCCAGACTGACTTCATCCATGCCGTCTTTGCCAAACACCACCACCGCATGCTCGGCGCCGAGACGCTGCAGTGCTCGCACCTGAATACCAACCAGATCAGAGTGAAACACCCCCATCAGGATGTTGGGTGCGCCAGCCGGGTTGGTCAAAGGCCCCAGGATATTGAAGATGGTCTTGATGCCCAGTTCCTTGCGCACCGGTGCCACATTTTTCATGGCAGGGTGGTGGTTGGGTGCAAACATGAAGCCAATGCCGGTCTTCTCGATGCAGGTGGCGATAGCGGCAGGTGGCAGGTTGATGTGAACGCCCAGTGCCTCCAGCACATCGGCGCTACCGCTTTTGCTGCTGACGCTGCGCCCCCCATGCTTGCTGACCCTGGCGCCGGCTGCGGCGGCCACGAACATGGAGCAGGTGGAAATATTGAAGCTATGGGCACCATCGCCCCCCGTACCCACGATATCAACCAAACCAGCACGGTCGGCCACTTCCACCTTGGTGGAGAACTCCCGCATGACCTGGGCCGCCGCGGTGATTTCGCCAATGGTCTCCTTTTTGACGCGCAGGCCGGTGATGAGGGCAGCCATCAGGACGGGCGACATGTCGCCTTTCATGATCATCCGCATGAGGTGCAGCATCTCATCGTGAAAAATCTCGCGATGCTCAATCACACGTTGCAGCGCCTGTTGCGGGGTGATCTGAATTGGCGGCTGGGGCATGGGGCTCACTCCTTGTGGATAGGTTCAGGCCTGCGGCTGCAGGAAATTCTTCAGCATGGCGTGGCCATGTTCAGTCAGGATGGACTCGGGGTGGAACTGTACGCCTTCGATGGCCAACGTCCTGTGCTTCACGCCCATGATCTCGCCGTCATCGGTCCAGGCCGTGACTTTGAGCTCGGCCGGACAGGACTGACGCTCGATCGCCAGCGAGTGATAGCGGTTGACGGTGAACTGTTTCGGCAAGCCGGCAAAAACACCCTCCTCGGTGGTCGTGATGACACTGGTCTTGCCGTGCATGAGTTGCTGCGCCCGGATGATCTTGCCGCCAAAGGCCGCGCCTATGCTTTGATGCCCGAGGCATACCCCCAGGATCGGCAGCTTGCCAGCAAAGTGCCGGATCGCCGCCACCGAGATGCCCGCTTCGGCGGGGGAACAGGGGCCAGGAGAAATCACCAGTCGATTCAGCTGGCCAGCGTGCAATTTGGCCTCGATTTCGTCAATGGTGATTTCATCGTTGCGGAATACCTCGACCTCGGCACCCAGTTCACCAAAGTACTGCACCAGGTTGTAGGTGAAGGAGTCGTAGTTGTCGACCATCAGGAGTCTGATCTTGTTGCCCATGATGTCACTCCAGCCCTTCTTCCACCAACTCGGATGCGCGCAAAAGGGCCCGGGCCTTGACTTCGGTCTCCTTCCATTCAAGCTCGGGTATCGAATCCGCCACCACACCGGCGGCCGCCTGGACATAGAGCATGTCGTCCTTGATGATGCCAGTACGGATGGCAATGGCGACATCCATGTCGCCAGCAAAGCTGATATAGCCGCAAGCGCCTCCATACAAGCCACGCTTGGTAGGTTCGAGTTGGTCGATGAGCTCCATCGCGTGGACCTTGGGCGCACCGGTCAGGGTGCCCGCCGGGAAGGTGGCCTTGAGCACATCCATCGGCGTCATGCCATCCAGCAGCATGCCTTCAACGTTGCTCACGATGTGCATCACGTGGCTGTAGCGCTCCACGGCAAAGGCTTCGGTCACCTTCACGCTGCCGATCTTGGCGATGCGGCCAATGTCATTGCGTGCCAGGTCGATCAGCATCACGTGTTCGGCACGCTCCTTGGGATCTCCAATGAGCTCCTGCTCGGCTGCCAGGTCCAGTTCGGGACTTGCGCCGCGGGGACGTGTGCCGGCCAGAGGGCGGATGGTGATTTTCTGTCCCTGCTCGGTTTGCTCCTGCCGCACCAGGATTTCCGGCGAAGCCCCCACCACATGGAAATCTCCGAAATGGTAGTAATACATATACGGTGAGGGGTTTAGCGTGCGCAGGGCACGGTACAGGCTCATGGGGGACTCGGTGTAGCGCTTCTTGATGCGCTGCCCCACCTGGACCTGCATGAAGTCGCCCGCAGCAATGAGCTCCTTGGCACGCTCGACGGCGGCAATGTAGTCTGCCTTGGCAAAGTCCCGCTCGGCGGGATGACCCTTCGTTGGCTTGACGATGGGAGCACTGACCGGGCTTCTGAGTTGCTCCCGAAGCACCTGCAGGCGCTGGTTGGCATTCGCGTAGGCCTCGGGCCGGGTCGGGTCGGCATAAACGATGAGATAAAGCTTGCCAGACAGGTTGTCAATCACCGCCAGTTCTTCACACTGCAGCAACAGGATATCCGGGCACCCCAGGGTATCGGGAGGACATGTCGCCTCGAGTTTTTTCTCGATATAGCGTACGGTGTCATAGCCGAAGTAGCCGGCCAGCCCCCCGCAAAACCGCGGCAGACCGGGACGCAATGCCACCTTGAAGCGCTGCTGGTAGCTCGCAATGAAATCCAGTGGATTGAGGTTCGAGGTCTCAACAACCACCCCGTCGGTCACCACTTCGGTCAGGGTCTCCGGTCCGAAACCGCGGGAACGCAGCAGGGTGCGGGCTGGCAGTCCGATGAAGCTGTAGCGTCCGAAGCGCTCCCCGCCGACCACCGACTCCAGCAGAAAACTGTATTTTCCCCCGTCCTGGACATAGGCCAGCTTCAGGTAAAGCGACAGCGGGGTTTCCAGGTCCGCAAAGGCTTCCTGCATCAGCGGAATACGGTTGTAGCCTTGCTGGGCCAGGGTATTGAATTCAAGTTCAGTCATCACAGTGAGGCCTTTCGATTCGGCGTTGGCCATCAGGCCTTGCCAGCGGCACGATGTGTCGCGTTCATTCTTTCAAGAACCCGCACGCTGCGGGGGAGGTGAAGGCCATGCGGCCCGAGAACCGCAGGCAGCATCCGTCAGGCGATGCGTCGCGCTGACGGTCTGCGTTTCAACGCCAGGGCCAGGCTCCCCGGTCGCTGCTACCTGTGATGCTGATGCGGTGAATGAACATGCGCAAAGTGTAGCAAACCGCCGACCGGGTTATCGGTGTTTTTACCGACAGGAGCGGCCGCCTCTGAGAGACCGCTTGCAGGCCCAAACTCCGCCTCCATTTCACAGCCCTTCGGCAGAAGACCCATGGAATGGATAAGGGCATACCCCGACGGCACTCGGCAGCAGGCACGCTAAAGTAACTTGAGGAGAAGCCGAAGCTAAATAGAGTCGCGGCCCTCCGTGAGCCCCATACATAGGACACTTCCCATGAACCTCAATAAAATCAGAATCGGCTCGCGCCTGGCGCTGGCCTTTGGCCTCTTGCTGCTGATCATCGCCCTCATGGCAGCCTTTGGCGTCTGGAAGCTCAATCAGCTCAAGGAAGACAACAAGGAGGTTGCCACGGTTCATGTGCAGCGAAACGCCTTGTCGCTGCGCTGGAACTCCTTTATCAACCTGAACTGGGTACGTGCCTCAGCCGCACTCAAGACCTCAGACAACAGTTATATCGAGTCGCTGCAAAAGGACATGGCGGGCACCAGCAAGATCACCAGCGAAACACAGAAGGAACTGGAGTCACTGGTACAGGATGACAAAGGCAAGGAGTTGATGGCCAAGGTGGCCAGCGCCCGCAAGACCTACCTGGACTTTCGAGCCGATCTGCTGAAGAAGAAAAAAGCCGGCGAGGACATCACTGCCGCAGTTGACCGCGAACTGCTGCCGCTGGCCACGCTTTACCTGAAGGCCGTCGATGACGTGCAGACCTACATCCAGGCCAGCCTCGCCGAAGCGCAAGCCGAAACCGAAACCAGTACGCGGACCAGTCAAATCATCATCATGCTCGCCGCTGCTATTGCCATTGCACTCGGCACCCTGATGGCCTGGCTTTCCACCCGTTCAATCACCACCCCTATTCTGCTGGCTGTGAACTCGGCCGAAGCCATTGCCGAAGGCGACCTGGTCACCGACAATGCGGCCGAGGGCGAGGATGAAGCAGCACGCCTGCTGCGCGCCCTGTCTGCCATGCGCCAGAACCTGGCCCGCATCGTGGGCGATGTGCGCCAGGGCTCGGAGAGCGTGGCCACAGCCAGCGCCGAGATTGCCCAGGGCAATAATGACCTCTCGGCCCGCACCGAGCAACAGGCCAGCGCACTCGAGGAAACCGCAGCCTCGATGGAGGAGCTCAACTCCACCGTCAAGCAGAACGCCGATAACGCACGGCAAGCCAACCAACTCGCCCTGAGCGCAAGCACGGTGGCCGTCAAGGGTGGCGAAGTGGTGCACCAGGTGGTCGAGACCATGAAGGGCATCAACGACTCATCGCGCAAGATCAGCGACATCATCAGCGTGATCGACGGTATCGCGTTCCAGACCAACATCCTCGCCTTGAACGCAGCCGTTGAGGCAGCGCGCGCTGGCGAACAGGGCCGCGGCTTCGCCGTGGTGGCGTCTGAAGTGCGCAGCCTGGCCGGTCGCTCGGCCGAAGCCGCCAAGGAAATCAAGGGCTTGATCAACACCAGCGTGGAGCGCGTCGAGCATGGCACGGCCCTGGTCGATCAGGCCGGCGAGACCATGACCGAAGTGGTGAGTTCAATCCGCCGTGTGACTGACATCATGGGTGAAATCAGCGCAGCCAGCAACGAGCAAAGCCAGGGTGTCGCACAAGTGGGTGAGGCCATTTCGCAGATGGACCAGGCCACCCAGCAAAATGCAGCACTGGTGGAAGAGAGTGCCGCCGCGGCCGACAGCCTCAAAGGGCAGGCGCAGAGGCTGGTGCAAGCGGTCAGTGTTTTCAAGCTTCGCGAAGCCGACCTGCACAGCCACAAGCCACCATCCACACCACCCCCCGCCACCCGCTCCAACAAGCCACCAACGCCGCCCTATAAAGGCGCCGAACGCCGTACGGAAGGTGCTGTAGTGCCCAAAGCGCCAGCCAAGCCAGCCAGTCCACCTCCAGCAGCCCCCGTTGCCAGCGCGAAGCCTGCCAAGGCCTCTGCGGGCGGTGCAGAGGACGACTGGACGAGTTTCTGACACGGGGCCAGGCCCGCTCTGGGTCAGCTCCCATACATGCCGCCGCTCAAGACCGCGCCCAGAGGGAGCGGTCAGTCACCTCCGTTCCAGTCCAGATTCGCAAGTGAGTCGACGAATCCATCTGCATCCACCTGGCGAATCGGTTCGCCATGGTTGTAGCCGTAGGTGACGAGCAGCACGGGGCAACCTGCCGCGCGTGCAGCCTGTGCGTCATTGCTGGAGTCGCCAATCATCAAAGTTCGGTGGGGCGTGGTACCCAGAATCTCACAGGTTTTGAACAGCGGCAAGGGGTCGGGCTTTTTCCGCTCGAAGAAGTCGCCACCATGTGTGCGCTCGAAAAATCCGTCCAGACCCTTTGATTTGAGCAAGACCTCGGCATAGGCTGTCGGCTTGTTGGTCAGGCAAGCCAGTTTGAGCCCGCGTGCGCGCAACTGCTCCAAGCCGGCCTGAACCCCTGGGTAGATCCGGGCATGCAGCCCGTTGATTCGCTCGTAATGCGCCTGGTAGCTACGCCAGGCTTGCGCATAAAGTGCTTCAAAAACAATAGCAGACTGCGCTTTATCCACAAGGGCCAGAACACTTTTTATAAGGTGTTCAGAACCTTTCCCCACAAAGCGCTCCACCTGCTGGCCAGATACCGGCGGCAAGGCAAGGTCCTGCAGCATGGCATTGATCGCGACCGAGAAGTCGCCCAGCGTGTCAACCATCGTGCCATCGAGGTCCACGATGGCGGCTTGCAGATTCGGATTCATGGCAAACCGGTGCATGTCGTCTTTCATGTGTCAGGCGTGTCTTCCCGGCGGCACGCGGCAGCCTGCCTTGCCGGTGACCAGACAGGCTACTTCGAGCCCGTGAGTGCTGCGCGCATGGCGTCGATCACCGATTTGTAGTCCGGCTTGCCGAAAATGGCACTGCCCGCGACAAAGGTGTCGGCGCCCGCATCGGCCACGCGGCGAATGTTGTCGGCCTTGATGCCGCCATCCACCTCCAGCCGGATGTCGCGGCCAGTCGCCTCGATGCGCTTGCGCACGGCCTCCGTCTTGCGCAGGGCCGAGTCGATGAAACTCTGGCCGCCAAAGCCGGGGTTGACGCTCATGATGAGGACAAGGTCGATATCGTCGATCACCCAGTCCAGCACATCGAGTGGTTCGGCCGGGTTGAACACCAGGCCGGCCTGGCAACCCTTGGCCTTGATGGCCTGAATGCTGCGGTGCACATGGCCTGACGCATCCGGGTGGAAGCTGATCAGGTCGGCCCCGGCATCTGCAAAGGCCGCCGCCAGCGCGTCCACGGGCTGGATCATCAGGTGCACGTCAATCGGCACCGGCGTGCCATCGGGCTTTTTGGCGTGGGGCTTCAAGGCTTGGCAGATCATGGGGCCAAAGGTCAAATTGGGCACATAGTGGTTGTCCATCACATCGAAATGGACCCAGTCGGCACCGGCGGCAATGACGTTTTTGACCTCTTCACCCAGACGGGCAAAGTCGGCTGACAGGATGGAGGGGGCAATGCGGTAGGTTTTAGTCATGTGTGTATTTTCGCAGGTAGCATCGGGTTATGCCCAAGTATCAATTTCGCGTCGAGGTGTTGCCCCAGTTTTTGCCCGAGCAGTCTGCTCCAGAACAGGGTGAGTATGTGTTTGCCTACACCATCACCATCACAAATACCGGTGAAGTCGCCGCGCAATTGATTTCACGCACCTGGAATGTGAACGATGCCCGCGGCCACACCGAGAAGGTCAAAGGCCTGGGCGTGATCGGGCAGCAGCCCCTGCTCAAGCCGGGCCAGTCTTTTGAGTACACCAGCGGTACCCGGCTGCGCACCCCGACCGGCACCATGCACGGCAGCTTTTTCTGCGTAGCCGAGGATGGCGAAAAATTCGATGTCGATATTCCCTTGTTCGTACTGGACGCCCTGAGTGCGAGTGGCGGCAAGCGCACCCTGCACTGAGCCAGGCAATCAAAAAATGGCCCTGGGCGAGTTTGACCTGATCGCACGCTTTTTCCAGCGTCCGGCCCGCCGCTCGGCACTGGGCGTGGGTGATGACTGCGCGCTTCTGCAGCCCGCCTCGGGCACCCAGATGGCCATCTCCTGCGACATGCTGGTGGAAGGCCGGCATTTTTTCGCCGGTGCAGACCCCGAACGTCTTGGCCACAAGGCCCTGGCGGTCAACCTCAGCGACCTCGCAGCCTGCGGCGCCAGGCCGCTGGCCTTCACGCTTGCACTGGCCATGCCCCAGGTCGACGAAGCCTGGCTGGCGCCCTTTTCCCGCGGCATGCTCGCACTGGCCGATGCCCATGACTGCGAACTCATTGGTGGCGACACCACCCGGGGGCCGCTGAACATCTGCATCACGGTATTTGGCGAAGTCCCGGCCATTCATGGCAAAACCCGGGCGCTACTGCGTTCAGGGGCCGGAGCGGATG
Source organism: Gammaproteobacteria bacterium (assembly GCA_018815325.1). Taxonomy (GTDB): domain Bacteria; phylum Pseudomonadota; class Gammaproteobacteria; order Burkholderiales; family Burkholderiaceae_C; genus JAHIYE01. Next base: position 11,886 of record JAHIYE010000007.1, on the reverse strand, counting down.
ACGACATTTATGTGAGCGGCACGCTGGGAGATGCCCGCCTGGCGCTGGAGGCCCTGCGCGGCCATGTCAGCTTGCCCGTGGATGCACTGGCGCGAACGCGTCTGCGACTGGAGCAGCCCACGCCGCGCGTGGCACTCGGACAGGCCTTGCGCGGTATCGCCACAGCGGCCATTGATGTGAGTGACGGCCTGCTCGGCGATCTCGGGCACATCCTGGCCCAATCCGGTGTTGGTGCGACCATTGACACCTCAAGTGCTATCGGTTTGATAGCTGAGAATCATTACCCCACCTGGGCTGGTGTCGATTTTTCCTTTGATTCTGTTGCAATCACCCCACTCAGCCTGGTGCTGGCGGGTGGCGACGACTATGAGTTGCTGTTCACCGCCCCAAGCTCGGCTCGCGAAGCCGTCACAGCGGCCGCGCACGCCAGCCAGACGCCGGTGACAAGGATCGGCCGTATCGATGCCACGGCGGGTTTGCGCTTGCTCGACGCCCAGGGCCAGCCGGTCAGCGGCCGATTCGATTCATTTGACCATTTCGCCTGATGCAGTAGCCCGCGCCAGCTGTCGCGCCTGCTGGCTTTGCCCGCCATAGCCCCAGTCCGTTGCCGGCACCTCCCGTACGATCACGTAGCTGACAGGTTCCAGCGCCTGCCCTGCGGCCAAGGTCCGCTGCAAGGTGGCATACGCCGCCTGGACGAACGCCGCTTTTTGCGCCGGCGTATTGGTACCGGCCGTGATGCTGATTTCCAGCCAGGCTGTGGGCCTGTCCATGTCACGGGCGCCCACATACCACTGCGTGGCGGGCAACGCCTCGATCATCACGGCCGTGAGTTCAGCTTGCTTATCCAGTGTTTGTGCCGTGAGCTCGGTCAGCGCAGCGGCCAGTTGCCTGTAGAGCGCCGGTTCACGCGCTGGTGAGACCTTCAGTTGCAACGTTGGCATGTTTTACTCCCTGCCATGGCGTGTGCACAACGCATCACGCTGTGTCTCCCGTTGCCCCGCATGACGTTGCAAACGATAAGCCAGACGCTGCGCGCCGCGCCGGGCTGACGCCAGGGTGGACATAAAGGCAGCATCGGCACCGCGCCAGAAATCATCGATGGCCTCGCGCCGCAAATCGTGCGCACGCTGCAGGGCCTGGTCATGCCAGTCCCCCAGGTTCTCGGGCAAGGTGGAAGGATGATGGGATGTGTCCGACATGTTGAACTCCTGGTTTGGTTTCAATGGAGTCAACTTTATTGATATAAGCACGCCTCGGAAACAGAAGAAAATCCAAAATGGTTTTGCATTTTTTGCAAAACCAGAGCACACTGGCAGCATGCAACTCCAGCTGGATGACATTGCCCTGTTCACCCGCATTGCCGAACTCGGCACCCTCTCGGCCGCGGCACGGGAACGCGATGTGCCGGTCAGCCAGATCACCCGCTCGCTCACCCGCCTGGAGGCCGCCTGCGGGGTACGGCTACTCCACCGCAGCACCCATGGCCTGAGCCTGACCGATGAAGGCGATACCTTTCTGGCCTACAGCCGCCGCCTGCTCGACACCACCGAGGAGTTGCGCACCGAGTTGAGCGGCAAGATCAGTGGCCCCAGCGGTTGGGTACGCATCAGCGTGAGCCCCCTGATGGCGCAGATGGTCATCGCCCCCAGTCTGGGCGGGCTTTACCAGCGCCATCCACAGCTACAGATTGACATTGCCGCCGATGACCGCATGGCCGACATGGCACGTGAAGGTATCGACATTGCCATCCGCACTGGCACACCGAACAGCGAAACCCTGGTGGCACGCCAGATCGGCACCTACAGCCGCTCGCTCTATGCTTCCCCCGCCTACCTGAAAGTCTTCGGCACCCCTTCCCACCCGGATGAGCTGAAACAGCACCGCTTGATCGGCAACAGTGCCGTCCCGTCACACAACTACTGGCCACTCCGTGCCAGTGGCAAGGAAGCCGGGCTCCAGATACAGGGGCATACCCGCACGGACAGTTCCGCCGTCATCCTGTCCCTGGTACAGCAAGGCGTCGGCATCGCGCGCCTGATGGATCTGCTTGCACAACCACTGGTTGCCACCGGCGCACTGGTGCCTGTACTGCCGGACAATTTTTCCAACATACGTGTGCCGATTTACGCAGTGATGCTGCAGGAGCGTCACCGCCTGCCCAAGATCCGCGCCTGCATCGACTACTGGGCGCAATGGCTGGATAACATGGCCCCGCACGAGACCCCCGCCGCACCCTTGTCTCCACCATAATCCCGTCATGAACGAATCTGCGCCGACACCCGGCCCTGCTACCTCACACGCTCCCATGCTCCCCCTGCGGCCCACAGCCCGCTTCATGCTCTCGCATCCGGCCCATCTCATCGCCCTTGGATTTGGTTCAGGTCTCAGCCCCAAGGCCCCCGGCACCATCGGCACACTCTGGGCCTGGCTGGCTTTTCTGGCCCTGCAACCTGTGATGAACGATCTGCGCTGGGGTCTGCTGATTGCAGCCTCCCTCCCGCTGGGCTGGTGGGCCAGCACGGTGACGGCACGTCACATGGGCGTGGCCGACCCCGGCAGCATCGTGTGGGACGAGGTCGCGGCCTTCTGGCTGGTTTTGTGGCTTGTGATGCCAGCCGGCCTGCTGGCGCAACTGATGGCCTTTGGCCTGTTCCGCCTGTTCGACACACTCAAGCCTGGCCCCGTGGGTTGGGCGGACCGCCTGTTCCATGAGCGTCCTGCCAACGCCTGGCACCTGGCTGGCCTGGGCATCATGCTCGACGATCTGGTGGCTGCCTTCTGCGTCTTGTTGCTGTTCGCTGCCTGGAGATTCTGGTGAGCCCTCAATTGCTATCAAATTCAGAGCAGTCTACGCATATTCTGGTTGAGCAACTGGCTGATTTTCTGCTGACTCGCCAGCAATTTCTGGTCACTGCCGAAAGCTGTACCGGTGGCTTGATCGCTGCGGCCTGTACCGATCTGGCCGGCTCCAGCAACTGGTTCGAGCGCGGCTTTGTCACCTACTCCAACGCCGCCAAGACTGAGTTGCTCGGCGTCGATCCTGCGCTGATCGCGCGGCGCGGCGCCGTGAGCCAGCAGGTAGCGCAGGCCATGGCGCAGGGCGCGCTGTCGCATGCGCATGCCCAGGTGGCAGTGGCCGTTACCGGCGTGGCAGGCCCGACCGGGGGCAGCCGAGCCAAACCCGTGGGTACTGTCTGGTTCGGTTTTGCGCTTGGCGGCAGCGTGCTCACCGAAACCCGGCATTTCGAAGGCGATCGCGCTGCCGTACGCGCCGCTACAGTGCAACATGCCTTGCAGCGGCTGATCGAGTTACTGGTGCAAGGCCTGCCGGCCTAAGCCAGACACCGAGTCAGTCCCTGCGAGGCCACACCCCGGAGGATGCAATGAACTGGTTCGAGTCGTTTGAGGCCCGCCACTTTGAGCTCAAAGAGGCGACGATCTATGCCCATGTTTCGATGGGTTCCCCGGCCGGGCGCCCGGCCCTGCTGCTCTTGCATGGCTTTCCCCAATGTCATGCCATGTGGAACCGCGTGGCACGGCACCTGGCACAGGACTTTTTCCTCGTCATGCCTGACCTGCGGGGCTATGGGGATTCTTCTATGCCACCGGGGCAAGCGAACCATGCCAACTACAGCAAGCGTGCGCTGGCGCAAGACATGGTTGAGTTGATGGATGCACTGGGTATTGACCGCTTCCACCTCTGCGGCCACGACCGGGGAGGCCGGGTGGCGCACCGGCTCGCGCTGGACCACCCGCTACGCGTGGACAAGCTCTGCGTGATCGATATCGCACCCACACTCGACATGTACAACGGCACCGGCATGAAGCGCCCCTACATGGAGTTCGCCCGCGCCTACTACCACTGGTTCCACCTGATCCAGCCCGCGCCGCTGCCAGAGACCATGATTGGCGGGGATCCGCTGGCCTATCTGCATGCCAAGCTCGGAGGTTGGGGCGCAAGCGGACTGGCCCACGTTGAAGCCGCCGCGCTGGCCGAATACGAGCGCTGCTTCAACCGGCCCGAGGCCATCCACAGCGCCTGTGAGGATTACCGGGCCAGTGCGGGCATTGATCTGGAGCATGACCGCCAGAGCCGCGTACTGGGCGAGCAAATTGCCTGCGATATCCTGGTGCTCTGGGGCGCCAAGGGCGTGATCCACACCTTTTTCGACCCGCTACAGCTCTGGCAGGCGCAATGCGCGCAAACCGTGACTGGCCAGGCCATGGAGGCGGGCCATTTCATACCCGAACAACGATCCGAAGAAACGGCCCAGCTGCTGGCCCGCTTTTTCGGCGCTGCAAGCGTCAACCCAACCAAGAATTAACTAGCTGGAAATTTCCATGTGGGAGCATGAGATGCCAGCAGAGCACATCAACTCAAACGCACTTCTGTTTCCAGCCACTCGGTCATGGGAATGGGCTTGGCAAAGTAGTAGCCCTGCAAACAGTCGCAACCCATGTGAATCAACAGGTCGGCCTGTGCACGTGATTCGACCCCTTCAGCGATGACGCGCATACCGAGCAGCCCTGCCATGGCCAGAATGGACTGCACGATGGCGGAATCACCTCCGTTGTCCTTGATGTCCTGTACAAGGGTTTTGTCAATCTTGAGCGAGTAGATAGGCAGCCGCTTGAGCTGGGACAGGCTGGAATAGCCCGTGCCGAAATCGTCAATCGTGAAGCGGATGCCCATGTCTGCCAGTTTGCACATTCTCGCGATGTTCAGCTCCGGGTTGTCGAGCAGCAGGCTTTCCTTGATCTCAAAAATAAGTTGCGTGGCATCAGCCCCCGTTTCCCTGAGCATGTCGCTGACCTTGCGCACAAAATCCGGCTCACGAAACTGGCGTGTACTCACATTCATTGACACCGGCAACAGGCTGCCCGCCTCACGCATGATCGCCACCGTGGCGCAGGCCTCGCGCAACACCCAGTCCCCGATTTTCAGCACCAGGCCGGACCGCTCCGCTATCGGCATGAAGCTCGATGCCAGGATCAACCCCTTCTGGGGATGTCGCCACCGCAGCATCAATTCACAACCTGCCGGCCGTTCCCGCCGGTCCACCTGCGTCTGCACATAGAGCGACAACTGGTGCTGCACCATCGCAGCCTTGAGCTCATTCTCCATCATGATGCGCTGGTTGACGAACACCCCCATGGAGGCCTCGAAAAAGGCAATCTGGCTGCGCCCGGCTTCCTTGGCCCGGTACATCGCCGTATCCGCTTCGCGCAGCAGGTCACCCACCGACTCCTGGTCCGTCTTGGGAAACAGGGCGACTCCGATGCTGGCACCAGAGTGGCAGGGCTGCCCATCGATGTCGATGGGCACCTCGAGTGCCGCGCACATTTTCTGTGCAAGCAGCATGGCCGCAGCACATGCGTTGTCCTGGTTTTTCCCCAGCCCCTCCATGATCACCACGAACTCATCCCCGCCCAGGCGGGCAATCGTGTCGGATTCACGCATCAAGGCACTCAGGCGGCTGGCGACCTGCTCCAGCAGCTTGTCCCCCACCGCGTGCCCGCGTGAATCATTCACGTTCTTGAAGTTGTCCAGATCGATGAAGGCCACCGCTCCCATGTCCTTGCTGCGCTGCGCGGCTCTCAAGGTATGCCCCAGGCGATCCATCAAGAGGTGGCGATTGGGCAGGCCAGTCAGTGCATCAAAGTAAGCCAGGCGCTTGATATCTTCCGCCGCCCGCCTGCGCTGCGTCACGTCAAGCACCGTTCCGGTCATGCGCACGGGAAGACCCTCGTCATCCAGCACCACTTCGCCCCGGGCATGCAACACCTCTTCGGTCCCGTCACGACGCACGATGCGGTATTCCAGGTCGAGTCGGGTTTTGTTCTCGAGGGCCTCATGCATGGCTTTCTGGACCATGGCACGGTCTTCCGGGTGCACCGCAGCCAAAAACACCTCATAACTGCCTGCGGCCTCTTTCATGCCAAAGCCCAGAATGCGCGACAGTTCGCCAGACCACTGCATACGCTCACCCGAGATGTCCCATTCCCAGCTACCCACGCGCGCAATTCGTTGTGCCGCCTCCAGACTGTGCTGCTTTCTCAGCAGGTCCCTGGTGGCACGCGCAATTTCCTTCGTCGATATTTCGTTGCTACGAATCAGGATGTAGTAGATCAGGGCCAAAAACATTGTTATGGAGGTGCCCAGCACGGCAACCAGCATGGGCACAGGTTTTAGCCAATACGCAAATTCGGCGCTTTGGTCCGTCAACACCAATTCCCACAGGCGATCCGCTACATTCATCGATACTCGTTGCGCCCGAATCAGCCCAGTGGCTGCGCTCTCGTTGTCGACGAAGGCCCAGTCGGTATCAAAGACGACGCCGGCCTGACCGTCATTTCGCGACTGGGTATCCACGATGCGGACATGCAGGTTCTTCACCGACTCGGCCGACAACACGCTTCGTACCAACTCGGTGGTGTTGAAGGCCACTCCCACCACACCAACCACGGCCCGCACACGGTCTTTCTCTGTGCGCGTCTGTGCACCACGCCGGTACACCGCCAGACGGATGACCACATTGGTGTTTTCCGGTCTCTTGGACGCCCCACTGTCTCGCACCAGGCGCAGAGGGCCTGTCGCCACCGGGGCTCCCTTCCCGATGGCAGCATCCACCGCCGCACGATAACCCGCGGCAGGGTCAAACAGATCGTACCCAAGGGTGTTGTCTACCAGCGGGAAGATATGGCGTATGACCATGTAGTCCGGGCGCATACCCTTTGGCGTCACGACAAAATCGGGGTGCCCCTTGGGATGCAGGCTCTTGTCTTGTCGTACCCCTTCTGTAAACTTTTTCAGGTTCTGCTGCGCCACATGCTCAGCCGTGAAGGTCAGCGCAAGAGCCGGGAAACGCTGCTGGAGTGACAGGGTGTTGACGTATTCCTCAAACTGCCTGTCGTCAGGTGCTTTGCCCCTCTGGTAAAGGGTGCGCAAACCCGGCAGAGTATCGATATAGGCTTGTATGCGATTGCTGAGGTCCCCCCTCAAGGTTGCCGCCAGGCGTGCAATATCATTAGCACGTTTCAGCGACTCTCCTTGCAATGCCCAGCCATACAGGAGCAGGGTCAACACCGTGCCCACCAGCAGAATCGCCAAGGGTACGGCGCGGCTGCTCGGTAGCCACGTCTGCAAACGCGTCGCACTCAAAATCATGGTTGCTTTTTTCTTGAAAATCCGGACCGGGGATTTGCATTGAAAATGCAACCTTCGCTCACGTCATCTGATATTTGCGCTTATGACTTGTTACACGCGCCTTGCACCAATGGAAGAACATTCTGACTGACACCTGCCATATGCACAGCGGGAAAACACTTATTCGCTTTTTTTCGATCCGTGTTATTGCCTGCACATCATCCAAAGATAGCCGTTTATTTTTCCTGACCGGGCAGGAGTTGATCCCCGAATCTTCGAGGCTCCCGCAGCCGCGCCGGATATAATTAGCGGCTGATTCAAATGCCCCCCATATCCGAGGACACCATGAGCGACAACAGCCACGACGAAGCCCACACGGGCCCAATCAAAAACCCCAAGCAGCTTTTGCTTGCCGTCTTCCTCTCCTTTGTCGTGCCTGTGTTCGCGATCATTGGTCTGGTCTATTTCGTGACTTCGAGCAACAAGGTTTCCCCAGGCGCCGTGAATGTCGAGAAATCGGTGGCCGAGCGCATCCAGAAAGTGGGCATGGTTGAGATTCGTGATGCCAACCGCGAGCTGAAAACTGGCGAGCAGGTCTTTCAGGCCCAATGTACGGCTTGCCATTCCACAGGCGCTGCTGGCGCCCCCAAACTGGCGGATGCTGCGGCCTGGGGCCCCCGCATCAAAACAGGTTTCGATTCACTGCTCCATTCTGCGCTCAAGGGCAAAGGTGCCATGGGTGCACAGGGTGGCGGCGATTTTGAGGACCTCGAAATTGCCCGTGCCGTGGTGTATATGGCCAACGCCGCTGGCGCCAAGTTCCCCGTGCCGCAGAAGCCTGCGGCAGCAGAAGCGGCCAAGTAAGCTTTTCCCGCTTGCGAGCCCAAAGCCGGTCGATGACCGGCTTTTTTACGGCTTGTTGTTCTTGGCCTGTGCCTGCGGGCTTCGCACATAGCCAAAACGGACCGGCAAATCACGTGTGCGGTATTTCTGTGGCACCCATAAGCCGGCTTCGATCGCGTCTGCGGCCAGTACCACATCCTGGGTATGCACCAGGCCAAAGCCGATATCCGTCTCCAGGTAAACACGGCCATGTTCATCTAGAACGCAACGCTGTGCACGCGCCGGAGCACCCGTATGCGCTGCCAGTGTGAAGTCTGCATTCACACGCAAAATCAGTGGCGTTGCCTCCAGTTCCACATAGACGCGCTGCGGCCCATTCTGAAAATGCCAGCGACCCTCGCTGTCTGCTTCGTAGTTGCGGTGGATAAACTCAATCAGCTTGTCATGCTTGAGCAGGGAACCCTTGCTGTCAGGAGCGCCTGACGCAAAAGTCCCCAGTGCCTGCACCCTGTCGTCGCGCATGTACCAGTTGCCGCGGGCATCCAGCCCAAGCCATCCATAGCAGGCAGGCACATTGGGCCACTTGGCCAAGGCTTGTTTGACAAGGTCGTCCATCAGTGCTCCTTACAACGCCGGCTTCAGCTGGCTTGTAGCCCCTGTGCCGGGGGTTTGCCCGCCGCGCTTTTTTCATCCTGCTCAGGTGTCATGTCATTTGCCAAGCCAAGTTGCTCAGCCAGCCAGTTCCCAACGGCATCAGGCAATGCTCGTACATGCCCCGGCAAACGCCCTTGCGCAAAGCCCACATGGCCTCCATGGCCAGGCTGCCAGAGCGCCACCGTCGGTGATACCTCATGCTGCTGCGGCAGACTCCAGGCCGGTACGAAGGGATCATTGCGCGCATTCACAGCCAGTGCTGCTATACGTATGCTTTTCATGCCGGGCTTGGCGGATGCCCTGCGCCAGTAGTCCTCGGTGTTGCTGAAGCCATGCAGCGGTGCAGTAAAGACATTGTCGAAGTCATACAGATCCCGCGCCGACATCAAGGCTTTCACATCAAACAGGCCGGGGAACTGGGCCAGTTTTCTCATGGCCTTGGGCTTCATGGTGTTCAGGAACATGCGCGTATAGATATGCCGATTCAGACCGCGCCCGATCGCCCAACCGCTGGCGGCAAGATCCAGCGGCGAGCTGACCGAGACCACTGCGGCACAAACTCTCGCGGCTTCTGTCCCCATTTCCCCCGCCCATCGCATAAGGGCATTACCACCCAGTGAAACACCCACTGCGACCACAGGCCCACCGTGCACAGCCTTGAAACGCCGCAGAATCCAGTCGATCTCTTCATAGTCCCCCGAGTGGTAGGCCCTGGGCTGAAGGTTCAACTCTCCACTGCAACCCCGAAAGTGCGGCACGGCAAAGCCATAGCCGTGCTCTTGAGCAAAGTCGGCAAATGCTTCCGCGTAATGGCTGCGGGACGAACCCTCCAAACCATGGAACAGCACGATCAAGGGGCGGCCTGGACTTCCCTCCAGCCAATCGACATCGACGAAGTCCTGATCCGGCGTAGTCCAGCGCTCCCTGCGGTACTGCGGCAATGCACCGTATGCCCGCCTCGCATAGAGGGCGGGCCAAATTGTCTGGAGATTACCGCCTGGCAACCACCAGGGTGCTGCATGGTTCATAGGGTCAAGTGCCATATGACACCGTAACTGTGGCCATCTCGCTCAGTGAAGCCGCAGCGACGTATCGTTGGCTTCAATCAGTTCACGACCCGTCCCAGGGCTCGCATGATGAACTACCAGCCGCCAGCCCTGGGCCGTCTTGTGATAAACATTGCTGGCCACCACATAGGCTTCTCGCGGCCCGCCCTCTGTGCCAAGCTCAATACGCTCCAGCACGCCATGAAAAATACTGGTCAAGGTAATGACCTTGCGCACATGTGAGGGCCTGGCCAGTATGCTGCCGTTGGCAAACATGGCTTCGAAGCTCGCGCGAATAGCCGCCGCACCCATCAGACGCGGCCCGCCCGGGTGCACGCAACAGATGTCATCCTCGTCGGCCCAACAGCCCATCAGTTTGTCAATGTCTGCTGTTTGCAGCGCTTCATAGAACGTTGCTTCGATGTCATCGGCACTGCCCCCCAAGGTGGCGGCTTGTAGCTTTGCTTTGGGCATAGGTGTTGATCTCGCAAGAGGTTCATTTTCCCTGATTTATCCAAGCCGGCTGTGACCCCAATGCAAAAAGGCCCTGTCCTTGCGGTCAGAGCCTTTTCATCAGCAGCCTGCCATCCTGCGGCGCAGGTTTTGCTGTTTACTTCTTCTGGCGGTATTTGCGCAGTGCGGCGATCTGGGCAGCCATGACAGCCAGCTCGGAGGTTGCCTTGGCCATGTCAATGTCGCTCTTGGCGTTCTTCAGCGCTTCTTCAGCTGCCAGTTTGGCTGCGTTGGCCTTCTCTTCATCCAGATCTTTGCCACGAATAGCCGTATCGGACAGTACCGTCACGCATTCGGGTTGCACCTCGAGCAAGCCACCGGCCACAAAGACGAACTCTTCACTGCCGTCAGCCATCTCGATACGGACAGAGCCGGACTTGATGCGCGTGATCAGCGGCGTATGGCGTGGATAAATGCCAAGCTCTCCAGCTTCTCCGGGTAAGGCTACAAAGCGCGCCTCACCTGAGAAGATGGACTCCTCGGCACTGACCACATCGACGTGGATAGTGTTCATAGTGGCCGTCCGTTAGATCTTCTTCGCTTTTTCGAAGGCTTCGTCAATCGTGCCGACCATGTAGAAAGCCTGCTCGGGCAAGTGATCGCACTCACCGTTGACGATCATCTTGAAGCCGCGAATGGTTTCAGCCAGTGACACGTATTTGCCGGCCGTACCGGTAAACACCTCCGCCACGTGGAAAGGCTGACTCAGGAAACGCTGGATCTTACGTGCACGTGACACGATCAGTTTGTCTTCAGGCGCCAGTTCGTCCATGCCCAGAATCGCGATGATGTCACGCAGCTCCTTGTAGCGCTGCAGCGTGCCCTGCACGGCACGGGCTGTTTCGTAGTGATCCACACCGACAACATCGGGAGACAACTGACGGCTGGTGGAGTCCAGCGGATCTACGGCCGGATAGATGCCGAGTGACGCGATGTCACGTGACAGCACGACGGTGGAGTCCAGGTGGGCAAAGGTGGTCGCAGGCGACGGGTCGGTCAAGTCATCGGCCGGCACATACACCGCCTGGATCGAGGTGATCGAGCCAACTTTTGTGGACGTGATGCGCTCTTGCAGACGACCCATCTCCTCGGCCAATGTCGGCTGGTAACCCACGGCGGAAGGCATACGCCCCAGCAGCGCGGACACTTCGGTACCGGCCAGGGTGTAACGGTAGATGTTGTCCACGAAGAACAGCACGTCCTTGCCTTCGTCACGGAAGGACTCGGCAATCGTCAGACCGGTCAAGGCCACGCGCAGGCGGTTGCCCGGGGGCTCATTCATCTGGCCATACACCATGGCCACTTTCGACTCGGGCAGGTTCTCGAGGTTCACCACGCCGGAATCGGCCATCTCGTGATAGAAGTCGTTGCCCTCGCGGGTACGCTCGCCCACACCTGCAAACACCGACAGGCCAGAGTGGGCCTTGGCGATGTTGTTGATGAGTTCCATCATGTTCACGGTCTTGCCCACACCGGCACCACCGAACAGACCCACCTTGCCGCCTTTGGCGAACGGGCAGATCAGGTCGATCACCTTGATGCCGGTCTCGAGCAACTCTTGCGAGGGGCTGAGTTCGTCATAGGAAGGGGCCTTGCGGTGGATGGAGGCCGACAGTTCAGCGGACACGGGGCCACGCTCGTCAATCGGGGCGCCCAGCACGTCCATGATGCGGCCCAGTG